>NZ_JAKRFT010000005.1:0-428164 GCF_022347925.1 Pseudoalteromonas sp. CnMc7-15
TAAGCTTCTGCTCAATGAATACTGATTTTGATATCTTTCGATATCGAATTGACTGTGCGTTATTACTTTCACTTTTAAAAAAGTAAAATCAAAACAGCTCAAGGCTGAATCTTTTAATAACTTATGGTCACTCAGTTCAATTGAGACTCTAAATTTGTTTGCGTCATCTAGCGAACTAGAATCGGCTGTTAGAACTCAATCTGTACGAGTGCCCACACAGATGATTGCTTCATATTTTTAAAGAACGTTTCGAGTTGCTTTCGCGTCTCGAGGGCTGTGCATTCTACTCAACCCTGTTTTATTGTCAACACTTTATTTTAAGAAGTTTGCACTTTTCAATGCACTGTTTAAAACTCAGTTTTACTTGACTCACCCAACTCGTTGAAGTGCTTGTTTATAAGCAGTCCGCCGTGTCGGTGGATGCGCATTATAGGGAGATTCGATTTCCACGCAACCCCTTTTTTAAAGAAAACTGCAAAAAATGGATCGTTTGCGCACTTTACACTCAAAACGCACTAAAAAAGACCATTAATTCACTTATTAATGGCTTTAATTCTGTTGTTAACTGAAAAGCAGTTTAAAAGGTAACCATTACCAGTAGGGTCTGACTGCTTGGTAAATACTGACTCCCCATACCAAGGCGGCAATCAACAATGCCAAGCTTACCGCAGCCGAGCCCATATCTTTAGCGCGCCCAGAAAGAATATGTAATTCCGTAGACACCCTATCGGTAAGCGCTTCAATGGCTGAGTTCAGTAATTCAACAACCAACACTAATAATATAACCACAATCAGTGCTAACCAATGCATCGCGGTATCGGCAATGAAAAAGGAGATAGGAAAAAGGATGAATGCCAAGGTCAGCTCTTGGCGAAATGCGGCTTCGCCCTTATAAGCTGCTTTGAGTCCCCAGTAGGTACAACGCAATGCTTTAACTATCCGCCCTAGCCCTTGGCCGTTTAACTTTAAGCTTGTCATAACGCTTGCCACCTTATTATCAGCCATAAAAAAAGCCCCGATAGCGGGGCTTTTCAATATTGCTATGCAACACCATATTGGTCGCGGTAGGCTTTGACCGCTTGCAGGTGCTCATCCATATTGCCCTGCTGCTCAAGATAGGTGATTAAATCTGCTAGCTTAACTATCGATACCACTTGGGTGTTGAAGTCTCGCTCTACTTCTTGGATAGCCGAGAGCTCTGCTTTGCCTTTTTCCTGACGATCCAGAGCAATCAGCACCCCGCTTAAATCAGCACCATTGGCGGCAATGATTTCCATAGACTCGCGAATGGCGGTGCCAGCGGTGATCACATCATCCACTAACATCACCTTTCCTTTAAGCTCAGAGCCAACTAGGTTGCCTCCTTCACCATGGTCTTTTTTCTCTTTGCGGTTAAAGCAGTAAGGTACGTCTTTATTGTAATGATCTGCCAACGCCACCGCTGTAGTCGTAGCAATGGGGATCCCCTTATAAGCAGGACCAAACAATAAGTCGTAATCAATACCAGCATCTTCAAGTGCAGCTGCATAAAAGCGGCCTAACTTGGCCAAGTCTTGCCCGGTGTTAAACAACCCAGCGTTAAAGAAGTAAGGGCTAGTGCGGCCAGACTTAAGCGTGAACTCACCAAACTTCAATACCTGCTTGGCTAATGCGAATTCAATAAACTGCTTTTGATATTCTTTCATTAGATGTCTCTTTAGCTAGTCGCTTGGTGCTTATGCCAAAGCTTGTTTTTGGATGTCGATAATTTCGCGGATAGAGTGCTTAGCTAAACTTAGCATTTGCTCTAGCTCATCAAATGAGAACGGTTCACCCTCAGCAGTGCCTTGCACCTCGATGATTTTGCCGGTTTCGGTAAGAATCACGTTCATATCAGTTTCGGCTTGTGAGTCTTCGATATATTCCAAGTCGGTAATAGGTTCGCCGTTGAAAATACCCACAGAGATAGCCGCTATCATGTGTTGCAGAGGATTAGTGTTGATCATTCCTTTGGCACGCATATAGGTTAATGCATCAACCAAGGCGACACAGGCTCCACTGATAGATGCCGTACGTGTACCGCCGTCCGCTTGAATCACGTCGCAATCAATAGTGATAGTGTTTTCACCCAAGGCTTTTAAATCAACGGCAGCTCGCAATGCACGGGCGATCAGTCGTTGAATTTCCATGGTGCGTCCGCCTTGCTTGCCACGCGCTGCTTCGCGGTTATTACGGGTGTGGGTCGAGCGCGGTAACATGCCATATTCTGCGGTTACCCAACCTTTACCTTGGCCCTTCATAAAACGCGGTACACCCGCCTCAACACTCGCAGTACACAATACCTTAGTGTTGCCAAACTCAACCAGCACTGAGCCTTCAGCATGCATGGTATATTGGCGAGTAAAGGTCACTGGACGAATTTGGTTAGGTGTTCTTTCACTTGGACGCATTCACTATCCCCTTCATTAAAAATTTTCGTTCATTATATGTGTTCACCCGCTGCGATGCCACGGCACTTTTATGAATTTCCCTAATTGTGCTGGAAATTTCCGCTAGAGCTCACTCTTTGTTAAGGTATAATGCATGCCGATATATCTGTTTTAAATTAGGAAATCATTCATGATCCACAGCATGACTGCGTATGCTCGCCAAGAAATTAAAGGCGATTGGGGCACCGGAACTTGGGAGATCCGCTCTGTAAACCAACGTTATCTGGAAACCTTCATTCGCGCCCCCGAGCAATTTCGCGGTTTAGAACCTGTGATCCGTGAACGGCTGCGTAAAAACTTACAGCGCGGTAAGGTTGAAGTATTCTTAAAATTTGCCGCCAACCCAGCCCATGTCGGCGAGTTACAAATCAATGAGTCTTTGGCCTCACAATTAGTAAAGAGCGCACAATGGGTGCAAGCACAAAGCCAAGGCGACATTAATCCCGTAGACATTCTTCGCTGGCCAGGCGTAATGGAAGCCGAGGAAATGGATATGGACGTCGTGCAAGGTGAATTGCTCAAAGGCTTAAATGGCGTTATAGATGACTTTAAAGCCGCCCGTGCTAGCGAAGGCGAGAACCTTGAGCAAATGATATTAACTCGCTTAGACGCGATTTTAGAGCAAGTCGCCATCGTTGAAGCACAAATGCCCGAAGTCATCAAATGGCAACGTGAGAAGCTATGGCAGAAACTGGAAGATCTGCAAGCCGAAATCGACGAGACCCGCCTTGAACAAGAGCTTATTTACTTGGCGCAAAAGCAAGATGTTGCCGAAGAACTCGACCGCTTAAAATCGCACGTAAAAGAAACCCGTAAAATTCTGAAAAAAGGCGGAGCCTGTGGTCGTCGTCTTGATTTTATGATGCAAGAGTTTAACCGCGAAGCCAATACACTGGCCTCTAAATCCATTAACACCGAAGTGACCAACGCCGCCGTTGAGTTAAAGGTGTTGATTGAGCAAATGCGTGAGCAGATCCAGAATATTGAATAATCACCTCGCATTCATTTAACACATAAAAGCCCCTTTCCAGGGGCTTTTTTTCTTAACCATCTCGGCATTGCTCTTGCGGATACTCAAATTCTAAGGTGGTGTGTGCTAAATCATACTCTGCCAGGTTGTCGGCCAAACGTTGCTTTAACGCTATTACTTGCTCAGCATTAAGCTCTTGAGCAAGACACAAATGCGCTGTCAGCACATGATGTTCGCCATCTAACGACCAGTAATGCACATGGTGAGCGGTGCTGATTTCTTGCGGCTCTATCAGTACCTCAGTGAGTTTTGTTTGCGTCTTTTTATCCGGTGCCCCTTGCAGAAATAGTCGTACGGTCTGCACTAGGTTGCGCACCACATTGATCAAAATAAACAAGGTAAAACAAATGGATAAAATAGGGTCTAGAATCGGCCAATCAACAAACATCAATACGATTGCGACCACCAGCACTGCCACCCAACCCAGCACGTCTTCAAGAAGGTGCCAGTTAAGCACCTTCTCATTGAGTGATTTACCACTGCTCAGTTTAATCGCCGCATAACCGTTCACTGCGATACCTAGCACCGCCAGTGCTAACATGCCTTCCGTTACCGGCATCACTGGGTCGAACAACCTCGGCACCGACAACACCAGTACCCACACCGAGCCAATCACTAATACCACCGAATTAATAAACGCACCGAATAAGCTTAAGCGCCGATAACCATAGGTAAAATGCTGATTAGCACCTTTATTACTGAATTTGTTAAGCAGCCAGGCGCTGCCGATTGACAGGCTATCCCCTAAGTCATGCACGGCATCGGCCATTATCGCGGTACTGTTTGTAAGCCACCCGCCAATAAACTCGATAATAGTAAACCCGAGGTTTAAAAAGAATGCCCAACCAATGCGCTCTGAAGCGATGTCATGGGAATGATCGTGGTGATGCGCCATTTTTTTATCCTTTTGCTGCGTGTACCTACACTCTGGGTTAAAATCTCTTTACCGTCTTTCCCGCTTTTTATCGCGCTCCCTTTAACTTAAGCGCGATTAAGCACATTTTTTCTCGTGCGTTATATCTGTGTAAAAACACTATGCCAAACTTTTGTGAGCATTACTAAGCCTGTCAGCTACCCTAATTAACAGGCTCTTATCAGTGAGTACATTATGAAACTAAAAAGCAAAGTTGTCTTTGTCGTTTGCCGCCGTTATTGCTTTAATGGTTATCTCGAGCCTTATCGTTTGGCTTAAAGTCTCCACCGAAACCCTGCAAGCTGAGGAAGTTAAAAACGACGACCTTCCCGGTTTACTAGCCTATTTATCGATCTCCGATACTATTTATCAAATGCAAAATGAAGCCCTTGAATACATAGGCGGTGAGCAACAAAAGCGAGATAGTTTTGCGGCTTTGTATAGACAATTTCAAACGCAACACCAAGAGCTTTATAAGTATGAGTCTAACAAGCCATCAGACATAGAGAAGATGGCAAACATAGAAAACTTAGTGAAGGAATACAATCGCGGCATCACTGAGGGCGTATTTAATCGCTACGACCCTGAATTGTTTCGTAGCGTACAATCACAAGTGGCACAGTTAGAACAAGACACCGGTGAGAAGTTAGGTGACTTACTCGACGAGCTCAAAGACCAAGAGTATGCACAGGCCATGCAAGCAAGCGATTTACAAACCAGCTTGCAGGATAATTTACCGGGTGTCAGATATTACCTCGAACTGATAGATGAGGCCGGTGACCTGGTCGCGGGTGTGAACGCACACATTCGCGGTGATACCGCAGCTAAAGCACGCTTTAAAGATGATTTAACCAGTTTCAATGAATACCTTGAGGCGCTTCGGCCACTTGAGCAACAACCTGATGAAGTTGCAGCGCTACGTCAAGTTGAGTCTTATCGCGATGACATTGTGCGCACGGCCAACAGCATTTTTACACGCTATAGTCCACAAGACTATATTGATGCTCGAAGTACTATCAATGACCTAGAAGCCCAGGTTGTTGATAAACTAAACACTATTTTGCAAACCTCAGCGCGGGAAGAGCAAGTAGACGCTATTAGCGCCTTAAACCACCTTGTCGAGGGCTTAAACCTGACCTTGATCATTATTGTGATCATTACCTTAATCGCCTTCGTTGTCGCAGGCATTATTGCCTACCTCATTAGCCACTCAATCATTACTCGCTTAAACAATGTGCTAGAAACAGCAGAAAGTGTCAGTATCGGCGATTTATCGCGCCCGGCTATCGCTCATGCTAACAAGGATGAAATCGACAGCCTTGCTGCGGCGACCAATAAAATGTCGTCATCTCTGCATGATTTAATGGCTCTGATCACGTCACTGGCCACTCAGGTTAGAGAATCTAGCTTGGAAATTAGCTCAACAAACGAGCAAATCGCTAATCGCAGCCAAAACTCAGCAGACCAATCAACACAGATAGCCACTGCCATTGAAGAAATGAGCTCAACGGTTTCAGAGGTCGCCAGACAATCACAACAAGCATCTGGCAATAGTGAGCAAGCAAGAGAGTATGCCGCTCATGGTGCCGAAGCAGTAAGCCAAACGGTAGCAGAAATAAGAAGCGCTTCGAGCAGAGTGCAGAACACCTCCAGCTCAGTCACCGAACTGGGTGAGCTTAGTAATCAAATTGGCAATATCATCAGTGTGATCAGTGCCATTGCCGAGCAGACAAACTTGTTGGCACTTAATGCTGCCATTGAGGCCGCACGAGCCGGTGAGCAGGGCCGAGGCTTTGCCGTAGTTGCCGACGAAGTACGCACCTTGGCTGAGCGCACGACCAAAGCCACCGATGAAGTCGCGCAGACAATTACCGCCATCCAAAAGCAAACTCACCAAGCGGTAGAATCTATGCATAGTAGCGTAGAACAAGTAAACAGCAGTGTATCTATGGCGGAGCAGGCCGGGGAACAACTTAGCAATATAATGCAAAGTGCCAGCGACATTGCCAGTATGATTCAATCAATCGCGACGGCCACCGAAGAGCAATCAGTGGTCGCTGCGGAAATGGCCAAGGACGTGTCTGATATTGAACGCGCGAGCCAAGCATCACTGAACGACACGCAAGGGGCTTTAGAGATTGCGAAACAGCTTAATTCTCAAGCCGGTGAACTTAGTGAGTCTGTGCAGCGCTTTAAATTGCGTGCCAGTTAAGCACAATACCCATTGATTTTATGTATCGCTGTCGGTATTTTAGACCCTAATTTAATAACTAACAGGTGTGCTCCCGGTGCTTAAGTGTGTATTTAGCATTCTTTTACCCCTAGTGATTGTGCTGCAATCACTGGCAGCGAGTGCTGATCCCACCCCTGTACATCAAATCGACAGCGAGCATTTACAGAGCGTACATTCGCACCAACAACATGATGACTTGCAACCACAGGCAAGCGATAACTTGCACGATACTGCTGATTGTCATCACTGCGGTCACTGCTCAGGCTCACATCTCACTTGGGGGAGCATGCCGGCCCCCTGTTTTGCCAATGACCATGTTGATTTCGCATTGCCGGACTGGCGCCACCGCGCTGTGGGCGAGGTCATTTACCCAACTTTCCGCCCTCCCATCGTCTAACTGCACTTATCCGTCATGCCCAACGCGCACACTGCGCTTGCGGCTAACTTAACATTTGCAGTTAGAGAATAGTTTATGAAGCTTTCTATTTTTTGCTTTGCGCGCAGCGCGAAGGCACTTAGTGGCGCGTGTGTTCATCGCGCCTTGGACACCTTTTTCACGGTGTTTATCAAAACCGTTACATTGTTAGTATTGAGCGTGTCGTCGCTCACCTTCGCGGGCGAAGGTCACGACCATAAGGATATCAACAATACCGCAAAATCATCACCCAGCGACCATGGTCAAGGTATTGCTCTCAGTGAGCGCAGCATGGCCCTAGCGCAAATAAAAGTAGCGCCCTTACAAGCACGTACACATAACAAAACGCTGTATGCACCTGGAGAGCTCAAAGCCAATGGGTACTCAAGTTACATCGTTTCTGCACGTACTGAGTCGGTTGTCATTGAGCGCCACGCAATGCTTGGCGAGCACGTCAATCAAGGGCAACCACTGGTCACCTTATTCAGTGAAACAATGGCCAATGCTCAGGCCGACTACCTAGTAGCGGCGAGTGAGTGGCAACGAGTAAAGCAACTTGATAACCGAGCGGTGAGTGAAAGTGCTCGCTTAAAAGCACAGTCACAATACAACGCCAGCTACGGGCAGTTAATTGCCCTTGGCTTAACCACTGAAGCCATTGATACGATTAGTAAGGACAACATTGCGTCATTTGGCCAATATTCTTTGGTGGCCCAAACCTCAGGAGTGGTGCTTAACGACGACTTCACCCAAGGCCAACGAGTGGAAGCTGGCCAGAGCATTATGACCATCGCCGATGAATCTAGCCTATGGGTTGAGGCCAAAGTTGCGCCTTATAGCGACGGCGCCATCAATAAAGCCACAGCGGTGAATATCGTCGTCAACGGCCGCACTTACCCAGCGAAAGTCATTCAAGAAGCCCATGTGATTGACCCAACTACACGGACACGGGTGATCCGGCTAAAAGTAGATAACCCGCAAGATAAACTCCATGCCGGCATGTTCGTTGATGTGCATTTCACCTTTGCCAGCACCACGCCTGTATTAGCTCTTCCGCAGAGCGCGCTCATGCGCGGCAGTGACGGCGATTGGCAGGTGTTTGTGCAACAAAGCCCCGGCGAGTTCTTACCCGTAGAGGTTGAATTGGGTGAACGCTTTGGTCGCTACCAACAAATCTCCGGCGTGCCTGCGGGAGTCAATGTCGCGATGACCGGGGCTTTCTTTATTTCTTCTCAACTAGCCAAAAGTGGCTTTGACCCTCATAACCACTAAGCTGGAGCGGCACAATGTTTAATTATATTATTGCTTGGGCGGTGCGTAACCGCCTTCTTGTTGTGCTGGCGTTGGTGAGCCTGATCGCTGCCAGCATCACAGTGATCCCTAAACTTAATTTAGACGCCTTTCCCGACGTCACCAATGTACAAGTAACGGTAAACACCGAAGCCCCCGGTCTGGCCGCCGAAGAGGTAGAGCAACTGATCACCTACCCTATCGAAGCGGTTATGTATGCACTTCCCAATGTCGAGCAAGTGCGCTCGATATCTAAAACAGGCCTTTCTGGAGTGACCATCGTGTTTAACGAGGACACCGATATTTACTTTGCTAGACAGCTGGTTTTTGAGCGTTTACAAGCCGCCAAAGAGCTTATCCCTGACGGTCTTGGCAGCCCTGAGATGGGCCCCAATACCTCAGGCTTGGGGCAAGTGTATCAGTACTTACTTATAGCCGATGCAGAGGCCGAGCTCGATACGATGGCCCTACGCTCACTCAATGATTGGGTGGTAAAGCTGCTGATTATGCCGATTGACGGCGTCACTGATGTGCTGTCATTTGGTGGTCGTGTGCGCCAATACCAAGTCGCCATCAACCCAAATAAGTTACTCGCCTACCAATTAACGCAGCAAGACCTTGTTGCCGCACTCGATGCCAGTAATGACAATGTGGGCGGTTGGTATATGGACCGTGGTCAAGAACAGCTGGTAGTGCGCGGCACCGGCTGGTTTGCTCACTCACGCCAAGGCATTGAGCAAATAAAACAAGTGGCGGTAAAAACCGTCGCCGGCACGGTCATTACCGTCGGTGATATTGCTGAGGTACGCTTAGGCAGCGAGATTCGCCAAGGTGCGGTGACCATGAGCCGTAAAAACGCCCAGGGCGAGGTCGAGCAGTTAGGTGAAGTGGTCTCTGGCATTGTCCTCAAACGCATGGGTGCCAATACCAAAGCCACCATCGATGGGATCGAGCAAAGGGTGCAAATGATCAATCAAGCGCTGCCACAAGGAGTGCGATTTCAACCTTTTTATGATCAAGCAGACCTTATCACCAAAGCCGTGAATACGGTGGTGAATGCACTCACTCTCGCCTTTATTTTTATCGTTGTTGTGCTCGCCCTGTTTCTAATGAACCTACGCGCCACGTTATTAGTGCTCATATCCATCCCTATTGCCATTGCTATGGCCTTAATGATGATGGTGTGGCTTAACGTTTCCGCTAATTTAATGTCACTTGGCGGTCTTGCTGTGGCGATTGGCATGCTGGTCGACGGCTCAGTGGTGATGGTTGAGAACATGTTTAAGCATTTAAGCCGCCAAGACAGCACGTTAACGGCACGCGAGCGTATTTTACTCGCGGGTAAAGAGGTCGCTCGACCGGTGTTTTTCGCCGCAACCATTATTTTAGTCGTGTTTATGCCGCTCTTTAGCTTCGAAGGCGTTGAAGCCAAACTGTTCCAACCGATGGCGATAAGCATTATTTTAGCGGTGATCAGTGCCATTTTCGTGGCGTTGATTATCGTCCCTGCACTAGCAAGCTATCTGTTTACCGGTCAAATCACATCGCGCCCCAGCTTGATACTCAAACCCTTGGATGTGCTTTATCGAAAAACGTTGCACAAGGCTCTAGCGCATACCAAAGCGGTGGTAGTCACGGCGCTTATACTCGTTGCTGGCGCTGTTGCCACCCTAGGGCAGTTGGGAACCGAATTTGTTCCCGAACTCGAAGAAGGTACCATTAACCTGCGCGTTACCTTGGCGCCTTCTTCAAGCCTCGAAACCGCGCTTGCGGTGGCCCCCAAACTCGAAGCCAAACTGTTAAGCTTTCCCGAGGTCACGTACGCTTTGAGCCGTATCGGTCGGGCCGAAATTGGGGGCGACCCCGAGCCGGTCAATAACATCGAAATCTATATTGGCTTAAAGCCTCCCAGTCAGTGGCAAAGTGCAGAAAACCGCTACCAACTACAAGCCTTGATGGAGCAAAAGCTCAGTGCCCACCCAGGGTTGTTGTTTAACTTTTCTCAGCCTATCGCCACGCGAGTTGATGAGTTACTGTCTGGAGTAAAAGCGCAGCTGGCCATCAAACTATTTGGCCCCGAACTTGAAGTGCTAGCGACTCAGGGCGAGGCCATTGCCAATGCGGTAAAAGCGGTGCCAGGCACCCGCGATGTCGCGCTTGAACAAATTGCCGGCGAAGCACAACTGATCGTTAAACCAAAACGCCAAGCCTTGGCTCGTTATGGCTTGCAAGTCGCCGATGTGATGGGCTTGGTGCGCAACGGCATTGGCGGTGTACGAGCCGGACAAATTATTAATGGCAATGAACGCTATGATATTAACGTACGCATTGATAAACCCTACCGACAAACCCCACAAGCCATTGGCAATTTATATTTGCAAGCTAGCAACGGGGCGTGGGTGCGCCTAGCCGATGTGGCCGATATTAGCATTGAATCGGGGCCTCCTCAGGTGCGCCGCGACGATGTACAGCGCCGAGTTGTAGTCCAAGCGAATGTACAAGGCCGGGATATGGGCTCGGTGGTGGCGCAAATTCGTGAGCAAATCGCAAATGATGTGGCGCTGCCCAGCGGTTACTCTGTGGCCATCGGCGGGCAATTCGAAAATCAACAGCGGGCACAGCAGCGCCTCAGCATTGTTATTCCATTGTCACTGGCTGCTATCGCGCTGTTACTGTATTTTGCGTTTGGCAGCGTCGGCCAAGCCTTGCTGATACTAATCAACGTCCCATTGGCAGTTATTGGCGGGGTGTTTTCCTTATATTTAAGTGGGCAGTATTTATCGGTGCCAAGCTCGGTAGGCTTTATTACTTTATTTGGCGTTGCCGTACTCAATGGAGTGGTCATGGTCGAGAGCATCAATCAGCGTATCAATAGCGGCCAGGCTCTAGCCAGCGCAGTATTTGAGGGGGCCACACAGCGCCTGCGCCCGGTGCTGATGACCGCCATCACGTCGGCATTAGGCTTGATCCCCATGCTGCTTTCTCAAGGTGTGGGTGCCGAAATTCAGCGCCCCTTGGCAAGCGTGATTGTCGGCGGGCTACTGACATCCACCTTATTAACTTTGTTTGTGTTGCCAGCTTTGTATCCACGTTTTTCTCAGGCTAAGCTTAAACACTAAAGCTATTGTGGCGCATGAATCGACAACAGGTTTATGCGCCAGTTAACCTAGGCTGAGAAATCCGCTATACTACGCGGCTCTTTTTTAAACCCCAGTATTTAGAGAGACATCATGAGCCAAGTTCGTGGTAATTTGTTTATTTTATCCGCCCCATCTGGTGCGGGTAAGTCCAGCTTGATCAATGCGTTACTCCAACAACATAGTGATATGCAAGTATCGGTGTCGCACACCACTCGTGCTCCTCGCCCTGGTGAGCAAAACGCCAAGCATTATCATTTTGTAAGCGAAGCTGAGTTCAAAACACTGATCGACAATGATGATTTCTTTGAATGGGCGCAAGTGTTCGACAACTATTACGGCACCTCAAAAGCGGCGATAGAACAGCAACTTGCCAACGGCATTGATGTGTTTCTCGATATCGACTGGCAAGGCGCGCGACAAGTGCGTGAATTAGCCCCGGACGTCACCACTATTTTTATTTTGCCGCCATCCAAGGCAGAGCTTGAAAATCGCCTAACCAATCGCGGCCAAGATTCCGCAGACGTGATTGCCGGGCGCATGGCCAAGGCGCAATCGGAAACCTCACACTTTGATGAGTATGATTACTTGGTCGTTAATGATGACTTTGACACCGCTTTAGCAGAGATTGAAACCATCGTTAAAGCCAAGCGCTTAAGCATCAGCGCTCAGCGTGTAAAACATAACGAACTAATCCACGACTTGTTAAAATAACTATTGGCCTAAACTTAACCTTGCAGTAAACTATGCGTTTACAGAATTAAATTTTGGAGTGAAGCATGGCTCGCGTAACTGTTGAAGATGCAGTAGATAAAATTGGCAACCGTTTTGACTTAATCCTTGTCGCCGCCCGTCGTGCGCGCCAGATCGCCGTAGGTGGTAAAGATCCTATGGTTGATGCTGAAAACGACAAACCAACGGTTCTCGCTTTGCGTGAAATCGAGGAAGGCCACATTACTGTGGATACCCTAGAGGCCATTGAACGCCAAGAGCAGCAAAACCAAGAAGCTGCTGAAATGGCAGCTGTTGCGGCTATCGTTGGCGGCAACCAATAAGCGGCCTCTAACGCTCTCAAAACGGCTGCAATACTCGCGCAGCCGTTGGCTTTCCCCTCTTTTCATCGTATATTCACCTTAACTGTTCAATTTCGCCTCGCTGTGTTTGGAGTGTGAATGTATCTCTTTGAAGGTCTAAAGAAAAAAATATCCGAGTACCTGCCTCCGGCTGATGTGGCATTGGTACAAAAAGCCTATGTGGTGGCCCGTGAAGCCCATGAAGGACAATTTCGCTCAAGTGGTGAGCCGTACATCACACACCCCGTTGAAGTAACGCAGATTTTAGCCAGCATGAAGCTCGACCATGAGACCCTTATGGCGGCGCTTATGCACGATGTCATCGAAGACACTGACTTCTCGCAACAAGACCTGGCAGAGATATTTGGCGAGACCGTCGCCGAACTCGTCGAGGGCGTCAGTAAGCTCGATAAACTCAGCTTCAAAGACAAAAAAGAATTCCAAGCTGAAAACTATCGCAAAATGATCATGGCGATGACTCAGGACATCCGCGTTATTTTAATTAAATTGGCGGACCGCACCCATAATATGCGCACCCTGGGAGCACTACGTCCTGACAAGCGTCGTCGCATCGCCCGCGAGACCTTAGAAATCTTTGCCCCCATCGCTAACCGCTTAGGTATCCACGACATTAAAAACGAGCTCGAAGACTTAGGTTTTCAAGCGCTTTACCCGATGCGCTATCGCGCACTGAAATCAGAGGTTGCGAAAGCACGAGGCAATCGTAAGGAAGTGATCAGCAATATTCAGGGTGAGATTGAATCACGCTTGGAAGACGCTGGCATTCAAGCGCAAGTATCAGGGCGAGAAAAGCACCTCTACAGCATTTACAAAAAAATGCTCAACAAAGAGCTGATGTTTAACGAGGTGATGGACATTTATGCGTTTCGCATTGTTGTTGATAGCATGGATACCTGTTACCGCGTGCTTGGGGTGGCGCATAATCTCTATAAACCTATCGAAACACGTTTTAAAGATTATATTGCCGTACCAAAGACCAATGGCTATCAGTCGCTACACACCTCGCTGGTGGGGCCACACGGCATTCCCGTAGAGATTCAAATTCGCACCTTAGATATGGACCACATGGCCGATAAAGGGGTCGCGGCACATTGGATGTACAAAAAGGCGGGAGAAAATACCGGGCACACGGCTCAGCAACGCGCCCGTCAATGGATGCAAAGCCTACTCGAGCTGCAACAAAGTGCAGGCTCTTCATTTGAGTTCGTGGAAAACGTTAAAACCGAACTGTTCCCTGAAGAGATTTACGTATTTACTCCTGATGGCCGTATTATCGAGTTGCCAATGGGGGCCACCGCTGTCGACTTTGCCTATGCGGTGCACACCGATGTTGGTAACACCTGTGTAGGTGCCCGCGTCAATCGCAAACCGCACCCCTTAAGTCGACCGCTTGATACCGGGCAAACCGTAGAGGTGATCACCAGCTCAGGGGCACACCCCAACGCCACGTGGCTCAACTTTATTGTTACCGCAAAAGCACGTTTATGTGTACGTAATTACCTTAAGAGCCAACGCCAAGAAGAGGCTATGCAATTAGGGCGTCGTCTGCTTGATTCGGCTTTGGGCGAGCACGCATTAGACGAGATAGGTGAAGAGCGGATAACGCGTGTGCTTGAAGAGCACCAACTCAACACCTTGCTGGAACTACTGGTCGAAATAGGCTGTGGCAACATTATGAGCATGCTGGTTGCCAAACGCCTACTGCAAGTAGACGAGGAACAAATCGACGACTTAGAAAAATCGGCAAAGGCGGCCATTATTGGTACCGAAGGCATGCTGGTCAATTACTCTAAGTGCTGTCGTCCGGTCCCAGGTGATGCCATTGTCGCTCATGTTAGCCAAGGCAAAGGCCTGACCGTGCACCGCCAAGAATGTAAAAATATTCGCGGCTGGCAAAGCGAGTCATCAAAGTACTTTGTTGTGAAGTGGGAAGATAACCCAGAAAAAGAATACATTGCCGCTTTACGTGTGGAAATCATCAACCACCAAGGTGTGCTCGCTAAGCTCACCAACTTAGTGGCGTCAACAGGCGCTAATATTGTTGAACTAACAACTGATGAAAAAGAAAGCAATTTATATGTTATTGACCTTGGCGTGACCGTGAAAGACCGTATTCACGTAGCAAATATCATGCGCCGCATCCGGGTGATGCCAGATGTACAAAAGGTCTACCGTAAAAAGTAAAGGACAATCATGAATAAAATTATTATATCAACCGACCAAGCCCCCTCAGCTATTGGCACTTATAACCAAGCTGTTAAGGTAGGCACCGCTGTATACCTTTCGGGGCAAATTCCACTTATGGCAGAGACCATGGAAATGATCTCTGATGACTTCGCGGAACAAACACAGCAAGTATTTAAAAACCTGGCCGCCGTTTGTGAAGCCGCCGGAGGTGAGTTACAAGATATGGTTAAGGTCAATATTTTCCTTACCGACTTGAGCAACTTTGCCACGGTGAATGAAATTATGAGCCAACATTTCAAAATGCCTTACCCCGCTCGTGCCGCGATTGGCGTGAAAGAGCTGCCTAAAGGCGCGCAAGTTGAAATCGACGGAATTATGGAGCTGCCATCCACTAATTAGACAGCCCACCTCACTGGTATACTTTTTGGGCAGAGTTTTCTGCCCTCTCCTCTCTTCCATTCTCCTTGTAAATCTCATAAAGTAGGATAAAACTTAATAAAGTCGTGTGCTTGCAAGGAATTATTTGTGTTTAAATTGGCCCACAATGGCAATGTGCTGTTTAATGTGACGCAGGAGACACCGGCGCCACCATCAAAAGCAGCCATGCTAGAAGCATTACAGCAATCCGAATTTGCTGGCTGTAAAGTGGACGACGAGCACCTCGATAAGTTTTACAGCGGTGAAGAATCAGGTCCGAGTATCGTAGTCGGTAAGCGCGTAGATGCCACGTTAGAGGTCACCATCAGCGACGATAAAATGTCAGCGATGGGACGGCTAACCACAGCGCAAGGGGGCAAAGCCCTCGATTTGGAAGCCGGCAAAAAGGCCATTGTGGTGGCGGGTGTACGCCGAGGCTACCAGCAAGCGCTTTTAGAAAAGCTTTTACAACAGCAATTCGAATTGGCCCCTGGTAGTTCAGTGAAAGGCACACTAGCGCGTGGACGCTTACCCGTTGATGGGCAGCCCAGCGAACTAGTCAAACAAACACAAACCCTAAAAGATCGCATTAACAAACCTAAACGCCGTGAAGACGGCACGGTTGATATGCGCGACTTTGGCAAACTTGCCAGCGTTCAGCCCGGCACTGTTCTAATGATCCAAAAGCCTGCAACTCCAGGGAAAGAGGGGTTCACCGTCACCGGCGATGTACTTGAAGCCAAACCTGGTGAGCAACTGTCTTTAATCCCCGGAGAGGGGACCGAACTCAATCCGGATAACCCACTGGAGCTGCGCGCGACTGTTTCTGGCGTGCCCGTGGAATCTCCCAATGGCATGCGCGTTGACGATATTTTCACGATTAAAGAAGTGAACGTTAAAAGTGGCCATATCGATTTTGATGGCTCTGTGGTGATCACCCATAACGTTGAGCCGGGTATGCGGGTGACCGCTAAGGGTGAAATTAGCGTACTGGGCACGGTGGAATCAGGTATTCTTAATGCCACCGGTGATATCACCATCAAACAGGGCACCATTGGTCACCCTAACCACCAACAAAATGACGCCGAGCTTACTTGCCAGATTAATGCAGGCGGTAATTTACATATCAGCCACGCCCAATATTGCTACCTAGAAGCCACCAATATCTATATCGAACGCCAAGCTAGCCATTGCCAATTAAAAGCTCTAGAAAGCCTCATAGTGGGGCCAGAAGAGAGCCCAAATGGTAAGCTCTTTGGCGGTGAAGTACTCGATGCCTGCCGCCTTGAAGCCGGTGAAATTGGTAGTGAGTCGGGGGCCAAGATGCGCATTAATCTAGTTGCCCGAGGCGCGGATATTACCGCTGACAATGACGCCTGTGTGCAGCAACTTTCGCAGACTGACGATAAACTCGCGTCGTTGCAAGATGCATTAGAGAAGGCCGAAGCGATTAAAGACGCGGAAAAGAAAAAGCAACTCATTGAAAAAATTGGCGCCACACAACTGGCTCTAGTACAACAAGCAGATGAGCTTGAAACTAAGCTGTCTAGCTTAGATAACACCTTACACTCACTGCTTGATGGCGCCAACCTTGTCGCCCATCAACGCTTAAATTCCGGCGTTGAGATTCATATCTTTGACAAGGTACTGAAAACAGCCAGGCAGTACCCACCCTGCGTTGTAAAACTAGAGAAAAGCAAAATAGAGGTTGAGTTTAAAACCTCCTAATTAGCAAAAAAAAACGTGCTTAGCCCATTACTCATAACGAGGCTCAGCACGCTAACCACAAGATTTACAATAAGGCTTGCTGTTGTTTTAGCTGCTCAGGCCATACTCCTACCTGTACTTGACCAATATGACTCTTTTGCAAAAGCAACATTGCTAAACGAGACTGGCCGATACCGCCACCAATGGTTTGTGGTAGCTTTTTATGAAGCAAGGCTTGATGCCAAGGCAGTTGCGTTTTGTGGCTTTGCTCGCTCAACTCCAACTGAGTGAGTAATGACTCGGGGCAAACCCGAATCCCCATGGAAGAAACCTCAAATGCATCTTCAAGTACCTTGTTCCACACTAAGATATCGCCGTTAAGTCCAGGCAACCCCTCATCTCCTTGAGTAGACCAATCATCATAATCCGGGGCGCGCACGTCATGACGTTGACCGTCTGCGAGCTTACCACCGATGCCGATGAGAAAGACTGCACCATACTGCTTACAAACCGCACGCTCCCGCTCTTTCGCGCTTAGTTCTGGGTATGCCTGACGCAACTTCTCGGCATGAATAAAATGAATTTTTTCAGGTAGGTAAGGAGCAATATCAAACTGCTCACCGACATAGGTTTCTGTCGCTTTAATGGCAGCATAAATTTGCTCAACAGTGGCCTTTAGCGTCGCTAAACTGCGCTCGCTACGCTCACAAATCACCTTTTCCCAATCCCACTGGTCAACATACACTGAATGGATAGGGCTTAGACGTTCTTCGTCTGGGCGCAAGGCCCGCATATGTGTGTACAATCCAGAGCCCACCGCAAAGCCGTAATCAGCGAGGGTCTTACGTTTCCACTTCGCTAATGAATGCACCACCTCATAACGTTGCTCAGGCAGGGTTTTCACCTGCACGGCGACGGCCTTTTCATGACCACTAAGCTCATCTTGAATGCCATCTCCTACCTGGGCAAGAATCGGCGCCTGCACCTCAACAAGATTCAAAGCCGCTGCTAAGTGCTGTGAAAATACCTGTTTAACCGTACTAATTTGTTGCTGTTGTTGAATATACTCTGTGCTCATGGTCCTCATTCCCATTGCTGCTGCTTTGTTCGATATAAAAACCATACCTCAGCGAGAGTTTTATTCAATACCATTTAACAAAAAGAGCTTTACTTAAAAATAAAAATCAATTTAACTCGAATATATTGGATTTCATTTATTTTTTATGTGTTTTAACTATGGAAAATTATCGATTCGACAATTTAGACAAATCCATCCTTAAGAGCTTGATGAGTAATGCCCGCACCCCTTACGCCGAATTGGCGAAACAATGCGGAGTCAGTGCTGGGACCATTCATGTGCGCATAGAAAAAATGCGCCAAGCCGGAGTGATCACCGGCACCCAGGTACGTGTTGACGCTAAACGCCTGGGGTATGATGTGTGTTGCTTTATTGGCATTAACCTCAACAATGCCCGCGACTACCCCCATACTTTAGAGCTATTGCGTGAGCTCGAAGAAGTAGTCGAGGCCTACTACACCACAGGTAATTACAGCATTTTTATTAAGGTGATGGCGCGCTCCATCGAGCACTTACAAGACGTGCTGATCAATAAAGTGCAAGCGATTGAAGCAATTCAGTCAACCGAAACGCTGATTTCTTTGCAAAACCCTATTAATCGTAGTGTGACCCCATAGCCACATTGGCGTATAATCGGCGCACTTTTTTGTAACAGCAAAGATGGGCTATGGGCGAGAAGCGTTACCACCGAGTAAAACAAGTTTTAGATAGACGACAAACCGATCTCAGCGTGTGCTTAGATGAAGTGCATAAACACCATAATCTTTCGGCCATCGTGCGCACCGCCGACGCTGTCGGTTGTCACCATATTCATGCGGTCTGGCCTAAAGAGCAGCGTCGTCTCACCAATAACACCTCCGGCGGTAGCAAAAACTGGGTGCACACCCATATGCATGACGATATTGACCAGGCTGTTGGCAGTATTCGCGAGCAGATCCCTGGGGTGCAGTTGCTGGCTACTAACCTCAGTAGCGACGCCGTCGACTATCGTGATATTGACTACACCCAACCCACCGCCGTGATTGTTGGCCAAGAGCGCGAGGGGATTTCCGATGCAGCGCTTGCCCATGCTGATAAACATATCGTTATTCCAATGCGCGGTATGGTGCAGTCTCTAAATGTCTCTGTGGCTGCAGCGTTAATCCTATACGAGGCACAGCGCCAACGCGAAGCCGCTGGCTTGTATGAACGCGATACGCTCAATCCACAAATCAAGCACACTTTACTGTTCGAAGGATGCCACCCTATTATTGCCCAGCAATGCAAAGAAAAGGGACTCTCCTACCCGGCTCTCGATGAGAACGGTGAAATTATTGCCAATGAACAGTTCTGGGATACCTTACGCTACAAACGTCAGCGCTAAGTGACTTGAAAGCAAGGCCCTGCAGTCAGTACACTTAGGTTATAACTGTTTGAAGGACATGCCATTTGCCAAGCCTGAACACCTACCCCATTAACGAGCTCAAAGGCGTTGGCCCAAAAATGGCCGAGCGCCTTGCCAAGCTTGGCATTCGTAGCGTGCAAGACATGCTATTTCATTTGCCGCTGCGCTATGAAGACCGCACCCGCATTGTTCCCATCTGCGAGCTTCTGCCCCATACCCATGTGTGTGTGCAGGCCACCATTGAATCCGCCAACATTACCTTTGGTCGCCGGCGGATGTTGGTGTGCCATATTAATGATGGCAGTGGACGCATGACACTCAGGTTCTTTAACTTCTCTGCGGCGCAAAAAAACGCCATGCTAGAGGGCAAAGTGATCCGCTGTTTTGGTGAAGTGCGCCGCGCTAAAGTCGGGCTAGAAATGGCGCACCCTGAGTACAATATTAGTGACAGCCCCGAAGCCCTCCCTACACAAACACATTTAAGCGCCATTTACCCCACCACCGACGGACTAAAACAACTGTCATTGCGTAACCTAATGCTTCAAGCGCTGCAAGCCTTGAATCCCGCGCCGATAGAAGAGCTGCTGCCACAACAGTATCGTCCCGCAGGTTGGTCACTCGCCGATGCTATTCGCTTTATTCACCAACCACCGGTTGATAGCGATATCCAAGCTTTAGAGCTCGGTGAACATCCAGCGCAGCAACGTCTGGCATTTGAAGAGTTACTGGCCCATAACCTCAGCTTGTTGGCCCTAAGGCAACAGGGGCAAGCTCACAAGGCCGTGGCCTTGGCGCCAAATAATGCCTTAGAGCAGCCATTTGTAGCGTCTTTAGGGTTTACGCCGACGTCAGCACAGCAACGCGTAGTGGCAGAGATTAAAACGGATATGCAGCAGCCGTATCCAATGATGCGCTTGGTACAAGGCGATGTTGGCTCAGGGAAAACCTTAGTGGCAGCACTGGCAAGCTTATGTGCCATCGCCCAAGGCTACCAAGTGGCGCTCATGGCGCCGACAGAAATTCTCGCCGAGCAACATGCTTTAAACTTCAGCCGTTGGTTTACCCCCCGAGGTATTCAAGTTACCCTGCTGGGTGGTAAAACCAAAGGCAAAGCACGTGAGCACGCCCTGAGCGATATTCAAAGTGGTCAGGCGCAAATGATTATTGGCACCCACGCATTATTCCAAGATCAGGTGCAATTCAATAACCTGGCGTTGATCATAATTGATGAGCAACATCGTTTTGGCGTCCACCAGCGCTTGTCACTGCGTGAGAAAGGCCGCTTTGGCGATTGCTACCCACACCAATTGGTGATGACCGCCACCCCCATCCCTCGCACCTTAGCGATGACCGCTTATGCTGATTTGGAAACATCGATTATCGACGAGCTGCCCCCCGGGCGCACGCCAGTTACCACCGTTGCTATTCCCGACAGCCGACGTGACGATGTCATAACGCGTGTGCACAAAGCGGTACAAGAGCAAGGTAGACAAGTTTACTGGGTGTGTACCCTGATTGATGAGTCTGATGCGCTGCAGTGTCAAGCCGCGCAATTAAGCGCCGAAGAGCTTCGTGAGCGCCTCCCTGAGCTGCGTATTGGCCTAGTTCATGGTCGTCTAAAGGCGGATGAAAAGCAACGCGTTATGAGTGAGTTTAAAGACGGCGAACTTGATGTGCTAGTGGCAACGACAGTGATTGAAGTGGGTGTTGATGTCCCCAATGCCAGCCTAATTATCATAGAAAACCCCGAGCGCTTAGGGTTGGCGCAATTACATCAGCTCCGTGGTCGTGTTGGCCGGGGCGCGGCAGCCTCCCATTGTGTGCTGCTCTATCATGCCCCTTTGTCACATACTGCGCAGCAGCGCCTAGGAGTGTTACGTGATAGCAACGATGGTTTTGTTATTGCCGAGCGCGATTTGCAAATTCGTGGACCAGGGGAAGTGTTGGGCACAAAACAAACCGGCATGACCGATTTTAAAGTGGCGGATTTAGAGCGCGACAAATCCTTAATCAACAACCTTCGTCCGCTCGCCAAACAGCTTCTAATACAGCATCCAGAGGTAGCCAAGGCATTGTGTTGGCGCTGGTTAGGCGATCGCTCTGCCTACGCCCAGGCCTGATGGAACTATACCTGTATCAAAGCATTATAAGTGTGCTACTCACTGTATTTAGACAACAAAAAACCCGCCTAATGGGCGGGTTTTTCATCTGCAAAAGCTTAGAATTTGTATTCCATGCCCACAGCTAAATAGTCTTCATCAGCGCTCGCATCGTCATCAAATTTGGTATAAAAGCCAAATAACTTGGTACTTTTATTAAACTTGTAATCAACGCCTGCGGTCATCGCATTACGGTCGTTGCCAGCAAAATCCATGGTTTGGTATTGCGCTTTTAATACCGTTTTATCAATCGCATATGCTGCACTTACTAAGAAGCCGTCGCTGTCTTCACCGCCTGCTGCGGGCTCTTGTGTTTGGTACATGGCACCGAGCTTTATTCCTGCGACTTTAGTGCCTACCGTAGCACGTAAAATATCGTAGCCTTTTACTTCACTGTCAGCGGCAATTGCGGCGTACACGTTGGATTTTTTCAGGCCTTTATCACCATAAGTCAAGGCAACCGAATAGCCGTTGTCAGCATCAGTATCGTCTTCAGCAATATAACTGGCAATAACTTTAAAACCATTGAGGCTATTCGAGGTATATGTAACCGAATCACCTAAGCGATTTTCACCTTTGAATACGTTTTTAATATCGCCTTCAAGGTCACTGAACAAGTCAACTTTACCTTGCGATTGCTTTAGCGCGGTATCGTTACGACCAATCACGATTTGGCCAAAGTTACCTTTAAGACCGACGTATTGGTTACGTGCAGTGATGTTGTCTTTATCGCCTTTTGAATCAGCATCAGACAAATCAACCTGAAACTCAAGTTTATAAACTACGTCCAAGCCATCAGCAATCCCCTCTGAGCCTTTAAAGCCAAGGCGAGACGCATTACTTTTGATTTCAGTGAATGATCCCTCACCCTCATCAGATGACTGCACTGTTACATTCGCTTTACCGTAAATATTGACATCAGCCGATGCGTAAAAAGGCAATCCAGCCGCCACAGCGAGCACTAGTGCAGAAGGAGCAAATCTCATAGTCGTTTCCTCAGTTAAAAATCGCAACACATAATTAAAACGCCTGCAGTCTGCCAGTGTTAAATTACAGAAATATGACAAATGACATTTAAAGTTCAACAAAGTGTCACCGAGGTGACATTTAAGCTTCACATTCAACGCTTTAATAATGATGTTTATGTGAGTTCTTCACCGATTAATTGTAGCTGCTGTTGCAGCTTTTCAATTAAGTCTTTTTGTTCATTGTCTTTATGAAAGGCGACGAACACTTCTCGCGAGGTCTGCGGCACTCCTTCAACTAAGAAGAGCTCTCCCGATTCCAGATATTGCTGCGCTTGCACTCTTGGCACAAAGGCACTACCGCCACAACGTAAAATCAACTCTAAGGCGATACGTCCTGTACTGGTGCGAAAATAAGGCGGTGCCGAATTGGCAAAATTGCGGGCATGCCACAGCGAAAATGCCGTCCCCCAATCCACGAATACATATTGGTTATCAAAAAAAGACTCAGCAGTCGCATCGGCATAACTCGACAGCGGAATAATATCCAGTGTGCAAATTGGTTCAACGCATAACTCATCGACCTTAGGTAAATCGAACAGCACCGCTATATCTAAGGTGCGTTCGAGTAATAGCCGGGTGCTCTCCTGCTGATTTTTAACTTCTGCGACCAAGGAGATGCCCGGCATGGCCGAGACAATATGGGCAATACCAAATTGCAAAAACGCACCCCAAATATTCGCTGTGCCACTGAGTGCCAATTGACGGCGCATGTTATCTGCCAGCGCCACATCCAGCTTGGCACGCTGTACTCCGGTGACAATCAGCTTAGCGTGAGGTAACAGACGCTCCCCCGGAGCAGTCAGCTGGATGTTATTGCGTTGGCGCAGAAATAGATTGACACCCAAGCTTTGCTCTAACTGACGAATACGAAAGCTCACCGCTGACTGCGTGATATATAAGTTTTCTGCAGCGCGGCCAAAGTGGCGAGTACGCGCGACCTCAATGAACGTCTTCAGTAAATCGATATCCACTCGTGTTTATCCTCACGATAAAAATTTTTTGTTTAAAAAAACAACGCTTGTGTACCATACTCCAGCCGATTTCCCTTGTATTAGGAGCTAGCTATGACGGCGCACCAATTGTTCGAATTACGCAAAGCTTTTGCTTGCGATCACAAATTCTATAACGATGAAAAGTTCCCACGCGGTTTCAGCCGCAGTGGCCACTTTACGCTACTAGAATCGGAGATTTTAGAAGAACATGGACGCTTATTAAAAGCTTTGCAAGAAAAAACAGTTGAACCCATTAACGACACACAAGCGCATTTCGTTGCAGCCACGACTGGCGTATCCTCGCCCATCAACCCGGTCGAGAACGCGTGGATAAAGTACTTAAAACTGACGACCAGTAAGGCACGTTTTTTCACCTTGTTTGGGCGTAAACGCAGCTTTGACGCGCCTGAAGTGGAAGTAGAAATCGATAGCGACGATCTCGATTAAACCGCACTTTACGCCCATGCCAGCCATTAGCAGGCGTGGGCGAACTTAAAAATTAACGCAAGCTGGCGCGATTGACGGTGCCTTGCTGCTGCGCGCGAGCGTTGCGGCTAAAGCGCCATGAATCCCAACTAAACACCAGCAACGCAGCCCAAATACAGGCGAAGGTAACGATGCGCTCAGCATCAAATACCTCGCCATAAAAGACCACGGCTAATAAAAACATCAGGCTTGGGCCAATATATTGGAAAAAGCCGATAGTAGTGTATTGCAACCGCTTAGCAGCAGCGGTGAAGCACAATAGTGGTAAGGTGGTCACAATACCTGCGCTAACCAGCAAGGTGTTTAATTGCCAACTATTGACCATTAAATCGGAGCTTGCTGTGGGCGTTGAGAAGTACCAATAAGCCAGGGCCACCGGGAATAAGATAACCGCTTCAAGTAATAACCCAGGTAATGATTCAACGGGCATCTTTTTACGAATTAAACCATAGGTGGCAAAGGAGCCAGCCAACGCAAAGGCCACCACCGGAAACGAACCGAAACTGATCAGCTGAATGGCCACCCCAGTGAGCGCCAGAGCCACCGCAAATAGCTGCCACTTGCGCAAGCGCTCAGATAAAAAGGTTACACCGAGTAGTACGTTCAGTAACGGGTTGATGTAATAGCCAAGGCTGGCATCGAGCATGTGGTCATTGTTCACCGCCCAAATAAACAAGCCCCAGTTGAAACCTAATAAAGTGGCACTCACTACCAGCATGAGTAAGTATTTTGGCTGTTTAATGATCACTTGGACGTTACGCCACTGACGCAACACTGCCACCACTAACAACAAAAATAGCACCGACCAAATCACACGATGGGCAAGGATTTCCAGAGCGGGTACAGCGAGCAACTGTTTGAAATAGACCGGGGCAACTCCCCACATAGTGAACGCCAAGGCTGCGAATAGCATGCCTTTTTTGGCTTGAGCATCGGATGACATAACACTAACCCAAACGGTAAAAACGCTATTCTACGCCTCGCATTGTTGAAGGGCTAGTTTATCCGACTAAATAAGTGCCTGTACCATAAGCGATTTGCACACCCTGGTCATTATGCAGCTCCATACGACATACACACACCTTGTTACCCGAGCGAATCAACATAGCCGTAGCAATAAAACGCTCACCCTTACCCGGGCGTAAATAATCTGTGCGCAAATCGATGGTGCCTAAGGTTGCCAGCCGGGATTGTGCGCTGAGCATTTCTGCCGGGCCAAATTTATCAATCACCGATGCCGCAGCAAGCAATCCACCCACGGTGTCTAACAACGACGAAATGACTCCGCCATGGAGTATTTGCTGTTGCGGGTTACCGATTAACTGCGCGCTCCATGGCAATTCGATGCTCGCCGACTCGCCGTCCAGCTCCTTGATCTCCATTGCCAATAACTGGTTAAACGGCATTTGCGCAAATAACTGGCTTAGCTTATTCAGGGCTTGAGCTTTATCCATAGTCTGTTCTCAACTGGTAAGATGAGTTATAGCCTATCTGAAGATGCATTTTTAAGCAAAGAGCAAGGCAGTTGCAGACAGGAATAATAAAAGACTCTAGAATAGGCGGCCATGAGCAGTGTATCCGCATTATTTTCCGAACAAACGCCTGAGCAGATCCTGCGCGACGTGTTCGGCTACAGCCAATTTCGCGAGGGCCAACAGCAGGTGATCAACGCCGTGCTTGGCGCTCAGGATGCCCTAGTGCTCATGCCGACAGGCGGTGGCAAGTCATTATGCTACCAAGTGCCGGCAATGTTATTACCCGGGCTAACCTTGGTCATTTCACCATTAATATCTTTGATGCAAGATCAGGTAACCCAGCTCAACGCCCAAGGGGTAAAAGCGGCTTATATTAATAATTCTCTGACTCGTGAACAGCAGCAGCTCATCTATCAGCAACTCCATGACGGCGAAATAAAGCTACTCTATGTTGCTCCGGAGAAAGTGCTGCAATATGAGTTTATGCAGCGTCTTGGTTATTTAAATATCAGCCTGATTGCGGTTGATGAGGCACATTGTGTGTCTCACTGGGGGCATGATTTTCGTCCCCATTATTTCCGCCTTAGTGAACTCAAACAGCGCTTTGCCCATGTACCGATGATGGCACTTACCGCCACTGCCGACAGCGCCACTCGTGTCGATATTGTCAATCAACTGGGGCTTCGCTCGCCCTATATCCATATTGGCAGCTTCGATAGGCCAAACATTCGCTACACCTTGGAAGAAAAGTTTAAACCTTTCACTCAGTTGCTGCGCTATTTGCGCACCCAAAGTGGGCAAAGCGGCATCATCTACTGCACTAGCCGCAAGCGCGTTGATGATTTGGCCCAAAAACTCAGTGAAGCAGGTTTTAATGTCGCCGGTTACCACGCTGGCATGAGTAACGAATCGCGCCACTTTGTGCACAACGCTTTTGCCAAAGACGATATTCAAATTGTGGTCGCCACTGTGGCCTTCGGCAT
This sequence comes from Pseudoalteromonas sp. CnMc7-15, assembly GCF_022347925.1. NCBI lineage: Bacteria > Pseudomonadati > Pseudomonadota > Gammaproteobacteria > Alteromonadales > Pseudoalteromonadaceae > Pseudoalteromonas > Pseudoalteromonas sp. CnMc7-15. The sequence continues at coordinate 26,477 of NZ_JAKRFT010000005.1, forward strand.
GGGCATCAACAAACTCAATGTGCGCTTTGTGGTGCACTACGATATTCCCAAAAACATCGAGTCTTATTATCAAGAAACTGGCCGAGCCGGACGGGATGGTTTGGCCGCAGAAGCCATTATGTATTTTGACCCGGCGGATGTCCCTCGAGTTAGGCGCTTTTTTGAAGACATTGACGATGAGCAGCGCCGCCGTGTCGAAGAGCAGCGTTTCAATGCCATGGCCAGTTTTGCCCAAGCGCAAACCTGCCGACGACAAATACTGCTTAATTATTTTAGTGAATACCAGCGCGAGGCATGCGGTAACTGCGATATCTGCTTAAATCCACCGCAGCGTTTTGATGGCACCGTGGTGGCGCAGCAGGCACTATCCTGTGTGTATCGCGCCGGACAAAAATTCGGGCTAGGCTATATCGTCGAGTTATTGCGTGGCGCTAACACTCAGCGTATCCGGGATCTTAACCATCATACCTTAAGCACCTACGGCATAGGCAAGGAGCACAGCAGCGAATATTGGCTCAGTATTTTGCGCCAGCTCATTCATCAGGGCTTACTGCATCAAGATATTACCCAAGGTTCGGTACTACACCTTACCGAAGCAGCCAGACCGGTGCTCAAGGGCGAATATCAGTTACAACTTGCTGAGCCACGTTTACAAGCCAAGCACGTTTATCAAGATAAGCTGGCCCAGTTCAATTACGATAAAAAGCTGTTTGCTAAATTGCGCGCCTTGCGCAAGCAACTAGCGGACGATGATGATGTGCCGCCGTATGTGGTATTCAATGACCGAACCTTAGCGGAAATGGCGCAACTTATGCCTACCAATGATACCGAGTTTTTAAAAGTATCGGGTGTGGGTTTCACTAAACTCAGTAAGTACGGCAGTGCCTTTATGACTTTAATTCGTAATCATCTGTCACCAGAATAATCGCCAACACCATATAAGAGCTTAACTGTGACCCAACTCGCTATAGATAGCCAACACCACGTTATTATCATTACTCCTGATGTGATGCCCAGCGCCGATGAATTCGATTTTTGGGGCCGTATTTTCTTGCATCATGACGCCATCTCCATCGGTGAGTTTGAACAAGGTGTAGACAGGCACATGCTGCGCTTTAGCTTTGAGCAGCTTCCTTTTGAGCTGCATTTTGAACATTATGGCGACAATATTTGGATCAGCGCGACAGGGGTTGAGGCGCAAGGTAAGTTAACCGAATTAGGAAATTATTTAAGCGCAAGTTAATAAATGTGCGATACACTTTAATTCACGATATGGAAAAAAGTGAGTTAAATGAATCGACTATTCGTTCTACTGAGTACCCTAGCCGCCTTTTCCAGTGCTGCTCCCGCACAGCAGGAAAAGTGTAAGAATGAACAGTCCCAAGTGCAAAGTAACCACTTACTATCGCGTCAACTCGAGGACAAAGCTCCCCTTCCAGACGCCAATCCTAGCCGACGGATTGGAGACATTAGCTTTAGCCAGCAAAATATCTTTAACACCGAATTAGACGACGAAAATAACTGGCTGTTCCGCCTTGCCAACGACATGCATGTGATGACTGAACAGCAAGTGTTAGAGAATATTTTGTTGTTCCAACCAGGCGATCGCTACAGCCCACAACAATTACGCGAGTCGGAACGTTTGCTGCGCCAGCAAGGCTATTTATATGACGCTCGGATCAGTGCGCAAACGCGGTGCGACGAGTTTGTGGATGTGAAAGTCGAAACCCGTGAGCTCTGGACTTTGTTGCCAGAGATTAGCTTTAGCCGCAGCGGAGGTGAGAACCGCTCCACGTTTGGTTTTCGTGACAGTAACTTCCTTGGTTGGGGTAAGCGCGTATCCTTAGTACGCACCAATGATGAAGAGCGCAGTGGTTACGAATTTACCTATGACGATCCGAATATTCTCGGCAGTCGTTATCGCGGTCGTCTTGAGTATGCAGATAACAGTGACGGTAAGCGCCATTGGCTGTCGGTCACTTATCCTTTTTATGCGCTTTCTACAAAACACAGTTATGGGGTGGCCAATGGCAGTAATCGCCGTCAGGAGAAGCTCTATGATCGCGGTGAAGAGATCAGTGAGTTCTCGCAACATACCTCTTCTAGCCATCTTTTTTATGGGGTTTCAAGCTCCCCAGCCCCGAATTGGACACAGCGCACCATCGTCGGTTATCGCTACCAAAAAGACCGGTTTGATGCGATAGATGAAACCGTGTTACCTCTTGCCGAAGAGCGTACGCTTTCCTATCCCTATCTACGAGTCAGCTGGTTACAAGACGATTATGTAAAAGTACACAATATCGACTCTATCACGCGCACCGAAGATTTGAACCTAGGCTGGCAAATCGATACTACTTTAGGTTACTCAGGCGAATCTCTGGGTGGCGATACCAACCGTTTGGTGCTCGACTTTCTTGTGCAGCGCAGCCACTACGTTAATCAGCAGAGTCTGTGGCGTTGGTCGGTGGATGTACAAGGTCAGCTACGCGAAGATGGGTTCACTGCTGAGAATCTATTTTTTGGCACCCAAGCTGAGTATTTCTTTAATAGTGATGATGCTCAATCGTGGTATGTAAAGGCGCGTATAGATGGCGCTGAAGGGTTAACCTTGGACCGCCAGCTTACACTAGGTGGCGATTCCGGGCTGCGCGGATACCCGCAGCATTATCAGCAAGGGGATCGGCGAGCACTGCTTAGCATTGAGAAGCGCTATTATTGGGAATATAACCTATGGCAGTTATTTCGCGTCGGTGGGGCTGCTTTTTATGACGCAGGACAAGCCTGGTTTACCAACAGCAATCCCGCCAATGACACCCACTTTCGCCACAACTATGGGGTTGGTTTACGCTTAGCACCAAGTCGCGCCAACGCCGGAACGGTTATTCATATCGATGTCGCCAGAGCTATCAACCGCCCAAATGATGTCGACCCCGTCCAGTGGTTGGTGACCGTGAAGAAATCCTTCTAAATACACTTTGCTGATGGCTGTTTCCATGCTATACAGCGGCTTTAACAACTTGTTTTTATAAGGAACATATCTGTGGCGCTGGTTGATCTTCTTACTCAACATTATAAGTGGCTGGTTACCCTTGTGGTGCTGCTGCTTTTCCCTTTATTGGTGCGCTTGCAGCTGAAAATTTTTAACAAAACGATCCGGGGTCGAGTCGACCCTCATCGCAAACAACGCGCGCAATTGTTACTCAAAGTGTTGCTTGCTTTTGTCCTGCTGTGCATCCTGTTGGTGTTCTGGGGCATTGAGTTACGCGGGCTATTAGTGGTCGGCTCAAGCCTGTTTGCAATGCTTGGCGTCGCGATGTTTGCGGGTTGGTCTTTGCTTTCAAATCTGACATCGTTTTTGCTGATGTTTGTACAAAATGATTGCCGGGTCGGCAACTGGGTCAAGGTGATTGATGGCGCCAACTTCATAGAAGGACGGATTATTGAAATGGGGTTGATGAACGTGGTTTTAGAGCACCTAGAGGGTCATCGTGTTCTCTACCCCAATAATTTATTTTTAACCCGGCCAGTGATGGTACTGAACAAACCGCCACAAAAAACCAAGCCTACACGGCGCATACTGGCGCCTAAAAATAAACCTTAAAACAAATGCCAACAGGCGCAATTGCGCCTGTTATTCATTGTTAAGCTCAGGTGTTTTCAACTCATCATCCATGTCACTGATTTCATCAATAAATGTCTCTAGCTGTTGCTCAACCAACGAGTTGGCATGCGCAAAATAAGCAAGATGAAAAATAGCATCGCCCTCGTTCACCAAAGGCATGGTTTGCTGTCCAATCACAATGCCACTGCGCGGCGCTAAAATCGCACATTCACTATCCCCTAGCGGGCTGTTGATATAAGCCAACACTTGGCCTTTACTCACGCGTTCGCCAAGGGATACTTGAGCGCGGATAATGCCATCTGTTTCGGCCCGGATCCAACTGGTAGAACTGGCGATAACCGGCTCCGCCTGCTTGCGAACCCGCTTACCTCGTAGCATCCTCAGTTTACGCATGACGTTTTCCACCCCTTGCACACCCGCAGCAATAGCGATGGGATCGAAACGTAGCGCCTCTCCAGCTTCGTACGTGATCACCGGGATCCCAAGCTCTGCCGCTTCACTGCGCAGTGAGCCGTTTCGTAGCGAGGCATTGATCACCGCTGGCGTACCAAAGGCATTGGCTATTTTTGCCGTTTCCTCATTGCTTAAATCGGCTCGGATCTGCGGTAAATTGGTGCGGTGGATGGCACCTGTATGCAAATCAATGATATGGCTGCAATGCATCGCCACTTCGTTAAAAAACGTATTCGCCATACGCCCCGCCACAGATCCTCGCTGCGAGCCTGGGAAGCAGCGATTGAGATCGCGCCTATCGGGAAGGTAGCGAGATTTATGGATAAAACCAAACACATTGACAACAGGCACAGCAATTAAGGTGCCACGCAATTGCGTGGCATCAACCTTTGCTAAGGTTTGTCGCACGATTTCAACACCGTTGAGCTCATCACCGTGAATTGCTGCACACACCAGCAATACCGGACCGCTTTCTACCCCATTGACCACCTCAAGATTAATGGTCAGTGGTGAATGGGTATATAGCTTGGCCGCTTCAAGCTCAAAGGTGCGCCGCTGCCCAGGTGCGACTTGCTCACCTAACAGCGTAAATGCCTGATTCTTTTTAGCCCTTGCCACGGGTTCTGGTCCTCTTTTCTTTAGCATTCTTTTCTATAAATTGAATAATCATGCCAGCAATATCTTTTCCTGTCGCTAACTCAATTCCTTCTAGTCCTGGTGAAGAGTTAACTTCCATCACTAAAGGGCCACGCTCAGAGCGCAGTAAGTCAACCCCAGCTACATTTAACCCCATTGCTTTAGCGGCGGCCACTGCTGTTTTACGCTCTTCTGGGGTAATCCGTACCAAGCTGGCACTGCCGCCACGGTGTAAATTGGAGCGAAATTCACCTTCTTGGGCTTGGCGCTTCATCGCCGCAATAACACGATCGCCAATGACAAAGCAACGAATATCGGCCCCGCCCGCTTCTTTGATATATTCCTGCACCATGATGTGTGCTTTCAGGCCCATAAAAGCCTCAATCACACTCTCGGCCGCCTTACGTGTTTCAGCAAGCACCACCCCAATCCCTTGTGTCCCCTCTAGCAGCTTGATAACAACCGGGGCTCCACCCACCATCTCAAGCAAGTCTTTGACATCATCGGGTTTGGATGCAAAACCGGTTACCGGCATGCCCACTCCCTTGCGTGATAGTAGCTGTAAAGAACGCAATTTATCGCGCGAGCGGGTGATAGCAACAGATTCGTTCACAGGGTACACCCCCATCATCTCGAATTGCCGTAACACTGAACAGCCATAAAACGTAACAGAAGCCCCGATGCGCGGAATAATAGCGTTGAAGTCCTCTAGTTTTTGACCTTTATAGTGTACTTCCGGCTCTTGCGAGTTGATATTCATGTAACAGCGTAAAGCATCCAATACCTGCACTTCATGGCCACGCTGCTGCGCCGCCTCAATTAAACGGCGAGTGGAATACAACGACTTGTTACGTGATAAAATGCCGATTTTCATAATAAACCTTATAATTGTGTTTGGTGTGACAATTCAGGGTCTACAACAATACGCCCTGCCATGGCTGTACGCCCCAATAGCATACGAAATTTCATGGTGTCTCTATTTGTGAGTGTTGCTTCAATAGGCCATTGTTGGCCGCCAATAAGTAACTGCGTTTGTATGACATAACGCTGCTCCTGATGCCCACCAGAGTCAGTAACGGTGCGCTGATCTATCACCTTCGCTTGGCACTGTATCTCTGTGTCGTTGTCGTCTTGAATGGGGTGAACCCAAAACCGCACCCAGACCTGCTCATCTTGTATAAACTCTTCAACTCGAAAAGCATGAATACATGAAGTACGGGCACCGGTGTCGACCTTAGCCTTGATTTTATCAATCCCCAGCTCAGGCAGGGCTAGCCACTCACGCCAGCCTACTGTTATTTTATTTGTCATATGCGAAGTCACTCGTATGCTCCAACGGCGAGGAGCGCAATAGTAAAAGCCGCTTTATACGGTAATTATCGATAAAGAACAGTGAATTAAATTACTCGCGTCGATAAAGACTATTCATTGATCTTGTAGCGATAATAGACAAGGATAGAAGAAACATTCTGTATTGAAAGTGAAGGTGTTATGTCAGCTTTGATTCATGCCTTAGTGTTAGACGCTCAAGGCGGCGCTGAACAATTAACTGAAAAATCAGCGATTAAGCAGTGGAAGCCCAGTGATGGTGTGCTGTGGCTACATCTTGATTACTGCCAAGATGATATTGAGCAATACTTGGCAGCGGTACCATTAAGTGAATTTGCACATGATGCCCTTATTGCCGATGAAACACGCCCTCGTATTGTCAGCGATGACAGTGGCCATTTATTGTTTTTGCGTGGCGTCAATCTTAACCCGGCAGATAGTCCTGATGATATGGTATCGATTCGCGTGTTCGTTAGTGAGCAACTTATCGTCTCTACGCGCCACCGCCGCCTGCTGTCGGTGAATGCCCTTGCTGAATCTTTACGTAAAGGCAAAGGGCCGAGTACCACCTCAGCACTGGTATGCCAATTGTGCGAAAATTTAACCTCGCGAATGCAAGGTGTGATAGATGAACTCGAAGATAAACTTGACCAATTTGAAGAAGATGTTGATAGCCAACGAGCACATGATCACAATGCGCTATCACAGGTGCGCCGCCAAACTATCGGCTTAAAGCGCTATATCAGACCACAAAAGGAGGCTCTGCGCGCGCTTGTGAGTCAACAGCCAAGTTGGTTGGCTGACAGTGATACACCGCGCATCAATGAAACTATTAACCATCTGCTGCGCTACTTAGAAGAACTTGATTTGAATATTGAGCGCGCCCAGATAATCCAACAAGAGGTCGCCAGCCAAGTATCCGACCAACTTAATAAGCGTATGTATGTGATGTCAGTGGTAGCAGCGCTGTTTTTACCCCTGGGCTTTCTTACCGGTTTACTGGGCGTCAATATTGGCGGAATTCCTGGAACGGAATCAGCAGCGGCATTCCCATTGTTTGTTCTCGCTCTAGTGATATTAACCGCCGCCGTCGCTTTATATTTTCGTATGAAAAAATGGCTATGAAAAGCCTACCCACGTGGTCTGCTTAGCTTGCCACGTTACCCCTTCACACACGGATGTAGCCCACGTATGAGCTTAAAAATACGCGATTTAGATCAGCAGACCCAGTGGCTTAGTAGCGCGCAGCGGCTAGCGCTCAAAGAAGTGATCGCCGCTAGCTTTGCCGGGGTCAGCCCTGATGAGTACATGCAATACTATTTTGATGACCCCAAGGCATGTCAGCGTAAGCTCAGGCTTTATTTTGACCATAGCACGCTAGTTGGCTATTGCCTGTTAACCTTCACACAGCACAACAAAAGCACGGTAATACGAGCCTCTGCAGCTTTTTACCCACAATATAGAAACGGTGGCAATACCTTCTCCTTTTCCCTGTATCACAGTATTCGCCACTGGCTTACACGTCCTTGGTGCGCTGTGTATTATGCCGATACAATGCTCAGTCCAGCAATGTACCGGGCCATCGCCAAGCATGTAGCAATTATCTGGCCACACCCAGATTGCAGCAGTCCCAACGCGCTGTTCGAGCACTTTAACGCAGAGGGAATGGTAAGCCCTGGCGGCTCTCTTCGTTGTTTAAAGCCTGTAAACCGTGCAAGTAACTACAGCATCTCGGAGCTTGCGGCCTTTCACGCCAGTGATAAAAAAGAGATTGCCTTTTACTGCAAAATGAATCCTGACTTTCATGCTGGCATGGGACTATTTGTGATTATTCCCATCCATACTAAGCAAGTGATTTATACCTTAGGCAAGCGATTGTTAAGCGCCTTTAAAGCGCGTTAATCGCTTTGATGGTATCTAGGCGCACTGGAGCGATGAACGACTCATGCGAATATAGCTGCACGTTGACTTAGCGCAGCGCCATGCAAAGTTGTTCTAATGCATGATATTAACTGCATGACATGGGCTGATAGCTCATAACTGTCACTCACAAAATAAAAATGACATGCTCAATATGAGAGAGGGATGGTGATTGATTTATCGGCGGTAATATTAACAGAAAGAAATGGCGCTCTCGCTAGGGATCGAACCTAGAACTTGGCCTCCGGAGGGCCACGTGATATCCATTTCACCACGAGAGCACAGTGTCTGTGTGTTCAGACAGGGCTTATAGTAAAGGCATCACAAGGTAAATACTAGCCCTAGCCGATCATATGGCGATATTTTCAGCATCTGTCACTCAGCACCGAGCAATACGATTAAATTTCACTCATTCATGATGCAATTTCGCCTTGGCATTCAAGGTATTTACATTTGACTCATACTTTTGCGTTATTTTCTCTGGCAATCCTGCTATCTTGAACTTTACTTATATCTACTGTGTTGCAAATTTGCTGTTAACTTCCCTCAACAAGCTGTAAGTGGACTGAGATATCATCATCTTTTTATTTCAGTATTGTTGGCTTGCTGCCGCTATAAAAGCGCACAGCTATTGAGAAGAACAGCGTCTGTTTCACCGTATGTATACACTACTATTTATATGCTGTTTGGAGCCCCTATGAACTTGATGACTGCAGAACAAGTTGCCGAATACCTTGGTGTAAAAATTGAACGCGTAAAACGCCTTGCCCGTGAGCATTTGCTCATTGCCAAAAGCCAAGATGATAACGGTGACCCAATGTTCGATAAAAGCGACGTGGAAAGATATAAGGAGTTGGCGCAGCGCCTAGGTGGCATTTAGAATCTCATCGAGTTGTAGTTTGGCTTCATCCACTCGATGCGCAGTGTTATTCGCTCGATACCAAAAATAATTCAGCGCCGCGACTAACTTCTGCATAGCCGTAAACTTAACCCAGTCGATGCGTTGCTCACTGCCAAAGTACTCACTTAGCAACGCGTGCTGTTGTGCCTCAGTCAGAGAGAAACTAATGCTCAGCATGGCGAGATCAAAGTATCGGTCGCCGGGCTGAGCATATTCAAAATCAATGCACTGCCAACATCCTAAGTAACTAATAATGTTTTGCCGAATTAAGTCATTGTGACAAAAGCGCATATCTTCAGGTTGCATTTTAGTATCAGTGACAACCTGATGCAGCGCTTGCGCATATGCTTGGTAAAAAGGCTGATGCTCATAGCGCTTAAGCTCGGCATGCAAATCAAGGTATGGCCCGCTGCATGGCTGGGCGTGGATGAGCTGTAAACACTTCACAGCTTGGCTGACATCAAACTGCTCTGGCACCTTACCCGGCGCATAATGAAAAATAGCCCCTTGATGCGCTTCATCTACGTACAAGGGCGCCGGACAAGCAGCCTGTTTGGCTAAGCGGCGCTGAGCCGCAATTGCCTCGTGGGGTAATGGCTTGGCATAAAATTTAACCAGCCACGATTGCTCTGCGGTATCAACACGATAGTTTTCGTTGCTCACACCTTGTGGCAAATAGGTAATTTGCTCAATGCGCGTGCTGGGTTTATAACGCCGCACTAGGCTATTAATTGAGGCAACAGATTTAGGCATAGGCCGTTCCTGTGGTGCTTTTATGCTGGTATTGCGCCCGCCAGCGCAGATAGCCGGCCACCGCCATCACCGTGTAAAACACAAATAGCACCGTTGTCGGATAATACCCTTTAGCAACATATAAGTAGATAGATGCGGCATCAATAACCACCCAATATAGCCAGTTTTCCAACACTTTTTGTGCCACCAAATAGGTCGTTACCACCGCAAAACAGGTGGTTAAACTATCCAGGTAGGCGTAATCAGCATGGGTGTAGTTATCCATAATATACCCGGCCACGAGGGCGACCACCGTCGTGGCAGCGATTACCACTGCGTGACGCTGGACGGTGTATGAAGTAATGCCTTGGCGGGCGCAATTTTGACGACCATAGCGCCATGCCCACCACCCGTACACCGCCATACCCATATAGTAAAAATGTAGCGCCGACTCCATTAACAAAGCGCCGTTCCAGTACATCAAGGTATAGATTAAGGTGCTAATGAAAGCCGCCGGCCAGCACCACAAACTCTCTTTCATAGCCAATAGCAGGTAAGCCATGGATAATGCCACAGCTACGTATTCCCACACCGACATGGCACTGAATCCGGCAATAATAGCGCTCAGAGTTTCCATCTTTACGCCTCTTAACTCGCTTCAGGAGAGAGGTCACCGCATAGAAACTTACACACAAAAATAGCCTTGCCGTAGGTTTCATAGGAGCGCTTAATTTCTGCACTCACCACTGACATCACGGTGTCATAATCGCCAAACACCTGAGTTGATAAGGTATTGGTGATCACTTTAATATCGCCATGCGCATTAAGGCGGTCAATGAAATCTTGAATATAGGGGATATAGTCTTGATGCAATGGGTACTTGCTTATTTCTACTGTCAGTTTCATGGGCCTACCTTGGGAAATATAAAGCCGCTATTGTAGCCTGTCGCTAACATAAGCCAAACACCCTTGGGGATATTTTTGTCCTTCGCATAAATCACTGACGGCCATAGCGAGCACAAAAATGATGAATTATGGCAATTAGCCTGTTACTGCTCACAAAGCGCTAAATTCGCGATATAGTAGCGCTCACAACAAAAAACTCAGCACACGGATTATGAAACGCATTGCCATTATCGAAGACGAAGCTGCTATTCGCGATAACTACGTTGAAATGCTCGAAGGACAAGGCTACCAAGTACAAGGGTTTGCCGACAGGCCCAGTGCAGAAAGAGCGCTGTTTGAGCAACTACCAGATCTCGCCATCGTCGATATTGGCTTAGGCAATGAGATTGATGGTGGCTTTATGCTGTGCCAAAGTTTGCGTGCCCGCTCACACACTTTGCCAATTATTTTTTTAACTGCCCGTGACAGCGAGATTGATACAGTCTGTGGCCTGCGTATGGGGGCTGATGATTACCTTACCAAAGATATCAGCATGGCCCATTTAGCAGCGCGTATTGGTGCGTTATTTCGCCGCGTGGAAGCACAAGAGACGCCCCCGCAAGCGAATGAAACCATAGAGCAAGGCGATTTGGAGTTAGACCTCAAGCGGATGCGCGCTGCTTGGCAAAACCAAGCCGTGGATCTGACCGTAACCGAGTTTTGGATGGTACATTCGCTTGCTAAGCGCCCTGGTCACGTAAAAAGTCGTGATGAGTTAATGAGCGATGCGAAAATATACGTCGATGACAGCACCATCACGTCGCACGTAAAACGTATTCGCAGAAAATTCCAAGCCATTGATGCTAGCTTTGATTGTATCAACACCGTCTATGGCATGGGTTATCGCTGGGAAATGAAGTAAATGGCACGATTTGGCCTCGGCCTGCGCAGTAAGGTCATTGTGTTATCTTGCTTTTTATTCGTCCTGCCATGGCTTGGCTACGAATACGTCTGGGAAATGGAAAAGTACCTACGTAAAGGGCAAGAAAAAACCTTAGTGGGCACCACCCGAGCTCTGGCCACAGCCTTACACGAACGCCCAGCCCTGTTTGAAAACGCCAGTCAATTTACCGACAAGGTCGAGAAAGGCCGTGACCTGTACGCCTACAGTATCGATAATGCCATTCGGCTTGATGGCGAATTGGGTGATTGGCAGCCCTATCAAGAGTTAATGTGGCAGTATCATGGCCAATACCTGAGTACCCCCAACCCAGAGCATGACAACGCTGATCTCTCTTTTCGTCATATGGTCGGCAAGTATGGTAATTACCTGTACGCGGTGTTCGCGGTGCGAGATGACATCGTGCGTTACCGCCCCAAAAATGCCCTTGGCGTGAGTCGCAACGACCACTTAAAAATCGCCATAAAAACGCCACAGGGGGAGCTTACGAATTACATTGTCGCGACCCGCGAAGATGGCTGGGTCAACGCCTTTGAACTGCCGTCACTGCAACCCTACACACAAATTCAGGGCTATTTCCGGCGCACTGCACAAGGTTATAACATCGAGCTGCGTATGCCCTTAAATATGCTTGGTAACAAACTGGGCTTTGCTATCAGTGATTGGGACGATGGCCAACAGCAGCGCCACCTCATGGCCACCTCCAATGTGCATGATGCCAACCGCCTTGGCACCGTGTTGCTGCCATCGCCTGAGATCAAGCGCATTATTAAAGGCATGGGTCACAGCGGCAGCCGCATTTGGGTTGTCGATAAACATCATCGAGTATTAGCACAGTCTGGCACCATTCAACATGCCGATGGCGTCTGGGCAAGCTCGTTACAAGAAAACGAACAACAAGGAGCGTGGCAACGTTTCGAAGAGCGCTTTTTACACCCACTGTACTATAAAATTCTCACCCGCCCGCCCAGTGATTTTTTAGATACCTTGCACGATGTAGCCGCCCTTGAAGGCAGCCACATAGCCAACGCGCTAAAAGGCAAGCCGGCCTCCAACTGGCGCCTGACACCGGATAACAAAGCCGTTATTCTCAGTGCCGCCTACCCTATTTGGGGTGACGACCAAGTGCTCGGCGCGGTGATCGCAGAAGAGACCACCAATGGCGTACGTACGCTGCGCAACAAAGCACTGGAAAAGCTATTTAACGTGATTTTGGCGGTGATGTTTATCGGCACCATCACGCTGTTTTTCTTCGCTTCTCGTATTTCCTCGCGCATTCGTCGCCTGCGTGACAGCGCCGAGCAAGCCATTGATGAGCAAGGTCGCGTTCGCGGTACCTTAACACTGAGTAAAGACAGTGACGAAATTGGTGACTTATCCCGCAGCTTCGCCAACATCGTTAATCGCTTGGGCGGCTACACCCATTACCTGGAGAATATGTCTTCGCGCCTGTCTCATGAATTACGCACACCGGTGGCGGTGGTGCGCAGCTCATTAGAAAACTTACAAATGATCGCCACCGAGCCACAACAGCAAAAGTACCTCACCCGGGCTCAGGAAGGGGTTAATCGGCTGAACAAATTGATCACCACCATGAGCGAAGCAACACGCTTAGAGCAAAGTATCTCAACGGCAAAAAAAGAACATTACGATCTGCAGCAAGTGGTGCATGGCTGTATGCAGGGGTATCAATTCGCATACCCGCAAGCACACTTTGACATCAACATTAGCGACGCGGCTATTCCCGTGGAAGGTTCAGCTGATTTTTTAGCGCAGCTGTTAGATAAGCTGATTAACAACGCCCTGGAGTTTGCTTACGAGGGCAGCGCGATTGGCGTTTCCCTTGAGCGCCAAGCTCAGCACGCAGTACTTAAAGTGAGTAACCAAGGCCCCGCGCTTCCTGCGGATATTGGTGAGCATATTTTTGATTCCATGGTGTCGGTCCGCGAGCAAGATAAGCAGCAGCAGCCCCATTTGGGATTAGGCTTGTACGTGGCGCGGCTTATTGCCGATTATCATCAGGCACAAATAAAGGCTGAAAACCTCGCTGATGGCAGTGGCGTGGTCTTTTCACTGACCATTAAAATAATCCAAGATTGATTCACGACCTATTCATTCCTAAAGCGTTAAAGTTAGGCCATCGTCGCAATTATGGAGCACAAATGAGTATGACAGGTCAGCTTCTTCAACCTGAGGAGATTGAGTATATTTTTGCGCTCTTTAATAATAGCGAACACGCTGAACCAACGCCTCCTCAGCCAATACCCCTTGAACCTAACAGTGAAGGTTCATTACAATAAGGCACGTCTTCTCCTCGTGCCTTATTTTTGTGAAACCACACCGCGCTAAAAAAGAACTTGCCCTACTGCCTATTTTATTTATTGCTATCGCCTTATGTGTGGGTGGTCACTTTGTGTTGCAACCCAACTATCAAGATAGCCATATCGTAGAGTACGCCCTCGCGGCCCTGCCCTTTGCACTGTTTGCGCTAGTCATTATTGCGATACGCATGGCCATCAAACAAGAACAAGATGAGCAGGACGAGGAGTAATCAGGTCGCTACAATACGTGATAACCAAACCAATCCGGCTTGATTGTTTGCGAGCGTCCGCTTGGGGTTAGGTGAATGTGGTATTGGTTATCGAGCAAATCCAAGGCAAAGCAGTCATCCACCTCATGGAGATCATCTTTATGCTGATGGCTCATGTGCGTTAAATAACGTTGTTTGACTTGCTGTTTGGCTTGCTCGGCGCTGTGTGCAACGGTCAATGTGAAGGCATGTTGCTCAGCCATTTTATCCGCTTCATAAGCACCTAAGTTCACAAAATACAAACGCTCCGGACGATTTTGCGGCGTGTCGGCAATGGCAATGTGGTAGCCATCAATATCGTTAACAGCCATATACGAGTCCATATGCACCTTGTCCTTGTCACCGACCCATTGCGCCTTGAGTTTTGAGTAGGTATCGTCAATGGACTCCCCAACCACAAAGCGTACGTCGTGCATTTCAATATGACAGCCGCGAACACGCCCACCTAAATACACCATAAATAACTGCATTAAATTATTCCATGCGTCTTAAAAGAGTCAGTATATCTATGAGTTATTGAGATTGTAAGAGCCTTAAAGTGGCCCTTACTTACTTGCCGATGGCGCGAACTGCTCAGCGTCAATATCGTGCTTTTTAATCAACTTATAAAAGTCACTGCGGTTACGCTTGGCGAGTTTAGCGGCTTGAGCGACATTGCCATCCACCATTTTCAAAACGCGGATCAAATACTCACGCTCGAATTGCTTTTTCGCTTCATTAAGGGCGATGGGTGAACTCGACTCCATCTCACATTGCAGCGCTAGCGCCACTTGCTTCGCACTGATAAGCTCGCTGGGGCTGAGCGCCACAACTTGCTCCACCACATTTTGCAACTGACGAATATTACCGGGCCAATCATGGCGCAGTAACAAGTCCATAGCATCGTCACTGAAGCGTTTCACCGCCTGCTCTTGGCGCGCCGCAATTTGCTCACAAAAGTAATGTGCCAACAGCGAGATATCTTCGCGACGCTCATTTAACGCCGGCAGGCGCAGATTGACGACATTTAAGCGGTAATACAAATCTTCACGGAAGGTATTTTCACTAATGGCCGTGGGTAGGTCTTTGTGGGTTGCCGACACCACCCGCACATTAACGGGGATTTCTTCACTATGACCTACCGGGCGAATCGTTTTCTCTTGCAGCACCCGCAATAGCTTCACCTGCAGATTCAAAGGCATATCGCCAATTTCATCGAGAAACAAGGTGCCTCCCTCGGCCTGTGAGAATAACCCCACATGGTCCGTTGTGGCCCCGGTAAAAGCCCCTTTTTTATGACCAAACAGCTGTGATTCCAACAACTCTGCGGGCACCGCACCACAGTTGATGGCAACAAAAGGTCCATCACTGACATTGCTATTTTCATGCACCGCTTTGGCCAATAACTCTTTACCCGTACCACTGGCCCCAGAGATCAGCACATTCACATCAGCGGCGCCAACCATTCGCACCTGCTCTAACAGGTGATGCATGGTGGCACTGCGAGTAACGATACCATGATGGTTACTTTGCTGACCTTGGCTGTGACCGTGCAGGCGCACCGCTTTAGCTAGGGTATCGATCAGCTCGTCTTTATCTATGGGTTTAGTCAAAAAGGCAAACACGCCCTGCTTGGTAGCCTTCACCGCATCGGGAATAGAGCCATGCGCGGTCATCATCACCACCGGCATGGTCGGGTAAAGTTGCTGCACTTGTTCGGCGAGTTGCATGCCATCAATATCATCCATGCGCAAGTCGGTCAGAAGCACATCAAAGTGCTGTTGTTGCAGCTCGCTTAAGGCATCACTAGCACAATTCGCGGTGCTAACCTCATAGTTATTGGCTAACAGGCGAATGGTGAGTAACTTCAGTAGGCTTTCATCATCATCCACTAATAAAACTTTGGACTTAGTACTCATTGTCACTCTCCTGCTGGGTACTGCGCTGCAATAGCTGTTGCTCTATTGCGGCAAGCGAAGACAAGGTTTTTTGCATGCGCGCTTTCATTTGCGCTTGCTCTTGCTTTTGCGCTTGTAACTCCTGGCGCATCTGCGCATTGGCGATAAGTTGCTGTTTCAGCAACCAGAAGTAGCGAGCGCTAGATTCAGGCCAGTAATACTGGGCACTCACGACTTCGAGCTCGGCCAACATTTCTTGTGGCTGCGTTTGCCCTCGTAAGCATAAGCGCGCAAAAAATTGTTTCAGTTGCGGCTCGGCAATGAAAGTTTCATCGTTATCCTGCGCCGTGGCGGCAAAACCACCACATTGCTGCGCATGCCATTGCACTAGCTGTTGTGCGCTCGGGTAAGATGGCGGCTGTTTTGGACGCGGTTTCGGGTTGGGCGTACCGACCACCACTGTTGTTGGCGCTTTGGGTTGTTCAACCACAGTTGCACTGGGTTCTGCGCTCCCTAGCAACTGACAGCCGGCACTTAGCATGCTGATCATACCAAGGCTCACCAAGGCGACAAACTTATTCATAATGAACTCCATTACTGATTGAAATGCAGCGTAAAGCAACTGCCCTTAGGGGAAACTGAATGAATATTAATATCACCGTTGAGTTGGTCAACACATTCTTTAACTATCGACAAACCTAACCCACTGCCCTGCAAGCGACTAGACTTGCCCGCTTTGCCTTGGAAGAAAGCGTCAAACAGACGTTCTTGCTCAGCCTTAGAAATTCCAGGCCCTTGGTCGCATACTTTTAATTCAACCTCAGACTTACTTTGACTAATCGCGACGGTGATGGTGGCACCCGGTGGAGAAAACTTAATGGCGTTCGAGAGTAGCTGCACCAAAATCATTTGTACCAATTCGCCATCAAGGCGCAGCATAGCGAGTTTTTTATCACACTGCCAATTTACCTTCTGCTGCGCTAACGCTAGGCGATCAGCAAAATGCTCTAACACTTGGTGTTTTAAGTCAGCAAGATCACACGGGCGCGGATTGGCGGTGCGTGAGCGAATAGCATTATAATTGAGCAAACTTTGAATCATCGCTCTCAGACGTTCGGTGCTTTGGCTGATCAGCTCCAGCACATCCTGCTGTTGCTCGTTAATGGGCCCAACGACTTGCTCGCTAAGCAGATCACAGCCTTCCACCATTGATGCCAGGGGGGTTTTTAATTCATGGGTAACATGGCGTAAGAACGTATCCTTTTGCTGCTCTAACGCTTGTAATTGCTGCTGCATCCAATGTAGCTTCTGCCCCAGCTCTCTTAATTCTTTGGCACCCGTGAGCTTAATATCAACATCCCAATCACCTTTGCCTAAGCGCCCAATCACCCGTGAAAGGTAGCTGAGTCGGCTGCTAATACGCCATAGATACCCGCCACCAAAAAGCAACACAATAGGCACCAAGGCCACCAGCCAATGGATAAAGCTTTGTTGTAAATCAGCCAGAGCTTGCTGCGCATGCGTCACTTGCTTTTTAGTGTGTTCGTGCAGCCACTGACCATGGGTATTAATCTGCTGGCGTAAAGGAACAAACAATTGCGCGTTTTGCGTTTGGCTATTACGTAATTCATCGCGGGTAGCGCTAAAGGTGGCATACAGCTCTTGCCAACGGCTTTGTTCACTGAATACATCAGCGGCACTGATTTGGCTATCCAGCATCGTATCTGCTTTTTGCCATTGCTGTGCTACCGCTTCACTTAACTGCTCACTTTGCAGTACCCAATTTTGCAGGGTTGCACGCTCTAGAGACTGGAAAAGTTGTTTAAATTCATTGAATTGCTCATTTTTTTGATAACTACTCAGAACCATTTGCTGAGTATTCACCATGTGCTTATCAAGGGCCTGCAAGAACACCACCACGACTAAAGCCAGTGGCACCAACAGAATGGCTACGCCAATAAAAAACTGTGCAAATAGATTGGGCCGCCAACGCCATAACTGTTTTATCAACTTGCCTCCTGTTGCAAATTTGCGAATCCGTAACACTTTGAAATATATATAAATTCAAAAATTAACGCGCCAACTGTTGCTATTTGGCAACAAATTTACCTAACTACCCTCATGACCAACGTACTAACCCTATGAATTTTAACAAAAACAAAAACTGGCATTGTTCTTGTTAATGCTGCGCGGGTATAACTTAGGCATGATAAATCGGTTATACCTGCTTTTGAATTAAGCCACTATGAATTGGAGGATGCAGTGCGACGTTTAAGTGTTTTCGTTGCTTTTCTCACGGTGATAACAGTCACTTTTGCAAAAAGCCAGGTTTCATTTCAACATTTGGATAGTGATCATAATCACTCTATTTCGTATTTGGAAGCGCAGCAGCTTGATGGTTTAGCGCCTGTCTTTTCTGATCTCGACCGTAATCGAGATAACACACTCAGTGCCGATGAATTTGCTCGGTTCAGGCAACAACAATTAACACCCAGTTAGGACTTAATCGCACTAATCGAGCCATTAATCTTATTCTGGTTGGCGTGTGAAAATCGATTCGTTAGGCTAACAATATAAGTGCGTAGTCGCGCGCAAGGAACTCATATGAAAGTAATAGTCACTGTATTTATCTCATTAATTGCTCTAAGTTCTCTGAGCACTGCCCACGCTGGGAGTGTGGAGTCGCGCTTTAAAGAACTCGATCGCAACCGCGATGGTGCCATTAGTAAATCAGAAGCCGCTCAAGAACCCGCGTTATGGTCACGCTTTAGCAGCTATGATCAGGACAAAGATGGCAAGCTGTCACTACGTGAATTCAGTAATTACGCCCGCCAGTAACGACCCCTCTTTTTAAAAGTTCATTATACAGTTATGACTTTTGACACATGCGTGTCATTCCTTGATGGATAAACTTGGGCATACACCCATTGCCATTAAGGATAAAACGATGAAGTCACACTGGTTATTGTTAACGACCGCCGCACTGTTTCTGAGCGCCTGCTCGTCGGATGATTTAGAGGAAGAGCTGGAAACCATTAATTTTGGCAGTGATTATTATAAAAATGATTACTACCTGCTTAACGCCACTGACTACGAGCTGGATTACCACATCGCCAACACCCAACTTAACGGTGATGAACGCGACGTGGCAGATGATGATTATTACCTCGCTACCCTAGCAAAAGATGCGCAGCAATATGCCATTACTCACGAGAGTAATGCCAACAGAAAGCTCTCCCTTTATGTTGCAGCAAGAAACGTATTTGGCCCAGTAGCGCAAAAGAAAGTGGAAGTGGAATATGATCACGCATACCACGTTGTCGCCTGGCAAAACGCTGCTCAGATAAACATAAGTCTTATAGAGCAGCAACAAGATAACCAAGACAACGCCTATGCTCTACGTATCTTTGCTGCCGAACCAATTCAGGTTAGCATAAAGGGACACTCTTTTAGCCTAGATGCAGGTGAGCTAAGTGCTTTTGTGCATGGCAGTGATTGCGATTCCGACATAAAAATAGCGCAAAAAAATGTCGACCTATGTACTATCTCGTTCAATCGCTCATACTTACTTGTGGCTAACCAACAAGGCTTAGCAGCTTTATATACCGAGCAGTAAACGCATGGACGCAACAACATGAAGGCATGGCAAAGTAACCACTTTATAGCGAATTGGACTGGCTCTGTTCTAGTACTATTCACCTGCGCCATCGTCGCTGGTTTTGTATTTTTTTCGCTGCATCATCAACAGGATGTGCTGCGCTTCAACTTGCCTTACCCAGATGTGTTCGTCGCTGCTGTGTTCACTGGTTTTGTCATGCTGCACTTGTTGCGTACTACGGGCCCACAGAGAACTTTTCGATCCCAGAAAATATTGGCCACAGTCCAATTTAGTCTGTTGCTGATACTACTGATTTGGATAAAAAGCGGTCTCATTTTAATCCTCTCTGTGGTGTATGTAGCAAGCCTTGTCTATCTGGCACCGCTAATAGTGTGCTTAGCTTTGGCACTGGTTATGCCTTTAGCCTATTTTGCCACCACGCCCACTTCCTACGACCTCGTGAATACTCTCTTATTCATCGCTTATCACTTGTTTGCTCTGCGCTTATCCTACGCCTTACTTGATGAGCGCCGAGCCAACGAGCGCAATAAGGCCCTACTCCAAGAACTCAGTGCCACCCAGGTTTTATTGCAAGATACCGCCAAGCGCGATGAACGCCTGCGCATCGCTAGAGACATCCACGACTCGTTAGGACATGGCCTAACGGCGTTAAATTTACAACTGGAACTGGCCCAACAACTCAGCCACTCAGCGCAGCCCCCTTTGGCGCAGTGCAAACATATAATCACTGATTTACTGGCGCATACGCGCGATACGGTGAGTACTCTAAGGGCGTTCGATAATATTGATCTCAAGCAGGCGCTAACAACTTTGATTGCAGATACTGTTCACCCTGTTACCCAGCTGCATTACAGTGAGCGTGTCAAAGTGTGTGATGCGCGAATCGCCGAGTTGCTGTTTCGTGCCACCCAAGAAGCGCTTACTAACGTGCGCAAACATGCGTACGCTACGCGCTGTGATATTTCCTTGTGGCGTCAGCAACAGTGGTTACTTTGGCGCGTTGAGGACGACGGTATGGGTATTAGCCACCATCAATGGGGGAACGGGCTCAAGGGGATGCAAGAGCGTGTGATGCAACTTGACGGCGAGCTGACTGTGACTTCGCTAGCGACCGGCACGCGCCTGGATATCGCGCTTCCGTTAGGTGCGGAGGCTGATAGTGATTAAAGTGGCAGTGGTAGATGATCAAAATTTGGTGCTCGAGGGATTATGTAGCTTATTAGCACTGCATCCTGATTTGCAGGTAAGCGCACAACGCAACCACGCAGAGCATATCGTTACTTGGCTCACGGCCAACCCGGTCGATGTCTTGGTGTTAGATGTGCGTATGCCAACAGTCAGTGGTATTGACGCATTGCGTGAGATCCGCAATGCCAAGCTCCCTGTTGCAGTCATGCTACTTTCGACCTTTGACGAGCATGAATTGGTACTCAAAAGCATTCGCCTTGGTGCTGATGGCTATCTACGTAAAGATATTTCCTTTGCGGTGCTCACCGATGCCATCATCGCGCTCAGCCAGGGACAACGCTGGTTACAACCGGCGGTAACACAAACTATTGCCTGTCACGCCTCACGCCCGAATAATCCCCCGCTGTATGAATTTACCCAATACGAAACTCTCAGTCTCAGTGAGCTGGAAATTCTCCGCTTGGTGGCTGCTGGATTCTCTAACGCCGAGATTGCCGAGGCGCTGTATAAATCCGCAGGCACAGTGCGCAATCAGGTCTCTGCTATTTTAGCCAAGCTGATGGTGCGCGATCGTACCCGCGCTGTATTGCGAGGCATCGAGCTGGGTCTGATTTAAACGATGGCACCAAGGCGTAGGCTAATTACAACTTGCGCTACCCAATTACTGCGAATAACCAGAAGAAGCGGGAAAATTTTATAACCCGCTTGCAGCTTTTACCGAGTCAGCAGCCGCGCACATGTGTCGCTATTCACTGTCCTCACCCGGTTTTTCACCCTGACCTCGTTGCTTATGCGCCCCCTCTTCTGGTGACTGTGACGGCAACATCTGCACCAGCTTTTCACCGCCTTTGATACCAAAATCCAAGGTACGAATAGGAAATGGAATAGTCACATCCACACTGTCGAGCGCCTTTTTAACGGTAATGTAAGCTTGATTGCGGATTTCCATGTAACCTGGATCATCATTTGGGTAGGCTATCCAGAACCAAACCAGCAGATTGATAGCGCTATCACCAAAGCCATCGGCGTAAACGGCTGTATCCTCTTTACGAATAACAAAGTCGAGGTTATTGATGTGCTCGACAATGGCTTTTTCTGCTGCTTCGATATCATCGCCATAAGAAATACCGACCGGCACTTCGATACGGCGGGTACCGAGGTAGTTGTAGTTAGTGAGAATATTGCGAAACAGAATCTTGTTGGGAATAATGATCAACTGACCGTAAAAGTTCTCTACTAACGTATTGCGCAGATTAATTGATTTTACGGTGCCAAACACATCGCCACTTTCGATTACATCGCCGGGTCTAAAGGGTTTACGAATGCCCATGGCGACACCGGCAATCAAGTTCTCGGTCATATCTTGAAAGGCAAAACCGATAGCCAAACCGACAATCCCCGCACCCGCGAGCAATGAAGTGACAGTGCCTTTTAACCCTAAGAAATCTAGGGCGATAAACACCCCGAGAGTGAGAATCAAAATCTTCACGATAGAGGTCATTAAACCCGCAATCTGCTCGGAGTCCAAAGAGCGTTTTAATACTTTGCTAATGATTGAGCCTAGCACCCGCGCCAACAGCGCAAAGACGATAGTAATGACAATCGCCACCACTAAGTTAGGAATATGACTGATTGCGGTCTCTAGCCAACCACCGAGTTTTTCTTCAATGAGTTTTTGTGCTTTTTCGACATTGAAATTAGCGAACATGCAATGCTCCATTCATGCGCATAAGTAGATAAAGCGTAAATGATGCAAGATAGCTGCCATATTAGTGGGGAAGATGACTGGGGAAGGGTTTGCGGGCTCTCATCCTCACCTTCAAAGAGAACAGCAGAGCCCTATGTTGAATTAACTTTGCTCGTCGCGCAAAAACACCGGTTCGTTGTCTTTTTTCGTCGCTTCAGCGCTGAAATAGTACCCCGCGCTATCGAAACGTTGTAAAGCCGATAACGAGTCCACTTGGTTTTCGATAATATAACGCGCCATCATCCCTCGCGCTTTTTTAGCATAAAAACTGATGACCTTGTATTGGCCGTTCTTACAGTCTTTGAATACAGGCGTAACAATCGCCCCGTCGAGTGCTTTTTTGTCCACCGCTTTGAAATATTCATTCGAAGCCAAGTTAACCAGCGTGGATGTGCCCGCCTGCGCCATGGCTTCATTTAATTTTTTGGCGATAACCTCTGCCCAAAATTGATATAAATTTGTGCCTCGGGGGTTATTTAACTTGGTGCCCATTTCTAAGCGATAAGCCTGCATCAGATCCAGTGGTTTTAACACCCCGTAAAGACCGGAGAGAATGCGTAGATGCTGCTGCGCATAGGCTAAGGCTTTATCCTCTAAGCTTGATGCATCAAGGCCTGTGTAAACATCACCATTAAATGCAAACACCGCTTGTTTTGCATTCTCAGGGGTAAATGGCTGCGACCACTCACTAAAGCGTGCGGCATTGAGCCCCGCTAGCTTATCGCTAATCTTCATGAGGCTGCCAAGCTGCTGCGGCGAAAGCTCGCGACACACCTCGATCAGCTCTTCACTGTGGCTCAGCAGCTCTGGCTGCGTGTAGTCCTGCGTTGGCGCAGGCGTATCGTAATCAAGATTCTTTGCTGGAGATATAACAGTAATCATAATTGCAGTTGACTTGCCTAGTAATTAGTGTCAATTTCAACATTAAATAAAGCAAAAATCACGCTTTATTCAAAAATCGACCTTTCTACCTGCAAGTTCACTTGTACGGTGCGCGTCGGTTCCATGCGCGCTAGCCAATAGCGACATCAATGCACGGACAATTGACCTCCCTTTGGTTGTCACTTAGGTGCAACATAAACGAAATAACCTATGTATGTTTGTCTGGCGTTTTCAAGCAACAGGCAAGCTCAGCAGATTTTATGCTTGGAATGAGGAAAGCACATGACTACAGCACTGCAACAGTTGAAAGCACATTCAACCATTGTAGCCGACACCGGTGATATTGAAGCGATTCGTAAACATCAACCTCAAGATGCAACGACTAACCCCTCTTTGCTGCTTAAAGCGAGTGAGATAGACGCATACAAGCCCTATCTAGATAAAGCATGGCAGTATGCCAAAGAGCAAAGCACTGATGCGCAGCAGCAACTCGAATTAGCCTGTGACTATTTTGCCGTATTAATCGGTAAAGAAATCGCTGATATTGTGCCTGGTTACATCTCCACCGAAGTGGACGCGCGTTTATCATTTGACACCCAAGCAACCATCGCCAAAGCCACACAGTTACTCGCGCTGTATGATTTAGAAGGCGTGAGCCGTGACAAGATTTTAATTAAAATTGCATCGACATGGGAAGGGATCAAAGCTGCCGAGCAACTTGAGAAAGAAGGCATTCGCTGCAACCTTACGCTGTTATTCAGTGACGCCCAAGCCCGTGCATGCGCTGATGCCAATGTTTACCTTATTTCACCTTTTGTGGGCCGTATTCTCGATTGGCATGTTGCTAACGGGATGGAGAAGCCTAACGATCCATTGCAAGACCCAGGCGTGCAATCGGTGCGCAGTATTTATGACTTTTACAAAAGCCACGGCTACGACACTATCGTCATGGGTGCCAGCTTCCGTAACACCGGTGAAATTCTTGCCTTAACGGGCTGTGATCGCCTCACCATAAGCCCTGCATTGCTCGAGGAATTAGCCGAGTTGCCAGCTAATACAGATTACTTGTTAAGCGGTGCAAACGATGTACAGCCTAAGCCTGAAGCACTCACAGAGAGTGAATTCCGCTGGTTGCATAACGAAGACGCGATGGCGACTGAAAAGCTCGCCGAGGGAATTCGTGCTTTTGCTAAAGCTCAGCAAGATTTAGAGGCTCGTTTTAAACAACTCTAACACCATTCGGCGGCCCACAAGGCCGCCATTTCTCTGCCCTTTCCGCTCGTAATAGAATTATCACTTTTCTGTAACCTTGGTTAAACATTTTCGTTTTATTTTTATACCAACTATGGTATAGATTGATTGCGTTAGTTATACAGGAGAGTGTCATGGATAGTCTGAATGAACTAATAAAAATAATAGAAGGTCCAGAGACCAAAAAGACATCCGGTCGAAATAAAAAACGTAAATGGCGCGAAATCGAAGCACTAAAAGATAAGCAACGTCTGCGCAAAGAACTGCAAGAACTAGACTTGTTCAGCGATGACATTGGTTTAGAAGAGTTAGATTTTTGATACCAACATAAAAAAGAGGGCCTAGATGCCCTCTTTTTTATTGCGTTATATTTGCTCGGCTAGAGTCCAATCAATGGCAGCTTGACCTTGGTTGGTAAGGATTTCATTGGCTTTGGAAAAGTGACCACAGCCAAAAAAACCGCGATGTGCTGACAGCGGCGACGGATGAGGTGCCTTAAGCACATGGTGCTTTTGCGTGTCGATGTGCTTGCCCTTTTTCTGAGCGTGTGCGCCCCAAAGCAAAAACACAATGCCCTTGCCATGTTGGTTAAGCTGTTCGATGACCACGTCAGTAAAACGCTCCCAGCCGAGGTGCTTATGCGAGTGTGCTTGCCCTTGTTCAACGGTCAATACGGTATTGAGCAGCAACACCCCTTGGTGTGCCCAAGACTGTAAATATCCATGTTGAGGGATGCTGAATCCAGCGATATCTTGCGCCAATTCCTTATACATATTCGCCAATGACGGCGGCGGTTTTACCCCTGGCAACACCGAAAAGCATAAGCCATGCGCTTGGTTTGGACCATGGTATGGGTCTTGACCCAGTATCACCACTTTCACATCTTCAAACGCGGTGGCGCGAAATGCCTCAAATACCTGTTCTTGAGGCGGATACACAGCTACGCCCTGCTCTCGGCGTTGGCGCACATAATCCAAGGTTTGTTGAAAGTAAGGCTGCTGTTTTTGCTCTGCTAATAAATCAGACCAAGATGTCATGCTGCTCGGTTCCATTAAAAAAACGGCCCTAAAGGCCGTTTGTTATCAATATTGCTAGCTTACCAAATTAACCTAATTTCGCCAGCAGCGCTTGCCGTAATTGTTGATAATCTGCACTCATCGGCTCAGCAAGGCAAGGTTTAGCTAAGGCATCGCTAAGCGCCTTTGGCATCGCTAATTCAACATTTAAAATCTTCTCCACGCTGGCTTGAAACTTAGCTGGATGGGCCGTAGCTAGGAAAATCCCCTGATGCTCAGGTGCTAAATCCGCTTTTAACCCTTCATAAGCAATCGCGGTGTGTGGCTCAGCTTGATAGCCCATGCTCTGTAATTCACGCATCGCCACAGCGGTTTGCTCCTCATCCACTGCATGAGAAAAGAAATCGTCATAGCTGAAACGACCACTGTCTAACATCGTTTGTACGCGAGGCCAGTTATTGGGTCGACTGACATCCATAGCATTAGACAGAGATTCTTGAGTCTCATGCGGCTGCCATTGTTTGGAAGCGATAAAGCGCGGCACCGTGTCATTTTGATTTGTTGTTGCCGAGAGTTTTTTAATGGGTAAGCCAATCAACGCCGCTATCATCGCTGCGCACACATTACCAAAGTTACCGCTCGGCACCGAGATGTGCGCTTTGTCTCGCTGCGCTTTGGGCAACTGCGCCACCGCCTCAAAGTAATAACATACCTGCGCGAGTAAGCGACTAATATTAATAGAATTCGCAGAATTAAGGCGCAAACGCGTTTTGAGCTCGTCATCCAAAAATCCTTGCTTAACCATGGCCTGACAATCGTCGAACGAACCTTTTACACTGTAACAGTGAATATTATTGCCTAAGGTTGTAAACAGCTTTTGCTGCGCCTCTGATATCTTGCCTTCAGGGTACAGGATCACCACATCGATGTTCTCTTTGCCATAAAAAGCATGGGCTACTGCAGCGCCAGTGTCACCACTGGTGGCTGTGAGAATAGTGACCTTTTCTGAGTTACTGAACTGGGCAAGGCACTGCGCCATAAAGCGCCCACCAAAATCTTTAAATGCCAAGGTAGGGCCATGAAAAAGCTCTAAACAATGGAGGTTATCGGCAACTTGAACCAAAGGTGCTGGAAAAGTAAACGCTCCCTGCACCATTTCAGCGACCACATTAGGACTCAATTCATCGCCAATCAAGTGCGTCAGTACTTGTGTGCTGCGCGAGACAAAATCCATTTCCAATAAGGCATCCATATTATCCAGTGGCGTTAGCTGTTGCGGAAAAAACACCCCTTGATTGCGCCCTAACCCTGTTTTTACCGCCTCAACAAAAGACACCACCTGGCTATCATCTTTTAAATTATACAACCGCATTATTCTTTTCCCTCATTCAAAACCCGCGTACCTGCCGTATCTATCTGACAAATATGACTAAAGCCTTGTTCATTTACATAGTTCTGCTGTAACCACTGCTGGCAGTTTTTAGCATCATTGATATTGTCACATAGTGCAAAAAGCGTCGGCCCAGCACCAGAAATACTCACCGCCTTCGCGCCTAACTCTAGCACCGCCTTTTTAGCGGCACTGAAACCGCTGATCAATTCACTGCGATAGGGCTCAGCAACAGTATCAACCATCAGCTCCATCGCTAACTCATGCTGTTGCTGATGCATTAGCGTACAAAATGCACTGAGACGCTGAGCAAATTCAATACCATGGTGTAAGCTCATTTGCTGCGGCAGCACTGCTCGAGCCTGAGCGGTATTAAGGGTGAAACCGGGAAACGCGACCACTGGATACCAGTTACTGGGAGTGGGGATCGTCAGTGAACGACCGGGTATCAGCGCCCCTGTGAGCTGCAAACCACCAAGCAAACACGGCGTGATATTGTCATAATGACGAGCGCCGCTGACCTTAGCTTCAAAATCAGCCATTAGCTCAATGAGCGCATCCTCGCTGAGCTCAGTGCCGGCAAATTTATTCAGCGCTGCAAGTGCCGCAACCACTGAGCAGGCGCTGGATCCCAGACCTGAACCAATGGGCAGATTCTTAACTAACTCCATACGCGCTGTCGGCATATCTGGTGCGACCGTGGCACGAAAGTGCGCCATACACATAAAGGCTAAATTTTGCTCTGCCTGTTGTGGCAATTTATGGGCGTAAGGCCCTGAGCACACAAATTCTGTCTCAGCGCTGGCGCTAATTCGCACCACATCGCCCAACAAAGTGCCATCAATGGGTGCAATAGCCGCTCCCAGCGCATCAAATCCAACCGCAAAATTACCAATCGAGGCCGGCGCATAAACTTCAATCATGGCCCTCTCCTAACGTGGTAAGGTTTTCAGAATATCAGCGAAAACTCCCGCTGCGGTCACTTCGGCTCCTGCACCATAACCGCGAATAACGTAAGGCTTGGGCTGATAATACTGACTCAAAATAGCTAAGGCATTTTCGCCGTCACGAATGTCATACAACGCATGTCGACTATCAACGGCTTCAATACCAACACGACAATGACCATCTTCAATTGCGCCAACATAACGCAAGACCTTTCCTTCGGCTTGGGCGCTGGCAACCTTATCGGCGAAGTCTGAATCAAGTTGTGGTAATTTTGCCATAAACTCATCAACGCTTAGTCCCTCGGCAAAGCCCGACGGCAATACCGACTCCACTTCAATATCATCCAGCTCAAGTGCCAAACCAGACTCCCTAGCGATAATAAGTAGTTTACGGGCGACATCAGTCCCTGAAAGGTCATCACGAGGGTCCGGCTCGGTAAAGCCATTTTCTTTAGCTTTGATGGTTGCTTGTGACAGGCTTAAGCCATCACCGATAACACCGAACATATAAGATAACGATCCCGATAAAATGCCGCTAAAATGCAGAAGCTCATCACCGGCACCGAATAACAACTGCAGGTTATCGAGCACGGGTAAGCCGGCGCCAACATTGGTTTCATACAAAAAGCGGCGATTGTTGCGCTGCGCAGCGAGTTTGAGCTGCTGATAGTAAGCCTGCGAGCTGGTATTGGCCTTTTTATTAGCCGCTACCACATGAAAACCAGCATTAAGGAAATCGGCATACTGAGCAGCGAGCGCACCAGAGGAGCTGCAATCCACTAACACCGGGTTAATCAGATGGTTTTGCTTAACGAACTGTTCCAGCAAGGTTAGATCAAATTGCTGTGAGGTCTGCGCCAATGGCTGCTGCCAATTTTCTAGATCAATCCCGTCACTGTTTAGCAGCATCTGTCGGGAGTTGGCCACGCCTCGGACTTTGAGTTTGATATTACGTTGTTGCAACCATTGTTGTTGCCTACGCACTTGGCTTAGCAGCTCGCTGCCAACAAGTCCACAGCCGAGCAGGAAAACATCAATAGAAGGCACATGGGTAAAGAAGTTTTCATGACAAACCTTCACTGCATCATTACATAACTCACCATCAACAACCGCAGAAATTGAACTCTCTGTCGAATCCTGGGCTATGGCAACGATATTCACTTGAGCCTGCGCCAGCGAGGCAAAGAACTTCGCTGCTAAGCCTTTGTGTGCTCGCATGTTATCGCCAACTAGGGTAACGATTGCCAAATTCCGCTGCACTTGTACAGGCTCAATAAGCCCCGCTTTTGACTCAAGTTCAAAGGCTTGTTCGAGAGCATGCAGCGCCAAGGCTAAATCTTGCTGATGCACGCAAAAGCTAATGCTGAACTCACAGCTGGACTGGGTGATGAGAACAATAGATACATTATCGGCTGCTAGCGCAGTAAACACTTTGGCTGCCATGCCGACTTTACCTTTCATGCCCGGCCCTGACACCGTGAGCATAGCCAAATCTTGTAAACTTGAGATCGCTTTTACCGGCTCACTTTCAGTGACTTCATCACTGATCAATGAGCCGGGTTCTTTACTGTTGTGGGTATTTTTTATCTCACATGGCACGCCCGCTTTTGCGCATGGCACAATGGTTTTGGGATGCAAGACTTTAGCGCCAAAGTAAGAGAGTTCCATCGCTTCTTTGTAAGACAGAAAATCGACCTTAGTGGCCCCTTTGATATAGCGAGGGTCAGCGCTGTATACACCGTCAACATCGGTCCAGATTTGACAGATATCGGCCTCTAAACAAGCGGCTGCAACAGCAGCAGAATAGTCGGAGCCATTACGCCCTAGCGTAGTCAATTGGGCATCGTCATTGGCCCCGGTGAAGCCAGGCATAATATAGATTTTTGCGGGGTTAGCGTGCAAATATTCACGAAACTGTAGTTTTGATACATCTAGATCAACTTCAGCGTTTAAGTAGCCACCGCTGGAGCGGATAACTTGTTCCGCACTCATATAATGAGGGCAAAAATCATCGAGTAGCACCTGCATCAAGGCCACACTAATGCGCTCACCAAAGCTAATGACATAAGCGAACACCGAATCCGGGCACTGTCCTAATAAAGCCACGCCTTCTAGCTTTTGTTTTAACTGCGTAAAGTCAGGCCAATTTGCAGGCTGCTGATTTTGCTCACACACTTCGTCTTTCAAGGTATGTGCACGCTCATAAAACAGTTGCCACTGTGACTGGATATCTACACCTGTCGCCGCACTCTCAGCTAATCCCACCAATGTATCCGTCATACCGCCGGGGGCTGACAATACCAGCAGCATTTGCTCTTTGAGCTCCTGGCGGACAATCTCACTCACTCGCTTTAAACAACTGGCATCGGCCAGTGACGAGCCTCCAAACTTTAGTACTTGCATGTTTTCCTCATTCCCAATAACACCTTTTTACCAGGTCGTGACGATAGGCCAAAAAAAAGGCCTATGCTCAGTGAGCATAGGCCTTTTTTCTCTGCGCACCGACCCATGCCACTATCCGCTAAGGATGGTGGTGGTAATAATGGTGGTCAGTGTTGCGTAATTTGTGTTCATGGTTCTAGACTGCACGAAAATGACTATTTCTGTCAACAGCTAAAGAAAAGAAAAAATATGCTTTTTAGATATAACTAAGATTAGTAAACGCCAAATTTATGCAAAACATCCGCTAAAGCATCTGTTTTTACCGGTTTATTAATGAATCCAAGGGCGCCGAGTTGCGCTGTGCGCTGCTTCATTTGCGACTGTACGTCGGCAGAAATAACCACTACGTAGGTTTCTATTTTGCGTATGCGCATTTGTTGTAATACCCCGATACCGTCAATTTTCGGCATGGTGAGGTCTAAACAGAGAAGATCAAAGTGTTGTTCGCTCATTAGCGTCAGTGCATGTTCACCATCTGTAGCGTGCGTCACCGCGCAAGGCAAAATAGACATAACCGCTTTGCTCGCTTGTTTTCGAGCCATTACGGAATCGTCACAGACTAACACCTGAAAAGCCATTACTATGCCATTTGAGGGTAAAACTTATATCAGTAGGTTATACCATAGCTATAAACAAATCTTAACACCGCAGGCCACAGATTTTTGTTAATCTGCAGTCTTTAAGCTATTATTTTATTTATTTTTTCAAGAATCTTGGCTAGCTTTAGGTTTTTGAAGCCAATGGCGAATTTAGGGCTGATAATTGACTTTTTATCATCGCTTTTTCATGGTTTATACAAGGGCTCTGTACTCGTATGTTGCATAATAGTTTGTCGAAGAAGCTCCTAACCAGTGTTTTGTCGGTGTATTTTTTACTCACATTTGTTGTCACTTGCGGCCAAGTCTTTGCTGAGTACTTGAATACCAAAAACTACATACGCGATGAACTACAAACACTGCAAAAGACCTTTAGTGGCAGCCTTACCCGCGCAATTTGGGAATTAAATACCGATCAAAGTATTACCATCGCCGAAGGGTTAATTGCTATTCCTATGGTTGAAGGAATTATTGTCCGTGATGACAGCGGCGAAGTGATCTCTCAACTCGGGCGCTCCTTAGACATTCGCGAGCTCTACTCACAACAATTAGTGCAAGATGCTTCTATCATAGAAGATACTCCCTCCGGATTATTTGGTTACACCTTTCCGTTAATTTTTGAGTTTTCCGGGCGCGCCACCCAAGTGGGTGATGTCACGCTTTTTTCCAGCCGAGATGTAGTTGTCAGCCGTATTATCGTGTCAATCTATCTTCTGGTCGGCAACGCCATGATCAAAACCGCGTTTTTGATCTTATTGTTTTTATTGGCTTTTCGTAAACACCTCACCCATCCGCTCAATCAACTTACCGAGCAGATTGAAAGCCTCGAGCTAGATGACTTAGAAGGGACAAGAATAAACCTCGATAGTAATGAAAAAAACGAGTTGAATGTCATGGCGCAGTCATTCAACAACATGATCAATAAAGTAGTCGAGTATCGCAATAAACTGGAACACACCCAAAAAGAGTTATTGAAAAGCAATGAAAAACTGGACCAGCAAAACTTACAGCTGGAGCAAGAGGTAGCAAGAAAAACCTCAAACCTAAGCCAAGCGATGATGGATTTGCAGCAGCAGAAATATGAGCTGGAAAAACAAAAGCTCAACTTAACAGAGGAAATTGAACTGCGCCGTCATACCGAACAAGAGTTGCTAACCAAGCAAAGCGAGATGCAGCGTTATGTCGATGAGCTCAATTTGGCCCAAGAGCGCTTGCTTGGCTCGGAGAAAATGGCAGCGCTGGGTGGTTTAGTCGCGGGTATCACTCATGATATCAACACGCCTGTGGGAATAGGTGTTACCGCAACCTCCTTCTTACAAGAGCGTCTCGATGCCATTGAGCATGCTTATAAAGAAAAAACACTTTCCCCGAAAGCGCTAGAAGAGTTTATTAAAGATGCGAAGCAAAGTACTGAACTGCTCACTTCGAATCTTGCCCGCGCCTCAGAATTAGTTGCCAGCTTTAAACAAATAGCAGTCGATCAGGCCAGTGAAGCGGTACGCACCATAAACTTTAAAGAATACTTGGGCGAGGTGATTCGCTCACTGCACCCAAAAATTAAGAAAACTCAACACCAGGTGGATGTAAACTGCCCCGATAACTTGGTGCTCAATTTACCTGCTGGTGCTATTAGCCAAATCTTCACTAACCTAATTATGAACTCACTCATTCATGGCTTTGAAGGTGTCGAAAAGGGCACTATCACTATTGATGTGAGCGAAAATGATGGCCTAGTGGATATCAACTATCGTGATAATGGTCGTGGTGTTGATGCCGAACAGCTAGATAAACTGTTTGACCCCTTCTTTACCACCAAACGTGACCAAGGTGGCAGTGGTCTGGGCACTCATATCACCTTCAATTTGGTTAAACAAACCTTGGGGGGTGAGATTGAAGTGAGCAGCGAGCCAGGCCAAGGTTTGCAATATCGAATTACTATTCCAAAAGACCTACCAAAGCCAATGCAAATGTTTAATTAGTAAGGTGACTCCTGCTATGATGGCGCCACATTTAATTCGAGCCCACAGCTCAACGGAAGTAAAACTATGTGGTTTAGCAACCTTATCTGTTATCGCTTTAAGCAAGACATCAGTTACCAACAAGACGATTTTGAAAAAGCCCTAGAGCAAGACGTATTCCGCCCCTGTGGCAGCCAAGACATGCATACCTTTGGCTGGACCAAGCCGTTTGGCAAACATGGTCAGATGCTCAGTCACTTCTCGCAAAGTACTGTTTTAGTGTGCGCTAAGCGGGAAGAAAAAGTACTGCCCCCTGCGGTCGTCAACGAGATGGTGCAGGAGAAGATCGATCATTTAGAAGCTGAAGAAAACCGCCGCGTTAGCAAAAAAGAAAAAGATGAGCTAAAAGAAAACATTTTGCATTCTTTGCTGCCGCAAGCATTTAAGAAGTCTAGCCTCCAATTTGCTTTTATCGATATGGAAAATGGCTGGGTTGTGATCAATAGTGCCAGCTTTAATAAAGCAGAAGAGTTACTTGCGTTATTGCGTAAGTCACTAGGGACATTGCCTGTTGTGCCAGCGTTTGCAAATTATGATCTTGGCTTATTTTTAACGTCGTGGTTGAAGGAATTCAACGCTCCAGAAGGCTTCGCGATTGGCTTAGACGCCGAGTTGCAAGAGCAAGATGACAATGGGGCACAAGTGAAGTTTAAAGGCCATGACCTATCCAGTGATGAGGTTAAAAACCACTTAGATAATGGCAAAGAGGTCACTAAGCTGGCGCTGGAGTATCAAGAACGAGTGAAGTTCTTATTGCAAAATGATGGCTCTATTAAACGCGTCAGTTATGCCGATACGTTAAAAGAAGAAAACGCCGATATTCCTAAAGAAGACATGGCAGTAAAGCTTGACGCAGACTTTATTCTTGCCTCGGAAGAAATCAAACAACTCCTTGATGCATTGACCAATCAATTAGGCGATGCCGAGGATCTGTAAGTACAATGCATAACTGAAAAAGGAGCCTGAGGCTCCTTTTTTTAACTGAATATTTCTCTTATATCACCCACGACTTCCTGATACTCATCGTCAGCAAATATTTCCACAGATGGGATAATCCCTTTATCGACATAAACATTCAGTGCGGACGACTTATCTGACACTTGTAAAATGCCCTCCATGATCGCGCCCATACGAATAAAATCGACAAACTCCACCTCTTTAGGACGATAATTAGGATCGGCCCAGCACTTTGCGACTTCTACGAATTCATCAGAGAAGTCCCAAGCGGTTAAAATAGCAGCACCAATGCGCCCTGCTAGTTTTTGAATGGCATGAGCTAAAAAACTCGGATTAGCAAACACCTCTGGGTGCTTCTCAGCCTCGGTGAGAATAGGCAAAATACCAATATTGTAGGTCAGTGCTGCCAAGGTGATAGTTTCGGTATTAATCGTGTCGTGACGCTGTTGCTTGCGAAAATTCTGCACCAGCGCTATCGAATGGCAGGCAACACGAATTGTCTTTTGCCATGCCTTATCCATATAGCCTTTGATCAGCTCATGCTGAGAGACGAATAGCTGCTCCATCGCCATCGCTGTGGCGATATTTTTTATCTGCCTTAGGCCGATGCGCGTAACGGCTTGGTTTATAGTCGTCACCTTCACCGAGCGACTCATCAAGGCGCTATTCGCAACTTTGATCATCCGAGCTGCTAATGCGGGATCATTGGCGATCACGTCCGCCATATCATGTAAGGTTATATCCGGGTCATCTGCAGCGTTACGCACTCGAAGTGCCACTTCCGGCAAGGTTGGCAGCACCAAAGTATCGTTATTTATGCGGTCAACCAAGATGGTCAGCAAAGCGTTTTCTGTGGACATGTCGCCAGTATCCTTTATGTCAGCAAAGCCGTTTTTTCTTATAAATTAGCTATAAGTTACCGATAAAGTTTAGAAAGTGATAGCGCAATTGCCCATTTATTTACAAAAAATAATTACCTATGTTCCCATAATCATTATTGCCAGCCAGCCCTTGAGTTGCTTTAATGCCCAACAACACGGGGCTCTCCCCCGCTATAACCGAATCATAAACTCTCTCAATGGACTGTGTTTTTTGTCTTACTTTACAGTCCAATAACGAGTTACACCGAAAGAGGATCCCATGAGTAAATTGTCGAAAATTTCTCAAGCACTGCTTATTAGCTCTGTATTCGCACTTGGCGCCTGCTCCAAGCAACCACAGTCAACTACTGAACAAACGGCGGCGAGCGCACAACCAAGCAGTGGCCCTGAATTGATAAATATTGAACGCGAGCGGCTTAACATTTACACCGATTTTGAGCTCAATACCGACTTGTCACATCTAAGCGGGAATCAGCAAAAAATGCTCGCTAAACTGATTGATGCCTCAAAAATTATGGACCAACTGTTTTGGCGTCAGGCTTTCGGTGGCGAGCAACAAGATTTCTTAGCGAGCCTAGATGATGAACAAGTGCGTCACTTTGCCAAGATTAACTATGGTCCTTGGGATCGCTTAAACGGCGAACAGCCTTTTTTAAGCGGCTTTGAGCACAAACCAGCAGGGGCTCAATTTTACCCAGCTGATATGACAAAAGAAGAATTAGAGCAAAGCAGTGTAAAAGATAAAACAGGCCTTTATTCCATCATCAAACGCGATGACAAAGGTGAGCTTTACAGTGTGCCTTATTCAGTAGAATACGCCCAAGCATTGGAAGCTGCCGCAGATTTGCTGCGCCAAGCGAGCGAACTGGCCGATAATAAAGAATTCGCTAACTACTTGAGTATGCGTGCCGATGCCTTGCTAAGTGATGACTATCAAGCCTCTGATTTTGCTTGGATGGATATGAAAAATAACCCCATTGATGTGGTTATTGGCCCAATCGAAACCTATGAAGATCAACTTTTCGGGTATCGTGCGGCTTTTGAATCCTATGTTTTGGTCAAAGACATGGCCTGGAGTGAGCGCTTAGCAAAATTTGCGCAATTCCTTCCGGAGCTACAAAAAGGTCTGCCTGTGGCGGAGCAATATAAGCAAGAGGTTCCTGGTTCAGACGCCGACCTTAATGCGTATGATGTCATCTACTATGCTGGCCACTCCAATGCTGGCAGCAAAACCATAGCTATCAACTTGCCTAATGATGAGCAAGTGCAACTGGAAAAAGGCACTCGCCGCCTGCAACTTAAAAATGCCATGCGCGCTAAGTTCGACAAAATCCTCATGCCCATTGCCGCTGAGCTTATTGTGCCCGAGCAGCGCAAACACATTACTTTCGACGCCTTTTTTGCTAATACCATGTTCCACGAAGTGGCGCATGGCCTAGGTATTAAAAACACCATTACCGGTAAAGGCACCGTACGCCAGTCGCTTCAAGAGCACGCGAGTGCATTGGAAGAAGGTAAGGCGGATATCCTTGGCTTGTATATGGTTGAACAGCTATTGAAAAAAGGCGAGATTACCGAGGGTACGTTAGAAGATTACTATGTCACCTTTATGGCTGGAATCTTCCGCTCTGTACGTTTTGGCGCATCCAGCGCGCACGGTAAAGCTAACATGATCCGCTTTAACTTCTTCAAACAAGAAGGCGCGTTCTCCAAAGATGAAAACGGCCTATATCAGGTAAATATGGATAAGATGGCTGCAGCCATGAGCAAGCTATCGAATTTAATTCTTACCCTGCAAGGTGACGGTGACTATCAGAAGGTGGACCAACTCGTTGCTACCATGGGTGAAATAAAACCTGAATTGGCCGCTGATTTAGAAAAGCTCAGTAAAGCGAATATCCCTGTGGATGTCGACTTCATCCAGGGCAAAAAGGTATTAGGCTTAAACTAAGCCTGTATTTATAGACGACATAAAAACAGCGCCTTTCGGCGCTGTTTTTTTATAGCTGCAAATTCTCTTTAATCTGTTGAATTTGCGCTTCAGTGTAAGGTTTAGGTGGGTGTACCCCCCACACCGGTTTGGGCCATGCGGGGTCTTGCTCAAAGCGAGCAATATGATGAATATGCAACTGCTCAACCATGTTACCTAAAGCAGCAACATTTAATTTTGCCGGTTTGAACACTGTTTTTAACATACAGCTAAGCTTCGCTGATTCACGTCCTAACACGATTTGGTCGCGATCACTTAAATCAATGATCTCTTTTAATCCGCTTTTGCGCGGTACCAGAATAAACCAAGGGTACTGGCTGTCATTCATTAACAACACTTTACACAACGGCCAATCCGCCAATTCAATACAATCTCGTTCCAACTCTGGTGCTAATGCAAACATAGCATCCTCCTGTTGCTGCAAGTTTAGTGGCATAAAGTTGCGCTTATGACAGTGCATCAGTACCATCAACGCATCACTACAACAATAAGGTTTACCCGTGTCTAATACAACCAAATACTTATCTGTTGCCTTGGCTGCAAGCTTAGCCTGCGGCGCAGCGACTGCCAAAGAGCTGACGCTCGAGCGCATTTTTGACGACCCTAGTTTAGCTGGTAAAGCGCCTGTAAAGCTTAAGTTTTCTCCAGATGGTAGCCGCGTTACCTACTTGCAAGGAAAGAAAGAAGACTACAATCGCTACGACCTATGGGAATACAATCTCAAAGACAACAGCAACCGCATGTTAGTCGATTCGCAAGCATTGTTCTCAGGGCCGGAAAATCTCTCTGATGAAGAAAAAGCGCGTCGTGAGCGCCAACGTATTTTTGGCCGTGGAATTTTGGAGTATACCTGGTCCAAAGACGGGCAAGCGTTGCTTTTCCCACTCAATGGGGACTTGTATTACTATCAACTGGCCAGTGGCGAAAGCCGTAAGCTCACCGATACCGAAGCGTTTGAAACCGACGCGCGATTCTCACCGAAAGGCAATTTTGTCTCTTTTATCCGCGACCAGAACTTATATGCCTTAGAACTGGCCAGTGGCAAAGAAATCCAGCTCACTCAAGATGGCGGCGGCGTTATTAAAAATGGCATGGCTGAGTTTGTGGCGCAGGAAGAAATGAGCCGCATGACCGGCTACTGGTGGTCCGGTGATGAACAAAAAATAGCCTTCACCCGTATCGATGAGAGCCCCGTAGAAGAGGCGATTCGTAACGAGATTTATGCCGACGAAGTGAAGCTATTTAACCAGCGCTACCCCTACACTGGCACCGACAATGTGGCCATAGAGCTAGGCGTTGTCCATATTGATGACAAACAGGTTGATTGGATTGATTTAGGCACCGACAAGGATATTTACATTGCCCGTGCAAAATGGCTCAAAGACAACCACACTCTGTCTTATCAATGGCAAAACCGCTCGCAGCAAGAGCTTGAGCTGCGCTTTTATGATAGCGCCGAAAAAACCCAACGCGTGGCCGTCAAAGAGAGCAGTGATACATGGATTAACCTGCACTTTGATTTGAAGTTTTTGCAAGATAAAGAGCACTTTATCTGGGCGTCAGAGCGCGATGGTTATAAGCACCTTTACCTGTACAAGATCGATGGCACACTGGTACGCCAAATCACCCAAGGGGATTGGATTGTTGAGTCATTAAAAGGCGTTGATGAGCAAAATGGCGTCGTGTATTTTGCCGGTCGCAAAGACACGCCGCTGGAAAGCCATTTGTATAGCACTCCCCTATTTGAAGCTGGTGAGATTACGCGCATCACCGCAGCGGGTGAATATCATAACGTCGTTCTTGCAGAGGATAGCAAGACCTTTATTGACCGTGCCTCGTCGGTAAACCGCCCTCCCTATGTTGCACTGCGTAAAACCAATGGCGACTTTGTCACTTGGTTAGAGCAAAATGCCATCGATGAACAGCACCCACTCAGCCCTTACACCAGCGACTTAGTAGAGCCTGAGTACGGCACCATAAAGGCACAAGACGGTCAGGTAATGCACTACCGCCTGTTCAAGCCACGCAAACTGAATAAAAAGCAAAAGCACCCGGTCATTGTCAATGTATATGGCGGCCCACATGCGCAGCGAGTTACCAACAGCTGGCGCAGTAAAAACCTATACTTTCAATACATGGTGCAACAAGGCTATGTGGTATTTCAGCTTGATAATCGCGGCTCCTACAATCGCGGAAAGCGCTTTGAAGACGTGATCTACAAACACCTTGGTGAAAGTGAGGTGCAGGATCAAATTAAAGGCGTCGAGTTTTTACGCACCTTAGATTACGTAGACCCGCAGCGCATAGGTATTTATGGCCATAGCTACGGCGGTTACATGGCGTTAATGGGGATGTTTAAAGCTGGCGATTATTTCAAAGCCGGTGTATCAGGTGCTCCTGTTACCGACTGGTCGTTGTATGATACTCATTACACAGAGCGCTATCTTGGCCACCCAAAAACTAATGCCGAAGGCTATGAACAAAGCGCGGTCTTTCCATACAGCGATGGCCTCAAGGGTTCGCTCATGATTTATCATGGCATGGCTGATGACAACGTGCTCTTTACCCACGCCACTAAGCTGTTTAAACAGCTACAAGACAAGGCGTTGCCGTTTGAAATGATGACCTACCCAGGCTCGAAACATAGCTTGCGAGGTAAAAAGGTACAAACGCACCTGCATCATACCATTACCGACTTCTTTAACCGCCATTTTGATATGGCTCAAGAGTAAGTTTCTACGCTTCAATCAGGCCGGCTTCTGCTGGCCTGATTTCTTTTACAATCTACTGAAAATCCATACTTATTTTTAGGCTCACTCACTTAGAATCGACTAAACTCATAGCATTACCTCGTTCCAAGGATTTGTTATGCAGCAACTTCGTCGCCTTAGTATTTATCAACGCCTGATTGCCCTACTCGTTCTTGCCCTACTCGGTATCATCATCTTAGTCGCGACCTCACTGACTAACCAATACAGCTCTTTGCTGGATGGGCAACATGAGAAAACGCGCAACCTAGTAGAAAATGCACACAGCATCGCGGCGTATTACCACCAACAAGCACAAACGAGCGCCCTCACGGATGAGCAAGCGAAAGTTGCCGCTAAAGATGCCATTCGCGCTTTGCGCTATGGTGATTCCAATTATTTTTGGATCAATGACACCAGCCCGACCATGGTTATGCACCCGTTTAAGCCACAGCTCGAAGGCAAGTCATTAGCTAACACCGCCGACCCCGATGGCGTGAAACTATTCGTGCAAATGGCTGAGCTGGTTGAGCGTCAAGGTGAAGGCTTTGTGCCCTACAAGTGGCCAAAGCCAGGAAAAGATCAACCTGTCGATAAAATAGCGTTCGTTAAGGGGTTTGAACCTTGGGGCTGGGTGATTGGCTCCGGCGTTTATATCGATCACATTGAGGACACGTTTGCACGTAGCAAAACAATTCTTATCCTCGAGGGCGTTGTGATTCTCGCGGTGCTGTTAGTGATGGGCTATTTAATAGCACAAAGTGTGATGGGGCCTATTCGTCACGCAGCAGACATGATGAAAGATATAGCGCAAGGTGAGGGAGACCTAACCCAGCGTTTAGACAGCAGCGGCAATGACGAGGTCTCTCGCCTTGCCAGGCACTTTAATGACTACACCGAAAAGATGCGCCAATCCATAGAAGCGGTCAATGAGCAAGCCAATAAAGTGAGTGAGCATGTGGCGCAACTACAATCGACGGCCCAGCAAAATCAACATCATATTGAGCTGCAGAGCGACAGCTCAGCACAAGTGGCCACCGCAATGGAACAGGTAAGTCACCAAGTGAAAGACATCAGTGATTATGCCAATAACGCCGAGCAAGCTAGCAACGAAGCGAACAGTTATGCAGATCAAGTAAAATCAGTGGTTCATAACACAGTGAATGCGATCACCCGTTTAAGCACACAAATTGAACAAGTCGCTGAGGTAGTGCAGCAGTTAGCCAGCCAAAGTAATAATATTGGCAGTGTGCTGGATGTGATTCGCGGTATTTCCGAGCAAACCAACCTTTTAGCGCTCAATGCCGCCATAGAAGCGGCTAGAGCTGGCGAGCAAGGCCGTGGGTTCGCAGTTGTTGCAGATGAGGTGCGCACCTTAGCCAGCCGCACAGGCCAAAGCACCGATGAAATTCAAGCTATGATTGAGCAGTTGCAACAAGGGGCGGAAAAAGCCGTGCAGGCCGTACAAAACAGCCAGCAGATCTCGGACAATACTGTTGAGTCCACCGCGAATACCACCGAAGCATTGGATGAAATCAACCGCTTGGTTGACTCTATCCGGGAAATGAACGCTCATATCGCCCGCGCCACTGAACAACAAAATGACGCCTCTAGCGAAGTGTCGCAGCGGCTCAATGATTTAGCCCACGCAACCAATGAGTCGCTCTCCAGCACACAGGTTATGAACCAGGCGAGTAACGAACTAGAGCAGGCCAGTCAAACACTCGCCAGTATAGTTAAGCGCTTCAAAATATGAAGTCATCGCTTTCCGGTCATAAAAAGGCCGCCCAACGGCGGCCTTTTTAGCTTACCAATATCGGCTATTGCTGCCAGCGTTAGCGACAGTATTTAGCAAATAAGCTTGCTACCGTAGCCGCAGTTGGCTTTCCGTGCTGCCAATCGCCGCCTTCCACACCACTGCCGGCAATATCCATATGTACATAAGGAAGCGGTTGCTCGCTATCTAAGCCATGCTTATCTAACCCACCCACAATCGCCAAAAAGGCCATCGGGAACTGGTGGCCCCGTGCAGTGACTGCCGATGCGGCATTATTACTGGAAAGCACATCGTCAGCTAAGGTGCGTGGTTGCACAAAATCATAGTCTTCGCGACGCGAACGCGATACCTCGGCGCAATCGGCCCATAAGTCACCCTGCTCCACCAATTGCTGTGAGAGCTGCACTTTACGCGCTGGACCATTTTCAACATAGGCACTATAAGGCCCCACAGCTCGGGCGGCATGCCCGGTGAGAGTAGCAACGGTAAAGAGCTCAGGATTCACCTCGCCTTTGGCCACTTCTTTAGCCTCACTGAGTAAATCCCCCATTGCCAAGCGGCCCTCAGCATCGGTATTACCAATGCGCACGCGGATGCCTTCACGGCTGGTAATAATTTCATCAGGAACAAAGCAATCCGAACCAATGGAATTCCGAACCACGGCCAAATAGGCAATCACTTTGACTCCTTTAGGCTGTGCTTCAGCGACGGCTTTCATAAACCCAGCGACAGATGCAGCACCGCCTTTATCGCGACTCATGCCGGCCATGAAGCCACCAACTTTTAAATCCGCACCACCGGTATCGTAAACAAGGCCTTTACCGACAAAGATCAACGTGCGTTCAACATTGCCTTCAGGCACATAGGCCATTTTTACCACGCGTGGGTGATGACGCTCTA
Organism: Pseudoalteromonas sp. CnMc7-15; assembly: GCF_022347925.1. NCBI lineage: Bacteria > Pseudomonadati > Pseudomonadota > Gammaproteobacteria > Alteromonadales > Pseudoalteromonadaceae > Pseudoalteromonas > Pseudoalteromonas sp. CnMc7-15. The sequence goes on from NZ_JAKRFT010000005.1 coordinate 68,731, forward strand.
CCGCATAGGATGCGCGAGCAACAGTACTAAGCAATGGATACTCTTTATCAATAGTCGCGATATCACTGATCACATCGACTTTTACCGCAGTACCAGCAAAAGCCTCGACACAATAATCAGCGAAGCGAGGCGGCGCCATACGCTCTGGCTCAGTGCCACATAAATCGCGTGCCGCATATTGGCCAGCGGCAATCGCATTGACCTGTTTTAGTTGTTCATCTGTAGCGCCGACCAGGCTAATAGTATTCAGTGCAGAGATAGCATCGCCATGATATTCACGTGCTTCTAAGGGCTGCCATAACGCTTGGTTAGCACCTAAAAAGGCCACTTCCAATGCGAACTCATAACCTGGACGCTGTTGAATATTATGCACATACAAAGCCGGCTTGATAGCGCCTGCTTCCTTCGCTACGGCAATGCCTTTTTTAGCCGCTTCAAAGACACGGCGCACATCATCATAATCCCGCCCTAAAGGGCCTGTGGGAGTCACAATCAAGCGCTTACCTGGCGCTTGTTCGCTGATCAATAATGTCGGTTGCTTACCTACACGGCTATCTATCGCCGCGTGAGTATTGATTTGTTCAGCATAGGTTTGGGGCAGCGCATCAAGGGAGTCACAGATAATAATAAGAGCATCGTTTTCGCTGGTTGCACTAAGTGCATCAAGGCTAGCGCAAGACGTAGCGCGTGCATAAGACATAAAAAAGGTCCTAATCTAAAACAAAGGACCTACATTATCGGTGATTTACGGGGTCTTGACTAGCAAAGCCCTATGCCACCTTAGGGATTGTAAAGTGGCGTTGACAAGTTGTGCTTACGCTTGCTCTGAACCTTGCTGTTTTTCCCGCTTATGTTTAGCGATCACAGACCACGCCTCAAGCATGACCAACACACTAACAATAAGGACGATGGCATCGAGCACAACAAGCAACCAGTTCCCCTGTTGGTAGTACTCAGCAAGTTTAATGACCCCCGCAAAGAACGCCATAATCAATACAAAGACCATAGGGATCAGCGTGAATTTAGCCGGACGTCCTGCTTTTATAAGCATCACCGAGATCACCAGTAAGGTTAAGCTGGCAAGGATTTGGTTGGTAGAACCAAATAGCGGCCAAATGATCATGCCACCACTGCCAGATGCGCCACCGGCGCCAAAAGCAAGTAACAAACAACACCCCACCGCAACTAACGTAGCAACGACGCCATTTTTAAGCGCCGATATTTTATAAATGTCGCCCCACTCTTGAATAATATAACGCTGGAGACGCACACCCGAGTCCATCGTTGTGCCTGCAAATAACACCACCATTACCGCCAATAGGGTTGAAGCAACTTCGGTGGAAATACCCCAGCCACTTTCAATTAAATTAGCGCCACCGGTAATAAAAGCACTCACACTGCCAGCGCCTAAATGACTGTATATTTCATGCCACTCCTCTGGGGAAACAGCCAAGGCCACGCCACTAACGGCCACCAGCGTGATAAGCGCTAAACATCCTTCTCCTACGGCACCGAGGTATCCCACAAAGCGACCATCGGTTTCTTTATTCAATTGTTTTGAGCTCGTTCCTGAGGACACGATTCCATGGAAGCCTGACACCGCACCACAGGCTATGGTGACAAACAACAAGGGGATAATACTGGGCGTGTCAGCAGCGGTTTGCATGTTAAACGCGGGAGCTGTGATATCAGGCATAGAAACAAAGACAGCGCCATAAAGCAGAACCAGCCCCACCAACAGCTGCATGCCGTTAATAAAGTCGCGCGGTTGCAGTAGCATCCAAACAGGTAATAACGAAGCAATTGCAGCATAGACGAAGAGAATAATGATCCAGTTGGCTTTATCCGCTAACCCAAACATTTCACTAGGCAGTGCCAGGGGCATTGAGCTGCCCATGTAAATCGTAGCGTAGAGTACGCCAACACCAATGGCACACAAAGGAATAAGCGGCATATTTCGACGCAGCAGCTGACCTATCACTAAGGCCACCACAATCGCCGACCAAGCTGGGAATACCGCATTAGGTTGCGAGACAAATGAGTTCGCAATCACTACGCCAAATACCGCATTCACCATCAATAGCACCAAAAACACCACAATCATGAATAGAGAACGCGTGCGCGAGCCTATGACAGATTCTGATAACGCCCCCATGGATTTGCCCTTGTGCCGAGCACTGGCCCATAGGGCGCCCATGTCGTGAACACCAGCAAAGAAAATAGTACCAAATACGACCCACAATACCGCAGGCACCCACCCCCAATAAACCGCAATCGCGGGGCCTACAATGGGCGCAGCACCCGCTACCGAGGTAAAATGGTGTCCCCACAATACCACTCTATTGGTTGGCACATAATCAACGCCGTCTTGGAGCTCATGAGCTGGAGTTACAAACTTATCGTCCATTTTGAAGATTTTTTCGGCGATAAACTTGGAATAGACGAACCAGCCAAATAGCATGCCGACAATACCAAGCAAGACAATAACTACTGATTGCATAGTCTTCTCTCTTTATTTTTGTTGTCATTACAATACTCTTCGCTTTAGCAAAGTGTATTAGTCGCACGAGCACAGGCCGACGAGGCTAAGTGCCTAAAGTAGCAATTTACCTTATCAGCTTAGTTTAAAAATTCATTAACGCTTTAGTCTAAAATGCTTAACTGGGTAGCTTGTTGCTGTTGCGGTGAAATTCCAACGCCCAGGCCCAGTAATCTCACCTCTGGAGTGTTGCCCCTTTGGTAGGCTTTCGCCGTTAGCGCTGCGAAAGTGTCTAGATTCAAGGCGAACCCACTTTGATCAGCGGTAGTCACCTGAAAATCGGCAAACTTTACTTTGACTGACAACTTGTTAATGGCGTTGCTAAGTTGGTTGCGCTCAAGGCGCTGTTGCAACTCCTCGAGTAAAGCGGGTAAGGCCTGGTGACATTGTAGCAATGAGGTTTTGTTATATTCGTAAGTGTGTTCAACGCTGAGTGACTTGCGAATGCGCTCGGTTTTAACTCGCCCTATTACTTCGCCTGCGCACTTTTGGTATAAGGACACACCAAAATTCCCTATATGCTGCTGCATCCAGTTTACTCCCTTATCCAGCACATCCTGGCCTTTGTATAATCCTTTCTGATGCAGCCGCTCTAGCGTCACTTTGCCAACACCGGGGATTTTTTTTAAGTCCAACTGAGCAAGAAAGTCTGGCAGTTGCTCAGGCAGAATTACGCATTGCCCATTCGGCTTATTCTCGTCGCTGGCTATTTTGGCAACAAACTTAATAGGTGCGACTCCTGCTGAGGCTGTCAGTCCAGTTTGTTGGAAGATATCTTGGCGAATTTGCTCAGCAATGAGTGTGGCACTGCCACGGCATACCTGTGCTTGAGTCACATCCAAGTAAGCTTCATCCAAAGAAAGTGGCTCGATAAGGTCCGTATAACGGCTAAAAATGGCGCGAATTTGCTGTGAGATTTGCTTATAAAGTTGCATCCGCCCCGGGACAATGACTAAATCTGGGCACAGTTGTTTAGCATGGTAGTTAGACATCGCCGAACGTACGCCGTACTGACGAGCAATATAGTTTGCCGTTGATAGCACTCCACGACGACTACGCCCGCCAATGGCCAAAGGCAAGTTTGCCAGTTCAGGATTGTCGCGCATCTCTACGGCGGCATAAAAGCAATCCATATCAATATGGATAAATTTCTTCATCGCGCTTGTGTGAGGCCTGGGCAGCCCAACAGTTTTAGGTGAAGCTATAGTGACAAAAAGTGTAAGGAAAAGCCACAAACAACTGTATAAAGCACTGTATAAATAATCAAGCTAAGGTTTTGGTGCGTTATCTCTGCGCTTGCCACGTTTAAATAGTCCAAGCCAAAAAATAAGCTCGCCCACGACCGCCACCAGCACCAAGGCAATCACACCTTGGCTACTACCGATGGCATAGCACAACAGCGCCAAAGGTAAGGCCCATAGCCACAGGTACTTTCTCAGCGTCATTGATGTTTCTCGTAAATGTACTTAACTCTACCTTACTCAGTGCTCTCTATGCTGTATACGAACAAAATGTAAGCAGTTATTGCTGATAGCGTACTAAACGCACAAATACATCACTACTTTTAGCATGAAGACTATTTTTACCACTGTAAAATTCATACACCCAAGCATGATCTGCCGGTGTTACTGCAGATGTGCTGGACCAGTAGTTATCATTACTAGCATCTAAAAACAGGTCTAAATTTAGGCTGGGCTCAACACATCGATGCTCAACAATGGATGCGAGTTCTTTACTGTTAGGCAAGTGCCAGTCATCAAAACCGGCAAACTCATCATTAGTGGCGCTTTGCAGTGCCTGCTGCCAGTTAAGCTGTTGCGCCGCCCCAGAGCAACTTTGCAGTTCAGCATCGAACTGTTGCCCATAGCTACAACGTTGCCACATCAGCCCAGTGGCGTTATCAGTAATCGTACCATCAGTATTAATCACAAAGCGCTCTGCCGGGGTACTAGCTTGCAGATTATAACAACGCTGTTCAGCCCAAAGCGATGTACTCACCACAGCCGCCACGATTAGAAACGTATAATTCATGATCACTCCTATGGGTTGCGCACCAAACGAACGTAAGCGGTATTACCTTTGGGGTAAGCCAAATCGTTACCTGAGCTCATATCAATAATAAAGGCTTGAGATAATGATTGGCCGTCAACGCTGGTGCGTGATGTCCAGTAGTTTAAATGCCCCAGTAAACTCACCGACGGGGTATGAATAAAATAGTCCGGGCTAATCATGTGTGCCTGACCATGGCGTTGATAATCCACCAAGCTTAGCAACTCAACATAGGTAGGTAGACGCCAATTGGCCCCACCGCAAAAGTCGATGGCATTGACCTCATCAATATATTGTTGCACCGAGCAATCAACGTCACTAGGGCATGAGCTATTGGCTGGCGCGCGCTCACTCCCGATAAGCACGCCTCCCTCACCGTTAAGCGCCCAACTGTAGTGATTCTGGCCTTCGCGCAAGTCGGTATTTGGTAAAGTGTGGGTGTTGGCTTGTTTCACTTCCCATATAAGACCAGTGACATTATCGCGTACACAAGCAAACTCGGTAGCAGAGTCGGGCAATTCGTCGGCAAACTCATTCAGTTTAGTAAAGTCAAAGGCCATATCCCCTTTGCCCACTTTGTCTAAGCGCTGCGCTACACTGTCTCGGCCTTGCTGCGCATCTTGCCCTTGGAAGTCTGTGCTATCACAGCTGATTGCTTGGCTGTTATTAAAGCACGCGCTCATACCGGTGTCGTTAATCAGCCCCAACGCGCGACGCTGCACGCTCACAGTGACCTCATCACTTGCACTGCGGTTAAGTTCATCGCTCACCCTAACGCTAAAGCTCAGTTGTTGTGCTACATCGATGTCGGGAGCAACAAACTGCGTTTCGCACTGGCGCTCACTGGCTAGGGTGACGGCACTGCCGCTTTGTTGCTGCCAGTAACAGCTAAACTGACCACTCACCGTTTCACTATTACCGGCATTGAGAGTCACGGTATCAAACTCAGTGGCCTGCTGGTCGTCCCCTGCATTGGCAATGACCACTTGCGCGGTTTTATTGAGCAGCAGGCTATACTCGGTGCTCACTTGACCGCCCTCGTCATCACTGACAAACACAGTCCACGCAAGCGTGGTATCACTATCTAGTAGCGGGTGACGAAAACTTAAAGTGGCTTCATCAACAGCGCTAAACTGCAGTTGCGGGCCCTCAGTTTGTTGCCATAAATAACTTGCAATAAAACCGTTTTCATCAGGATCGCTAGAACCAGCCGCACTCAGGGTGACAACATCATTATATTGTGAGGGCAGTTGTTCGGGGGCAATTTGCGCTATGGCTATCTGTGGTAACTGGTTTGCTGAAGCGATATTAATGGTAAGCGTGTCAGATACTAAGGTATTGTCTGGGGCCCGATAATCGACCTTAATTTGCGCCGCGCGGTCACCTTTAACGTCCGGGAGCATCAGCGCCAACTCTTGCTCTTCACTGGGTAGCCCTTCGATAGCCGGACCGGAAAGTTGTTGCCACCTGAAAGTGCCTCCAGGAGGCGACACTTGCGCGTTGATGATTAATTCTGATTTTTCTACCGCATCGCGATCAGCGCCAACATTAATACTCGCATTTTCAGTGACTTCGTCGCCACCACTGCCACCACAGGCAACCAATCCCGTGGCCAAAATGATGCTGAGCGCGCTATGAATAAGTCGACCCATGATGTGCTCCCAATTATTGCATAGCGTTACCAACGCAAGTTGCTTGCCAACATCATCAACAAACCGTATTTGTCAGGTGTTATAAATAACTATCCTGGTGAATACGAACAAATAGTTTAGTACCAACTTTGGAGTAATCGACTTTGTATTCTCGCCCATCCAAAGCTTGAATAAATAGCAAGCGTTTTTCTTCTGCAAAAACATCCGGGCTGGCAATGTACACCATCTCAAGATAGCGCTCTTTAGCCTCTCGACGATTTTTGGGAAGCTCTTCTTTAAAGGGCTCTAGGCCGTGCTGAGTCACTTTAATTTTTGGCTGCTCTTCGCCATTAACTATGACTAAATCCAGCTTCTTAATTTTATGAATGATGGTATTACGACCACTTTTTATAAATGCTCTATCGTCAGACATATGTCTTATCCTGTCTACTTGCTACTGTGGCTATTGAGTTGCTGTTGCAACTGCACCACAGTGTTAGCCGGGTCGCGTTGCCATCTATGTAATAAATAGCTGAACGCCCAAATATCACGGTCTAACATAGCGGCGGGTATTAATATTTCATACCCAGTCAAAAATTTTAAGTTCTTCATTCTATTAGCAAACATAGCTAATAATCCAGTATATTTTTGCCCCGACTGGCTGACGTACTCGGTATCCTCAACCAACCACTGTGGCGGGCATTCATTGCCATCGCGGCAATACGCTTTGATCGCCTGCAGCAAATAATGACGTTGCTCCACCAGCAAACGGCCCGCCAACCGGGGTGAAAGCTTATTTAAGAACTCATCTTCTCGCTTTAAGCTTAGGCCCACAACATTTAACTCGAGCGTCTGCATTGCCTGTTCGATACTCACCACACCGACCTGTTGTAGGTTATCGACATCCAGCTGCCACCAGCCGTATTTATGATTATAGCTAAGTTTCTGTTTGTCGAGAAAAATGCTGTAAAACGGCTCTCTCAGCTTTAAGTACCCCACTAGCATGCCAACTAAAGCGGCGCTCAGTAAGAAAATCTCCGCTATCAATATGTCAGCGCTTTTAAACTGTATAAACAACACCAAGAAAACCAAGACAATCGCGCTGGTAATGAGTATTTCGCTGCCGTGGCGCGCACTGTGGGCACGAATTTTCGCGTATCGGCTGGCGCCCCCCTGTTCTGAGGGCTGCGTATTAGGGGGTGTTTTTTTATTACTCATACGCTCTCTTTTTGGTGCCACTACGTATACTCCTATTGTACGTATAATTTGCGAGTTTTATACGCAGTAAGGGTAGGCAAAGGTTACAAAAATGCGGCAAATTGGGAACACAGTGCATCATTTTGCTGAATTTTCGGTTAACACACAAAAATACAGGATTGGCGGTCTATGTGTTAGAGCGCAAGTTTGTAAACTAAGCTCTCACCTTTTTCAGCCGAGAAACCATAGGTACCGTCGATGAACCACAGTAGGCATTCGGGCAAGGCACTTTTCCCTGTCATTATTATCATTTTCTTAGGGCTGTGCATTTACTTATATCTGCCCAAAGGGCAATCACAGCAACCCAATATGGGCGCTCAATCAACTCGTGTGCAAGCTCATACCGTGACCAAAGACAGCCGAGCTATCACCGTTGATGGTATCGGCAGCGCGCGAGCAAACCAAGCCGTATACATTAAAAGCGCCCAAAGTGACTATATCGACAGTATCCATTTTGATGATGGCGACAAAGTGCAAGCAGGACAACGACTGGTGCAATTACGAGATACTGAGGAACAGTTGCGAGTCAAGGAGCTGCAAGCCAATCTCTCTGAAGTAGAACGGCAATTGAATCGTTTGACCGAGCTGGCCCGTTCACAAGCCACGGCAAAGTCACTGTTAGAAGAGCAACTAGCAAAGTTTGAAGCCACCCAGGCTCAGCTTGAAGCTGCTAAAACCAAACTCGCGGAGATGCGTGTTACCGCGCCCTTTTCGGGAGTGCTAGGTAAACGCATGGTGTCTAAAGGGGCATTCGTGAGCACCAACACTGAAATTACCACGTTAGATGACATCAGCGTAATTAAAGTCGACTTTAATGTGCCAGAGAAATACCTTGCGCAGCTGGGTGTGGGAATGACAGTAACAGCGCGCAGTGACGCTTACCCAAGTAAGCTATTTACCGGCAAAGTGTCTCATGTCAGCTCTCGTATCGACACCAACACCCGTAGCGTGCCAATTAGCGCCAGCTTTACCAATGAAGACAATATCTTGCGCCCAGGTATGTTACTGGGTACGCAACTGGAATTGCAAACCTATGAGGCCTTATTGGTACCAGAGAAGGCCATTATTCCACGTCAAAACAAACACTTCGTTTTTCAAATTGTGGAAGGTGTAGCCAAAGAGGTCGAGGTGAAAATCGATAAGCGCTATAACGGTTGGGTAGGCATCAGTGAAGGTCTAAGCAGTGGCGATCAAGTGGTCACAGAAGGCATTATTAAACTGCGCTCAGGCTCAGCCGTGACTGTTGAGGAGGCTGCGCTGTGAGAATCACCGACACGGCTGTTAAGCGTCCGGTTTTTGCGATTGTAATCAACCTTTTATTACTGACCTTCGGGTTAGTGGCATTCTCAATGCTGCCCCTTCGAGAGTATCCAGATATCGATAGTCCCATTGTCAGTGTCAGTACTGACTACACTGGTGCTTCTGCGGAAATTATCGAAACTAAAATTACTCAAGTAATTGAAAACCGCATCTCCGGGATTGAAGGCATAAAAAGTATCACGTCCTCGTCGCGCAATGGCCGCTCTAATATCACCATCGAGTTTAATATTGACCGAGATATCGATGCGGCGGCAAATGATGTGCGAGAGCGTGTGTCGCGCGCACTGGACAACCTCCCCGACCAAGTTAGACCTCCGGAAGTATCCAAATCCAATTCCGATGAAAGTCCTATAGCTTGGTTTGTACTCAATAGCTCAACGATGAATACCTTGCAGCTATCCGATTATGCTCAGCGCTACATTGTTGATCGCCTTGCGGTTGTTGACGGCGTATCCAATGTACGAGTGGGTGGTGAACGCCAGTATGCAATGAAGATTTGGCTAGACCGCGAGGCCATGGCGGCACGGGGCGTTACAGCCAGCGATATTGAGCAAGTTTTGCGAGCTGAAAACGTAGAGCTGCCAGCAGGGGAAATCGAGTCAGTTGATCGTGATTTTTCGGTTCGTACCGCGCGTAGCTATATAAGTCCTACTGACTTTCAAAACTTGGTTATTGCTCGTGGTGATGATGGCTATCTCGTGCGTTTAAACGAAGTCGCTGATGTACAGCTTGAAGCCGCCGACGAAGAAAGTTTATTCCGTGGTAATGGCCGCAACATGATTGGCCTAGGTGTGGTTAAACAAGCAAAGGCTAACACCCTCACCGTAGTGGAGAACGCTCGCAAAGAATTAGAAAAAATCAAACGCAACTTGCCTCCAGGTACCACCATCGAAGACAGCTATGACTCCTCGATTTTCATTAAAGAGTCTATTGATGAGGTGTATCGTACGCTGGCCATATCAATGGCCTTAGTGGTTTTGGTTATCTACCTGTTCTTAGGCAACGTGCGCGCCACGTTAATTCCAGCAATCACCGTCCCTGTAGCCTTAGTTGGCAGCTTTATGTTTTTACTTGCCATGGGCTACTCTATCAACTTGCTAACCCTGTTGGCGCTGGTGCTTGCTATCGGTTTGGTGGTCGATGACGCCATTGTGATGTTGGAGAATATTCACCGCCGTATTGAGCTCGGTGAGCCTCGTTTACTCGCCGCGTATCGCGGCGCCCGCGAAGTGGGTTTTGCCATTGTTGCAACCACGCTGGTACTGATCTCCGTATTTGTGCCCTTAGTCTTTATGGATGGCCGTATCGGCGCTTTATTCACTGAGTTTGCCATGGCGGTGAGCGCGGCTGTGTTCTTCTCCAGTATCACCGCACTCACACTTTCCCCAGCTCTGTGTTCAAAAGTGCTGAAGCAAAGTGAAAGCGAGGGCCGGTTTAGTCAGTGGATGGACCGTCAATTTGCAAAACTTGAAGGTGCCTATGCTCGAACTCTTGAGGGCAATGTTCGACGCTCAAAAATGTTGGCCGTGGTGCTGATGCTAGCGGGTCTTGCCAGTTATCTGCTGTTTCAGCAGATTCCATCTGAACTGACACCTAAGGAAGACCGAGGCACCTTCTTTGTGATGATGAACGGCCCAGAGGGCGCAAGCTATGAAAATAACGCCGCCAATATGGATAAAATTGAGCAACGCTTGTTGCCGTATGTTGACTCGGGTGAACTCAATCGAGTTCTGGTTCGAGTGCCGGGTTGGGGTGGTCAAGGTGGCGTTGCGATTATCGGCATGGCTGATTGGGGCGAGCGCAAACGCGATACCTGGACGGTAATGAATGAGATCAGTGGCAAGATGCGTGAAGTAACGGATATTCGCGCCTTTGCCATCATGCGCAGTGGCATTGGCGGCGGCGGTTCTTCGCGCCCCGTTGAGTTTGTTTTGCAAGGCAATGATTATGACGAGCTTGCCGATTGGCGTGACCGCATTATTGCTCGGGCAGAGAAAAACCCCGGGTTAGTGCGTATCGACCATGATTATAAAGAGACCTTCCCACAATTTTTGGTCAGTATCGATAAGAACAAAGCCGCCGACTTAGGGGTCTCTGTCTCTGATATAGGCCGCACTTTGGAGACGATGCTCGGGCAACGCCGTGTCACTACCTTTATTGACCGTGGTGAAGAATATGATGTGATTTTAAAGGGCGAGAAACAAGACTTTGCCAGCCCACAAGATGTCTCTAATATCTATGTAAACTCACGCTCCGGGCAACTGGTGCCCCTTGATAGCTTAATCAGTATCTCTGAAGAAGCCACAGCGTCTAGGTTGAATCGTTACAACCGTATGCGCGCTATTACCTTAAGTGCCAACCTCGCTAGCGGCTACACTTTAGAGGAAGCCTTAAGTTTCTTAAACCAAGTGGCTGCAGAGGAAAATGATATTGATGGCGCCATTGACTATAAAGGGGAGTCACAGTTGTTCTATGAAGGCGCCTCCGCCATGGTGTATGTCTTTATTCTGGCATTAACGGTGACCTTCTTGGTGTTGGCAGCACAGTTTGAGAGCTTCGTTCACCCCTTGGTGATCATGCTCACCGTACCACTGGGGATTGCTGGGTCGTTATTTGGGTTGCATATAACCGGTTTGACCCTCAATATTTACAGCCAAATTGGTATCGTTATGCTTATTGGCTTAAGCGCCAAAAACGGTATTCTTATTGTTGAATTTGCCAACCAGTTGCGTGATAAGGGTCTGGAATTTCAAACAGCGCTAATCCAAGCTGCCACACAACGTTTGCGCCCTATTATTATGACTTCGCTAACCACAGTGATGAGCTCGGTGCCCTTGGTGCTAGCAAGCGGCCCTGGAGCTGAAAGCCGTATGGTTATTGGTGTGGTGATCTTTACCGGGGTAAGCATCGCGACCATACTCACCTTGTTCGTCGTGCCCAGTGCTTACTATGCCCTTGCTCGTCATACTCAGTCACCAGAGTATTTACAGCAACGCTTGGCAAAACAGCAACAAGATAACCCGCTCAAACAGCAATAGTGCACGAGAAATGCTCACCTGCGAGGGTATTACCCTCGTAGGTGAGCGATAAACATCAGACGGCCGTTCTACTATTAAAAGGGTAAATACATCGAGGTGTTAGTATGACAAATTTACACACAGCCACCTTTGGCGGCGGTTGTTTTTGGTGCATCGATGCGGCCTTTCGCCGCGTTCGTGGCGTGCATAAGGTTGAATCGGGTTATACCGGTGGGCACAGCAATTCACCAACATACCGTGAGGTATGCAGCGGCGAAAGCGGTCACGCAGAAGTTGTGCAAGTGCACTTTGACCCCGCTGTGATAGATTACACCACCCTGTTGGCGATGTTTTTCACGCTTCACGACCCTACGCAGCTTAACCGTCAAGGAAATGATATTGGTAGTCAATATCGCAGTGTGGTGTTTTACCACGATAGCGCCCAAAAGCAGCAGACCGAAGCAATGATCGCGCAGCTACAAACTCATAGCGCCGCAAAAATTGTAACCGAAGTCAGTCCCGCATCAAGGTTCTATCCCGCTGAGGATTATCATCAAGACTATTACAGCGAAAATCCGAACCAAGGTTATTGCAGTATCTTAATTGCCCCAAAAATAGAGAAGTTCGAGCACACCTTTAGTGACTTGCTCATATCATGACGACGGTAAAACAATTAAAAAAGCCTCCCAAGTGGAGGCTTTTTGTTACGCTGTTATAAATCGAATTGCAATCCAGCGTATACCTTGCGCTCAGCGCCGCGATACGCAGAGGTGACTTCACCCGTGCTCCAATCCGTGGCCGCCACGTTGGTGATATATTCTTTGTCAGTGAGATTATCGACACCGAAGGTGAACGTAAGGTCGGGTAACAATTGATAGCGAGCATTGAGGTTCACCAAAGTATAGCTTGGCAAGTCAGTACGATAGTAACTCAACCTATCGGAGCGGTACTGCAGTTGTGCACCGACATACCATTTGTCGAACTGCTTACCTACGGACCAATTGAAGGTTTTTTCGGCTCTAAGCACCAATGCTTGCCCGGTATTGTCGTCTTCAGCATCAACATAACTAAAGTTAAGCTGGTGATCGATACCAAACATATCTTGCACTTGTGCACTCAACTCAACTCCTTCAAAACTCGCTTTGGCGATATTTTCCGGGCCGTTGTTGCCCCATGCGATGAGATTATCGAATTGGTTTTGATACAAGGCGATATCGTATTGCCCAGATTGCAAATCAAGGCGCAGACCGAGCTCGGCATTGTTTGACTCTTCAGGTTGCAAAGCATCGTTGCTGCCCCAGATGGAACTGGCGTCATTAAACGAGGGAGCCTTAAACGCCGTGCCGTAGCTGGCGCGAAACGTCGTAATGTCACTTAGCGGCACACCCGCCGCAAGGTTGTAGGTGAAATGACCACCAAATTGTGAATGATCATCATGACGCACAACGGCATTGGTGTTAAATGCCTGGCCATCATAATAGCCTCCCACATACACACCTTTATTATTACGCGTTTGCACGGTAAAACCGGACGCAGGCTGCTCTGGTGTCGCCGAGCTGCTGTAGGAATCGCTAATGTCTTCATAGTAGTAATCGGCGCCACCACTGACAGTGATAGCTGGACTAAAGACATAATTAAGCTGATAGCTTAGCTCATCTCGTGCAGTGCTGTACTCATTGCCACGATAACCTGGCGCGCCATGTTGCTGAGTATTAATCTCATCATCTTGAGCGAGACTGGTTTGTAGCTTGTGAGCAAAGGCACCATGGTTTTTACGCCAACCCAGTTGCACATGGTATTTTTCAAAGTCGGTGTAATCATCACCAAAGCTAGTGTCGTATTCGACATAGCCTTCACTGTACTGCCCTAACAACTCTAGCACGCCATAATCACCGAGATCATAGCCGAAACGCGCGCCGAGGTTTTGATTTTCATAGCCATCTTCATCTGGGTCTTGCCCAGTGGTGACGTCAAAGCCGTCGGTGTGTTCATAGCCAAGGTTGAATGCCGCATTGAACGCTCCTTGGCGAAAAGCAAAAGCACCTTGCGCATTCACGTAGTTGTCACTGCCACTTTGTACACTCACGCTTTGGCTATCGCCGTCTCGGGTGACAATATTGATGACTCCGGCTAAGGCGTCTGAGCCATACCATGCGGCGCGGGCACCACGGATCACTTCGACTCGTTCAATACTATTGAGTGGCACACTAGAGAGCGCCTTATACCCTGTTGTGGCTGAACCAACACGAACGCCATCTACAATAACCAAAGAGTGGCTGCTAGCCGCCCCACGAATAAAGAGGCTGGTACTTTGACCTTGGCCGCCACTGCGAACAATATCGACCCCGGCATAATGAGATAATAACGCCGGCAAATCACGTACGCCAAGGCGCTCGATGTCTGCACGAGTGATCACATCGATACTGGCGAGCACATTTTCGATAGGTTGTTCGAACTTATTAGCGGTGACAGTCAATCGCTCGATAGACGGTTGCTGCTGCGCACATACCGCGCCGGAGAAAAGTGCCGCTATGCCTACAGCGACTTTGGTTTTGTTATACATGTTAGTCCCTATACCTGCGCCCACCGCACAGGAAAATGTAATGAAATGGATGTTATGGCCGGTCTCCGGACTGAATGAGCAAGACTCATATCACCGTTGCGGGGGCAGTGCAGGCTTTTCACCTGTTTCCCGATTATCCCAGTGGCTTAACTGCGTTTTGCGCTTGCGGGCACCATAACAAGGTGGCGCTATTTTGCGGACTGATGACAATAAAGTCAATGGACGTCTAAACATCTATAAAAAGATGGACTATGGCATTTACTTCACCAATAAAAAAGCCAAGTGCGAATGACTTGGCTTGAGAGGTATTTAGTCGCGGAAGTTCTTAAATTGAAAGGGCTGACCTAACTCGGCTTCGCGTACTAATTGCATTACTTGTTGTAAATCGTCGCGTTTTTTCCCGGTGACTCGCACTTCTTCACCTTGGATGGCGGCCTGAACTTTGATTTTGCTGTCTTTAATCAGCTTAACCAACTTTTTCGCGATATCTTTAGCAATGCCTTGTTTCATCGTAACTTGGCGGGTGACGTATTTACCGTGCAAATCAGCTTTTTGAATCTCAAAACTGTTTACATCTAAGCCGCGTTTTGACGCCTTACTGGCAAACATATCAAATAACTGCATCACCTGCTGTTCAGCTTCTGCGGTAAGTTCGATCAGTTCATCTTTTAGTTCTATCTTGGCATCTACGCCGCGAAAATCGTAGCGGGTTTCGAGTTCGCGTTTAGCGTTTTCAACCGCATTTTTTGCTTCGCTCATTTCGATTTCAGAAACGATATCAAATGAAGGCATGAAATTCTCCGTAACTGGCTTGTCGTTTCGGGGATTATACCCCGAGATCGGTATTTTTGTGCACTGATACACAGTGAATTCAGTTTACAGTTTGTTATACTGCCTGCGATTTCACCAGTAATAAAGGTAAAGTAAAGTGACGCGCAGAGTTTATCAGGGGTTGTTTCTAATCACATTGGTGGTCTGCACCCTGCTATTTGTTCAAGAAGTAAAAGGCTCTGTTACGCAGCTTTTCCCTCACGTCGATAAGGTCGCTCACTTTGGTATTTTCTTCGTGCTTGCCTTTATTATGGATAAAGCCTTTAGGATTCCCTTTTTTGTGCAGGTGATATTGTTGTTATTATACGGCGGAGCAATTGAGTGGATGCAGGATATGCTGCCCTACAGGCAGGCATCTTTTTATGACTTTCTCGCCGACGCGGCAGGCGCGGCCAGCTACTTTGTGATTCACTACCTATGGCAGAAGAAACGGGCCAAGGCTTAGCGCCTACTTACCTTATCGGGCCGGGGGCACTCGGCCTCACATTTGCCCACTTAATGGGGCAACACCGACCGCTAAAGCTGTTGGTGAAATCTTCTCACCCCAGCACTTTTTATTATTGCCATGGGCAGCAGAAAAGCCCCGTGGCAGCCACAGCTTGTTTAAAACCGTGCGAGCCAATTACAGAATTGTGGCTATTCGTTAAAGCGCATCAGCTGCAAGCAGCACTGGCACAGTGGCGCCCTTATCTGGCCCTCGATGCAGATATTATTATTAGCCATAATGGCATGAGCGACCTAGCACCACTTAAACAGCAACTGACTCCTCAGCAGGGGTTATTCTTTATGCTCACCCAGCAAGCAGCTTATAAAGCCGACGATAAGCATGTCGTCCATGTCAGTCAGGGTGACTCCGTGATAGGAGCCGTCAATGCCTGCGCACAGCAAAGCTTTAAGGCGCAGTTAAAGCAGTGGCAGAGATTAATCCCCGCTCTAACTGGGAGTGATGATATTACCCATGCTCGATGGCAAAAATTACTGGTGAATTTGGCAATAAACCCCATAGCAACCTGGTATCAGCTGCGCAATGGTGATGTCGCCGCTCCCTGTTATGCCAGTGATGTCTTTGCACTGCTGCAGGAGGCCATTGCCGTAGCTAAAGCGCAGAGAGTTGAATTATCGCTGCCGCAAAGCCTCGACAGCGCCTATCAAGTAATGCGCCTGACAGCGGGCAACCGCTGCTCGATGTTGCAGGATAAGTTATTGGGAAGGGAGACAGAAATAGCAGCCATGTGTGGCTTTATTGCCAGCTCGGCGCGCCAGCTTGGCCTCAGCGCGCCTATCAATGAGCTGTATTATCGGCGAATTACGGGCGATACACCTTCACATTGTTAAAGCCGTTTTCGTGCAGGATCAATGCCTGTAGTTGGCTCATCACCCCTTTAGCACAATACAGGTAGTACTCTTTGCTCTGATCTAAGTCGCCAAACTGAGTCGCTAAACGGTAAAACGGCAAGTGTTTGACCTTTACCCCGTCAATTTCTAACGGCTGAGCATCTTCCTCTTCGGGTGAGCGAATATCCAGCACCACCGCATCCGTTGGCAATTGTGATACCGATTCCGCTTCCTTGACCTCTTCTTTAGCTTGAGTATCGATATCACGAATATCCATCACTCGGGCATTATCAACCACGGTTTCGAGAACCTCGAAATCAAACTGCTGCTCTTGCTGCTCAATTACTTCTAACTTGGCTTTCACCGTTGGTTTGCGCGAAATCACACCACAGTACTCGGGCATGGCTTCGGCCATCTCGGAGGTGCCAATGGCGCGAGCAATATCAATAATATCTTGCTTATCATGTTGGATAAGTGGGCGAATGATCAGCGTATCGGTCACTCGGTCAATGACACTTAAGTTTGCCAGAGTTTGGCTTGATACTTGGCCAATACTTTCACCAGTGACCAGTGCTGGAATCCCCAGTTTTTCAGCGATAATGCTACCAGCACGCATCATCATGCGCTTGAGCACTACACCCATTTGCGAGTCTTCGACATTTTCTAGAATCTCAGCAACCACCGGCTCAAAGTCGACGGTAATAAACTTAACCTTGTGAGTCGAGCTATATTGTGACCAAAGATAATGGCTTGCTTGCTTCACGCCAATTTCATGGGCCGCGCCGCCAAGATTGAAAAACAAGAAGTGCGTACGCGCCCCTTTGCGGATCATTTGGTAGCTGGCCACCCCGGAATCAAAGCCACCAGACATCAGCGATAACACATCTTCTTGAGTTGGCAACGGAAATCCACCCATGCCTCGGTGCGCTTGGGTGACAATGTACGCGCGCTGGTCTTTAATTTCGATCTTTACTGTTACCTCAGGCCGCGTAAGCTTAACCCGAGCACCGGGTACATGCTGGTTTAGTCCGCCGCCAACATAGCGTTCAACATCGCTCGAGGAAAAGTCATGCTTACCTTGACGCTTACAGCGCACACAAAAGGTTTTACCGGCAATTTCATCGCCAAGGAGTTGCTGTGCCTGTTGGTAAATTTCATCAATGGTGGTGAATTCAATTTCTTTTACTTCATTAAATTGCACGATACCAGGAATACGCCCGAGGCTGTCAGCCATTGCGCGGCGCACTGAGTCATCGGTTAATGCCGATTCAACCGTAAGGTTATCCCAGTTGTTGCGCACCTTTACCTGCTCATCAATGCGTCGCATCATGATCTTAATGTTGTTCTCTAACACCTTGGTAAAGCGTTTACGAACGGACTTACTTTTTATCGCAATTTCGGGATGCAATTTAACAATAAACTTGATCATGACTTAACTCACAGCACACAGATAAAGCCACACTTCTGAATGAGAAAGTGGCGGAAGATTCACCAAAGCGCGCGATTATAGCAAAAACCGCTCGCCTTCGGAAATAATAGCTTAACTATGCGTGGAGGGTGACGTTTGTAGTTGCGCTTGGCGCTGCTGATAGTGTTGCTTTAACAACCCCAAAGGCTCACGCCCAGCTGCGGTAGTAAAAGCCATAAACAAGGTGATTATTTTCAACAAGCCTTGATAGATATCGCCACGATTCAGCTCGCCGCTTTGGCGACGCGCTTTGATGTAAGGGGTCCAGAAGCTGACTGTCAGCTTTAACATATGAGTTAGCTCTGCCGCTTGCTCTTCATCGACGTTGAGAATACCGTTGTCACCCAACGCCAAGACAATATCGGTTACTTGGTCAAATAAGCGTTGTTGGAAAGCGATATAATCAGCTTTAAGCTCAGCATCGCGAGACAAAATGTCGGTCATATTGTCGTAGAAAAAGTGAAATTTCCACATGAGCTCAAACAAGGCATCGAAATAATGGCTAAGCTGCGCCATTACCGGCTCATCATGATTAATCGGCTTAAACTGAGTATCTAAGTGCTGACGGTACAACTTAAAGATATGGCGAATGATGTCTTCTTTATTTTTAAAGTGGTAATACAAATTTCCAGGGCTGATTTGCAAATGGGCTGCGATATGATTTGTCGTGATAGCGCGCTCACCGTGGCTATTGAAAAGCTCAATGCTGGCTTGAATTATGCGGTCCTTGGTACTCATTATTACTTCCCTACCCTGATTGCAGGTGAGCAGTATAAACATCTTAGTCACAGTTAACAATTTATCACATGGCTGAGAGTTGAGTTTGCACTGGCAACTCACATAAAGACTGCTAAAATGCGGCCATTGCATTACATAAAAACAGAGAATCATATGCAGGTAACGGCTATCTACCCAGGGACTTTTGACCCCCTTACGAATGGTCACTTAGACCTTATTGAGCGCGCCGCTAAAATGTTCGATCAAGTCATAGTTGCGGTGGCTCATAACCCGAATAAAAAGCCTTGCTTTAGCCTTGAAGAAAGAGTGGAGTTAGCAAAGCAAATTGTCGCCGACCTTGGCAATGTCACAGTCATTGGCTTCAGCGGCCTACTTGCTGATTTAGCTAAAAATCATAAAGCGAATGTATTAGTGCGAGGCATTCGCGCGGTATCCGACTTTGAGTATGAATTCCAATTGGCCAACATGAATCGCCGCTTGAACCCCGACTTAGAAAGCGTATTTTTGACTCCCGCAGAGGAGAATTCGTTTATCTCATCGACCTTAGTTAAAGAGGTTGCCTTACATGGCGGTGATGTTTCTGAGTTTGTTGTGCCGCAAGTCGCCGCCGCTCTGAAAGAAAAGCTCGGCTAAATATAACGGTGGTAACGCTACCCGTTATCACCTACTTTCTTTGGTGCCAGAGAGGCCTTTAAAAACCGCCCTATTCGACATAGACCTAAGAAGTCTTTATTGATACTATTATGATAGTGTCCGCCACATTGATACCAAAAGAGTAAAAAGTCCAGAACCACCATGGCTCTACATTTCCGTTCACGTGTAAGTCTATATGCATATACAGAAAAAGGCAGGCATTAAATACTAAAGCTAGAATACAGTAAAGTTGGGCAGGATACCTATCAGCAGTATAGTAAATATATATAGAAATCAACGCTATGGTAAGTATATCTGCGTAGAAGTAATAGATGTACATCTCTGAGCTGTTGTGGGTGTGAGAGGTAGCTAAGTAGGACAGAAATATTATTAGGGATAGAAAAAGAGGCGAGTTAACTCTATTCTCATGGCTCGAGAACGACACGATATTGAATAACAATGCCATGAGCAGCCCCCAAAGTACGAAGGCGCCAACGTAGGGCCCTAATAGCTCGGAGAGAAACAAAAGCGGCTTATACCCCTAACTTTTGATTTGAATAACCTCTTTAAACTCCTTGAGACATTGATAATCCCTAAAATATCCCTATCAACAATCAGCACGACAATCATTGTCAGATCAGACAAATTCATACCAATTGAGTATAAACTCCATAGCCACCACGGCGTAACATTTCCCTGAATAACGATGTCATAATGCATGGCCAAAAACAAAGAGGTGTTAAAAGATAGCCCAATAACAACATACACTACACCGGGCGACGCTTTAGGCGACTTAAATGCAAAAATAACTGAAATCAATGCGAGGGTGACTAGGTCGTACATAACCCAAGTCATATAGGTATCAGCGCTCGTAAAGAAGTTGTGGAAATGATCACTGATAAAGTATGAGACGGCCATGACAAAGCTGACCCACAATAACTTTAGATCATTCTTTGCTTTAAAACCTACAAGCATCAAATTGAAAAAGAGAGCCATTAGGAAGCCCCAGACTACGAAGGCCCCCATAAAAATTGCTAGGCTTTTTTCAAGATACATCCACCCTCTCGATTTTCACGGCTAGTTTTCTTTCTTCTTAGTTGGAAGAAGAACATCACCACCGCCGCGCTGGATTTCAGCTTGGCTAGCAGCGACAGCATCACTTGATAAACTTACTGTATCAGATTGTAACGTCTGGGTGCTAGTAGTTTGTGCGGTAGGCTGTTGTGTTTGTTGTTGTAACTTAGTGTAAGCCTGTGTTTGTAGTTGAGCATTAGCATTAACTTGCATAACGTTAACTCCTTTAAAATTTTGTTAATTATTTGCTAAGCAAACCTAACTTAACATGCTTTGGGTACACACGTCACACTTCAAAGGCAATTTCTTAGCAACTCACTTTAAGCTTATGCACCACGCGTGCCAATATTTTTTGACACGCTCAGAAGCCCCAACTAAGCAACGTTTTTACATGGTATATCACCCACAGAGTGTCGCTGGTGTAGGTAGAAATCCATAGCAACTTCGTCACAGTTATCTTTACGCAGACAAAGCTCACAGTCTTTCATCACCTTTTCAGGAAGGCTTTCTTTGCTGCTGTCCGCAAACCCAAGTTTAGCAAAGAAATCCGGTACACGCGTAAGTACAATCACTCTTTTAAGCGCCAATTTTTTGGCTTTCACTAACAGGTGATGAACCAATAAACGCCCCTGCCCTTTTACTCCGGTATCGGGGTTAACCCCTAATGAGCGTATCTCCGCTAAGCCGGTATCATAAATATACAACGACGCACAACCTGTTACTTGGCCATTCACTTCGGTCACGGCAAACTCATTAATGGAATGCACCATATCGCTTTTAGCACGGGGTAAATTCTCCCCTACCTTGGCCCAATATTGAACCAGCTCACTGATAGCTTCAACATCATGCAGATTGGCATCACGTACTTTAATTGTACCTTGCTGTTTAGCTTGCTTAATGGCAAATTCCACTTGCTTTGGAGATGTTCCACCTAGGGCCTTACGTGCCGCCAAACAGGCATCGAGTGCCAACATAGGATAAACATCTTCAGCAATAACATCGCACACCGATTGAAATTCGGACAAACTCAACTGCTCAAGGCTTTTTCCTTCTGAAATTGCCAGCTGCACCAGTTGCCCAACAATATGATGCCCTTCACGAAATGGGATCCCTTTTGCCACTAAATAATCAGCAAGCTCGGTGGCATTCGCATGCCCACCTTGGGCGGCGGCTTTGGTCTTATCACTATTGACCTTAATGCCGTTTACGCATGCTTGCGCCATATGTAGACATGCCAGCCAAGTCGGTAGCGCATCGAAAAGTCCTTCTTTATCTTCTTGCATGTCTTTGTTGTAGGCTAAAGGCAGTGACTTTAACGTCATCATCATCGCACTCATAGCACCAAAAACACGCCCTGTTTTGCCGCGAATCAACTCTAAAGCATCGGGGTTTTTCTTCTGCGGCATCAACGATGAGCCGGAGGTAACGTTATCGGCCAACTCAATAAAACCGGCTTCGCCGGAATTGTAGAAAATTAAATCTTCGGCAAAACGTGACAAGTGCAACATTGAAATGGATGCCGTGCTCAGCAGCTCGACCACAAAGTCTCTATCAGAAACCGCATCCAAGCTATTACGAGTCGGCGCTGCAAAACCAAGATCTTGCGCCAAATGCTCGCGGTCAATGGCATATGCAGTGCCCGCCAGCGCACCACTTCCAAGTGGACATTGGTCCATACGTTGAACCGCATCATTAAGGCGACTACTATCGCGCTCTAGCATTTCCACATAGGCCATGCACCAGTGACTAAAAAGTACCGGCTGAGCGCGCTGTAAATGAGTATAGCCAGGTAGTACGGTGCCCAGCTCTCGCTCGGCTAAGGCAATCAGTGCATTCTTGATCTCACTAATGGCTTCACTGACTGTCGCCGCCGTTTTTTTGCACCACAAACGAAAGTCGGTAGCGACTTGGTCATTACGGCTGCGGCCAGTGTGTAGCTTCTTCGCGAGGTCACCCACTTTATCAATCAGCGCAGCTTCAACAAAAGAGTGAATATCCTCTACACCGCTGATAGCCACACTTTCGGGCTGCGCTTGCACTTGCTCCAACAACTCATACAGCGCCGTAACTAAACGTCGGTGTTCATCATCGTTGAGTACCGCCACACGATTTAGCGCGCCGGCCCACGCCACTGAACCAATAATGTCTTGCTCCGCCATGACATAGTCAAATGGTAATGAATCATTAAACTGTTTAAATGCTTCATCCGGTCCAGATGAAAAGCGCCCGCCCCATAATGCCATTGTTGCTCTCCTCGTTACTTCTTCAGTGCTGCAATTCTGCTTGAAAGTGAAAATAGCCGTATAAAGCCCTCGGCATGAGACTGGTCATACACATCGTCCTCGCCGAAAGTGGCGAAGTCTTCGCTGTATAAACTGTTTTCTGACTGCTTTTGTACGGCGATTGCCTGACCTTTGTATAGTTTCATCACCACTTCACCATTGGCATGCTCGGCAAACGCATTGGCCGCGCCCAGAATCGAATCTTTTAAAGGCGTAAACCAACGGCCGTCATAGACCAAGTGCGCAAACTCTAGGGCAAAAGTGTCTTTCCATTTACGGCTCGCTTTATCCAGCACAAGTTCGTCAATAGCCTGCAAAGCAGCCATCATCACCGTGCCGCCAGGTGTTTCATAACAGCCGCGAGATTTCATACCCACCAAGCGGTTCTCAACAATATCGACACGGCCAACCCCGTGCACAGCTGCAATGTCATTAAGCTTCACTAGGCATTGATAAGGGCTCAGCGCTTCTCTATTTACGGCAACCACCTCACCGCGTTGAATGGTTAGCGTCACTAACTCGGCTTCATTTGGCGCTTGTTCAGGCGATTGCGTCATGGTCCATACTTGCTCGCTGGGCTGACACCAAGGATCTTCAAGCTCCCCCCCCTCATGGGAGATGTGCCATGCATTGGCATCACGACTATAAATTTTCGTTGCCGATGCAGCGCAGGGAATATCTCGCTGCGCTAAGTAATCCAGTAACGACTCCCGGCTTGATAGATGCCACTCTCGCCACGGTGCAATCACTTTTAAATCCGGAGCCAACGCCGCAAAACAGGACTCGAAGCGTACTTGGTCATTACCTTTCCCGGTGCAACCATGAGAAAGGGCATCGGCACCCACTTTGCGAGCTATTTCAACCTGTGCTTTGGCAATAATAGGACGTGCCATTGACGTCCCTAGCAGATAGGTGCCCTCATATACACAGCCGGTTTTGAGCGTCGGATAAATATATTCAGCCACCATCTGCTCTTTTAAATCCACCACGTAACATTCGGATGCCCCTGAGGCGATGGCTTTTTCCTCAACCCCTTCGAGCTCTTCGGCGCCTTGGCCCACATCGGCGACAAAGGCAACCACTTCACAGTCATAGTTTTCTTTTAGCCATGGCACGATGGCTGATGTATCTAGTCCGCCGGAATAGGCCAGTACGACTTTTTTAATTGCGCTCATTTCGGATCCTTAGCAAAAATTTGGGTTCAAAAGGGTTAATAGCAAGGCATTTTGCGCATACATACGATTTTGTGCCTGCTGAATAATTTTGGCCTGCGGCGAGTCCATCACTTCAGAGGTGATTTCAAACTCACGATGCGCTGGCTGACAGTGCAAAATAGTTTGCGCGCCGGTCATATCCACCAGCTGTTTATTGAGCTGATAAGGCAGATATTTATCTTTAACCTGCTGGAGCGGGGTGTCATCCCCCATCGACACCCAAGTATCGGCATAAAGCGCATTCGCCCCCACAGCGGCCTCGACTCTATCACTCACTAATACTGACGCGCCTTTGCTCGCGGCAATTTGCTCTGCTTGCTTAACAATTTGTGCATCTGGACCGCTGCCTTTAGGGCATACAGCCACGAAGTCAGTCCCTAGGGTGGCGGCCAACAACATCAATGAATGGGTGACGTTATTGCCCTCGCCGAGATAAGCCAGCTTGAGCTCGCTAACCTCACCGTGCACCTCTTGCAAGGTTAAAAAGTCCGCCAGTGCTTGGCAGGGGTGGTATAGGTCACACAAAGAATTCACCACCGGTTTAGATGAGAACTGTGCCAGCTCTTGCACTGTGTTATGGTGATTAACCCGCGCCACGATGGCATCGGCCCAGGTGCTGATATTCAAAGCAAAGTCCTTTACCGACTCGCGGTTGCCCATGGCGCCATTTTGCTGATCTAAGTAGACCGCATGGCCACCGAGTTTATTGATGCCTATATCGAAGCTTAGGCGAGTTCTGAGGCTTTGCTTTTCAAATAAGGTAACCACCGATTTGCCCGCTAAGGCTTGGGCATAATCATTGGGTTGCGCTTTCATTTTTTGCGCTAGGGCGAGTAGCGCGAGTACGGCTTTGTCGTCCAGCTCGAGGCCGGTAATAAAATCATGTTTCATGGTCTATGCTTACATTGTAATTTGCGTGCCAACATGCTCACCATTGAGCAATGCAACTAAGTTCTCTGGCTTTTGCCAGCTCGAAATGTAAACACCCCGTCGTAAATACTGGGCAGCAAGAAGGCTGGTCTTTACTTTGACCTCCATCCCACCCGAGATAACTCCTTGGGCTATCAATTCATCTATTTGCTCAGCACTTAATTGGTGTAACGGCTGAGCGGATTTATCCAGTACGGCCTCAACGTCGGTCATAAAAATCAATTCACCATCGAGTTGTTTGGCAATTGCCGCTGCGGCCTCATCAGCGTTAACGTTGAACCATTGTCCTTGTTCATCAAAACCAACTGAGCTCACAACAGGCAGCTTTCCTACCTCTAGCAAGGCTGGAATAGCCGAGCGAGCACCTTGACTACACTCACCCACCCGACCCAGTGCCTTGAGTTTTTGCTGCGCATTGACCCCGGCTTCGTATAAACTCAGCCCTGCAGGCTCGAGGCCATTGGCTATCGCTGCTCCCATCAATTGTTTATTGGCACACCCAGCTAGGGCACCAACGATATAGGGCATTTGCTCGGCAGGACTGATGCGTAAACCTTGGTGCTTCGCGGTGGCGAATCCCGCATCGTGCAGCCAGCGGTCAACCAGTGAGCCACCGCCGTGAACCACAACAAAACGGGTGTCGGTCATGGTCGCCAAGGTTGCGAACAATGCTTGCACTGACTGTGGGCTGTTTAACAGGGCGCCGCCCAATTTAATTACCCAAGTGGTGTTGCTACTCGTCATCATTTTCCTCTTTATACCAAACCAGTCGTTGGGTCTAATCCAGCGTTAATGTTCATACATTGCAGCGCTTGACCTGATGCGCCTTTTAGTAAGTTATCGATGGCAACACTGATAATCAGTTGCTGCTGTTGCAAATGCCAACCAATATCAACATAAGGGGTTTGCGCGACGCCTTTAATTGATGCCAAACCACCGGCACCGAGCAGGCGAATCAAAGGTTCATCGGCAAGACATTGATAAGCATCGGTGATGTCGGTAAGCGTGGTCCCTTCATTTACTTGCGCGTATATGGTTGCCAAGATACCGCGATTAAAATTTCCCAAGTGTGGGGTAAATAGCACTGGGTGCCCCAATGCTTGTTCAACCTCCGGAGTATGGCGATGATTAAACACGCCATAAGGAGCCAGTGATACTTCGCAAAAGTGCGTGTTCATATTGGCTTTGCGCCCTGCCCCAGTCACCCCGGATACAGCATTAATGATCACTTTTTGCTGCGGCGCTAATAACCCTGCTTGTTGAACCGGTTTAAGCGCGTTGAGGCTGGCTGTTGGGTAACAGCCCGCCACAGCAACCAGTTGTGCATCCATGATGGCGCTGTTGTGCCACTCAGCTAGCCCATACACTGCTTGGCGCAATAGTTCAGGGTGGGGATGATCAAAGCCATAGTACTGGGTATAGAGTTCGGCATCGGTAAGACGAAACCCGCCAGAAAGGTCAAAAACTTTAATACCCTGCTCGAGAAATTGCGGCGCCAATTCAACACTTACTTTGTGCTCGGTACATAGGCACACGGCGTGCGCATGCTGACCAATATCAGCAATAGCATCGGCTGTTAGGCCTTGCAGTGGCATGTCTAATAACCCACGGTGCTGAGGATAAAGATCGCTGAGTTTTTTGTCGCGATCATGACTCCCGGCAGAGACATAGCAGCCCTGCAAGACAAAATGAGGATGCTTGGCAACTAATTGCGCCAACTCAGCGCCGCTATAACCACTTGCGCCAATAATTACGATGTTCATGAAGATGCTCTTTTTTGGTTTAATCAAGGGCGAGATGCCCAACGCGTCACACTCTCACACTAGGGTTTTCTAGGTGAGCGGCTTATCGTCGTCGCGCTGTACAAAGGGGGTGATGAACCATCATAATCAAACCAATAATTATGCTTAAAAAGTGAATTGATATTCACTATAAAGACATTTATATTAATATGCAACAATCGCGAATAATTATTTGGAAATGTATGGCTCTCCCCGACTTTTTGCACCTTTACCGGGAGTTGATCGCTACCCCATCGATCAGTTCACTGGATCCGAAATTAAGCCAAAGCAACCGCGCCGTTATTGAACACTTGGCATCTTGGTGCGAGGAGTTGGGCTTTGCGTGTGAAATAAAACCACTCAGTACTGATGCCGATAAGTTTAATTTGATAGCGAAGCGTGGCCATGGCAGCGGCGGGTTGATGTTGGCAGGGCATACCGATACCGTTCCTTTTGATCAAGGCCGTTGGAGTATGGACCCCTTCACTTTGAGCGAGCGAGATAATAAGCTCTTTGGCCTTGGCAGCATCGATATGAAAGGGTTCTTTGCTTTTGTGCTCAATGCCATCGCTGAGTTGGACGCGAGTAAGCAACAACAACCGCTGCTTATTCTCGCCACCGCCGATGAAGAAACCACCATGGCTGGTGCCCAAGAAGTGGCAAAGTACCCAGACTTAAAACCGGCTCGCTGCGTTATTGGCGAACCCACCGATATGACCCCTGTATTTACTCACAAAGGGCATATGACATCGGCGATTCGTATCGTTGGCAAAAGCGGGCACAGCTCTGATCCTGAGCGCGGCATCAATGCCATTGAAGTGATGCACTTGGTGATTCAAAAATTATTGGTTCTAAAAGAGGATCTTAAGAATAAATATTCAATTGAACATTTTGCCATTCCCTACCCGACATTGAACCTT
Source organism: Pseudoalteromonas sp. CnMc7-15 (assembly GCF_022347925.1). Taxonomy (NCBI): domain Bacteria; kingdom Pseudomonadati; phylum Pseudomonadota; class Gammaproteobacteria; order Alteromonadales; family Pseudoalteromonadaceae; genus Pseudoalteromonas; species Pseudoalteromonas sp. CnMc7-15. Next base: position 96,313 of record NZ_JAKRFT010000005.1, read on the forward strand.
GGTCACATACATGGCGGTGATAACGCTAACCGCATTTGCGGATGTTGTGAGTTACAGTTAGATATGCGCCCGTTACCAGGATTGAGTATCGTCGAGCTGCAAGCCATGTTATTAGCGGCAACTCAGGACATCACTGCTCGCTACCCTGGCTGCGTTGAAGTCATTGATATGCATGACCCGATCCCTGCCTTTGCAGGGACCACTGATAGCGCGCTAGTGCAGCTGGCGCAAAAGATTTCGCAACAGCCAGCAATAGCGGTGAACTACTGCACTGAAGCCCCCTTTATTCAGCAATTGGGCTGTGAAACCATAGTCATGGGCCCAGGTTCCATCAACCAAGCACATCAGCCCGATGAATTCTTGGCCATGGACCGTATTGCTCCATCACAACGTATTATCAAAGAGCTTATTCAGCAAAGTTGTTGGTAATACTGACTTCATGACGCACGGATAGCGAGCACAAAAAAGCCCCTCATGGAGGGGCTTTAAACTAATCAACAAGATTCAAAGATACAATGTTACTGTAAGCCTAAACGCTTAAGTTCACGCTCAACCATCTTGCTTGAAAGTGGCACATAACCATCTTTCTCAACAATTTTTTGACCTGTTTGTGATAGCACCATTTTTACAAACTCAGCATCGATAGGAGATAGTGGCTTGTTAGGGTGCTTATTCACGTAAACGTAAAGGAAACGTGATAGTGGATATTTGCCCGTTGCAACGTTATCAAGTGTTGCATCAACAAACTTATCGCCTTTTTTCGCCAGTGGCACCGTACGTACACCAGAGGTCTTGTAACCGATGCCTGAGTAACCAATCGCATTCACAGAAGAAGAGATTGACTGTACTACCGATGCAGAGCCAGGCTGCTCGTTTACGTTATTACGGAAGTCACCTTTACATAGGGCTTTCTTCTTGAAGTAACCATAAGTACCAGATACTGAGTTACGACCATATAATTGAATATCTTTTGCCGCCCAATCACCCGTTAGGCCAACATCGCCCCAACGGTTAATCTGTTCGCTGGCGCCACATTTACGCGTTGAAGAGAAAATGGCGTCAACTTGGTCAATGCGCAAGCCTTCAATGGGGTTGTCTTTATGCACGAATACCGCCAAGGCATCAATCGCTACGCGAATTTCTGTCGGCTTATAACCATGGCGCTTTTCAAACGCTTCGATTTCCTTTGACTTCATTTTACGGCTCATAGGGCCGAAGTTTGCCGTTCCTTCAGTGAGCGCCGGTGGTGCCGTTGATGAACCTGCAGCTTGGATTTGAATATTGACGTTAGGATAAATACGCTTATATTCTTCAGCCCAGAAGGTCATCATGTTTGCTAGCGTATCGGAACCAACCGATGAAAAGTTACCAGAGATGCCGCTCGTTTTTTCGTACTCTGGAATTGCTTTATCTAGAGCAACTGCCTGACCTGCTGTCAGGGCACTTACAGCAACCCCCATTGCAGCAACTAAGTTTTTAAATTTCATTGGGTTCTCCAATTTGTTCTTCCCGTGTTTCAACTGCTGTCATTGTGCAGTGACAAGATGACAGTTAAATTACTTGAGTATTACAGTTTTATGACTTTGCTAATTTTGTACGTGTTCTAGTGCTGGGACTAACCAACTTGGTTCAAAGGCGAACCAAAAACACGAGCCTTTACCGACGACACTGTCGATATGCAGGTGTGAGTCGTGACGCGACAACACGTGTTTAGTAATAGCTAGGCCGAGGCCCGAGCCCCCCGTTTTCCGACTTCGCGCTTTATCCACTCGATAAAAGCGCTCGGTTAAACGGTTGATATGTTCAGGCGCGATGCCCTCACCATTATCGGTCACGCTAAACACCGCTTGACCGTCTTGGCGATACCAACGCACCGTAATTTCTCCCTCATCGGGGGTGTAGTGCACAGCATTAAATACCAGGTTTGAAAACGCGCTGCGTAACTCATCAGCAGCGCCAACGATATCTAAGCTGGTATCGACATCAAAATACAGGCGGTGGCCTTTATCTTGATTCAACGATGTCGCTTCTGTTTCGATAACTTCCAACATTTTCGGCACATTGACTGGTTTATCATTGTCGTGTTTGCGTGCTCCTTCAATTCGCGACAGCGACAACAACTGATTGACCAAGCTATCCATTCGCTGACACTGCTCAATCATCGTGCCATGGGCTTTATCCCACATCGCTGGCGGTGGTAAGTTGTCGCCATCAAGCATCTCTAAATAGCCGGTAACCACAGTTAACGGTGTACGCAGCTCATGTGATACGTTGGCAACAAAGTCTTTACGCATCTGCTCCAATTGCTTAAGGCGAGTAATATCACGGACCACCATCATGATCTGTGATTGTGCATAGGGCATCACCCGAAATTCCAACACTTGTTCACCGGTGTGGGTTAAATCAAGCTCAAGGGCATCGTTGAATTGGTGCTGCTGCATATAGCGGCTAAATTTGGGGTGTCGAATGAGGTTATCTATACGCTGTCCATGATCAGTGGGCCACTGCAAGCCCAATAACCGCAGCGCTAATTGGTTACACCAGACGATGCTGAAGTCCTGTTGCAGCACAATCACAGCATCAGGTACAGCTTCGGCCCCCTCGCGGAAACGACGGATCAAGTCAGCCAGCTCATTGCGCTTTTTACGGTTGCGTTGTTGGAGCTGGTAAATTCCCTCGAAAACCTGCTCCCAAGCCCCTTCTCCCTCCGGTGGATTAAAGCTACGTTGGTTAATAAGCCAATCACTAAGGCGGTAAAGCTGGCGATAATGCCACAGTAACAATGTGATAGCGCCCAAAAATAGAAGCAAAAAAGGCGCGCCTACTAGCACGCCTATCAACAATAAAGGCAGGAAAAAGATAACTAAACGCTTGGTAAGTGTGCGTTTATTAACCACTCGGTACATAGACTCGCTCTACTTAAAACAATGTGTCATCGGCCTGATGCCGATGCAATGAGCAATAAAGATAGTTATACCTTGCTAGAAAAACGATAACCAGCACCACGCACAGTTTGTACTAAGCGATCATGTCCCATGGGAGCAATTGCTTTACGCAGGCGACGAATATGCACATCAACGGTGCGATCCTCAACGTAAACATTGGTTCCCCATACATGATCCAGTAGCTGCTCACGACTATATACTCGCTCAGGGTGGGTCATAAAAAAATGTAGCAAACGAAATTCGGTAGGCCCCATATCCAACTCGCTGCCATCGGATGTCACACGATGAGAAATAGGGTCTAAACGCAAGCCGTGTACTTCGATAGCCTCTTCAAGTGATGTCGGCGCCACACGGCGAATAACGGCTTTAATGCGTGCCATTAATTCTTTCGGAGAGAATGGCTTAGTCACATAATCGTCGGCCCCCACTTCCAGGCCTTTCACTTTGTCTTCTTCTTCACCTCGGGCGGTGAGCATAATAATGGGAATTGCGCGGGTATGATCGTTTTGTTTAAATTTCTTCGCAATCTGAATACCGCTGCCTCCGGGCAACATCCAATCCAGTAATACCATATCTGGGTAGGGCTCTACCATGGCTGCTATGGCAGAGTCGTAATCCTCAGCTTCAATGGCTTGAAAACCATTCTGTTCTAAAACAAACACCAGCATTTCGCGGATGGGCGCTTCATCATCGACCACAAGAACTTTACGTGACATTCCGTTTATCTCTTTCGCTTTATTGAACTGAATTTACTGATGTCATTATTATGACTTTTTGTGACAATTTTATGAAAGCGTACACCTTCAATGGAAATGCTGCAAAATTAAACTTGGGATCAAGACGTTAGGGGCTGTAAAAGCAAGGATCATAGTCTTACCAACTGAGCCTTTACAAGATCAGATTTATACCAAGTTGGCTATCAGTGGATCAGAGTTTTACCCATTGATCTGACCTGAGATCACACTCTTACCAAGTGAGGTTCTTTATGTGTATAAATCTCGCTCAAACCTTGTTTAAATATCAACCACATATAGTTTCATTGCCTGAGCAGCGCGTAAGAACGTGATCCCATAATCAGTGCAGTTGATAAAAATCTGATCCCGCTATGATCCACTCAGTAAAATAGTGATCCATAAAAAAGCCCCGCTTATGCGAGGCTCATTCAAGTCGTGAACGCGACTATTTTATTTTTGCATCCAGTTCGCCGTTTAAGTAACGAAGGTGCATATCATCTAACGAGATAGGCTTAATCTTGTCGGCCTGGCCTGCTGTGCCAAAAGCTTGATAGCGATCAACACAAATTTCCGTCATCGCTTTCGTTGCCTCCGCTAGGTATTTACGCGGATCAAAATTCGCGGTGTTGTGCGCGAGGTGGCGACGAATAGCCCCTGTTGCAGCTAAACGTAGGTCGGTATCGATATTCACCTTACGTACACCATGCTTGATGCCTTCAACAATCTGATCAACAGGCACACCATAGGTCTCTGGGATCTCACCACCGTACTCATTGATAATCGCTAGCCACTCTTGTGGTACAGATGATGAACCGTGCATAACCAAGTGAGTGTTAGGGATACGGGCGTGAATTTCCTTGATACGGTCGATAGCAAGAATGTCCCCTGTTGGTGGGCGGGTGAACTTATAAGCACCATGTGACGTGCCACAAGCAATAGCCAACGCATCGACATTGGTTTTAGCAACGAAATCCGCAGCTTCTTCTGGGTCAGTAAGCAGTTGATCTTGTGTCAGCTTGCCTTCGGCGCCGATACCGTCTTCCTCACCTGCTTCACCGGTCTCTAGAGAGCCAAGGACGCCCAGCTCACCTTCTACCGATACACCACCAGCATGAGCCATTTCTACGGTACGACGGGTTACATCAACATTGTACTCATAAGATGAAGGCGTTTTACCATCTTCAAGTAATGAGCCGTCCATCATGACCGATGAAAAGCCAAGCTGGATAGAGCGCTGGCAAACGCCAGGAGACGTACCATGATCTTGGTGCATAACCACTGGGATATGAGGCCACTCCTCTACCGCAGCAAGGATCATATGGCGAATGAATGGGGCACCTGCATATTTACGTGCACCAGCTGAGCCTTGCACAATCACTGGGCTGTTTGTTTTATCAGCCGCTTCCATGATGGCACGCATTTGCTCTTGGTTATTAACGTTAAAGGCTGGCACGCCATAACCATTTTCTGCTGCATGGTCGAGTAGTTGACGCATACTGATCAAAGCCATTTCGCTTATCTCCAATTTTTGATAGCACCGAGACTATCTGGTTTTTGAACGGGATGAAGCTTGGTTTCCCCAAGCAAGGGCTTAATGCCCAAAACACAAGGCCGGCAAAGTGAGAGAGGCCGGCCTGGTGATTATTCGTTATTTTGCTCGCTCTTCAAGCATAGCAACTGCGGGTAGTTTTTTCCCTTCAAGGAACTCCAAGAAGGCTCCACCACCTGTGGATATATAAGAAATTTTATCCGCGACATTGTATTTATCGATGGCCGCCAAGGTGTCACCGCCGCCGGCAATAGAAAATGCTGATGATTCGGCTATGGCTTTGGCAATGCTTTGAGTGCCATTACCAAACTGATCAAATTCAAACACGCCCACTGGACCATTCCATACAATCGTGCCCGCTTGCGCAATAATATCGCCAAGCTGTTTAGCGGTATCAGGGCCAATGTCAAAAATCATGTCTTCTTCGGTGACATCGGCAACCTCTTTGAGTTGCGCGACCGCAGACTCTGAAAATTCATTGCCGACAACCACATCCACTGGCACCGGAATATCACCGCCATTACTGCGAGCGGTCTCTGTTAGTTTCTGAGCCTCGCTAATAAGGTCTTGCTCGTACAAAGACTTACCTACCGGGTGACCAGCTGCAGCAATAAAGGTATTGGCAATACCGCCCCCTGTCACTAATTGGTCAACGACGTTTGACAGTGAGTCTAACACGGTTAACTTGGTCGATACCTTCGAGCCACCCACAATCGCAACTAGCGGACGCTTCGGGTTATCTAGTGCTTTACCGAGTGCCTCCAGTTCAGCCGCAAGCAAGGGGCCAGCACAGGCGATTGGGGCGTGAAGACCTACACCGTGGGTTGAAGCTTGTGCTCGGTGTGCAGTACCAAAGGCATCCATCACATATACGTCACACAGCGCCGCAAGTTGTTTTGCAAGGGTCTCATCATTGGCTTTTTCGCCTTGATTGAAGCGCACATTTTCAAATACAACCACTTCGTTGTCGCCAATCTCTACGCCATCAAGATAATCTTTGGCAAGACGGACATTTTGTGACAAGGCATCGTTAAGATAGTCAACTACAGGAGCCAGTGAGTAAGCCTGGTCATATTCTCCCTCGGTAGGACGGCCAAGGTGAGACATAATCATCACTTTAGCGCCTTTTTCAAGGGCGAGCTTGATGCTTGGTAGCGCCGCACGCAAACGAGCATCTGAGCTTACTTTACCGTCTTTGATTGGCACATTGAGGTCTTCACGGATCAGCACCCGCTTCCCGGCTAAATCTAAATCCGCCATCTTAATGACCGACATTCTCTTCTCCTTAGTTATACGTTTTATTCATTTGCGTTTATTGGCGCATCCAGGCTGCACTGGTATCTAACATACGATGGGCAAACCCCCACTCGTTGTCACACCATACCAATAACTTTATCAACCGTTTATGACTAACCCGTGTCTGTGTACCGTCTATGATACAAGAGTGGGGATCATGGTTAAAATCAACAGATACCAATGGCTCCTCGGTATAATCCAAAATACCTGCCAAGCGCCCATGTACAGCCTTAGCAATCGCTTGATTAACATCTTCTAGGGAAACATCAGTATTTACGGTGACACTCAAATCCATCGCCGTCACATTGATGGTTGGAACACGTACGGCTATCGCTTCAAAACGGCCATGAAACTTGGGTAAAATACGTTCAATGCCGCGCGCTAGCTTAGTATCCACTGGAATAATAGACTGGCTAGCCGCCCGGGTACGTCGTAAATCATCGTGATACGCATCGATCACTTGTTGGTCGTGCATAGACGCGTGAATAGTGGTGATAGCGCCTGATTCAATACCAAAAGCATCATCCAATACTTGAATCACCGGAACAATACAGTTTGTTGTGCACGAGCCATTGGAAACAATGTGCTGCTCACTGTGAAGCACATCATCGTTGATACCATAAATAATCGTTGCATCAACATCAGCATCTGCGGGTTGAGAAAATAATACTTTTTTAGCGCCTGCCTGAAGGTGTTTTTGCGCGTCCTCACGGGAATGGAAAACCCCAGAACACTCCAAGACGATATCAACGTCATGTTGGTGCCAAGGCAAAGCGCTTGGGTTTTGCTCGCAGTACAAGGCGATTTCATCACCATCAACAACTAAAGCTTGCTCACGAAGCTCAACAGGAAAGGAAAACCGCCCATGGGCAGTATCATATTTTAGTAGATGGGCTATGCCCTCAGGTTTGGCCAATTCATTGATTGCCACAATCTCGAACTCGTGGCGACGTTCACTCTCATACAAAGCGCGTAAAATGTTACGCCCTATTCGCCCAAAGCCGTTAATCGCAAGCTTTATTGCCATAATTACAGACTACCGCCATCAAAGCAGACACAGGTCTAAGAAGAATGGCGGCTATTGTAATCGACTCGCGCTCTGAGTGTAAGGGGTGCGCAAAAATAAAACGCTGATAGAGGGTGTTACGACAGGCCGCCAAACAAAGTAAGTAAGGCTATCAGTGCCAAGAAAAATAACACATTGCGTTTTACTAAGCGGATCATGCACTGCGCTTCGATGGTGCAGCCATAGTGAGCCAGTTCTATCTGTTCAGCAGCCAAGGCTGTTTCGGTAATAACCTGACGATTGCTGACTCTAAAATCGAGCACATGGCGCAACCAACATTGCGTGCCTTTGCTAAAGTTACCAATCACCAAGTAGCCCAAACTGGTAATTCGTGCAGCAGGCCATTCAAGCCAATGACCGACACGAGCTAACAATGTATGCTGTTTTGATAGAGGATGGGATGTCTGCTCACTGTCATCTACGCAAGTCCGTACCAAGGCATAAAAAACGGCCCCAGGTGCGCCCAGTACAACAAACCAAAAGATCACCGCACAATAAAAACGAAAATTGACCCACGCTAAAGTTTGCGCAAAGGTTTCACCACCGCTTTCATTTTCAGTACGTTTTTGTCCCATTTGCAACGCATACAAAGTGGCCGCTTCACCGTCGTCTCGGGTCAGGGCATTGAGGTAGCCCTTATAATTCGCGCGCATGTGCGCGCAACCAAAGCAGATGAGTATGACCAGCGTATTGACCGCTAATTGCCACAGAATAAAATCACTCGCATGCACAAAGACAGCAATAACTAAGGTTGGCACAAGTAACCACAGCAACAACCCAATGCCGTTATGCAGCTGTTGCAAGCGCGACAACAGGGGCGCACTTTTGCGCTCATACCAGTGCGCATAGGTCGCTATTTGCCAACGCGCTGAGCGAGCGCCTAAGCGTTCAGCTATTAATGCAAATAAGATTGATATCAAAGTCATGGCGACTACTTTGCTCGCTTAAATTGACCTTAGTTTATCGCAATCTTGGGCAAAAGTAAGGTCAAAAAAATGTTCCCAATCAAAGCCTTCGCCGGGGTCTGTTTTTCGCCCGGGAGCAATATCGCTGTGACCCACAATGCGCTGCCTATTTAGATGCGGATAGGTGCGTAATAAGCTTTTTGTTAATTGCGCCAAGGTGAGATACTGCGCTTGAGTGTAGGTGGACTTGTCGGTGCCTTCTAGTTCAATGCCGATGCTAAAGTCATTACACCGCTGGCGCCCTTCGAATTGTGAGACTCCAGCATGCCAAGCACGTTGCGTAAATGGCACATATTGGCGTAATTTCCCATCTCGATCGATCAAGCAGTGCGCTGACACACTCACGCCTGCGAGTGAGGAAAAACTCGGATGTGCTTGGCAATCGATCTGCCCTGCGAATAAATCATCAATATAGGGTGTACCATACTGGCCCTCAGGCAGTGAAATGCAGTGAATCACCAGTAAGGACACTTCACTTTGCGGACGCTCATCATGATGCGAACACGGCAACTGCTGCGCCTGTTTGCATACGCCCAAATCATCTATATCCATGTTTTTCGTTTATAAAAACTTGATTGTGCCTGCATGGTAAGAGGCTAAGAATCACTGCGCAAGTTGATCTGGGGAGAAAAGTTACACTCGCCAGTGTGATTGACACTGACCAATTCATCATCGCGGCGCAGCACCGCCAACCGCCGGTGTTTACTAATGGTACGAACAAACTCCAGCTCAAACCCCATTTTGGTGAGCGCATATACCTTATCTACCTGTTCGCCGGTCAAGTTCGCATAATGTTCGCGAAACGTCCTTTGACCACTGCGGCGTTCGCTATCTGCTTTTTTCGCCTGTGCCATGGTATTAATCCGTTGGGAATCCCTTTCCAATATAGTCGAATTTGCTCATAAAAAAAGCGCCATGCGATTGCATTGGCGCTTTTTACTTCATTTTAATGCTTACTCTGCACGCTGCTCGCGCCCTAAAAGAGCCATGGCAGCTTCTTTTACATTCTTATTTTCATATAAGACTTGGTAAATTTGCTCAGTAATTGGCATCTCGATACCGCTGCGTTTCGCCAGCATATACACTTCTTTGGTGTTACGGTACCCTTCTACGACCTGGCCTATTTGTTGCTGCGCAGAGTCGACATCGAGCCCCTGCCCTAAAGCTAAGCCAAAGCGACGGTTGCGCGATTGATTGTCGGTACAGGTAAGAATCAAATCACCTAAACCTGCCATGCCCATGAAGGTTTCCGATTTGGCACCCAGTGCACAACCCAATCGGCATAACTCCGCTAAGCCCCGTGTGATCAACGCTGTTCGAGCATTGGCACCAAAACCAAAGCCGTCAGAAATCCCGGCGCCTATCGCAATAACATTTTTCACCGCCCCACCTAATTGGATGCCGATGAAATCATTGTTTCGATAAACTCGGAACGAGCGTCCACAGTGCAACAAACCCGATAAGCGTTCACAAAACTCATCACTGGTGGCTGATACCGAAATAGCGGTAGGTAAACCGGCGGCCATTTCTTTGGCAAAGGTTGGCCCCGATAACACCGCTAAATCCATATCTTCGCCAAGATGCTGCTTAGCAACATCTTGAAGGAGACGACCGGTGTTCGGTTCCAAACCTTTAGTTGCCCAAGCAACCTTGGCACCGCTGCGTAGCATGGGTGCGATGGTCTGCAATAGATCCGCAAAAGCATGGCTAGGTACGACCACCAAAACGATGTCGCTACTGGCAACAGCTGTTTGCAAATCACTTTGCATCTCTAGGCTATCAGGAAAAGCGATATCACCGAGGTACTGCTGATTTTTTCGCTCATCGGCTAAACGCTGTATGTGGTCGCTGTTGCGCCCCCAAAGAGTCACTTTGTGACCGTTTCGAGCAAAACAAATAGCAAGGGCGGTGCCATAAGACCCCGCCCCTAAAACCGTTACAGCGCTGGATGCTGAAGTGGTCATGACTTATGCGTCAGCTTGCTCAGCAGCTCGTTGCTGCATGTACTGGGCAAATAGCGCATCAAAATTTACTGGTGCTAGGTTTAGCTGTGGGAAAGTACCACGGTTTACCAAGTTTGATACGGCTTCACGCGCATATGGGAATAATACATTCGGGCAGAAAGCGCCAAGCATGTGTGCTGTTTGCACCTCTTCCATTTCACCAATAGCGAAAATACCTGCTTGCTGGATTTCACAAAGGAAAGCCGTCTCTTCACCTAGCGTTGCTGTAACAGTTAACGCTAATACAACTTCAAAAATACCGTTATCAAGTTTGTTTGAGCGAGTATCCAAATCTAACTTTACCTCAGGCTTCCATTCTTTTTGGAAAATTTCAGGTGAGTTAGGTGTCTCGAAAGAAATATCTTTGGTGTAGATACGTTGAATAGAGAATTGCGCCTGTTGTTCTTGTGCTGCGCCTTGATTTTGTTCTTCCATTGTTGTTCCTATCAATTCTTTTTGCAATAAATTAGCCGCGTGAGGACGCGGCAGCATATATGTTCGCAAGCAATTACGCGTTTAGCAGGGTGTTTAATTCGCCACTGGCTTCTAACGCCATCATATCATCACAGCCACCCACATGATGCTCACCAATGAAAATCTGCGGCACCGTGTGCGCGCCATTTGCGCGGGTGAGCATTTCATCGCGTAGCTCTGGTTGTACACCAATATCAAACTCAGTGTAAGTTACCTCTTTTTTATCCAGCAAGGCTTTCGCACGCTGACAAAAGGGGCAATAGGCTTTAGTGTATAATACAACGTTACTCATAAATGCTTCCTAATAAAGTTATCGGCCTGATACCACAGGCAGACCTGCGCTTTGCCAAGATTGCATTCCACCTGACAAAATAAATACGCTTTCAAAGCCTGCTTTATTCAAACCATTGGCAATACCTGAAGCCGTCATGCCTGTCGCACATACCAATATAATGGGTTTGCTTTTGTACTTTTCAAGCGCACTAAAGTCACCCTGCTTTGCTTTTTCAGCGCTCAGGTGCACGGCATTAGAGATATGCCCAGCGTTGTAGTCCTTTTGCGCGCGAATATCCGTTACTACGGCATCTTCACGATTCACTAAAAGGGTTAATTGCTGTGGGTTAATCTGCTTGATGGCAGAAAACTTACTTTTAAACCACCCCGATATCAACATCGCGACAATCGCTAGCCAAATGATGCTTAAAATAGGGTGGTTTCCGATAAATTCTATGTATTGTTCCATACGTCTTACTGTATTGTTCAAACCTTGCGGGCGGCACAAGTATACACACTTGCCTTCGACTTACCAATTGATGAAATATTTTCTACTGCTAAGGCGGATAAAAAACGGTAGGATACATTATAAGAGCGCAGTTCTGTGGCCACAGTGAACATCATAGAGCTGTATTCTTAATAATTATTATCAAGCAATTCATTTGTCGTGCCGACACTAGCAGGAGATCCAATGACACAGCCAAAGAAACCTCTCGTACTGATGATTCTGGACGGTTGGGGTTACCGTGAAAACAGCGAAAGTAATGCGATTTTAGCCGCCAACACCCCCGTTTTAGATAAGCTTTGGGAGCAGCGCCCGCACACTCTGATTTCCGGTTCTGGCATGGATGTTGGTTTGCCTGATGGGCAAATGGGCAACTCTGAAGTAGGTCATGTTAACCTCGGTGCTGGGCGTGTGGTATATCAAGATTTTACCCGCATTACCAAAGCCATCGACGATGGAACATTTGCTGATAATAAAGCGCTTACCACTGCGATAGATAATGCCGTAACAGCGAATAAAGCAGTGCATCTGATGGGGCTATTAAGCCCAGGTGGCGTCCATAGCCACGAAGAACATATTATTGCCGCTATTGAGCTGGCTGCTAAGCGCGGCGCTGAGCATATTTATGTGCATGCCTTTTTAGATGGTCGTGATACGCCTCCACGCAGCGCTGAAGCATCACTTAAACGCATCGATGAAACATTCGCTCGCCTCGGTAAAGGTCGTATCGCCAGTGTTGTTGGGCGTTACTTCGCTATGGATCGTGATAATCGCTGGGATCGCATCGAAAGTGCATATAACTTGATGGTCCTCGGCGAAGCTGACTATCAAGCTGTAGATGCAGTGTCAGCGTTACAAGCAGCCTATGAGCGTGATGAAAATGACGAATTTGTAAAAGCAACAACCATTGGCGATAGCCCCGCAACCATCAATGATGGTGATGCAGTGTTATTTATGAACTTCCGAGCGGATCGAGCGCGGCAGATGAGTCGCGCTTTTGTTGATGCCGACTTTAACGGCTTCAGTAAAAAGAAAGCGCCGCAATTAAGCGGTTTCGTTATGCTGACTGAATATGCTGCAGACATCAAGGCGCCTGTGGCATTTCCACCAGAGCCACTCAATAATGTGCTGGGTGAGTGGCTTGCCAAACATAACAAAACGCAACTTCGCATTTCAGAAACAGAAAAATACGCTCATGTGACCTTCTTTTTCAGCGGCGGTCGGGAGCAAGAGTTTGATGGTGAAAGCCGTGAGCTTATCCCCTCGCCGGATGTTGCTACCTATGACTTACAACCAGAAATGAACTCTCAACTGCTAACCGACAAACTAGTGGCGGCTATTCAAAGCAACAAGTATGACGTCATTGTGTGTAATTATCCTAATGGCGATATGGTTGGCCACTCAGGCGTATTTGCAGCAGCCGTAAAAGCTTGTGAAGCTGTAGATAGCTGCATTGGCCGCGTGGTGGAAGCGTTAGAGCAAGTCGGTGGCGAGGCCTTAATTACCGCCGATCACGGTAATGCCGAGCAAATGGTAAATCCACAGACTGGTCAAGCGCATACCGCTCACACCAGCGAGCCTGTGCCATTCATTTACGTTGGCCGTGATGCTCAAGCTATTGATGGCAAAACGCTCAGTGACGTAGCTCCCACTATGTTGCATCTACTGGGCATGGAGCAGCCAGAAGAAATGACTGGTTCACCCATCATGCGTCTTAAGTAATCTCGATGCCGATGGTTTTATTGAGTCACAAACGTCAAAAGGTGTCGCTGCTGTGCGCGGCACTTTTGGCGTTCCTAAGCTTCAATAGTTTTGCTAACGAGAACCGTACCAAGCAAGACTTAACCGAAGTCCAACAAGAATTAAAAAAGAGCCAACAAAATTATCAGCAGCAGCAACGCTCGCTGGATAAGTTACAGAGCCAACTCAAGAACTCAGAGCAAGCTATCGCTGCAAATGCGAAGGAGTTACGTGCGCTCGATAACAAACTCGCAGACAACGAACGGCAACACCAAAAGTTACAACAACAGGCTGAACAGCTGGAGTCGCGTCGTAAAAAGCTTGATAAAGTTCTTGCAGCCCAAGTAAAGAGCGCCTACATGGTGGGTGGGCACGATTATTCAAAGATGCTGTTAAACCAACAAGACACAGCCAAGCTAGAGCGCACCATTAGCTATTACGACTATTTCAACAAAGCCCGTTTGCAACAGCTTGAAGCGTTACAACAAACAATGCGCGAAATAGCGCAAAACCAAGCAGCGCTGCAACAAAACAGACAACAACTGGCGAAGCTACGCGAGCAAGAACAACAGCAGCAACAGCAATTAGTTGCCGCTAAAGCACAACGACAATCTCAGGTCCAAGAGCTACAAGGTAGATTAAATCAACTGCAAAGCTCAATAGCGTATTTAAAAGATAATGAGCAGACCTTACTGGATACCCTAGCGGAGCTAGAGCGCAGTAAAGACCGCCAAGTAGCTATGTTAGGTCTGGGTAGCAGTAAAGGAAAATTAACTTGGCCGACACGGGGTAAGCTTACCCACCGCTTTGGCACCCGTAAACGCCAAGGGTTCAATTGGAAAGGGGTGGTGATCGCAGCCAGTGAAGGGAGCAGTATAACCAGTATAGAGGATGGCCAAGTGGTCTTTGCTGACTGGCTAAGAGGTTTTGGTTGGGTCATGGTGGTCGATCACGGCAAGGGTTATATGAGCCTGTATGGCCACGCTCAAGCACTACTCAAAGAAGTGGGCGATCCGGTTTATAAAGGCGAAACAATCGCTTTAGTAGGCCAGAGCGGCGGTCAAATTGATCCTGGTCTATACTTTGAAATACGCCACAAAGGACGTGCCGTTAACCCAACGACATGGTGCAAATCCTCCTAATTGAATAGAGGCTGCACCTCAAGGGGGCAGCCGATGTTTGTATTCACAACTTACCTATACAAGCGCTTGTTACTAGGGCTCAGTTTTTTAGCCTTAGTGGTACTAGCGCCTGCTTCATTGGCAAAGGACAGCCAACTCGATGAAGTGCTTTTCCACATCAACAACTACTACGTTGAAGAAGTGGATCGCGACAAGTTAGACCAACATGTACTCAGCAGTTTATTACAAGAGCTTGACCCATATAGCGAGTTCCTTGATGAGCAAGAGTTAAAACGATTATTCGATGTCACCAATGGCCAATACAAGGGCTTGGGTATCGAGGTAGAACAGCGCGATAAGCATGTAGTGGTGATTTCCGCTCTACCCAACTCACCCGCTCGGGCCGCTGGCTTACAGCGTGGTGATGTTATCGTCTCTATCAATGGCACTAAGGTGAATAACACTACCTTAGAAGAAGTCTCTGCTCTGATCAGCAGTCGTGAAGATGGGCAAGTGCATTTAGCCGTTGCTCGCGCAGGCCACTCACAACGCCTCGACTTTCAGCTTACCCGTCAGCCTATCCACATTGAAAGCGTCGCCAGTGAGCTCAAGGCCAATGGTATGGGCTACTTACGTATTAATAGCTTCAACAATCATAGTTTTCATGATGTCGCGCGTCACATCACCATGATGCAAAACGCCAACGGCGCCACACTCAACGGTTTGCTTGTTGACCTGCGTGACAACCCAGGCGGTACCCTCGACAGTGCCATTGCCATTGCCGATTTATTTTTGTCTCAAGGCGTTATCGTCTCTACTCGAGGTCGCTTTGTGGAGGCTAATCAACGCTTTGAAGCGAAAGCAGGGGACATAATTCAAGGCGCCCCCATGGTCGTGCTGATCAATGAGGGCTCTGCTTCTGCTGCAGAAATTGTTGCCGGTGCGCTCAAGGATAATGACCGGGCAACCGTGGTAGGGACTCGCTCCTATGGTAAAGGGTCAGTGCAGTCATTGATCCCCTTAGGCGATGGCCGCAGTGCTTTGAAGCTGACCACAGCGAAGTACTATACCCCCTCTGGCGTGTCCATTGAGGGGACTGGCATCGTACCTGATGTGCCGATATTGCAACCTGCCCTTTCGCAATCAAATAAAGAAGTTATAATCAGCTTAGCTGAGGGGCAAAGTGCGCATAAAAACTTAACCGCACTGCTTGATAAACAATTACTAAAAGCTCAGCAACTATTAGAACAATAAAAACGCAGGCTCGGCTTTAAGCACGGGCCTGCACACTAATCATCAACAAAGATAAAAACACATTGTGCGCTTTTTAATATGGACTACGTTGTGTGTGCTGGTGCTCTTATCACCAGTACATGCGAAGCAAATCGCTATTGTCATTGATGACATCGGCTATCATCGTAACGACATGGCTGCCTTGCACTTGCCTGGCGCTGTGACCTATTCGGTGCTCCCTTTTACTCCTTACGCCGCTCACTTTGCTCAACAGGCAGGGGCCTTAGATAAGGAGGTGCTTTTGCATGCCCCTATGCAAGCTATAAACGGTAAAGCCTTAGGGCCTGGGGGGCTGACAGTGGATATGTCAAAAGAAGCTTTCCAACACGAGTTACGCAAGGCATTAGCCAGCCTACCCAATGCGCGCGGCGTCAATAATCACATGGGCTCGCTGCTAACACAGCAAAATGCGCCGATGAGCTGGACTATGGAAGTGCTAAAAGAGCAGGATTTGTTTTTTCTCGACAGTAAAACAACTCCCAATTCAAAAGCGCAAACAATTGCCGGGCTATACGGTGTCAGCAATATTGCTCGCCATGTTTTTCTCGACAATATTACCACCGAGCAGCAACTACGTTATCGCTTTGAGCAGTTAAAGACTCTCGCTGATAAGTATGACTACGCAGTTGCAATTGCTCACCCCTACCCCGAAACGTTTGCGTTCTTGCAACAGGCATTGCAAGAACTCGAGGGTGAAGGTTTCCAACTTGTGCCTTTATCTCAGCTAGTGCAGCAGCGCACAATTCGACTTGCTCAGGCCGATAAAAAAAGTGTAACCGAGGAAGAGTAGAGGCCTCTAGAACAATCATAGGTGGCATGGCTGCTGATGACTGAGTTCTGGTGCCGATAAACCACCTCCTCCGTATTCAGCACCTGCCCAAGTGCTTGTTCTATGAACATAAAATTAATCTGTATCTTTTACACAAACAGTGAAAGCTTTTCTTTTCCCCTAGTCCACAAAAAATAACAAATCCATTAAAATCAACACCTTAAAAGTTGGCATGGACTTAGCAACGTATATTCCGAAACGCAAATCTATGGAGGGTACATTATGTTAGGTTGGTCAATTGCATTTTTAGTTATCGCTTTGG
The DNA here is from genome assembly GCF_022347925.1 of Pseudoalteromonas sp. CnMc7-15. Classification (NCBI taxonomy): domain Bacteria; kingdom Pseudomonadati; phylum Pseudomonadota; class Gammaproteobacteria; order Alteromonadales; family Pseudoalteromonadaceae; genus Pseudoalteromonas; species Pseudoalteromonas sp. CnMc7-15. The sequence goes on from NZ_JAKRFT010000005.1 coordinate 113,368, forward strand.
TCGCAGCACTTTTAGGTTTCGGTGGCATTGCTGGCGCAGCCGCTGGCATCGCTAAAATTATTTTCTTTGTGTTCTTGGTACTGCTGGTTATCTCCCTTGTTGCTGGCGCCATTCGTGGTAAAGCGCCAAGGTAGTTATTAATTTTACAGCACAAGCGGTCACAGATGGGATGAAACCCGCGACCGCAACCAAAACACGTTTTTTGAATCCAGATTTAAAGAGTTAATATTCAAGGAGAGTTCTATGTTTAATCATTCAGCAACAAAAGCATTTATCGCTACATTATTTGCCGCAGTATTCGCTATGGGCTGTGAAGACAGTGGCGGTGCCGAAGAGGCAGGTGAAAAGATTGATGAGGCGATCACTGACACTCAAAACGCGGTCGAAGACGCGTGTGAAAATGTTAAAGAAAACGCCGGTGCAGAAGAAACAAACTGCTAATACAGGCTTATCTTCAAACAAAAAACCCGCGAAGTTCGCGGGTTTTTTACGTCTCTAATTATTTAAAACTGACTGTTGGCCGCCGCAACCACATTGTCCACGGTGAAGCCAAAGTGCTTAAACAATTCGCCCGCTGGCGCTGATTCACCAAAGCTCGTCATGCCGATAACTTTGCCATTCAAACCAACATACTTGTACCAGAAGTCGGCAATGCCTGCCTCTACGGCGACACGGCGAGTCACACTGCTGGGTAGGACACTTTCTTTGTACTGTGCGTCTTGTTGATCGAACAAGTCCGTCGATGGCATAGACACCACGCGTACCTGACGACCTTGAGCGCGAAGCTCAGAAGCTGCATCCATAGCAAGTTGTACTTCCGAGCCTGTGGCAATCAGGATAACTTCTGGCTCGCCATCACAGGTTAATACATACCCACCTTTTTTCACATCAGCAAGCTGCTGCGCATCACGTGCTTGCTGAGCAAGACCTTGACGCGTAAAGACCAGCGACGTTGGCCCATCTTTGCGCTCTATCGCTTGCTGCCACGCAATGGCTGACTCAACTTGGTCACATGGACGCCAATTCACTAGATTCGGCGTGTAACGCAGGCTCGCCATCTGTTCAACCGGTTGGTGAGTCGGTCCATCTTCACCCAGGCCGATGGAATCGTGGGTATAAACAAAGATGCTAGGCGTCTTCATTAGTGCAGCCATGCGCACCGCATTGCGTGCATACTCCATAAACATCAAAAAGGTTGCACCGTAAGGAATGAAACCTTTGTGCAGGGCAATGCCATTCATAATGGCGGACATGCCAAATTCACGCACCCCATAGAAAATATAGTTACCTGACGCGTCGTCTTTACTAAGGCCTTTTGAACCACTCCAAATAGTTAAGTTCGATCCGGCCAAATCGGCTGAGCCGCCCATAAACTCGGGTAGCATGGGGCCAAAGGTATTCAAGGCATTTTGCGATGCCTTACGTGTTGCTGGGCTATCAGGGTTTGCTTGTAACTGCTCAATATAGGCTTGCGACTTCTCAGCCCAGTCAGCAGGCAATTCACCATTTTGGCGACGTTCAAACTCAGCAGCAAGCTCAGGGTATGCCGCCTTGTATGCCGCAAACTTATCCTGCCAACTCTGCTCTGCTTGTGTGCCCTTCTCTTTAGCATCCCACTGTTGATAGATATCATCAGGAATCGCAAAGGCGTCATGAGACCAACCCAAGAACTCGCGCGCAGCTTTAATTTCATCATCACCCAACGGCGCACCGTGGCAATCATGGCTTCCTGATTTATTAGGAGAGCCGTAACCGATCACTGTTTTACAACAGATAAGCGTTGGCTTGTCACCTTGGGCGCGGCCTTCATCAATAGCAGCGCGAATAGCCTCGCTATCGTGGCCATCAACATTACGCACCACGTGCCAGCCGTAAGACTCAAAACGCGCGGGAGTGTCGTCACTAAACCAGCCTTCTACCTCACCATCAATAGAAATACCATTGTCGTCCCAAAACGCAATCAACTTACCAAGGCCTAGAGTTCCTGCAAGCGAACACGCCTCGTGAGAAATCCCTTCCATCAAGCAGCCGTCGCCCATAAAAGCGTAAGTATAGTGATCAACAATTTCATGGCCAGCGCGATTAAATTGAGCAGCAAGGGCTTTCTCCGCGATTGCCATGCCTACCGCATTGGTGATCCCCTGTCCAAGCGGGCCCGTAGTAGTCTCAATACCCGGAGCGTAACCGTATTCAGGGTGGCCCGGAGTTTTTGAATGAAGCTGACGGAAGTTTTTAATTTCCTCAATAGGAAGATCATAGCCGCTTAAGTGTAAAAGCGAATAAATCAGCATTGAACCGTGGCCATTTGAGAGAATAAATCGGTCACGGTCAGCCCAGTTAGGGTTGCTCGGGTTATGCTTAAGATAATCGCGCCACAGTACTTCGGCGATATCGGCCATGCCCATCGGGGCACCCGGATGACCTGATTTAGCTTGTTGAACCGCGTCCATGGAAAGCACGCGAATGGCGTTTGCAAGTTCTTTGCGTGATGGCATGAATTCTCCTACCTTTAAATGTATTTGCGCTGGGGCTTCACTCGCGCTCATGCTGGCGCGGGTAAAGAATAAGACGAAAGCCCATTCTTACTTATTCATCTGCCCCCTGCAATTAAAAATTGGGCATCGAACGAGTAACTTTAGAATTACTCATAACGAATAAAAATACTGATAACTAAAAGAGTACAAAAACACCAAGCAATAAAGGTCAAAAGACCGCTATACAATCAATTTTATTTAGACGTCTAGGCGTAAAAAGCTAGGAAATCACCTGTGATTTAGCTAGAATACGCGCCTTAATTTATGCTGCGCTCAACCCAGTGGCTGGTATGATCTTGGGAAGCGCGATACTTGTGAGCAGAAACTTATGGCAAAACATTTATTTACTTCTGAGTCTGTGTCTGAAGGACACCCGGATAAAATCGCTGACCAAATTTCTGATGCGGTACTCGATGCTATTTTGGCGCAAGATCCCCATGCCCGTGTAGCCTGCGAAACCTATGTGAAGACCGGTATGGTGATGGTGGGTGGTGAAGTCACAACCAGTGCTTGGGTCGACATCGAAGAGTTAACGCGCAAAACCGTGCGCGAAATCGGCTACACCCATTCCGATATGGGCTTTGATGCCGACTCATGTGCAATTCTAAACACCATTGGTAAGCAGTCTCCTGATATTAATCAAGGTGTTGACCGCGCTCGTCCAGAAGAGCAAGGTGCAGGTGACCAAGGCTTAATGTTTGGTTATGCCTGTAATGAAACCGACGTGCTCATGCCAGCGCCCATTACCTATTCACACCGCTTGGTACAACGCCAAGCCGAAGTGCGCAAAAATGGCGAATTACCGTGGTTACGTCCAGACGCCAAGTCACAGGTGACCTTTGCTTATGAGAATGGCAAGGCCGTCGGTATCGATGCCGTCGTGCTGTCAACGCAACACTGCGATTCTATTGCGCAAGATGACTTGGTTGAAGCGGTCATGGAGACCATTATCAAACCAACGCTACCAGCAGAGCTTATTACCGATGCGACTAAGTTCTTCATTAACCCCACAGGACGCTTCGTGATCGGTGGCCCGATGGGGGATTGCGGCTTAACTGGTCGTAAAATCATCGTTGATACTTATGGCGGTATGGCACGTCACGGTGGTGGCGCATTCTCAGGTAAAGATCCATCGAAAGTGGATCGCTCTGCCGCTTACGCAGCACGTTACGTTGCCAAAAATATAGTCGCGGCCGGCCTAGCCGATAAATGCGAAATCCAAGTGTCTTATGCCATTGGCGTTGCCGAGCCAACCTCCATCAGTGTTGAAACCTTTGGCACCGGCAAATTAGACGAAACGCGTTTAATCGAACTGATCCGCAAGCATTTCGACTTACGTCCTTATGGTTTAATTCAAATGCTTGATTTAGAACGTCCGATTTATCAGCCTACAGCGGCTTACGGCCACTTTGGTCGCAATGAATTCCCATGGGAAGCGACCGATAAAGCACAGGCACTTAAAGCCGACGCTGGATTATAAGTGAATTACCTATAAGTTAATTGAAAAGCGCCTATATGGCGCTTTTTTTATAGCTATGACCCCACTCTCGGCAGTTAATCCTCGCCGCAATCGCCGGCACTGATTGGCGCAACTTGCAGAGCCTGTACTGCTGCTAACTGACTTTTCAAGCTCATCATAGTTTTAGATACACTTTTCAACGATACTTTATTACTGAGCCAGCGTGGAAGCTTACCACCTGGGTCGGCAAAAACCTGATAGCGGATAAGTAAGCCGTCGTCTTGCTGCGTCATTCGCCAGTTAGCAGTCAGGGTTGTGATGCGTACCCTATCACTTTTACGAGCGATATTTGGGTTATAGGCATACACCCGTAACTCAGTGGTATAGTCATTGACACGCTGATAGCAACTTTGTGTATAAAGCTCCCTATCAGCAACGGGCCAAGGCGAATTAATCACCGTGTATACGCGGTTGCGATTGCCTTGAGAGTGCAAAAGACGAACTTCTTGTACTGCATGCAACCACTGCGATGCTTGTTGAGTGTTATACAGTAGCGTCAGTAACTGAGCTGTGCGGGCGTCGGCAACGAAAAGCTCAGCATAAATATGGTAGATACCATCTTTACTGACGGTATAGACCACTTTCAAATCAGGGAGGTTTTTATAATTCCGCCAAGGTTGGATTTCAACCCCAGCTGCAAAGCTGAGGCTAAGTAGGCTAATCGCGCCAATAAGGTTGAACATCACGAGTCGCTTCTCGGCTTTGCTCCATCGCACTCAACAGACTATCGGTTTTTTGCGTCAACCAAGCCTGAATTTTGATGAATTGCTCGCTCTCATTACCTTGGCACAGCTGACCGAGGTAATCGAGGGTGAATAATTCAAAAGTGCCGTGCACAATATCTAGCCATGGCGCCCGGAAGCTCATGCGCAAAGACTCATCAAACAATGCGCCCAAACAACAGCCACTTAAAAGATTGCGTTCCAAGCGCTGCTTAAGCTGTAAGTATTGCTCGCTAGCTAGCGGCTGTTGAGGCTCAACGAGCTCTTTCATTTCCTGCCAATCATAGTCGAGTAGCCGTGCCGCCAGATCATGAATTGGCTGTTCACCAGCCTGAAGTTGCGCTTGCCCCCATGATTGTCGCCACCCTCGCTCGGTCAACCAGATTGTTAAATCTAACAACAGCAAGTTATAGCGTGTGCTAGTGAATATAGCCTGGACATCGTCAATGCTTGGTTGGATGGATTTTAGATCGCCTATCACCTGAGTTAGCTCTGGTGCTGCATTGATTTTCTTATAATAAGCATGCTTTTTCGAGGTAAAGGTCTTCAGTTGAATCGCCGTCTCGACCCAACTTAATTCGCTCAGTAACCACTTAAGTTCGCCGCGCAGACGCTCGGTCGCTTGTTTTTCAACGATATCGCTGAATAACCACAAACTATGGCGAATAAGACTGACACCATCGGTTACCCGTTTCAGTGTTTTAAGGGTCGGCTTTTGGAAATAACATTGTTCGTGTTTTTGTACAAAAGCAATGCCATAACTCAAGCACTTCTCCAGTGCCCGCTCTTGGCTGTCATCGTTGCTCAGCGGCACAAGGCCAATCTCTTTACTGGCTTTGAGCGGCTGGTCGTCCGCCAGCCGATAACCTCGAGCTGCCTTTGAGTAATAACCCATGCGTAGAGGCAGGTTATCGATTAATTTTTCAGCTAGGGAAAACAGCTCACTACGTTCCCCCTTTACTAATTCAATCTCAAGTTCGCAAACCGGCTCTACATTGGCGTTGGCCGATACCTCCCCCTTATCCAGAACCACTTCAATTTCAGTCCCTGCTTGGGTTTCAACTAACCAAGTACGACGAATAAAGTTAGTACTAAATAGCGGATAGAGATTGTCGGCTAACGCGTCCACTTGCACCCCATGAGGCCAAATACTGGCATCAAAATCGTGCAGCTCTGGACGATTTCCGTCAATAGGCAAATTGTACTCTGGACGCTGGTGCAGCCCACCCACGTTCTCACCTGCAAGCTTAATGGTTTGCTCACAAATGCCGTCACAACAGCGAGTGCGAAGACCAATATCTAATGCTCTAAGCTCTCGGCTCGGGGTGTCGAAATAGGCATTTTGCAGGTTGCGTGCGGGTTTATTTTTTACGGTTTTTGCAAACTGGGTAATGAGTGCGGGTATGGACGGTATCACCGCCTCGGAAACTAAAAACTTAAGCTCTATCTCAGTGTCCATGCGCTATAGGAAGACCAATGAAATCGTCAAAAGCACAACATAAACAAAGCCGCCTACGAATGCAAACATTTTGCCATTTGGCCGTGCTATTTTGCTCCTTTACTAGCGTCGGTGAGTTACAAAATCACCCTTGCCAATCACTGCGCCAACCCATACTATGCTGGGATTGGAGAAATTATTTACGTAAAACAAGGTTAAGTTGGATGGTCAAACACGCCTGTGTCGCGCTTGCTTTTATGCTCAGCGCATTGTTCACCACCGCAGCACACGCAGAACAAGGCACCGCCTATATCAGTGATGAACTGTATATTTTTATGCACTCTGGAGCAGGTAAAAACTACCGCATTTTAGGTTCAGTTGATGCGGGCACGCCAGTGACACTGGTGAGCGGTGAAGAAAATAACGGCTTTCTCGAGATAATCGATGATAAACAGCGCCAAGGCTGGGTTGAAACTAAGTTCATCAACCAAGATAAAAGCTTAAAGATTCAATATCAGGAACTTGGTGAGCAGCTGGCACAAACTCAACAGGCATTGCGCAATGCCCAAGCACAGCTTCCCGAGCTACAAACGCTGAATCGCGACTTGCAGGAGCAAGCCCAGCAGTTGCAAGCTCAACTAGATCAAGCGATTGCCGAGCGCGACGCGCTTAATGCTAAACAACAAGGTTTAAAGGCCAAAGAAAAGCGACAGTTACTCACCTACGGTGGGGCAATTGCATTTATTGGTCTATTCTTAGGAATAATCCTCACCGTTATCTTGTCGCGCCGCAAGCGCTATGACGGATGGGCATAATCATTATTTTCAATTTGCATTGAGCCAAAAAGAGCACCTAGGTGCTCTTTTTTTTTGCCAGCAGCTAATAGCGCTATTCGTAAACTCTATATTACAGCTTGTGTTTGCATGCTCAGGGCATTCACAGCTCGATACTGAGCCCAGTATCTTCTTTTACTTTTTCAATCACCATGTACGTATGATGCGTACCGACCCCAGGAATATCCACTAAATCTCCCAGTACTTGGCGGTATTCGTTCATATCACTGACACGCACCTTAAGTAAGTAGTCGTAGCCTCCAGCAACCATATCGCACTCCACTACTTGTGGTGTATTGAGGATATGCTCTTTAAAAGTTTTAAATACCGAAGTATTAGATGTCACTAACGACACTTGCACATGGGCCAATAAACTTTGGTTTAATTTTTGCTCACTGAGCTTAGCATGATAGCCTTCAATAAAGCCTTCTGATTCGAGCCGTTTTACACGGTCGAGGCAAGGGCTAGGACTGAGGTTAACTTGCTTAGCTAAATTGACGTTAGAGATCCGACCATTGCGTTGTAAAACGTCGAGAATAGCGAGATCGATTCGGTCTAAGGTGCGAGGTTTAGCTGTTAAAGACATAGCAGCATTTTATACGGACAACGAAGAAATATGCCCTGTAAATTATCGTATTTCGAAAAATTAAACCAGCATATTCTGCGGCATTTTCATTAGAATGCCCGCGAATATGTATTCATATTGAGTGCAATCTCACCTTCGCGTTTTAGCAGCGAGGTGACCTACACTGTAGTAATTGTCGTAACCGAGGCCCCACCATCTCACCTTGTGGTGTGGGTACAGTTGCTATTTTTAGACTCCATGATTTTGAGGGTTGCTTATGTTATTTGAAGGCAATTTGATTACTGAATGCCCTATCCGCCAGAAGATCCGTGACTTCTATCGCATTGATGAAAATGAAGTGATTGATCATATTTTACCACTGGCTGAAGTAGGCGTTACGGCACGCAGTCGCGCTTGGGAGCGCGCACGACAAATGGTATTGAATATCCGCAAGGACCAAGACGGTCAAAACGGTATTGATGCCCTGTTAAATGAGTTCTCCCTGTCGACTGAGGAAGGGGTGGTGTTAATGTGTTTGGCCGAAGCGCTATTGCGAGTGCCAGACAAAGAAACACAGGATAATTTAATTCGCGATAAACTCGCTAATGGCGACTGGAGTTCGCACTTAGGTAGCAGTGAGTCGCTATTTGTTAATGCCTCGTCGTGGGGCTTGTTGGTCACCGGAAAAATGGTGAACTACACCGACAAAAACAAAGAAGAACAGTTTGGCCTGCTAAAACGCACCATGGGCCGCCTTGGCGAACCGGTGATCCGTAAAGCAGTGAACTATGCCATGAAGATCATGGGCAAGCAGTTCGTTATGGGGCAAACCATTGATGAAGCCATTGAGCGCGCCGAAGAGACCGAGCGCAAAGGCTATGTTTATTCATACGACATGCTAGGCGAAGGCGCCCGCACTATGGCGGATGCTGATCGCTACTACGACAGCTACGTCAATGCAATTAATGCCATTGGTAAAGCGGCCAATGGTCGCGGCCCAGTAAAAAGCCCCGGCATTTCCGTTAAATTATCAGCAATTCATCCACGCTACGAGTTCACCCACCGTGAACGCGTCATGTCAGAGATTGTGCCCAAGCTAAAAGAGCTTGCACTGTTGGCGAAAAAATACGATATCGGCCTCACCGTTGACGCCGAAGAAGCCGATCGCCTAGATATTTCTCTTGATGTGATTGAAGCGGTATACAGCGATCCTGATTTAGGTGACTGGCAAGGTTTTGGTCTGGCCGTACAAGCCTATCAAAAACGCGCTATTTTTGTTTGTGAGTGGCTTACAGAACTTGCTCGTCGCGTAGGTCGTAAACTGATGGTGCGTTTGGTTAAAGGCGCTTACTGGGACACCGAGATTAAAACCACACAGCAAGACGGTTTGGACCATTTCCCGGTTTTCACCCGTAAAGCTACCACCGATGTGTCGTACAAAGCCTGTGCCATCAAACTAATGGAAGCACGTGATGCGCTATTCCCACAGTTTGCGACTCACAATGCCTACACTGCAGCGACCATTTTAGAAGTCGCCAAAGGTGACCATCACGGCTTTGAATTCCAGCGCTTACACGGTATGGGTGAATCTCTTTACGACCAAATTGTACTCAAAGAAAAGATTCAATGTCGTGTGTATGCGCCAGTGGGCCAGCATGAAGATTTGCTTGCTTACTTGGTACGTCGCCTGCTTGAAAACGGCGCCAACTCGTCATTTGTAAATGCCATTGTTGATACTAAGCAACCGGTAGAAGCACTGCTGCCAGATCCGGTAGAAACCCTGCAGGGTCTGCGTAATAAATACAACAAGCAGATCAAATTACCTATCGAGCTTTATGGTAGTGAACGCGCCAACTCAAAAGGCTTAGACCTGACTGATATCAATGCCATCACGCCGCTAAAAGAAAACCTTGATACCTGGTTCGAAGAACATCGTATTAGCGACGATCAGGTTGCTGAGGGTAATTTAGCAGTGCGTAACCCTGCTAATCACAAGGAAATCATTGGCCAATTGCATTTGCAAAGTGGCGAAGAGATGAAGACCTTATTGGAAAATGCCGAAAAAGAGTTTATCTCTTGGTCAGCAACGCCAGTAAAAGAGCGCGCAGACTTATTGCGTCGTGTCGGCGATATCCTTGAGCGCCACCATGATGAGCTGGTTGCCTTGTGTATAAAAGAAGCCGGGAAAGTGACCCAAGATGGCATCGATGAAGTCCGTGAAGCCGTAGACTTCTGCCGCTACTATGCCGCACGCGCCGAAGAACTCGCCGAGGACGAGCGTTTCGAGGCACGTGGCGTGATCCTCTGTATCAGCCCATGGAACTTCCCACTGGCTATTTTCCTTGGCCAAGTTGCAGCGGCTATCGTTACTGGTAATACCGTGATTGCTAAGCCAGCGGAGCAAACCAGTCTTATCGCTTTGCGCGCCATTGAACTGATGCATTCCGTCGGCTTGCCACAACATGTGGTGCAGCCAGTGATTGCTCGCGGTAGCGAAGTAGGTGAACATATTGTTCCTGATGAGCGCATCCAGGCAGTGATGTTCACAGGTTCCACAGAAACAGGTACGCTGATTTCCCGCACTTTAGCGGCTCGTAACGACATTCAAGTGCCCTTGATTGCCGAAACGGGCGGTCAAAACTGTATGATTGTCGATTCGACGGCGCTGCCGGAACAGGTTGTTGATGATGTCATCAAGTCTGGCTTTCAAAGTGCAGGTCAACGCTGTTCAGCATTGCGCGTGTTATTTATTCAAGAAGATGTTGCCGATGGCATGATTGAGATGCTCAAAGGCGCATTGGCCGAGTTGCATGTGGGCGACCCTGCCTACCTGTCTACCGATATCGGGCCGGTGATTGATGAAAAAGCACTGAAAACCCTCAACGATCATGTTGAGTACCTCAAAGGCAATGCGACCTTGCATTATGAATGTGCGATTCCTAATAACAGCGAGAACGGCGCGTACTTCTTTGCCCCGCGACTGTATGAAATCAAAGATTTATCGGTGCTTAAGCGCGAAGTGTTTGGCCCTATCGTGCATATCGTTCGCTACAAAGCCAGTGAGTTGGACGATGTGATCGATCAAATCAATGGTACCGGCTATGGCCTGACCATGGGTGTGCACTCTCGTATTGAAGAGCGCTGCCAGTATGTCGCTCGTCAATCTCGTGCCGGTAACGTATACGTTAACCGCAATATGATTGGCGCTATCGTTGGTGTGCAACCATTCGGTGGCCGAGGCCTGTCTGGCACCGGACCGAAAGCCGGTGGCCCTAACTACTTATTGCGCTTGGTCAAAGAGAAGGCCTCGCCTGATAACGTGCAAATGACTGATTTGCCACCTGATGAGCGTGACCTTCACCATTACTCCGGCGCCAGCGAGAAAGTTGAAGAGCTGATGAGTAATTCAATGCGCGATGAGAAGATTTGGCGCGCTACCGCGTTGAATGATCGTGTTTCGGCATTGCGTCAGTTACTGGCGAAGTTGGCGACGGTAGAGATCCTCGATGAGCTAGCCGATGACTTGGCAATGACCTTGAGCGATGCTAGAGCACAAATCAACCGTATCGAAAAGCGGATGAAACGCCATAAAGAGCTACCAGGACCAACAGGGGAATCAAACACCCTGCATCTCGAACCTCGTGGCTGTGTCGTGTGTTATGCCGATAAGAGTACGTCCTTTAATTTCTGGGCTATCTCTATCATCACCGCATTAGCGGCCGGTAACACAGTGATCACTGTGGCCTCAGAACTGTTCTATGAAGAAGCGCAAGCATTCAGAGATAAGTTCGTTGCCACAGGCGTTGCCGAAGGCGTGTTGCAGGTAGCAAAACCCAACCAGCTACAGGCAATTTTGGCTCACCGTCACCTGGCCGGTGCCGTAGTAGCCGCACGCTCATCGCGTTTAGGTTACTTCGCGCAGCAACTCGCGGGCCGTAAAGGCGCTATCCTGCCAGTGATCAGTGCCGAGTACTACGACACACTGATTAATCGTCTGCTGACCGAAAAAACGATCAGTATTGATACCACCGCATCAGGGGGCAACACGTCACTGATGACGCTCGTGGAAGACGACGAATAGTTATAACTAAGCTATTGATTAAAAAGGCGCCGTCGGCGCCTTTTTTATTGCCTGCAGCAGTAATTGTTGCTACCTAGCAAGGGGAAACTTTGCTATGTTTTAAGGAAGAGTTCATAAAGCGGTAAATCAATGCACGATACCATCTCCATCAATCAGCTTAAGCCCGGTATGTTTGTTGTTCAGGTCAGCAAGCAATCAGGCTCTGTGAAAATAAAAAATCAGGGCTGGGTAAAGACGCAAACCGCGATTGATAAGTTAAAAAAAGTGGGCGTGCAGGAAGTCATTATCGATCCTGACAAGACGCTACAGCGCAAGAAACCAAGCAAAGAAGCACAACCCAAACCCACTTCAACGGAGTCTGCAAAGCCGCAGAGCAGCGATCCTTGGGCGAGCAGTGTGAGCGTTGAAAGCGAACTTAACAAAGCACAACGCCTATACAGCGAAGCTAAACAGTTACAAAGCAAAGCTTTTAAAGATATTAAAGCGGGCCGCAAGATTGATGTGGGACCCTTTAAAGACGTAGCCAAAGGCTTTATGGATTCGGTGTTTCGCAATCAAGATGCGCTGGCCTGTCTTACTCGTTTACGGGAAAAAGATGCCTACTTGATGGAGCACTCTATTAATGTCTCCATCTTGATGACTATTTTCGCCAAACATTTGCGCCTCGATACTGACACTATTCATGAATTAGCCACTGGTGCTCTACTGCACGACATTGGCAAAATAAAAATCCCCGATGAGATTTTACATAAACCGGGGCGCTTAACTGAGCAAGAGTTCGCGGTCATAAAAGACCACGCCCGCTTCAGTAAAGAAATCTTAGAACAGTCAGGCCTAACCGGTATTGCCGTCGATATTGCCGGGTTTCACCATGAACGCATTGACGGCACTGGTTACCCTTTCGGCAAAAAAGCTGAGGAGATCAGCCAGTATGTGCGTATGGCATCGATAGTTGACGTTTACGATGCGCTAACCGCCGAGCGCGTTTATAAAGAAGGCATGACCCCAATTCAGGCATTTAAAATTCTCAAAGATGGCGTCCCCAATAGCTTTGATGGTGAGTTATTAAACCGCTTTATCCAATGCATTGGCGTGCACCCCGTAGGCACCTTGGTGAAGCTCACCAATCATAAGGTGGGAGTGGTGTCGCGCAGCAACCCTAATGACCCTCTCAAACCTCAGGTCAAAACCTTCTACAACGCTAAACATGCCCACTACACTCAGGTTGAGGATATAGATTTGACCCGAGCTCGGGCCAACGAAGAGCTCGAAGCAGCTGTTAAACCTGAGCTTTTCAACATCGACCTAATGCGTTTTTTCAAGCACTCGCTGATGCCTTAAAAAGAACTATACAGGGTGCTGAGCGGTATTGTTGAAAAAGTTACAGCGCCCTGTGCAACTTGTTCCCATTTTCTTCCCTTCTAAAAACGAAAACAACGCTGAAAGCCAAGCAATCCCCGCTGACTTTGTGATGGTCCCTATTTTGCTACCAACTCATTATTCACTCTACTTTTGAAATGAGCAATAAGGATGGCAAATGGCTGAATCATTTAAATACCAAGGCAATAAAGGCAGTGGTGGTGAGCTTCACCAAAAAGCATCAGAAAAGCATCCAACGATGACCACAGCTCAAGGCTGCCCGGTAAGTGATAATCAAAACTCACTGACCGCCGCTAAGCGTGGCCCAGGACTGCTAGAAGATCATGTGCTACGTGAGAAACTATTTCATTTTGATCATGAGCGTATCCCTGAACGAGTGGTGCATGCTCGTGGTTACGGTGCGCACGGTTACTTCGAGACGTATGAATCACTATCGCAATTAACCTGTGCTGACTTATTTCAACGTAAAGGTGAGAAGACCCCAGTTTTTGCTCGCTTTTCAACTGTTGCTGGCAATAAAGGCTCACCTGATTTAGCGCGTGATGTTCGTGGCTTTGCAGTTAAATTCTATACCCAAGAAGGTAATTGGGATTTAGTGGGAAATAACATTCCGGTATTTTTCATTCAAGACGCAATGAAATTCCCAGACCTCATTCATAGCGCCAAGGCAGAGCCAGACAGAGGGTTTCCGCAGGCACAAACGGCTCATGACAACTTTTGGGATTTTATCAGTCTTACGCCGGAGTCCATGCACATGGTTATGTGGGCCATGTCGGACCGCGCTATTCCACGTTCACTGCGCTTTATGGAAGGTTTTGGCGTGCATACCTTTAAGTTTATCAATGCCGAGGGAGAGGAAAACTACGTTAAATTTCATTGGAAACCAAAACAGGGGATGCAATCGGTGGTTTGGAACGAAGCACTGAAGCTGAACGGCGCAGATCCCGACTATCATCGTCGTGATATGTGGGAATCGATTGCCAAAGGCGACTACCCCGAGTGGGAGCTAGGGGTTCAGGTGTTCAGCCAAGAGTTTGCTGATCAGTTCGAGTTTGATGTGCTCGATGCCACCAAGCTTATTCCCGAGGAGCAAGTGCCGGTGCAAATAGTTGGCCGCATGGTACTCAACCGCGCCGTTGATAACTTCTTTGCAGAAACAGAACAAGTTGCTTTTTGTACACAAAATATTGTCCCGGGATTAGATTTTACTCCGGACCCATTGTTACAGGGGCGCAACTTTTCGTATCTAGATACGCAAACTAAGCGCTTAGGGGGTCCTAATTTTACTCATATCCCAGTGAACGCCCCAAAATGCCCAATGGCTCACTTTCACCAAGATGGTCATATGGCCATGCACAACCCTAAAGGCCGCATAAACTATGAGCCGAACTCTTGGCAAGAGCATGAGCATAATCCTCGAGAGTGTCCAACAACAGGATATAAAAGCGCTTCAGAGCATACAGACGGCGATAAACTTCGTTATCGTTCAGAGACCTTTGCCGATCACTATAGTCAAGCAAGGCAGTTTTACCTCAGTCAAACGCCGATAGAGCAAGCTCATATTCACTATGCTCTGGTATTCGAGCTATCTAAAGTAGAGCACCTTGCCATTCGTGAACGCGTGGTCTCACACTTACTTAATATTGATACCACCTTAGCTAATGAGGTCGCCGATGGTCTACGTCTGCAAACTATGCCGGAGCCCGCACAAGCAGCTATGCCCACTCGAGATGATTTACCTACATCAGATGCATTGAGTATTTTGAAAAATACTGCGCACACTTTTGCTGGCCGAAAACTGGGGATTCTAATAAGTGATGGTTTCGATTTAACACTTTTTAAAGCGCTGACCACTGCATTAGACAACGAGGGCGCACGCTATGAGGTGATAGCGGCGCAGGTCGGAGGCGCAAAATCAAGCTGCGGCCATCATCAACAGGCTGATCAAGTTATCAACGGCGGGCCTTCTGTGCTGTATGACGCAATAGCCGTGTTAACTACCGAAGAAGGTGCTGAAAAGTTAGCTGATATTGCTGAGGCCAAGGACTTTATTAGTGATGCTCACGCGCACATGAAGTTTATCGGTTACACCGAGCATATCTCGCCTTTAATCTCTGCTGCTGGCCTTGGACAAAGCAAAGACGAGGGTTGGATAGACTTCGGCTCGACTGATATCACTCAATTTGTCGAGCGGCTACGTCAGTTACGTTTTTGGCAGCGCTAAAATCCACTAGGGGAAGTGTTACGCACTTCCCCTTAATCGCTCAGCGCTACGGCCAATCTTGCATTGCTTCGAGGCTAAATTCATAGTTATCAATGCTCAAAATGCTTTGCTCTGGGGTAATTTCTACGACCCGTAGACGACCCACAGAATCGCCCTCATACAGTTCGTAACCATTGATTTTTATCCACCGTTTGCTTTGCTCTGTGGCATAAATATGAGCTTGATAAACAAGTTTAGGAATACGGTTCTGTATGGTCTCAGGCAATAGCTCTATCGGATCTGCCATTGAGCTGGCGCGACTTGCGGTGGTGACTGAGTCATCGGTTTCCATATTTTCAGTGGCTGCCACGGCATCGGCAAATGCGCGTTTTAAATCATCAGATACCCCAGCTAATTGAGCATCATTTTGTTGCTCATAGGTGCGCTCAGCACCGCTGTCATTTTGATTGCTCAAGCCATTGTTGTAGGCGTTATTCATTTGCTTAGACTGTGGATAAGCATGGGTCTGTGCCATGGGCTGCCCAACCACCCTATATTGCCCTTGGTTTGCTGCTTGCGTATTCATGTTAGCCTGATAGTGAGGCTGCATTTGCATAGCGGTATTAGCCTGTGTTGGCACCCATTGCATATAAGCCCCAGGTGCTGAATAAGGTTGGGCCATTTGCGGCATAACATACACAGGAACCATTTGTTGATAAGGGTTCACTTGCCCTGGCATTTGCAATGCTTGCATATTGACTTGTCCCGGGGACGTTGCCACATTTGCCTCGCTATCCGAGGCTGTAGTAGACGCTTGCTCAGTAGCGTCTAAGCGTTTTGCAGGCGATTCCGTCGCCGCTTTCGCTTGCTTGCTTGGGTGCTCCTGAGGCTGCGTGTGTAACTGCCATTGCTTACCGACAAAATACCCGATGGCCAAGGTAATCAGTACGATAACAACTAACAACAAAGACCAAGTTAAACGTCGATAAAAGCGCAGCGCCTGTTGCTGCTCAAGGCCTTCGCCGGGAAGTTGTGCACCGGGGTTTTGTGATTGTTTGAGTGCATCTAATAACAGTGACATAAATAGTTGCCTTAAATGATGTAAGATAAGCCAATGCCCAAGGCAAATAGCATCATAATGCCACCGAGGGTGAAAATAAATCGCCAATACCGACCTTGTTGGCGAGGCAGAGATTGCTCTGTTTCAGGCAAGGCTTCACGCGCAGCTTGCACAATAATACGCTTATTAATGTGATTCACCTGCGCCGAATACGCTCCTAATAAAGCTCGTTCACACAACAAGTTAATCAGCCTAGGGATCCCCCCTGTAAGTTGATGCACGTACTTTACCGCACCTTTGTCGAACAAGGTTTGTCGGCCCCCTGCTACCTTTAAACGGTGTTTTATATATGCATCCACCTGAGTCAAAGCTAACGGCAATAAGTGATAGCGCGCGGTAATGCGCTGCGCAAGTTGGCGCAATTCATTGCGACGCAATAGAGTTTGCAGCTCGGGTTGACCCACAAGGATAATTTGCAGTAATTTTTTGTGGTTTGTTTCCAGGTTAGTCAGTAATCGCAATTGCTCTAACACTTGTGGAGCAAGATGTTGCGCTTCATCAATGATCAACATGGTATGACGCCCTTGCTGGTGATTATCCAGTAAGCGCGCTTTAATTAAGTCTGTCAGCACCTTCAGGGTGGCTTTTTCTGAGTCATACGAAATAGCCAACTCATCACAAATACTCGCCAGTAACTCCAGCTCAGATAAGGTTGGGTTAAGAATAAACGCAACCTGTGTAGAGTCTGGCACTTGCTCTAACATACAACGAGTGACGGTGGTTTTCCCCGTGCCCACTTCACCAGTCAGCAATACAAACCCGCCTGACTCCCCAAGCCCGTGCGTTAAATGGGCAAGCGCCTCTTTGTGACGTTCACTCAAATACAAGTATTCTGGATTCGGCGCAATAGAGAACGGCTTTTCGCTTAAGCCAAAATAGTCTTGATACACAAACAAGGTCCTTTGAGTTTGTCGCCCAGGTTAACTGCGCCGAGCAATCGCTGCGCACAGTCGTTTTTATTATCGCGCCTATAATGACAAAAAAACGCCAGCGAGAAAACTCTGATACAATCATCACCATTAATAACAGCACAATAACGGAATGGGCATGCAAACCTACCTTGTCGGCGGCGCAGTACGAGATAAATTATTAGGCCGCAAAGTCAAAGAGTACGATTATGTTGTGGTCGGTGCAACGGTAGAGCAAATGAAGACGCTGGGCTTTACTCAAGTAGGTAAGGACTTTCCCGTTTTTTTGCACCCCAAAACCAAGGATGAGCATGCTCTGGCACGCACAGAGCGTAAGCAGGGACAAGGGTACACCGGGTTTATTTGCGACTTTACGCCAGACATCACACTAGAGCAGGACTTAGCGCGACGCGATTTAACGGTCAATGCCATTGCTGAAGATGCTCAAGGTCAACTGATTGACCCTTATCATGGCCAGAAGGACCTTGAGCAACGCATATTACGTCATGTCAGCCCCGCCTTTAGTGAAGACCCGCTGCGGGTGCTTCGAGTCGCACGCTTTCGCGCTCGTTACCATGAATTGGGCTTCACGATTGCTGATGAAACACTAACACTAATGCGACAGATAGCCGCCAGTGGCGAACTTGCAAGCTTAACACCAGAGCGCGTTTGGTTAGAATGGCATAAGGCTCTGGAAGACGGCTATATCGACTGCTTCGTTGATGCGTTGTATCAGGCACAAGCTTTAACTGAATTATGCCCTGCACTCGCCACTCACTGGCCTGAACAGCACGCTTGGCTAACCCCGCGTATTGATTACGCACGCCAGCAAAGCTTAGCGGCCACTACCCATTTCGCACTACTCATGTGTAAGCTCAGTCACGATGAACGCGCAGCCTTTTTCCAACATTTTCGCGTCCCTAATCAGTTTATTCACAGCGCTCAATTGTTGGCCCGACACCATCAGACACTGGCTCATTACGATGCTGAGATACTGCTAGAGCTATTTAATGCCATTGATTTATGGCGCCGCCCAGAACACCTCAATCAATTACTGATAAGTTACGATGCCTACACCTTAGGCCAGTTTGATACTCAGCATCAAATACGCCAAGCCGCGCACCATGCGCAACAAGTCAGTGCCCAAACCTATATCCAACAAGGGATCAGTGGCGCTGCAATTAAAACGGCTTTGCAGCAGGGGCGATTAGCGGCTATCACTCAAGCGCTTGTGACGACTTAAATTGCTTCGCGGCCAATACAGTAATAATTAAAGCCATGGCGTTGCATTTGTTGTGGCTCATAAAGGTTTCGACCATCGAAAATTAAGGGAGATTTCAGCCGAGCATGCAATTCGGTAAAGTCAGGGGCCCTAAAGGCTTCCCACTCGGTACAAATAATCAGCGCATCGGCTCCCTCTAAAGCCTGTTCTTTAGTTGAACATATATGAACATCACCCCGGCTCCCATAAACTTCAGCTATAGTAGCCGCTGCTTGAGGGTCATAACCTTGGACAGAAGCTCCCTTGGCGAGTAGCTCGTTAATAGTCACTAGGCTGGGGGCTTCTCGAATATCATCGGTATTAGGTTTAAACGCTAACCCCCATACAGCAAATGTTTTACCGCTCACATCATCGCCAAAGTGATGCATCACCTTGGTGACCAAGCTGTGCTTTTGCCGAGTATTCACGCCCTTAACAGCAGTTAAAAGGCAGTTATCGAGCTGATATTCTTCAGCCATCGCCAGCATCGCATCTATATCTTTGGGAAAGCAGCTGCCACCATAACCTATACCAGGGTAAATAAAGTGGTAACCAATTCGAGGATCAGCGCCGATCCCTTGACGCACGCGCTCTATATCAGCTCCTAGGTGCTCAGCCATGTTAGCGACTTCATTAATAAAAGAGATTTTAGTTGCCAGCATGCAGTTTGCTGCATACTTTGTAAGTTCCGCGCTGCGCCGATCCATTGTTAAAATCTTATCTCGTTGACGACAAAAAGGCGCATAAAGCTCTCGTAAGCAAGCCAATGTTTGTTCACTTTGAGCACCAATAATAATACGGTCTGGACTACGACAATCAGCGACAGCCGCTCCCTCTTTCAAAAATTCGGGGTTGGAGGCTACATCTGCTGTTAAATGACTTTGCATACGGCTTTCAAGGCAAGAATAGATACGTGCTGCGACTTTATCTGCAGTGCCAACGGGCACAGTCGATTTGTTAACTACGACCTTGTCATTTTGCATTAACGAGCCTATGGCATCTGCAACTGCAAACACAGCACTTAAATCTGCACTGCCATCTTCTTTACTTGGAGTACCGACAGCAATAAAAAGAATATCAGCAAAGTTGACCCCTTGCTCAGCACAAGAGGTAAAGGATAAACGCTGTTGCGCTTGGTTAACACTAACTAACTCTGTAAGCCCAGGCTCAAAAATAGGTATTTGGTTGCGCTGCAGCTGAGCGATACGCTGCTGGTTTACATCGACACAGCACACTTGATGACCCGCCTGAGCAAACACTGCTGCTTGCACTAAGCCGACATAACCAGAACCAAAAATAGTCACCTTCATAATACCGCCCTCTTTTTTCCTAGCGGTATTACCATGCGATTTGATTATGACACGGCCATTGCTAACGCATGGCAGTGTCATGACAATTGTGTTTAGGTATAGAGTAGGAAAGCAAGTAGGCCTATACCCAGTATTAAGCGATAAATAACAAATGGCAGCATTCCCATGCGCTCAATGTATTTTAAAAATAGGAAGATACAGGCATAGGCGGCGACAAATGAAAGCCCTGCCCCGAGGGTCAGTGCCTGCCAATCAACTGCGGTGTCGCCTGTCGCCAACTGCACCGTTTTTATCAGTCCCATACCGCCAATAACCGGCACTGAGAGTAAAAACGAAAAGCGTGCCGCGCTTTGCTTATTTAAGCCCAAAAACAGGCCGGCGGTCATGGTAATACCTGAGCGCGAGGTGCCCGGGATCAGCGCAACAGCTTGCGCCACACCAATCAACAGAGCCGATTTCCAGTTCAGCTGATAAATATTTTTAGTTTCTTTGGCCTTAAAATCTGCCCACCACAAAACCAGACCGAAGAAAATGGTGGTAATGGCAATAACAATAGCAGCACGTAAGTGCTGTTCTATCAAGTCTTCAAATACTTGCGCCGCTAACCCAGCAGGAATGGTGGCCAGCAAAATGTACCAGCCAAGACGACTGTCATCGCTTGCGCCCTGAGAACCAAACGATTTAAACCAAGCAACAACAATATCGCCAATCTCTTTACGAAAATAAATCATCACCGCCAGCAACGAGCCGACATGCACGGCAACATCAAAAGCTAAACCTTGATCCTGCCAGCCTAAAAGCTGTGATGGCAAAATAAGGTGTGCCGAGCTGGAAATAGGTAAGAATTCAGTGAGGCCCTGTATAATGGCTAAAACGATGATCGCAAGAATGGTCATTCGAAAGCTACCTTCCATAGTTTTTGTTGAGATTTATCATAACTCTGCCAAAGCTCAGCGATGGTCGCTTGCGCAATGGGGTGGTAAAAATCCGGGGCTATTTCAAATAAAGGCCAAAGCACAAAAGCATTTTTAGTAATTTCATCTCGCGGTAGTTGCGCTGGCGTATCGCAAATCACATCGTCGTAAAAGAGTAAGTCGAGGTCCAACGTACGTGGACTAAACTTTTTATCTGCCGGAGTACGGCCATGATCCCGTTCAATTTGCTTTAATAAAGCGCATACTTGATGCAGCGTCATATCGGTATCGACGCCGGCAACCGAGTTATAAAAGTTACTGCCATTAAAACCGACCGCTTCACTTTCAAACACGCTCGAGTGCTCTAAGGCGCCGAAATAATAGCGCAGTGCAGATAAACCTTTGCTTAAGTTTTCGTGCTTGTTGATATTAGAGCCCAAGCTAATGTAAATACGCGCCATAACTAGTGCTTACTACGGGTGATCATCACCCCCACCGTTTGTGCTTGTGGTACGGCTGCAGGCTTGCTGACTTTGATACTCACCTTATTAGTGGCAAACTCTGCTAGGATGAGTGCCGCTAACTGCTCTAAAAGTGTTTCCAGCAGCTCGACCGGTTTTGCAATACAGTGCTCGGTCACACGGCGGCTCACTTCGGCATAATCTATTGTCTGAGATAGGTCATCGCTAGCTGCCGCAGCAGCAATATCACAATCCATTTCGATGTCAAAATACAGGCTCTGTTTACATTCTTTCTCAAAGTCGTACACTCCTATTATGGTGTCGACCTTTAGTTGCGATATATAGACTTTATCCATCTCTTCGGCTCCAATGCCAGCTGGTCGGATACCTACGCGGCGTTAAACTCAGTACCCTGAGCCAGACAAACTGCTCAAATAAACAATGAGCGGCGATAATAGCCCAAAACGTACAATTAAAAAATAAGGATGACAGTGTTAGCGGCGTTAATGTGCATTTTTGCCTACCTCTTAGGCTCGGTCTCATCGGCAGTACTGATTTGTCATCTGTTTGCGTTGCCAGACCCAAGAAAAGCGGGCTCAAAAAATCCCGGTGCCACGAATGTTTATCGTTTAGGCGGCAGACTGCCTGCGGTGATGGTGCTGTGCTTTGATATTTTAAAAGGCACCATACCCGTATGGGGAGCCTACTTTATGGGCATAGATCCTATCTATTTAGGCTTGGTTGCCGTGGCCGCATGTTTAGGGCACATCTACCCACTCTTTTTTGGCTTTAAGGGCGGCAAAGCCGTGGCCACCGCCTTTGGGGCCTTACTGCCGATAGGTTTATCGCTCGGGGGATTGCTTATTCTTACTTGGGCTAGTGTCGTTGCGCTGACTCGCTATTCGTCGTTGGCTGCGTTGGTAACCGTGTCATTAGCGCCACTATACACTTGGTTGATTAAACCCTTATACACTCTGCCTGTCACGTTTTTAACCGTCGTCATTATTTTTCGCCACCGTGCAAATATGGTGCGTTTATTCAAAGGTGAAGAGCCAAAGGTTGGCGAGAAGAAAAAAGCCGAGTAACACTCGGCTAGTATTTATAAGTCGACAACCAAGCGATAACTTCTTTGGCCACTGGCCCAATACTTGCGCTCAAACGGCGTGATCGCGGTGTCGCTATGATAAGGCTCAACAGCCGTTGGGTGCCCTGCCAATTGCAATGCTCTGGCAAACTCACGAACATAAATATGCCAATTGCTGCGCAGCTCTAGACGCCCGCCTAAGGCAACAATAGTCGGAAAAATAGCAGCGCCGTGCCAGCGACGTTGGATATGCTTAGCCTTCGGCCAAGGGTTCGGATAGAGCAAGTAGTGATGACTCGGTTGCCACTGAGCTTGCTTTGCCAAGCGCCAAAAGTCATTCAAGTCTGCTTGCACCAGCAGGTACTCTCCTCCCTCATCCTGGCGGTACTGCACGTCGTGTTTGTGCAAACGATGCGCTGACTTATCAACACCAATAATCAAGGCATCAGGGTGCACTTTAGCTAAATTGGCGGTACTTTCACCAACACCACAACAGGAGTCCAAAATGATAGGTCCGTTGGCTTGTTGTACTTTATCGTTTACTTCATCAAAAGCGCGCTGAGTGTGCGCGGCTATCGGCTTTTTAAACTCAGCATTAAGGTGCTTAGTGACGATATCATCGAGCTTGTCATGGAGGCTCGGTTGGTTCGAAATAATCGCACGAGAACTTGCATCAACCATCAGTGACGTAACCCCACACCTTTGCGAATTAAAGTCAGTGCCAAGGTAAATAAGGCGGTGATAAACAGTAGCAGCACCGCAAATGATACCCAAATATTGACATCCGATACCCCTAAAAAGCCAAATCTAAAGGCATTAACCATGTAAATGATCGGGTTGATTTGCGACACTCCCTGCCAAAACTCAGGTAGCAGAGTAATGGAATAAAACACCCCGCCAAGGTAGGTCAATGGTGTGAGCACAAAGGTCGGGATGATACTGATGTCATCGAAACTATTGGCATAAACCGCGTTGATCAATCCACCTAGAGCGAATACTGCTGAGGTCAGAATAACCGTGGCGATAATCACAAATATATTATGAACTTGGATATCGACAAAAAATAGCGACACTAAGGTCACCATTAACCCCACGAGCATGCCACGAGCCATACCCCCACCCATGTACCCCAATACAATAATGTAATTCGGCACAGGGGCCACCAGCAGTTCTTCAATGCTTTTTTGAAACTTAGTAGAGTAAAAACTAGAGGCCACATTCGAGTAGGAGTTGGTGATCACCGACATCATAATAAGCCCAGGGACGATAAACTCCATGTAGGTAAAGCCGCCCATTTCGCCAATACGCGAACCAATTAAACTGCCAAAGATCACAAAGTACAAGGTCATGGTAATCGCCGGAGGCACAAGGGTTTGCACCCAGATACGCAAAAAGCGAATACACTCTTTAATCCAAATACTTTTTAGCGCCACGCCATACTTCAACATTAAGACTGTCCTCGCTCTTGATTCAACAAACCCACAAACAACTCTTCCAGGCGGTTAGCCTTATTGCGCATACTCAATACCGTGTTGCCTTGCGCCGTTAAAGCATTAAAGACCTCATTCAAACCTTGTGATTTTGCCACTTCCACCTCTACGGTGTGCTCATCGCTCAGGGTGAATTCGTAGCCAGGCAAGCTCACCGGCTTAGCCGGTTGTTGCAAATCGAGAATAAAGGTTTCTTTATCCAACTTAGCTAGCAACGCTTTAATTGTGGTGTGCTCAACAATAATACCTTGGTCGATAATAGCGATGTTTTTACACAGCAATTCCGCCTCTTCAAGGTAATGAGTAGTTAGGATAATAGTCACCCCTTGGCGGTTAATTTCACGCAAAAAATCCCACATTGAGCGTCGTAGTTCGATATCAACCCCGGCCGTTGGCTCATCCAAGATAAGCAGCTTAGGCTCGTGCATTAACGCCCGTGCAATCATTAATCGGCGTTTCATCCCGCCGGAGAGGCTACGTGCTTGTTTGTCTTTTTTATCCAGTAAACCTAACTGCTTTAGGTACTTATCTGCACGTTTATGGGCTTCGCCGCGCGGCACACCATAATAGCCTGCCTGATTCACCAAGATTTGTTGCAGAGTTTCAAACTGACTGAAGTTGAACTCTTGTGGTACCAAGCCCAACTCTGACTTCGCCGCCTCTAAGTCAGTATCAATGTTGTGGCCAAATACTTCGACTTTACCTGAGGTTTTGTTCACTAACGATGAAATCACCCCGATGGTGGTCGACTTACCGGCACCATTGGGGCCTAACAAAGCAAAAAAGTCGCCTTGCTGTACTTGCAGGTCGATCCCTTTCACTGCTTGTACGCCATTTTTATAGGTTTTGGTGAGTCCTTCAATATTCAATGCCACTGTCATTTACTTTTGCTCTCCATAACCCCAACGTGAGGTCAATTGTTGTTCGATTCCGAGGTGGTCGAGGATCCGCGCCACCATAAAGTCCACCAACTCAGCAATACTCTGCGGTTGATGATAAAAGCCCGGCGCTGCCGGCATAATAGTGACCCCTAGGCGCGATAGCTTGAGCATATTCTCAAGATGAATTTCATTAAAAGGCGTTTCCCGGGGCACTAAAATTAACTGTCCACGTTCTTTGATGACCACATCCGCAGCGCGCTCAAGGAGATTGTCCGAGGCACCAACGGCAATGGCGGATACTGCACCAGCGCTACATGGGCACACCACCATTTTTTTTGGTGCTGCTGAGCCCGAAGCCACAGGACTAAACCAGTTGTCTTTGCCAAACACCTGCAGTTGTTCGGGTTCGGCGCTAAAGCGCTCGCTCAACTGTGCCGTGGCTTTTTGCTCATTCGCAGAGAGTTTGATGTTCGATTCGGTGTCCAGCACCACCCGCGCCGCACTGGAAATTAACACAAACACCTGGTGCCCTTGCTGAAGTAACACTTCGAGCAAACGCAAACCATAGGGAGCGCCTGAAGCGCCACTAAAGGCTAAGGTGATTGGTTCTTTGAATTGGCTCATACCTTTTCCTTATTCGCTAAGGCATCAAGTAGACGTTGGTGAATGCCGCCAAAGCCGCCATTACTCATGACCAATATATGGCTGTTCGGCGCGGCTTCGGCAATGATGTTCTCTACTAGCGCATCAATATCGTGTTCACAGTGCGCGCCCGCTTTGTCAGCTTGCTCTGTCAATGACCACCCCAGACCGGGGGGCTGGTATAAAAAACAGCTATCAGCTGCCTGCAATGACGCCATCAGGGTGTCTTTATGCACGCCCATTTTCATGGTGTTCGAGCGCGGCTCCAGCACTGCAATAATACGCTCATCGCCTACCTTAGCACGAAGCCCGGCCAGGGTAGTGGCGATTGCGGTAGGGTGATGGGCAAAATCGTCATAAACGGTGACCTCCTCTACTTGGCCCTTTAATTCCATCCGCCGTTTTGGCGATTGAAACTGCTCTAGTGCAGCAATACTGGTTGCCACCGCAACCCCAGCGTGACGCGCGGCAGCGATCGCCATCAAAGCGTTATTCACGTTGTGCTCGCCAATTGCCTGCCAATTTACGCAGCCTTGCACTTCGCCCTGATAAAGTACGTCGAAGGCACTGCCATCGGCGCTACGCAGACGATAATGCCACTGCTGTGGGGCCAGTACTTCATATTCGCTCCAACAGCCTCGGTCGATCACTTCTGCCAAGGCGTGATCCTGTTGCGGATAAATCACCTTGCCGCTGCCTGGTAAGGTGCGCATCAGGTGATGAAACTGGGTTTGTATTGCCGCTAAGTCTGGAAATATATCGGCGTGATCAAACTCTAAGTTATTTAATACTAAGGTCCGTGGCAGGTAGTGGACAAACTTGCTGCGCTTATCAAAAAATGCGGTATCGTACTCATCCGCCTCAATAACAAAAAAAGGCGTCTCACCGAGGCGTGCCGACACGCCAAAGTTTTGCACCACTCCGCCAATGAGAAAGCCCGGCTTGAGCCCTGCGTACTCCAGTATCCAAGCTAACATACTCGCCGTGGTGGTTTTACCATGGGTGCCGGCCACAGCAAGCACCCAACTGTCGCGTAGTAGGTGCTCCTTTAACCACTCAGGGCCGGAGGTATAGCGCAAGCCTTTATCTAATACATACTCGACACAAGGATTGCCGCGACTCATAGCATTGCCAATGATAACCACATCGGGAGCTGGGTTAAGTTGGCTCGGATCATAGCCCTGTACGAGTTCAATCCCCAGCTGCTCCAGTTGAGTGCTCATGGGCGGGTAAACATTTTCATCAGAACCGGTTACCTGATGCCCTAAAGCCTTGGCAATAGCGGCGATACCGCCCATAAAGGTGCCGCAAATGCCGAGAATATGTATGTGCATAGAATTTTCCATTGGCGAAAAGAAAGCCGCTCAGCACCTTAGTCATACTGAGCGGCTCTATATGATGCCAAAATAACTTAGATAGGTGAACCCGGCGGCATAGGTAAAGGTTTAAAGCTTTGCGGCCACTGACCGCGCTCTAGGAATTGGTTAATGGCATCAGCTAAGTGTTGTTTAAAGGCACTTTCGCCGCTACTCACGCTGCCCAGCAGCTTATCTTGTTGATAGTCATCGGCAATTTGCCGTAAGTAGTACTTGAATTGAGCTTGTACTTCAGGCGCCACTTTGTCGCTACTGACTAAATTAACAAAATGCTGAGCACTCAACCACTGAATGCGATGTTGCACTTTCGCCGCCATCGCGCTGGGATGCTCATTATCAAAAATGCGGGCAACAAACTGCTCAAGTAAGTTATCGAGCCCAAACGATTGCTCGCTACGGGCCCCTTGTTGGGCAAGGCGATTCAGACGTTCAGGGTGAAACAACAGTGCCAACGTATGATTTGCCGCCACCTCAGGAAGCGCCATGGCATCAAGGGTGATCCCGGTACGCCCTTTTACACTTTCACGGGTTGGGTATTCGCCATAGGCTTTCGGCGGGATCAACGCCACCACACTCTCGGGTAACACTAACTGCTGCGCATCGAGAGTTGCCAATAGCGCTTGGAACGCACTTTGTTGGCGCTCTCGAGCAACGACTTGGGTTCCTTGCACCGGTTGCGCACTGCGCACTTCATAACTGTAATCAACGCCCCCGACTAACTTCACCGCCGCCTCAACTTGATAGCGGTGAAATAGATACAAGGGCACTAGCACTTCCTCCAGCTGCGATAAGGAGGTGCCCGCTTTGACATTCTCGATACCAAATCGCGCCAGTGCCTGTTTGCGCACTTGCATCACACGTTGTAGCTCAGCGGCCGGGTCTTCACCATTATCCCAAAGGTGACCGCTCGGGTGGGCGCCGCCTTGAGCTCGGGCATCGCGATCAGAGATAAACTCTAATCCCAATTCACGATTTTGCGCCAAAATAGCATGCAACTGTTCGCCTTCGTCCTGGCCACGAAAATCACTGTAGCCATATTTAATCACCTGTTCATCCCACAGCCCCATGCCTTTGGCATAGCCCTTGGTGGTATCTAACTGACCTTGCTGATTGAGCGCCACTAACGGGTGCGGATAATCCATGACCGAGGCTCGGGCACGGCTTGAGGCGGCAAAGTTATGAGCGATCCCTAGGGTGTGGCCTATTTCATGCGCACTGAGTTGACGGATGCGATCGAGCGCCATGGCTTGTAGCTTCTCGGTCACCTCATCACCCTTTTTATAGGGGGCAGCCAAGGCTTCGGCTATTAAAATGTCTTGGCGTACACGTAGCGATCCCAAGGTTACATGACCTTTGATAATCTCTCCGGTACGCGGGTCAATCACTGAGCCACCATAAGACCAGCCTCTCGTGGCGCGGTGGACCCACTGAATCACGTTATAGCGTACATCCATGGGGTCGGCATGCTCAGGCAGCATTTTCACTTGGAAGGCATTTTTGTAGCCCGCCTTTTCAAAGGCAGTGTTCCACCACTTGGCACCATCGAGTAATGCTGTGCGCACCGGCTCAGGCACCCCGGGGTCAAGGTAGTAAACGATCGGCTTAACAGCTTCACTCAGTGCTTTATTCGGGTGTTTTTTCTCCAGTCGATGGCGCGGGATATAGCGCACATACATGCTCTCCCCCAGTGGCGCCGAATAGTCTTTATGCTCGATACTCCAATAACCCGACTGCGGGTGAAACTCGCGCGGTTGATAATTGTCGTCTGGCAATGCAATCAATGAATGATGCATATGCACCGTCAGCGCATAAGGGTCGGCACTGACTTGCTTTACGTATTCACCAGGCTTAGTGCCACTAAACGTTAGCACCGCTTCCAACTCGGTATTGTTCACAAAAGACTTACTGCGCGGCATGTGCACGGCGCTACGTGAGGTGTCTAAGTTAAAGTGACCTTGCTTGCGCGCCGCTAAAGTGCGGCTCACGCCATGTACATCACTCAGCAGGTAGGGAGTATAATCAATCACCACCCGAGTATCGGTGAGCGCTTTAATTTCAAACCCGTGGAGAATGCTTGAGGCGAACGCTTCACGCACGCTTTGCTGTTCCGCCTGATTACTGCTAGAAGCTCGGTAATAGCTATTCAGGGCTCGTAACATCACCTTGTTGCCCATGCGCTCAAACTGCGCCAAGTAGGTATTGCCCAACTGACCGCGATCTAAACCAATATCATTCGAACCGACACCATAAGGTAAGCTTTGTTGCAGCAAAAACGGTTGTTTAAGTTTATCTACTTCCAAGTACAGCTTGCCTTCATCATTGGCATAGTAAAACGTGAAATAACCAGGATACTTGCTCATATTTTGCGTAAACTGGCTGATAGACTTAATTGCTGCGTGCGCTTGGGTTATCATAGGCAGCAACAAGAGGAACAGTGCGATTCGTAGTATCTGCGGTTTCACCATGGTTCTCACTTTGTTATTGGTATCGTTTGTAGAGTGTAGAAATTATCGCCATTGAGTATATCCACTCGGCGCCAATCTACAACCGCAACACGATAAATAAACAGCGTATTCTGAGCGGTACTCTCTCACATTTTCAGCCGCTTAGGCCCAACAGACTAAGGAACAAAACAGCATGCGCAGACTCCCTCCGGTATTGCTAGAAGACGGTTGCCCACGCGATCTTATCTCCCTTATTCGCACCATTTTGGCCGCGTGTAAGGAGATCTCTTTCCGAGTCAGTCAAGGTGCTCTTTCTGGCGTACTTGGCTCCACCTTAGACGAGAATATTCAAGGTGAAACACAAAAGAAGTTAGACGTGTTATCGAACCAACTCCTCAAAGATATCTTGTTGGAGTCAGGTTACGTTAAAGCCATCGCCTCTGAAGAGGAAGAAGGAACCGTAGCTGGAAACCCTGAGGCCGACTACATTGTTGCCTTTGACCCGCTTGATGGTTCTTCTAATACCGATATTAATTCCCTAGTGGGCACTATTTTCTCGGTGATGCGCGTACCTAAAGAAGCCGATGCCAGCGATCCAGCCATTTTCCTACAAAAAGGTGAGCAACAGGTCGCGGCGGGTTATGTTTTATATGGTCCATCAACGATGCTGGCGCTCACCACAGGTAAAGGCACTCGCCTTTTCACCTTAGATAGAACCCACGGTAGCTTCTTGCTAACGCAAGATTTTGCTTCGGTGCCAGCACAGACCCAAGAATTCGCAATTAATGCCTCTAACCAACGGCATTGGCAAGCGCCGATGCAGCAATACATTGCCGATTTACTTGCCGGTAAGAGCGGGCCTCGTGGCAAAAACTTTAATATGCGCTGGATAGCCGCCATGGTCGGCGATGTCCATCGCGTGCTCTGTCGTGGCGGCCTGTTTACCTACCCGGCCGATACAAAAAACCCCGACAAGCCTTATAAACTGCGCCTCCTTTATGAAGCCAACCCGATGGCTATGCTGATTGAACAAGCAGGAGGTTTGGCAAGTACGGGCGAGCAGCGGATTATGGAAGTAGAGCCGCAGCAAATTCACCAGCGTGTCGCGGTGATTCTCGGCTCGAAAGAGGAAGTAGAAACCTGTTTAAGCTATCACCAATAACATAAAGGCACCCTTGGGTGCCTTTTTTACTTTTCTATTGGTAAATCATGGCGGGCGCCCCATTCACTCCAGGAGCCGTCATACACTTGTAGATTCCGATAACCACATTCATAAGCAGCTAGCGCCAAGATGCAAGCCGTGATCCCGGAACCACAGCTAAATTGTAACTGCTGCATATCTGGGGCAACCAAGTCATTAAAGCACTGCTGCAATGCCGCAACGTCTAATAAGGCGCCGTCTTCAATTAACCGCGCATACGGCAAATTAGCGGAGTGCGGAATGTGTCCGCTGCGCATGCCTTCACGGGGCTCTTCTGCAGTGCCATCAAAGCGTGGCGCCGGGCGTGCATCCAATAATAAAGTGTAGCGCTGGTCTATACTCGTGAGCACTTGCTCAGCATCAATAAAGTAGCCTGCTCGTGGCTGCGCCACAAAGTTACCTTGGGCTGGCGGCTCACTCCAACCTTGTTGCACCGGTAACTCAGCACTGCGCCAAGCAGGTAGGCCTGCGCGTAATACTTTAACATTATCAAAGCCAAAGGCTTTGAACATCCACCACGCGCGTGCGGCGCTAAACAATCCTTGATCGTCATAAACAACAACTTCGGAGTCGATATTGACGCCAGCAATGCGCATTTCATGCTCGAATTGCTCGGCGCTGCATAGCATATTTGGCCAAGGGCTGTTGTGATCCGCCAACGCCGATTTTATATCAAATCGTCGAGCACCTCGGATCACCGCCGCTGGCGAGTAACCACCCGACTTACCCGGTAACACCATGCCGGCATCGAAAATTATCAACTTGGGCTCATCTAGCTTTGATGCCAATTCAGCCACTGATATCTGTTGTTCCATGTCGATAGCACCTTTTGCGCTTGCAAGTGGACTTTGACGTTAGCAGAACTCTGGCTGGCGCACCACCTCAATTATCTCTGTGGTAGAGATAGAGGGAGTACGGGGTAAGTAGACGACCTCACATACCTCTTTGAGGTCATCGAACTTACCTTGCCAATCATCGCCCATCACAAGCATGTCCGCATTGTAGGTTTCAATGTAATGGCGCTTGAGTTCTAAAGACTGCTCTAAGAATACATCGGATACACACTTTAACGCGGCAATGATATTCATACGGTCTGCTTGCGCATAGACCGGAGCGCGGCCTTTTTTCCGTACATTCAGGGCATCGGAAGATACCCCCACTATCAGTTCATCGCCAAGCGCTGCGGCACGTTCTAGGATATTGACATGGCCGACATGGAATACATCAAAAGTACCGAACGTTATTATTTTAGTTGTCATATAGGTAGCTTACTATTCTCTTCGCACTGTTGCCGTCAAGCCTCCCTGCTAGGCGTTCTATCGTGGTTTGGTTTTGTTGGTTATGAAATTTTTGTGGCTGATGTAATGCCTCTTCAATGGCACTAATCACATCAGAAGCTTTATCTGCTTTAAAGCATAGCGGCTCAAAGTAGGAGATATCATCGTCTAAACGCGCTTTAAAGCGGTACGCAAAAGGCCCTCGGTAAGACCATCTGAGCTTGTAGAAGTTGCACCACACTACCGGCTTACCCAACGCAAAGAACTCAAAAATAGCCGACGACGCATCCGACACCAAGACATCAGCGAGTGCCATAAAAGGGACTAAATTAAACTCTTCAAGTTGACTCACATACACATGCTCATACTGCTGCCATCGCTGCAATAAGCGTTGATGCTTTTGATATTTGTCTTTTGTTTGCGAAAAGTAATGCGGCTTAATAATTACATTGCAGTGTGTCAGGTTTGCCAGCCAGTTTTTAGGCAGCCGCTCCAGCGAGCTTGGATAAAAAGTAGGAGCGTAAAGCACCGTCGGCTTGCTGGCATCAAGGCCGAAATCTTCATGGCTTGGTAACGGATACTGTGGTTGACTCAATAATGGGTCTAACTTGGCGTATCCAGTATCAATAAACGTCGAGTCTGGATAGAGTGTGTGTAAGCGGGTCAAACGGTGTTGACCTTCAACAAATCGCACTGAAGTTGCATTATTCGAGGCATCATAGTAACACGTCTTGGGGCCAATACCGTGCTGCATCAACGCCGTTTTTACTATGCTATTTAACTCTGCAATAGCCGCGAAAGCCTTACCGAATATAACCCAATCAGCGCCGCATTGACGATAGAACGCGACCGCTTGTGATTCACTTTGCAGCCAATGCGCATTTAAGTTATGAGCCTTTATTGCATATTCTGCAGCCGCATTGAGCACCGCATCTTCTTGCTTATAAAGCACCACCACGGTCTGTGCACCACGTTGATTAAGCTCATCGATAACAGATAAGTATTGAGGCAAGTAGTACAAGTGTAAAACGTCGAAAAAAACCTTCATACAACGGTGCAAAGCGGAAAAAACATTCGCCCATCATACTAAAAAACCGAATTGTTTGCCTAATTGTACCCTGACTACCTATAAAAATGCCGCCGATATCGTTGTGGCGGCATACTTTGTGACCCGAATAGGACTAATCAATAAGCTGATATTGCTCCTTGAGCACCGCTATAATTTCACTGCGCGGGTCGGTAGGAATTTGCAGTGGCTCGCCAATGATTTTACTAGCAATGCCAACGTAAGTGTCAGACACCTGCATCATTACTTCAACCGGCAACTTATAGTCTTGGGCGAGTTGCTCACGCTCAGCCATGCGCTCTTTATTTAGCAACACATCGCTGTCGGGTACATTATTGATAAGCAGCTGGCGAAACCCCTCTTTGGAATTTTCAATGATTTTACCATCGCGGTATGCGGGACCATCCCAAATACGTGAAGAGTCTGGCGTACCTACCTCATCAATATAGATTAACTGCTCATTGCCCTGCATGTCTTCGACATAACCGAATTCGAACTTAGTATCGACAAAGATTTGATCTAACTTCGCCAGCTCAGCGCTGATCACATTAAATCCTTGCACCAATAAGTGCTCATACTTTGCCACATCAGCTGCTGAGCTAAAGTTGAATGCATCTAGGTTATCGGTGATGTTTTTGCGCGTGATGTTTACATCATCCACGGCTGGCACGTCATCTAGCCCTTCAATAATCCCCTTGGTCGATGGTGTGATCAGCACTTCATCTAACTTTTGGTTCGCGGTTAGCCCCTCAGGTAGGTCGATGCCGCAGAAAGAGCGGATACCTTTAGCGTAATCACGCCACATGCTACCAGTGATATATTGACGAGCAATGGCTTCCACTTTTACTGTTTTGGCTTTACGCACAATCCATACGTATGGGTGTGGAATATCCACAATATGGTTGCCAGCAAGTCCGGCGGCATCAAATTGTTTAAACCAGTGCGCAGCCACTGCATTCAGCGCAATGCCCTTGCCTGGAATGCCGTTTAAGCCCTGCTCACCTTGCCAAATACAATCAAACGCCGAGATCCGATCGGAGATAACCATAATTGCCAACTCGGTCCCCTGTGGCACCGCATACCCTTTTTCTGCAATTAAGCGAGCACTGTCTTGCTCGGTTAACCAGTAAACGGAACGCACTTTGCCGCTGTGCACCGGACCTTGAGTGCGAATAGGTAGATCATCGTTTACATCTAAGACTTTGTAGTTGCTCATGGTTACTCCAAACAAGGGCTAATTTCGATACACCGACCGAGGCTGTGAGCGCGCTATGATAGTTCAGCTGGCAGCGAAGATAAAGATAATCGCCGCAACAAAGCGGACTTTTGTCCTATCTTTTTTATTCTCGACACTGGATAGCCCTTGTACCTGTCATTTAAAGTTAATATTGCGGTAAACTAAACAACATCTTTTTGCTATAGGGGCACGGCGGTGGACTTAGCGAGCAGCACTCAGGGCAAGCGATACCTTATGTATATTTCGCAAAATTACTCCTATGCGATTTTACGCCCTTTACAACAAGTTATTCGCGCTCACGGCGGCGAAGTAAAGTGGTTTTTACAAGGCGATGAAGTTAACCCTGATTTCCTAGCTGCAGACGAATCTCAGTTATTAACCGTTGATGCAATTCGTCAGTGGCGGCCTCACGCAGCGTTTGCACCAGCGAATATCATGCCCACCTTTTTTCCTGGTAAGAAGGTCGCTGTGTTTCATGGCTTTGACGCGGGCAAGTTAAATAGTCGCGGCAAGAACGACCATTTCACCATTCGTGGTTGCTTTGATTTGTATTGTACTCAAGGCCCAAATACCACTGAGCCCTTTACCCAGTTAGCCCAGCAACATGGTTTTTTTCGTGTGCGTGAAACGGGTTGGTCAATGCTCGACCCACTGTTTAGCCCCACACCAAATAACCTCTATAGCAGTGCTGA
This sequence comes from Pseudoalteromonas sp. CnMc7-15, assembly GCF_022347925.1. Taxonomy (NCBI): domain Bacteria; kingdom Pseudomonadati; phylum Pseudomonadota; class Gammaproteobacteria; order Alteromonadales; family Pseudoalteromonadaceae; genus Pseudoalteromonas; species Pseudoalteromonas sp. CnMc7-15. Next base: position 148,007 of record NZ_JAKRFT010000005.1, read on the forward strand.
CTCGCGCCCGACTTTATTGATTTGTTCAACTTTTTCCAAGCGCTTGTCACTGGCTCCGGTGTTGGTTGAGCACATTAAAGAGCTCCGCGATAGCGGTAAATACCGTATTTTAGTGCAGTTCCACCCGAAGATGAGTGCAGATATCGTGACGCGATATAAAGCCATGCAAAATGACACTCTCAGCTTTGTTGAAACCGACAATGTCATTCCCCTGTTGCAAGCAGCGGACGTAATGCTCTGTGATACCTCTTCGATTTTGCTAATGTTTTTATTGCTGCGTCGCCCAGTGGTTACTTTTAATAATCAAGCCCCTGCAGCGCACCTTCTCAATGTAACCGATGCGACTCAGGTTGAAGCGGCAATAGACCAAGCGCTGACCCGACCGCCCGAGTTAATGGCTAATATCGAGTCTTTCTGCCAGCAACTGCATCCCTATCAAGATGGTCGCTCAAGTGAGCGCGTATTGGCGGCAACCAATGATTTAATTATCAGTGACGGCGCTGAGCTAAAGGCCAAGCCCCTTAATTTGCTACGCCAGTTTAAGATGCGTAAAAAATTGGCATATTGGCGTTGGTAACGGGCCATTGATCGCATTGCGCTGGCCCTAAAACATGACTGTGATACAGTAACAACAATTGCAAGTCAGCGGTATTGAACGTGATGATTGAAATAGAAAAGCTATGGTTTTCTTGGCATGGTGAAAAGCACACACCCACTCTAGCAATAGACTCGTTGCACATAAAAAAAGGTGAGCATGTTTTTTTACACGGCCCCAGCGGCACCGGTAAATCAACGCTACTGTCGTTACTGGCGGGGATCCAAACCCCGCAACGCGGGCACATTCGCATTGCCGATACCAATCTCAGTGCCCTGAGCAGCGCCAAACGCGATCAGTTTCGTGCCGATCACCTCGGCTATATTTTTCAAAACTTTAATTTACTGCCCTACCTTAGCCCTATCGACAATGTCACCTTAGCCTTGGCTTTTTCCGCTGTTCGCCGCCAACGAGCGCAACGCGCCGGTATGGCAATGAACGAACTGGCAGCCACCTTGCTCACTCAGCTCGGTTTAGATGCGAGCCACCATCATCAAGCGGTTAATACCTTGAGTATCGGTCAGCAGCAACGCGTAGGCGCAGCGCGAGCGGTCATTGGTGAGCCCGAAGTGATCATCGCCGATGAACCCACCTCCGCCCTTGATGAGGACAACCGCAAGGCGTTTATCGAGTTGCTGTTCGAGCAAACCGACAAGACTGGCGCCACGGTGGTGTTTGTGAGCCATGAAAAGTCCCTCGCGCCGCTGTTCTCCAAGGTGGTGAGCCTAAGTGAAGTTAATCAGCTTGCAGGAGTGGCGTCATGATTTTGCTAAAACTCGCCAGCAAAAGCTTATTTAACCGTAAGGCCAGCGTGTTACTCAGTGTCTTAACCATCGCCATTAGCGTTATGATGCTGTTGAGTATTGAACGAGTGCGCGTGGATGCCAAATCAAGCTTCTCCAATACCATCTCGGGCACCGACTTGATTGTTGGCGCGCGTACCGGCGATATTCAACTATTGCTAGCTTCAGTGTTTCGCATTGGCCATATGAACAATGGCGTTAGCTGGCAAAGCTATCAAGCCATTAGTAGTAAGCGCGGCGTTGCTTGGAGTATTCCACTGTCGCTCGGTGATGCCCACAAAGGCTTTGCGGTAATCGGCACCGACTTAAGTTATTTTGAGCACTTTCGCTATGCTAAGAAGCAGCCCTTGCGCTTTGCCCAAGGCCACGCTTTTGCCGGCGTAAACGATGTGGTACTTGGCGCTGACGTTGCTCGCTCATTGGGCTATCAACTTGGCGATAACATTGTTGTTGCCCATGGCATGGGCAACACCAGCTTCCAACAACATGATGATAACCCCCTGACCATCGTTGGTATATTGGCGCCGACCGGCACCCCGGTCGATAAATCGGTGCATGTGCCGTTAAAAGCAATTGAGCTGATGCATGGCAGCGCTCAAGCCAACTCGCACGAGCACGAGCACGAGCACGAGCACGATGAGCATACAACTCACCCAAGCGAACACCACGAACATGGCCAGCACCATGAGCAAAAACACACACCGCACCAAGATTTAGTCGGTACACCAAAACAGATTAGTACCTTTTTACTTGGCTTCGACAGCCCACTATACAGCTTACAAGTACGTCACAATATCAACCAATATCAGGCTGAGCCATTAATGGCGATTATGCCCACCGTAACCCTGAGTCAACTCTGGGAAATGCTTGCCATAGTGGAAAAAATCTTGCTGTTGTTTTCCTTGGTGGTGGTCAGTGTCAGTCTGCTAGGAATGCTTACCACCTTGCTGGCAAACCTGTCGCAACGGCGCCGGGAGCTCGCTATTTTACGTTCTGTGGGCGCCAAGCCGTGGCATATTTTTTCCTTAATGAGTATAGAAGCCGTGCTGATCAGCGTTATTGGTACCGCCTTGGGGTGTGGCTTATTTTACGCGGCCATGTTGGCCAGTCAGTCTTTACTGCAAGCTCATGGGGGCATTAGCTTGAGTATCACTCCTTTGTCAGGCTATGAACTGAGCTTAGTCGCAGGTATCATTATCGCTGGCTGGATTGTCGGTATACTGCCGGCAGCACGCGCTTATTTCTACTCGCTAAACGATGGTATGAGCATTAAAACCTAGGATATTTATGAAGTTTATTTACGCAAGTTTGGTGCTTTTGAGCACCGCTTTGACAGGCTCGGCAATGGCCAATGAGCCCCTGGAGATTTTTTGGGAAGACCTGGTGCCAGAAGGTCATGTTGCGGTCGATACACGCAATAATTCATCAAGCCACGAAGGCAGTGAGCAAAACTGGGTGCAGCCAAATTTAGATGCCCCAGTGGTACAAAAATACAATGGCAAAACCGTAAGCCTTCCCGGCTTTGTGGTGCCTTTGGAGGGAGACAACGAGTCCATAACTGAGTTTCTCTTAGTGCCTTATTTCGGCGCGTGTATCCATGTGCCGCCACCACCACCGAATCAAATTGTACATGTGACCATGAAAAATGGTGTGCCGATCGATAGCCTCTATGACGCGATAGTGGTGACCGGGGTCATGCAGGCTGATAGCTGGAGCGGTGAAATCGCAAAAACCGGCTACAAAATAGCAGGCGTCGGTGTTGCCCCGTTCGAGCTATAGCAAAATCAATTGGCCAAGGACATCCCTTGGCCGCCCACCTCAGCGCTGACACTTTTTACAGTAAACCGTTGAGCGCCCGCCTAAACGTATTTCCGTCAGCGTAGTCGCACAACTTGTACAAGGCTCCCCTTTACGGCCATAGACCAATAATTGCTGCGCAAAGTAACCGGGTTTACCATCGCTTTGGGAGAAATCTTTTAATGTCGTGCCCCCCTGCTCAATCGCCGCCGCGAGGGTCGCCTTTATTAACGGTGTGAGCTTTTGATAGCGTGCAAGGCTGACTTTCCCGGCTTCACGCTTAGGATGAATCCCGGCTTTGAACAAAGATTCATTGGCATAGATATTACCGACCCCAACCACCACCTGGTTATCCATAATAAATTGCTTAATGGGTTGCTTTTTATTACGAGAGCGCGCAAACAGCCACTGCGCATCAAAATCAGCGGTCAGTGGCTCTGGCCCTAATTTTTGGAATACCGAGTGCACACTGTCCAGTGGCTGCCACAGACATGCGCCAAAGCGGCGCGAGTCATTTAGGCGCAAACTCAGGCCGTTCGCAAACTGAAACTCAATATGATCGTGCTTTTTTAACGCCGTGTTGCTATCAACAACCCGCAAATGTCCGGACATACCCAGGTGTAAAATCACCGCTCCCTCATCGCAGTGCAACAGCAAATACTTTGCACGACGACTTACCTGAGTAATGACGTTACCTGCTAGGGCATAGACCTGTTCGCTCACCGGCCAACGTAGTTGCGGTTGATGAACATTTACTTGGGTAATGGTTTGCCCCTCAATGTGGGGGGCAATGCCTAAACGGCTTACTTCGACTTCGGGAAGCTCAGGCATAAGTTAGTTACTCGCTAATTGTATAAACAGCTGCTGCGCTTGATGTGTCGTTAAGCTATACCAGCGCTGCTGTTGCTTGTTAAATAATCGATAGTGCTGCTGCTCTTTATAGAGCACATAAACATAGGGGGTTGGCTCTCCTGCAAGCGTTAAGGTTGCGGCTAAAAGAGGCGCTCCGCCAAGCGGCTCAGCTAACGGCGCTCTTTGTTGTTGCCAAGCGCGAACATTGGCTTCTAGCGTTTGAATATCAGCGCTTGGTTGCGCCGCATCGCTGTCCTGTTGCATACGCCAGCTGGTGCCAATACGCTCAATTTTTATGCCGGGATACTCTAAAGTAAGAATATAACTCTGCGCTGGTAACAAAGGTTGCGGCCCTTTAGGTTCATCATCGCCACCAAGCCTATGATGTAACCCATTGAACACAAAGATCATAATCAACATGGCGAAAATAATTAAGTTATTCCACCCTTTGCGCGAAAGTTTAATTGCAGCCATGGTTTATGCCCTATAGAAATTAATCCTCCCAGTGTAACCAAAAAGTCGTGCCCAAGCAGCCCATTTGCCGCTACCGCAGAGCTAAAAATTATTGCTACAATAACGGCAAAATATTTAGGAGAGTCGATATGGCAATGTATGTAGTGGGACACAAGATCCCTGATTCTGATTCGATCTGCGGTGCAATTGCACTGGCGTACTTAAAAAATCAAATTGGTGAAGAGGCGATCCCTACGCGTTTAGGCGAGGTATCACCGGAAACCCAGTTCATCCTTGACCGTTTTGGCTTCGAAGCGCCAGAACTGAAAATGAGCTACGCTGGGGAAGAGGTGTATATTGTTGACCACACCGAGAAAACTCAAGCCCCTGATGATATTGACCAGGCGACTGTAGTCGGCGTGGTCGATCACCACAAACTAGGCGATTTAACCACATCCACACCGCTTGAATGTTGGATTCGCCCGGTCGGCTGCTCAAACACCATCATTAAAATGATGTATGACTTCTACGGCGTCGATATTCCAAAAGATATCGCCGGCTTGATGATGTGCGCTATTTTAAGTGACACGGTGATTTTCAAGTCGCCGACTTGCACCACCGCCGATATCAAGTGTGTTGAGGCTCTTGCAGAGATCGCTGGTGTTGACGATGCCAAAGAGCTCGGCATGGAAATGTTCAAAGTTAAATCAGCCGTTGAAGGCACGCCAGTGCGTGATTTGGTCATGCGTGACTTTAAAGACTTCAATATGAATGGCAACCTAGTGGGCATCGGTCAGTTAGAGGTTATCGACCTGGCGGTATTTGACAACATAAAAGCCGAATTACATGCTGATCTTGCTAAGCTTAAAGAAGAGGGCAGCCGCCACAGTGTGCTGTTGTTGCTCACCGACATCATGAACGAAGGCTCGCAAATGCTAATCGCTTCTGCTGACGAAGGCATCATCGAAAGAGCCTACGGCGAACAAGTGGCTGACTCTCAGGTATGGTTAGACGGCGTACTTAGTCGCAAAAAGCAGGTAGTGCCACCGCTGCAAGACGCATTTGCAGGTTAATCCCCGCTTTTTAGTATGTTAAGCCAGCAACCTCGCTGGCTTTTTTATTGCCCACAACAAGGGCACTGCGGGTCTTTCTGCAATTGTATTGCCCTATGGCGCAAAGTCTCGCCATCAACACAGTGCAACACGGCCGCTCCATTGCCCTTAAGCAAATAGTTAATGGCGAGCATGGCCTGTTGTGCACCGACAATGCCCAGCAAGGGCGAAATCACCCCGAGTGTGGCGCAATTAGCGGTGGGGTTATCGCTGTGCGGCGGAAACAGACAGGCATAACAGGGAGAGGTGCTATCGCCAAAGTCGAACAACGCAAGGTGCCCTTGGTGTCCCACCGCAGCGCCGCTAATTAGCGGCACCTGCGCCTCTTTGCAGGTTTTATTGAGCAGATAACGGGTTGCAAAGTTATCACTGCAATCAAGCACTAAATCACACCCCGACAACGCCGTGCTTAAAGTATGTGCGCTCGCCCGTTGGCACAGTGGCTCTAGGGTTATGTCGCTATTTAAGCTGGCTAACACTTTATTCGCCGCCTTCGTTTTAGCTTGCCCGAGATGATTAAGCTTGAACAAAATTTGCCGCTGGAGGTTAGATAGCTCGACCTCATCATCGTCCATAAACCGCACTTTACCCACGCCGCTGGCGGCAAGGTAAAGCAGCGCGGGGCTGCCTAAGCCGCCGCAACCGACCACCAGCACGGTGGCTTGCTTTAGGCGCAACTGCCCCGCCTCGCCAACATCATCAAGCAATAACTGCCGAGCGTAACGGATACGTTCTTTGTTACTGAGCGCGTCACTGTTCACTGCGCCCGTCCTTGATTGCTTGCTGTAACTGCGCAATCGCCTGTGTAGGATGCGCTGCTTCGGTTATCGCCCGAACCACGGCGACACTGCCGACACCGGTATTGACCACCTCAGCGATACGCGTCAAATCTATGCCACCAATGGCCACCGTGGGGTAATGAGCTTGCATCAATGGTACAAAGTGACGCAGCTTCTGCAGGCCCTGAATTTGCCCGGTCATATCCTTGGTGGTGGTTGGGTAAATCGCGCCCAAGGCGATATAGCTGGGCCGGTAATTGTGCGCCAGTAGCATTTCATAAAAGCCATGAGTAGAGAGCCCTAAGCGCAGGCCAGCGTCTTGAATAGCGCGCAGGTTGGCATTGTGTAAATCCTGTTGCCCCAGATGCACACCGTAAGCGCCATGCTTTAACGCTAACTGCCAGTGATCATTGATAAACACCTGAGCATCGTGGGCACGCCCCAAGGCAATGGCCTGCTTGATAGCTTCTTCTAACTGCTCGCCATGGCAGTCTTTCATGCGCAGTTGCACGGTTTTGACACCGTGCTCCAAGCACAGCTGCAACCAATCAACACTGTCGACCACGGCGTAGAGCCCAAGTTGCTGTGGGCAAGGCGCGAATCCGGCGGCATAGTTAAAATCGGCAGCACATGGAAAATCAAGCTCATCGCCAAGCCAACTTCCGGGCTCGATCACTTGCGGAAAATCAGCAAGTTCACTCGGCCAACGCGTTTGCGCTACCGGGCCTATGCCTTCGCCGTAGCGCTGCGCGCTTTTCAACCCGGCATTGATATAGGCTTTGCCAAGAATAAAGGCATCTTTAAGCGGATACCCCTTAGCCAAGCAACTAGCAATAACGGATGACAACGTACACCCCGTGCCATGGCTATGGGGAGTGGTGATGGTGGCGTTGCCAAGCCAATATTCTTGTTCACCTTCGCGGCAGTAATCAACACAATATCCTTGTGGGTAGTCCCAATGTCCGCCTTTAATTACCACACTTTTTGCCCCCCACTGCTGCAATCGTTTCGCCGCTTCACGCAACGCATCGGGGCCAATAAGGTATATGCCGGTGAGCATTTGTGTTTCATGGACGTTGGGAGTGATTACATCAACCAAGGGCAATAAATGGGTTTTAATGGCATCGGCAATATCGTCTTGAGCGTCTTCCTCAATCAGACTATCACCACTTGTGGCAATGGCCACCGGGTCGTAAACCACATGAGGAGGGTACGACCAGTTGTCGCGATAATAACGTAAATGTTCGGCTACCAGTTGGATTTGCTGCACATTGGCGAGCATCCCTATCTTGATTGCTTGGGGACGAAGGTCATTGGCTAAGGCTTGCAATTGAGACTCCAGCACCGCCTGTGTCACTGGATTTAGTGCTTCCACGCCCAGGCTATTTTGTGCTGTCAGTGCGGTAATGGCGCTACATCCATGCACACAAAAGCTGTGCATCGCTTTCAAGTCGGCTTGAATGCCTGCGCCACCGCCGCTATCAGAGCCGGCAATGGTCCATACTACTTCACTCATATATCCTCACTCATTGTGTGCCATGCAGGCATGCCCAACGTCGGCGTTGACGGCACGGCAGTCGACTTTTCCACCATGGGCCCTGCTAAATAACTTTGTCTGCCAGCCACGGTGGCATTGGCAAAGGCTTGTGCCATCAACACAGGGTCGTTGGCTCCTGCTATGGCCGAGTTTAGTAGCACGGCATCCACGCCCATTTCCATGGCTTGGCAGGCGTGAGAAGGCAACCCTAACCCGGCATCGACAATCAGCGTAACATCGGGTAAGCGCTCGCGAATAGTATGCAATGCATAGGGGTTTAATATGCCTTTGCCAGTACCGATGGGCGCAGCCCAAGGCATAATAACCTCACAGCCAGCGCTCACTAAACGCTGGCACACTACCAGATCATCGGTGCAATAAGGAAGCACCTTAAAACCCTGTGCCAATAATTGCTCAGCAGCAGTAACTAGGGCGATAGGGTCTGGCTGCAAGTTGTAGTCATCACCAATGAGTTCGAGCTTTATCCAGTCGGTGGCGAAAACCTCACGACACATTTGCGCCAAGGTCATCACCTCTTGCACACTGTGGCAACCTGCGGTGTTGGGCAGCACCGTTAACCCGGTATCTTTGATCAGCTGCCAAAAGTCATCTCCTCCAGCGTGAGAGTTCTGCCGACGCAGAGACACCGTGACGATTTCACTGCCACTGGCGGCAATCGCTTGATGCATGCATTGCGGCGATGGGTATAAGGCTGAGCCAATCAGCAGCCGACTGCTGAAAGACTGACCATAGATAGTAAAAGCGTCGCTCATCTAACCTCCTTGAATGGGTGCAAGGATATCCACTTTATCGCCTTCTTTCAGGGCGGTGTGCCCATAGTCTTGCTGCGCGACAAAATGGCCATTAACAGCGGCGGCGAACGGCGGTTTAGCCGCAAACGCAGTGATTGCCTCACTCAATGCAGCCTGCTCTGGCACGGTAACAGGCGTTTCGTTTATATAAATCTGCATATCTTCACCTTGGTTTTATACGGCGGTATTAAACTGCGCCAATGCCCGCTTAACGACAATGGGCGCGAGCATATAGCCATGGCGATATAAGCCATTAATGCTAATCACCTTGCCCCTTTGCTCAATATGTGGTCGGTTATCGTTATAGGCTGGGCGCAGCCCAGCACGCAAGGACTCAACGGTGGCTTCAGCAAAGCCACTATGGACACTGTAAGCTGCGGATAACAGCTCTAAGGTAGAGCGCACCGTGATAGCTCGGGTATCTTGTGATTCAATTTCGGTGGCGCCAATGACATAGCGATGGTCTGGCTTAGGAGCGATATAAATCGGATAACGCGGATGCATGAGCCGCACCGGCCGGCTCAAGCGTACTTCCGGTGCATGCACTCTAGCGACCTCGCCACGCACACCCCGCAATGGGGTGTGCGCAGTTTTCGCCCCGATGCCGCGACAATCGATGACGGCTTGATAGTCTTGTGCTGCGAGCGCGTCAACGTCCACATCGGCATTAAAGGTAAAGCACACGCCACGACGTTTTAGGCTGAGGTAACTGTGCTGATAAAAGCCTTGATTATCGAGCTGTCCCTCGCATGGCAGGTATAGCCCTTTGCCAAAGCGCCCTGCCAGCTCGGGCTCCAGCGTCTGCAACTGAGCACCGTCAATGTCTTGCCCAGCAAAGCCCGCCAATGGCTTTAACTGTTTGCGGAAATGCGCCATAGCGCCGTGATCCTGGGGGTAGGCAACAATAATACTGCCAGCTTGCTGAAACTGAACCGGTTCATCGAGCAAGGCCAAGAGTTTTGGCCATAATGCCAAAGCAGCAAGGCCATCCTCAGCGAGGTCTTGTTCACACAGTACCGATTCGGCCATTGGCGCAAGCATCGCAGCCGCCACGTGCCCAGCACTACTGTGGCCGTGCTCATCACCGCGTTCAAACACTTCAATATCATAGTGCTGGGCAAGCAGCAGTGCGGCCACCCGGCCGCACACACCAAAGCCAACAATGGCTATTTTTTGGGCCATTAATATACCTTATGGTAGAGCTCGCTGCCTGAGGCTTTAAACTCTTCTGATTTCGCCTGCATTTGCGACTCAACATCAACCATGCGAATACTGATTTCCTCGCCAAGATTATTGGGGTCGATGCCTTTAGACTCCAGATCTTTGGCGTAATCACGTACTTCCTGAGTGATTTTCATAGAGCAGAATTTGGGCCCACACATCGAGCAAAAATGCGCGACTTTTCCTGACTCTTGCGGCAAGGTTTCATCGTGATACTCGCGCGCCCGGTCCGGGTCGAGACCCAAGTTGAATTGATCGAGCCAACGAAACTCGAAACGCGCTTTTGATAAAGCGTTGTCACGCTCCTGCGCCCCTGGATGCCCTTTGGCCAAATCGGCTGCGTGGGCGGCAATCTTATAGGTGATTAAGCCTTCTTTAACATCTTCTTTGTTAGGCAGCCCCAAATGCTCCTTCGGCGTGACATAGCACAACATCGCGCAGCCATACCAAGCGATTTGCGCCGCGCCAATGCCTGAAGTGAAGTGGTCGTAGCCTGGGGCAATATCGGTGGTTAACGGGCCTAAAGTATAAAACGGCGCCTCGCCGCAATGGGCTAACTGCTCGTCCATATTGTCTTTGATTAAATGCATCGGCACGTGACCCGGCCCTTCGATAAACACTTGCACATCATGCTGCCATGCTATTTTGGTAAGCTCGCCTAAGGTGCGTAGTTCACTGAATTGTGCTTCGTCATTGGCATCGGCAATCGACCCTGGACGCAGCCCATCGCCCAACGAGAAACAAATATCGTACTGCTTTAAAATTTCGCAAATGTCTTCAAAGTGGGTGTAGAGGAAATTCTCTTGGTGATGCGCTAAGCACCATTTCGCCATAATAGACCCCCCTCGGGAGACAATACCTGTGACCCGCTTTGCGGTCATAGGCACATAACGTAATAGCACCCCAGCATGGATGGTAAAATAATCGATGCCTTGCTCGGCTTGTTCAATCAGCGTATCACGGAAGATTTCCCAGGTAAGATCTTCGGCCACGCCATTTACTTTCTCAAGCGCCTGATAAATCGGCACTGTGCCCACTGGCACCGGCGAATTACGGATCACCCATTCTCTGGTTTCGTGAATATAGCGCCCGGTTGATAAATCCATAATGGTGTCGGCCCCCCAGCGGGTGGACCACACGGTTTTTTCTACTTCTTCTTCGATGGATGAGCTAACCGACGAGTTACCGATGTTAGCATTCACTTTCACCAAGAAGTTACGCCCGATGATCATCGGCTCGGACTCGGGATGATTGATATTATTAGGGATCACTGCTCGCCCTCGTGCAACCTCATCTCGGACAAACTCAGGGGTAATAAATTCGGGGATACTGGCACCAAAAGATTGCCCAGGGTGCTGCTGAGCTAATAACTCCTTGCGCACCTCTGCACGGCCCATATTCTCGCGAATGGCAATGTACTCCATTTCTGGGGTAACGATCCCTTGGCGAGCGTAATGCATTTGCGTGACATTTTTACCCGCCTTAGCGCGGCGCACCTGCGGTAGATGCTCAAAGCGAATATGGTCAAGCCCTTCGTCAGCCATACGCTGCTGAGCAAACTGCGAGCTTTTATGATCTAATAGCTCGGTGTCATCACGCTCTGCAATCCAAGCCTGGCGGAATTTAGGCAGGCCTTTGCGCACATTGAGCTCAAAATCTGGATCAGTGTATGGCCCTGAGGTGTCATAAACACGAATAGGGTCGTTTTTTTCGTAGATGGGATCTTCTTCACTGCCGCCAACAAAGGTATCGCTTAATGCGATTTCCCGCATACCCACTCGCACTCCGGGCTGCGAGCCCTCAACATAGACTTTTTTGGAATTGGGGAAAGGCTGCCCCGTAAGGTTGTGGATGTATTCAGACGCCGCTTCACGGCTTTGACGACGGCTTGGTTTGGTTTTCTGTGACATGACGCACCTCACTATTTTACTGAGTATTGGTCTTGTCTGGAGGCGATAGAGCCTGTGGTCCGCGCGCATAAGCGCTGCTTTGGCTGGGCATGGTTTGTGCCATTACGGCACAAGCGTGCCGAGGCAAGCTTGTTCCCTACGCAGGTGTGAGCCTGATCAGGTTAACGGATCCCGCATTTGCGATCTCAGCCCTTCAGTTAGGGCACTCCGACAAGTATTCGCCAGCAGTCTAGCTTACAAACTCATTGTTGCGCAAGCCAGCGGTCAAGATGATTGGCAAATTGTTGTTTGTCTTGGGCACTCAAAGGGGCTTGGCCACCGGTTTGGATGCCGCTGCTTCTTAAGGTATCCATAAAATCACGCATATTAAGGCGCGACTTGATATTCTCTTTGGTGTACAGCTCACCCCGTGTATTCAATGCTAACGCGCCCTTATCAATTACTTCCGACGCTAATGGGATGTCGCTGGTGATCACCAACTCGCCAGCCTGAACTTGCTGTACGATTTCATTATCCGCCACATCAAAACCCGGCATGACTTGCTGCATACGCAAGAAATCTGATGCTGGCAAACGCAGGTATTGGTTGGCAACAAAGACCGCTGTGGTTTTCGTGCGTACCGCAGCGCGGCAGATAATTTCGCGGATAGCGACGGGACACGCATCGGCGTCAACCCAAATAGTCATGGCGTTTCTTCCTAATTAAATAGGTGTGCAGTATATCAAGTTTGTCAGTGGAGGTATGAAGTGATGCAAGAATAAGTATAAAGGATGAAAAATGAAGCGCTTTCCCCGCACTATTTACGTCCGTTTACACGCAGAATGCATTTCACTGCTCCGATGTGTTGACCCTGCAAAAGGTAAAAGGTTAAAAAAAGGTTAACACCCTACCTCAGGTGTACTTTTTGAAACTTGATCACACATGGAGCATAAAATGAAAAAACTATCACTACTGAGCTTGGCACTCGCCTCTACGCTGAGCCTCACCAGTCATCTAAGTGTTGCCTCACAAACAACCGCTGTCACCCAACAGGCACAGGCGGCCCACAGTGTATTCCAAAGCAAAAAAGCCCTTGCCAAAAACATTGCCAAGAATTTAAAGCAGCTACAACCAACCCTACAACAACAACTAAGTGCGTACTCGTTGGCAGTGAGTGCCGATAAGTTAGTGCCTAAAGACGCTCAAAGCGAGTTTGATCTGCAACAGCATAATGCCCAAATTCGTTCGCTAAAGGGCCTACCTGAACAGGGCGACAACCTATTACAACTGCGCCTAGCGCATCGCAACATGCTTAATGACTGGCAGCAAGGCGAACCGGCGCTGGTCGCCTTTGCTCCCAAGGGCGATGACAAACACTGGGATGTGGTAGAAGCGTATGACCAACAAGGACAGCTGCATTTACTCGATGCCTACACGCTTCCTGATACACCGGTTTTCATCGTCGAGCTTGACGCCAAAAAGACCCTTACTGAGGGACTTGCGATAATGCGCTCGGTGCTGGCATCAACCCAACAACCGACGCTACAAAGTAAATACAGCACCCAAGACGAACAACCGTTATCCACCACAGTGCTTAAACAAATCCGTGTTAATGATGATGAAGAGCCTTGGATTTCAGGTGCCGCTGAAGTATACGCCATTGTCACGGGTGTGAGCCCGTCTCGCGATGAGCCAGTGCTAGACATTGTTGATATGCCCTACTTAGATCACGACGGCGAAAACTACTACCCAAACCAAGTGTTAATTCACTGGAATCGCTACCGTTGGCAAGCTGCGGATATCTTATTGATGGAGCAAGACGACAATACCAATTATAAAACTCTGGCGAGTAAACTATTAGAAGTCGCCACAGCAGTACTGCGCGCAATTCCGAATCCTGACGCTCAGGGCTATGCCATTATTCCTCAGCTAACAAATGAGATTTTACAAGCAATGCCTGATGCATGGTTCACTAATGATGACGACTATGTTGACGTGTATTACACCCTACGTGAAGGGCAAACATATCGTAACTATGCGGGCGCCAGCAACAACGCAAGGGTCACGCTGGAACCACTTACTATCGACCCAAGATAAAACACTATGGCGCTGCTTAGTGCAGCGCCTATCTCAAAAACTATCCACTTTATCGCGTTTGCTCGAATCTTCGCCTGTTACCGTTACAATAGCTAAAAAAGCAAACAGGACGTGGTCATGAAACCTCAACTTACTTTTCTAACTGCTGTGCTGGCAGGTGCACTGGCGACACCAGTGACCGCTAAGCAGGCGTTGCAATTTAACGATGTCTTCGATTTCAAGTATCCGCAACACACCGTTTTGGGCGAGCAAGGTCAGTACCTAGCCTTTAGTGCCGAACCTTATCGCGGCGACGCTCAGGGTCAGGTGTATAACCTAGATAACAATGAACTTATTGCCACGGTGGCACGCGGTACAGCGGCACAGATTAATAAAAACAGCCAATGGGTGGCATTCACCCAAGTCCCCACTCTCTTGAATAAAGAAACCACTGACAAAAAAGCGCGCAAGAAATTAAAAAACAACCTCGTCTTGGTCAATACCCAAACGGGTGCCCAGCAAGGTTTTGAGCAGGTGAAAGACTATCAACTCTCGGATGATGGTCGCTGGCTCGCCTATCGCCTCCACAGCAGCGACGATCAAGATGCTGATAACGAAAAAGAAAAAGCCGATGATGGCGATAACCTGCATATTAGCGCTGATAAAAAAGATAAAACCTATGACTTAGTCATTGTTGATCTAACTAGCAACGAGCAGACACGCCTTGATTCAGTGTTCACTTATGCTATCAGCCATACCAGTGCAGGTATCGTCTTCAATCAACACAGCAGTGATGGCAGTAACAACCAAGTCAGCTATTTTGACTTTGCCTCACAACGCACGGACTCACTGATAGATGAGCCAGGGGTGACCGTTAGCACCATTGAATGGCACCCAGTACAAAACCTTGTGGCCTTTAACGTCGGCAATTATGTCAATGATGATACGCGCCGCCGCGACTACCGTACGATGTTGTGGCATGGCCAGCAAAACACCTTAGAAACGCTGCCAAGTCAATGGCAAGCGGGCAAAAAAGGCACACTGAGTTGGTCGGAAGATGGCGCTCGCCTATACTTTACAACACGACCAGAGCTTGACGCCAAAGTGACCAAGAAAAAGTACCAAGACGCGCAGTCGTTGCGCGACTTCGACACCATAGTGGCTCAGGCGAATATTGAAGTATGGCACCACCAAGACCCGGAAATAAAACCGCGCGAAAAACAGCAATGGCAGAAAGAAAACAAGTATCGCCATTACCAAGCGGTATATCACCTTAATGGCAAGAAGGTGGTGCAACTGGCCGATGAGCAAGTGCCAAAGGTGCGGTTAAACAAAAAAGCAGATCACCTCATTGGTTACTCTAACCTGCCCTATTTGCACGAGATGACCTACAAAGGCTTTTATAATGACTACTATGCTATTGATGTTCTCAACGGCAGTAAACAAGTCATCGTCAAAGCCCATCCACATCGCCCGAGTTTGTCACCAACAGGGCAACATGCGGTGTACTTTAGTGACCAAGGGTGGCAGCTAAAAGATTTAGCCACTAATAAAGTGACTCCCCTTAGCAAAGCAGTGAATGCAGTATTTGCCGATGATAAGCATGATTACCCCTCCGAGGTAGACGGCTATGGTGTTGCGGGCTGGTATAAAGACGGCTCGAAGGTACTCATTAATTCTAAATACGATATTTGGGCCTTTGATGTTGAAAGTGGCGAAGCCCAAGTTTTAACGCAAGGGCAAGCTAAGCAGGTTCAGTATCGGGTGGTTAACCTAGACGATGATAAGCTTGGTTTTGATGACCAAGAGCAGCTTCTGCTACGCGCATTTAATGTGAATAGTAAGCAGACCCACATAGGTGCACTGGATTTAGCAAATAACACTGTGCGTACACTTTTGGCTGATGAAGCGCGCTTTGATGTAAAAATGAAGGCCAAACACGCTGATAAATACATTTTTACCAAGCAGAGTTATCACCAGTTTCCTGACTTTTGGCAGGCTGATGCCCAGCTAACAAATCCCCGCCAGATAACCAATCTGAACCCACAAATCAGTCAGTTTAAATGGGGGCACAAGCCAGAACTAGTTAGTTACAAAGGCTACGATGGCGAGGACTTACAAGGCGTGCTGATAAAACCTGCGGACTACGTAGAAGGTGAGCAAGTGCCTGTGGTTATCTACTTTTACCGCTATATGAGCCAGCGACGTTACGACTTCCCAAAAATGGAGCTTAACCATCGCCCTAACTTCCCGATGTTTACATCGAACGGTTACGCGGTGTTCTTGCCTGATATTCGCTTTGAGATTGGTAAACCTGGCCCCTCGTCCACTCAAACCATGATCAATGCCGCACAAAAGCTGATTGATATGGGCGTTGCAAAAAAAGATGCCATAGGCTTGCAAGGACACTCATGGGCCGGCTACCAAAGTGCCTTTATGGTAACGCAAACCGATATGTTTAAAGCAGTTGTCTCGGGGGCGCCGGTATCGAATATGACCTCGGCATACAGCGGTATCCGCCTAAAATCAGGATTAGCGCGTCAATTCCAATATGAAACGGGGCAAAGCCGTATTGGTAAGGCACTGTATGAAGATGTCGATGCCTACATTGACAACTCACCGGTGTTTTTTGCCGATAAAATAAACACTCCAATTATGATTATGTTTGGCAATGAGGATGGCGCCGTGCCTTGGCAAGAAGGGATTCAGTACTATTTAGCATTGCGCCGCGCCGGGAAAGAGGTGATTTTCCTTGAATATGATGGCGAGCCACATCACCTGAAACAGTTCCCCAATCAAGTGGACTTTTCTATTCGCATGATGCAGTACTTTAATCATCACCTAAAAGGTGAACCAGCGCCACAGTGGATGACGCAAGGTGTCCCTTTTATTGAGGAATAATTAACGCTATAACACAGCAATACATTTGCGTTATAAGCCAACCCAAGCGGGTTGGCTTTTTTTATGTGTGCTATTGCCCTTGTGTGGCTTTGGCGCGCTGCAACCCTGCGGTTAAAAAGACGCGGTAAGCGCGCTGCTCTAACCCTGGCTCGCTAGGTGAAAAGTGTGTTGGAAAGCTTGCGACTAGCTCTTCGACACTTTGCTCAGGATGTTTATTTACGTGCTCAACAATGGCTATTAACCACACTTTTGGGATATTCAAGCTCGCTTTGCTATGTGCATCACCATGTCCTGGCAGAACTTGAGTGATATCCAGAGCCGCCAAATCATCGAAAGCGCGCAACCACTGCGAGAAATTTGCGTCCCCTGGGTAGGGCTGTATGTCGACCATATCCGCACCGGCGAGAAGCGCCTCTTGCTCAATATATACCATCAGGTCGGCATCAGTATGCGCCGCGTAGGGCAATATGTTGAGCTCGTAATTACCTAAGTCCAATGTGGTCTTTTTATTTATTGCCAGCTGGGGTGATTGCAGCTCTAAATGCTGCCATTTATCTAAACGCGCTTTCGCTGCTGCTATTTTTTGCTGCCAAGGAAGCTGTTCTTGCTCGGGCAAGTTATTCATGCGGTGCTCGCTTAGAGCAATACTCTTGGCAAAACCATCTAAGCGTTCGTTGAGCTGGGCATGAGCGAGATGAAACTGATCATTGAGATGTTGGTGGACGATAAGTTTAGCGTCCGGGTAATGGCTTTGTAACAGTGCCATCCCCAATAAATGGTCATCATGAGGGTGAGAAACTAACAAATAGCACAGTGGCACTTTTAGCTGCTTGTCTAACTTGCTAATGAAGCGCTCAGTTTGCGAAAACTCCCCTGGCGCATCGATTAATAAGGCGCATTCATCGCCCTGGATAAGCACCTGATTTGAATCATAGTACTTTAGCTTTTCATGTTGTTGGATAAAGTCGACATGAGCACTGATGCTGTGCCATTGCTGGGCATGGCTTACGGTGGTGGTGAGGGCTAATAATAAAAACAGAAATTGGCGCATAGGCTTCCCTTGGGCGCGACTATGCGCCTTATGATGTTGTTTCTAAGGCTGATGTCAGTTTGGAGCACAGTTGGCTCTGCATTTGTTGCAGCTCAGTGAGCTGCGACTTCGCTTCTAATAACTCATGGCACAAGTTGAGTGCTGCCATAAGTAACGCTTTGTCATCATTTCGCACCGCTGAGCGCTGACGCATATGTTCAACGCTCTCATTGAGGTGCTGTGCCGCATCAAGTAACGCCTGCTCTTGCCCAGGGGGACAAGCAAACTGATGCTCCCTACCGAGCAAATTGACCTTGACGCTGTGTCCGTCGTTACTCATTAACCCGCCGCGCTAGCCGACTGCAGTTTTTCCAGTAGGCTCGTTAATGTACTACTGGTTTCTTTCTGCTTTTCTTCGCTTTCTAGCACTTCTAGCTGCAAAGTTTCGTTTTCGTCCATTAGCTTAGTATTGTTTTCACGTAAGGTGGTCACTTCTTGCTGTAATTCACTATTACGCTGAATCAATTTATCGACCAGTTGTTCGAGTTGGGAAAGGGTTTCTTGGTTCATAAAGGCGCTCTTTAAACTGTTGATTAGAATCTGCAAATGTAAAGCAATCTGCCCAGCGATGCTAGGGGGTGTAGCGTATTTCCTGTAAATTTTGCCAGTATTAACAGCGGGTTCATTTAAATCACCCAATATTCAGCAGCGGTTTATAGTAGCTGCTTATTAATCAATCACCCAAAGTACCCATCTAGCTCTGTTTATCTGGTGCAAATACAGTAAAATGGCTATAAGTTAAGTTTTAGGAGCCGTTATGCTCAGTTATCGCCATTCTTTTCATGCTGGCAACCCCGCCGATGTGGTGAAGCACCTAGTGCTAGCACAAACACTGCAGCACATGGTCAAAAAAGAGAAGCCCTTTGATTATATTGATACCCACTCGGGAGCCGGTTTTTTCGCCATCGACAATGCCGATATGCAGAAAACCCAAGAGTTCAATGATGGCATTGCTAAGCTATGGCAGTATCAAGGTGATGTAGATGCGCTTGCCGATTATGTAGCCCTGATTAAGGGTATGAACGAGTCCGCTCAGTTACGTCATTACCCGGGTTCACCTAAGGTGGCTGAACACTACTTACGTAAACAAGACAAAGGCTGGTTTTTTGAGCTGCACCCTCAAGACTTAAAATTACTGCAAAAAAATATGGCAGGTAAGCGCTCGTTACGAGTAAAAGATGAAAACGGCTTTAAAGGCTTGCTGGCACTGGTGCCGCCTCTTTCGCGCCGGGCATGTGTGTTAATGGACCCGCCTTATGAAGTAAAGAGTGACTACGACAAAGCAGTCGATACCTTTATAAAAGCACATCAACGCTTTAGTACGGGCACTTATTTGTTGTGGTACCCCGTGGTTGAGCGTTCCCGCATAGACCGCCTTGAGCAACGTTTTATTGACTCTGGTATTCGAAACATTCAATTGTTCGAGCTTGCCACCCAAGGCGATAGTGAAGAACGTGGCATGACCGCCTCAGGGATCATTGCCATCAACCCGCCTTACACGCTAAAAGCAACGATGCAACAGGTACTACCGGAGTTAGTGAAGGTGCTCAGCAAGCAAGACGGGTTTTATCGTTGCGAGCAACTGGTTGATGAATAACCTGAAACAACACTAACAACTTGATTTGTTGACCACTGAAATTGGATCTTGGTGAATCAGCACATCAACTTCACCACCGAACTCAGGGTGTTTTTGTTCGCTAAACGCCTCTTGAATAAGTACCGCTACTTCGTCCGCGACTTGGTGTGCCCTGATCAAAGGCATGTTGTCATCAAGTTCTAAATGAAGTTGCACAAAGCGTACTTTGCCGCCTTGGCGAGTACGCAAATCGTGCACACCTAAGACTTGCTCGTGGCTTTTGGCAACTGCCACTATCTGCGTTTTTTCTTCATCAGGCAGTTCTTTGTCCATTAAATGCGCCGCACTCTCGGTGCCTATTTGCCAAGCATTGTAAAGCAAGTAGGCAGCAACTAAGATGGCAAAAAATGGATCGGCACCGGCAATACCGTAGTAGGCCAACATCAGAGCAAGCAATACTGCTAAGTTCAGTAATAGATCACCCTTGTAGTGCAGTGAATCGGCTTTTATCGCCACCGACTCAGTACGCTTAATAGATTGATATTGCACATAGACAACGATTAAGGTGCAAAAAATAGCAAAAATACTCACCCACACACCCAACAATGTATGATTGACAGTGACAGGGTTAATAAAGCGCTCGATGGCATGAAAGGCTAATAAACAGCCACTGCCACTGATAAAAGCGGCTTGACCGAGACCAGCCAAAGCTTCCGCTTTACCATGACCAAAACGATGGTCGTCGTCAGCCGGTTTTAGGGCATAACTCAGAACAAAGAAGTTCATTAAGGTAGCGCTTATATCAAGCAGTGAGTCGGTCAATGACCCTAGCATAGCGGCAGAGCCTGATGCCAACCACGCCCACGCCTTAGTTGCAATCATCAAACTAACCATAGCCAACGTAATCAAGTTAGCGAAGCGCACCCAAAAGTTGTAACCTCTTGCTGGGGTTGACGCGCCTTGGTTGTTCATAAAATGCACCTAGAGTTATCGAATCTATGCGTCATTTTAACCATCTTTGGTATACTCACGCCACTGTATCGCGCTCAGCTCAGAAGACTTATGTTAGACATTGTTTTATTTCAACCCGAAATTCCCCCTAATACCGGTAATATTATTCGCTTGTGTGCCAACACCGGCTACCGCTTACACTTAATAGAACCATTGGGGTTTGAGTGGGATGACAAACGCATTAAACGGGCAGGCTTGGATTATCACGAGTTCTCTAATGTTCAGCGCCATCCGAGCTTAGAAGCTTATATCGACGCCTGTGCCCCAAAATGTATTTACGCATGTACCACCAAAGGTACGCGCTTTCATCATGAAGTCGCCTATCAACCAGGTGACGCGCTGTTGTTTGGCCCCGAAACACGCGGGCTGCCTAGCGAAGTTATCGCCTCTTTACCAGCAGAGCAACGGGTACGTATTCCCATGCAAGCAAACAGCCGCAGTATGAACCTATCGAATGCAGTCGCGGTATTTGTTTATGAATCCTGGCGCCAACTCGACTTTGAGGGCGCCTGCTAAACGCACCGATGCTACATTCTCTAACCAGCTATATAAGAACTAGATATTATGACACCAAGCCAAGCACTGATTCGCCAACTCGTTCAACTAGCCCTTGATGAAGACTTAAATGGTCTCAGCCCAAGTGAAGGAGATATTACCGCACAGCTGATCCCTGAGCAGCAGCAGGCTAATGCCGATGTTATCACCCGAGAGGAAGCCATTTTTTGTGGCCAAGAGTTGGTAAAAGAAGTTTTTGCTCAAGTAGACCCCAGTGTCGAACTCACTTTTTTCGTCGCCGATGGGGATAAAGTGCTACCCGAGCAGCGCCTATTTAACGCCAAAGGCAGCGCCCGGGCTATTTTGACCGCCGAGCGCACGGCACTTAACTTCGTACAAACGTTAAGTGCAACGGCCACAGCAGCTTATACTTATAGCCAAGTCTTGGCCAATTCCAACACTAAATTACTAGATACTCGTAAAACTATTCCAGGTTTACGAGCACTGCAAAAATACGCAGTCAAATGTGGCGGCGGAGTGAACCACCGTATCGGTTTATTTGATGCATTCTTAATTAAAGAGAACCATATCGCGGCCTGTGGCAGTATTGCTGCGGCGGTTTCCCAAGCCAAGCACAATCACGCGGATAAGCCTGTAGAAGTTGAAGTTGAGAGTCTCGATGAGTTGCAACAAGCGCTCAGTGCTGGCGCGGACATTATCATGCTTGATAACTTTTCTTTAGCGGATGTAAATACAGCCGTTAAACTAACTAACAAATCAGCCAAGCTTGAAGTGTCGGGCAATATCACTTTGGCAACTTTGCAACAGTACGCTAACGTTGGTGTAGACTACGTATCCAGTGGCGCCTTGACTAAACACATTGAAGCTGTTGATTTATCAATGCGTTTTCAACAACTATAGTGACTTTGCAAAATATTCAAGTAGAATAGCTGAATTCGGTATAGATGTTAGCAGTTGTTAAAAAAAGTGCTACACAAAGCCAAAATGCCGTGATAGCATCTAGTTTTAAAGAATGAGATTTATACTTAGGTAGTAATACTTTGTTATAAATCAACGAAACTGTAATAAAAGAAATCTACACTCAAGGAACGGTGTCTCAGTTAGTTGAATTCAACAATTGGACTATACTTCCTAAGATATCTGAACCTGTAGGTTTTGACATTGCTAGGCGCTTGTTGCCCCACGTAGTACAAGCAACTAGTCGACCAATTGCCGAATCAACGATTTAGCAACACTGGTTACCTTAACTTTGCCCAACAATCCTTTAGGAGAGGAACATGGAAAAAATGACTCAAAACAAACAACAGGGTTTCACCCTGATTGAATTAATGATCGTTGTTGCGATCATCGGTATTTTGGCAGCAGTAGCGCTTCCAGCTTATTCTGATTATCAAGCTTCTTCTAAATTGACAGCTGGTTTATCAGAAATTTCAGGTGCAAAAACTGAAGTAGAAATCAAAGCTAACGCTGGTGAAACCATTGCAGACGTAGCTGCTCTTGACAGCATCCGTAACGATACCACCGAAAACTGCGCAATCACTGCATCACTAGATGCGACTGGTGTTGCTACTATCGTTTGTACAATCCAAAACGCTCCTTCTCAAGTAAGTGGTGCTACTGTAACACTTAGCCGAGCTACTGACGGAGAGTGGACTTGTGCAACAGCTGGTGCATCTGATCAAGATCTTGCACCAAAGAGTTGCCCACAACCATAAGGCTTTATAAATACGCTTAAAGCTTGATTAAATATAGAGACTGAAAGGTTTTACCTTTCAGTCTTCATTACTTCTTTTGAAACTGATACATTTGTAACATTTCAACACCCCTGCCATAAGTGCATATTTCACAACATGAAAATAAACTCTCCATTAGCAAGGCGCCTAGCAAGTCTGGGGGTTATTCAACCTGAGAAGCTTTCATCCCTGTCAATTGAGCAAGGGTCTTCTTTAGCTGAGACTATCTGCAAAGCTGCTGGCATTAAACCTGACGACTTGCAGACAAAAGCCAGCCAAATGTTCCATGTCTCGCAATTTGACTTAGCGTCCTATGATTACAGCCTACTGCCGGACAAAGAGTATTTAAACGAAAAGCTAATACGTAAGCACAAGCTGTTTCCTATCGGCGTGAAAGGTAAAACGCTTTATATAGCAACCTCAGATCCCACAGACTTTAGTGCATTTGAAGACTATGAATTCAATACGGGAATGCAAACCGAAGCGGTTGTCGCACGCTATGATCATATCGACAAAGCAATAGACAGTCTTTTCGATAGTACGTCAGGGCTCGGCCTCACTGACAATGATATGGAAGAGCTTGAGGGGGTAGATTCTGGTGATGGCAATAAGAAGGATTTAGCTACTGATGTAAACTCCAAAGAAGACGACGCCCCCATTATCGTTTATATCAATAAAATTTTAATGGATGCGATTAAGCGCGGTGCTTCCGATTTACACTTTGAGCCTTATGAAAAACGTTACCGCATCCGTTTTCGTGTTGATGGCGTGCTTCATGAAATAGCTTCCCCCCCTATCAATCTTGAAAGCCGCATTGCAGCACGTATCAAGGTTATGTCGCATATGGACTTAGCGGAGAAGCGAAAACCTCAAGATGGCCGTATAAAGTTAAAAATAAACGCCAAAAAAAGTATCGATTTCCGAGTGAGTACCCTCCCCACCCTTTGGGGTGAGAAAATCGTAATGCGTATTCTTGATAGTTCCAGTGCAATGCTTGGCATTGATGTGCTTGGCTATGAGCCTGAGCAAAAACAGCTTTATTTGGATGCACTTGCACAGCCTCAGGGAATGATTTTAGTTACCGGTCCGACAGGTTCAGGTAAAACCGTATCACTTTATACCGGTCTCAATATTCTTAATACCACTGAGCGCAATATTAGTACTGCCGAAGACCCCGTTGAAATAAACCTTGAGGGGATTAACCAGGTTCAAATCAGCGCTAAATCTGATATGACCTTTGCCAATGCTTTGCGTGCGTTTTTGCGTCAAGACCCTGACATTGTTATGGTGGGTGAGATTCGAGACTTAGAAACAGCTGAAATATCTATCAAAGCGGCGCAAACAGGCCACTTAGTACTATCGACACTACACACCAACTCAGCACCAGAAACCCTGACTCGTTTGATGAATATGGGTGTACCGTCATACAATATTGCCAGTTCAGTGAGCTTGATTATCGCCCAGCGTCTAGCACGTCGGTTATGCAAGCATTGCAAAGAGCCAGAGCAATTACCTCAAGAAGAACTAATAAAGCAGGGCTTTACGCAAGAACAGCTAAGTGATTTAACTGTCTACAAACCTGTGGGCTGTGATGAATGTACTGAAGGCTACAAAGGCCGAGTTGGTATTTATGAGGTGATGCCCATCACCCCTAAAATTGCTGAAATTATTATGCGTGGCGGTAACTCATTAGAAATAGCAGAAGTCGCGGCTCAAGAGGGTGTAAACAATCTTAGAAAGTCAGGGTTACAAAAAGTTGCTCAAGGTGTAACCAGCTTGGTCGAAGTCAACCGTGTAACCAACATGTAAAACGGTAATATAAATCAGCAGTAACCTTTACTTAAACCCTGTGTTAAAATTAAGTAATCAACAGAGCTTGTGAGAAAATAATGGCAAAACAACAACAAGCAAACCAATTGGACACGTTCCAGTGGGTGGGTGTGAGCACTCGTGGTAAAAAGCTTGAAGGCGAACTAACCGGCACCAGCATTGCCCTCGTAAAAGCCCAATTGCGCAAGCAAGGGATAACACCATCCAAAGTCAAACGTAAGCCTAAGCCTTTATTAGGGCTATCAGGTGAGAGGCGCATTACACCCAAAGATATCGCGATGTTTACTCGGCAATTAGCCACCATGCTGCTTGCTGGTGTGTCGCTCGTTCAAGCCATAGACATGATTGCCGAGGGGTCTGAAAATAAAAGCGTTAAAAACCTCCTGCGCAATATAGGCGAAGAAGTAAAGGCCGGTCAGCCTCTAAGCGATGCACTAAAGAAGCATCCAAAGTATTTTGATGATTTGTATTGTGACTTAGTTGCTTCTGGTGAGCAGTCAGGTGCGTTAGATAGAATATTTGATCGTGTCGCTCTATACAAAGAAAAAGCAGAAGCCCTCAAATCAAAGATAAAAAAAGCGATGTTTTACCCGGTAGCCGTCATGGTCGTTGCCGTAATAGTTACATCTATATTGTTGATTTTTGTGGTACCGCAATTCGAAAGTATTTTTGCAGGATTTGGAGCTGAGTTACCCGCATTCACACAGTTTGTTATCGATATTTCTGAATTTTTACAAAAATATTGGTGGGTCGGGCTGCTTATCATCATCGGCGGTGGCTATGCCTTTAAACAGGCTCATCAAAAGAATAAAAACCTACGAGACAATGTTGATAAGCTCATTTTAAAACTGCCTATTATAGGCATGATTTTGAATAAGGCCGCCGTAGCACGTTATGCCCGGACATTATCGACTACTTTTGCCGCAGGTGTACCTTTAGTAGATGCATTGGATTCTGCAGCGGGCGCCTCAGGTAATGCGGTTTATCGCGATGCAATTTTAGATATTAAAGCTGAAGTCAGCTCTGGTAACCCGATGAACTGGGCAATGCGAAACTCTAATATATTCCCTGACATGGTGATTCAAATGGTCGCTATCGGTGAAGAGTCTGGTGCTCTTGATGATATGCTCGCTAAAGTGGCCACCATATACGAACAAGAGGTAGATGATGCTGTTGACGGTCTATCCAGTCTACTTGAGCCTCTTATAATGGTCGTATTAGGGACACTTATTGGTGGATTAATCGTTGCGATGTACTTACCTATATTCCAACTAGGGTCTGTCTTATAAGATGTTTTCAGAAGTACTCGAATTAATGAAAAGCGAGCCGTGGTTTTTTATAACCACGGTTCTTTTTGTATCCTTAGCTGTAGGTAGCTTCCTCAATGTGGTTATTTACCGCATTCCAAAAATGATGCAAAATCAATGGCAGTCAGAATGTCGCTTACTACTTGCCGATGAATTAGTATCAAAGGGTGAACAAAACCAATCAGCATCCGCTCCTTTTAACCTTCTAACGCCAGCTTCGACCTGTCCGAAATGCAATAACAAAATCAAGCCCTGGCACAATATCCCCTTGCTTAGTTGGCTATTTTTAAAAGGCCAATGCGCATACTGCCAGGCGCCTATCTCTATTCGCTATCCAGCTATAGAGCTCATCACTGCTGTTTTAAGTTTAGTTGTCGCGCTTACCTTTGGCCCCACTCAACTAACCGTGCTTTACATCATTATCACCTGGGTGTTGGTGGCACTGACATTCATAGACATAGACCATATGCTGTTGCCAGATCAGCTGACGTTACCGCTGTTATGGCTAGCTTTATTAGCAAGTGTTGCAGGGATCACCATAGAACCGAGTGCAGCACTAATTGGCGCTGCCGCAGGCTACCTTAGCTTATGGAGCGTTTATTGGCTGTTCAAATTGCTGACCGGTAAAGAAGGGATGGGCTATGGTGACTTTAAACTATTGGCGGTATTTGGTGCCTTATTAGGTTGGCAAGCATTACTGATGATCATACTACTGTCTAGCATTGTGGGTGCCGTAATTGGTATTACCTTACTCTCTATTCAAGGCAAAGATAAGGCAACCCCGATTCCGTTTGGCCCTTATATTGCCATTGCTGGCTGGATAGCCATGCTTTGGGGAGAGCAAATCCAAGGCGCTTATTTCGGCGCTATTTTGGGTTAAAGCAACGATGTGGACGCTTGGTCTAACCGGGGGGATAGGCTCTGGTAAATCAACCGTTAGCGCCTTGTTTCAGCAGCTCGGCATCACGGTTGTCGATGCCGATGTTGTCGCTCGCCAGGTCGTACAGCCAGGCACTAACGGATTAGCCGCCATCGTTAGCCGTCATGGCCGTTCGCTGTTGTTGAGTGATGGTAGCCTTAATCGCGCTAAGCTACGCGACATCATTTTTGCAGACGAAAGCGAAAAGCAGTGGTTAAATGCGCTTTTGCATCCACTTATCCGCACTGAGATGTTCACCCAACTGGAACAGGCACAAAGTGCCTATGCAATCCTTGAAGCGCCACTACTTTTTGAAAACAGCCTTGATAAGTATTGTCAGCGCACTTTATTGATCGATGTGCCTGAAACTGTACAAATAAGTCGCACTTGCGCTCGAGACAATATCACTGAGCAACAAGCACAAGCTATCTTAAAGGCACAAATGTCACGCCAAGATAAAGTTGCAAAGGCCAACGATATTATCTCTAATGCTGGGGTAATCGCTGACCTCAGTGCCAAGGTGTCTCTGTACCACCAAAACTATTTGCATCTTGCCAATTTGCATTCCTGCTAAGATCGATAACACTTAATGTTACAGCTTGTAATGGCTTAAATCATTGAGCTTGCTATACATTATTGTTATTAACTTGGTTGCGGGACCTATGAATATTAACTCACCTTTGATTCGTAAATTTATTACCTTAGGACGTATCGATAGCGACACGGTAAAGACGCACCAAGAGCAAAGCCGCTGCGCAGCAGAGACCATAATCCGCAGCAGCAACATGAGTAATCAAGAACTGTTGGCACAGTGTGTTGAACTCTTTCGCACTCCGTATATTGATTTAAGCTCCTTTGACCCCAGAAGCATAGATAAGCACTTGCTGAATGAGCAGTTGATTCGTCGTCATCATATGCTGCCCATTTCTGCCAAGGGTAACAAGCTATTTCTCGCCGCCTCAGATCCTACTGACTACGGTGCTTTTGAAAATTACGAGTTTAGTACCGGGCTTCAATGTGAAGTGGTGCTGGCTGATTATCGGCAAATAGATAACCTCATCGAGCAGCTGTTCGATGCCACCCACACACTGAAGCTATCGCAAGAGGACAGCGACGAACTCAGCCACCTCGCCAAACAAGACTATGATAATCATCATCCGGAACAGGGTAATGAGGATGATGACGCCCCAATCATTGTCTATATCAATAAGATTCTCCGTGATGCCATACGCCGAGGTGCTTCTGATTTACACTTTGAGCCCTATGATGGCGACTACCGCATACGCTTTCGTATTGATGGGGTGTTACATGAGATGGCCAATCCACCTTATGCGCTGTCCACTCGCCTTGCAGCCCGCATCAAAGTAATGTCTAAACTAGATATTTCGGAAAAGCGCAAACCCCAAGATGGCCGCATTAAGCTTACGATTTCGCCGCGTAATAGCATTGATTTTCGGGTCAGTACGTTGCCAACTATGTGGGGGGAAAAAATTGTTATGCGGGTGCTTGATTCCTCCAATGCCACTTTAGGAATTGACGCGCTCGGTTATGAGGAAGAGCAAAAGCAACTATATCTGCACGCACTGCAACAACCTCAAGGCATGATTCTTGTCACCGGCCCCACTGGCTCCGGAAAGACTGTCTCTCTTTACTCAGGCTTAAGCATTTTAAATACACCTGAGCGGAATATCTCTACAGCCGAAGATCCGGTCGAAATTAACGTTAAGGGCATAAATCAAGTACAAATAAACCCTAAAGCTGAGCTTACGTTCGCTAACGCTCTTCGCGCCTTCTTACGTCAAGACCCTGATGTAGTAATGGTGGGCGAAATAAGGGACTTAGAAACGGCTGAAGTCGCCATCAAAGCCGCACAGACCGGACATTTGGTGCTCTCCACCCTGCACACCAACTCCGCACCTGAGACTATCACACGACTTTTAAACATGGGCGTACCGGCGTACAACGTGGCTAGCTCGGTGTCGCTGATCATCGCTCAACGCTTAGCACGCCGCCTTTGCAAATACTGTAAAGAGCCAGAGCAGCTCCCAACGGAAGAACTTATTAAGCAAGGGTTTGATGCTAACTCTGTGGCACAAGTAAAATTGTATCAAGCAAAAGGTTGCGACCAGTGTACTGACGGGTACAAAGGCCGGGTGGGCATTTATGAAGTATTAGAAGTTTCAGCGGATATTGCCAAAGTGATTGTTTCTGGTGGTAGCTCGATAGATATAGCCGAAACAGCCAAGGAAGCAGGCTGTGCGACATTGCGTCAATCGGGGCTACGTAAAGCTGCAGAGGGCATTACCTCACTATCTGAGATTAACCGTGTTACGCGACTGTAGGTTGTACTTATAGGCCTTTTAAAGCGCCCTGCTCTCAGTTACACTGCCGCCATGAAAGTTTCACAGCCCAAAATACTATGCCTACCATTGTAAAATGCCCAACTTGCGAAAAGCAGGTGACCTGGTCCGCACAAAGCCCCTATCGCCCGTTTTGTAGTAAACGTTGTCAGCTGATTGATCTAGGCGAGTGGTCTAGTGAAAACAACAAAATCTCTACTGCAATGAATGGTGACAGCGAAGGCGTCGATAAGGCTGAATTCATAGAAGAAATTGAAGCCATGCTAGCGCAAAATGATGATTCGTTTTTTAAAGACTAACGGCTGGGTTAGCTTGAGGTTTTAATATTCACCAAGTCAAAATCAGCCAATTCAGGTACAATCTGCTGGAGTTTTGATTCTGTTTTATCAAGCGCATTCAGACATCTGCAATATTCAACAGATTTTTGTTCAAGCTGCTGCGCTTTTTTCTGTAACGACTTATCGATTTCCGCTGTGATGATCTCCATGCGCTGACCCATATCGTTAATGCGCTCTTCGATATTTCCCTCTCGAGATTGGAATGCGTCGCCCAGTGACACCAGTATAGCTCCTAAAGAGCCTTGGATTGCGGTGTGAATTTTCTTCGATACTTCTTGGGCAAAAAAGTCATCTAGTTTGGATAGCGATTGCGGCGCAATAAAGAAAAAGTCGTCTCCACGCTTAAACTTATCGCGTAACGCTCGTTCTACATACTGTAACTGTGTTTTAAGGATTTCCGGCTCTTTGTCAGATAGGCCCGTGACCACATCCTCAATGGCACTTAGCCCAATATTAACGCCATCGGTGGCGAGGTCTACTAACTCTGGAACAGTATCGCGGATCATCATGCTATATTGATGCAGCACCGCTGTCTCTTGCTCGTCCAGTTCAATCCACTGCCCACGCACAACCAACTGCTGGTCTTGGTTTATTTGCACACGGGTTTGGTTGTTATCAACGATGCGAATAATATCGTCAGTGATAATAAGCCCATGGGTTAGCTCCACGTCACAATGAGTCTGGGCATGTACGTTGTGTACACCCACTATGGATAACATGACAGACAGACCCAACCAACGCAGTGACATAGCAACTCCCAAATAAGCTGCGCTAAGATTATCAAAGAGTGACCATGAAGCAAATAGGCAAATTTTTTGTTAGCCCTGCGCTTCATAAGTAAAACAGCGAGGAACTACCGCTTGTTCAACATGTTAAGGTGACTCAAGGTAAAAAGGGTTGGCCAACATAATATGTCGGCGTGACGCTAACGACAGCGTCTCTAGGTTGGCTGAGAAGTAGCGTGTAAATAGCGCATCAAACTCACCGCGCTGAATAAGCACATCCAACCCCTGTCGAAGGTGTGCCGCTAACTCAGGCCGATTCTTAGAGACAAAGAAGTAAAATGCACTCGGGTAATTAAGCACAACGTGATCAACAATTTGTAGCTGCATCTGCTGATGGGCTTGTAGTTCATCAACCACTTCAATCACGGAGCGAGGAAAATAATCGACCCGCTGCTGCGCTGTTAAGCGAAACATCGTTTGATAATTTGCTACGGCTTTTACCGGTAAATTGTTAGCGGCGAGTATGTTGGTATCTGGCCAATCATGACCTTGCACAGCGCTGAACTGGCGTAGCTGCGATACTGACTCTACGGCGCTGAGTGCCCTTGCCAGTTTCGGGTGCGCAAGCAGTACTCGCTGACCAATGCGCCCTTTAAATAGCGGTACCTTAACCGCAATAGCTAACTTTTCTCGTGCTGGGCTAGTCATACTCCAGTGCACATCGACGCGCTCACCATCAAGCATATACAAAATACGCTGTTGATGCGGATGCACATCAACGTAACTGATAGTATATGGCTTATCACTGATTGCTAATGCGCTTTGTAATAGCGCTTGTAAGTAATAATCACGGGGATACAGAGGCCGCATCTCTTGGGCAACACGAACTTTTTGCTGAGCGTAAACAGGGACACAGAGCATAAGAGAAAACAACAGTGCCCTTGTTAATAATCCCTCAACCATCATTCACCTCCTCAGCTCTGCGCTCAAACTACCGCCCATATTGACACAGTGCAACACAGAACTAATGTGATTTTATTCATGTAATGACAGCGGTGAAAGCGAGTCCAGTGGCTCAGGGTGTATACGAAACAACGGTGCGGCGGGCCCGCGTCGCTGGCAGCAAAAGAGGTGGCTCCCCTTGTGACGTTTAGCCTCTTTTTTTGCATCGGTCGCTAATGTCGCAACTTGGTGACTATTATCGCAGCTACGTGTATCTGGTGTGACTAACCCCACGGCCAAAGCCAATAATGGCACGAACTGACGCTGCCCTTCACGATTACAGCTCCAATAACCTTGCGCTGCGATATGCTCAGGGCTAAAAAAGCGCCGAACCTGAGTATCAAAATCAGCAATCACAGCCTGGCAGGTAGCACTGGCATCCTCACCATCAAATACAACCATAAAGTCATCACCGCCAATATGGCCAATAAAGCAGGGAACGGCTTGGCAATGACTGCGGATAATATCGGCCAATAATTTAATCACGCTATCGCCGCTGGCATAGCCATATAAATCATTGAATTGTTTGAAATGGTTCAAATCAAAGTAAGCAATGGAAAAGGCACGGTTGCTGCGCAAACGGTGCTCAATCGCATCATTAATGGCGATATTGCCGGGTAACATGGTCAGTGGGTTAGCGTGCTGAGCATGACGTACTTTTTCTTCGGTCATGTGCTTGAGAATTTGCCGCAGATGCACAACACCTAAATACTTATTACCTCGAGTAACGATGATATAGCGACGGATATCAAAATCATTGTCGGTAATTTGCCGGCTCACTCTATCAAGCTGTTCATTTTCATCAACCACGAGTGGCTCGGCGTCCATCAACGACGCTATCGGCTTTTTGTCATATAAAGCATGACCATAGGGTGAAGCAAACACTTCTGTTAACTGCTCTTTGTATAGCAAGCCAACGGGCTGGTGATACTGATCAATAACAACCAGTGAAAACAGCGCCTTATCGTTATCAAAAATACGCTGCGCCTCTCGACACAAAGTGTATTGGCAGATAGCTTGTTGCTCTATCGCTAACCATCCCACCGCCAGCGATGGCTCAACAAAGTGCTGATGGTGAGTGTGCCCTAAATTTTGAAAGCGTTGCGCCTCAAATTGCTGGCTAGGCTCTGCACTCGGGCGTTCGAATAAATATCCCTGTACAGTATGTAGTTCGAGTGTTCGTAACAACTGAAACTCTTCTTCTCGCTCTATTCCCTCGGCGACTACCCGAGTATGTGTGGCTTTTGCTAGCTCCGTTATAGACTTTAAAAACTCTTTTTTCACCGGACTTTGATCGCAATGATCTATAAAGTAGCGGTCTATTTTGACAATATCGGGCTGTATTTCTGACCATTGTTTAAGCCCTGAATACCCCGCCCCTAAATCATCAATAGCGATGAGAAAACCAAGCTGACGGTAATGTGCAACCGCTTTGCGTAACTGCTCGGTATTATCCACTTTATCTTGCTCGGTGAGCTCGATGACTACTTGCTGCGCACCGAGGCCGTATTCGCGCAGTAGCTGCAGGGTTTGCCCTTTAGGGTGAGCCGGATCCGATAACGTGTTGGGGCTGACATTAAGAAACAACTTGCCAGCTAATTGCTGCTCGGCGAATGAAGCTATGGCCGTTTCTCGACACAGTAGCTCTAATTCGGAAAGGCGATGGTGGGCTACAGCACAGCTAAATAGTGCGTCGGGTCTGTGCAAAAAGCTATCTTCAGGCCCCCTACTGAGTGCTTCATAGCCAATTATCGCTTCCTGATAGAAGTCAAAAATAGGTTGAAAAACGCAGGTAACTTGACGCTTTTCAATAATTTCGGCTAATTCTGCTATTAATTCGGCACTCACAGCTTTGTACACCCAATATTAAAATGGTGGCAAAGCCTAGCAAGGGATTATGACAGCGTCATGAATTGACTACTTTCTCTGCAATTGCTGCTGAACGATATTGAAATGGGCTTGCGCTTTGAGTGCATGTCGACGCGCCGACACAGTATTAACTGCGCCAGTTTGCGACTCTCTCACTATAGCTCTAATTAGCAGCGGAAGAACTGTCGCCTCCTTAATATGATAGCAAATCGGTGCCTCAAAGTTGGGTAAAGCATCGCCATTGCGGTATTGCTCACTCAGCTCTGCATACGTTAATTGCACGGAGCTATCAAAGCCTTGATATAAGCTTTGTAGGTACGCGTCACACTCGGGAAAGCGCAGTCTTAGATCTGGGATTTGCGCATACATAGCAACGGCTAGGGCTGTACTTATATGCTCGAGCTTTGGTGCTCGTCCTTGCAAGCGTAACTCACTGAGGAGTCGCTCACTCATGCCTAGGTACACTTGGGCTGCTGAGTTCGAATCAGCAGTTGGCTGTGGCTTGCCGACGCTATCACCGCAAGCACTTATTGTTAGCAAAGCTAAGACCAGTAAAAACAACTTCATAAGACTGGGCCTGTATAACAGCTGTGACAGCGAGCTACATTCATTGTCACAACCAGGGAACTGGATATATAAAAAATGCCGCATTAAAGCGGCATTTTCAACGTTTTGACCTTTATTCTCTAAGGCATAGGATCGAGATCAGCGCCCTCTTTCTCTACTTCTACGGGGATCAAGTCCTCTTTACTAACTCCAAGGAATACCGCCACAGAGCTGGCAACATAGACCGACGAGTAAGTACCGATGAATACACCAAAGAGTAATGCCGTAGCGAAACCATGGATAGTTTGGCCACCCCACACGAACAAGGCTATCAATACCAAAATAGTGGTAATTGAAGTAACCAAGGTTCGATTCAATGTCTGTGTAAGGGAAAGATCGATAATTTCCAAGGTGTCGTCAATACGTACTTTACGGAAGTTCTCACGGATACGGTCTGAAACAACGATAGTATCGTTAAGTGAATAACCGATGACCGCAAGAATCGCCGCCAAGATAGTTAAATCAAACTCCAAGCCCAATAGTGAAAACAGGCCCATAGTCAAAATAACATCGTGGAACAAGGCAAATACCGCACCTAGGGCGAAACGCCACTCAAAACGTAAGGCAACATAAAGCAAAATACAGATCAAAGCAGTCAGCATCGCTAAGCCACCCTGCTCTTTCAAATCTTCACCTACGCTGGGACCAACAAACTCGATACGGCGCATCTGCGCCTGTGCATCGGCCTGTTTTAAGGCTGCCATAACCTGGTTACCAATGACCTCAGCTTTCACTCCCTCTCCTTGTGGAGGAAGACGCACAAGTACGTCTTTACTGGAGCCAAACAGTTGTACAGAGGCATCAGCGAAGCCATTCTCTGCGAGTACTTTTCGTACTTGGGAGAGCTCAGCAGGCTGTGAAAAGCCCACTTCTACAGCTGTACCACCGGTAAAATCTAACCCAAAATTAAGGCCTTTAACCACGAAAGACGCCAGCGCGGCAATAATCAATAAAATTGAAAAGCCCATCGCTACTTTGCGAGCTTTCATGAATGGTAAAGTACCTTTCACTTTTAATAATTGCATGCTTCGCTCCTATATCGATAGCTTTTCAATGCGCTTACCACCAACAACTAAGTTGATAACCGCACGGGTACCAACAATGGCAGTAAACATTGAAGTTAAGATACCTATTGCCAAGGTTACCGCGAAGCCAGCGATTGGTCCGGTTCCCACTGCAAACAGAATAATCGCTGCGATTAAGGTGGTAATATTGGCATCAAAAATCGTACTGAAAGCACTGTCGTAACCGAAATGGATGGCCTGCTGTGGACTGCGTCCATCAGCCAATTCTTCACGGATACGCTCGAAAATAAGTACGTTTGCGTCCACCGCCATACCAACCGTTAAGACGATACCAGCAATACCAGGTAAGGTCAGCGCAGCACCTGGGATCATCGACATCACTCCGACAATCATCACCAAGTTAGCACCCAAGGCTAGGTTAGCAACCAAGCCGAAACCTTTGTAATAAAGCAGCATAAAGGCTAAAACAAACGCGAAACCAAGCACCACGGCGGTCATACCCGCTTCAATATTTTCTTGGCCTAAGCTTGGACCCACGGTGCGCTCTTCTACGATTTGAATCGGTGCAACGAGGGCACCTGCACGTAGCAGTAAGCTCAAGTTATGTGCTTCAGCAGGGTTATCTAGACCGGTAATGCGGAAGCTACGTCCTAATCGTGCTTGAATCGTCGCTACGTTAATTACTTCTTCCACTTTGATAGGCGGAAGCGGCTTTCCGTTTTCGTCTACTTCGCCGGAAGGCTTGTATTCAATAAACACGGTCGCCATCGGTTTACCTATGGCACGCTTGGTAAAGGCATCCATCTTGGCACCGCCTTTAGAATCCAGCTTAATATTAACCTGCGGACGCTGATATTCATCCATACCAGATTGTGCACCGGTAATATGGCTACCTTCCAGAATGACCCGCTTTTTCAGTACCACAGGACGGCCTTCGCGGCTCATGATCATTTCAGTACCAGGCGGTGTCCGCCCTTGCATCGCCAACCCTGGGTCAGCATCTTGGTCAACCTCACGAAACTCTAGGGTTGCTGTAGCACCTAAGATTTCTTTTGCACGCGCGGTGTCTTGTACACCGGGTAATTGCACGATAATGCGCTCTGCGCCTTGACGTTGAACATTAGGTTCAGCAACACCGATTTGGTTAATCCGGTTACGAATAATGGTTTCGTTTTGCTTGATCGCATAATCACGCAGCTCTTTAATACGCTGCTCGCTCATAGAGGCAATAAAGCCGTTGTCGTTGTTGCTGTCATCAACAAACAAGTAACCCGGATAGCGGTCTTGTAAGAAGCGCTCTGCAGCGTCTTTGTCTTGCTCACTGCGCATCACCACTTGCACGCCATCGCTCCCCGCTACGCGGCGGATAGTGCGATAACGCAGTTTTTCTTCGCGTAAGTCTGAGCGGAAATCCTGCTCCATCTGGTTCAGGGCGTTATCCATCGCCGTCACCATGTCAACTTCCATGGTGAAATGCACACCACCACTTAAGTCAAGACCGAGCTTCATTGGGTTACCACCAATGGCTTTTAACCATTGTGGTTGAGCTGGCGCCATGTTGATGGCAGAGATGTAATCTTCACTTAAGTTGTCGCGCAAAATGTCCTGAGCTTTAAGTTGTTGTTCGACATTTTTGAAGCGGACCAGGATCTGGCCATCGGCGAGTTTGCTCGACTTGGTTTCAATTTTATTATCAGTCAGGATTTTATTTACTGTATCTAGCGCACTGAGATCGGCGTCGGTTCCCTTTGTTCCGGTAACCTGAATGGCCGGATCGCGGCCATAGATGTTCGGGGTGGCATAAAGCACCCCGACTGCCAATACAACAAGTACGAGTAAATATTTCCATAAGGGAAACTTATTTAACACGTATCTTTCCTTTTTGGTTTATAGCGACTTCATTGTGCCTTTGGGTAGTACTGCGCTAATCGCAGACTTCTGCACTGTTACTTCAGTTTGGTCGTTCAGCGAGATAAGCACAAAGTCTTTATCTTCAGACACCTTAGTGATCTTACCAACCATGCCGCCTTGAGTAAGCACTTCATCACCTTTGGCTAAAGCGCTCATTAGGTTTTTGTGCTCTTTTACTCGCTTAGCTTGCGGGCGGTAGATAAGAAAGTAAAAAACCAAACCGAAAATGGCCAGCATAATTAGCATTTCATAGCCACCACCAGCTGGTGCGGCGCCCGCTGTGCTTGCATGTGCGTTTGCAATAAATAAACTCATCAGGTAATCCCCTTAAGTACTTAACTATTAATTTTAGTGTTGTAAATTACAGGCAAGCCCGCACAAGGCGGGCCGCAATTATTCTGTTTCTGCGAGCTCTGGAACCGCAGTATTACGGCGAGCATAAAAGTCTGCTACAAAAGCGTCAAGCTTGCCGCTGGCAATTGCCTCACGCAATCCTTCCATTAAACGTTGGTAGTAGCGCAAGTTATGAATGGTGTTCAAACGCGCACCGAGAATCTCATTACACTTATCCAAGTGATGCAAATAAGCGCGTGAGTAGTTCTTACAGGTGTGGCAATCACATTCACTGTCCAGCGGCGCGGTGTCGGTCTTGTGCACGGCGTTACGGATTTTAACCACCCCACCGGTAACAAATAAATGACCATTACGTGCGTTTCGTGTCGGCATCACGCAGTCAAACATATCAATACCACGACGTACCGCTTCAACGATATCTTCAGGCTTGCCGACGCCCATTAAATAACGCGGCTTTTGCTCTGGCATTTTGTAAGCGCAATGGTCGAGAATATTGATCATGTCTTCTTTAGGCTCACCTACAGAGAGTCCACCGAGGGCATAGCCATCAAAATCAATTTCTTCCAGCCCTGCTTGCGATTGTGCTCGCAGCTCTGGGTACATACCACCTTGGATAATACCAAACAGCGCTGACGGGTTATCACCGTGCGC
This sequence comes from Pseudoalteromonas sp. CnMc7-15, assembly GCF_022347925.1. Classification (NCBI taxonomy): domain Bacteria; kingdom Pseudomonadati; phylum Pseudomonadota; class Gammaproteobacteria; order Alteromonadales; family Pseudoalteromonadaceae; genus Pseudoalteromonas; species Pseudoalteromonas sp. CnMc7-15. Next base: position 185,657 of record NZ_JAKRFT010000005.1, read on the forward strand.
TTCTTTTGAACGTTTCGCCCAGCGCAGTGATAATTCCATAGAGTCTTTTGCTTGCTTCTCCGTTGCTGGGTAAGGCGTACATTCGTCAAAAATCATGACAATGTCAGAGCCTAGATCACACTGCACTTGCATCGCTTTTTCAGGGCTCAGCATTATTTTCTCACCGTTAACGGGAGAGCGGAACATGACGCCTTCTTCCGTTATTTTACGCATGGCGCCGAGACTGAAAACCTGAAAACCACCGGAGTCTGTCAAAATCGGCTTGTCCCATGCCATGAAGTCATGGAGGTCACCGTGTTGTTTAATAATCTCGGTGCCCGGGCGTAGCATGAGGTGGAAAGTATTTCCCAAGCAAATGTGCGCCCCCGTATCTTTAAGCTCGTCTGGGGTCATCCCCTTTACTGTGCCATAGGTACCTACCGGCATAAATGCGGGGGTTTCAACGACACCGCGTTCGAAAATTAAGCGCCCACGGCGTGCTTTGCCGTCGGTTGTATCTAGTTCAAATTTCATGTGGTCCTCAATAGGTCGGAAAAACAGTCCAACTCGAGCGCAAAATGCGCAGATTAACCGCCCGATTTTACCTGTTTTGTCGCAGCAATACTATGAATTGGGGCGAATCGAAGAAATAAAAGCAACAAGTAAAAAAAGCCGCTTCTTGCGGCTTTTTCTTAGTCTTTATCTTGGCGGGTTAAAAACATCGCATCGCCATAACTAAAGAAACGATAACGCTCTTTGATAGCCTCTTGATAGGCCGACATAATATGCTCCTGCCCAGAGAATGCGCTGACCAGCATAATTAATGTGGACTCCGGTAAGTGAAAATTTGTGATCATGGCATCGACGACATTGAACTGATACCCAGGGTAGATAAAGATATCGGTATCGCCAACATAACTAATGAGCTCACCGCCACCGATTTTCGCTGCCGATTCCAAAGAACGCACCGAGGTTGTGCCCACAGCAATAACGCGCCCACCTTGGGCTTTAGTTTTCGCAATGGCATCAACAACATCTTGTGGTACATCAATGTATTCTGAGTGCATATGATGCTCTTGCACGCTGTCTACCCGCACCGGCTGAAACGTCCCTGCACCAACGTGTAGGGTCACAAACGCCATAGCCACGCCTTTGTCCTTTAACGCAGCCATTAACGGCTCATCAAAATGTAATCCGGCTGTTGGTGCGGCAACTGCACCGGGTTTTTCACCATACACAGTTTGATAACGCTGCTTATCTTCATCAGTATCAGGGCGGTCGATATACGGAGGCAAAGGCATATGGCCAATTTGCTCAAGGGTGTCTAACACTGACATATCACCTTTGAGCTCAAGCTCGAACAGCTCGCCTTGACGGCCAATCATTTCCATCTGCGCTTGCCCTTCAAGAACCATCACCGTTCCCGGTTTAGGTGACTTATTGGCTCTCACATGCGCCAGCACACGCTTATCATCAAGCACTCTTTCTACAAGCACTTCCACCTTGCCACCAGAGCGCTTTTGTCCATGCATACGGGCAGGGATCACTTTGGTGTTATTAAACACCAACAGATCACCAGGCTCGATGAAGTCAATGATGTCCTTGAAAATATGGTGGGTGGTATTACCGCTGTTACCCTCTACTTTTAACAGGCGACTTTGGCTACGTTCCTTTTGCGGAAATCGAGCGATCAATTCTTCAGGTAGCTCAAAACTAAAATCGGCCACGCGCATGGGTTTTCTCCGGGGTGCTGAAAATCGCGCCAATTCTAGTTCCCCCCTTGACTGAAATCAAGCGCATGGCGCTTGTCTCGGGTGACAATTACCTATAATCTAGCGGATTCAATTTAGGTCTTAAACAGTTGGGTTGCGATACCATGGCTACGCCGTTGAGCCTCATGATAGTCAATGCCAGTGCAGTTGAGCGCAGCATCATTAAACGTACTTTGGGGCGTCTCGATATTTTCTCTGTGCTTGAGTTCGCAGACTCCCAAGAAGCATTGCAGGTGCTGAAAGAACGCGCGGTAAGCTTAGTAATTACCGGACTGGATGTAGGCACCATCGATGGCTGGCGCTTTTCACGAATGATTCGCTCCGGACTGCTGAAAACCCCTAAACACACCCCGATTGTACTGACTCCCCCTTTTTATTGTGAACGTATCGCCGAAACCACAGCTCGCAGCTATGGTATTGATGCGGTTGTGCCCATTGAACGCCAAGATTTACTACCGCAAACACTGGCCAATGTTCTGTCCACGCAACTCGATAAAAGCAGTCGTTTAGGTCTGCTGTTACTCGAAGCCGATAGCACCAAAGCAAAAGCAATGAGTGAGGCTTTAGCGTTAAACTTTGCCGTTGAAGTATGCAGCTCTGTGCGCCAAGCCTTAAGCACGTATTTGCAAGGGCGTTACGCCATCGTATTGCTAGATGCCAGTATTGCCAATGCCGAGACTGCTAACGAGTTGGTTCAAAGTATTCTCTCTCATAATGCCAGCCAAGCGATTGTCACTATTATAGATAGCCACGACGCTGACTATGCCGAGCGTTTATTGTTGAGCGGCGTCACCGACTTTATTCGTCGCCCTTACAATGACGCACTACTAATGAAAGTGTGTGACCACGCCGCGCGTCGTGAAGACTTTATAGCCAGCTACAGCGAGTTTGAGAAGAAAGTGGCGCAGCTAAGCCAAAGTCAATCACGCTATAAAGAGCTCTATTCAGCACACCAACGCATTCTTATGCATCTTAATACCATCGTTATGGAGCTCGACGAGCAAGGCTGCATCCGCTTTATTAACCCAGCCTGGGAAGCAAATACCGGGTATGGTTTAAAGCAAAGTATTGGCAAGCCGCTTACCAACTACGCGTTAGCGCATGACCAAGCAAGGCTTCAGCAAGTATTGAGCGCTGTTGCTCAGGGTGAGCAACAACGGCGTAAGATAGAAGTGCAACTGGTTACACAACAGGGCAATAGCGCTTGGTTTGAATGCCGTTTCCAGCATGTTAATGAAGCCAATGCTGGCGCGGTGATCACCGCTTCCATCGACAATATTGAAGAGCGCAAGCAGGCGGAGTTACAGTTACAACACTTAGCATTACACGATACCCTTACAGGGCTTCACAACCGCTATTATTTTGACCAACAACTCTCTCAGTTGTGTCGCCAAACCCGTGCTAATGATGAGCACGCACTGATTTATATCGACCTTGACCACTTCAAAATTATTAACGACAGCAAGGGACACCAAGAAGGTGACGTTGTTCTTAAAGAGGTCGCCAACTTATTCCAAGAGCATATCGGCGATAGCCATTTAGTCTTTCGCATCGGCGGCGATGAGTTCGCCATTTTACTTAAAGACACCCCATTTTTAGACGCTCATATGGTGGCTGAAGGGGTATGTATGGCTATTGATAGCTACCAGTTCCATTGCCAAGAGCAGCTCTACTCTATTAGTTGCTCAATCGGCATCACACAAATATCGGCACAGAACAACGATGCTAGCGAATGCCTTAAGCAGGCTGATATCGCACTGTATATTGCCAAAAGTCAGGGCCGTAATTTAGTGCATTGCTATGATGCTCGTGACTCGCAAAGTAATGCGATGCAAAGTGGCTTGGAATGGGGTCACAATGTGCGCTCGGCACTGCAGCAAAACAACATTGAGTTACACTATCAGGCCGTGTGGGACATTAAGCGCTCGCGTATTGCTTATTATGAGGCCCTATTAAGGCTGGTTGTTGATGACGAGCTTATCTACCCGAACCAATTTATCCCAGCCCTTGAAATGCTCAATGACAGCTACTTGATGGACCAATGTGTAGTTCGCCGAGCGATTAGCGATCTCAGTGAAAACCCGCAGTTACAGCGTGTTGCCATCAACCTCTCGGCGCAATCGTTTTTAGATGAGCGTTTATTGCCACATATCCGCGCCATGCTCAATGACTATCACGTCGATCCCAAGCGCGTTATTTTTGAAATTACGGAAAGTGCCAGCATTGATAACCTGAGTGCAACCCGAGACATGATCTGCGCGCTTAACGAGCTTGGCTGTGACTTTTCCATTGATGATTTTGGTACTGGATTTAGTACCTTTGACTATCTCAAGCGCTTGCCAGCGCAGCATGTCAAAATTGACGGCTCATTCGTGCGCGATATGCAACATGACCCCATAGACTATGCGTTGGTTAAGGCCATCAACGATATTTCACGCTCGCTGAAAAAGCATTCAGTAGCGGAATACGTTGAAAACAAAGAAATTTATAACCTACTTAAAGAAATTGGTGTCGATTACGCTCAAGGCTACTTTATTGCCAAACCCGCCCCGATAGCGTCACTGCAAAACAATCAAAAAATAATCTCTGCAAAAACATCTAGCTAAGTAATAACGAACGAAATTTAACAATTTAGCGCTTTTTCTGAGCGCTCATTTAGCTATACTCAAATTATTCAGTGCGCTGTGAAAGAAGCAGGTTAAGCACGTACAGTTAATTATTAACCTGCTGAAAATACTAAATAAATCATAAAGCCCAACAATGGAATGTGGCATAGCCGGAGAGGTTATATCGGCTTAGAAGACATTGTCTATCAATGACATCAACAAGGCTCGTTAAGGAAAATCAACATGACTGCTTTAGTAACATTACTGCTGAGTATAAACATGCTCATCGCCAGCCAGTGCTACCTTCACGCCAAGCGCAAAGGGTATCCGGTACGGCTGTTTTTAGTACTGGGTGTTATTCCGTATTTTAACCTTGTGGTCTGGGTCTATTTGTTGTTTTTACCGGCACTAGAAAAGTCCCTGTTTAAACCAAAATCGACACCTTAGACAGCTAGGTTCATTAAGGCTCTTCACTGCCCACGGTGCTACAAGTACGTAGGAACTCGCCGACTTTATCGCTGAATAGCCGGAAGTCACCGATTCTTCCTGTGGTCTTGCGCCAAATTAAACCAACATCGCGATGCGCATCAGCGCCAGAGCTGGTAGCCACCAGCGGCTTGGCATCAAGTATGCCCGCGTTAATCGCCATTTGTGGTAAAAATGTAACGCCCAACTTATATTCCACCATCGACAGCAAGGTGTGTAAATTCGCGGCTTCGAATGGGTTGATGCAACTCGCTCGCTCCAAATTACACGCACTGAGCGCATGCCCAGTCATACAGTGCTCACGTTCAAGGAGGAATACGCTGTGCTCTGGAAGCGCATTGTAATCCACCGACTCATTAATGGGATAATCTTTGTGTTTCACGAGGTAGAACTTGTCTTTTGCCAATATCTGCGTGTGAAAGCGTCCAGTTTCATAAGGCAGTGCTAGCAGCGCGATATCAATATGGCCATGCTCTAACTTATCGAGTAGGTTATCACTGGTGTCCTCTACCAGCACTAAATCTAAGTCTTTAAACGTTTCTTTGCAGTAGCAATAAAGTGGCGCAGCGACAAAGCTAGCAATAGTCGGAATAACGCCTAGCGTTAGCGTACCGCTAAGCGGGTGCAGATGGCTGCGGGTCAGCTCTTTCACACTCATGGTGTCGTTAATTATTTGCTTGGCCTTCGCTACCACCTCTTCGCCAATGCTGGTGAACATTAAACTGCGATTTTCACGCTCAATAAGTTGCACGCCGAGATTTTCTTCAAGGTTTTGAATCGCGCTACTCAAAGTCGACTGGCCGATATAACAGGCGCTAGCTGCGCGACCAAAATGTTGATGTTGATGAACTGCGATTAAATATTGTAGTTGCTTGATACTAGGCAGGTTGGTCATGTTTATTGCTCACAAATAAAAAGACCCCAACACCGAGGGCGCTGAGATCTTTTCAAGCTAAAAGACGGTTCTGTCATGTGTTGTGGGAGGTAACTCCCACAACGACGTTATACGCCGAATACTGTTCTTAATATGTAGAAGATTACAATAGCAAGAGCAGCACCAACAGGCAATGTTATTACCCAAGAAACCACAATGTTTCTAATCACACTCATATTCAGTGCAGCAATGCCGCGTGCCATGCCCACACCCAAAACAGCACCGACTAGTGTTTGCGTGGTCGAAATTGGCAAGCCAGTACCAGAGGCAATAACTACAGTTGATGCGGCTGCAAGCTCGGCTGCGAAGCCTCGGCTTGGCGTTAAGTGCGTAATTCCTTCACCAATGGTTTTAATCACTTTCTTACCTAAGATAGCAAGACCCATTACGATACCTAAGCCACCTAAAGGAAGAATCCACCATGCAAGTGCTGCTTTTTTCGCAAGCTCACCGTTATTTTCAACGATATTTACAACGGCAGCAAGTGGGCCTATGGCGTTGGCAACATCGTTCGAACCGTGTGCAAAAGCCATACAACAAGCGGTCAGTACCATCAGTACGGCAAACACTTTCTCAACGTTGTTAAACTGCATCGCCTTATCGGCTTTAGGGTCCATTTTTAGGCGTTTAATGGCAAGCATACCAATAATGCCGATAAGCACAGCAATAGCTACCGACAAGGCATAACCTTCAACCGTTCCTAGGTTGATACCAATGTGCTTTAAGCCTTTTTTGATAGTCACCAAGGACATGACAAAACCAGCCAAACCCATATAGATAGGTACGTAGCGTTTAGCATTATCCAGTGGGTTATTGGTATCGAAAATAAGCTTTTGCGCGCTCATAAAGATAAGGTAAGCAATGAAGCCTGATAGCGCAGGCGTCACCACCCAGCTACCCACAATCCCCGCAACCTTGGTCCATTGAATCGCTTCGCTACCTACAGCAACGAGAGCAAAACCAATAATAGCGCCGATAATAGAGTGTGTTGTGGAAACAGGCCAGCCTAAAAAGGACGCAATTAATAACCAGCTACCGGCCGCGAATAATGCTGAAATCATGCCCAACACCATCAGTTCGGGGATATCAGCAAACGGAGCGGCGTCAATAATGCCTTTACGTATGGTCGATGTAACCTCACCACCGGCTAAATATGCGCCAGCGAATTCGAAGATCATCGCAATGATAATCGCTTGTTTAATGGTCAGTGCTTTAGAGCCCACTGACGTACCCATTGCATTGGCTACGTCATTGGCACCGATGCCATAAGCCATGAAGAAACCTACCGCAGCGGCAACCAACACCAGCACGGTACCGTAGGACGAAATAATATCCATCAGAATAACCTTATTGTCTTAACTTTGTTTGAGCCAGCAGTGTGTTCATATTGTCTTTGCTGGATCTTGGCAATGTTAACGAGCTAGCAATACTTCTAAACGCGAACCAACGCGCTCAGCAATATCGGCTAAATCGCCCACCCACTCGATGATCTTGTACAAGAACATGACATCAACAGGGTTTAGTGTATCTTCAATGCGACGCAATTCTTGACGTAGCTTAATTTGCATATCGTCTGTGTCTTGCTCAATCGCATCAAGTTCGGCGAGCATTTTCTCAACCAGGGTTACTTCACGACCACGGAAGCCTGTTTCAAGTAATTCATCTAGCTCATTAATAGCTTTTGATGCTTGCTTGGTGGCGTCCACACAGCGTGATAGATACTGTAAGAAGTCGCTTTGGATGGTTTTTGGGATTGCCATCTCACGGCCAATAACGCGTCCAGCTATGTCTTTAGCTTTATTGGCTATCTTGTCTTGGTGGGTGATCAGTTCGAGCAAATCGGTGCGCTCAACTGGAAGGAACAGTCCACGTGGAAGATTAAGTCTAATCTCACGTTTAAGATCATCGGCCTCACGCTCTATGGAGCGTATTTTAAGACGTAACTCTTCCGCTTCTTGCCATTGAGACTCAAATACATGCTCAAAAAAGGGAATGAGTAGCGCACTTGCTTTGTGCACTTTTTTAATATGATCTTCAATTGGTTTAATAGGTGATTTTGCAAAAACCCCTAAAAACGCATTACTAGGCATAACTGACCCTTTGAATCTAAGTTTGCAATAAAACCGTCATAAATAGGTCATAAACATAGACTACATTGGTTTTGTAGGCTCGTTTCTTTGCTATTTTCCACGACTTAGTTTAACTATGCTTTCGAGCGCAATTTTACCCTATGTGCAGCTCAAACGCATCGAATTTCATGCCTTATTCAGTAAGCTTTTACACTCAACTGGCAATGATTATTTAACATCATAAAAAAAGGGCAAATGTCCGTATTTGCCCATCTTTATTTTCTAAAATAATTACAGTGTCTTAGCGATATCTTCTTGGGAGATATGGCGAATATCCTTGCCGTTGACGAAATAAATCACATATTCGGAAATATTCTGACAACGGTCGCCAATGCGCTCCAAAGAACGTACCGACCAAATTAAGTCCATTACTTTGGGAATTGAACGCGGATCCTCCATCATATAAGTCATGATTTGGCGGGTGAGAGCTTCATACTCACGATCCACTTTTTCATCCGCTTTGTGCACTTCAAAGGCCTTCTGCGCGTCCATTCGGGCAAACGCATCCAATACGTCATGTAACATGATTGACACTAAGCGACCCATATTTTCAATGTTATTGAGCAACCCTTGCTGATCTTTAGTGAAAGAGTCTAATGCAACTTTGGCAATGCGCTCAGCCTCATCACCAATACGCTCTAAATCAGCAATAGTTTTGGCAATGGCAACAACCAAACGTAAATCACTGGCCGCTGGTTGGCGTTTAGCGATGATGCGCGTGCACTCCTCGTCAATGTTCACTTCCATGGCATTCACGCGGTAGTCATTAGCTTTGACCTTTTTTGCCAACTCAGCATCGTTTTTACTGACTGCATCAAGGGCACTGTTTAGTTGCTGCTCAACTAACCCACCCATGCTCAGAACATGGTTACGTACACTCTCTAGCTCTTCATTAAACTTGCCGGAAATGTGTTTGTTTATATTGTGTTCCATAATCGCCTTCTCAAAATTCTACTCTAGTAATCATAGCAACAAGCGTTGCAACATGCCGCGAGATTAACCGTAACGACCGGTAATGTAGTCTTCGGTTTTCTTCTTACTAGGGGTGGTGAACAGAGTATTAGTATCGGCATACTCAATAAGCTCACCCATATACATAAATGCCGTTTGATCAGATACCCGCGCCGCCTGTTGCATGTTGTGCGTTACAATTACCACGGTGAACTTGTTTTTGAGCTCACTGATCAACTCTTCAATAACCAGCGTTGAAATGGGATCCAGCGCCGAAGTTGGTTCATCCAGCAATAACACTTCGGGTTCGATGGCGATAGAGCGAGCAATCACTAAACGCTGCTGCTGACCTCCAGAGAGACCAAATGCACTGTCGTGCAGACGATCTTTGACTTCGTCCCACAATGCCGCGCCACGTAATGACTTTTCCACCACTTCATCGAGTTTACGCTTGTCTTTAATGCCTTGTAGGCGCAAGCCATAAACCACATTCTCATAAATAGACTTAGGGAATGGATTCGGGCTTTGAAACACCATGCCAACATTACGGCGCAACGCTGCCACATCCACACGCTTGTTGTAGATATTCTCGCCGTGAAGCAGAATTTCACCGTCGATACGGCAGCTATCTACCAGGTCGTTCATACGATTGATACAACGTAGTAATGTTGATTTACCACAACCCGATGGGCCGATAAACGCAGTTACCTGACCTTTAGGAATATCCATACTGACATCACTCAGCGCTTGCTTCTCGCCATAGTAAAGGTCGAGATTTTTAATCTGCAATGCTGTTTGCTCTGGCGTTAGGTTATTCAAATCTAGCTTATCGCTGCTTGATGCATTTACCTGGGGTGCAACTGTAATCATAACTTTGTTACCTATCTCAATTCTTTACATTACTTATCTAGGGCGCGGAACTTTTCACGCAAGTGGTTACGAATACCAATTGCGGTGATGTTCAAGGTGATGATCACTGTCACCAGTAAAAACGCGGTTGCATAAACCAAGGGTCGCGCAGCCTCTACGTTCGGGCTTTGGAAGCCGACGTCATAAATATGGAAGCCTAAGTGCATAAATTTACGGTCTAAGTGCACATAAGGGAAGTTACCATCTAACGGTAAGGTCGGAGCCATTTTTACCACCCCAACTAGCATCAACGGCGCCACTTCGCCCGCCGCGCGCGCTACCGCCAGAATAAGGCCGGTCATAATCGCTGGGCTCGCCATTGGCACCACGATGCGCCACAATGTTTCCGCTTTAGTCGCACCTAGGGCGAGTGAGCCTTGACGCACTGAACCCGGGATTCGAGAAAGTCCTTCTTCGGTGGACACAATCACTACCGGCAAGGTCAAAATCGCCAGGGTCAAGGCCGACCACATTACCCCAGGCGTACCAAAAACGGGGCTAGGCGCCGCTTCAGGGTAAAATAGCTGATCTAAACTGCCACCTAACATATAGACAAAGAAACCAAGACCGAATACCCCGTACACAATCGACGGTACACCTGCGAGGTTAATCACCGCGATACGGATCATCTTCGTCACCGCATTTTTCGCTGCGTATTCGTGTAAGTAGATAGCGGCCACCACCCCAAACGGTGTCACGATCACGGCCATTAGCATCACCATAAACACGGTACCGAATATTGCTGGGAAAACGCCACCTTCGGTGTTCGCTTCACGCGGGTCATCGGCGATGAACTTGCCCAACTGACCAAAGTAATGACCAAGCTTGGCAAAGAAGCCCATGTTATTTGGCTGCCAAAAATCAAGCACTTGATAAAGCGGTAAGGTCACCATTTCACCGCGCATGTCTCGCACGATCACTTTGTCTCGCTTGGCGGCGTCACGCAACGCAAAGAGCTCTTTCTCATAGCCTTTATAAGCTTCACGCAAACGTTTACGCTCGGCTTCAAGCTCAGCCATGTGCTCGGGTGTTAGGTCATTATCAAGCTCATACGCGCGCTCTTGTAGACGTAATTGCTCAAGTTCATAGTTAATGTGACCGATTTCACCGTTTTGTAAATCAAGCGCCTGCTCATTAAGCTCAACCGCGCGCTCGACCAGCTCTTCTAATTTGGCGACCTTGTCGGCTTGAACCAGCTCACCTTGCTCATAGACCTGCTCAATATAACCATAGAAGTTACCATTTTTAGAGCGTTCAAACACTGCGAGCTCTTTCGGCGTCGACTGTTTTTGGATGTCGGTTTCTAATAACCAACGGAAATCCAAATCAACATACTCACGGTTACCGGTTTTAATTAGGTAACGGGTAATCTCTTCGGCGCCATAGTTTTTTAACTCAACCCCGGAAGCTCTTACTCGACTCGCAGGCACCGCCTCGCGATCATAGATTTCACCAATGACCATTTGCTGAGGTACAGAGCCTTGCACTTCAAACTGGTGTACTTCTGATGGCCAGAAAAAGCTCAGGCCACGCCATGCAATTAGCGCTAACAAGCCAATTACAGAAATCAAACTGATGCTTACAGCACCACCGGTCATCCAAATCCAAGGAGAACCAGACTTAAACCACTGTCTTACCATGTCGTGTCTCCTCTAATTACAGTGAGCTGTATTTTTCACGCAGACGCTGACGAACAAACTCAGCAAGCGTGTTAAACACGAAGGTGAAAATAAAGAGCACAAAGGCTGCCAAGAATAGAATGCGATAGTGTGAACTACCCACTTCAGATTCCGGCATCTCTACGGCAATATTTGCTGCTAACGTACGCATACCTTGGAAGATACTCCAATCCATAATCGGGGTATTACCGGTGGCCATGAGTACGATCATGGTTTCACCCACGGCGCGGCCTAAGCCCATCATAACCGCCGAGAAAATACCCGGACTCGCTGTCAGCAAGACCACCCGTACTAAGGTTTGCCACTGGGTGGCACCTAGAGCTAGAGAGCCTTGCGTAAGGTGGCGAGGAACACTGAATACTGCGTCTTCGGCAATCGAAAATATGGTCGGAATAACGGCAAAGCCCATAGCAATACCCACCACCAACGAGTTGCGCTGATCGAAAGTCATACCCAATTCATTGGTAATAAACTGACGTGCATTACCATCAAATAACCAGTTCTCGACGCTGCCACTCATGGCAAAGGAAACCCAGCCAACCAGTAGCACAACCGGCACCAAAATAATTGAGTGTGCTCCATCAGGAATACGATGACGGATCTGCTCAGGCAGTTTTGTCCAAGCAAAGGCGGTGCTGATAATGGCAACGGGCAGCAATATCAACAACGCGACTATGGCGGGCAAGTTTTCCTCAATCAAAGGCGCTAACCAAAGACCAGCAAGGAAACCGAGAATAACGGTTGGTAAGGCTTCCATAATTTCAACGGTGGGCTTCACCACTTTGCGTAGTTCGCTAGACATAAAGTAAGCGGTATACACAGCAGCAGAAAGTGCAATGGGCACAGCAAATAGCATGGCGTACATCGCTGCTTTAAGAGTACCGAAAGAAATTGGGATCAGTGAAAACTTAGATTCAAAGTCATCACTGGCCGACGTTGATTGCCAAATATAATCAGGCTCAGGGTAGCCTTCATACCAGACTTCCTGCCACAACCCAGACCAAGTTACCTCCGGATGCTCATTCTCAATTTCTATCACCTTCACTTGGTTATCAGCCAAGATCAGCGCCGCATTTGAACGCGGAGCAATGGCAAAGTTTTTGATCATGCCATCGGCCACTTTGCCCTGCCATAGTTTCGCTTCACTGGTGGTGTAATACACCCCTAGCTCACCATTGTCACCGGCAGTAAAGAAAGTGCGGCGATAAAATTCGGTGTAAATATCTATGGCTTTTTGCTTTGAGGTTTCAAAGGCGCGGATTTTCTTAAAGGCTTTGCCGTCATCGGTATTCACCTCAAACCACTGCGATACTTCGCCATTGTCGTTTGCCAGCATCAGTGAATTGGCGCCAGCAAGCAGCTGCGCGGAAATAATGTTGGCATTTTCTTCGTTAGCAGCAAGTACTTGAGTCAGCTCTACGTCGCTGGCATAACGGCTGTTATAGATATAGATTTGGTTGGCTGAACGCACGAAAACGCGACTGCCGTCGGGCGAGATCAACAGCTCATCAATGCGGCCATCGATGTTAAGCTCGGTTTGTTCAGCCACCCACTCAACCTCGCCGGTCATGAAGTTTTCTTCACCGACATAGGCGCTAAATACCACTCGCTTGTCTGCGGTTAGGGCCACCATCACCACTTTTTCTTCACTTTGCGAGAACGCAAAACGTTTAATGGCCTGACCTTGTGGGTCAACCTCTAGCGGCTTTTCGCCTAAGGGGTAAGTCAAACGTGGAGTCAACTTGCGCTGATTATTAGGGAAGCTCACCATAAAGCTTGGCTTGACGATAACCGCCTCACCATTGCTTAACCCATAGGCATATAAACCTTGGTGCGGTGCGCTAGACGCAAAGCTGGTCACGTCTGCAGGAAGAACCGTTTTCAGCTCGGTCATTTGTTGACCAAAGCCTTGCTCTTGAATGTTGTAAAAGTCCACCGCCCCATCACGCTTAAGCAGATAGGCAATTTCGGTTTGTTCTTCAAGCCCTAAGCCGACAACATCCTGTTGTGCAACATCAAAGCTTGCACGCTCTTCGATGTGCGCAGACTCAAAAATAGGTTGCACCACATAGAGGAGATAGAAAAATATCAGCAACAGCGCCACGAGCACCATTACCCCGCCAGAGGTAATGCCAAACTGGGCTATTTTGTCTTTAAATAGACGGCTTCTATCCGTGCTAAATGTTAAGTTTTGCGGATTGGAAGTCATCAATACACCCTTATATCTTTACGATGCGCGGATTATATTTCATCAAAATGACAGTTTTGTTACATAACGGAAAAACTAGTACGAAATGAGTAAAAAACAACCAATACTACCAAGACTGTTTTTACATCTGGTTATGACCTATAGCAAATTGCCATTGCGAAGAATTGGACAAACCCCGAAAAGGGGTCAATACTTGCTCATAGCGAGCACGTGAAGACCACCTTAACTTTTTAATAATTATACGTTTATCTATCTTATTTTAAGGCTGTGCTCGAAAAAGGCAGCCGCATGAGCTGACTAAATTTCCACAATAATAAAGAGACCGTTATTTATGCAGCAGTTAGTACTGACCGTATTAGGCCAAGATCGTCCCGGCCTCGTTGAAGAACTTTCCTCCGTCATCTTAGATCATCACGGCAATTGGCTAGCCAGCAACCTCTCACATCTCGCTGGTAAGTTTGCTGGTATTGTTCAGGTCGAGGTCGCTGAAGAGCACCTGAAAGAGCTTCAAGACGCACTACAACAATCCCCTCACTTAGAGATCCGTATTGAATCAGGAGATAAACTCGCCAATGACACGCCTGAATGCTTAAACCTTGCGATCACAGGAAATGATAGACCTGGTATAGTGCAAGAATTAGCCGCAGTGATCCGTCACAAAGGCGCCAACATCACGCACCTGACGTCGAAGCAACAAAGTGCTCCCAACTGGGGTTCGCCCTTATTCAGTGCGGTTGCTACGGTTACCTTGCCAGCGGGAATGCAGCGCGATGTCGTGATCGACGCTCTGGAATCAATCACCCCAGATGTTATCGTTGATATAGAAAGCTAAAAACAACTTGTATCTACTAAGAAGATGACAGCGCTGTTATGTCATCTTCTGGTCATACTGCGGTAATAAATTAATACACTCACGCAGACTCTCTTCTACACTGAGTGTATTATGAAACCGGAACATATTGTTATGCAGGCGAGCTACTACCCCAAAGAGCTCAGTTGGCTTTCTTTTAACGAGCGCGTACTGCAAGAGGCAAAAGATAAAAACAACCCTATCATTGAACGCATTCGCTTTCTGGGCATATTTTCCAACAATCTTGATGAATTTTTTCAAGTGCGCGTTGCTGACGTAAAACGCCGCATCCTGCTGAACAAACTTCCTGATGCAAACTTCGATGAAGATGAAGCCCTGATGCAGCAAATTCAGGACAAAGTACTTAAGCTAGGGCAAGACTTTAACGTTATCTATGATGATATCTTAGTGGCCCTCAACGAGCACAATATTCATGTTGACCGACCCGAGCAGCTCAGTGAGTTTCACCAGCAATGGCTGTTAGCATATTTTAAATCTGAGGTATTAGAGCACCTGTCGCCCATTCTGCTTGATCAAAACAAAAACTATTCCGAGCATATCAACGACACCATGACCTATTTATTTGTCGAAATGCGTCATGAGAAAAGCCATTATGCATTGTTGGAAGTGCCGACCAACCGACTACCACGTTTTGTGCAATTACCTGCGGAAAAGACCCGCCGCCACAAAACTATCGTCCTGCTTGATGACATCATTCTCTATTATCTTGAACAGGTATTTGCCAGCTTTTTTAGCTTTGACGCCATTCGTGGTTTCGCCATTAAGCTCACTCGTGATGCTGAATATAACCTCGACGATGAAATCGAAGAAGGCCTGTTGGATAAAATGTCAAAAGGTCTAAAACAGCGGTTGCGCTCAGAGCCTGTGCGTTTAGTGTACGACAGTGCCTTGCCCGGAGAGATGCTCAAAGCACTAAGACGACGCTTGGGGATCACTCGCTATGATGCCCTGATCCCTGGCGGCCGCTATCGCAACTTTCGCGACTTTTTAGCCTTTCCCAATGTCGGCCGGCGCTACCTTGAGAACCGCCCACTGGCAACCATTCGCTCACACACTTTTGATCATTTCACAAGCGTATTTGATGCCATTAGCCATCAAGACATTCTGCTGTATTACCCCTACCATACCTTCAATCACTTTTTGAACTATGTGCGCCAAGCATCTTTCGACCCCGACGTATTACATATAAAGGTCAATATTTATCGCGTTGCCAGTCAGTCGCGGTTAATTGGTGCGCTGGTGAATGCGGCAAAGAATGGTAAGAAAGTCACCGTTATGGTGGAGTTAAAAGCGCGCTTCGATGAACAAAATAATATCCAATGGGCAAAGAACTTGGACGAAGCTGGGATCAAGGTGATCTTTGGCATCCCTTCTCTCAAAGTGCACTCCAAACTGTGCGTGATTCATCGCAAAGAACACGGGCAGATTGTGCAATATGCACATATTGGCACCGGCAACTTCCATGAAAAAACAGCAAAAATATACACTGACTTTAGCTTATTCACTCGCGATCCCGAGATATGTGAAGAGTGCGATAACGTGTTTAAGTTTATCGAGCACAGCTACAAACACTTTAAGTTTAAGCATCTGATGGTCTCACCTGTGAATGCGCGTGAACGTATCGATGAGTTGATTGATGAGCAAGTAACGCTAGGAAAGAAAGGTCACATTTTTATCAAGGTCAATAACTTAGTTGATAAAGAGTTAATTGATAAGCTGTATATCGCGGCCCAGGCAGGGGTTAAAATAAGGCTGATCATTCGTGGCATGTGCTCTTTGGTACCCGGCATCAAGGGGTTCAGTGACAATATTAAAGTCATTAGTATCGTAGATCGTTTCCTAGAGCATCCTCGGGTGATGGTCTTTGGCAGTGCTGAGCATACCCAGGTATTTATTTCATCCGCTGACTTGATGACACGTAACCTTGATCACCGGGTAGAAGTAGGCGTCCCTGTTTATAATCGCAGCTTACAGCAGGTAATCATCGATATACTCGAGTTACAGTGGCGCGATCGCAGTAAAGCCCGTGTGATTGACGCCGAGCAAAGAAATCATTACGTTCGTCGAGGGAACAAGAAAAAAATCCGCTCGCAAATTGCCATTCATGATTACTTAAAGAAATGGGAAAGCAATCGTGCACACCAATGATGTCACTACTTTCGCTGCTGTCGATTTAGGCTCCAACAGCTTTCACTTGTTGCTAGCAAGAGAGGTTGATGGTCGTTTAGAGGTGTTACACAAAGAAAAGCAGCGCGTATATCTTGCCGCTGGCCTTGATAACAACGACTGCCTGAGTGATGAGGCCATAGAAAGAGCGGTCAGCGTTTTACGGCAATTTGCTCGCACTCTCATCGATTTTCCTGCCGCCAACGTTAAGGTGGTTGCGACCTATACCTTACGCCGGGCGCGCAATATCAAAAGCTTCATGCGCCGTGCTCGTTCGGTGTTTCCATTTCATATCGATGTTATTTCTGGTCAAGAAGAAGCGCGCCTCATTTATCAAGGCGTTGCCCAACATATACACCACGAGGGGCTGCGTTTGGTGATTGATATCGGTGGTGGTAGTACCGAGCTGGCCATCGGAGAGCATCACCAACACCTGCGTTTGAGCAGCAGAAACATGGGCTGCGTGAGCTATTCGCAACAGTTTTTTGCTGACGGGCTTATCTCAAAAAAGCGCTTTAAACGCGCTATTGTTAAAGCCGAGCAAGAGTTAGAGTCTATCGCGAATAGCTTCACCCAATTAGGTTGGCAACATGTACTGGCCACCTCAGGCACAGCCAAAATGCTCAGCGCCCTGTGCCATCAAGGTGACTTAACCCAGCCACTCACCCAATCAGCACTGGCAACCTTGATTGAAGCGAGCTGCGACTCAGGCCATATAGAGCGATTGGAATTTGCCGAGCTCAGCGAAGAGCGCCGACCCACTTTTTGTGGTGGCCTAGCGATTCTTTACGCCGTGATGACGTTTTTTGATATTGATGCACTCACCTACTGTGACTTTTCACTGCGCGAGGGCATTCTTTACGAGCTCACAGAGCTGCACGCGCAAAAAGATATACGTGTTGCCACGATAGCCAATATCTCCACTCGATATGTGGTTGACAGTGAACATGCGGCCAATGTCAGTGCCACCTTGCAATGGCTCTTTCCTCATATTGAGCAGCCTTGGCAGTTAACCCATGAGGATGATCTCCCCGTGCTTTTATGGGCAGCTCAGCTGCATGAAGTCGGCTTAAGCATAAACTCATCTGGATTACATAAACACAGTGCCTACATTATTGCTAATAGCCAACTTCCGGGGTTTACCCAAGAGCAACAGCAGTTACTTGCATGTCTAATTCGCTTTTACAGAAAAAAAATTAAGCTCAAAGCGTTGCCTGAGTTTATTGCGCTTCCTTCACTAACGTTGAAGCGCATGATTGCCCTATTTCGCCTTGCTGTATTAATGAATCAAAAGCGCCAAGCCAAGCAAAAGCCTGACTATAAAATCAGCGCAGCGAGTCATGAGCTCACGTTGCAACTTGGCAAGCAGTGGCTGTCTGATAACACCTTGCTCGCTGCCGACCTTGAGGCCGAGCAGCAACAATGGAAAAAGCTAGGGCTAGATTTACACGTCTTTTAGGCGATTAGCGCTTTGCATCATTTGTTGTAGCGCATTTTGTTCAGTGAGCAGTATTTGCGAAAGCACGTCTTTACAATCTTCAATCTCTGCACGCTCGGTAAGGTACTGATATAGATCGATAACCTGTTGATGTTTTTTGGCTAGGTAGTTTTGTACTTGCTGCTCATCATGGGCCATATCGGCACTTAATGATTCGAAGTCAATCAGCTCTGGATTTTCGGCAAAATACTCATAGCACCAAGTATTTAACGCATTAGAGCTGGTTAATATTTTAAAACTGGCAACGTCAGCAGCAAGCTTCCCCTCATACCCACTTAGATAATCTAACAGCATGGCACAGCGCTTATCGCTGCTTAAGCCGAGCTGTTCAAAATTGGCAGCAAGTCGGTTGTGAAATTCCACTGTCCAATCCAGTACATGATTAATCTTTTTAACTTGCATATAGCCTCCTTTAAATAGTGTTTTATACACAGCAAATTTCATGCACAAAAAAAGCCCGCTGTCACACGGGCTTCTTAATACATTGGGCATCCACTGTTAGGTAATTATTTCACCCTAGGGTGTAAAAGATCCAAAGACCCATTACCAACATGATGGCGTTTTCAGAAAAGCTGACGGCCCCTAGAGGGACTGATTGATTACCACCAACACACGCACAGTTGAGGTCACGCTTATCGATATATACGGCTTTAAATACCGATATCCCGCCAATGAGACCAGCAAAAGTCGCAATCACAGCCGTCGCCCATGGCCATAAGCCACTGAGCATCCCCAGTCCGGCGGCAAGCTCTAAAAACGGATAAATGTACCCATAAGCAGGGAGCTTCATGGTCAGTAGGTCATACTGTTTAAAGCCATTAACAAAACTGCCTATATCCATCAATTTTAACAGCGCCAATAAACACAGTGATGCGCCCATAAAACTCATCACTAAGGTCGATAATTGCCATCCCATATGCCCGGCGCTGAGCGCAAGAGCGATAGCAAAAGCGGTGCTAAATACTGCTATAACGGGCGTATAGCTTTGCTCATCGTCTTGTTCATCGCTCTGTACACCAAAGTGCTGCTGTAAATCATCGAAGCCGCCAATACGCTCACCATCCAAGATGATTTGCGGTGTAGTGCCAACATCGAAGCGAGATTTAAGTGCTTGCTCCTCTTCCTTATCGGCAAAAACATGATCTTCATAGTCAACATTCTGGCTATCAAGGAGCGCAATGGCCTTTTCACCAAATGGACAACTCGGTTTGCGATAAATATGATTATTACTCATCTCGACTCCTTGTTTGTGTGTTTTACCCGCCATAAGAAATACACAGCCGGGATAACGATCAGTGTCAGCAATAATGCACTTGCCATGCCACCGACCATAGGCGCGGCAATGCGGCTCATAACCTCACTGCCGGTACCGCTGCCATAGAGTACGGGTAACAGCCCAATAATAATGGTCGCAACCGTCATCATTACAGGGCGCACTCGCAATCCAGCACCGGTTTTAATCGCTTGGCGTAACTGAGCCGGTGTTAATGGCCCATGCCGGAGCTTGGCCTCATCATAAGCTTGATTTAAATACACCAGCATAATCACGCCAATTTCTACGGCGACACCGGCAAGAGCGATAAAGCCCACACCCACAGCCACCGACAGGTTGAATTGCATCAGGTAAAGCAACCACACCCCACCGATAAGCGCCAATGGCACCGTGCCCATGATAATGGCGACCTCAGCAAAACGGCGAAAGTTTAAAAACAACAAAATAGCGATAATAGCGAGGGTCAAGGGCACCACATAACTGAGCTTGGCTTTCGCCCGCTCCATATATTCATACTGACCCGCAAAACGCAGTGAGTAGCCAGGAGGTAACTCCAAAGACTGCTGCAGATAGGCTTTAGCTTCACTAACATAGCTGCCCATATCGACATTATTGATATCGACAAACGTCCAGCCGTTAATGCGCGAGTTTTCGCTCTTGATCCCCGCAGGCCCCGAAGTGACGCGAATGTCGGCAACATCATCGAGCTGTAATTGCACGCCAGTAGGGGTAATAATGGGCAACCTCCCTAAACTTTGTGGCGAATCACGGTAGCTTTGCGGAAAGCGCAGGTTAATGGGGTAACGCTGTTGCCCTTCGATAGTTTGCGTTAGGGTTTGCCCCCCTACCGCAGTGGCAATCATGCTTTGCACTTGCGCCATAGACAGCCCATAGCGGCCAAGCAGCGCGCGGTCAAAACGAATATCTAAATAGCGTCCTCCTGCCACCCGCTCAGAGTATACCGAGGCAGTGCCGGGAAAGTCTTTCAATAAACGCTCAATATCCTGACCTATTTCTTGAATTTTATTTAAATCTGGCCCCGCCACTTTGATCCCCACCGGGGTTTTAATACCGGTGGCGAGCATATCGATCCGGGTTTTTATCGGCATCACCCAAGCATTGGTTAACCCAGGAAATTTAACGAGGGCGTCTAACTCGTCCTTAAGCTTATCGATGGTCATTCCCTCACGCCACTGGCTCTTTGGCTTAAACTGAATAAAGGTTTCAATCATGGTCAATGGAGCAGGATCTGTGGCGGTATCAGCGCGGCCTATTTTACCGAATACCGATGCCACCTCTGGCACGGTGCTGATCAATTTATCGGTTTGTTGCAGTAGTTCTCGCGCTTTACCGATTGATAACCCTGGATAAGTGGTGGGCATGTACATTAAGTCACCTTCATCCAAAGGCGGCATAAATTCGCTCCCCAGCTTACTCAGTGGGTAGTAGGTCGCCCCACCCACTGCCAGCACTAATAACAAAGCAATCTTAGGGAAACGCAATACGCCACCGAGCAGCGGCCGATAAAGCGCAACCAATAGCCGGTTTAATGGGTTTTTATTCTCACTGACTACCTTGCCACGAATAAAGTAGCCCATAAGCACAGGGACCACGGTAATAGCAAGGCCGGCAGCGGCCGCCATTGCATAGGTTTTGGTGAACGCCAACGGCGCAAACAAGCGCCCCTCTTGGGCTTCAAGAATAAACACCGGCAAAAAGCTCACTGTGATAATAAGCAAGCTAAAAAATAGCGCCGGGCCCACTTCGGCCGCCGACTGCGCAACAATACGCCAGCGGTTATCGTTGTTCAGCGGCTCTCGCTCCATGTGTTTGTGCATGTTTTCTATCATCACAATGGCGCCATCGGTCATTGCCCCAATGGCGATAGCAATCCCGCCCAACGACATGATATTGGCGTTAATTCCCTGCATATACATGACGATGAATGCCACTAAGATACCCAGCGGTAAGGTGATCACCGCCACCAGCGAAGAGCGCAGGTGAAAAAGGAAGGCCGCGCACACCAATGCCACAATGATGAGCTCTTCAAGCAACTTATCAGCTAAGTTATCAATGGCGTTGCCGATGAGATTTGAGCGGTCGTACACCGGGACAATTTCCACGCCTTCAGGGAGGCTGCCACGCAGTTCATCTAGGCGCGCCTTAACACCATCAATCGTACGCTGAGCATTCTCACCAAAGCGCATCACCACAATACCGCCAACAACCTCACCTTGACCGTTAAGTTCAGCTATACCCCGGCGCATTTGCGGCCCCAGCGTCACTCGCGCTACATCGCGCAGCAGCAGCGGCACACCATTGTTTTGAATCCCCAACGGCGTTTGCGCTAGTGCGTCAGTAGATTGAATATAACCGGTGGCAGTGACCATATACTCGGCTTCGGCTTGTTCTATCACAGAGGCGCCAATCGCCTGGTTGTTATCTTTTACCGCCCGTGCCACCATCGCCACAGGAATGTCGTAGGCGCGTAATTTTTGCGGGTCGAGCTCAATTTGATACTGCTTTACCATGCCACCGACCGTGGCCACTTCGGACACCCCGTGCACCGCTTGCAGTTCGTACTTTAGCAACCAGTCCTGAATACTGCGCAGTTCACTTAAATCATGGCTGCCTGTGGTGTCAGTGAGGGCATAAATGTACACCCACCCGACCCCGGTGGCATCGGGACCCAGACGCGGCTGAGCGCTGCTCGGTAAGTCTCCCTCTACTTGTGACAAATACTCTTGTACGCGTGAGCGGGCCCAGTACATATCGGTGTCATCATCAAAAATGATGTAGACGTAAGAATCGCCAAAGAACGAAAAACCGCGCACGGTTTTTGCCCCCGGCACTGACATCATGGCGCTGGTGAGTGGAAAGGTGACCTGATCTTGTACCACCTGAGGGGCTTGACCAGGGTAGCTGGTTTTGACAATCACCTGCACATCGGACAGATCTGGAATGGCATCAACCGGGGTGTTCTTTAAGGTATATAAACCGGCCCCAGTGAGCATCAAGGTCATTAAAACCACTAAGGCTCGGTTTTTTATCGACCAATGAATAATAGCCGCGATCATGATGCACCTTCCTGCTCACTTAGAATCTCAATATCGGTGATCACAAATTGCCCTGCGCGTATCTCAAAACGAAAGCGGATTTGCATACCTTCACTGAGAAAATCAGTGGCCAATCCAGCATCTAATTTGAAATCCATAGTCGTCGCTTCGCGATTCCATTTTGCAATCGGACCTCGCGCGATACGCACGGTACGCTCAGCGTGATTAATGGCTTTTACTTCACCGTTCACCCTAGCATGGGCATAATCGCGTTTATCTAAGCGGGCCAGCTCAGCTTGTTTATTCGACTCGGAATCCAGTAAGAACTGACCCGAGGTCACTATTTCTTGGCCTGGCTCTAAGCCGGCGAGAATCTCAACCCATGAATCGGCCACGCGACCGGTGTGCACCGCTACCGATTTAAAGCGTCCATCGCCGAGAGCCAGCACCACACGCTGTCCTTGCGCGGTATTAATTACCGCTTGCTGGGGCACACTCAAGGTCGGGGCGTTATTGCTGGCATCAATGACAACTTTGGCAAACATATTCGCCTTGAGCGCACCATTTGGATTGGCAAAGCGCAATCTCACTTGGGCTGTGCGCGTCGTCGTATCAAGGCTGGGGTAGACGTATTCAACGCTGCCACGCCAGCGCATTTGTGGTAAGTAATCCAGCGTCATAACCGCGTCTGCGCCTTCGTTTAAATACGGCAATTGACGCTCATGGACATCGACAATCACCCATACTTGGTCGGTTGCAGCGATATCCATTAATGAATTTTCGGGCTTAACGTAAAAGCCTTCGCGCACATTAAGCTGCTCAATCACACCATCTTGTCGCGCATAATAGGTGATATTCTGCTGCACCTTGCGTGTTTCGGTGAGCTCCTCGATAAAGCTGGGGGCAATTTTAAACGCTTTCAGGCGAGCGACTGCGGCGCTGCGCAGCACCTCGTCTTGGCTATTAAGGGCAAGAATAAATTCCTTTTGAGCGTTGACTAAATCAGGGCTATACAAAGTATATAAAGGCTGGCCCTGACTGACTTTCGCGCCTGCAGATTTGACATAAAGCTGTTCAACCCAACCCGCCACTCGCGGGTGCACATGAACCATGGCTTCTTCATCGTAGCGAATATTGCCAAACGATGTAATCGAGTTAACCAGTTGCCGCTTGGACACTTGCGCACTGCGAACACCGAGGTTGTTCTCAACACTGGCGCTAATGGCAATGACGCCCGGCTCATCTTCAGGCTCGTCATAGACCGGCACCAAATCCATCCCCATAGGAGATTTTCCCGGACCATCGCGGCGATAGCTGGAGTCCATTGGCGCGACCCAGTAAAGCGGCTGTTTCTCAGCGCTTTGTTGTTCTTCGGTTGATGATGCGGGTGCACCATCGTGACTTACTTGGGTCACACCCCAAGTAACTGCAGCCGCAATACCCATCGCGAGTGCATACTTCACTAATTGTTTCATTTTGCTTACCTAGAAATAGAGATATCAACAGTATGTTGCTGTGCGCCGGACGCACTGGTGCTAGGTCAAGCGATAATAGGGGGTCTAAATAGGCTAGTGGCGAGTCGCGTGGGGGCACGACTCGGTTGTAGATGTGACTTCGTCGCAACAACGGTACTTGCAACAACCATGCTGTTGGCTATGAAAGCTTGGGCATGACACAAACTATCTGGGCAGGTGCACTGCATATCCTGCTCGCAACAGTCATGTTGACTGGGCTGGCTATCGGCCATAACCGCGTGATGTGCCATCATCGAACTCATAGCATCATTTTGCTGTTTCATGTGAGTACACTGGCCTTGCACCGACGCACTCACCGGCGTACTAGCTAAAACTAGCAGCAATAAGGTGATGATGTAATGCGTCACTTTCGCCATAGTGAATGAAAGCCTTGGTTAGGTTATTTGCTATGTGTTTGCAGCTCGCGCCGCATCTCTTGGTTAATCAGTATACTTGATATAATCGACATCAGGCAATACGCGAAAAACAACCAAAAACCAATGTGCAGTTGCGCGTTCATATCCACAAGTTGCCCAAAGTGGTCATCGGCATTACCTCCCAGATAGGTAATAATTAGCGCTAAAACAAAAACATCGGCCATACTCCACTTACTTAGCAGAGCACTTAGCCAATGTAGCTTTAAACGCCATTGCCATGTGTTTATCAGCATTGCTAATAATTGTAAGCAGGTTTTAAACAGCGGTATAAGCAGTGAAAATGCTCCCACTAATACTGCGACCAGCACGTTGTCATGGTGATAGAGTTCACTCACCGTCCCCCAAATACTGCGCGTTTTGCCGTAAGCGTCTATTTGCCCCTCGAGCTTATCTAGTCCCAGCATTTGTGACAGCATACTGGGCATACGCCGACTCTGCGAGTCGGATTCAGCTACCAAGGCATCCACTGCGGTGTTGGCTAGTTGTGACTTTTCAATTTTTGCCTCGATAGTCAACGCCGGCTGAGTAACCGCCACAGCAAGAAGCGCCAAGGACCCAAGCAAAAACAATACGATAACAATGCGACCCACAAACGCGCTCCAAATTTATAACTCAAGGTCAGCATACTGTGTCGCTAGTCGCTAAGCAATTCCATGGTTTTATCGCAGTAAATTCGCGATTGTGACAGCGCTGCATACAATACCTGCGGTTCACTGGCTGGGCGAATGGTTTGCAAAATTTCCTCGGCGAGTGGCCACTGGCATTGTTCGCATGCGTACGCCAAGTTAAGAGCTTGGCCCAGCATTCCTTTGGCATTAAGCAAGGCACCGCTGAGCGCCCCATCAAGGGAGAATTCCTTAGCCAAGTTTTCCAGCGACACATCCAACACGGCATCAAGTACAGATAACAGCCCAAGAAGATAACCCTGCTCTACCATCGCCTTGCCTGCTGGCGACACTAATTCGGCAATAAGCTGGGCACGCATTAACCCGAGCTTAGTCAGCTCTGCAGGTTTTTGGGCGCCTAGTTCTCCCAGTGCGAGAACACGAATAAAGCGACGAATACTTTGCTCACCAAGGTAAGTCACTGCCTGTTGTAGGGAGCTGATATTGGCGCGCGTACCACTGAGGCCATTAGCCATTCTTAATATCCGCGCGGTCAACGAAACATCGACACTAATGCGTTTGGCGATTTCTTTGAAATCAATTTCAGCACTCATGGTTAACTGCAGTAATTCAATAATCACACGCTTGGCAGGGCTAATATTTTTAAATTCCAGCATCGCGGGTTTGGCAAAAAAATACCCCTGTAACAGATCGACTCCGGCCCCCACCACAGCTTTTGCCTGCTCAGGGGTCTCAATGCGCTCAACAATAATTTGTGCTTGTGGATACACCATGCGCAATTTTTTTATCAGCATCACTGTACTGATAAGTTTTGGCTCCATTTCAATTTTAATGTAATCCACCAGCTCTAACAGTGGCTGCCACTTGGGATCTTGATCATAATCATCCAATGCAAATCGGTATCCTTTTTTCTTTAAGGCACTGACGACATGAACAAGTTCAGAGACACCTCGGCTGCGCTCAACAATCTCAATTACCGTGTTATCTTTAGGAAGTAGCTGGGGGATTTGCTCAAGTAATGCGTCTGTGGCCAAGTTTAAAAAAGCAGGTAAGCCGGCACTGACTTTTTCAAGCCCTTGCAACAAAATAAGGTCGAAAAACATGCGACCCGTGGCTTTTGAGTCTCCCATTCCTTGAGGAAAGCAATTTTGTGGCGAATCCCGATAGAGAAGTTCATAAGCAACTAATTCGCCGGAGCTTGAGAAAAGCGCTTGCCGGGCGACATATTGCGCCTCCAGCTGTGAAGGGGTCTGGGAGTCTGATTGTTGCATTTACCACCTGTCGCTAAACTCTTCGCTCTACTACTGATATAACGCTTAATCGGTGAGTTGTCACTGTAAAGTTTCACTTTCTTCTTTTCACACCTGCGCAATAGTTGAATTACCACTATGCTAGTTAGTAAATAGCTTAATTTCTTAAAACGAATGCGGTTCTACGTAGTTTGCTTATGTGTCATGGCCTTGCTGATTTCTTCATCGGTCAGTGCCCAGCCGTTAAAATATAATGTCAACGCCAGTGGAAGTTGGTACCCCTATGCTACGCAAAGCGCAAAGCACCCAGGCATTGTTCGCGAATACATCGCGGCAGTGATGAGCGAAGCAGAGATTGCTAGCCAGCATGTGAACTTGCCTCCTAAACGCACCGTTCAGTCCATTCAAGCAAAGCAGCTGGATTTTGAAGTCATCAGCCCCAGTTGGCTTTCCCAAGCGCAGCGCCACGACGAAAAGTTTGTATTCTCTGCACCGCTGTTTCCTGTCGATGAGTATCTAGTGGCACTAACATCTAAAGTACATCAATACCAAACACGCGACAGCATTTTTCGCCAAACAGTGGGCACGGTAAGAGGGTATTATTATCATGATGATAATAGGTTCGAACGTATGGATTTTAATAGCGAACGAGAGTTGATCCTAGCTCTACATCGAGGTCGCATTGATGTGGCGATCATCGGCGATTTACCGGCTAAATATTGGGCTCATCGTTTGGGTGTTGATATCGTTTTAGGGGCTCGCCACTCAAGCGGACGGATGCATATCCGCTTGCTGCGCGAACATCAGCCGCTATTGCCTCGAGTGAATCAAGCAATTGAGGAGCTAAAAAGCCAAGGTTTGTATGAGAAGCTGAAGCAGCGATATATCGCGCTTTACCTGTAAAACATTACCTTTTGTAAGGTTATTTTGGTTATAATTGCCATTTCTCCCTACCAAAAGTTAACTATGAGTATTGAACAGACCCTCAAACAGCGTAGTAATAACACCTGCGAACTATGCGCCAGTCAAGATAACCTCAGCGTCTATGCGGTACCACCTGAAGGCGAAGCCCATTCAGATAAAGCTATTTTAGTCTGTGCCACCTGTGCAGCGCAGCTCAATGGTGATGAGCAACTCAGCGCAACCCACTGGCATTGTTTAAATGACAGTATGTGGAGCCCAATCCCAGCAGTACAAGTTGTAGCTTGGCGGTTGTTGAATCAATTAAGTACCGAGCACGGCTGGGCCATGGACATGCTTGATATGCTGTATTTGGATGAACCTACGCAGCAATGGGCTCAGGCTGCCATTGCTGAAGAGGAAGATGTTATTCATCTCGACGCCAATGGCGTGCGCTTAAATGCAGGTGATACCGTGACACTTATTAAAGATCTAGATGTAAAAGGCTCAAGCTTGGTGGCGAAACGTGGCACCGCCGTGCGCAATATCAGCTTGACCTCTAACCCTGAACACATCGAAGGACGTGTAGACGGACAGCGCATAGTCATTGTCACGCAATATGTAAAAAAATAAAAACCCCTCAGTGTCATGGCGATGTACTACATTAAGTACCTATTAATGCATATTTTCTTACACTTTCGTTAGCATTTAAGGAGTTTTTGTAATGAGTATGAATGTCACTTTACCCGCCGTGGCTCTGACCACACTTCTACTTGGCGCTTGTAGCAGCTCAGTTGAGCCGCAACAGCAAAATATAGCTCCTGCGGTGCAGAGCAAAACCATGCAGGTTCAGGTTATGTACCGCGACCGCAGTTTGCTTCCGCCTGGGGCTGAGCTAAAGGTTACCTTAGCCGATGTTTCCTTGATGGACGCACCCGCAAAAGAACTGGCAAGTAAAACCCTGCCCTTGGAGGGAGCGCCTCCGTATAACGTTGAGCTCACCTTTGACTCGTCTGAAGTAATCGCCAATATGCGTTACAGTGTGAGTGCCAAAGTCACTCGTAATGGCGAGCTACTCTACATTACCACTGAGCACAACGATCCCTTTGGCACCGTGCAGTCACAAAGCCCAATCAAAGTCATGATGGAAAAAGTTGCGAAGCCCGATGTGTCTCTGACGAATACCTATTGGAAGGCCATCACCTTGAAAGGTAACAAGGTACAAGTAACTGAACGTGAGCCGCATATGCAGTTTCACGATGATGGTAAAGTAAGTGGTTACTTAGGCTGCAACAACTTTACTGGCCAATATGTTAAGGGACAACATTTCGGCTTGCGTTTTAAAGCAGTCGCTAGCACCAAGAAAATGTGTATGGACTCGATGGCGCAAGAAAGTGCAATGAGTGAAGCGTTAATGAACACGTTCAGCTACGACATCATGGGTGAAAAACTCGTTTTTCGTGACGAGCAAGGGAGCAACTTAGCCACCTTTCAAGCTGTCTATTTCAACTAAAGAAGCTACTGGGTTAACGCTTATGTTTTAGCACAGCGTTAGCCCTAAATCGCGGCCAGCCTAGTGAAGGTTAGTTGCTCAACTTTAAGTAAGTATCAAGTTTTTTGCCATCTAAGGGCTGCGCATAGTAATAACCCTGCCCTTCGTGACAACCAATGGATTTTAAAAATTGCAGCTGTTGTTCGGTCTCAATGCCCTCTGCAATAACCCGTAAATTCATTCTGTTAGCTAACGAGACCACTAGCTCGGCGATTTCACCGTTGTCCTGATCGGGGATCCCTTTAACAAAAGCTCGGTCTATCTTGAGCCGATCAAAGGGTAACTTGTGTAAGTAACTTAACGAGCAAAATCCAGTGCCAAAATCATCAATCGCCACGTCAATACCGTAACTTTTGAGCTCATTAAGCGTGCGCGTAACCTGCTCAACCTCGTCCATAACAACGCTTTCGGTGATTTCCAACTCTATTTTATCACTGGGTACGGCAAAGCGTACCAAGGTTTGCGCAACGCTCTGAGCATAATCAGACGCTTTAAACTGTGGCACCGAGACATTCACCGATATTTGCATATCAACGCCATGCTGGGCTAGCTCTCGCTGTTTGGCACAGGCCTGTTCAAGCACCCACTGGCCAATCTCTATAATCATCCCCGCGTCTTCAGCCAAAGGCACAAATACGGCCGGAGAAATAAACTGACCTTGTCCTATCGGCCAACGCAATAGTGCCTCACAACCATAAGGCTGCGCCGTTGCCAAATCTACTTGCGGTTGGTACCACACCTCTAGTTTGCCATCTGCAAAGTCTTCCCGTAGGCGTCTTATCATCGCCAAGCGATGGCTCACCTGCTCTTCCATTTGTTTATCAAAGTAGCAGTAACTATGGCTAATATCGGCTTTAGCATGGCTTAACGCGATCGACGCTCGCTTTAAGGTGCCCAGCGCGCTGCTGTCAAAATGAGGCTGAGTGCACAATCCGAAGGTAAAATTTAAATGCAGCTGATGCTCAGCCGCGATAAAGGGCGCACGCAACAACTGTTGTAATTGCGCAAAGGGGAGTTGCTCCTCATTACTTACTACAGCGAAGAGATCTGCGCCAAGCCGCGCTACGACTTGCGTCTTTTGATGCTGCGCTTGCAAACGCTGCGCCACAGCAACTAACAGTAAATTACCAATATCGTGGCTGAGCCCTTCATTGATGTCGGCAAACCGGGCAATATCAATCAGTACTAAATAATCGTGGGCGTTGGTGTTTTTTTGTAAGCGCTCCAAAGCGGCGATAAAGCCGTTACGTGAACATAACCCGGTAAGTGAGTCTTTAAACGCAACATTGCGTAACCTATCCACCAACAGTACGTTGTCGAGGCCTACGCCCACATTGGTTAAAAGTAGGTCAATGTATTGCATCAGCGCATGCTCAATAATGTGTTCACCCTCAAGGCAAATGACATACTGCTGTTGTTTGGCACGAAAGAAAAAGCTCACCGAGTGTTCGTTATGCTGGTGCTGAGCTAATTTAAAACTGGCTTTGATCTGCTCTTTTACAGAGGCCGTTAAAGCGCTTTCTTCGATATGTTGGTGATGCACATTTTGATACTCACCGGTGCCCCCATAGACAATCTCCACACCGTCATCATCTAAGCCACATACCACCCCTTGTTGCGGACCCGCTGTAAAATGAGCAAGGTGTTTAATCGCTGCGCGACTCAAAGGCAGTAACTGGCTGAAATTCAGTATTTGCTCACTTGCCAGCAGCACTTGGGAAAGGGCATGACTTTGCATAGATAATTGCGTTACCTGCTGGTGCGAGCGTAAGGCCGTTACCATGGTGGTGGCAAGCTTCGAGCGGGTCAGTTCAGTTTTAGTGCGGTAGTCATTAATATCGTATTGGCGGATGATCTGCTCTTCAGGGGCATAACCTGGCTGCCCTGTACGCAACACAATGCGTACCACGTGATTTTTTAACTCTTCACGCACCCGTTTGGCAACAATTAACCCGGCATCGTCGCTTTCCATAACAACATCAAGTAACACCACCGAAATAAGCGGATTGTCACGCAAAATATCAACCGCTTGCGTACCATTAAAAGCGTGATGAAAGCGCAACCCCTTACCGTTGAGCTCAAAGTTAGACAAGGCTAACTCCGTCACTGAGTGTATTTCAGAGTCGTCATCAACAATGAGCACATCCCAAAACTCTTGGGGTTTAGCCGGCTCCTCGTCAAATTCTTCATTAAGAAAAATAAAATCACTACTTGGCGAAGACATAGCCTTCCTTCGAAACCGTAAACAATCGAATATTCACTTACTTAGATGAGCAATATTCACAACTACGGAGATAGAAAATTAAGTTCTAACAGTATAGTCTAATCTTTTGACTATGCTTTTTGTGTTTCTGCGCAGAGGTACTGTGATAACCCTAGCACGCAATGTAATAAAAACTCTAGTTTTACTCGCGCTCATACTGGTGCTGATTGGCCTTGTCGCCAAACAACATTATCGCGTTGAGCGCAGTATTACTCTGGATGTGCCGAGCGCAGCGATAAAGCCTTGGCTATGGGATTTAACTCAGTGGCAACAATGGCTAGCGCTACGCCAATTCGACCAACAAGCTCGTTTAGAAGTTCGTGCGCAAGCCCAAGGAGTTGGCGCTCATTTAGGCTGGCAAGGGCAACGCTCCCAAGGGGAGCTAAGTATTGTCAGTGACAGTGCATCTACTCTCAACTATCAATTACTGGTCAATAACGAATACCTCTCGCATGGCCAGTTCCAATTAGTCAGTTCAGGGGAGCAGACCCGTATCTTATGGCAGCAACAAGGTGAAATCACTCTACCCGTCATTGGCCCCTATTTGGTCTGGTTTACCGAACATACCCTCGCTAATACCATGACTCATAGCCTAAATAATTTAAAAACAGTGGTGGAATTGGAGCACAAGGATGAGCAGTAAAACCTTCACTGCGCAAACCAAACTGGCGCAACTTATTGCCCAACGAGTTGGTTTTAAAATAAAAAAACAACGCAACTCTTTACCTGTACCGGCCCAAGAAGGAGGCTATTCCCGCCAAGGAGCTCGCCCCAGTGGGTTTGTATTCGATCAACGAGTGCCTCTTGCAGAGCGAGCCCTCAAACGTGAGGAACTCAAGCGCCTAAGACAGCAACACAATATAGAGTCAATACTCGCCCAGGCCATGCAATACTGCCCAGACACTAAAACCGATGGCTATGTTGACCCTGATTGGTTTGAGCGCTTTATGTCGCTTGCCGAAGACTCCGCAACAGCGTCCATGCAGCAGTTATGGGCAAAAATTCTTGCTGGAGAAACGCTGGCTCCGGGGACCTTTAGTATCAAGAGCTTGCAAACGCTAAAGCAAATGACCCAGCGCGAGGCACTGGCTATACAAAAAGCCGCTGCACTGTGTGCTCAGCTCGACTTTGATCATTCTCATATTATTTTATTGGGTTATTACAAACGCCCGTCGTTATTCGACTTACTGCGCAAAGGCAATAAGGAGCAACTCAACTTGGCCAAGGCGGGACTCAGTTACCCTCAAATATTAACCTTGATGGATTGCGCTGTGCTGTATCGCAAAGAAATTGAGTCAGCGAACTTTCGCGCCAAACAGCAGCTAAAACTGCGCTTTTACGATACCTCATTAACGCTCACAGCCAAAAACAGTGACTTAGTTCTGAGCTACTACAAATTCACCCAAACGGGTGATGAATTAAGACGGCTGCTGCGTGCTACATTGAGCCCTACGTTTAAGCAAGCAATAGAGCAAGCACTGCAGCGTGACTTCGATTTAGAGTGGTCATAAATACAAAAAAAGCGGCCTGCGCCGCTTTTTCAAAGTTTACTATTTAAAAGTGAACTTGTAGTCCTGCAAAGGGGCCTGAAACATCAATATCAGTATTGATATCATCAACATCATCAAGTTCAATCAACATCGCTCGGTAGCCTGCACGTACAGCCACATCCACCGCTAGATTATCAATAAATTCCCACTGCACGCCGACTTGGTAGTCATGCACGGTACTGTCATCTAATGCGAAAAAGCTGCCCTCAGCAAATGCGCTCAAGCCAGTAAAAGGTAAGCCCACTTCACCGCGACCATACACTAGTGGCACAAACCCTGAGTAATCAACGCGCACAGACGAACTGTTGTCGGTCTGGGCAACATAAATATCGCCGTCAAACTGTTTCGCGCTCAAACCTAAATCAATCGACACCGCATCGTTATCAAAAATCTCATAGTAAAGCACATAATCGGTGTGACTAAGCTCTGCATTGGTCATGATGTTGCTGCCTACAGCAAAATCGACTCCCTCAAATTCAAAGGTTTGGTTAAGCAGTGCTCCGCCGCTGATGTCCATCTCCGTGTAACGTAGCTTGACGTTAGGAACCAAAGGAACTGGATGCTCCAATGCTGCGTAGTAGCTGGTGAAGGTTTCATCATCGAAGTTGAAATCTTGCTGCGCATAGCCTTTGCTGCCAAAGCTACCTTCTGGCTCAGCCTGCCAACCTTCGGCCCCCACATAAAGGCCTAACACGGTATCGGCATGGGCCATTGGCGCCATCGCTGCAAGCGATAAACCTGCAGCCACAAAGTATTGTTTCATCATCTACCCTTTTTATCCTTGTGCGAGTAACTCGCTTAACTCAATTAGTGCCGCATTAGCACGAGAAATATAATTTGCCATCACTAACGAATGGTTAGCTACAAGGCCAAAGCCACTGCCGTTAAGCACCATAGGGCTCCACACAGGCTCTTGTGTTGCTTCCAGTTCGCGAATAATTTGCTGGACGCTTACCTTAGCATTTTTCTTTTCCAAAACATCGGCAAAATCGTGCTCAATAGCGTGCAGGAAATGCAGCAACGCCCAGGTAGCTCCCCGAGATTCATAAAACACATCGTCAATTTCCCACCAAGAGGTGCGCACCTCTTGCTGCATAGGTGCATATGTCGCTTGATGTGCTTCGCGATCGCCAGCCAAATCGGTATTAACACGCTCTTGTCCTACGCTGGCGCTGAGACGTTGGCTGAGGCTACCCAAACGCTTTTCAGCCTCTTTTACCCAAGTACGTAAATTATCTGCACGGGCATAAAACTGACTTTGTCTGTCATTACTGTCCGCGATTTGACTGCGGTAGGCAATCAGGTAATCAATGCCTTTTTGATACTCACCTTCGGCACTGGGCCACATCCAAGCAGTGCTACTGATATTAAACTGCGGCTGCGCTTTTTTCAGTGACGGGTGCTCCGTGGATTGCGACTGTGAACGGCTAAAGTCTTTACGCATCGACAACGCTAAATCACGGGTCATCTCCAGCGCTCCGTATTCCCAGGCCGGCATGTTGTCCATCAACACGCTGGGTGGAGCCATATCGTTACTAAGGTAGCCGCCCGGTTTGTCGAGTAATGTTTGCGCGACATTAATCAACGTCGACGTGGTCACATAACCTGTTACTAAG
The DNA here is from genome assembly GCF_022347925.1 of Pseudoalteromonas sp. CnMc7-15. Taxonomy (NCBI): domain Bacteria; kingdom Pseudomonadati; phylum Pseudomonadota; class Gammaproteobacteria; order Alteromonadales; family Pseudoalteromonadaceae; genus Pseudoalteromonas; species Pseudoalteromonas sp. CnMc7-15. Next base: position 219,883 of record NZ_JAKRFT010000005.1, read on the forward strand.
CGCTCATTTCGTTCGCTAGCTTGCTGTTTTGCCTTTTCTACGACATCGAAGCGATCGGGCTCAATGCTCCAATAAACGGCAATGAGATAAAATAATAAAAACAATGCAGCAATGGCTGCGGCAATCTTTCCTTTATGCTGAGACATAATAACTCCTAGTGATGATGGTGCTGATGTTCATCGCTGTTATTGTCTTGCGACTGTTCAAGCAAGTTATAGATGCGTGCCTGTGTGAACACACGGTCGCCATCGGCAAAATACAGGGTCATTTTCAGTTGCTCACCGGCTACCAGTTTCTGACTTGGCGCAAATAGCATTAAGTGTAGTCCACCGGGTTGAAATACCTGTGTTTGGTGCGCAGGAACCTGTAACTCTTCAAGCTTACGCATTTGCATCATGCCATTTTTATGTTCATGAGTATGAATCTCCACACGCCCGAGGGTCTCGATCTCGACCTTTTTCAGTACGCGGTCATGATCGCTGTGGTTCATTAACGTAAGGTATCCCACCGAGCTCTCGCTAGCAGGTAAGAAGGTCCGCACCTTGGCTTCACTCACCATAAGTTCGCCATGAGCAGCACTGTGAAAACTGAGCAGTAACGACACTGCACAGATGAGGGTACCTAGGGTTGTACGCAGCATAGCGCTTCCTTGTTATGTTACTTTAACTGTACCCTAATATAGCTTAATGACGCCTGAGTGTCTGTAATAAAATCAGTGTACTAGCCGCAAATAGAGCGTTATTTGCAGCCATGGTTGTACGTGTTTATATGGCTAAACCACGATATGCTCGTCAAACACGAAATGACAAATAAGGTAGATAGCTGCCACCAGCACTGGGGCATTTAAGAACAAGATCACCATCGCTACGCGGGTTAGCCAAACAGGTAGGTTATGACGTTTCGCAAACCCGGCACACACACCCGACAACTTCTTATCCAAGGCATCGCGATAAAAGCGTTGATAGCTAGAGTCTCGCATGGGAATACTCCTATTAGTTTAATTCACTAAGTGAGCATCAAGTTACATGCCAAAACTCATCACATTGAAAAATAAAGGGTTTTGATTTAAATCATCTTTATGCAATTAGCAAAATAGCTATTTTTTAGTGAATTTAGCAATAAAGTTAGCGGACAAAGCTCAGTGCTGTGACTAAAGTATCGGCCGTGGCATCTTGCTTGTGGCCATTTTCAGATAAATGACGACGATAACCACGGGCACCTGGCATGCCCTGAAATAACCCCAACATATGCCGAGCGATATGCCAAAAGCGCGCGCCTTGGCGCATCTCGTCATCAATATAGCTAAGCATTTTTTCTGCCACTTGGTGGCGGCTCAGTGTGCAACCCTCTAAGCCATATAATGCGGCATCTACTTCGGCCAGTAAGTAAGGGTTACTGTATGCTTCTCGGCCAATCATTACACCGTCAACATGCGCCAAGTGATGTTCACATTCAGCGATGGTTTTAATCCCCCCATTGATGCCGATATGAAGGTGGGGGAAATCTTTTTTAAGCTGATACACACGCGGGTAGTCAAGGGGGGGAACCTCACGGTTTTGCTTCGGGCTCAAACCTTGCAGCCACGCCTTGCGGGCATGAATAATAAAATCATCGCAGCCGACCTTGTGACTCGCCTCTATCAACGCCAGCAAGAACTCGTAACTGTCTTGCTCATCAATGCCAATACGGGTTTTTACCGTCACGGGGACGTCAGTGACCGCCTTCATTGCATCCACCCCCTGTGCGACTAGCTCAGGCTCAGCCATTAAGCAGGCGCCAAAGCGACCATTTTGCACGCGGTCCGATGGACAGCCTACATTTAAGTTGATTTCCGCATAGCCTCGTTGTGCCGCTAACTTCGCGCAATGAGCCAACTCGTCAGGGTTTGAGCCACCCAATTGCAGCGCCACTGGCTGCTCATGCTGGTTAAAGTGCAAATAGTCTCCCTTGCTATGGATAATAGCGCCGGTGGTGATCATCTCGGTATATAGCACCGCCTCTTTACTCATAATACGATGAAAAGTACGGCAGTGGCGATCAGTCCAATCGAGCATTGGCGCGACACTGAAGCGACGAAAAGTCGATTGTTGCCAAGAAGGGGTGAGTTGAGTCTGTGTTGTCGCTTCGTTCATAAACCTGTGCCTGCATTACCAAGAAAACCAACGGGCTCTTTGCGCCGAGTTGTGGGCGCGCAATTATACGTCAATCACACCCTGATTGGTATTATCTAGGCCAATACCGGCTTTCACAGCAACCCGCACCTAAAGAGGTTCACTGATTTTACCTTTGAGTATTAATGGTTTTTCGCGCAGCTCTGCGCGTTATCAGGGGTGCAGTAATGAAAAGGTAAGTAATATTGCTCTTGTTCAGGAAGGTGTTGGTGCTTTACTGCATCATAAAGTAGCTGTGCGCCCTTACGGCCCATTTCATAAGGATTTTGACCTATATTCATGGTGCCAAGGCCGCTCGCTAACGCTTGCAATTGCAGTGTTTCTGTATCGGCAGAGATAATCACTCGCTGCTTCTTAGCTAGCTGCTGTTTAAACTCTGTCATCACCTGTTGATAATCAGGATTAAACTGTGCAAAGCCAGCGACGGCAACAAAGATTGTCGGCTGCGGGTAACTGATAATGGTGCGTAATTGCTTGAGGGCATCATCGCGACGCCCAGCAGTGAAAAGCGGACAACGGGGATGCTCCAGCCAACCACTCTCACCGTTCAAACGCTTGGTACTCCCTGACAAGGCATAACGCACGCCGTCGATGCGCTTGTTTAAGTTCGGCGTAGTGTGATGTCCCGATTGAATACACAAGGTTTGTGGGTGCTCTCGTTTAAACTGCTTTGCCGCCTCACCAAGTGCCACGCCAAAATCAAAGTTGTTAGTGCCCACATAGGCTAAACGGTAAGTTTGATGTTGTGGTGCCAAGTCTGAGTCAAAAGTGATCACCGCAATCCCTTGCTCCTGAGCCTTTTTTAGCGCTCTATTGACCAAGTGCTGCGAGTCGGTGGTAGACACCAATATACCGTCCACACCTTGAGCAACTAAATCTTGCACTACCAGTGCTTGGGTACGAGCGTCTTGGTAGTCATAAGCGCCATCATAAATACAGCGCAAATCGGCTTGGCGCTGGGCAAAGTCTTGGCAACCTTTGAAGGATTGTTCATAAAAGCTGTCGTTCTTGGTTTTGCCTACGACGGCAAAGGTGTACTGGCCATAAGCAACAAAAGACAACATCGCGCAGAGCGCCGAAATAAGCACTAATGCTGATGAGCGAAGATTAAAGCAGTGCAAAATAATTCCCAGTACAACTACCCAAGAAACTTTGGTTTAGAGTAGCTCATCCGGCATTAAAGGCAACATTTAGTTCACAAAACAAAAACAACTGCTGATTATTTAAGCCACTGTACTCAAATGTGAATATAGAATCCACGAGCCAATCACGACCAGCACAACACCGCCTAGGGTTTCTGCTCGTTTGCCGATAACCGTTGCTAAACGATGCCCAAGTAAACTGCCCATAGTTACCATCAGTGCTGTGGCTAAGCCTATCATCAGCGCTGCAAGGTAAATATTGACCGCAACAAAAGCTAGGCTCACCCCTACAGTCAGTGCGTCCAAGCTGGTGCCTATAGCAGTCAGTATCACTTTGGCAATAGAAGACTTTTGTGCTGCTTCGCTTTGAGTGTCGTCATCCTCTTTCACACTTTCCACAATCATGTGCGTACCAAGTAGCAATAACAAGATAAACGCCACCCAGTGATCAAATTCTTCGATGTAGTGGGCTCCAGCATTGCCAATCAGCCAACCGATAAGTGGTGTGGTGCCCTCGATAATACCAAATATCAGCCCCATTTTTATGGCACTGAGCAGGCGTGGATGGCGTAGGTAAGCGCCCTTACTGATCGATGCTGCAAACGCATCGGTCGACATAGCTAAAGCCAATAGCATTAACGCGAAAATACTCATAACAACGTCATAACTGTGTATGCATCCGGCTCTAATCGTGCTGTCACCGATATGCTTGCCCCTGAAAGCGCGAATTATGCGCGCTCCCTCAAGCAAGTGCAACTCAGTATCCAGCATGAGCGATGTTAGCCATGCAAACAGGCGTAATTCGAGATACAGTGTCAGGTCTAACCCGGTAAACGGAATAATCTATGGAACTGTCAGCCTATTTACCCCAGTTATTGTCCATCGCTACGCTAGCAACGATCATGGCCATTAGCCCCGGCGCCGACTTTGTCATGATCACCCGCAATAGCCTAGTATATGGACGTCGTGCCGGTGTTTATTCGGCGCTGGGCGTGGGGTTAGCGATTTGGATTCACGTTGCTTATTCCATAGCCGGCGTGGCGCTGCTCATTGCCCAATCGGTGGTGCTATTCACGGTGATAAAATACATCGGCGCAGCGTACTTAATTTACCTTGGCTATCAAAGCCTGCGAGCAAAGCACCATATCGCCTTGGAGCTAGCGCACAAGGCAGCGCCCAGCAAAGCGTTATCCGCATGCTCGGCTCTGCGTCAAGGTTTTATAACTAATGCCCTAAACCCCAAAACCACGTTGTTCTTTTTAAGTATATTTACTCAGCTGGTGAGCGCCGATACGCCCGTTGCCATCCAGCTTGTGTATGGGCTTATTATTTCTTTGGCACACTTGCTGTGGTTTGTGTTGGTAGCCATGTTTTTTAGCCACTTTGCATTTGTACACGCCCTACAACGTTATCAACGGCTTATCGAAAAAACCTTAGGTGTCATATTAATGGGCTTAGGCGTTCGCATTGCCACACTTAGCCAATAAGTAGCTTAGTTTTGGCAGCGGCCGCGAGTTACAGCGCGAAGTAGTCTTTAATGCCACCGAGAATATTTGTCACCGCCACGGAGCTCAGGATCAGCCCCATGACTCGGGAGATAATGCTTGCACCGCCATCACCAATGAGGTTATGTACGTAGCGCGCCAGCAAAAGTAACAATAACACCACGCCTAAGACGCTAAGCATCATTGATGAGGTAATGGCCTGCTCGACCCAAGTATATTCATTATTACGAGTCATCAGCACCGCACCTAGCATAGCCCCTGGGCTGGCTATTGATGGGATGGCTAAAGGAAATATGGCGGTTTCTGTGGAGTCGCGCACACTTTTAATTTCCGACTCGGGTTTGCCTTCACCAAAAATCATGGTCAGCGCAAACAGCAGCAGTACAATGCCACCGGCAATCTGAAACGCCGCAAGCGGAATACTAATAGCGTTGAGTAGCAACTCACCGACAACGACAAACAGCAGCAGCACTAGCGCCGATACCAGCACCGCTTTGTAAGCCACTTTGCGCTTAAATGCGGCATCTTCGCCGCGCGTCACGGCAATAAATACCGGCACTGTGCCTATGGGGTCAATTACCGCAAAAAAGAAAATAAAGGTGGCCAGTAATTCGTGCACACTTGCTCCTGAAAATTAAAACAAAACGATACCGCTCTCATGCAGACAGAGATAGTAATTTTTATGCGTCATAGTATGCTAGTATAGGTGGCGTTAAGATGAACGAAGGTTAGCTATGAATGTAGATGCGCTTGTCAGTAAAGCTAAAAGAATGTGCGACAGCAAAGGCGCCCGCTTTACTCCCATCCGTGAAAAAGTATTCCGTTTACTTGCCAGCACTAAAAGCGGTGTTGGTGCGTATGACTTATTAGAGCAATTAAAAGTGACAGAAACCAGCGCAAAACCTGCGACGGTTTATCGCGCACTGGACTTTTTAGCTGAACAAGGCTTTATTCATAAAATAGAAAGCACCAACGCGTTTATGTTGTGCCACCATTTTGATTCAATTCATCCGGTGCAGTTGCTTATATGCGATCAATGCGGTCATGTAGACGAGCTGCACTCGAGCGTGCTGTCGCATGAGTTAAGTGAGCTCGCCTCACAAAGCGGCTTTAGTGTAAGCTCGCAAACTATTGAAGCGCATGGCATTTGTAAACGCTGTCAATCTTAGTAACAACTTGCTAGGGTAAAACACGTGCTGCAAGAACAGCAAAATTCACCTTCTGCGAACAAAGGTATGGACAATGAACGTCGAGTTTATTAACCCTTTTCTTTCTTCTTTGGTCAATGTGTTGGCCACGATGGCACAAACTGAACTAAAACCGGGTAAACCTCGCGTTAAAAAGGACGAGGTCGCGGCAGGCGATGTGTCAGGGTTAATCGGTATGGTCGGCCCTCAAACAAAGGGTTCACTCTCTATCACTTTCGATGAAAGCCTAGCGCTTACCATCATGGAACGTATGCTAGGCGAGCGCCCCAGTGCCATTAATGAAGAAGTGACCGACATGGTTGGCGAAATCACCAACATGGTCACCGGTGGCGCCAAAAACTTACTGGGTGAAAAAGGTTATGACTTTGATATGGCGACTCCAGCAGTGGTTTCAGGCACTGGCCACACCATTACCCACAAATGCGAAGGAACCACAATTATCATGCCTTTCACCTCAGGTGATGGCAATGCCCACATCGAGATCAGCTTCGACACCTTATGAGTTGGCAACAACACAGCATTACTTTAAGCGCAAAGCGCCGAGGCTTTCATCTAATTGATGAGGAAATTCTGCGCGCGCTGCCGCAAATTCAAGATTATCAGGTCGGCCTGCTGCATTTAATGCTGCAACACACCTCTGCAAGTTTGAGCATTAACGAAAACGCCGATCCCACTGTGCGCCAAGATATGGAAGCTCACTTTAACTGGGCCGCTCCCGAGCGCCAACCTTTTTATCGCCATACCTACGAAGGTGATGACGATATGCCCGCGCACATTAAAGCCAGTACTTTAGGGTGTGAACTCACCTTGCCAATCAGTCATGGCCAGCTGCAGCTCGGCACATGGCAAGGTATTTACCTGGGTGAGCACCGCGACCAAGGTGGTTCTCGTCGTATTGTTGCCACCTTGCAGGGACAGCTAATAACCTCTGGATAGCTTATTTTTCACGCTATCTACACTGATATGCGCTGTGCACAGACTTTAGCCAAGGTTGGCATGACATAAAGCGGTGTGGACCTGTCACTGTGCGGCGAAGAAAAACGCCAAGGCTTCCCCAGTAATAGCTCTTCGTCCTGAGCCCTTAATTGCAACTAGGTGTCTGCGTCGCTGAAACAGCGCTCGAAAGTAACAATCACTCAGTACTTAAGAACGATAACGCCTTGAACCCTATGCAGCATGCGGCTTTCATTGCCCCAATAAGTTGTTGCCTTACAAGCGATTACAAAAACTATACTTTCCTCACTTACGCGCTATAGTTATAGCCATTCCCAGATAAAGTAATCAAAAACGGTCCATTATCTTAATAAGGAAATGATCATGTCTGAACAAGCCCCTGAAATCCAAGTCCCATGTGAGCCTGGTAATGTTTCGGTCCAAGAGCAGCTAGAACTGATCCCAAGCGTTAACGAGCCTTGGCAAACATATGTTGTGGTTAATGGCAGTAAGCAAAATATCAACGGCCAAGACTACCCTATTCTATTCACTAACAACCCAGCTCATGCAGATTTACAACCGACTCAACATGCTGAATTAGTTGTCACCATCAGTGATAATGATTGGGAGTTTTTTGGCAACGGTGTGGAATACATAAAAAACTACAGCAACTGTAACTACAATGTCGACTCGTCTATCAGTGCCGATAAGAAGCAGCTGACTCTCAAGGTTCATCAAGTAGATACCACGTTTTGTTACGGTAAAGCAGACGACAGTCCTCTTGATCAAGTTATTGAGGTTGCCCCTTCGAGTACTGCTGAGCCATTGAGTATCGGTTTCCGCTTTACTGCGAAGAACACCGCGAACGGTAAATACTATATGTCGCAAGACCCTCGCGTGATAGTTCGCCGTCCAGATGAAGATTAATTAACTCAGTTCACACAGAGCTGAGAGTGGGAGCTGACCATCGCTCTAAACTTTTCAAAATCGCAAAGTGGTTTAAACCAAGGCTGTAAAAACCAGTTTTGGTGGTAACCACTTTTTAAAGCCTCTTCCACATAGTAAAGACTGGAGTTAAAGTCTCCGCCCAGTGCATGCACTAATGCCGCTGTATAACTTAACTCTGATTTATCCTCTGCCAATTTGAAACTATGCTTCAGTGACTTAATAGCTTGCTCATTATCACCCAATTGAGCATAGGCCTGCGCATTTTCAGACCACGCCAAGGCTGATTCACGCCCGTTATTTAGCTGTAATAAGCGCTCATACAGCTCTTTTGATTCCACAAGCTTACCGTTGAGCATATTTATGTCTGCCATATTGAGCATCATCCCGGTGTTTTTTGGGGAGCTCAACAGCGCTTGCTTGGCAAACTTCTCTGCCATAGGGTAGTTCTGCACCATCATGTAGGCGATAGAGAGGTTAGATAAATCAATGCTGTCACTATTCTCATTGAGTGTTTTGCTGTAGCTTTCTATCGCAGAGGTGAAGTCACCTTCAATTAAAGCAATATCAGCTAGGTACTGGTGAGTTCTTCTATCACTAGGGACTTTTTCAACTAAATCAGCGAGCAGGTTTTTCGCTGACTGAAAATCACCCAGCCAATACAAAACGAGCGCGAGCTTTCTTTGTAACCGCAAATTGGGTCTCAAGCTCAACGCTACTTCTAACTTATCTCTGGCCTGTTTATCTTCACCCTCAGCAAGCAGAATTGAAGCCTCCAAATTCAAAATAGCAGCTTGGTCATGACTCACTTTGGTTAACATATCCAAAGCATGCTTGGCCTCTTCTGTTTGCCCCAGCTCTATATTGAGCAGCACTAGGCTTTTGTAGTAGCTGGACAACTTTTTAAATTCACCTGGGGCATTATGGATTGCTGAAATTGCCTGCTTAAGATAAGTTTTTTCATGGGTTGAGTGATACAGCTGCAGCGCAATTTCACGTAGAAGGTTATAACCCTCGACACTGGTTGCACTCTCTTTGACCGTCGCCAGGCTTTTCTCAAACATCTCCGGCGTTGCTACGTTGTCGACATAAAACAACGTATACATCTCAAATAATGGGCTATTACTTTTCATTGTTGATAGCGAGCGATACTCTTCACTATCAATGCCCGGGGGAATAAGGCGTGCAGTATTGTATTTCGCCACGTCATGTAAATTAGTTGTGCCTGCAATATCTGTCTGCCACTGCATACTCTCCTGCACTTGCCAGTTGGGAGCACGTAGCGTACTTATTTCAACGCTACAGTGGCGTTGCTGACAATCCAACGAGCTGCTAATCAGGGTATCGGCGCCGGTGTAGTCGGCCAGCATCTGAAAGTAGCTTTTAGGGTCTCTAAATTGATCACTGTCTTGGCCTTGCGCCAACATATTCATTTCTGCACGGCTAACTAATTGCTGGTCTTGCTGGAGCAACTGCTGCCACATAGCACTTTGTACCGAGCCTTTCAAAGCGCTTTCATAATGCTTAAATTCATCAGGTAGGTTATAGATCTGAGTGGGTAGGATCGCGACCACAGGCTGGTGTAACAGATAAGGGCGTAGCAAGTAGCCTCCCACCAACACTGCCGCACAGACAAAGGCCATCACAAGGTAACGCCAGCGCAACTTTTTTGCTCGTAATGGTGCGCTTTTCTGCGTGGTATTTGATGGTGTAACCGGTTCTGTTTGCTGCTCTAGAATAGCGGCTTGAACTCGTTGTTGCAGTAACTGCTCAAGCTGTTTGCTAAAAGGGCCTCGGCGCAGATTTAAGCGCGCCGCAGGTTGTACGCTAAGCGCTTGCCCTAATAGTGCTTGCAACTGCTGCGGTAATTGCGTGGTGCTGAGATCTAAGTGTTGTCCTTGCAATATTGCCGCGCTGATATCTTGGCCACCTTGTCCAGCAAAGGGGTGCTCGCCTGTTAGTAATTCAATTGCAACAACGGCAAACGAGAACCAATCGCTGTGGTGGCTGAGTGCTTGCCCTTGCAACTGCTCAGGCGACATATAGCCCTTAGTGCCTGCGCTTTGACTAACATGGCTGTTACCGCCCACGAAGCCAGCGATACCAAAGTCAGCCACTTTGACTTGCCCAGCTTCACTGATCAAGATATTGCTCGGTTTCAAGTCACGGTGAATAATGCTGTTGCGATGCGCATGCTCTAAACCCTTGGCAATATCCACCAGCATAGCCAGCTTTTGTTCAAGCGTTAACACATGCTGCTTCTGGTATTGCAGCAGGTTTTTACCGCGACAAAACTCCATCACTAAGTACTGCTGGCCATCGCTTTGGCCACAGTCAAATACTTGAATAATATTGGGGTGATTTAAGCGTGCCAGAAAGCGCGCTTCACTAAGGGCATCTTCGTCTAATTCACTATCACCGCTAGTATTAAGCACCTTAAGTGCCACTGTACGTTCTAGTTTAGTATCAAAAGCTTCGTAGATGGTGCCCATGCCGCCCTGGTACACCACTTTATTCAATTCATAATGAGCAAGCGTGCGCATAGAGTTTACCTAGTTGGAGGATGCGCGTTTAACCGACTCTTCGAGTTGGTGGCCTTTATAGATTTCGAAATTACTGGCGCTAAAACGCACCTTACGTAGTTTACGCTCGATGATACTATCGGCATCCTCTATATGCGCAAGGGCATCACTAAACTGCTTACGGGCGCGGTGAATTTGAATATTTAGATAGCGAGAATCGATACCCAAATCGCGGGCTATTACTTCAGTTTCGACCCAACCTTGACTGAGCTCATGTACGCCGTTGGCGGCATCTTGAGCCTTGTAACGGGCCAAATTTAACGTTAGATAATGATGGCAACGCTCATGCAAATCAATTTCCTCGCCAGGGCCTCTGACCGTAAGCTCTGCAGACTCTTCATCTAGGGTAAGGTGAAAAATAAAGTTTAAGTCGGCTAACTGGGTATTGCTTACATCGCGCAGCGCTGTGGCTTCTTCCAAATGGCTTAAATGCAATTGATAGCTTCGCTGGCTATCATTGAGCTGATCGTTCTCTATTAAAATAGTGTGATCAAGCATCGGCCCATCCAGGTGCTCAAAGCACCAAAAACCACTCTCACGTTGGTTAAATACGGCTATTTCTGGGGACTCTTCAGGGATAAGGTTGTAATTTGCTAAGCAAATAAACTCCGAAGTAGGCTTGGCGTATTCATCAAGGACGATCAATAAGTCTTGCGGCTTATCTAAATTCGCAACTTTGAATTGCTTGCCATCATTTCCTGGCAGAGCAATCACATCATGAAGCTTAAGCGTTTGGCTGTGATCTTTATCTAAGCGTTTGCTATTAAGCCAAGTGCCGTTACGGCTGAGGTCACGAACCTGCCATTCATTCCCCTGCCATTCAATGATGGTATGAATTTTCGACACGCTAGGATCGCTGATCAGCGTGTCTACACTGTACTGAAAACGCCCAAAGCTATGGTGGGCGTGCAAATAGATCACATTGTCCGTATCCGCTTCGATAAGGTAAGCCATAATCGCTCCAAGCGCCTTTTGTACCTAATATTTATTATAAGGGATGAGTGGCTTATTCTCTGCTTTTTTCGAACAAAAATAAACAGCTGCTTAACAATTGTGGGAATAGTATCAGCTTGATGCGATATATTGATAACTAACGCGAGGGGTAATATTGCATAGAAGTTCATAAGCGATGGTGTCGGCGCAGGCGGCAATTTCCTCAATGGCTAACTCGCGTCCCCACATAATGGCTTCATCACCCACTGAAACAGCGCTGGGGTCTGGGCCAATATCAACAGTGATCATATCCATAGACACACGCCCAACCAACGGGTAACGCTGCGCGTTTATAAGCACAGGCGTGCCGTTTTGAGCATGACGCGGATAGCCGTCTCCATAGCCAATGGCCACCACCGCCAGGTAGGTATCTTTGTCGGCTCGCCAATGTCCGCCATACCCCACCGGCTCGCCCTGGCGTACCGGACGCACGGCAATCACTTCGCTACTTAGGGTCATCACGGGGGTCAGCTGAAGTTGCGCAGAAAAAGTATTTTTCACGGGCGAAACACCGTACATCATCAACCCCGGGCGCACCCAATCACCGTGACTTTGCGGATAATTAATGATGGCGGCAGAATTCGCCAAACACAGCGGCTCAGGTTTATCGGCTACTAAGGTTTGAAATAACTGCAGCTGGGTCTCATTGTAGGCATCCTGATTGTCATCTGCACAAGCAAAGTGAGTCATTAGATTTACTTCATCTTGTACATATGGGCAATCTTTTAAGCGGCGATAGAAGGTATTGATGCTGTCTGGGTTTATGCCCAAACGATGCATGCCGGTGTCTACTTTTAACCATACTTTAATGGCCCCTGCTAACTGGGCTTGCTCTAGGGCTTCAAGCTGATATTCGTCATGCACCACTGTTTGGAAGTTATTGGCCAGCATAATTTCGATATCGCTGGCTTTAAAAAAACCTTCCAGCAGCACGATGGGCTTAGTAATGCCACCGGTGCGCAAGGCCAGAGCCTCTTCAATGCGAGCAACGGCAAAGGCATCGGCATCGGCGAGCTGTTGCGCAATAGGCACTAAGCCATGGCCATAGGCATTAGCTTTAAGCACGGCCATTACTTGGCTATCAGGGGCAAGGCTTTTAACGCGCGCTAAATTAGCGCGCAGGGCACAAAAATCAATGGTTGCGGTTGCCAACGCCATAGTGGTTAATACTCGTCGTCCATCGCCGGGCCAGCGTAATTATCAAAGCGTGAGTATTGCCCTTGGAAGGTTAACCTGACCTTACCAATAGGACCATTCCGCTGCTTACCAAGGATAATCTCTGCAGTACCTTTATCTGGACTGTCTTCGTTGTACACCTCATCGCGGTAGATAAACATGATTAAGTCGGCGTCCTGCTCAATTGACCCCGATTCACGCAAATCCGAGTTAACTGGGCGCTTATCAGCACGTTGTTCAAGTGTCCGGTTCAACTGCGAAAGCGCCACAACAGGACACTCGAGTTCCTTCGCCAGTGCTTTTAATGAGCGCGATATTTCGGCAATTTCTAAGGTTCGGTTGTCCGATAAGCTTGGTACCCGCATTAATTGCAGGTAGTCGACCATGATCATGCTAATGCCACCGTGGTCGCGAGCAATTCGCCGCGCGCGTGAGCGCACATCGGTAGGAGTTAGGCCCGAGGCATCATCAATGTACATTTTGCCTTTTTCAATCAACAAGCCCATGGTTGAGGACAAGCGTGCCCAATCCTCGTCGTCCAGCTGGCCCGTTCTCACCTTGGTTTGGTTTATGCGCCCGAGCGAGGCGAGCATACGCATCATGATTTGCTCTGAGGGCATCTCCAACGAGTAAATAAGCACCGGCTTATCTTGGGTCATCGCCGCATGTTCGGCCAAGTTCATGGCAAACGTGGTTTTACCCATGGATGGGCGCGCTGCAACAATGACTAAGTCCGAGGGCTGCAAACCCGCAGTCATCTGATCAAGGTCAGAGTAACCGGTACTGACTCCCGTAACCCCATCTTGTGGCGACTGGTAAAGCTCTTCAATTTTATCCACGGTCTTTTCTAGGATAGTGTGGATATTTTGCGGCCCTTCAGTGCTTTTAGTGCGCTGTTCAGCAATTTTGAATACTTTGCTTTCTGCAAAGTCGAGCAAATCATGGCTGCCGCGCCCTTCGGGGTTAAACCCGGCTTCGGCAATTTCATTGGCAACACCAATCATTTCGCGGATCACCGCCCGCTCACGCACAATAGCAGCATAAGCGCTAATGTTAGCGGCACTGGGAGTGTTTTTAGCTATTTCACCGAGGTAAGCAAAACCACCCACACTGTCGAGTTGATTGTTTTTCTCTAACGACTCAGAAATAGTGATCAGATCGATAGGCTGGCTGTCTTCAACCAAGCGCTCCATAGCCTCAAAAATCAGTCTGTGGGTACGCGTATAAAAGTCCTGAGCCACGACCAACTCAGCAACACGGTCAAAGGCCTCGTTATCGAGCATTAACCCACCAAGCACGGATTGCTCGGCTTCAATGGAGTGGGGAGGAACTTTTAGGCTATCAACCTGTTTGTCTATTTTTGCCATACATACTCAAAAGGCGGGGTGAATGGCTTTATTTTATCGGCTTGGCATCGCAGTGCAACAACTGCTTCGCTTTTTTGCTGACTGGTAAACAAGAAAAATAGCGAGCCCTAAGGGCTCGCCGAGGTTGGGTTAGTTTTTACGTAGGTGGGTGTTGCCACTAATGGTGGTTACTTGCACTTCGGCTTCGCCTTGGCCTAGTGTGAAGTGCAGACTTTCACCCGTACCATACTTGGCTTCCACGGCTTTATCATCGCTCAGTTCGTTGCGAATATCGCCGCCAGCATGGGCTTCTAAATCAAACCGTGCTGACAGATCGCTGGGTAGGTAGAGATCTAAATCACCACTGACGCTCTCGGCGCGGATTTGCCCGTCGGCATGAAGCTTCGCCACACGGACCTCAAGCTCGCCATTGACGGTATTAATTTTTAAGCTACCTAGGGCTTGGGCATTGAGCTGTAGATCACCGTTGACGTTTTCAAAGCGGATATCTTCAGCGCGGGTGCTCGATTCCACGTCGCCATTGACTAAGGTCATTTGTAATTGCCCTTGTGAATCAAGGTCGTTGATATCACCATTGACGGTTTGATAACGGATCTCTCCAGCTAGGTTTACGCCGTCAATATCGCCATTTACGGTCTCTAAATTGAGCTTGCCCTGTAACTGCTTGGCGTCAATATCGCCATTCACCGTTTCCACACGGGTATCATTGTGCAGTTCACTGACCATCACATCAACGCTCACCCCTTCCATCACTAAGGCACTGGCATGGGGCATGTATATGGTTAACTTAGACCCCTCGTCATTGTCATTATAATGCCCCCAACTTTGATTGTAGCGTTTGGGCATATCAACAATAAAATCAGTACGCTGACCACGGTTCTCAAGGGTATAGCCCTCGGCTTTGTCATCCAGCTCGCCGGTCACTTTAAAAGTGTTTTTATCCCAACCTTTGATAATGACTTCGCCACGTTGGTTATCGATATAAATACGGCCATCCTTTGGCACGTCGAGTTGCTCATCAATTTTTTCGCCAGCGAAGGCCAAAACCGGGGCTAGCGCTAATGTATAAATAATTGCTTTCATTGTTATGCTCCTAAATACGCTGTAATACTGCGCCCTGCTTGGGCTGGTGTACGTTGTTAATTAAATTCAGTTGTTGTTGATAAACCTGCGCGAGCATATTAAGCAAAGCGCGGTTGTTAGGTTGTTCTTCAAGCGCGGTTTTGATTGCTTGCTCCGCTTGCTCGAGCTCTTGTAATTGCTGTTGCCAATTATCGGTCAGCGCCGGTTGTGCTTGATACTGCACCAGTAGACTCTGCTTTTGCTGCTCGAATACATCGCTTATCACTGCGAATTGGTTACTCGGTTGCGAGTCTTGTTGGCTTGGTAAATTGAGCCCGATTACGGCGACTAAAATGGCAGCGGCGGCACTACCCAAGGCTGGTTTAAACCAGCTTTTATCGGCTGTATGCGTGTGCGCATTAATCCCCTGCTCAATACCGGGCCAAAGATCGCGCTCCGGGCTGATCTCTTTTTGCTGTTGTTGCAGTTGCTGGTTTAGAAACTGCTCAAAATCAGGTTTACTCATGCTCGTACCACTCCTTTAACAGCCCTCGGGCGCGATGGTATTGTGACTTTGAAGACCCCACCGCCATATTCATAATCTTGGCTATCTCTTCATGGCGATAGCCCTCTACTGCGTGCAGAACAAAAACTTGCCGTGCCCGTTCAGGTAGCCGCACTATGAGTTTATCAAGGCCGTTAAGCTCATGGCATTGAGCCACTTGTTCATGCTCCATGCCCTGCTCTTCACTGCTCACGACGCGTTGCAGCCAGTTTTTTTGTTTGCGTAAATGGCTAATGGCAATATTGCTGGTTACGCGATGCAACCAAGTACTAAATTGCGCTTTGCCATCAAAGCTGTGTATTTTTTGCCACAACTGCACAAACACCTCTTGGCTCACATCCTCCGCCTGAGTGGTGTCAGCCGCCAAACGCAAACACAAGGCATAGACTCGCTTAATATGCTGCTGATACAGCTGTGCAAAGGCCTGCTGATTGCCCTTTTTCACCTGTTGTATCAGTTCTGCCTCGCTTGGCGGCGGTGGTGCGGTTGCCCTTGCCTCTGTGGCATGACCCTGCATGCGATATATCCTGTTGTTGTTATTCGCTTTGTTAATGTATTAGACGCGCACTAAAGTACAAAGGGTTTAAATGGGTTTTAAATTTTTTTATTTATTTTTTATGCGTGCACTGAAAGTGTAAGGACATTGGATTTTTAGGGTGTATAGGATAATCTTGTGGTGCAAGGAATACGCAGCAATAACGGAGATTCAAGGATGATAGACGAAATACAGCCCAACTATGCAAGCTATTCAATCGACGAGCTTGAAGACGCATTAAGGCACGTGGACAGCGAGGCCTACCCGCAAAGAGTGCAAGCGATTAAGCAAGAGCTACAAATCAAACGCGCACAACATACTGCCGCTAAACAAGCTAACACTGAGCACTCAGATAATGAGCAGTTTTTTAAATGCCCGTCTTGCCTTAAGTCCATTAGCTTTTTCTCTAAAGCAGCAAACTCTTGGGGGAAAACCAAAACATGCCCGCATTGCGGCGCGCACTTCGAGGTTCGCATGAACTATGTTGCTTTGGCTATTGCCGTGGTGCCTTTGGTGTTCGTGCATCGCCTGCTATTCATACCGATTTTAGTGGCGATGGGACTACCTGGCGCTATCGGCATGGGTATTGTCACCGGCACGGCTATGGCCTTGTCGATGCGCTTTAAAAAGCCCTCTCAGGATTAATTTATGGCAAACGCTCAACGGGAAAACTTATAAAGGCCTACATTTGAATAACATAGCAATCATAGTGATACGTTTATATCAACGCTTTGTCTCCCCTTACAAGGGATTTCGTTGCGCCCATGCGTGCTTACATAAAGGTGTATCTTGCTCTAACGCCGTCCTTGCCATAGTAAAGCAACACGGCTTTTTTCATGGTTATGCCAATATCAAAGCACGATTGCATGCCTGTAAATTAGCTCACGCCACACTGCAACTCAACGCTCAAGAAGATAGCAACAAACGCAAAAAGAAAGAAAACCGCCATGACTGCTGCGACCCATCCGCAGCATGTGACGCAGCCAGCTGTGCCGGCAAAGGTAAGCATTGCGACTTAG
Source organism: Pseudoalteromonas sp. CnMc7-15 (assembly GCF_022347925.1). Lineage (NCBI taxonomy): Bacteria > Pseudomonadati > Pseudomonadota > Gammaproteobacteria > Alteromonadales > Pseudoalteromonadaceae > Pseudoalteromonas > Pseudoalteromonas sp. CnMc7-15. The sequence goes on from NZ_JAKRFT010000005.1 coordinate 237,086, forward strand.
CCGAGCTACCTTGCAGTTGTTGGCCTTAGATACAAATACTGGCTTTACCTTGCGCATAGATGCAATACACTAAAAAGCCCCTTTATAGGGGCTGAGATTGGTAGTAGGGATAGTTAAACTCGCTAAGGTGATAGCTCCTCCGGGGTTTTATACTGCCAGCCAAGGAATATCACCCGGCGCTGACCGCCTAAATTTCCACCTTGTGACTTTTTCAGCGCGGTGTCGTAATGAATATCACCATCACCACATACACTGACCCTTTTCCCCCGAATGGCCCCGTACAGCTCACCACTGGCACCAAACTTTACATTGCTATAGGGTGCATAAATAGTTCCGTACATTTGTCCCGTGCCAGATAGCTCAACACCAAAGTCGCCCCCGCATTGGGTTGCTGTGGAGTTATCTTGATACCCAGAATACAGACTGAAAGGCGGTAGCTTGTTGCTATTAAGTGTTTTCTTGAGCACGTTAACGGGTTGCTGAATTTGACTTTTACCTTGAACAAATAACGTCAAACTTGCACCTTCATTGATATTTAGTGCGCTATTACCATTGGTTGTAAGCTTGAAATCGCCATTAATGTAAAAAACGACATCTCCCTTTGCAATCGTCAATTCAGCTCCATTAATAATCAGATCATCTAGAAAGTATACCGATCCGTATTGCCGCCCCAATATAGAAGTTGAGGTTGGCATGTAGATAGAACCAAAACTATCACGGCCTTGTTCGTCGTCGAACTGTGCATGATTACCCCATCCTGCCACATTGAGTCCCTGACGAGGCAACTTTTGCTGCAGCTTTGCTAACTCTGAGGGCAACGAGTAAGGATCACAGTTGGTGTCTGGGTCTTTAGGGTCATGGTTAGGATCCTCGCTATTACTGGCAGGAACAGCGGGAACGGTAACAGTTTGGTGATAAGGCGCACCTTTATAATTAGTGCCGGCGATAGAGTCTTTATTATTTTCTTCCGTGGTATTGTTACCACCATACAGAACGGCTAACCCATTATTGTTGATATTTCTAACAGCAAATGAGGGAGTAAAATGAACATCTTGCTCGGCTCTTACCACCCCTAATATATGGCGCCCCTGATAAGTAACACTGCCTTTTGCCAAAATATCACCGCCAATTCGCGTTTTCACAGGAAAACCAGGCGGTATCGTATAATCTCCTGAGCTACCGCCACTGACATCAATATCGCCATTGGCATGAACAGTCCCGGATATAAATCCTGCTCCGGTAATGTTGATGTTTCCTGTTGCACGTACATCACCCCACGTGGAAGAACCACCACTGACAACGATATCCGCATTAGGTGAAATCGTTTTTACATGCGCCTGGGTTGAGGCGTTGTCGCGATCGTACTGGCCATCAAGCTGCTGCGAATCATAGCTATCTATGTTCCCACCCGCTGAATTTAAGACTCCATCACAGCCAACTATGGCGGTGTTAAAAGGCGCATAGCCACCGTTACTGGTGACGGCGTATCTGGCCACTAAATTAGCCTCTGCTTCACCAGCATAACGCTCTCCTAACGCAGCGATTTCCAGCTCACCCGCCCCATTTTTATTTAGTTGTGCACGATACTTTAGGTCTCCCTTATGAATGGAGCCACTGTGCGCTTGCTCAGTTTGCGCTACGAGCTCGTCAATATCAGCATCAGGGTTTGCATGCAGTTGCTGCTGCACTTTCTCAGCCTGAGCAAAAACGGCTCGTTCAGACATCATCCGCGCATTAACTTTCTTCTGAAAGTTGCCACTGAGGCGCTCTTGCACGATGCTGTCTTTTAGTGAAGTAAATACCACCACGCCAGCGACCACGGTTAATAACATCACACTGACTAGAGTGAAGCCCTGCTGTTGCTTCATGAACTTGCTCCGTATAGTTCACTTAAAATTAATCGCGACGCTGCAATATCGATTTGTACTTGGCCTCCAAACTGCTGCGGCAATCCCTGAGGAGTAACATTAATGGTGGTGAGCTTGGTGGTCGCATCATAGCTAAAACTGAGCGCCGTCACACCGGTCAAGATGTCTTCGCCGCCAGCGCCCATATCACACTGTATACGCCCATCAACCAAGCGGTATTGCTCAATATAATCAGCGCTAGGCGTGGTGCCCAAACACGATAAAACGCCCGCCTGTTGCTGAACCCGGAGCGTACTGCCATCAGCACTGACCACAGGCGCAAATGGGGTTTGTTTAAGGCTGCGAGTGAGCACCTGAGAAGTGAAACGAACCACCTCTTGTGCATTTTCTAGCTCTTTAGTCGCACTTACAGTGCCTTTGATAGTGGCGTAAGAAAGCCCAATGCCAGCGATTAAAAAGCTACCTACGGCTAAAGCAACCATTAGCTCAACTAAAGTAAAACCTAAATGAGCGCGTTTCATAAGCCACACTCCGCAGCCGAGAGCGTTGGATATTGAGCAAAAATGCGCAACTTAGATTGCAGGCCATCATCAAGGCGACTATCTGGCCACTGCACTTCAATGGCTAAATCGTCGTTAAAATTAGCGGGAAAGGTAATGCTGTAGTCATCGATTTGCGGTGCTAAGGTGGTGTTTTTGAAGTTGCCGTTAAAACCACCGCCATGCTTGAGCGCGCATAAATTTGGCCAGATGCGCTCTGCAGCATTGTTGGCCTGTACAATGGCCATGGTGTAGTTGAAGCTGCTCGTCGCATACTGCAATGACTTGAGTTGTGCGCTGCCCAGCCCCAACAAGGCAATGGCTGCAATCGCCACCGACACCATAATTTCTAATAACGAAAAGCCAGACTGGATTGCTTTTACACGCATGCTTCACCTTCCTCAGCTAGCCAGCTTTGGCCGCTGCGTAGTACGCATAAGCGATAGTCCGTGGTACTGGCATCATTGTCAGTGATCAATATATTAGTGGCGTTGTTAAGCTCACCAGTGATGGCAACAATGCGGTTAGGCAGCGCAATCGTTAGCGAGCTATGTTGCTTGGTAAAAGCTCTTAGCACGGCTTCATTTGCTTCACCTGGATTGGCTACCACTTGCCACTGTTCGGCTGAAGCGCGCAAATTAATAGCTCGCTCACGCTTAACAGCTTCGCTGCGAGCGAACTTAAACACACTATGAAGTTGGTTCGCGTGATTGACAATGCGGTCTTGCTTTATGAACTGTATATACGACGGCGTGGCGATAATAGCGGCGATAGCGATGATTGCTACCACCACCATTAACTCAACTAAAGTAAAGCCTAGGGCTGAATATCGTCCTTGATGCATTGGGTTAATTCCCCCAACAATCGTCGTCATCACCACCGCTGGCGCGTTGCTGACCGACTTCGTTGATACTCAGGGTGCCACACTCGTCGCCACTCTGTGCCGCTTTGGGAATAGCCCGCAAGGTGAACTTTTTAGCATCATAATGTGCGCCGCCGCTACTAGAGATAGTTGGCTGCGGGGCATACCGCAAGGTGTAATAATCAGATGTGGGGAGGGTAAAGTTACTAGGGTATCCGCCCATACGAGAATATGTACGTTCAAGCACGGCAACAACTTGCAGCATATTTTGCTGCATATCCGCACGGCGTCCTTTTTCCATATACTCGCTGTAGGCTGGCATCGCCACTGCATACAAAATACCGATAATAGCGACCACTATCATCATTTCTATCAGGGTAAAACCGCGTTGAAGCATTCCTTGTAAGCGCATTGTTTTGCCTAGAATTTTATTAAGACTGGGTTAAGATATAATGACAACGCTGTCAAAGTCAATTTTATTACTCCACATTTGTGCATAAGTTGTTCTTTAATTTAATGCAAAAGTAACAGCAATTTCGTTAATGACTTATAAACGAATAAAAATAACATCTAAGTTGTAGGTTTTTTCCCTTATCTAAGGTATAGGTATGAGGATAGTATTAGCCTGGGTAACGAAAACATACGACAAGATCTACCTGTAAGCATTTGCTCGACGCAGAGCATCACCTCCTAATATAAAGCGCTTTGTCAGGTTGAAACCTGACCTACAAAAGTAAACCTTTTTGATTCACGCTGTCTATCAAGACTTTTTGTGGAATGCGCTTGAAACAACGAATAGGACTGCAGGCGGGTATAAGAAAGAACAGCTTCACTGTCGCCGCTTGAGGATGACAAGCTCTGCAAGAAACGAGCAATGCCAACATCAGACAGGCATAAAAAAACCGCGCCTAAGCGCGGTCTTTATAAAGCTAATCGACGATTAAGCTTCAGCAATAACGATCACTTTGATAGAAGCCATCACTTCTGCGTGAACCTGGATTGCTACGTCGAATTCACCTGTTTCACGGATAGTACCGTTAGGTAGGCGAACTTCTGATTTAGCTACTTCGATGCCCGTTGCAGAGATCGCATCAGCGATGTCACGAGTACCGATTGAACCAAATAGTTTACCTTCGTCACCAGCTTTAGAAACTAGCGTCACTTCTGCAAGTGCTTCAAGTTTCTCAGCGCGAGCTGTAGCAGCAGCTAGCTCTTCAGCGATTTTCGCTTCAAGCTCAGCACGACGTGCTTCGAAAGTTTCGATGTTAGCTTTAGTTGCAGGAACTGCCTTACCTTTCGGGAACAGGAAGTTACGTGCGAAACCAGATTTAACAGAAACCTGGTCACCTAGGCCACCTAGGTTTGCGATCTTGTCTAGTAGAATAACTTGCATGTCTCTACACCTTTTAAAAACTGTTAATCCGCTGCTTACTTGTGTAAGTCAGTGTATGGAAGAAGGGCTAGGTAGCGAGCACGCTTGATAGCAGTTGCTAGCTGACGCTGATACTTAGCGCTAGTACCTGTGATACGGCTAGGTACGATTTTGCCACTTTCGGTAACATAGTTTTTAAGAGTAGCTAGATCTTTATAATCGATTTGTTTTACGCCTTCCGCTTTGAAGCGGCAGAACTTACGACGTCTGAAGTAACGTGCCATGAGTATTTTCCTCAATTAATTCTTTCAATTTGCTGAGCATGCAGTACCAGTTGACTGAGGCCGTTTCGGCCTTGGTGGCGGTTTAAAAACCCCCGCACTCGCACTGACTGCTCAACTTGCAAATATTGTGTTGCTGATTGATGCTCCGAACCACTTGCTACCACCTGAATACGCACATAACTTTGACGGTTTAGTTGCGCTTCAACCTGTATTGAACGGTGCTCTAGCACGAAAATACAGTGGGGGACACCGGCCGGGCTTTGACTGAACTTAGGGGCCTTACAAACAGTGCCACCTAATTCGACTAGATTGAGCGCTTGCTCACTAGGCGTTTCAGCCATTACAACCACGCAGAACGATTAAGCTTCAGCAGCTTCTTTTTTCTCTTCTTTTGCAAGAGGAGAAGCTTCAGTTACTGCATCTTTAGTGCGCATAACTAGGTTACGAAGCACTGCATCGTTGTAGCGGAAAGAAGTTTCAAGCTCGTTGATTACTTCAGTAGGTGCTTCAACGTTCATTAGAACATAGTGTGCTTTGTGAAGCTTTTCGATTGGGTAAGCCAGTTGGCGACGGCCCCAGTCTTCTAGACGGTGAATCTTACCGCCAGCTTCAGTGATAGAACCAGTATAACGCTCGATCATACCAGGAACTTGTTCACTTTGATCTGGATGAACCATGAATACGATTTCGTAATGACGCATGGGTATTCCTTACGGTTAATATAGCCTTCCACCGTTTCGGCCGGTCGGTTTAAGGCAAGGAATTAATGTTAAATGGCCGAAATGAGCGCGTATTCTACGCATTGTTGGCAAATTAAGCAACTTAAAAGAAGGCGAATACCAGTAAATTACGCCTGATTGATGTGAGGTAATGACATAGAATACGGAGCCAGGCACACACCTTACAATATCAAGGGGGGGGGGTGCATGCCTAACTGGCGTTATGCGCTTCGCTGTCTGAGCACTTCAAACAAGCTAATGCCGGTCGCGACCGAGACATTTAGGCTAGATACCGTGCCCACCATAGGGATCTTCACCAGCACATCACAGTGCTCACGCGTTAAACGGCGCATACCATCGCCCTCAGCACCCATGACCATGGCGATAGGGCCGGTGAGGTTGGCATCAAACAACGTGGTATCGGTCTCTCCTGCCGTGCCGACAACCCACACCCCCGCGTCTTTAATTTCGCGCAAGGTCCGTGCGAGGTTAGTCACTTGCACTAACGGCACCACTTCAGCAGCACCACAAGCGACCTTTCGTACCGTCGCATTTAACTTCGCCGACTTATCCTTAGGCACGATAACCGCGTGCACACCGGCAGCGTCCGCACTACGCAGGCAGGCCCCCAAATTGTGAGGATCGGTGATGCCATCTAAGACCAACAAGAAGGGCGTTTGCTCTCGGCTAATAATGGCGTCTAAGTCACGCTCGTTATATTGTTTACCTTGGCGAACTCGAGCAATAATGCCTTGATGCTGTTCGCCTCGGGCTTTGTCATCCAGCGCTTTACGCTGCATAAACTGCACCGAAATACCGAATTGCCGAGCCTGATTGATCAACGCATTTAGACGCTTATCATCGCGCCCTTTTAAAGCATACAGTTCAATGAAGCGCTCGGGCTCGCGGCTGAGGATGGCTTCGACACTATGAAAACCAAAGATTAATTCGTTACTCACTGGGACTCTCTACTTTTTCGTTTTCTTACGAGCATTTTTACCTGCTCGTGACTTTTTCTTGCTTTTACTGGCCTTTACATTTTTGCCAGCTGTTGCTTTTTTGTCTTTAGAGGCTTTCTTTTTACCGCCACTTTTCTTACCACTGGGTGTTGGCTTCTTGCCTTTTCCTGGAATATCGCCCGCTTTAAGCTTATCGCGCACCGAAGGCTTTTTCGCCTTGCGCCGAGCATAACGATCGGGCTCTTGTTGCGCCAGGGCAAGATTGATACGGCGCTCTTCTAAAGACACCGAGGCCACTTGCACCGATATTTTATCACCCATGCGATACACAGTACGACTGTGCTCACCGACAAGGCAATGTTTAGCGCCATCGAAATGGAAAAATTCATCACCCAGGTTAGCAATATGAACCAGACCGTCTATTTGCAGGTCATCTAAGCGCACAAACAAACCAAAATTAGTGACCGACGAGATAACCCCGCCAAAGTGCATGCCAACATGATCCTGCATATACTCGCACTTCAGCCAATCAGCGACTTCACGAGTCGCATCATCGGCGCGGCGCTCGGTCATTGAGCACTGCTCACCGAGTTGATCCGCTTCATCATCGTTGTATTCATACTCACCACTGGTTTGCTGCCCTTGCGCTTTGAGTATGGCCTTGATAGCGCGATGCACGACCAAGTCGGGATAACGGCGGATTGGCGAGGTAAAGTGCGCATAAGCGGGCAGTGCCAAGCCAAAGTGACCAATGTTGTCAGGCTGATAAACGGCTTGCTTCATCGCTCGCAGCAACATAGTTTGAATCAGTCCCAACTCTGGGCGATCGGCTAATTTGTCGATGGCAGCGGTAATCTCCGCTGGCTCGGGAGAATCCCCAAAGGGGTTCTCTATGCCGAGTTCACCAAGGAACTGGCGAAAGTGTCCAAGCTTCTCACTGTCCGGTTCATCATGCACACGATACAAGGCACTGGCCTCGTGCTTTTCTAGTAACCGCGCCGCTGACACGTTCGCTAAAATCATGCATTCTTCGATAAGCTTATGGGCGTCGTTACGCACGACGGGTACTATAGACTCAATTTTGCGCTGCGCGTTAAACACAAACCGTGTTTCCAGGGTTTCAAATTCGATGGCACCACGCTCTTGACGCGCTGCTTTTAGCGCCATATACATCTGCTGCAAGTCTTGCAGATGACCCACTAGGGGCGCGTACTCTTCACGCAATTTTTCATCGCCTTCTAAAATTGCGTGCACCTTGGTGTAGGTAAGGCGCGCGTGCGAGTTCATCAGTGCTTGATAAAAACGATAGCCTGAGAGCTTACCGGCTGCAGAGACCGTCATTTCCGCAACCATACACAGGCGGTCGACCTTCGGATTCAGTGAGCATAAGCCATTGGATAGCACCTTAGGGAGCATGGGAATCACTTGCTCAGGGAAGTACACTGAGTTACCGCGATTAATCGCTTCTTGATCTAAAGGGGAGCCTTTTTGCACATAATGGGAGACATCAGCAATCGCCACCCATAGGCGCCAACCACCGGACTTTTTGCGCTCACAAAATACAGCGTCATCAAAATCTCGGGCATCTTCGCCATCAATGGTGACCAAGGGCAAATGACGCAGGTCAACGCGCCCTTGTTTGTCTTGCTCTGCCACCTGCTCGCCTAAAGGAGCCACCTGCTCCTCAACTTCTTGTGGCCACTGATGAGGGATTTCATGATTTCGCAGCGCTACCTCAATTTCCATACCCGGTGCTAAATGCTCACCGAGCACCTCTGTGACCTTGCCTACCGCATTCATGTGGCGGCTTGGGCTTTGGGTGATCTCAATTTGCACCATTTGGTTGTGGCGCGCACCTTTTTCTGCCCCAGGGACAATAATGATATCTTGCGTAATGCGTGGGTCTTCTGGCACAACCACAGCCATACCATGCTCAACAAAGTAACGACCAATGATTGGCGCACGCTCGCCTTCAAGTACTTTCACAATGCGTGCTTCAACCTTGCCACCTTGGCCACGTGAGCCCGCTTTAGCTAACACCACATCGCCATGTAACACGGTATTCATTTGGTGGCGAGCAATAAACCAGTCTTTAGGCTCACCTTCGACTTGCAAAAAACCAAAGCCGTCACGGTGGCCAATGACCTTACCTTTGACTAAGCCACTATCATCGGGAATAACGTAGCATTTGTGCTTATTGAAATGCAGCTGCCCTTCACGCTCCATGGCGCGCAGGCGGCGCTTAAAGGCAATTTGACGCTCACTGTCATATACATCCAGCTCGGAACAAAGTTGGCTGAAATTAGCAGGCTTAGCGCGTTTTTTAATGTGGTCGAGGATGAACTCGCGGCTGGGGACGGGGTTTTCGTATTTTTGCTGTTCTCTATCGAGGTATGGATCCTGTTTGGTCATTCAATAACTTATACGGTGACTTATGGTGTTATTTTAACCCATATCGGGAAAAGGCAACAGGTAAATACTGTTAAACTTTATTGATCAACCGGTAATCGTGCCCGTGCAACCACGCTATCGGGCATTTTTTGCGCCAATTTACTTAACTGCGCACCAATGTTCTTGTGTAGGTTGCGATCTGCAACTTGGGTATGAAACAGCCAGCGATAAGCATCTTCATAGTCGCGTGGACTGCCGTAGCCCTGATTAAACAGCTTTACCAAACGCATTTGCGCTGGCAGGTTGCCTTGTGCAGCGGCTTCACGCAAATACACGATAGCCATGGCTTTATCGGCCTGAACTAAGCGGCCAATATCATAGTAGCGTCCCAGCTGCTCTAACGCCTCTGCTAAGCCTTGCTCAGCGGCTTGGCGCATGTAGTAAACACCTAAGTCCACATCTCGTTCAACGCACACATTGTAAGCGAGCATATCACCGTAGAGGAACTGATAACTGGGCAACTTCATTTTACTCGCGCGCGCGGCAATATCTTGCACAAGTTGGCAATCATCATCCTGCACCCGCTTTAAATGGGCGTTTTTACGTATCAATTTAACCAACTCATCCTGTGTATACAGCTGTACGGCCTCTAACGGCTCTGCCGCATGAGCTGTGGTGCTGAGCACACTGGTCAGTAATAACATGGTTAACAAATGGCGCATGACGCTCCTTTGACGAATCAACTCTCTCATCAATTTATAGCAAAACCAGTGCCAAAATTGGTATATGCAGGCACAAAAAAAGCTGCCGCAGCAGCTTTTTTTCACACCCTACGCTTATTCAGCAAATGGGTTGCGCACAATCATAGTTTCAACACGATCTGGACCGGTTGAAATAATATCAACCGGAACACCGGTGATTTCTTCAACACGCTTGATATAGTCGATTGCCGCTTTAGGCAAGTCTTCAACACGAGTAACACCGAAGGTGTTATCGCTCCAGCCTGGCATTTCTTCATACACTGGCGTTACTTTTTCGTAGCCTTCAGCAGCAAGCGGTGTGACGTTAGTAACAGTGCCGTCTTCAAGCTGATAACCAGTACAAATCTTAATAGTTTCTAGGCCATCAAGTACGTCCAGTTTGGTCATACAAAAGCCTGAGATGCTATTGATTTGTACCGCACGGCGCATAGCCACAGCATCAAACCAACCTGTACGGCGCAAACGGCCGGTCGTAGCACCAAACTCGTGGCCTTTTTCGCCAAGGTGTTTACCCACTGGGTCTTGCTTATCAACCCCATCATAAAGCTCTGTTGGGAATGGACCTGAACCCACACGCGTAGTGTAAGCTTTAACAATACCCAACACATAATCTAGATTCAGCGGGCCAAAACCAGCTCCTGTCGCCACCCCACCGGCGGTGGTGTTAGATGAAGTAACATATGGGTATGTACCGTGGTCGATATCCAGCAATGTGCCTTGTGCACCTTCGAACAGGATGTTGTCGCCTTTTTCACGAGTCTGATCCAATAGCTCAGTCACATCAACAACCATCGATTTAAGAATATCCGCCACAGCCATGGCATCATCAAACGTCTTTTGGAAGTCGACTGGCTCAACTTTGTAGTAGTTTTCTAAAGTGAAGTTGTGGTACTCAAGAATTTCGCGCAACTTATTGGCAAACTGCTCAGGGTTGAACAAGTCACCAACACGAAGACCACGGCGTGCAACCTTGTCTTCATACGCAGGACCAATACCACGGCCTGTGGTACCAATGGCTTTAGCGCCACGCGCCTTTTCACGTGCCATATCAAGCTCAACGTGATACGGCAGAATAAGCGGACACGCTTCAGAGATAAGCAGACGCTCGCGCACCGGTACGCCACGCTCTTCAAGCATGGTAATTTCTTTCATCAATGCGTCGGGGGCCAGAACTACGCCATTACCGATAACACATTTTACGTTGTCACGTAGCACACCCGACGGGATCAGGTGTAGAACTGTTTTCTCGCCATCAATCACCAAAGTGTGACCAGCATTGTGCCCACCTTGATAACGGACCACTAAAGATGCTTTATCTGTAAGGAGGTCTACGACCTTTCCTTTCCCCTCGTCACCCCACTGGGTGCCTAGTACAACGACGTTTTTACCCATTGCAAATTCACTTAGAAAAAATTAGGCGCAGATTTTATCAGAAAAGCCGGGGGCAGATCACCCCGTTTTGGTTATTTTTTCCGCTAATAGAAAATTCATTGCTAGCTCAGCAAGCTAGACGAGGTTAATAAGGTGGAACACAAGCGCGCCAGTAAGGATTAAGATGATACCCACCACTTTCAAGGTGCGTTCATCACTGCTCGCTAGCTGCGCCATGTATGCACGCCACTTTTTTGGAAACAGTGCTGGGCCTAGCCCTTCAAAAATAAGCATAAGCGCAAAGGCGCTTACTAACAATTGCCAGCTCATTAGACTCTCTCAGTGACAAAAAAGCCCCGAGGCGATGGCACTCGGGGCTATTACTGACTATGACGAGATTACTGTGGTTCTGCGTTCTTCATGTACTTGAAGAATTCACCATCAGGCTCAATCACCATCACGTCTTGCTTGTTTTTAAAGGTTTTCTTGTATGCATCTAAGCTACGCAAGAAACCAAAAAACTCAGGGTCTTTGTTATAAGCGTTGGCGTAGATTTTTGCCGCCTGTGCATCACCCTGGCCACGTACAGAACGCGCATTACGCTCAGCATCGGCGAGCATAACCGTCACCCGACGGTCCACTGAGGCACGGATTTCTTCCGCTTTCTCTTGACCTTCAGAGCGGTGCTCTTTCGCTACAGCGGTACGCTCAGCACGCATACGTTGGTAAATAGAATTACTCACCTCGTCTGGCAGGTTAATTTGTTTAACCCGTACGTCGAGGACTTCAATGCCGAGCTCGCGCGCACTTTCAGAGGCTTGAACCAAGGCTTCTTCCATTAACTCACTACGCTCACCAGAAACAATTTCTTTGATCGTACGCGCACCGAAGTTGGTACGAAGGCCATTGTTTACTTTTTGCTTTAGTAACGTTTCAGCGTAATTTTTATCGCCACGGGTACGTAGGTAAAAATCACTGAAGTTTTGTACCCGCCACTTCACGTAAGAATCAACGATAAGATCTTTTTTCTCACTGGTTACGAAGCGATCCGGTGTTCCGTCTAGGGTTTGAATACGCGCATCGAGCTTACGCACTTGCGCCACGAAAGGCACCTTAAAGTGCAAGCCTGGCTCATACACCACAGCGTTGTCGGTATCGTCTTTTTGTACTTTAGAGAATAACAACACAATAGCGCGCTGCCCCTCTGGTACTACAAACACCGAAGAAAACGAAAGTACTACTGCAGCAATAATGAGGATTATACTAAAATTTCTCACTGCTATCTTCCTCCGTTAAAGCGGTCTTTAGAGAAACGATCATTGCCAGAATTTACTTGGCTGTTACGCGATGCATTGGCACCTAACTTGTTGCGTAAGTCTTGAATGCTATTAGCGCTAGGCAAGGTGATTTTTTGCCCTGACTGATGCTTATCTAGCAGTTTGTCCAGCGGTAGATACATCATGTTGTTGCCACCTTCGACATCAACAAGCACCTTCGTGCTGCTGCCCAGTACTTGCTCCATAGTCTCTAGATACAAGCGTTGGCGGGTCACATCTTTCGCTGCTGCATATTCAGGCAATAGCTTTTCAAAACGAGCCACCTCACCTTGTGCTTCCAGGGTAACGCGTTCACGGTAACCTTCAGCTTCTTGGGTCATACGCGTTACTTGACCACGGGCACGTGGCTCAATTTCACGGGCATACGCCTCAGCTTCGCGGATAAAACGCTCTTCATCCTCTTGCGCAGCGATAGCATCATCGAACGCATCTTTTACTTCAGCAGGTGGGCGTGAGTCTTTAAAGTTCACGTCGGTCACTATCAGGCCAAGGTTATATGGTTCGATAATGTCGTTAAGCTCATCCCAGGTGTTTTGACGCACGATTTCACGACCTGTAGTGAGTACCTGGTCCATTTGCGAGTGGCCCACAACATAACGTAGAGCACTGTCCAATGCTTGCTGCAGGCTGTGATCAGCGTCAGTTACACTGTACTTGTAAAGATAAGGGTCAACCACACGGTACTGCACTTCAAACTCAACGCTCACGACGTTTTCATCTTCGGTGAGCATAAAGCCGGAAGCAGACAACGAACGCACTGCTTCAATATCAACAGGGATAACACGCTCGATAAAGGTCGCTTTCCAGCGTAAACCGGGCTGCGCAATACGGTCAAACTTACCAAATTGTAGCACCACACCTCGCTCGGCTTCTTTAACGGTGTAGAAGCCACTTAGGCCCCAGATGATCGCAGCAATTACAAGCACGATAAGCAATCCAACGCCGCCTAAACCGCCGTTTTTATTGTTACCGCCCCCTTTTTTACCACCAAACAAGCCACCAAACTTATCGCTGTACTTTTTCAGTACTTCGTCTAAATCTGGCGGTCCTTGGTCACGACCACCTTTATTGTTCCAAGGATCTTTGTCGTTGCCATTGTTACCCGGCTCGTTCCAGGCCATAGCCATACTCCATAGTTATCAATGTTTGTTGCTAGGGGTAATGCTATCGCAGCATTACCGTTGTTGTCATACTTAGTCGACAGATTTATGCCCCCAAGTTGACGCAAGAAAATCATGGTTGTCGCTACTTTAGCGCATTTTCATGCACTACGTAAGGTAGCCATCAATTTGTTCACCAATTTCCTTTTTCAATTTATTCCATTCACTCATTGGTACGTTAACGCTAAGCAGCCAGTTTCCTTGCTCATCGAAGTCCTCTGAGCTAATGCTATTGAGATTGTATAACGCGCCGCGCAGCCGCCCTTGTGAGGGGGGCACACGCAAGTCGGCATTAAGCATTTGCTTCGCGAGCAACTCACTAATAGCCTGCTTCAGTAGCTCCATTCCTTGACCTTGCTGCGCCGATAGCCAAACTCGCATCGGTTTGCCTTCATCATCGCGGTCAATGCGCGCCTCAACGTCTTCAAGCTGGTCAATCTTATTGTAGATGAGTAGCTGCGGTATTTCGTTCGCCTCAATCTCTTCTAGTACTTCTTGCACCTGCTCTATATTCTCTTTACGACGCGAGTCTGCCGCATCGATTACATGGAGCTGTAAATCGGCTTCACGGGTCTCGGTCAGCGTCGCTTTAAATGCCGCGACTAAGTCATGCGGTAAGTGGCGGATAAAACCTACGGTATCGGCCAAAATAACACTACCGATGTCTGGCACTTCAAGCTTTCTAAGTGTTGGGTCTAAGGTCGCGAACAATTGATCCGCAGCATATACCTCAGACTCGGTAATGCGGTTGAATAGCGTTGATTTCCCAGCGTTAGTGTAGCCAACTAGAGAGACACTCGGGATTTCGTTGCGGTTACGTGCACGACGACCCTGCTCGCGCTGTTTAGCGACCTTATCTAAACGCTTTAAAATACTTTTAATGCGCCCTCGTAACAGCCGTCTATCGGTCTCGAGTTGCGTCTCACCAGGGCCGCGTAAGCCAATACCGCCCTTTTGTCTTTCTAAGTGCGTCCAACCACGTATTAAACGGGTGGAGATATGCCGTAGCTGCGCCAATTCAACTTGTAATTTACCCTCGTGGGTGCGGGCGCGCTGAGCAAAAATATCAAGGATAAGGGCAGTTCTGTCGAGCACACGACATTGACACAACTTTTCCAAGTTGCGCTCTTGTGATGGGCTTAATTCGTGGTTGAATATAATGACATCTGCGTTGTGGGATTTGACAATCTCAGCTATCTCTTCTGCCTTCCCCGTGCCGACGAAAAGCTTCGGGTGTGGTGCCTGGCGACTGCCTTGCACAACCGCCAGACTGCTAACACCTGCAGAAGATACCAACATTTCCAACTCATGAAGATCTTCTCTATCGCCTTCATGGGGAAATTCGATGTGAACTAAGACTGCCTGTTCGCCGGCTTCATAACGGTCAAACAAGCATTATGCTCCTACTGATTTAATAATTCCCTTCTTCTGACTCCGGTGCGTCGAGTCCTTGCGCACCATGAAAATTCACTGCTCGGGCTGGCACAACAGTGGAAATTGCGTGCTTATACACCATCTGATTTACAGTGTTCTCTAACAAAATGACAAATTGGTCGAAAGACTGAATCTTGCCTTGCAGTTTTATGCCGTTGACTAAAAAAATTGAAACAGGAATACGCTCACGACGTAGCGCATTCAAAAATGGGTCTTGTAACGATTGGCCTTTTGCCATTGTTATTTTCCTTCGTTTTAGGTGTTATTATGTATCTAGTTCAGGACTGACTCTAAAGAAAAAAACGTCCCAATAATACTAGCTTAGCGAACTTACTATACGTTGCAAGTTTTCTTGGTCCCCGCTTTCAAGCCACGTTAGGTTCTGCCAACCTCGAAGCCAGGTTAGCTGCCTTTTCGCCAACTGACGCGTAGCAGCTACTCCACGAAAAACCATTTCATCATAATCAATTTCACCCGCGATGTAATCCCACATTTGTCTATACCCTACGCAACGAATAGAAGGCAGATCCGGGTGCAAATCCTTCCTGTTATATAGGGACAAAACTTCGTTTTCAAACCCCTGCTCGAGCATTATTTGGAATCTTTTCTCTATACGCTGGTGCAAAACGCGACGATCGCTTGGCGCAATAGCAAATTGATGAACTGGAAACCCTAGGGATTGTGCCTTCGTTTGCTGCAGTTCAGTCATACTCTTACCGCTGATACGGTATACCTCTAGGGCGCGATTAATTCGCTGTGAATCATTGGCGTTAATTTTCGCCGCTGCCTGCGGGTCCACCTGCTGTAACTGCTGATGTAACGCCGGCCATCCATGCTCTTTTGCTTCGGCTTCGAGGGCAGCTCGAATGCCTGCATCAGCTTCAGGTAGTGGCGACAGCCCTTCAAGTAAGCCTTTGAAATACATCATAGTACCACCGACTAACAAGGGTACTTTGCCTTGATTATGTAGCTGTTCGATGTGCGCTAGAGCGTCGCGGCGAAAGTCAGCCATGGAGTAGCTCTGTGCCGGGTCAACAATGTCAATAAGTCGATGGGGTGCCAACGCACGTTCTTGCGCATCAGGTTTGGCGGTGCCGATGTCCATCCCTTTATACACCAAGGCGGAATCGACGCTGATCACTTCGGTATCGAAGTGTTGGCATAAATCAATGGCTAAGGCGGTTTTTCCTGAGGCGGTAGGCCCCATTAAACAGATAACGGGCAATGAACTCACAAGGCTTAAACACTTAATTGACTGACGTATTGGGATAGCTCTATTTTAACGGCTTTTTGCTGTAATTGCTGAACAATTTCTGGAGTATTCTGTAACTGTGTCTGCCAAGTTGCAAAGTCATTACCATTGAAATAATTGCTCGGCGTAGATGCCGCAAGCCACGTGAGAAAATCCTGCTGTGAACTCTCAGCCGTCAACTGCGCGCTGAGTATCTGCTCAATCACTCGCTTGGCATCGCTGGCATATAAGCTGCTGGGTAGACGCTTTACCATGGCAAATTGTTTTTCAAGCTGGATATCGAACCCTAACACCGAGAGCCAGGATTGCAGTCCTTGCAAACACGCCAACTCCTTATCTTGCAAGGCCACACGCACAGGTAACAACAATGCGCGACTACTTAGCTGCGCTTCAGCTTCGAGTTGCTGCTGCCAAGCCAGCGGTAACACCTGACGCCAGTGGCTAAGGTGTAACTGCCCTTGCACACTCACTGCACAGTGGCCATCCGTTAAGGGCAGGAGTGACACACTCTCAGCGGCTACATGCACCGCAGGGACTGACTCAGCCACATGATTAAACTCATGAGCCTGTACTTCACTGATCCCTTGATAAAACTGATTCGCTTGAGCAATACGTTGGGCATCAACAGGGTGCGCTCGCGTGCTCGCTGGCGCTGAATCTCGATAGCTTGAACCAGAGCGACTGGCCGCTCCCATAAACTGCCCCGACTGCTGATTATCAGGACTAGGACGCAATTGCGATTTGGGGTAAGCAGGACTGTCACTGTGAGCAGCGGTTGCTGGTGGTATCGAGGGTTGCGGTATTAGTGTTTGCTCACTGGCCACCAGCTGTTGCACCGCCTGTAAAATGAAGTCATGGACTAATCGCGCCTGATGGAAGCGCACCTCATGCTTGGCCGGATGCACGTTAACATCAACCTGGCGGGGGTCGACTTCTAGGTAAAGCACAAATGCCGGCACTTGCGCTTGTTGGGTATGTTCTTCAAAGGCTTGACGAATAGCGTGTAAAATCAATTTGTCGCGCATCATGCGGCCATTAACATAGGTATACTGCGGCTCTGTTTGCGTGTGCTGAGGCATAATCCAGCCATGCAAATACAGCCCTTGGTCACCACTTTGTAAATGCATTCCCTGGCTGGCAAAGCCTTTGCCTGCGACCTGAGCAATACGCTTTACTGCACCCGCGTCGTCCGCCGACACTGGTCGATATTGGCGCACTACTTTAGCGTTGTGGGTTAAGGTAATGGCAATATCGAAGCGGCTTAAGGCAATGCGCTTTAGCAGCTCATCAATATGGTTGAACTCAGTTTTTTCGGTTCGTAGGAATTTGCGCCGTGCGGGGGTATTAAAAAATAAGTCTTTAACTTCAATGGTGGTGCCATCAGGATGCGCTGTTGGCTGCACCTGCACGGCCATATCGCGTCCCTCAGCAAAGGCTTGCCAAGCTTCATTTTGCTGGGCAGGCTTGGACTTTAACGTTAGTCGCGATACCGAGCTTATGGAGGCGAGTGCCTCGCCACGAAAGCCTAAGGAGTTAATACATTCTAAATCATCCAGTGTTTTTAATTTACTGGTAGCATGGCGTGAAAGCGCGAGGGTGAGCTCGTCTTTGACTATACCCGAACCATTGTCGGTAATGCGGATCAGTTTATGGCCGCCGCGTTCAATATCAACGCGAATACGTGTCGCTCCCGCATCTAAGCTGTTTTCAACCAACTCTTTCACGACAGAAGCGGGACGCTCAACTACTTCACCGGCAGCGATTTGGTTAGCTAATCGCGCCGGTAATATCGCTATACTCATATACGCTCGTTAGGTATTAGGAATGGTTAACACTTGGCCAATGTAGACTGTGTCTGTTTTTAGCTTATTGACGCGTTTAATAGCCCCGACAGAGACGCCATAACGACTCGCCACAACACTTAACGACTCACCGCGACGAATCTTATGTCGTGTTGGGTTTTGTGCCTTAATCGTTGCAAAGAGCGAGTCATCAGGGGGGTTATTACGGTAATAACCACGAATTGATCTGAACACCGCCTTAGCTAGTTTTTCTTGGTGCGCCGCCGTTTTCAGTAACCGCTCTTCTTGAGGATTGGATATAAACCCCGTTTCCACCAAGATAGAGGGAATATCTGGCGATTTCAGCACTGCTAAACTCGCCGCTTGCGGATAGCGTTTATGCATTTTCGCCACTTTTCGTAATTCTTTGATGGCCTCTTCAGCCACTTTAAAGCCGGTTTTCATGGAGTGATCCATGGACATGTCGAGTAGCGTCTGCGCTAAATACTTTTCGCTGGCCGTGTCGCGAATGGCATCCGCAGCCCCCCCAAGTAATTCAGAGTGTTTTTCCCTATCCTCAATCCATTTACCTATTTCTGAATTAGCCCGACGCAGAGACAACACCCACACCGACGCTCCTCGCGGCTGTGGGCTGGTAAAGGCATCAGCGTGAATTGACACTAAAAAGTCAGCTTTGCGTTTGCGCGCTTTGGTGCTGCGGTTATTGAGTTTGACGTAATAATCTCCGCTGCGCACCATGTAGGCTTGCATGCCCCGTTCGGCATTAATCAATCGCTCTAAGCGTTTAGCTACTTGCAAAGTGATGTCTTTCTCATAGGTGCCGCTTGGGCCAATAGAGCCTGGGTCTTCACCGCCGTGACCCGCATCGATCGCGATAACAATGTCACGATTGGTTTCTAATACTCTATTTTTTGGTATGTTTTGGGCTTGTTGACCGTCACTTTTATCGTAAAGGTCAATGACTAATCGGTCTTTATACGGCCCGGTAGGAGCCAAAGAAAAAATGACCGGCTTAGTGGCTTTGAGTAACTCAAACACCACTCGAGTGGAACCCGACTTTTTCGGCGTGCTAGGACGGATTTTATCAACAATTTGGTGCTTCTTTTCAATTGCTGGGTAGTCTTTACGGTGCGCAGTATTATTGATATCAACGACTAGGCGTAATGGATTCTTCAGCATGAAATAGCTGAAGTCTGGCTTTTCTTGCATATCAAACACCACCCGCGTGCTATCGGGTGATGGCCATACACGCACGTTTTCTATGGTGTTTTTAGCTGCCGCCACTGTTGCCCATACGAGCAACATGGCGCACAAGGTTGCCTTGCTTGCGGTTATGATTATTTTAAGCATTGCCTTTTAACTTTGTTACTACATCAGCGCCACGCTCAGATTTTGCGTCGATACTGATCTCACGCGCTTCCCCTGTATACTCTAGCGTGATTTCTAAATCAGCGCGAGGAATTACCCCCTCACCTTTACTAGGCCACTCCAAAATACACACCGCGCGGTTATCGAAATAATCCCGAATGCCCATGAATTCGAGCTCTTCTGGGTCAGCTAATCGATATAAATCAAAATGATATACTTTGACCTGCGCTAGTTCATAAGGTTCAACTAAGGTATAAGTTGGACTCTTAACCTTACCTTTATGACCCAGCCCTTGCACTATTCCACGCGTGAGCGTGGTTTTCCCCGCCCCTAAGTCACCGTACATATAGATCACCGCACCGTCAGCGATAAGTGGAGCTAGTTGCGCCCCGAATGCGACGGTTGCTTGCTCATCCGCTAAATATTGGTCAAACCGCATGGTCATTATTGCTTACCCTATCAAAGCTCGTACTACTGGAAATAAATCACTGGCGAGCAACCCTTTGCTGCCCTCACTGCTTGCTTGCTGGGCCGCTAAGCCGTGCACATAAGCTCCCACACAGGCACTGTCATGTGGGCTAACGCCCTGCGCTAGCAACGCGCCAATTATACCAGATAATACATCACCCATGCCGCCACTCGCTAGTGCGTTACTGCCACTGCTGTTAATTGTTAATTTATCAGCGCTACAAATAAGTGTACCCGGACCTTTCAACAGCACCGTTGCTTGGTATGAACGCGCCAACTCCTGCACCTTGGCAAAACGATTGGCTTCCACCTCAGTAACGGAGCTTTGCAATAATCGCGCAGCCTCTTTGGGATGCGGCGTCAAAACACAATCAGAGAGTCGCTGTGGATGCTGTGCCAATAGGTTTAATGCATCCGCATCCAGCACTTTTAATCGTTTGTGTTCGTAGCTAAGAACCATGCTGAACATCTGTTGCGCCCACTGACATTGCCCTAACCCAGGCCCAATAACGACGACGTTGGCTTTTTCCAATAGTGCTGTGAGTTGCTGAACAGTTGTTACCCCGTGAACCATAAGCTCATAGCAACCTTGGCTTATGGTTTGCACATTATCTGGATGGGTCGCCACACTCACCAAACCGGCCCCTGTTCGTAGTGCCGCTTCACTGGCTAATCGCGCTGCGCCCGCCATTCCTAGCCCCCCCGCGACAACTAAAACATGACCGGCATTATTCTTGTGACTGCCTAGATCCCGAACTGGCCGCTTGCGCATCATCGATGCATGATCATTCAAGCAAGCCACTGCACTACATTGGCGGTAAAAAGCCTGTTCTATTGCCAATGGCGCAAACCATAAGTGACCACATTGGGTTTTAGCACGACCGCTCAATAGACCCTGCTTTAGGGCAATAAACGTCAGTGTATGGTGGGCATTAAAGGCATTATTATGTACCTGCGCACTGTGGGCATCGACCCCGCTGGGGACGTCAATGGCGATACGCATCACCTTAGCGGCATTTACTTTTGCCAATACATCAGCAATAGATTCCGGCAAAGCACGATTAAGGCCAATGCCAAAGATAGCATCCACCACTATATGATAATGATGTAGACTTGCGTCTTGAACACACTCCCCACCGCTTTGTTTAAAGCGCTCGTACATGGTTGCGGCATCTCCCTTCAGAGTATGCACAGCGACCAACGGCCATACCTTAACATCATACCCTTGTTGGCGTAATTCAGTGGCGACCACAAAGCCATCACCGGCGTTGTTACCACCACCACTAAGCACAATAACGCGTTTTTTTTCGTCGTAGTGTTGTTGTATCCAATGAGCCACGGTGCTACCCGCTCGGTGCATTAGCTCCTGCATACTCACTCCGCTGTGCTTGGCAGCGGCAGCTTCATATTGCTGCAATTGTTGGGGAGTAAATACCAGCTGTGGTAAATTAGTACTGTAATGACTATCCATGGTTTCACTTTTGCCGAATAACACCATTAATTATCCTGAACTAGCACAGCAAATTAAGCAATGGGCGAGCGAGCTTGGCTTTGCCGATACGGCTATTTGTGACATAGATCTCAGTGCTCATGAAGCACAATTACAACGTTGGCTTGAGCTTGGCTATCATGGCGAAATGAACTTTATGGCCGAGCATGGCACCAAGCGCTCCCGGCCAGACGAACTGGTACCGGGTACCCAGCGTGTCATCGCGTTAAAGATGCACTATTTACCCCCAGACGCGGGCTTTGCCCGCACCCTGAAAAATCCTCAGTTGGCCTATATCAGCCGTTATGCTCTGGGCCGCGATTATCACAAGCTGATGCGTAACCGTATAAAAAAGCTCGGCCAGCGTATTGCACAAGTTGCTGAAGGTTTGGGGTTTCGTCCTTTTGTTGACTCCGCGCCGGTGCTTGAACGCCAGCTTGCGGCTAAGGCTGGCTTAGGCTTTACCGGAAAGCATAGCTTATTGATAGACAAACAAGCAGGGTCATGGTTTTTCCTCGGGGAGCTGTTTGTGGATATTCCGCTGCCAGTTGATGACCCTGACATCCGACAAGCCACCCAAGGAGAGTGCGGCAGTTGCGTCGCGTGCATGACCATGTGCCCCACAGGGGCTATCGTTGAGCCCTATGTGATTGATGCGCGAAAATGTATTTCCTATTTAACCATTGAGCTGAAAGGCGCTATTCCTGAGCAATACCGAACAGCGATGGGCAATCGTATTTATGGCTGTGACGACTGCCAGTTAATTTGCCCGTGGAACCGTTATGGCGAGATCACCGCAGAGTCTGACTTCCATGCCCGCGCCCAGCTTAAAGATCAGCCACTATTGACGCTATTTGGCTGGGATGAAGAGACGTTTTTAACTAATACCGAAGGCAGCCCCATCCGCCGTATTGGCCACCAACGCTGGCTTCGTAATATTGCCATTGCCTTGGGTAACGCGCCCTACGATAGCGCTATTGTAGAGGCGTTAATGGCTAGGTTGAAAGGGGCTAGTGACTTGGTTGCAGAGCATATTCATTGGGCACTCGCGCAGCAACAACAAAAGCGTGAGGCACTGAGCGTGACAGTCACGGCACATACAAAGAAAACTCAGCGATTGATCCGCGCCGTACAAAAAGGGCTTCCCAGAGACGCAGAGTAATCTCAGAGCGCTCTCTTTTTACCACGTTAGTTGAGCAATTTAGCGAGATCTTGCTCAATGCGAGAAAATGCTGCCTGCAAGTTCTCCACCGACTCCTCTCGGGCCACCGAGCGTTGGATAGTGTCGTCTACCTTTTGATAGATAAAGGCTTCTTGGTCATCGTCTAAGCCCATAGTGGGAATACGCTCCTCAAGCTCCTCTTGTAACGCGCGAAATACTTTTTCATTATCGCTGCGCGTTTGATTCACCGCACTGATGAGCTCACGGAATTGTGCTTCAATACGCGATACCGCCTCCCCCAACTGCGCTTGACGCTTTTGCAGCGCTTGTTTGGTCATAATGGCGGTGAGTTGCTGCTCGGTTACACTGACTAAAAAGCACACATGATCGCGAATGCGACCATGCTTCTCGGGTTCTTTCTCTGGCATATTCAGGATCAGTAAGCTCACTTTCTCATAGTTAACCAACAAGCGCTGCGAGAACTCGTGTAAGCGCCCCCGGGTTTTTAACATATCGAAAAGCTCAACGACAATGGGGGAGCACCCTCCACTTAATGAAAAGTGCTGTACGCCGTCATCCAATCGCAACTCAGCATTACTTTGTAAGCCAAAACGGTTTAAACAGCTGAGCAGTTCTTTGCCTAACTCTTGGGGCTCCCAAATTTGCCCAATACGCTCAACAAAGTTGACGATTTCGCCCATTTCGCTGCTATTAGCCATAGCGTTAAAAGCCGTTGATGTGGCATCGTCAACTTGCTTTTGTAAGTCTTCTTGCTCGTCAAGATACCCTTTGAGCTTCATCAACTTTGATTTAAGTTCATCGTGACTGAAAGGTTTAACAATGTAATCTTCTGCGCCTACAGCGTAACCCTCCATGCGCTCTTCTACCGTGCCTCGCGCAGATACAAACATGACCACAATATCTTCGGTTTCTGGGTTCGCTTTAAGTTGGCGACAGACATCATAGCCGTTCATATCTGGCATGCTGACATCAAGCAAAATAATATCTGGCTTAAACTCCCCCACCACCGCAAGGCAGGCTGGCCCACTGTCGACCATTTTCAGCTCAAACCCCTGATCATCGAGAATTTCTTCAATGATTTCTAGATTATATTCTTCGTCATCTACTGCTAATACCCGTTGCACTGTCATCGTATTGACCTTCCCTTATTCAAGCTTGTTATTCTACCGGCTTATGCGGCGGCGCCTGAGTTTCTTGTGCTTGCTGAACTTTTGGCAAGCTTATTTCTATAATAGTGCCTCCTTTAGGATTTTGCTTAGCATGAATGCGGCCATGATGCAGCGCCACAAACTCTCGGCATATCGCCAATCCTAAACCTGTTCCCCCGGCCCCTCGATTGGTTTGGCTACTTTGGGAGAATTTATCAAAGACATGTTCTAGCTCGTTTTCTGGGATACCTACTCCATGATCAACCACTTGAACTCCCAAGTTGTCACCATCCTCATGTAAGTAAATGTCAATTTCACTTCCTTCGGTGCTAAATTTAAGCGCATTTCCCAATAGATTAGTTATTACTTGAGTTATTTGCGCACCATCGCAGTCAATGTGACTATTCACACCGTTATCATGGAGTTTTATGTTGATGTGCTTTTCCATCGCCGTGCCAGACACATCGGTAATACTCGATTCAATCAACTTACAAACGTCAGCTCGGCTCGGGCAAAAAGGAAATTTGCCAACGTCTAATTTCGACAAATCAAGTAAGTTATTAAGTAATGACAGTAAGCGCTCGCCGCTGGTATGAATACGGTTGAGATACTTGCTTAACTTATCAATGGGCGTTTCACCATTGCTCAACTTGTCGAGCCCAAATCGCGAAAAGCTGAGTATAGAGTGCATCGGGGTGCGCAGTTCGTGGGACATATTGGCCAAGAACTCTGATTTACTGCGGTTTGCGGCTTCCGCCTGGTCCTTAGCTAACTCCAGCTCCCGAGTGCGTTCCTTGACGCGGATTTCGAGCTCATCTCGCGCCTCTTCAAGTAATACTTGGCGCTCTTTTAGATTAGTCACATTTTTAAAGATTACGGCGTAGGCAATCGCACCATGATAGTCAATTTCACTGAAGGAGCCGACCATAGGGATCAGCCCGCGCTTCGAGGTTTGCACTTCAAGCTCACAGCTATGCTGATTTAAGCTTGATGTCGAACGCATAGTTTGCAGTAAAGTTTGCTCTGAGCTTGGGCTCAAAAATTGAAACAAGGTATGCTTTGCGAGCTCGGTTTGGTTTAAGTTTAGTAACTTCGCCGCTGCATCATTGGCGTCAATCAGGCTGCCATCACGGGCAAACAAAATGACTGCGTCAGGGGTGTTTTTGAATACTACGCGTAACAAACTGTCTTTTTCAATGAGCGCGTCGACGGTGTCTTGTAGCCGCTCAAGTAGCTGCGCGTTGTTACGTTTGAGGAGCTCTGTCTGCCATGCCTTATGCACCGATTTAAGGACAATGCTTTGATCCGCTGGCAGCTCAATGACATCATCCACACCGCTGCGGATCACCTCCAGTAAATTTGCTTTATCTCCTTGGTTAATAAGCAAAATACAACGGCAATGTGATTGTATCCTTTTAACCTGTAAATACACATCACTGCCGCTATCCCCTTGCACTTGGTAATGACAGAGCAAAATATCGATATGTGTTCCGTTGGCAATTTCCAGCGCCTGAGTAAGAGAGTGAGCACCGAGTACGCTAATGTGCGCGCCTGTCAGCCACTGCTGGATATGTGCCTGGCTATCTTGTGGACTAACATGAAGCACTTGCGGTAAGGCTATCGACTGCGGTCCGTCAATCTCTAAAATGCTTTCTAATAGCGCACTGATTTCTTTGTTTTCATAAAAAGGATAAATAACTTGAGCTTGTATAAACAGCTTATTGAGCTCGGCGAAGCTTGCAAATACTTCACCTTGTTCAGCCTTAGGCGCCAATAACGCGACATTACAGCCGCTGAGGGCTTGTTTGAGCTCACAAACAAGCGCCATAGGAATGCCATGGGCAAGGATATACATATCATAGTCATTGGGCTCAATGACTTCTAAATTAGCAAAGTGCAGCAGCTCGACCTCACAATCGAGCAGCTCTAGCAGTACTTTAATGCGCATAGCAAGCACTGTTGTTGCATCTATGATCAATATCCGTCGCTTCACCATGCTTTCACCAAGCCCTCCACTCTAGTTTAAACGTAGACGTACTTTTGCCTAGTTGGCAACTTTACATTCAACTTAAGCCATTGAACCTAAAGAGGAAACGCTTAAGTTTTCAAACGACTCAGTTGCGAATCTTGCTCTTCAACCAAGGCAATGAGCTCTTTCGACCCAGACCCTGTTTGCTGGGCCAAGTCGGCCAAGTGCGAGGCAGCATCGGAAATGAGCGTCAAATTACGATTGATTTCTTCAGTGACCGAGCTTTGCTCCTCAGCAGCTGTGGCTATGTGAGTCACTTGATTGGTAATTTCATTCACTTTTTCTACCACTTCATGAAGCGCATCAAACGCAGATGACGTTTGCGATACAGCGGTATCGGCGCGTGAGACACCCTGCTCTATAATGGTTGATGCACTGCCCACTTCTTGCTGCAAGCGGGTAATAAGCTCACTGATGTCGTCTGTGGAAGCACGTGTTTTCGACGCCAGTGCACGAACTTCGTCAGCCACCACAGCAAAGCCTCGTCCTTGTTCACCAGCTCGAGCCGCTTCGATAGCAGCATTCAGTGCAAGCAGATTCGTTTGCTCGGCAATGGTGCGGATCACATCGAGTATCTGGTTAATGTCGTTACTGCGTGAAGCGACCTTACCCACCGCCACATTGGCATCATTGATCTCCGTAGACATGGTTTGTACTTGGTCAACAGCTTGCGACAAGCTGTGCTCACTGGCTTGCACTAATTTATTAATTTCTTCCGTTTGCTGTGCTGATTGCTCTGAGGCGCGGGCCACTTCCAACGCCGTGGAGCTCATTTCGTTCATTGCCGTCACTACACTCTCAATTTCAGCAAACTGTTTCTCTACATTTTCTTGGGTTTGTGTGGCCACTTGCGAGGCACTGTCGGCCTGCTCCATGGTTTGTGATGAGAGTTGCTTAAGCTGAGAGATAAGAGTACGTAATTTGTCGATAAAGGCATTAAAACCGCTCCCCAAAGCGATAAGTTCGGCGTGCGTATCAACATTCAGCGACTGTGTTAAATCTCCCTCGGCGCTGGCCAAGTTTTCCATACGCATACGAATGGCATCAATAGGGCCTACAATGGTTCGGGTCAGCCAGTACATCATGGTCGCAGCGCCTGCAAGTACCACAATAGCAACGATAATAAGTACTGACTTCAGCGCATCAGCATTATCTTCCAAGTTTTGCTGTAACTCTTGAGCGCCCGCCATGGCCAGTGACTCAGGTACTTCAACAACCAAACGCCAAGTAGAGTCGGCTAGTTTTACATCCAGTGGGTAATTAACAACGAATGCGTCATCCACCAGCTCAACGCTTGCTGTACTGCTCTTTATTGCCGCCATAAGTGGTTTATCCACCACCTCAGCAAATGGTTTTCCTAACTGCTCGGTGTAATGGCTACTGCCCACCACCAAGCCCATTGAGCTGATAAGCGACACCTTGCTTTGGCCTTGATAGAGGTTCGCCGAGAGCTGCTCAGTGATTTTCTGAAAAATAGGTAGGTTTAAATCAACCCCGGCCACACCTAAAAAACGCCCTTGGTGAACGATGGGAGCGGTCAGCGAGGTCATCATCTCGGAATACCCTGGCGAAATCTCATAAA
This sequence comes from Pseudoalteromonas sp. CnMc7-15, assembly GCF_022347925.1. Classification (NCBI taxonomy): domain Bacteria; kingdom Pseudomonadati; phylum Pseudomonadota; class Gammaproteobacteria; order Alteromonadales; family Pseudoalteromonadaceae; genus Pseudoalteromonas; species Pseudoalteromonas sp. CnMc7-15. The sequence continues at coordinate 264,464 of NZ_JAKRFT010000005.1, forward strand.
GATAGGGCTCCATTAAACAAGGTTTGAGTGTATCTTTCGCACACAGATACCATTCGGCCTCGCGCAGTCCCATATCATTGATAGTATCGACGTGCTTTTCGCTCGCATCTTCCACCACTTGTTGTTCAATAGAGCCGTCTTCATTACGGATCATGTAAATCTCTAAGGAGCCATGTCCGGGTACGGAGTGCTGGTGGCCACTGGTAAATTGATTGTCTAGACCATCATAAGCGTTGTCTTCAAACTGCGTGTAAATGGACGATACCAGTTCATTTTGAGCCAATACCGCCCGATCTATTTGCTCTACCGCACTTCGATCCAAAGGCTGATTTTTGGTGCGTCCAAGGATCCCAGCTAGGGTATAAGGAATTCGATAGGCTTCATTGATAAAACCGAGGATTTTCTCACCATCTAAGCCGGCCTTAGCCAACAGCTTATCCTCAACCTCTTGGCGCACAAGCACCCTGGATTCACTGGAAACGGCGCTATTACTTTGCTCCAATTGCCACCATAAAATACCAATAAGCAGCAACACAGTGACCAATAAGGCACCACAACTAGCGAGTAAGAGTTTTTTAGCAAGGGACTGATTTCGCATTACTTCTTTACCTTTTGAACGAACCTGAGATAAAGCTTAGTCGAGCCAGCCAGAATAGGAAACCGCCATCACGAGGATCAGCACAAAAGAGCACCAAAATACATGCAGCCATAGCCACTGCGGGGGAGGTCTTTACTACATCAACAATGCCAGCTTGGCTGAGTGCTTTATACGCGATACATGTGGGAATAAAAACTGAGTTTTGAGTGTGTTCAGTGAATTGGAGCGGCACACGAGGTTCGAACTCGTGACCTCAACCTTGGCAAGGTTGCGCTCTACCAGCTGAGCTAGTGCCGCTTCATAATTTGCTCGGAGTTGCGCAGCTGAGCTTGGGCTGCAAACTGTTAGTAACAACAGTAAAAATTTGGAGCGGCACACGAGGTTCGAACTCGTGACCTCAACCTTGGCAAGGTTGCGCTCTACCAGCTGAGCTAGTGCCGCTTCATTGTTTGCTCTGGATTGTGCAGCTGAGCTTGGGCTGCAAACTGTTAGCAACAACAGTAAAAGTTTGGAGCGGCACACGAGGTTCGAACTCGTGACCTCAACCTTGGCAAGGTTGCGCTCTACCAGCTGAGCTAGTGCCGCTTCATATGTAACAGCGAGACTGCTACATAGTGCTTAAATTAAGCACACCGACTAATGCGGGGTGTTCGTCTTAAGCGGGGCAGGATTTTACAAGAATACCTTGTCTTTGCAAGCCCTTTTTTGCGGTTTTTTTAAATTTTGAACACTTCTGTACGATAAACCTGCAATTCCATAATTGAGTCTTTGATATCGTCTAATGCTAAGTGCGAGCCCTTTTTCTCAACTTTATCTAATACTTCAGGCTGCCAACGTCGGGCCAACTCTTTAATGGTACTGACATCGATGTTGCGGTAATGGAAGAAATTATCGAGCTCAGGCATATAACGCACTAGAAAGCGACGGTCTTGACCAATGGAGTTCCCACATAAAGGCGATGCGCCTGCAGGGACCCACTGCTCTAAAAACGCCAATGTTTCAGCCATGGCTTGATGCTCGCTAACCTCGCTTTGTTGGCAGCGTTTAGTCAATCCCGATTTACCATGTTGGTTAGTACACCACGCGTCCATATTGTTGAGTAATTCGTCGCTTTGGTGAATAGCAATCACTGGGCCCTGGGCGAGGATGTTTAACTCGCTGTCGGTAACAATGGTGGCAATTTCCATAATGCGGTCATGATCGGGATTCAAGCCGGTCATTTCCAAGTCTAACCAGACCAGGTTTGTTTTGCTTACAGCCATAGTCGTGCGCCTTGCTTCTCTTTCGGTTTGCTGCGATTAGTTATATCATATTAGCTTCATACGCAGACCTAAAGCCTTTTTTACACCGTCCTTATTTACTCCAAATAGGACAGTGCCAAGATGGGCATGAACGAAAGAGATTCCGTGGCCAAAAAACAGAAATTGTCGAAAGGGCAAGCGCGACGTATACGCGCTAATCACCAGAAACGCTTACAGCGGGTAAAGTCCGATGCCAGCAAGGCGGCAGAGCTGGAGCTTGATAGCCAGAATTTAGGCGCGGCTGAACCGGCTCTCGTTGTCAGCCGCTTCGGTCAGCATGCCGATGTGGAAACAGCAGATGCTGAAGTATTACGCTGTAATATTCGCCGCACGATATCCAGCTTGGTCTGTGGTGACAAAGTGATGTTCCGCCGCGCAAAAGTCAGTGAAGGCGATATCGCCGGAGTAGTTGAGTTAGTTGAAGAGCGACATTCGCAACTAACCCGCCCTGATTTTTACGATGGTGTCAAAGTAGTGGCTGCCAATGTCGATCAAATTCTGATGGTCTCTGCGGTGGTGCCGGAATTTAGCACACAAATAATCGACCGTTATATCGTCGCGTGTGAGGACATGGGTATTCCCCCTGTGCTGCTTTTGAATAAAGTGGACTTACTCGACGATGAAGACCGTGAGCTATTTGCCGATTACCTCGCTGAGTACGCTCATTTAGGCTATCAGGTGATGATGGTCAGTAGCGAAAGCGGTGAAGGTATGGATACACTAAAGGCAATGCTGGCGGATAACAACAGCATCTTTGTTGGCCAAAGTGGGGTTGGCAAATCAAGCTTAGTCAATGCCTTGTTGCCTGATGCCGATATCCTTACCAAGACCGTATCGAGCAATAGCGGCTTAGGTCAACACACCACAACGGTGTCTCGTTTACATCATCTCCCCAGTGGCGGCAACTTAATCGACTCCCCAGGGATCCGCGAATTTGGCCTATGGCATTTAGAGCCCGAGCGCGTCGCTTGGTGCTTTAAAGAGTTTCGTCAATATTTAGGCGGCTGTAAGTTCCGTGATTGTAAACATCTAGATGATCCTGGCTGTCTACTGCGAGAGGCTGTTGAACAAGGCGATATTGCCGATTTTCGCTTTGAAAACTATCACCGCATAATAGAATCAATGGCCGATGGCCGTGCTGGCGCTCGTAATCCACGAGTGTAGCATCCAAAGGCTGGTAACTGGCCTTTACTCTTTGGTTTCGTTACCATTTAACAAATTACAGTGGAATCTACACAGTGAATTTAGACAAAGTAAAAATCGCTTTTCAATATGCGCTACCAAAACACGGCGTATCACGCTTAGTTGGAAAATTAGCCGCAGCAAAGGCGGGCAAGTTTACCACCTCGCTCATTAAGCTTTTTATCAAGCAATATAAAATTGATATGAGCGAAGCGCAGCACGAGGACCCAAGCCACTACCAAAGCTTTAACGAGTTTTTCACTCGCCCACTCAAAGCCGGTATCCGCCCGCTTTGCGAAGACGACAATATTATCGCTCACCCAGTTGATGGGGCCATTAGCCAACTCGGCGATATTAATGAAGGTCAATTACTGCAAGCCAAAGGCCATCATTATAGTGTGCAGACGTTACTTGGCGGCAACCAAGCCGATGCCGAGCCCTTCTTAGGCGGTAAGTTCGCCACCATTTACCTTGCACCGAAAGATTACCACCGTATTCACATGCCAGTAGACGGTACCTTAAAACGGATGATCTATGTACCTGGCGATTTATTCTCTGTAAATCCATTAACGGCGCAAAACGTGCCCAACTTATTTGCTCGCAACGAGCGCGTAGTGGCCATATTTGATACAGACATTGGCCCGCTAGCGATGGTACTGGTAGGCGCCACCATTGTTGCCAGCATCGAAACTGTGTGGGCTGGGACAGTCACGCCACCAGCAGGTAAAGATGTATTCAGCTGGGATTACCCAAGCGAAGGAAACCGCGCAGTGAAGCTGAAAAAAGGTGAGGAAATGGGGCGCTTCAAGCTTGGCTCCACTGTCATTCTAGCGTGGGGAGCTAATCAGGCTGACTTTCTTGACGATCAAGTTCCCGAGGCCACCACGCGCATGGGCACAGCGTTTGCAAAACTACGTGACTAGCGACTTACCAAGGATGGTCAAGCTGTATAATTGACCATCCATTCTCGCCACATCTGGCAGTTGCCCCCACACCGAAAATCCCGCCGAGGTAAAAAGCCCGATACTGGGTTTATTATGACTAAATATAAAAGCTAAGAGGTTCTCAATTGCCAGTGTATGGGCATGAGCTTCAACGAAGTTAAGCGCTTTTCGCCCCAATCCCTGTCTTCTTACCGATTCACATAAATAAATGGCAACCTCTACGGTGCCGTCGTAAGCGGGGCGGCCATAAAAAGATTTGAAACTCAACCAACCCACAACTCGCTCATCTTGTTTGTAAACGAAAATGGGCCGCTCAGGCGTATGACCTAGAAACCACGAGCGACGCTCTTCAACAGTGACCGGCTCAGTGTCTGCGGTCACCATGCGACTGGCGATAGTCTGGTTGTAAATATCTACGATACGAGGCAAATCACTTAATTCAGCGGTTTCAAACATAAATAATGGTTGCTAAAAATGATCATTTACATTGATAGTATCGTACTCTGCGAGACAAACAATGAAAAGGCGACGGTCATGATCCGATTCACTCTCAGCACCCTAAGCGCTGCGTTATTACTGCTTAGCTCTACAGTCGAAGCCAGCGAATGTGGCGATTTCACCGATGTTGAAGTGCGTAAGCTACGCTCAGAGCAAAGTATTAATCTTTGCCAATTTAAAGATAAGCCTTTGCTTATTGTTAATACGGCCAGCAACTGTGGTTTTACACCGCAGTTCAAAGAGCTTGAGCAGCTGCATCAAAAGTACAAAGATCAAGGCTTGGTGGTGCTAGGGTTTCCATCTGACGATTTTTTCCAAGAGGAAGATGACGAAAAAGACACTGCTGAAGTGTGCTACATCAATTATGGTGTGACCTTCACTATGCTCGCGCCGACACCGGTGAGGGGCGACGATGCTCATCCGGTATTTCAATTTTTGAACGAGCAAACCAGCTCTCCAAATTGGAATTTTTACAAGTACTTAGTGTCAAAGGATAGACAACAGGTGCAGCGCTTTAACAGCCGCACAAAACCAATGTCAGAAACGCTTACCCAAGCTGTTGAGCAAGCGCTATAATGACAAATCATTATGTTTGTCTAAACTTAATGGCAGTAAAAAAGGTCCGGCTCACCCACAGCGAAGGGCCTAACAGAATCATGATATTAACAAATGGAGTAACTTATGGCTTTGGCAAGTGCGCGTCATATATTGGTGGATAACGAGGCCCTGTGCCTAGATTTAAAAGATAAGATTGAACAGGGAGAGGATTTCGCAGAACTGGCAAAACAACACTCCATGTGTCCGAGCTCACAAGACGGCGGAGCGCTTGGAGAGTTTGGCCCAGGCATGATGGTACCAGAGTTTGATAAAGTGGTGTTTTCAGCCCCATTAAACCAAGTACAAGGTCCAGTACAAACGCAGTTTGGTTATCATTTACTCGAAGTGACTAGCCGCAGCGATTAAGCTCGCCAAATTTCTATTGCATTGCTTGTAAAGCCTGCTATTTTGGAGCTCAGTTATTGAGATTGTTGCTCACAAGGCAGGTTTTACAATGCAATTGTATGGCTCTGATACCTCCCCCTACGTACGCCGCCTGCGTATTTGGTGCGCCCAGCACACACTTGATGTTCCTTACCAACATATAGATATTTTCTCCCCCGCAGGGCGAAAACTACTATTACAACACACGCCGGTAGCGAAAATTCCAGTACTGGTCGACGGGCAGCAGAGTATATATGACTCCACTGTAATTTTTGAATACTTAAGCCAAGCCCATCAGCTCAAACCATTGCATTGGGATGAGCGTAACCAACTAACAACTATCAACGCGGCTAATGATTCCGGTGTTGAGCTGCTTTTATGCCAGCGTTCAGGGTTTGACACCACACAAGATACGTTATTTTTTAACCTCCAAAATCAGCGCATTAGCCAATGTTTAGGGGTGTTAGAAGAATTACTTAGCAGTGGTAAAATAAAGCATGCTTATGTACTAACCAGCCTATTTTGCCTGTTAGATTGGTTGGCGTTTCGTCAACTCACCGATTTCAGCGTTTATTCGCAATTACATGCGTTTTGGCAACAGTACAGCCGTGAACAACTGGCCCCACAAACCGATCCAAGAAAGGCCGAATAATGAATAATAGCAACGATATAGAAATAGAATCGCAACTTGATAGCTTTTGTGAGCAGGTCCGTGAGCAGCAAACATTATGGTTATTGAGCGCCCCAGACGGCGGTGTAGCCAGTGTGACCTCGGCATACGATGATAACAAAGATGTGCTGCTACTGTGGCACAGCGAAACACTGGCACAGCAACAATGCGCAAATGAGTGGCGAGACTACGCAGCCATTGATATATCGCTTAGTGAGTATTTTGATGAATTAGCTCCCGCTTTGCATGATGATGGCGTGTGGGTAGGTGTTAATTGGGCAGAAGGTGCTTGCAGTGAGTTAAGTGCCCAATCATTAGTGAATGCACTGACCGACTAAGCTGTGAAAACCCATCTAGGACGGCGGCCATTTTCTGCTATGGAATTACACACCCTGTTTTCAGGGTATGTGTACGGCGACGAAAAACAACCACGCGAGCAAGCCAAGCATTGGCATTTCTGGCTGCCTCTGCTGGCCTATTATACCGGCGGCTTTAGTGATGAACTTGGCAGCCTCACTTTGGAAGATGTGCATTTAGGCACTGGCACCGCTTACTTGCATGTGCATACTCATGGCAAAATCAAAGCACGTAAGATCCCCATCCATCCACACTTATTCTCCTGTGGATTACATGAATATGTGCAATGGTTGACAGATCATGGACATCAGCGCTTACTGTTTGACTTACCTGCAAAATCTGGTCGTTACAGTGAAAAGGCACGAATTTGGTTTTCCGGCGAGGGAGAGCGCGCTGGCTACCTACAAAAATGTGCTCTGCCCACCGTGGATCAGCACGGCCACAAAACCGCTTTGAGTAGTTTACGTCTAAACTTCGAGCAGCAGGTCCGTATTAGTGCCATGCAGTTAGGCAGTAAAGCTGGGTTTTGTTATCTGCTCGGCCTCAAGGAATACCCACAACGAGAGTTCGCCGACATGCGCTTATTGCAAAAGATAGTCCGAGGGGTGCGCGTTGTGAATGCCCACACCCACTGGCAACGCTTTTGCAATCGCCATTAGCTCTCTTTAGCTTTGGCATTACATACCCATGCCAAGGTCTTCTCTGTAGCTAGGTAGCTCACGCGTGTAATGGTACCTTGGCAATGGGCGCTTAAGTCGTGCCATAGCTGCGCTGGCTGAGCATTACCCAACTGTTTCTTATATAATCGATTTTGATTTGCATAAATCACCGTCTGCGCGTCAAACCAAGTGTAATCTTGGACACCTTGTGGCAGGCGAAAGGCTTTGCTCGATACATCATCATCAACTGCATAGGTGGCGAACCAACTCTGCCCTTGTTCCTCAAAGGTGTAAGTGTAAACCCGCAGTGCCGAGTTATAGCTCAGTGTGCGACCGGGGTTATCAACGATGTGTTTGCCCTTTTTGGGGTCTTTAAGAGGCAGATAATGAATGCTATGTGGCTCGCCTAAGGCAAAAACCATCACGCCTTGCGGCCCCCAAGCGTGATAACCTATGGTCATGCCGTTGTCAAAAATTCGCTGCGGCGCCGTGCCATCTAACGGAAAACGCCATAACTTTTGTGCCGCATTCGGTTCGACTACCACGGCAGAGATTGCATCGCCATCAAGCATCATCGTTGGTGAATACTCACTACTGTTTTTGCTTTGTGTAACGTTCACTCGGTTGTTGGTAGCGAAGTCGTAAAAGAAGATATCTGTTTGTGATTGCTGTGCTTGAGTCACCGCTTGGGTGTAATACACCCCCTTGGCGGTAAGCCAAGGTTGATTGCTGTACCCTGCTTTATCACTGATGGCGGAAACATCGATACCTTGCGAATGCTCCCGCAAAAGCAATACTTGGCTATCTAACGCCCAAGCTGGCGCCGAGGCAGTGACGATAAGAGCGGCACTACCAAGCAGTAGATTTTTGAATTTACGCATAATTTTTTATTGTTATTGGCAATCTCCCTATACTAACGTGAATTCACCGTCTCGCAAGTAACTAGGCTTGATTTCACTGCACTGCACCTTTATAAAGGGTATTCTAATTAACAAACGGTTAATCTTATGTCGGCGAAACACCCTATTGTGGCAATTACTGGCTCTTCAGGCGCAGGCACAACCACAACAACCAATGCAATCAAGCACATTTTCCGTGCACTAGACATAAATGCCGCGTTTATTGAGGGTGATAGCTTTCATCGCTATACCCGCCCAGAAATGGACAAGAAGATTCGTGAAGCGGAGCAACAAGGACGCCATATTAGCTACTTTGGTCGTGAGGCCAATGACTTTGAGGCGCTAGAGTCGCTGTTTGCCAATTACGGCGAGACCGGTAATGGTAAGGTCCGTCGCTACCTTCACACCTTTGACGAAGCCGTTCCCTATAATCAGTTACCAGGCACATTCACCCCTTGGCAAGAACTTGAGCAAGGCACAGATCTGATGTTCTACGAAGGCTTGCACGGTGGGGTTGCTGATGAAGACTACGACGTTGCCAAGCATGTGGATTTACTCATTGGCATGGTGCCAATCATTAACTTAGAGTGGATCCAAAAGCTGATCCGAGACACATCAGAGCGCGGTCATTCTCGCGAAGCGGTTATGGGGTCGATTATTCGCAGCATGGATGATTACATTAACCACATCACCCCGCAGTTTTCCCGCACCCATATCAATTTTCAGCGAGTACCAACGGTAGATACCTCTAACCCCTTTAGCGCCAAAGATATTCCATCTTTAGATGAGAGTTTTGTGGTGATCCGTTTTCGCGGCATAGACGATGTCGACTTTCCTTATTTTCTGCAAATGATTGAAGGAAGCTTTATGTCACGCATGAACACGCTGGTCGTTCCTGGTGGCAAAATGGGCTTGGCCATGGAGTTGCTTTTAACGCCTCTGATCAAGGACCTGCTAGTGAAAAAGCGGGCCCTTGAACATTTAGCGCCGGTGGATTTGCCTATCTGAGTGATCGCTACGCGTCAGGCAGGTTACGACCGTAAAAGATTTCTTGAATCTCACGGTTGAGACGCGTGCGGATCTCTTCAATCTCTTGTTGCTCTAACTCATCGGTGGTAACGCCGAATAAATAGGTATTCAGGTCTGTCTCTTTAAGCATCATTTTGGTGTGAAACAAGTTTTCTTGATACACATTCACATCCATCATCTGATAGAGCTCTTTGGTATCCTCTGTCATGTAATTTTGGATAGAATTAATGGCATGGTCGATATAATGCTTCACACCATTAACGTCGCGAGTAAAGCCACGGACGCGATAGTCTATGGTCACAACGTCGGATTCTAACGAATGGATCAAGAAGTTGAGCGCTTTTAATGGCGAGATCACGCCACAGGTCGATACTTCAATATCGGCCCTAAAAGTGCAAATCCCATCATGAGGATGAGCTTCCGGATAAGTGTGTACACATATATGGCTTTTATCCAAGTGCGCCACGACTGAGTCCGGTAACGGGCCCGGTGTTTCCTCGCTATCAAAGCTTTGTTCATGCACTGGCTCTTCAGAAACCAAGATAGTCACACTCGCGCCCTGTGGGTCATAATCCTGACGAGCCACGTTAAGAATATTGGCGCCGATTATGTCTACGACTTCACCTAAAATATCAGTGAGGCGGTCAGCACTGTATTGCTCGTCAATGTACTCAATGTACTCTTTACGCTGCTGCTCTGTTTTGGCATAGCAGATATCGTATATGCTGAAGCTTAAACTTTTGGTTAAGTTATTGAAACCATGAAGTTTAATTTTATCGAAGGGTTTGTTCACTATAAACCAACCTTAAAACCTAGTCGCTAAAAGCCGCATCGGGGCCATAAAAGAGCGCGGATTTTAGCCCAATTTGGCCCCTTGAAAAAGCACTTTTTAAGCGATTTCTTGTACTTCAAAACTATGCGTGATTTGCACTGATTTTTCCAGCATCAATGCCACCGAGCAATACTTTTCCGCAGACAGTGAAACAGCGCGCTCAACATGCTTCTCACTGACCTCTTTGCCACTTACAACAAAATGCAGGTTAATCTTAGTGAACACTTTTGGGGCTGATGGCGCGCGCTCGGCACTGAGCTGAACTTGTACGTCACTCACTTGCTGTCGAGCTTTCTTTAGAATGCTCACCACATCAACCGAAGAGCAAGCTCCAGCTGACATAAGAACCATTTCCATCGGTGAAGGGGCATGGCTATCACTGCCAGTATCGAATACTACATTGTGGCCAGAGTCAGATGTGCCGATGAAGGTATCACCCTCTACCCATTTTACTTTCGCTTGCATGTAAACCTCTTATTGGTAATAAGTTTACAGCGATTGTAAATGAGGCTACCGGCAATGCAAAGTTTAAACGATGCTTGCCCTTGGTATGCAAAAGCGACGGCTTAGGCCGATACGCGAGCGACGGCGTTATCAAATAAATTTTTAATCAACCCGGCAAACTCGTCAATAAACTCGCGCTGCTCTTTGGTTACAGGTTGATTAGTGACACTACTGAGAACTTCTTGAAGGTCGTACACAATGCCGTCGACTTCACGTACGATTTGACTGCGCTGCTCGGTATCGAGCTCGGTGTGCTGCTGACAGATGAGCATTACATGCTCGGCGATCACATCTTCTATAAGCTCCATGACCGTCGGCGCATCAGGAGCGACCTCACCGGACTTCTCAAACAACGAGAGGTTTTGCGTGAGGTACATGATGAGATCATCATAGCCTTGTCTGTCGAGAACCATTAAACACCATTAACTTCTTATAAATCTTTCTAGATTTAAGCAGAAACTTAGCCGAAAAGCTAGGACTTACGATGCTTTTATAGCCACTTTGAAGTGCTTGCTTTGCACTAAAAAAAGCAGCCGAAGCTGCTTTTTTATGACCCAAATAAAGTCGCTATTAGTCGAGGCTCAGCCCTGGGCTCAACTTTTCAGGAAGCGTTACTTTCTCAAGTTCCACAGAAGCAACTGGGTAGGCGCAGTAATCTGCTGCGTAGTAAGCACTTGCACGGTGATTGCCTGAGGCACCAATGCCACCGAAAGGTGCTGCGCTCGATGCGCCCGTAATTGGACGGTTCCAGTTAACAATACCGGCACGGATGCGACGCAAGAAGTATTCATAGTCTTGCTCACTGTCGCTTAACAGGCCTGCAGATAAGCCATAGGCTGTATCATTGGCTTTGTTAATGGCGTCATCAAACTCCGTGTAACGGAATACTTTCAAAAGTGGTCCGAAATGCTCGTCATCAGGGAAATCACTAACATTGCTACATTCCAAGATTCCAGGAGTCACAAAGCCCGTGCCCGCTGTATGTTTAAGCTCGACTAACACTTCTGCACCGAGCTCAACCAGTTGTTGCTGCGCCGCAACCAGGCCCTTTGCCGCTGCCTCAGAAATCATGGATCCCATGAACGGCTGTTCTGGTGCGTCATAGACGCCCACTTTAATGTTCTTAGTCGCCGTAATTAACTGAGCAAGAATCGCATCGCCTTGCTCACCCGCAGGCAAGAATAACTTACGGGCACACGTACAACGCTGTCCAGCAGAGATATAGGCTGATTGCAAAATATCATGTACTGCTGCTTTTTCATCGCTTACATCCTTAACAATGAGAGGGTTATTACCACCCATTTCCAACGCTAAGATTTTACCTGGCTGACCTGCGAACTGCTCATGTAACACGTGACCTGTGCGCGATGAACCGGTGAAGAATAGACCGTCGATACCTGGGTGAGAAGCTAAGGCTTTACCCGTTTCAACTTCACCCTGAACGAGGTTAATCACCCCTTGTGGTAATCCAGCTTGCTGCCATAACTTTAAGGTGAATTCCGCCACTGCTGGGGTCAGCTCTGACGGTTTAAAGATCACCGTGTTACCCGCTAACAGCGCTGGGATGATATGCCCATTTGGTAGGTGACCCGGGAAGTTATATGGACCGAATACAGCAACCACGCCATGTGCACGGTGGCGAATAACAGCCTTACCTACTGGCATTGGGTTTTCTACTGTGCCAGTGCGCTCATGATAAGCACGCTCTGAGATGCCTGCTTTGCCAATCATCGCGGCTGCTTCTGTGCGCGTTTCCCATAATGGTTTTCCGGTTTCTTGAGCAATAATCAGTGCCAGCTCTTCGCTGTTTTCTTTAAGTTGCTCAACGAAGGCTTTAACCACCTCTAAGCGCTGCTCTACGGTTTTATCTGTCCAAGGAATAAACGCTTCTCGCGCTGCCTTTACCGCTGCATCAACTTGCTGAGGTGTGGCACTGTTTGCTTGCCAAATCACGTTGTTGTTCGCTGGGTTAATGGAATTGAAGGCCTGGCCTTCACCTGCTGTCCATTGACCATTAATGAATTGAGCTAAATGAGACATTGCTTGCTCCTTATAATGCTGCCACGCTAACGCGCTCGCCTGCTTTAACCTTTAAAGCATCCGCCGTTGCTTGGCTTAGTGTGATATGTTGTTCGCCGTCGTTGTATTCGCATTCAATAACCACAGCACGATAGTCTTGCAGGCCTTGGTTCGCTACTAATACCGCTTGCTCACCTGGGTTATCTGCAATAACCACTTCACGTAACGAGCTGTTTGCAATAGTACGAATGTTATCAACTTTCGCTTCAACCGTCGGTCCGGCATCGAAAATATCGACATAACCATTAAAAGTGAAACCTTCACTTTTTAACAACTCAATGGCAGGGCGAGTATTGCTGTGCACTTCCCCTACCACCTGTTGTGCTTCTTTACTCAACAAGTTGACGTAAATCGGGTATTTTGGCATCAACTCAGCGATGAATACTTTCTGGCCAATGCCGGTGAGGTAATCAGCCGTCGGAAAATCCATTGAGAAAAAGTGCTCTTCCAACCACTGCCAAAATGGGCTATCGCCATTTTCATCAGACACGCCGCGCATTTCTGCAATAACGGTATCGGCAAAACGCTGTCGGTGCTGATTAATAAACAGCATACGTGACTTCGATAATAGTTTGCCGTTGTATTTTTGTCGGTATTTTTCCTTCAAGAACAGCGTACACAGCTCTGTTGCACCGGTATAGTCATTACATAAAGTAAGAATATCAACGGCTTTATACACTCCCAAAGTGCGTGAAGAATGAATCACTTTGCTGAGATGGTAGTGGTAAAATGCATCATCTAGGCCCACTGCAGCTTCAATGCCACAGGTTCCCGCAATTTCACCGGTTTCACTGTCTTCCAATACGAATAAATAGCCCTCGTCTCCAGCCTTTTCAGTCGGCTTCGCGAATGACTGTACGGAGCGTGCGATTTTATTCTGCAGCAACTCTTCATTTAACGGCAAGGATGTAAAACCATGGCCCGACTCTTCGGCCATGATCAATAAATCCTGATAATCATCTTGTTGGATTGGGCGAAGAATCATCATCGACTCGCTTACTCCCTAAAGGTTAAATACCAAAGGAGCCCGTAACCTCACCGAGAAGGCAAGGTGGAACTCCAGCAATTTACTTACTACAGGATGGGGCTTTGCAGCCCCAGGCAGGTTAGACTAGGCTTGCTACCGCTTTTTCAAAGCGCGCCATGCCTTCACGGATATCGGCTTCAGGGATCACTAAAGACGGAGTGAAGCGTACTACATCGGCACCCGCAACAAGCGACATCAACCCCTGCTCCATACTCGCAACTAAGAATTCGCGTGCACGACCTTTGAATTTATCGTTCACAACTGCACCTAACAGCAAGCCCTTACCGCGAATTTCAGAAAATACGTCGTATTTAGCATTGATGTCGTTAAGTAGCGATTTGAATAACGCTTCTTTTTCTTTAACACCGGCCAGTACCGTGGCGTCGTTTACGGTGTCAAATGCCGCTTCGGCTACCGCACAAGCAAGTGGGTTACCACCATAGGTAGAGCCATGTGTACCCGGCTTAAGGTGCTGTGCAATCTCTGCTGTGGTTAACATTGCACCGATAGGAAAACCACCACCGAGCGCTTTTGCTGAGCTTAGAATGTCTGGCGTCACGCCAAGACCTTGGTAAGCGTAAAGCTCGCCGGTACGACCTACACCTGTTTGTACTTCATCAAAAATAAGTAAAGCATTGTGCTGGTCACACAGTTCACGCACACCCTCAACAAATGCTTGCTCCGGCGCGATAATACCACCTTCACCTTGCAACGGCTCCATCATCACCGCACAGGTATTATCGTCAATCAGCGCTTTGAAGCTTTCCAGGTCGTTATAGTCGCAGTGAACGACGTCACCCGGTTTCGGGCCAAAGCCGTCAGAATACGCAGCCTGACCGCCTACGGTCACGGTAAAGAAGGTGCGCCCATGGAAACCTTTGTTGAAGGAGATAATTTTCGATTTGTGCTCACCGTGCACATCGATTGCCCAACGACGTGCCAGCTTTAGTGCGGCTTCATTGGCTTCAGCGCCAGAGTTAGCAAAATACACTTTGTCAGCAAAGGTGTTGTCGGTCATTTTCTTTGCTAAACGCAAGGCTGGTTCATTAGTCCAGATGTTCGACAGGTGCCAAATCTTTTCACCTTGCTCTTTCAATGCGTTGACTAAGGCAGGGTGGCAATGGCCCAAACAGTTAACCGCAATACCACCAGCGAAGTCGATAAACTCTTTGCCTTGCTGGTCCCACACCCGCGAACCTTCGCCGCGTACAGGGATAACCGCAGAAGGGTTGTAATTAGGTACCATTACCTCGTCGAATAAAGCGCGATTAACTGTCATTTCATTTCCTCACTGAGTATTACTTTTGTGTCGCATCTAAAGCACGCCGACAGGCGGGACACGAAAAGCGATAAATACGGCCTACTTTTAAGTAGCGCAGTACACTAGTTGATATCCCATTATTTCAGAAAAAGACCTTAAAGTCTCATGCAAAGCTTTCATGCAGCCCTTGAAAACAAAGGCTTTGAGGATAGTTTTTCATAATCAGTGAATAACTATCTTGGAATTCTTTTAGGAAATTGAACTATAGCTTATGCGCAGCACCGAAAGAGCCCAAGGAGTGAATAATGAATGAATATACGCAAAAAAATTTACAAAAAATTTTCAGTTAGCCGTCAATTTGCAGTGCTAAATTGTGCAAATTGGTCTTTTCTAGGTGTTGGACATGGTCACTTTGCAGACCCACATAGTTGAACCATAGGGTGCGCTCGTCATCTTCGATAAGTTGATGCTCGTGCAGCATCAAATATTGACTGTAGCAGCTAGCATGCACCAAAACCTGCGCCAAGCCAGACTGCTCACTGGCTTCGACCAAAGCAAAATCATCCAGCAATGCGTTAAGGCCAATATATCGAAAGCCCATTTTCTCGACCAATGAGCGGGTGATCTCCAACGAGCGCTCAACGAAAAGGTTACGTAAATACAGTGGATCAGGCTCGATAGCAATGAGCGCATCATGGAGGCGTTTGTTGCCTTCATCTCGTGCCAACGTCACCTTACGTTGCCAAATCTGTTGGAACAAACGTAAGTACAGTCTTGTTAGCGCGACCCGGCCTAAATCCAAGAACAACGCAGCGATATACGCACTGTATGGATTAAGACCCTGTAGTTGAGCCAGCTCATACGCCGCTATCGCTCGACTCATTGCTGATTCGCGTAACTTACGCTTCAATAAACTAAAAGGCTCAGTGCTGTGTGGCAACCAATGGCGCATAGCGTAAGTAGGAATGGTTAGGCGGAGGTTATCTAAACCCAAATAGCGAATCGCCAACGCGGGGGTGTCAATCTTCACACCACGATTGGCTCGCTCTTGGCGATACTGAGGTAAGTTCACTAAGGTAACGAGTTCTCGCCCGAGCCAACTTAAATCATTCACGAGCGGCTCTAAGCGGCCAACGCTCGCCGCTTTTGCGCCTAGGATATCTAAAATAGTGGGGACCGCATCTTGGATACCTAACACTTCGGAATATAGGTTATCAGCATTGTGGAGCTGCTCATTGATTGCATTCTCAATGATCGCGTGTAATTTGGTACTGACTTTGGCGGTGAACTGCAGCTTTTCTGAGCTTTGTTTTTGCCGTTGACTGTGCGCCGCCTGCTCGACCTCCAATAAGGTCCGCTGCTTAAGAGGTTTACCATATTGAATATCAAAGGTTTTAATAAAACCTATTTGTTGCTGCGCAAAGCTATGCCCTAACAGCAAGTCATTAAAACGCTGTTCTAGGGCATCCACACGTTGGCGAATTTGCTCTGTTTTAGTCACCATAATTACTAAGTTATACCGCTTCTATATGTTTGCTGCGTTGAGGCTGCTAACGCTTATAAGCCCTAGTACCTGTGAATGAAGTGCTGCAACATCGTGAGCCCATGTTCAGTTAGAATGGCCTCAGGATGAAATTGAATGCCCTCCAATGCCTTAGAAGTATGAACCAAACCCATGATTTCATCCATGTTTTCGTGCTCATCTTGTGTCCACGCTGTAATTTCTAAGGATTCAGGCAGAGACGCTGGGGCCACCACTAAAGAGTGGTAACGACATACTTCGAAATGCTGCGGCAACCCCGCAAATACGCCCTGCTCCTTAGTATAGATGGTTGACGTTTTTCCATGCATAACTTGCTTGGCACGCACCACCTGCGCCCCCATAGCTTGGGCGATACTTTGATGCCCCAAGCAAACTCCTAAAATAGGAATATGTCCGGCAAAGCGACGCACCACATCCACACATACCCCCGCCTCATTGGGACTACAAGGGCCCGGTGAAAGCACGATATGTGCTGGGTTTAACGCACGGATCTCAGCTAACGTGAGTTCATCATTGCGCTTTACCAGCACTTCTTGGTCAAGGCGCTGGAAATACTGCACCAGGTTAAAGGTGAAGGAGTCGTAATTATCTATCATCAATAACATGGAATCTTCCATTAAAAAGCCAAGCTTTCGCGCTTGGCTTTTGTGGTCATTTACACTGGCAAGCCATCTATGGGCGTGGGATAAACCCTAATGCGTCATACACCGCTTTCAAAGTGGGGGCGGCTTTAGCACTGGCCTTCTCGGCTCCCTCTTTCATGATCTTTTCAAGCAGTGGCTGATCTTCACGGATCTCCTTGAAGCGCTGTTGGATTGGCTCAATCATACCAACCACCGCTTCAGCAGTATCTTTCTTCAAATGCCCATACATTTTATCTTCATATTCAGGGACTAACTCATCAATGCTACGCTTGGTCGCCACTGACAGTAAGGTCAACAAGTTAGACACCCCAGGCTTTTCTTCGCGATCGAAATAGATACGCGCCTGTTCATCGGAATCGGTCACCGCTTTTTTCAGCTTCTTCTCTATTTTCTTGGGTTCATCCAACAACATGATGTAACCATTAGGGTTATCATCCGACTTTGACATCTTTTTCAGTGGATCTTGCAAGCTCATTACCCGAGCCCCAAATTCTGGGATATATGGCTCAGGAATTTTAAAGACCTCACCATATAGGTTGTTAAAGCGGGTCGCGATATCACGGGTTAACTCTAAGTGTTGCTTTTGGTCTTCGCCAACAGGCACTTGGTCAGCCTGATATAAAAGAATATCAGCCGCTTGTAATACCGGGTAAGAAAACAAACCAACATTGACATTGTTAGCATGCTTGGATGATTTATCTTTAAATTGGGTCATGCGGTTAAGCTCACCCATTTGTGCGTAGCAATTTAGCACCCATGCCAATTGGGCATGCTCTGGCACTTGCGATTGCACGAATAACGCTGACTTCTGTGGGTCGATACCGCATGCGGTGTACAGAGCAATGCCATCTAATACTCGCGATTTTAACACCTCAGGCTCTTGGCGAATGGTGATGGCGTGCAAATCAACAAGCATAAAGTAACTTTCATGATGCTCTTGCAAGCTAAGCCACTGGTTAATGGCGCCAACGTAATTGCCTATTGTCATACCACCGGTTGGCTGAATGCCACTTAACACTACGGGTTTACTCATGATGTTCCTTTATTACTGATCAATTAATGGTCGTGATTATATCTAAGAATTGGTCACAGAGGTACTGTGGATTGTATTGCCTTAAATCTTCGCCTTGATGATAGCCATAGGTAAGTGCAAGGCAATCCATTGCGGCTGCCTGCGCAGCCAATAGATCAGATTTGGAGTCTCCGATCATAAGGCAGTCCTTAGGTGCAACGGCTAATTGTTCGCTCGCACTCAAAAGCGGTGTCGGGGCCGGTTTCTTGTCGCCATCATCGCCACATACAACAACATCGAAATGGCGGGCAATGGCCATTTTCTCTAGCAGCGGCAAGGTAAAGCGACGCGCTTTATTAGTCACCACAGCTTTGGGAATATGTGCAAATGCTGCAAGTACCGTTTCTACATGGGGATAGAGCGCGCTATGCTCAGCGACTACCGCTTCATAATGGCTGAAAAACAGCGAGGTCGCTCGCTCTATATCTGCAGCGCTGAGGTGGGGATTCACCGCCATGTCACCGCTCAGGAGTCGTTTCACTAGCATCTCAATACCATTGCCTACAAACTGACGCACCATAGTTTGCGAGACGATGGGCCGTGCTAAATCAGTTAGCATCAA
This sequence comes from Pseudoalteromonas sp. CnMc7-15, assembly GCF_022347925.1. Lineage (NCBI taxonomy): Bacteria > Pseudomonadati > Pseudomonadota > Gammaproteobacteria > Alteromonadales > Pseudoalteromonadaceae > Pseudoalteromonas > Pseudoalteromonas sp. CnMc7-15. The sequence goes on from NZ_JAKRFT010000005.1 coordinate 283,106, forward strand.
GTTGCTAGCAATATACATATCCTCAGCGCTATCCACTAAGGTGCCGTCTAAGTCAAATAGCAGCGCTTGATACTTCACGCCTGCACCTTTGCCAATTGGTCGCGCATTTGCGTAATCACCGCTTTATAATCGGGTTGGTTGAAAATCGCCGAACCAGCCACAAACATATCGGCGCCGGCTGCTGCAACTTCAGCAATGTTATCTACTTTTATGCCGCCATCCACCTCTAAGCGAATATCACGGCCGCTGGCGTCAATCAATGCACGGGTCTGGCGCAGCTTTTCTAGTGTATGGGGAATAAAGCTTTGGCCACCAAAACCTGGATTCACCGACATCAGAAGAATAACGTCCAGTTTATCCATCACATGCTCTAAAATATGCAAAGGTGTTGCAGGATTGAGGACCAGCCCGGCTTTACAGCCCTGCTCTTTGATTAGCGCTAAGCTTCTATCAATGTGCTCACTGGCTTCGGGGTGGAAAGTAATAATACTGGCACCGGCTTGTGCAAACTGCGGAATTAAACTATCGACAGGCTTAACCATTAGGTGCACATCAATCGGTGCACTAATACCAAAGTCCCGTATCGCTTTGCACACCATAGGGCCAAAAGTAAGGTTGGGAACATAATGGTTATCCATTACATCGAAATGAATCACATCGGCTCCACCCGCCAATACGCGTTCTACTTCATCACCGAGGCGAGCAAAGTCGGCTGCTAAAATAGACGGCGCTATCAGGTAATCTTTCATATTACGGCTCCTTTGAACTGAGCCGTTACTTTAACGGAAAACAGACGAGCGTGTCAGCTTAGTAAATTAAGTTTGCGAACTTTGCTGCACAGATAAGTGAAAAGAAACAATAATTTAAAAACAAAAATTAACATTAATTAAACATAAGACCCTTATTTTTAAAGAAAAAGTTTTGTTTTTCAGTTAATATTCAGTTGTTTTTTTAATCAATATTGAGTAAGCTCTGGTTAATACTAATGGACTGGAGATGGATATGTTTGGCCTTAAAACTCGTACACTGCTTGTAGCAGCCGCTGCATTAGGTGTTACAGTCGCTGCCTTCAGCATAAACAGCTCAGTACAAGCGCAACAAGTGGCGTTAGAACAATGCCAATGTAACGGCTCCGCCTCTACCTATGACATCGATATGAAGCAAGCCTGTAACCACCAAGCCCAACAGTCTTGGTTCGCATGGTTAACTGGCGACAGCCGCAGCGCACAATTTCACTACCTCGATTTACTCGAACTATTGACCCGCGACGACAACAAGTCTCGCCAATTCTCAAGCAAATCTTACTAAGTCACGACTCTACTTATGTGGTCGCAACTGCAAAGCGTTATCGCCGCATTTTTTGGGGTTCAAAGTAATGCCAAGCGTGAGCATGACTTTAAGCACCATAATCCAAAAGTGCTTATTGCTATCGCTATCGTATTATTTATCGCGTTTATTTTAGGCGTGCTTGGTTTGGTTCAATTGGTATTGCCGGCCAGATAAATACATCGCCATCAACTCACTTACCTTATTGCGAGCATGTCCCTTGGGGCTAATTGTGCGCTTTACATTCAGCACATCAATACTCGCTTGCTCATATATTTTGCGCGTCCAAAGGGTATCATGGTTAGAGATCAACACCGAAGTGTTACTTACTCCCGCAGCTTGCTCCGCTAAATTGGCAAGGTTAGCCTGATCATCAAGATTAAAGCCACCTTTTGCATAAGAGGTGAAGGATGCGGTTTTACTTAATGGCACATAAGGGGGATCGCAGTACACCACTGCATTTTTTGGCAACTGGGCAAAAACATCTTTATAGCTCAAACAAGTAAATGTCGCTCGCTGCGCCTTTTCAGCAAAGAAGTACATTTCCTTCTCTGGAAAGTAGGGCTTTTTGTATTTGCCAAATGGGACGTTAAAAATGCCTTTTAGGTTATAGCGGCACAGGCCATTGTAACCATGACGATTCATGTACAAAAATAATATGGCACGCTCGTAGGCATCGCGACTGGCATTAAACTGTTTGCGCAAATCATAGTAAATATCAGCATCATTATTGACCGCACTGAATAACTTACGAGCGTCACTGATAAACTCATCAGGGGCGTGGGTTAATTCACGGTAAAGGTTAATAAGATCAGCGTTGATATCATTGAGCACATAATGATCAAAGTGCGTATTGAGAAACACCGAACCTGCGCCGACAAAGGGCTCGACCAGTGTCGTAGCGCGATTGCCCGTCAGCGCCTGTGCGGTATCTAAGCGCTTGGCAATATCATCTACCAAGCTATATTTGCCGCCCGCCCACTTCAGGAAAGCACGGGTTTTCTTTTGCATTAAATCACTTGCTCATCGGTTATGAATTAAATATCACAGCATCGCGGCGGGCGATGTTAACGCAAGATTCTACCGCAACTCAGGGTTAGGTTGCGAGTCTATCTCTGCTTTTATCTTACTGATTTGCTTTGCGTAGGGCTCTAAACTAGGCAGTAGCTCTGCAATTTCTGTAAGCTGTGCATCAATTGCGCTACGACTAGCGGGCTGTGCCCAAGTCAGAATATGCCATCCTTTATCAGCGCGTTGATAATGACGTACTTTTTTCTCGAGATTATGGCGGGCAATATACGCCTTTACCTGCTGCTCGTTAGACATCACGGTTAGTTGCCATAACCATAAATTATCATCTTGGCGATTATACCAGTGATGATCATATGGCAGCATGTGGCTATTGGTCGGTACGCTCTGTCGCTGTTCAGGCTCGGCTTCCTCTACTGGCTGTGCCTGCTCTGTAGCCGCCTGCGTGGCTGGCTGTTGCAGTGCTGCAACCACAGCTTGAGTATCATTTTCTAGCTTTTCAGTGATGAGGTTGTCGTCACTCGCTTGCTCAGGCTGCGGCATGTTGCCCTCATGTGCGCCCTGCGAGGGTTGTTGCTGCTTTGCAAAGACCGCATCGTTAGCAACCACCGGCGCATTCTCGCTTTGTGGCAGCATGACCGTTAGTTCATCACGTTGATAAACCAAGCCAATAACAATCAAAATAACAACAATCATGGTCGGCACGAGCCACCATCGCCGGGTTGGCTCTGCCGTGTGTTTTGGCATCTGCTGTTCTTGGTGCCACTGTAACAACAATGCTGGATTGCCGTGGCATTGACGCACGAATTCAGCAAAAATGGGGTCTTCTGCCGGTGGTAAGGTCTTATAAAAGCTTTGCATAAGACGTATGCTTTCCGAGTCGGACAGCGGTTCTAGATGAATATCTACGGCGTTTTCAAATAGTTCCGCGCGAGAAGATGCACAGAGGATATACAGAACGCCTGGCGCTGTTGTCGCAAGCTTTTCTAACTCAATGATCAGTTCCTGCGATAGCTGTTTGGCGTTATCTATAACCCAAAGTAACTGTCGCTCCCCCTGCTCCTTTACTAACCGATAGAAGTTATCACTAAGGGTCTCGTTTACATCCACCAAAGGATAAGAAAAGCTATGCTCCAACAGGTGAGTCACCACATCTTCATCCCGCGTCTTAGCGCCAACCTCAATATAGGCCTTACTAAAGGGTTCGTAGTGGTCGGTTACAAAGTGCTCTAAAAGATAGCTCTTACCGAATCCTGGAGCGGCAACCAAATGAATAAGGTTTTGCCCATAGCTAAATTGCAGCGCGATGCGCTTGGCTAAGGCTGCTCGCGAGGGAAGTATTTGCGATTGCATTAGCGTGAAAACAAAGTATCTAACTCGGCCTCTGATACATCATCGATAAGTTCACAGCGACCAAAAGCCGTAGGAAGGATAAAGCGTATGCGGCCCGCCTTATTCTTTTTATCTTTTCTCATATGCGCGATAAAGTCTTGGCAGCTCATTTGCTCTGGCGCGCTGGTTGGTAAATCATAATTCGCTAATAAAGTCACAATGCGCGTTAATTCTTGTTCACTAAGCCAACCACGCATCACGGCTAACTTCGCGGCTAATACCATCCCGGCGGCTACGGCCTCACCATGTAACCACTGGCCATAGCCCATGTGTGCCTCGATAGCATGGCCAAAGGTATGACCGAGATTGAGCAGAGCACGCAGGCCCGCTTCTTTCTCATCTTGGGCAACAATTTGTGCTTTAATTTCACAGCAACGATGGATAACTCGCGGTAACAACTGCGGGTGCTGTGCCTTGATTTCATCACTGTGCTGTTCTAGTTGTGCAAATAAATCGGCATCATAAATTAGCCCATATTTGACCACTTCCGCCATTCCTGCAGCAAATTCCTTGCTCGGCAAAGTGTTGAGCACACGATTATCAATAAATACCGCTTGCGGCTGGTAAAAAGCGCCAATCATATTTTTCCCAAGGGGGTGATTAACGGCTGTTTTACCGCCGACAGACGAGTCAACTTGCGATAACAGAGTCGTTGGAATTTGTATAAAGTCGATGCCGCGCTGATAACACGCCGCAACAAAGCCGGTAAGGTCGCCAATGACACCTCCGCCTAGCGCTAGCAGGCAAGTGTCACGTCCACAATTATGCTCAAGCAAAAACGCATTTAAGCGCTCGAACCATTGCAGCGTTTTAAATTGCTCACCATCAGGCATCACAAACACTAATGGTTGGTGTTCATGCAAGGTATTTATGAGGATATCTAGATACAGCGGGGCGATGGTTTCATTGGTGACAATAACTGGTCGATTTTGACCTAAGAAAGACCCTAGGCGCTCAGAATCACGCAGTAAATTATCACCAATGAAAATGGGGTAACTGCGCTCACCTAGTTCAACATTAAGTTCCAGCATGCGCAATTCTCCCTGGTTTATTTAGAAATCAAGCTTCTCAATGATTTGGTTAGCGACCACTTTGGCGCTTTGCTCGTCGGTGCGAACCGTGAAGTCAGCCACTTCTTGATAGAGCGGGTTACGCTCCTCAGCTAGACGCTCCAAAACGTCTTGTGGATCTTCTTTAGTTTGCAGTAGCGGACGACGTTTGTCGCGCTGGGTGCGAGCCACTTGCTTTTCGATTGGGGTTTCTAGGTATACCACGATACCACGTGCAGACAGTTTGTTGCGTACTTCTTTACTGACTACAGAGCCACCACCCGTTGCAAGTACAATACCTTGAAGCTCGGTTAAATCAGTGATCACAGTCTCTTCGCGACGACGAAAACCTTCTTCGCCCTCAATATCGAACACCCACGCAATATCAGCACCAGTGCGGCGCTCAATTTCGTTATCTGAGTCATAAAACTCAAGGTGTAGTTGATCTGCGATGTGACGACCAATTGTGCTCTTGCCGGCCCCCATTGGGCCTACTAGAAATATATTACGTTTCTCAGCCATATTTTTTAGTACAAACGAACTCTAAAATTTGAATTAAAAACCCCGCCTCGCGACTGGCCCCAAAATCAAGGGGGAGATTATCTCAGTAATTTATGCCTGTTTTCAAGCATAATACAGTAAATAATTACAGTAGGCGGTCGGTCACGGAAACAGCCCTCGGGAAGTAGTGTAGATGACCTTCACCGAGAGTGAGCTGTTTTAGCCAAAGGTGTAGCTAGGCTATTTGATCACTTTTAAGTGACTGCCTTTTTTGCCCTTACTCTTGTCTTCCTGACTGGTTTCACGGCTAGCTTGTGGGTTTGGATTGTCAATGGCCTCCAGTCCAGGCTGCGGTTCAGGCAACTCTTCAGACTGTGGCTGTGAAGGCGTTACACCTGAGCGTTCTTGCTCTTCGTAGGTTTCATCCTGAGTAAACACCGTCCCTTCACCGTTTTCCCGTGCATATATCGCTAACACAGCGCCCATTGGCACATAGACCTGCATCGGCTGACCGCCGAATCGAGCATTAAATGTCAGCAGAGCGTTGTCCATTGAGAACTGAGTAACCGCGCTTGGGCTTATATTCAACACAATTTGTCCATCTTGAACAAACTGAGTAGGCACTTGCACGTTGGGAAAATCGGCGTTAACAACCAAGTGCGGTGTGCACTGGTTGTCAACAACCCAATCGTAAAAGGCGCGTAGCAGATAAGGTCTGTTAGGCGTCATTATAGACGAATCTCACGTTCGGCTTCGGTTAGTGATGCTTGGAATGACTCACGCTCAAACAAACGAATCATGTATTCTTTTAGCTCTTTGCTACCAGCACCTTCTAAGCTAATGCCTAGTTCAGGTAAACGCCATAATAGTGGCGCAAGGTAACAATCAACAAGACTAAACTCTTCGCTCATAAAATAAGGCGCTTCGTTAAAGATAGGAGCCACAGCAAGTAATGCTTCGGTCAATTCTTTACGCGCTTGTTCAGCATCACTGCCACCGGCATAAATTTTCGCTGCCAGTGAGTACCAGTCTGTTTCGATACGGTGCATCATCAAGCGACTACGACCACGCATGACTGGGTAAACAGGCATTAATGGAGGATGTGGAAAACGCTCATCCAGATATTCCATAATGATGTTCGCTTGGTATAAACCAAGTTCACGATCAATCAGAGTGGGTACAGTGCCATATGGGTTAATCTCGTGTAACGCTTCTGGCAAGTTATCCTTCTCCGCCAAGTGGATATCCACGCTAACTCCTTTTTCCGCCAAGACAATACGAACTTGGTGGCTGTACATACAATTAGCACCGGAAAACAGCGTCATTACAGGGCGTTTATTGGCAGCAACGGCCATGCCTACCTCCATCAAAAAATCACAAAGTACAAAATACTTTTGCGTCATGGCCCAAAATTTGAGCAATGACTTTAAACGGCAATAGGGGCATGTTGCCCCTATTGAGTTAACTGGTTGAATATTCTAATTAATGAACATCTCGCCAGTATTCTTTCTTCAAAAAGAAAGCGAGGATAAACAGAATCACCAAAAAGCCGATGACCTTAATACCCAGCGCCTCTGAATCTAAGCGCGAAGGCTCACCTACATACGCCATGAAGTTTGCTAGGTCGCGGGCAGCTTGGTCGTATTCATCGACACTCATTTCCCCGGTCCCATCAGTCTCAGTACCCACTACTTTTTGTACTGTTTTACCATTTTGCTCAACTTCTTCGTAAATTGGCGTTGGTAGACCTTGCAACTCTTGCAACACATGCGGCATACCTACTGATGGGAACACTACATTATTCACACCAAAAGGACGCGACTCATCTTTATAAAACGACTTTAAGTACGTATAGATGTAGTCAGGTGACTTAACACGTGCGATTAAGGTTAAATCCGGCGGAGCCGCACCAAACCATTTCGCTGCATCTTCTTCACCCATCGCATTTTTAATATGGCTACCTACTTTTGAACCATCAAAAATAAGCGTCTCTTCGCCGATTTCAGTAGGAATACCGATATCGCGGAAGGTACGCTGGTAGCGCTGATACTGCATTTGGTGACAACCAAGGCAGTAGTTCATGAACAACTTGGCACCACGCTGTAATGATGCCTGGTCCTTTAGGTCAATGTTCGCGTCTTGCAGCGGCATTGAAGGACCTGCTGCCATCGACAAAGTAGGCAGCAATGCGAATAAACCGATAACTAGTTTCTTCATCATTTCGTCAACCTCTCTGGCAATGGCTTGGTTTTCTCGTTTTTACTGTAGAAGAACAGTAACACAAAGAACATGAAATAGGTCACCGTACAAATCTGCGACAGAATTGTTTTGAAATCAGTTTGCGGTGTTGCACCAACCCAACCAAGAATAACAAAGGTCACAACGAACTGTGCAATATTCAATTTGTGGAAACCACAACGATAGCGAATAGAGCGTACGCGACCACGGTCAATCCAAGGTAGTAAAGCTAACACCACAATAGACGCGCCCATAGCCACAACACCCAGTAGCTTATCTGGAATTGCACGCAGGATTGCGTAGAACGGTGTGAAGTACCATACCGGGAAAATATGCTCAGGCGTTTTCAGCGGGTTCGCTGCTTCAAAGTTTGGTGCTTCCAAGAAGAAGCCGCCCATCTCTGGCGTAAAGAACACGATGTAAGAGAAAATAATCAAGAAGCCAACCACACCAACAATGTCTTTCACTGTGTAGTAAGGGTGGAACGGTATTGCATCGACAATATCTTTCTTATCGGTGTAATACTCGTGGAATTTGAATTTCGCTTTGTCTTCTTCCGCAACAGTACCTTTTTTACGTTTAATATCGATACCGTCAGGGTTGTTTGAGCCCACTTCGTGCAGCGCAACAATGTGTAAGAACACGAGAATAACGAGCACTAATGGCAGCGCGATAACGTGCAATGCAAAGAAACGGTTCAAAGTGGCACCAGAGATAACATAGTCACCACGGATCCACAGTGTTAGATCATCACCAATAACCGGAATCGCACCAAACAGTGAGATAATAACCTGAGCACCCCAGAATGACATCTGACCCCATGGTAATAGGTAGCCCATGAAGGCTTCAGCCATTAATGCTAGGAAGATAAACATACCAAACAACCACAATAGCTCACGCGGTTTTTGATATGAACCGTAGATCATGCCACGGAACATGTGCAAATAAACCACCACGAAGAAGGCAGATGCCCCTGTAGAGTGGAGATAACGCAGTAGCCAGCCGTATTCAACATCACGCATGATATATTCAACGGAAGCAAAAGCACCTTCAGCAGAAGGTACAAAGTTCATGGTCAACCAAATGCCCGTGACGATTTGGTTTACTAGCACGAGCATGGCCAATGAGCCAAAGAAGTACCAGAAGTTAAAGTTTTTCGGTGCTGGATATTGTGCGATGTGCATATTCCAGACGCGAGTCATGGGAATACGTTCATCAATCCAATTGATAATATTACCAAACATTATGCTGCCCCTTCGCCTTTTTCACCACCGACCAAAATCGTGGTGTCATCAATGAAGTAATAAGGAGGGATCTCAAGGTTCAGTGGAGCGGGAACCGATTGGAATACTCGACCTGCCATATCAAACTTAGAACCGTGACATGGACAGAAGAAACCATCATCAGTACCTTCCACTTTCTCGCCAAAGCCACCTTGTAAGAAGCTAGGAGAGCAACCTAAGTGAGTACAGATACCCACAGCGACAAAGATATCGTCTTTGCGAGAACGCATTGGGTTCTTAGCAAATTCAGGCTGTTGTGGTTCCTCAGATTGAGGATCACGCAGCTGATCTTCGTGCTCTTTAAGTTGTTTTAACATGTCAGGCGTACGCGAGATAACCCATACAGGTTTGCCTCGCCACTCAACACGGATTAGTTGTCCTGGCTCAATCTTCGAGATATCAACTTCTACGGGAGCACCCGCAGATTTAGCTCTCTCACTTGGGTTCCAAGACGCGATAAAAGGAACAGCAGCTCCAACCGCACCAACACCACCTACAACAGAGGTAGCTATGGTTAAAAAGCGGCGTCGGCTGTTGTCTACAGGCGCATTGCTCATCCACTTATCTCCACTATGATTCTCAACACTTGCTATATTGAGAACATCAGTTACAGCAGGTTAATTTTTGAAGTTACAAAATAGAAGCGATCATAAATAAAAGCCTTGATTAAAACAAGGTTATTCATTGTCTCACCGCCAATAAACACCGCCATTATTGCCATGCAACTTTTTACGGCATAGATCAGCGTGAACGATCATATCGCGGTTACTTGCTGGTGACGGTGACAAAGATCAATATCGGTTCAGCAAAGTATTAAAAATCACTTCATCGGTTTATTTGCCACGCAATTGTAGCAAAATTTTATCAAAAATAGTGGCGCGATGGGCATTAAATGAGGGAAATAATAGAAAAATATCAAACTTTAAGGCAGTAACGGGGGAGATGGCACTTTATCATTGCCTAAAGTAAAAAACCCGGTTTGCCAAAGCAAAGCCGGGTTTTGAAATTCTGGATACGTAAAAAATTAACGCTTCGAGAATTGAGTGTTCTTACGTGCTTTCTTAAGACCCACTTTCTTACGCTCAACTTTACGAGCATCGCGAGTAACAAAGCCAGCTTTACGAAGGTCTGAACGAAGTGACTCGTCGAACTCCATAAGCGCACGGGTAATACCGTGACGGATTGCACCAGCTTGACCTGTAGAACCACCACCTTCAACAGTGATGTATAGGTCAAACTTTTCAGTCATTTCAACAAGCTCTAATGGCTGACGAACAACCATGCGAGACGTTTCACGACTGAAGTATTCTTCGATAGAACGTTGATTAATTACGATGTTGCCAGTGCCTGGGCGTAGGAATACGCGAGCACTTGAACTTTTACGACGACCTGTACCGTAGTATTGATTTGCCATGACTGTGCTCCTTAAATGTCTAGAACCTGAGGCTGCTGTGCAGCGTGATTGTGCTCAGTACCTGCGTAAACTTTAAGCTTACGGAACATTGCACGGCCTAGAGGACCACGTGGCAACATGCCTTTAACCGCTTTTTCAATGATCATCTCAGGCTTGCTAGCTTGAAGTTTCTCAAAGTTAGTAGACTTCAGGCCACCTGGGTAACCAGAGTGCGCATAGTACATTTTGTTCTGAGCTTTGTTACCAGTTACAGTAACTTTGTCAGCGTTGATTACGATGATGTAGTCACCAGTGTCAACGTGTGGAGTGTACTCTGCTTTATGCTTACCGCGAAGACGACGAGCGATTTCAGTAGCGATGCGACCTAAAGTTTTACCTTCGGCGTCAACTACGTACCAGTCACGTTTTACTGATTCTGGTTTAGCAACAAACGTTTTCATTCTAAAAATCCAATGTTTTCAATTTTAAAACCACAGGCAGTTTATTAACTGCCGCTCTACTAATGCTTTAACCCCTTCGAGTTTAAGACTTGAAACTGTAAATAGTGGCTAAGCTAAATACAGTGATAGAACGCAACGTGGCAGGCGCGGGAGTATAGCAGTTTGAAAATCCCTTGGCTACCGCCGCGCTGATTTTTTATGCAGTGATACGAGCTGTAAAAACGAACCGGCTAAGCTAAATGAGGGCGCTCCAGATATTCGCGTGATTGCATCTCTTGCAATCGGCTGACACAGCGTTTGAACTCAAAGTTTAAGTTCCCTTGAGTATAGAGCGCTTCAATGGGCGCTTGTGCGGAGATAATCAGCGTCACATTACGCTCATAAAACTCATCGACTAACGCAATAAAACGACGCGCAGCGTCATCATTGTGTTGCCCCATCTGTTTCACATTGGCCAGTAGCACGGTGTTATAAAGGCGGGAGATTTCCATATAATCCACTTGCGAGCGCGCACTTTCACACAGTTCGGCAAAATCAAACATCACAATGCAGTCACTAACCATGCGTGTTTGAATCATCCGCCCTTCAATTTCAATGGCCTCGTTTGCTCTACCCGGCTCAGGGGATAGTTGCTCGAAATAAGCAAATAGGTTTTGATCCGCTTGCTCATCAAGCGGACTGTGAAATATTTCCGCTTGCTCAAGGGTACGTAAGCGATAATCAACGCCGGAATCGACATTCACTATCTCAGTATTAGCCTTTACCAGCTCAATTGCGGGCAGGAAACGTGCCCGCTGCAAGCCATTTTTATACAGCTCATCAGGCACAATATTAGACGTCGCAACTAATACAATCCCTCTCGCAAACAGCGCTTCCATTAGGCCACCTAATAGCATGGCGTCAGTGATATCCTGAACAAAGAACTCATCAAAGCAGATGATGTCGGTTTCGGCTTTGAGTTTATCGGCCACCACCAACAGCGGGTTTTTAACATCTTGTAATTGTTTTAGTTCTTGATGCACACGGTGCATAAAGCGGTGAAAATGCACCCGCATTTTACGCTCTGTCGGCAGGGCCTCGTAAAAAGTATCGACCAGATAGGTCTTACCACGCCCTACTCCTCCCCAAAAGTAAAGCCCTTTAATGGCCTTCGTGCTATCCTTGGCAAACAGCTTAGAGAAAAAACCGCGCGGCTTTTCAGGCTGAGCAACAATGTCATCATACAGGCGTTGCAGGTGGCGCACCGCGTTTTCTTGTGCTTCATCATGGAGGAAGTCATCGCGCTGTAAATCTTGTTGATATTTTTGCCAAGGTGTCATGGTGATAGGAGCAATACTAGGGATTAATTTTCGCGCTATCTTAACACGGCTGACAACAAAGCGTATATTTGACTCAGTAAAGTTTTCAAAAGGGGAAATTTATGTATACCACTACTTGGCTAGGTATCGTAATTATTGTTGCTGCATGCAGCTTTTTTGTTGGCAGCTGGATGACTAAACGCCGCTTCAAGCAGGGCGAATTAGAAGAGCAAGCACAACAAGCGCAAAATGATCTTGAGCGTTACCGTCAAGATGTCGCTGATCATTTAGATAACACTAATAAATTAATCGCTAAGCTCAAGGAAAACTACGAACAGTTAGTTAACCATGTACAGCAAAGCGACCACTTATTAACTGCAAAGCAAGATGTTGATTTAAGCCAGCCTTTCTTCTCAAAAGAAACCACTGAGCAACTGCATGCGTCTTTAAATCAGCGTCCCGAGCGCCAACCCACTCGCAGCGTGCACGACAGTCAGCCAACCGATTATGCCAGCGGCGAATCAGGGTTATTTAGTGGTGAGCAAAAGTCTAACGATAAGCAACCTGCCTGATAAATAGGCAGTTATTTATCTCTTGAGGAACTAAATTAACGACCCCATAGTCTGTATAGGAAATAGCTTTATAGGTATCGGGCTGCATAGCAGCCCCTGTATTGTGGAGTTTGCCCAGACTATGAAAATGAAGTTATCAATCATCAGTGCCGCTATTTTATCGGCCACTTTACTTGCTCAACCTAGTATCTCTCATGCCAAGCTGCCCGTCGCGGTAGATGGACAGCAGTTACCTACGCTTGCACCTATGCTCGAGCGCGTCACTCCTGGCGTAGTGAGTATTCGTGTATCCGGCTCAAAAGAAGTGCGTCGCCGTGTCGACCCGTTTGACTTCTTCTTTGGGCGTCCTCAACCTCGTTCACAAAAGCGTCCATTTAGTGGCCTAGGCTCCGGTGTCATCATCGACGCCGATGAAGGTTATGTAGTGACGAATAACCATGTTATCGCCGATGCCGAGGAAATGGTAGTGACCTTAGAAGATGGTCGTGAATTCGAAGCGACGCTCGTCGGCGCTGATAAAGAATCAGATATCGCGCTGTTACAAGTCGATGGCGAAGACCTTACTGAAGTCAAGCTCGCTGACTCTGATAAGCTCCGTGTTGGTGACTTTTCTGTCGCTATCGGTAACCCATTTGGTTTAAGCCACACGGTCACCTCAGGTATCGTCAGTGCCCTAGGGCGTAGTGGGCTTAATATCGAAGGCTATGAGGACTTTATTCAAACCGATGCGGCTATCAACCAAGGTAACTCAGGGGGAGCGCTAGTTAACCTCAAAGGTGAACTAATCGGTATTAACACCGCTATTTTAGGTGCTTCCGGTGGTAACGTTGGTATCGGCTTTGCCATCCCCTCTAATATGATGAAAAACTTAGTCGATCAGATTGTTGAGTACGGACAAGTGCGCCGTGGTTCATTGGGTGTTGCCGGGCGCACATTAGATGCAGGCTATGCCGAAGCCTTGGATCTCGATGTTAAACAAGGTGCAATGGTTGAGCGCGTCGTTGAAGACTCGGCTGCCGAGAAAGCAGGCATCAAAGCTGGCGATGTTATCATCAGCGTCAACGGTGACGACATTAAGAGCTTTGCTGAATTAGCCGGCAAAATTGCTACCCTAGGTGAGGGCAAGGAAGTGGAAATCGGTATTTTCCGTGATGATGAAGAAATCGAGTTAGACGTGACCTTAGCCGCAGCGGACAACGTTACAGAGGAAGCCGCCGAAATTCATCGCGCCTTAGCCGGTGCTGAGCTTGAGTCCGGCAAACGTAACGGTATCAAAGGGGTTATTATCAATTCGGTAGACCCCCGTTCCGTTGCTGCCCGACTAGGCTTGGAAGAGGGAGACATTATTACTCAGGTCAACCGTGAGCGGGTAGAAACCGTGCGTGAACTTGCTAATCTAATCAAAGATATTCAAGGTAATATTGTGCTGGTAGTACGCCGTGGCAATAGCACCTTCTTCGCGCCTATACAGTAACCCCTGTTGTGCTTTAACAACATTCAACAGCGGCGCCCTTGCCGCTGTTGTCGTTTATGTGCCATCATTGCCTAAGCTTATAAATAAATAATAATTATTATCTCGTGCTGAAAAAGATTAAGTTCGCCTTGCTGCCGCTATTAAGTGGTCTGGGTATCGCCTTTATTATTGTGCTCGCCACTCCGTCTTTGCGTGATGCTTTGCTCCCCATTCTCTCCGCCGATGGCTTTACTGGCTCCCATATGAGCTACGCCAAAGCGGTACGTCGCGCCGCGCCCGCAGTGGTCACAGTGTATTCAGAGCGCATCTCGACTCAGCCACGTTACATGCAAAGACAGAACACCGTATCTGAACTCGGCTCAGGCGTACTAATGAGTCCAGACGGCTACATTTTGACTAACTACCATGTCATTAATAATGCTGATTTAGTCGAGGTCATTCTTGCTGACGGACGCCGTTTTAGTGAGGTGCAGTTAGTAGGGTTCGATACCGTTACTGATTTGGCATTATTGAAAGTCGCGGGGGAGAATCTGCCAGCTATCCCGGTTGATAATGATTTCAAACCTCAGGTTGGCGATGTGGTGCTAGCTATTGGTAACCCTCTTAACTTAGGGCAAACCATTACTCAGGGGATTATTAGTGCCACCGGAAAGCAACGAGTAACCGACAGCTCCCACAGTAGCCTGCTACAAATGGATGCCGCAATAAATGTCGGTAACTCAGGCGGAGCCTTAGTGAATTCTCATGGCGACTTGGTTGGCATTACCTCAGCACAGTTTAAAACCCGAGCGAACCTCGATATTCAAGGGATCTTCTTTGCTGTTCCCTACTCTCTCGCTAAGGATGTTATGGATAAGCTTATTCGCTATGGTCGAGTTGTGCGTGGCTACATGGGCATGGATGTAACCGCTGTCGATCAGCAAGGTCGGGAAGTCACTAATAACCATATGGCCATCGCCGGTATGCGTATTAATAAAATGGATCCACTCGGTCCGGCGTGGCGAGCTGGTATCAAAGAAGGCGATATTGTCGTCAGCATGGGCGGGCATTCGGTGAGTAATATCCAACAGACTCTGGAGCGCATTGCCAATACCGAACCGGGGACTGAACTTGAGGTGGAACTCTACCGTGATGGTGAGCCGCACACCTTGACGGTCACCGTCGCTGAACTAGAAACCCGGTTATAATCGAACACACCCACATTCCCATCTAAAAAGGCCGCTATCGGCGGCCTTTTTCTATTACCAAGTTAATAGCGACACTACTCACTCACACGTTTAATATTGGCACCAAGCGCGCTGAGTTTGTCTTCAATATGCTCATAACCACGATCAACATGATAAATGCGGTCAACACGGGTTTCACCACTGGCAATGATTCCGGTTAAGATCAAACTTGCAGAGGCCCGCAAGTCAGTCGCCATAACCCGTGCGCCAGTCAATTTAGGACTGTCGCCACAGATTGCGGTATTGCCTTCAAGGCGAATATTGGCTCCCATGCGCTGAAGTTCAGGTACATGCATAAACCGGTTTTCAAAAATAGTTTCGGTGATTGTGGCGCTGCCATTAGCGACCACATTTAGCGCCGTAAACTGCGCTTGCATATCCGTAGGAAACCCTGGGTGAGGTGCGGTTTTAATATTCACAGCTTTGAGCTCACGACCACGCATATCTAAGTAGATGCTGTTGTCGGTCACTTCAACAAGCGCATTCGCCTCGCGCAGTTTTTCAATAACTGGCTCAAGGCTATGATAATCTGTGTTTTTGCATAACACGTCGCCTTTTGCCATGGCCGCTGCAACTAGGAATGTTCCGGTTTCTATACGATCCGGTAAAATCGCATGCTCACACCCTTGCAAACGCTCTACGCCTTGCACTTCGATGCGACTGGTCCCTGCTCCGCTGATTTTAGCGCCCATGTTATTCAAGTACTTGGCTAAATCACTAATCTCCGGCTCACGCGCCGCGTTTTCGAGTACCGTCTTACCTTGTGCTAAGGTTGCCGCCATCAACAGGTTTTCGGTGGCGCCCACACTGACGGTATCCATAAAGATTTCCGCACCTTGCAGCCGACCTTCGACATGGGCGTTAATGTACCCATTTTCAACCTCAATGGTTGCTCCCATACGGCGCATACCTTGAATATGAATATCCACAGGTCGTGCCCCAATGGCACAGCCACCGGGCAGAGAAACTTGAGCTTTGCCAAAGCGCGCAAGTAAGGGGCCTAAGGCCAACACCGATGCGCGCATTTGTTTTACTAAGTCGTAAGGAGCCAGTACCTTATCGACAGAACCACCATCGATCAGTAATTGCTCGTCTTGCCAACGAACTCCTGCGCCTAATTCTGTCAACAGCGCTTCGGTGGTATTGATATCCCGCAGCTTAGGAACATTGCTAAACGTGCTTTGTGAATCAGCCAGCAGCGCTGCGAATAAAATTGGCAATGCTGCATTTTTAGCACCAGAAATAGTGAGCTCACCGCTGAGCGGTGTGCCGCCTTGAATAATAAAATGGTCCATGCTGATTCCTAATTACTGCGGAAGGATAAACTTACGTTCGCGTTGCCATTGCTCTGGCGTAAAAGCGCGAATAGAAACCGCATGAATAGTGCCGTCTGAGATTTTTTCCATCAGTGGTTTATAAACAAGCTGTTGCTTTTTCACTGGTGTGAGCCCATCGAAGCAGTCACCCACGGCAATTACTTGGTAATGGGTCCCTTCTACTTTTACGATTATCTCTTCAAGACCTAGCTCTTGTTTTAATAAAGCTTCTACTTGACTGCTTTGCATCACTCTCACTCAAAAATACTTTCGACCTGTCCCAACTGCATAAGTTTATGCAACTGCTCAGGTATATGGTTTAGTTGTAACTGGCGCCCTTGGCGTTGCAGTTGCGACGATGCCTGAATAAGCCACGCTAAGCCTGCAGTATCGACTCGCGTCACTTCGCTCAAATCGATTTCCACTTGCTCTTGGCCTTGCACAAGCTGCTCACTTAAGCGTTTATCGGCAACGCTGTAGCGAGTTAGCTCACCGGCAATGGCAAAGTGCTGTGGCTTAATTTGTTGCAGCGACAGCTTACTCATCGACACCATCACCTCGAAATTGCACAGGTAACTGGCTTTTCTTATCTAGTAAATCAATCACGTGCTCAATACCTTCTTGGCGCAAAATACCGTGTATTTCGCTTTGCTTGGCATCAAGCAAACTGATGCCTTCGGCGATCATGTCATAAGCACGCCATTGGTTGTCGTTATCCTTACGCACTTTGAAGCCAATATCAATGTCTGGTTTGCCTGGGTCCTTAATGGTTGTCTTTACCACAACCACATTCGCATCACCAACATCGCGAGGCGCGGCAAACTCAACCTTTTGGTTCGTGTACTGCGTAAACACCCCAGCATAGGTAGTTACCAGATAGTTTTTGAAGACATAAATAAAGCGCTTTATATGGGCTATCGCCTGCTTCTTCTCTTCGGGGTCTTCGATACTGCGCGCTTTTTGAATATAGCTTGCGAGCATACGATAAGACGCATACTTATAGTCGATATAGGGCAACAGCTCTTCTTCGACAATAACCTTTAGGTATTCTTTATCGGCTTGAATTTTCTGTTGATCGCGCTCAACACGTTTAAAGGTGTTATCAGCAACCTGACGCACCATTTTATAAGGTTCACTTAAATCCACCTCTTGTGCCTGTAAGCTAGAAGTGGCGGCCAAGAGTACGGCAGTTAAAACAATGAACAGCTTACGCATAATCATTACTCGCTACTTTGATTAAATAAAAACTGGCCGATAAGCTCTTCTAAAACCAAGGCTGATTTGGTGTCAGTGATCATATCGCCATCCTTGAGCGCTTTCGTTTGTACGCCAAATACAGCATCTATCGAAAGCTCATCCTCGCTTTGTGCCTGCGCCACTTCATTGCCTAAACAACTTTGCTGTGCCGAGTCACTCGCTATGACCGGGGAAATACCCAAATACTGCTCGCCGAGTATGCCCGAGGTTAATATCGATACCGATGTGGCATCGGAAAACTTACACTCATATTGGTTGTCGATGGCCATTTCAACCACAGGAACAAATTCACTGGGGTGCACTTGGATGCCCTCAACACGGCCAACCACAACGCCACCGACTTTAATCGGAGCGCGTGTTTTCAACGATCCTATATTTTCAAACTTAGCCTGCAATGAATAAGTGCCATTACTACCAGCTAATCCCGCATTGGCGACCTTTAAAGCCAGAATTGCCAGCGCCGCCACACCAAGAGTGACAAAGAAGCCGACTAAAATTTCAATTTTTCTCGAATTCATGGTGTTAATCCTTTAGCCGCCAAACATTACGGCGGTCAAAATAAAATCGAAGCCAAGAACGGCTAATGATGAATGCACAACGGTTTCTGTGGTCGCTTTACTGATCCCCTCAGAGGTCGGGATACAGTCATAGCCTTTGTATAGGGCTATCCAGGTTACCAACAAGGCGAAGACAAAGCTTTTAATCAGGCCGTTGAGAACGTCTTTTTCGAACGACACTTGCGCTTGCATAATAGACCAGAAGCTGCCCCTATCTACGCCAAGCCAATCTACGCCCACTAAATGTGCGCCGATGATGGCAATAGCAGAGAAGATCAGCGCAAGCAGCGGCATACTAATCATGCCGGCCCAAAAGCGTGGTGAAATGACGCGCTTTAGCGGGTCTACAGCCATCATTTCTAAACTCGTTAACTGCTCGGTGGCTTTCATTAAGCCTATTTCGGCGGTTAACGCGCTGCCAGCGCGACCAGCAAATAACAGCGCCGTCACCACCGGCCCTAGTTCGCGTAATAGGCTCA
The DNA here is from genome assembly GCF_022347925.1 of Pseudoalteromonas sp. CnMc7-15. Classification (NCBI taxonomy): domain Bacteria; kingdom Pseudomonadati; phylum Pseudomonadota; class Gammaproteobacteria; order Alteromonadales; family Pseudoalteromonadaceae; genus Pseudoalteromonas; species Pseudoalteromonas sp. CnMc7-15. Next base: position 301,957 of record NZ_JAKRFT010000005.1, read on the forward strand.
AAGCAACCAGGGGCCCCAAGCTATCTTCAGCGCCGTAATCAACTAATACGGTATAGCCTTGCAGAGCTAAGACCATGCCAATGAACAGCCCTGACACCAAAATAATAATCAGTGACTGAAAACCCACCATATACAGCTGTCGAATTAATAAGGGCGTGCCTTTGCGCACATTAGGAACACTAATTAAGGCACCCAGCAACATCTGTGTAGCGCGCCCCATCGACGCGAAACGGCTTAGACTTTTATGTCCAAGGCGTTGCCACAAATTAAGCAGCGACTGCATCATGACAACAACTCCTGTTCATAAGGCTCAGCATCAAAGTGGAAAGGCACTGGCCCATCAGACAGCCCTTGCAAAAATTGCTGCACTAAGGGCGATTCATGTTCACGCATTTGTGCCGGGCTGCCACTGCCAATCACCCCTTTGTCGGCGAGAATAATCACGTGGTCGGCGATACTCAACACCTCTTGCACATCGTGGGTAACAATCAAAGAAGACAACCCTAACACTTCGTTGAGTGATTTAATTAGCCGCACTAACACGCCCATTGAGATGGGGTCTTGTCCGGCGAAAGGCTCATCATACATGATAAACTCAGGGTCTAAGGCTATCGCGCGAGCCAAAGCAGCGCGGCGTGCCATCCCCCCGGACAACTCAGCAGGCATTAAATCTTTTGCGCCACGTAAGCCAACCGCTTGTAGTTTCATTAACACCACCAAGCGAATTAACTCCTCACTGAGTTCAGTGTGCTCTCTAAGAGGAAAGGCGATATTGTCATACACCGACATATCGGTAAACAGCGCACCACTTTGAAACAACATGCTCATTTTTGTTCGCGCTTGATAAAGCGCCGAACGTGACATGCTTGGAATGCTATTGCCTTGAAATAAAATATCGCCCGAATCGGGCTTTAATTGCCCGCCAATCAGCCTGAGCAAAGTGGTTTTGCCTATACCACTTGGGCCCATAACAGCAGTGATCTTCCCTTTCGGAATGGTAAAGTCCATATTTTGATAGATAACACGCTCTCCGCGCGAGAAGGTAACATCCTTGATTTCTACTATTGGTTGCGACAAGTCGCTCTCCCGCTCATTTCTATCATTAGACCTCGCATTTTAAAGTTTTTTTACGCTGAGGGAAAAAAGATTCTGTAAATTTTTGTAAGCCCATTCAAATTCCTGCTCAGTGGAACACCTAAACACACGGTTTTCTTACACAAACACAGCCCAGTTTGTTACTATCAGCGCCAAGGTTTCACTTACATCAATGGCTCATTAATCATGCTCACCTCTTTCGCCATTCTAGTTGCTGGTTTTGTCGCCCTAGTATGGAGTGCGGATCGTTTTGTTTATGGCGCAGCTGCGCTGGCACGCAACTTAGGGGTGCCAGCCCTAATCATCGGTTTGACTGTGGTCGCAATGGGGTCGTCGGCACCAGAGATGATGGTATCAGCTTCTGCGGCACTGGCAGATAAAACCGATACTGCTGTCGGCAACGCTGTTGGTTCAAACATTACCAATATTCTCTTGGTGTTAGGTATTACTGCTTTGCTACGCCCACTTTCAGTGTCCTCCATTACACTAAAGCGCGAAATGCCCATTGTGCTCGTGGTGTCACTGATTGCATGGTATATGTTTACCGATAATTATTTCTCTCAGCTTGAGGGATGGCTATTGGCGGGCGGTTTTGTCACCTTTATCGTTTTTTTGATTGTTATTTCACGCAATCAAAAAAGTAATGATGACGATCCCTTGGTGAGTGAAGTCTGTGATGAAATACCCAGTGGGGTGAGCACCAAGTCCGCACTGATTTGGTTAATTATCGGGATGGCGATGCTGCCCATCAGTTCGCATTTTATTGTCGACTCAGCAGTGGATATAGCCCAGTATTTTGGCCTTTCTGATTTAGTCATTGGGCTTACCATCATCGCCATTGGCACTAGTTTACCGGAACTTGCTGCTTGTGTGGCTGGGGTGCTGAAAAATGAAGACGACTTAGCACTGGGCAACATTGTCGGCTCGAATCTATTTAATATTCTCGCTGTCCTATCCATCGCCGGTATTTTAAACCCATCGGTTATCGACCCCTCCGCCGCTAACCGTGATGCATTAATTATGATTGCGGCAACGGTGGTGCTTATTGCCATGAGTTTGAACTTTCGTGGCGCGCGGCGTATCAACAGAATCGAGGGCGGCTTTTTACTAGTCGCATTTTTTGCCTACCAAGGATATATTTTTAGTCAGTTAGCCTAGAGTAATAGTATGAGCCAAAGCTTTATTGCCACCGCACAACGGGTTTTAGAAATAGAACAAACCGCTTTGCAGGAGTTACATCAGTATTTAGACGCACAATTTATTCAAGCGTGCGAGATGATCATGGCTTGTAGCGGCCGAGTCATCGTTATTGGCATGGGTAAATCAGGACATGTTGGTAATAAAATTGCCGCGACCCTAGCAAGTACCGGCACTCCAGCGTTTTTTGTGCACCCAGGTGAGGCCAGCCATGGTGATTTAGGCATGATCACTGAAAATGACATCGTTATGCTCATTTCTAACTCTGGCGAAACGCACGAAATTGTGAGCATTATTCCGGTAATTAAACGTATTGGCGCGCCCATGATTGCCATGACCGGCAATCCTCAATCAAGTATGGCGACCTTAGCTGATGCCCATATTTGCATTAAAGTATCGCAAGAAGCTTGCCCACTGGGTTTAGCCCCCACCGCAAGCACGACCGCAACCTTGGCAATGGGCGATGCACTCGCTGTTGCTTTATTAGAAGCCAAAGGCTTTACCGCCGATGACTTTGCCCTCTCCCACCCCGGCGGTAGCTTAGGTAAACGTTTATTACTGACCTTGAATGATGTTATGCATAGCGGCGATGACGTGCCACGCAGTCACCAATCACAAAGCATTAAAGAAGCCTTGTTAGAAATCTCAAGCAAAGGCTTAGGAATGACCGCTGTTGTCGATGATAATGAGCGACTGGTAGGGCTATTTACCGATGGCGATTTACGCCGTGTATTGGAGCAGCGAGTGGATATTCACAACACCGCGCTGATTGAAGTAATGACTCCAAACTGCACCACAGCCGATGCTCATATGCTGGCGGCGGAAGCACTGAAAATTATGGAGCAAAAACGCATTAATGGACTCATTGTGACCGATCACGAGCAACGTCCCATTGGCGCGCTGAATACGCAAGACTTATTGCGCGCGGGGGTGATTTAGTGTTGTTTTCAGAATTATACCAAGCCATAGACGAAGGCGCATGGCAACGTGCACAGCGCACTCGATTGTTAATTTGCGATATTGATGGCGTGTTTTCAGATGGCCGTATTTATTTAGGCAATCAAGGCGAGGAATTAAAGGCCTTTAATACCAAAGATGGGTTCGGCATTAAAGCGTTGCTCAATGCGGGTGTTGAAGTTGCTGTTATCACCGGGCGACAATCACAGATAGTACAAACGCGAATGCAAAGCCTGGGTGTCCCCCACATTTATCAAGGTAAAGAGAATAAGCTCGAAGCCTATGCACAGTTAAAACGCACATTAAACCTAAGCGATGAGCAAATAGCCTACATTGGTGATGATGGCCCTGATTTACCGGTGATGGAGCAAGTCGGGTTCGCCGTAGCGGTTAACGACGCTCACCCACTGGTTAAGCGAATAGCCCATTACAGTACCTTGCTACCAGGGGGTTTTGGTGCTGTGCGTGAGCTCACAGATTTGCTGATGCTGGCCCAAGGACACAGCCTGGGAACACAGGGAAGTAGCACATGAACGCAGCGAGAGCGCTCATATCACTGCTATTTATCGTCGCGATGGCGTGGCTTTGGTACCCTTATTTTATGAAGTCGACAGATGATGGTGTCGCTCAGCAAGACCATATTGCCACACCCGACTATATCGCAACTGGGCTAAGTCAGACTAGTTATAACGATCAGGGTGAGTTAAGCCACACCGTTTATGCTGAGGAAATGGAGCTGTATCAAGAGCTCGGGTTTACACATTTCACCAAGCCGGTATTTACCTTATATGGTGAAACAGAAAATTGGCAGGTAAACGCCGATGAAGCGACTTTATACAACAACAACATTTTGATCTTGGAAAATAACGTCACCGCCACCAACTTAAAAGAAGGGGCGATGATTGAGAAGGTCAGCGCTGAGGCCATTCAAGTTGATATAGATAGCCAGCGCATGGAGTCCGAGCAGGCTGTAGTATTAAGTGGCCCGAATATGAAGATCACCGGGCAAGGCTTGAAAGCAGACCTCAATACAGAGATAGTTGAATTAACAGAACATACGCGAACAATATATTATGACCAATAAAATCAGTGCATTAATTACATCCATCGCAATTGGCTTGTGCTCTGCCAGCGCTACTGCTGAGCAAATCACCGCCAAGGAAGTGTTAATTGATGCCGACAAACAACAAGCACTGATCAAAGAAAATATCACTATTTTTGATAAGAACGTGCATATTGTTCACGGCAAACGGGAAATAAAAGCTGACCGCCTTGAGGCTCACCGTCGTCCAGAATTGGGTGATAACAAGCAATTGCTCGTAGCCACCGGCTCACCAGCTGTGTACACCGAAGTGATGGAAGATGGCACCGAGATTTCTGCACAGGCGCTGGAAATTCGTTATGACGTCGCCTCTGAGACCCTTAAAATTCAAGGTGATGCTAAGATTGCCATGGCCGACCAGCATATCGTTGCCGAAACCATAAGCTATGATATTGCCAAACAGCTGATCACCGCCGAAAAAGATGAAAACTCCAGCACACGAGTGCGCACAACATTAACACCACAAAGTGACGATACGCCGGAGAAAGAGCAATAATGGCGACTCTTAAAGCACAAAAATTAGCGAAAAGCTATAAAGGCCGGGAGGTCGTCAAAAGTGTGGGCTTAGAAGTACAAGCAGGTAGTATCGTCGGCTTGCTCGGCCCTAATGGAGCCGGTAAGACAACTACTTTTTACATGATAGTTGGCTTAGTACCCAGTGATAAAGGCACCATCAGTATTGATGATGAGGATATCACCTTGATGCCGATGCACTCTCGTGCGCGCTTAGGTATTGGTTATTTACCGCAGGAATCATCTATTTTTCGAAAGCTGACAGTTTTTCAAAATTTGATGGCCATCCTAGAAACCCGCAAGGGCTTAAGCAAAGCAGAGCGTGAAAGCGAGCTTGAGGGCCTACTTGATGAGTTTAATATACAGCACATTCGAGACTCACAAGGAATGGCGTTATCTGGTGGCGAACGTCGCCGGGTAGAAATAGCGCGAGCATTGGCGGCAAACCCCAAGTTTATCTTGTTGGATGAACCTTTTGCTGGTGTCGACCCTATTTCAGTGTTAGATATAAAGAAAATCATAGAGCATCTGCGCAATCGTGGCATTGGTGTATTAATCACCGACCACAATGTGCGAGAGACCCTAGACGTATGTGAAACCGCATACATTGTTTCCCATGGCGAGCTCATTGCTTCTGGCACTCCAGAGCAAGTTCTTGCCGATCAAACGGTTCGCGACGTCTATTTGGGTGAGCAGTTTAGATTATAACGATTAAAGGATTGTTAGAGATACATGAGGCAATCATTACAGCTGCGCCTAGGCCAGCAATTAACAATGACCCCACAATTGCAGCAAGCGATTCGCCTGTTGCAGCTCAGTACTTTGGATCTCCAACAAGAAATTCAAGAGGCGTTGGACGCCAACCCATTACTTGAAGTTGAAGAAGACAATTACGCCGACAATAACGACAACCAAGAGCAAAAAGAGTCGACGTCCGACAACCAAAATAACGATACCGCCGAGACGGCCAGCGCCAGTAAGGATGAAGTTGAAAGTGCTGATGCCATGAACAACGAGTCCATCAGTGAAGACTTGCCCATGGATGTGTCTTGGGATGAGTATATTAGTGCGGCTCCCGTTGCCTCCTCTGGGCCTATGCCAGAAGATGAGTCTATCTACCAAGGCGAAACCACCGAGTCGTTACACGATTATTTAATGTGGCAGCTGCAATTAACACCTTTTAGTGCCACCGACGAGGCCATCGCCACAGCCATCATTGAAGCCATCAATGACAACGGCATTTTAACAGTCAGTTGTGAAGATCTGCTGGAAAGCTTGAATCATGATGAACAAGACGATGGTATCGAGCTCGATGAAATTGAAGCCGTTCTTAAGCGTATCCAACTCTTTGATCCAGTAGGAATTGGTGCGCGTTCTTTACAAGAGTGCTTGTTGATCCAGCTCAAGCAATTTGACCCACAAACCCCTTGGCTTGAAGAGACCAAAGAGGTAGTTTGTAACTATATTGATTTGCTTGGTAGTCGTGACTATCGCACCTTGATGAAAAAGACTAAGCTTAAAGAAGCGCAGTTAAAAGAGGTGATGACACTGATACACAGTTTAAATCCGACTCCTGCAGCCACGATTGTGCGAGAGCAGTCAGAGTATGTGATTCCAGATGTATCAGTGAAGAAAGTTAAAGGCCGCTGGGTGGTTGAATTAAACCCAGATAGTATGCCTAAGATCCGCGTTAACGATCACTATGCATCAATGTCGCGAAGCTGTAAGTCGCAAAGTGATAGTCAATTTATTCGCTCGCATTTACAAGAAGCGAAATGGTTTATAAAGAGCTTGGAACAACGCAATGATACGCTACTTAAAGTAACTAATTGCATTGTTCAACAACAACAGGCATTCTTTGAACATGGTGAAGAGGCAATGAAGCCAATGGTGCTTAATGACGTTGCCGAAATGGTGGAAATGCATGAGTCAACGATTTCCCGTGTGACCACCCAAAAGTATATGCATACACCACGGGGTATTTTTGAGCTGAAGTACTTTTTCTCCAGCCATGTTACAACCGAAAACGGAGGTGAATGCTCGTCCACAGCGATTCGAGCATTGATCAAAAAGCTAGTAGCTGCGGAGAATCCTGCTAAACCGTTGAGTGATAGCAAGATTGCCGACGTACTAGCCGAGCAAGGAATTAAAGTGGCTCGGCGCACGATTGCTAAATATCGTGAATCGCTAGCCATTCCACCGTCAAATCAGCGTAAAAGTTTGATATAGACGTTAGACAAGAAGGAAAATGCTTATGCAATTAAATCTTACCGGTCGTCACGTAGAAATCACTGATTCTCTTCGCAACTATGTGAATAGCAAATTTGCAAAATTAGAGCGTCACTTTGACCATATAAATAATGTGCATGTCATTCTTGATATTGAAAAACTAACACAAAAAGCAGAAGCTACTCTTCACGTTAACGGTGGTGAACTGTTCGCAACCGCAGAGCACCAGGATATGTATGCGGCGATCGACGGCTTAATTGATAAGCTCGACCGTCAAGTGATTAAACATAAAGAGAAATTATCTCGTCACTAACATGAACCTAGATTCACTCTTTACCAAGGACTGCAGCAAAGCTGCGGTCCTTTTTAATAGCAAAAAAAGAATGCTGGAGTACCTCTCTCAGGTGGCTCATCAGCACAGTCCTCACCTCAGCGAGCAATCGGTACTTGATGCTTTGCTAACCCGCGAAAAGCTGGGCAGTACTGGCATCGGCAAAGGCGTTGCTATTCCACATGGCCGTCTCGATGGTATCGACAGTACGATTGCCATTGTTGTAACCAATCGCGAAGCCATTAACTTTGATGCCATTGATAACCGTCCAGTGGATATCTTTGTCGCACTTTTAGTGCCGGCTAATGAGACTGAACAACACCTGAAGACCTTAGCGACAATTGCTGATAAACTAAAAGACAAACAACTGTGTAAACAACTGCGCTCAGCCAGCAGCGATCAAGAGCTTTATCAATTGATCGCCGACTAATGCGCGCCGTATTAGTTCATGGTGTGGTTTAAATGTGCGTCTTGGGGTAAAACAAGGAGTTGTCGGATGGAACTTATCATTGTCAGTGGTCGCTCGGGTTCTGGAAAATCAGTCGCGTTACGGGTGCTCGAAGACCTTGGGTACTACTGCGTAGATAACATCCCGGTTATTTTACTCCCCTCTTTGGTGCGCAGTGTTTCGGCAAATTATGACAAAATTGCCGTCAGTATCGACGTGCGCAATTTGCCCAAAGAACAGCATGAATTTAACGACATTCTCGCTTACCTGCCTGAGTTTGCTAAGCCTTCGCTGTTTTACCTTGATAGTGACGAACAAACGTTGATTAAGCGTTTCTCTGAAACTCGTCGACTACACCCCTTATCCATGCAAAATATGACGTTGGATGTCGCTATTCGTGAAGAGAAGCAGCTTCTTGATGTACTCATCTCCCACGCCGACTTTATTATTGATACAACTGAGCTCAGTGTTCACCAGCTGGCGGAGATGATCCGTGAAAAAGTGCTGGGTAAAAAAGACAAGCAATTACTGATCACTTTTGAGTCTTTTGGGTTTAAACATGGCATTCCAAAAAATGCTGATTATGTGTTTGATGTGCGGTTTCTCCCCAATCCCCATTGGGAACCTGAACTAAAGGCGCTCACAGGGTTAGACCAACCCGTTCAAGATTATCTAGCCAGTCACTCAATCGTGCAAAAGTTCACTTGGCAGATCCAAACTTTTGTTCAAACTTGGTTACCCCACCTAGAGCGTAATAACCGTAGTTATTTAACCATTGCTATTGGCTGTACAGGGGGTCAACACCGCTCAGTGTACCTTGCCCAAACTTTGGGAGAGCGCTTTTTAGATACTTATCCGAACGTGAAAATTCGCCATCGAGAGCAGGAAAAATAGTGATGGTTGAAGGTACTTTTATTATTCAAAACAAGTTAGGCCTACATGCTCGTGCAGCCTCACAATTGGCGCAACTGGCGATGAATTTTGATGCCGAAATAATGCTATATCAAGGCGATAAGAGCGCACAGGCCGACAGTGTCTTGGCTTTACTGCTCCTTGAGAGCGGCAAAGGTAAGGAAGTGCGCGTGCAGTGTGAAGGCCCTGATGCCGACGCCGCGTTGGCAGCTATCGGGGCGCTCATTGCAGAAAAGTTCCACGAACAAGAATAACCCTTAGGCATTTACTTTTGCTATCATTGATTTAGTTAGGTTAAACTAATCAACGGCTTGTAAGCGCTTGCTTGCACGCTATTTCCCACCCCATTTTTTGTATTTAAGGGATGCCTATGCCAGAAGCCTATGAACAAGATTACCCGCTGCAACAACTTCAAGAAGTCACCGAAGCTCTTAATAGCGGCCAGTTTGTTCATGTACGCAGGCTTCTCGCCAAAACTGCGCCCTGTGATACCGCATTATTATTAGAATCATCGCCCCATAAGACACGTTCTAAACTATGGGCGCTCGTCGACCCTGATGTCCAAGGTGATGTACTTGAAGAGCTCTCTGAAGATGTACGCCTGAGCATTATCTCACGCATGGAGCCTGAGCATATCGCCGCAGCGACAGAGGACATGGACGATGATGACTTAGGGGAAGTATTACGAAGCTTACCAGAGCCCGTTTATAAAGACGTTATTGAGGCGATGGATATCCAAGATAGAGACCGTGCAACTACGGCTCTGTCTTACCAGGAGCGCTCAGCTGGGGCGCTGATGAATACCGATACAGTGACTATCCGTCCCGATGTCTCTGTTGATGTGGTGCTGCGCTACTTACGCCTCAAAGGCGAGTTACCTGAAGGCACCGATGAGCTCTACGTAGTCGATAAAAATAACTGCTTTTTAGGCTCAATGCCATTGAGCTCTTTGCTAACCACCATGCCAGATGCCATCGTGCGCGACATCATGGATGAAGAGTGTGAATCTATTCCAATCACCATGGATGAGTCTGAAGTGGCGCAGCTGTTCGAGCGTCACAACTGGATTTCGGCCCCTGTGGTCGACGATCAGGCGCACTTACTTGGGCGTATTACCATTGATGATATCGTCGATGTTATCCGTGAAGACGCTGAACACAGTTTACTGAGCTTAGCCGGTCTAGATGATGAAGAAGATACCTTTGCACCGGTATTTAAAAGTACTCAGCGGCGCTCCGTTTGGCTTGGAGTAAATTTATTGACCGCGATGCTGGCCGCATTTGTGGCGAGCTTTTTCGAAACCACCTTAGGTATCTTGCCATTTTTAGCCGTGCTCAATGGTATTGTGCCGTCAATGGGGGGCGTGGCCGGATCACAAACGCTGACCTTGGTTATTCGAGGCCTCGCACTTGGCCATATTAACGCCACCAACCAGAAATTTATACTGACCAAAGAGCTCGCCATCGGTGCCTTGAATGGGGTACTGTGGGCTTTGCTTATCGGTAGCGCCATCGCGCTTTGGAAATGGGATTTAACAATCGGTTTAGTGATCGCCTTTGCGATGTTTATGAATCTCCTCGCTGCGGGTATTGCTGGTGCGGTTATTCCCCTAATTCTGAAGAGAATGAATATCGATCCGGCGCTCGCCGGTAATGTAGTGCTGACCACAGTTACCGACATCGTAGGTATCTTCGCATTCCTTGGAACCGCGACTTGGTTCCTTATTTAACGCCGTCCAATAATGTAGATAGCGTGAATAAGGCCAGGGAAGTAGCCTAGTAGGGTTAGTAAAATATTAAGCCAAAAGTGCATCCCTAAACCCACCTGCAAAAATACACCTAGTGGGGGAATAAGAATTGAGAAAATGATTCTAATAATGTCCATGATTGCTCCGCTAATTAAGCCTGCTTGTAGATAAAGGAAAGCCCAGCAACGCTGGGCCTTCTACCGAGAACTTACAACTAATTATTCAGCCATTACTCGCAGTTCATCGTTTACTTCACGAACATCTTCTGTGTTTTCAGCGATTTTAATCGCAAGGTCACGCTCGGCTTCGCTATCTACGTTGCCTTTAAGCGTAACGACACCTTGGTCGGTATCAACATCAATGTCAGTGCCAGCAACTTCTGAATCAAACAGTAGACGGGTAGTGATTACCGTCGAGATCTTAGCGTCGGTTAAATCGCTGCCAGTATCTCCTGCATCATCATTGTGGCTCATACCTTCTTCGTTGTTCATAACCGTTAGCTGGTTTTCTACATCGTTTACACCATCTAGGCTAACTACCAGCTCTTCGGCCAACTCTTTATCGACCTCGCTGTCTACTTTACCTGTGAGCATAACCTTGCCATTTTTCACATCAGTGTTGATGTCAAAGTTGTTCAGGTTGCCATTCAGTAGCAGCACAGTTTCAGCTTTACCATCAATCCATGCATCTTTACTCTCGTTCTGCCAATCATTTGCTTGGGCAGTGAAGGCAGTAGAACCAAGTACAGCTGCAGCTACGATTGTCTTAGTGAACGTTTTCATAATGTCGTCTCCTTACTATTGCTTGTGACGCTTTAAGTGTTGCGAATCCCTTGCCAACTTTATTTTATCAATAAAATCAAGAGTATAAATAACGTGTTCAGCAAGCATTTAGGTACAACCTTACCTAAGTTACACACCTCAGTGAAAAAATTTCCGAAAAGCGAACAATCAAGAGATTTACGTTCATTTAGTGTTTATTTTGCAACTTTTAGCAGCATTTAAGTCTATAGATCGTTATTTCTCTGTGCTGGAATATCAGATCCGTATTCAACAAACTCCACTTCAAAACCAGCTGGGTCTTTAAAGTACACGTTGCGACGATAAGGATTTTCAGGGCCCACTTTATCAACTTCGAAGCCCGCGTCTTGGAGTCGTTGAATGACGCCATCAAGATCTTCTGTGACATAAGCAAAGTGTGCTAAACCAACTTGATGGCCGCTGAGATCACGGTTGTCACCAATGCCATTGTCACTAAAAGCAAGGTAGTGGTAATCATCGCCAAAATGCACCCAAGTACGCGGCTTCCCCGACCATAACCCCTCGCCTTGACTGCGCACCCGCCAATGTGGAAAAGCGGCACGATAAAAGTTGAGGGCTTGGTTGATGTCATTCACGACTAGGTTTACATGCTCTAAATACATAACGTTCTCCCGAAGATGATTTATTATTTCAGGGACTAAGGTATTTCCTCAACTTAAGTTGAGGTAAAGCACTTTTTAGAATTTATTTAAAAAAGCCTAGAGAGGGGCTCTAGGCTTTATCGTGTTACTTGAGCTACTGCCCCGCAACTTGCATTTGTTCAATTAACACCGAACCGGTTAACACCCCGCCGCGAGGGTCGACATCACCGCCAATGCCAGCAACGCCTTTAAACATCGAGCTAAGGTTGCCAGCAATGGTAATCTCACTGACTGGGTATTGGATCTCACCATTTTCAACCCAAAATCCGGCCGCCCCGCGCGAGTAATCGCCGGTGACAGTATTGACGCCTTGCCCCATCAACTCGGTCACTAGCAGACCTTTACCCATTTGTTTAAGCAAAGCGTGCAAATCATCATGGGTTTGCTGTACCAACCAGTTATGAATACCGCCGGCGTGGCCTGTGGCGGTCATACCCATTTTGCGAGCGGCATAACTGGCTAATAAATAGGTCTGCAGTTCGCCACCGTGAATAATCTCACGATCTTGCGTTTTAACGCCCTCCGCATCAAAGGGTGAAGAAGCAAAACCTTTGGCTAGATGCGGACGCTCACTAATATTAACAATATCACTGAAAACTTGGGTATTAAGACTATCGAGCAAGAAGCTCGACTTACGATAAAGCGCACCGCCGCCAATGGCCGACACTAAATGCCCAAACAGAGAATTAGCCACATCGGCACGAAAGATCACCGGCACCTTCATGGTTCCTAGTTTTTGGCTATTAAGCCGAGCAAGCGTTTCTTGCGCCGCTTCCAGGCCGACGTCTTTCGCCGCTTTTAAGCCTGCTTGCTCACGCGATACGGTATAGGCAGCATCGCGCTGCATCTGCTCACCTTGTTGGCCAATGACCATAGTGCTGATGCTATGGCGAGTGCGGGGGTAGCCTGCCAACATACCGTGACTGTTACCGTACACACGCAGCCCTTGGTGGCTACTAAAGCTGGCACCATCAGAGTTGACGATGCGTTCATCAAGGTTTAACGCCGCCTGCTCTGCCTCTTGGCAGATTTCAATGCCCTGCTCTGGGGTCACCTGCCACGGGTGGTACAAGTCTAAATCCGGCGGGCTTTGCTCTAATAACTCAGCATCAGCAAGGCCATTACATGGGTCTTCTGAAGTGTACTTGGCGATTTCAATGGCTTTTTCCACCACCGAACGCAGCGCACTGGGGCTTAAATCTGTGGTTGATGCTGAGCCTTTTTTATTACCTACATAAATGCTCACACCCAAACCACCGTCTTGGTTAAACTCGATGGTTTCTACCTCACCGAGACGAGTGCCTACAGAGAGTCCAGAAGTACGTGACATAGCGGCTTCCGCAGCCGTTGCACCGAGCTTCTTAGCTTGGGCAAGCACCTCGCTTACGGCCTCTTTGACTTCATCGATTTGGCTATAAATCGCTGCCGATTCATTTTCTTGCATAATGGCTTTCACAGTTGGTGAATATTGATCTAAGCGTACCACAAAGCATCTGCGCATTTTAGTGATATAATGGCTGCAAAGAGCATTAATCGAGCATGTTATGGCTAAGAGCAAACAACCTGAAGAAGAGATTATTTACGTTTCCAAAAGCGAGCTAAAACGCGATGCCATGGAGTTTCATGAGCTGGGTGTAGAAATCGCCAACCTCTCAAAAAAAGCGCGTGAAAAACTACCATTGAGTAATGAGCTTGTGGAGGCGATGAACTTAGCCGACCGCCTGAAAGAGAAAAAAGACGCCTATCGTCGCCATCTCAATTACATCGCCAAAACCTTGCGCGGCACCGATAATGTCGAAGACATTCATCAAGCTATGGCCATTATCACCAATAAGAACAATCAAAAAGATGTGGTGATAAACCAAATAGAGCAAATTCGAGATGAGCTAATCGCTGAAGGTGATAGCCGCTTAAATCCTCTGCTTGAGCAATATCCGCAGCTTGACCGCCAGCGCATGCGACAAATTATTCGCCAAGCAAGCAAAGAGGTAAAGCAAGAGAAACCCGGAAAGTCTCACAAAGAGCTATTTCAAATCCTCAAAGAGTTAATGCTTTAGCAGGGTTTCGGTTACCAGCTTTAAGTTGGAAAAAAACAGCGCTCTTGCGCTGTTTTTTCTTTTGAGGATGTTTAAGCGGTACCACCGACGGTGAGTTGGTCGATTTTCAAAGAGGGCTGCCCCACTCCTACCGGGACACTCTGTCCATCCTTACCACAAATACCCACGCCTTTATCTAGCGCTAGATCATTGCCTACCATAGATATTTGCTTCATTACCTCTGGGCCATTACCAATCAGCGTGGCACCTTTGATAGGTGTGGTGATTTTGCCATTTTCAATTAAGTAGGCTTCCGAGGCTGAGAACACAAATTTGCCAGAGGTGATATCCACTTGGCCACCGCCAAAGTTTGGCGCGTAAATGCCTTTGTCTACTGAGCTGATGATCTCTTCTTGGCTATGCTCGCCACCGAGCATATAGGTATTAGTCATACGTGGCATAGGCAAGTGTGCATAGGACTCACGACGGCCGTTTCCAGTAGGCGCTACTCCCATCAATTTAGCGTTGTGCTTATCTTGCATATAGCCCTTTAGGACACCCTGTTCAATAAGTACGTTATAACCACCCGGTGTGCCTTCATCATCGATATTTAATGACCCACGACGGTTCGCCATGGTGCCATCATCAACCACAGTACACAGTTCTGACGCCACCTGCTGACCAATTTTGCCACTAAACGCAGAAGCGCCTTTGCGATTAAAGTCGCCCTCAAGGCCATGACCTACGGCCTCATGCAGCAACACCCCAGGCCAACCCGCACCCAGCACCACAGGCATGGTTCCCGCTGGAGCGTCAATAGCTTCTAAGTTGACCTTAGCCATACGTACAGCGTCCTCAGCGTAGTGCATCCAACGCGGCTTACCGTCGACTAATTCTTTGAAATAGTTAAAATCGAGTCTGGCTCCGCCACCGGCACCCCCACGCTCGCGACGATCACCCTTTTTCAACAGCACTGAGCAGTTCAATCGCACTAGCGGGCGAATATCGGTTGCAAAGGTACCATCACTCGCCGCCACGAGCACTTCTTCATAGACGGCGGATATAGAGCTTACTACCTGCTCAGCTTCAGGCGCCAATTGACGGATATACTCTTCAACTTCACGCAGAAGCGCCACCTTATCGTCATCGCTCATGCTCTGAATCGGTTGCAGCGGCGCAAATTGACGTTTCACATCTTGCTCACTGAATATTTTAACCTGACCATGTTGATCAGCATCAGCGATACTGCGTGCAGCCATCGCAGCATTATTAATCGCTTCGAGATTAATAGCATCAGAATAGGAAAAACCGGTTTTCTCGCCACTGATCGCGCGCACACCGACGCCGCGCTCAATGTTATAGCTCCCTTCTTTGACTAAACCGTCCTCTAACACCCACGACTCGTTGTAGCTCGATTGGAAGTATAAGTCCGCATAGTCCACCTTATGCTGATGGATGTATTGCAAGGCGTTGGCGAGATCATCGCGATCCAATCGGCTTTGCGTTAAAAGGTTGTGCTCAACTTGACTCATAAACTTACTTTTCTCGCTTGGCGGTGAGCATGCATGGGCATGGACTCACGGCGTTGATTTAATTCTTCGCTGTTTACTGGCTGGGCTATCCAGCCCTCGCCATGGCTCAGCTCAGCTTGCACTTCACCCCATGGCGAAACAATTAGGCTATGGCCATAGGTCTCACGGCCATTGTTGTGAGCGCAGTCACTATTATTACGACCGTACAGCCCGGCAGCGACCACATAACATTGACTTTCTATCGCTCGTGCACGCAACAAGGTATGCCAATGCGCTCGACCGGTGGGTACTGTAAAAGCACTAGGAACAAGCAGTATATCAGCCCCCAATTGCACTTGCTGACGATAGAGTTCGCTAAAGCGCATATCATAACACACACTTAACCCTAGCCGCCCAAAGGGCGAGTCGAGTACCACCACCTGCTCACCGGCTTCGGTATGTTTGGACTCGTGATAAGTGCCTGTGCCATCCGCTACGGTCACATCAAAAAGGTGAATTTTATTGTATTGCGCTCGCTCTTGACCTTGCTCATCAAAGACAAAAGATGCCGCGAGGTAACGCCCTTCTGAGGTGGCGACCGGCAGAGTCCCTGCCGCAATCCATATACCGTAACGCGTGCACAGCGCAGCTAAACGCTGGCGCCAATATAAGTGTTTTTCGGCCACAGCCAATACCTGCTCACTGCTTTTTGCAAAGCACAGCCAGCTCTCTGGTAAGCACACGAGGCAGGGTCGTTGCGGCTGTAATTGAGCTAAAAATTGCTCCAGCCGCTGAAAGTTATATTCACTGTCTTGCTGGGCACAAAACTGTAACGCATACAGCATCATAGTAATGGTTTCTCCAGTGGCTGCTCAGGTTGCGACGCGGGCGGCTGGTTTTGCGCGGCTTGCGGCAAGGTGACTTCTCGACTGCTACGATCGAGTTCAACCACCTCAGGGTTATCCATTGCCCCACTGACCTTAAATTTAATCTCAGAAATAACGCGCGCTGAGTGGATGACCTTATCCAAGGCCAGTGCAGCTAACCCTGTTACTGGGTTGACCATCCAAGCAACAATCACGGGTAAGCTAGAAGTAACCTGTGGTGCCACGGCTAAATCATAGTTAATGGTTTGCGTATTTAAATCGGCATAACCCTTGATAGTAAGATCAGCAGGCACGCCATCCATTTTCGTATCTTTAGTGTAAGCAATCCCTTGGGCCAACTGCATACTGCCTTGCATACTGTTGTAGAAAAAACCTTTCGCAAACACATCGCGAAAATCCAGCTTGAGCTTGCGCACCAGAGAGTCCAGGCTCAGTAACGAGAAGACACGCGCTCCGCCATCGCTAATTTCACTTAAGTGCCCTTCACCGAGTTGCCAACTAATTTCACCGCCCAAGCTGGCGATATCAATATCGTAAGGGGCTGCCTGCCAATGCAGCGCAAAATCCATATTTGCTTCAGAGTCTTGAACCGTTGAAGTGATGTCAAACTCATCAAACAGCGAACCAATATCATCACTATTAAATTGGCCTTTGACATGGGTTTGCCCATCACGCCAATAGCCATCGGCACGCAGCACATGTTCGCGTTTATCGACCACCAACTCACTAATAGTCAGTTGCTCGCCAGCACCCGCAAAATGAAGCTCGACCTGATCAAGTTGATAATGGTTAATGCGACAATCACCGCAGGTAAACGCTACACTCGGTAGCTGCGTTAACCAATTTAAATCTGTTTCGCTGCTGTGTCTAACGTCATCACCGTCACTATCATTAGTGGGGATGTTCACGCGTAGATAGTCAGCATGGGCGCGAATATCGCGGCGCTGAGCTTGGCTACCGGTGGGAATGTCTACTCGGGCTCGCAGCTCTTTGGCTAGCAATTTTAAATCCATTGCTGCGGGTTGATTAATTAACGTAAATTCCAGCTCATTAAAGGGCACCACATCAACATAAGCTGTGCGTACTTGCCCCACCACCTTGGTTAACGGTGGCATTACCGAAGGCTCTCCACTGCTGCGTGCAGCCACATCAATAATGTTATTAAGTACAGGCTGCCAAGCGAGGATATCAGCTTCTGGGAGATTAACGCTCACCTCAAACCCTTGCTTGTTAAGCCCTAAATTTTGCTTGCCGACAATAAGGTGAGCATTACTCATTTGCTGCTCGCCGTTGTTGAGAATGCCGTTAAAGTATAATTGCTCGTCCAACTCGACCATGATCAGGTTAGAAATGTCATCCCCCTGAATTAAGGCATTAAGCGGCCACGCATCGTCTGCGGCTTTGTTATACGGCGTCGGCAGAGTACTGGTTACCCCGAGCATATCACTTTGCACATGCGCCTCGTAACTAAACCCTTGGTTATCAAAGTTTAGAGCCAACTGCGCATTGAGCGCAGTGGTACCACTCAACTGCGCATCTAACAAACCATTCAGCCGCTTTTGTAACTGCGCCACATCAGCTTGCAAACCAATGTTAACGTCAGCGTGATAGTTTTCGCCTTGGCTTTCACCTAGTAAGCTCACAGTGAGCGGCATCCCTTGCCAATAGGCCTGGGCTTCATTTATCTCAATACGATCGTTTACAAACGACAACCTGCCCCGCAGTTCACTTAAGTCGATGCCGGGCTGCGCTAGGTGAACGGCATTGCCAGCGAATAACACCTCGCCTGAAGCACGCACTCCACTGTCTTTGAGGTCGATAAGCAGCTGCAGCTCGCCATCTAGGCGGTCTTGTGCCTGTATCACATCAAAGACGGTAGCAAGCGGCTCCGCTAATGGTGTTTGCGCAAAAAAAGGCTGTAGCTTAGGCGCTTCAATATTAGCTGTAATATCAATGGCTAAAGTGTCAGCATTGAGCAAGTCCCGCAAATACACATGGACGCTGTCACCCAGCGCTAAATTGAGTAATTCGCCACTGCGGCTATAAATATCCATGCGCTGATTGTTAAACGCTAAGTCAACCATGGCATTTTTTATCGTCGGCCAGTCAGGGGCAAAAGCGAACTCGGTATCTTCTATTTGGGCATTGACCGCGAACCGCCCCTGCTGTTCGGTAAAGGGAAACTGATCGAGCGGTCCCTGTAACAACACCTGAGCAAAATGCATATCGCCACTTTTTATTGCCCCATTGAGGTAGTCAATCAGGTTTTTATGCATATAAGGTTCAGGGAAGTAACGCCCGGCATTGGCTGCACTGCCGCCGCTGATTTCTGCGTATAGGTTCATATCTGGCTGCGAATCCAGAGTCAGCGCAAATTCGGCAACTAAGTCTAAATCATCATTGCTTAAAGTAACTTCATCACTTTCGATGGACCAATGCTCGCCATCATTAAAGAATGCAACTTCTGCGGCAAGTTGTTGATAAGCGAGCGGCTCGCTAAACGTCTTGCCGGTCAGTAGGTGGTTGTCGCTACCAGCAATACTAAGTAAACCTTTACGGTTGTTAATATGCGCGCTGGCACTGAGGTCTTGCGCACCAGGAATACCATGAAATCCCGACCACCCTAAGTGTTCGGCTTCAAACCATACTCGCCATTGCTTATCGCCTTGCCAGTGAAAATAGCCCTCGTTGATAAACCCTTGCGGTTGCACCGTCAGCAACTCTTGTAATAACTGCGACTTACCTAACCGGGCAAAGGTGGAGAACATGGAAATATCTAAGTCTTGCACCCACACTTGTTGCTGTTCGCTGATGAGTGCATCAAAAATTATCGGTGCCCACTGGTATTTTTCATCGCTAAACTGCAGCCCAGATGTACGCACTCGCCAGCCTTTTGCTTGAGGATGAATACGCACCATCCCCTGCTGCAACTCGAGGTATTGAGGTTGTTGCTGGTATTGCCAATTGAGTTGGCTCGGTTGTATCGCCAATTGCACATCGGTTAAGCGGCCCTCAGCAAAGTGCAGCCAAGATTCAAAATTGAGGTTGGATTGTAATTGGCTTAATTCCGGGCGAACAAACTCTTGTAACCAACCAGAGATGTTCAAACTCTGTGCCTGCAGATATAAATCGCCATAAATATTATTTAAGCGCGCGCCGGAGAGTTTAAGGCGAGCTTCAAGAGTGTTTTGCTCGATGCCTGGGAGACTCACCTGACCTTCGGCAAAATGATCTTTAGCACGGTTTTGCCACACCAAGTTTTCTAAAAAAATACGGTGATGGCGGTTATCGAGGCTAATGATGTTCAGTTCGCTATCTTCGATAGCAAAATGCCCTTGCTCACCCAAAAACAGGCTTTCGATTAAGGCTTGCTGCTGCGAGCTGCTGGTTTTTGACTCACTGCTAAGTAGGGCGCGAGCGTCGATTTCAGCGTCAAACCCTTGCAGTACAAAGTAATTGGAGTGCAGCTGCCTATCCAGTAATGATTGCCATAAATTAATATGCAACCGGGTTTGTTCAATGCTGACGCTAATAGGAGCCTTGGCATTGTCGGCAAACCCTACTTGGTTTATGACAAGCGCTGGGCCATTGCCCTGCCAGTTTGCACTTAACGAGCCAATGGAGATATCGGCATTTAACTGCTCACCAAGGAACTGCTCGACCTCAGCACGATAATCATTGGCATAAGGTAAGCTGTATTTGACCAGCGACACCAGCACAGCAAGCAACACTAGGGTAACTGCGCTGATTTGCCAAATTTTCCGCAAACAAAAAAAGCAAACCGACTTGGCGTTCACTACATCATCACCACATCGAACTGCTCTTGGCTATATAGGTTTTCTGTTTGAATCATGACCTGTTTACCAATAAAAAGCTCTAGCTCTGCAAGGTTATGATATTCATCATTAATTAGCGCTTCGCTAACCGCTGCAGAAGCATACACCATAAATTTATCTGCATCATAGGCTCGATTAACTCGAACAATTTCTCGCAGAATCTCGTAACACACGGTCTCGACCGTTTTCAACGAGCCACGACCTGCACAAGACGGACACACCCCGCAGAGAATATGCTCTAAACTCTCCCGGGTACGCTTGCGCGTCATTTCCACAAGCCCGAGTGCAGAAAGGCTATTAATATTCGCTTTCGCTCTGTCTTTGGACAACGCTTGTTCCAAAGAGTGCAATACTCGGCGTTTATGTTCTTCAGACACCATATCGATAAAGTCGATAATGATAATACCGCCTAAATTACGCAGTCTTAGTTGCCGGGCGATGGCACTGGTGGCTTCAATATTGGTATTAAAAATTGTCTCTTCTAGATTACGGTGGCCAACAAAGGCGCCGGTATTAACATCCACCGTGGTCATGGCCTCGGTTTGATCGATGATCAAATAGCCGCCGGATTTGAGCTCTACTTTACGATGCAGTGCTTTTTGTATTTCGTTCTCTACATCGAATAAATCAAAAATAGGGCGCTCGCCCGGGTAGTACTCTAATACCTTCGCAAGGTGTGGTACGAATTCTTCTGTAAAGGTTGTCAGCTCTTGATAGGTAAGCTTTGAATCCACACGAATGCGTTCCATGTCTTCGCCTACATAGTCACGCAAAGTACGAAAAGCAAGCTTTAAATCCTCGTGGAGGATGTTTTCTTTACGGGTTTTCTTCCGCCTGTCGACTATTTTCAACCACAGTTTCTTAAGAAATTCTGCATCATGTTTAAGTTCATGCTCGCTGGCTCCTTCCGCTGCGGTGCGAACTATAAAGCCGCCGTTTTCGTCGTTGTACTGGGCAACAATATCCTTCAGGCGCTGACGCTCTTCGTCGCCTTCTATACGCTGACTAACCCCTACATGAGTGGCATCTGGCATAAACACCAAATAACGTGATGGAATCGTAATATCCGTGGTTAAGCGCGCTCCTTTAGTGCCGATGGGATCTTTGACCACCTGCACCATAATGTGCTGACCTTGGCGCACCAATTCACGTATATCCTGCACTTTTTTGATATGCTGGTCGTCCACCCCTTCTTCAAAAGACGCACTATTGACGATGTCTGAGGCATGTAGAAACGCTGCCTTCTCTAGGCCAATATCAACAAAAGCGGCCTGCATACCCGGTAATACCCGGCTTACTTTGCCTAAATAAATATTGCCGACGATGCCTAGGTTGCCTATGCGCTCAACCTGCACCTCTTGCAATACGCCGTTTTCAATCAGTGCTACACGGCTTTCACTGGGCGTTACATTAATAAGTAATTCTGAGCTCATGGCTAAAATTCAGCTATTAGTTTCTGTGTTTCATACAAAGGTAACCCCATCACGGCGAAATAGCTACCGCTGAGGTGGGTGACAAAGGCACCAGCGCGTCCTTGAATTCCGTAGCCGCCGGCTTTATCGAGTGGCTCACCGGTGAGCCAATACGCCTCGATTTCTGACGCGGTCAAGGTTTTAAACTGTACGTCAGTGGTGACGACTAAGGAGCTAGTTTTAGTCTCATTTGCCAAAGCGACTGCTGTCATCACTTGATGCGTGCGGCCACTGAGTTTGTTCATAGTAGCGACAAAATCGTCATAGTCTTTAGGTTTACCTAAAGCTTGGTGGTCGTATACCACCACCGTATCGCTACCTAAAACAGGGCGGTCGGTATAGCCCATAGCCACGGCTGATTCAGCCTTTAAGCGTGCAAGACGTTCTACCAACTGTCTTGGTGTTTCCTGTGCGAGTGGAGTTTCATCGGCATCAACAGCAAATTGCTCAAATTCAATGCCCAATTGCTGCAATAGCTCACGCCGACGCGGCGATTGCGAAGCAAGATATATAGCAGACATAACTAACGGATCCGAAAATGGCGGCGATATTTACGTAATAATAAAAATAGCCATGGCCAACAAATAGCACCGGTCGCTGCCGGCCATAAAAATTGCGGTGCAAAATAGACTTCAAGCAAGAAGTGGTGCAGCCAGAATTGCAATAAATGATGCAGAGCCAAAAACACCGCCACAAGCAACCCTTGTTGCCAAATAGAGAAATTACGCAGCTTTTGGTAATTACTCGCGGTGATGTAAATAGTAATGGCATAAGTCAACGAATGCACCCCCAGAGGTGAGCCCGTTGCGAGGTCTATTACCAGCCCTGTTAACCATGCACTGCCAATATTAAGACGATGAGGGACCGCAAGGGACCAATACATAAGTACCAGTAACACCCAGTCAGGGCGAAAGGGTTCAAAAGAGATAGGCAATGGCATCAGCGCCAGCACCAATGCAAAAAAGATGGTAACGATAATGAGCCAAAATTGACGATTAATCATTATTTACCTCAGGCGTCGCCGCTGCACTGTTCAAGACCACTAACAAGCGAATGCGATCAAGTTGCGCTACGGGCTCCGCATAAATCTGCGCGAACGGTCGTCCTTCATCACGGTTAATTTCCGTAACTACCGCTACCGGGTAACCCTCTGGAAAGCGCTCCCCTAAACCTGAACTTAACAGCACATCGCCAATACGAATATCTAAACTGTGTGGCACATGCGAGAGTTTAACTCGGGTAATTTTACCGATGCCTTCAACCACAGTTCGCACATCGTTGCGCAATACGCGCACGGGGGTGGCATGAGTTGTGTCTGTGATCAACAAGACACGACTGGTATTCGCGCCCACCTGCACCACTTGCCCCACCACGCCGAGCTCATCAATTACCGCCAGGCCTTCTTTTAGACCGTCGGAGGTGCCCTTATTGATAACCACTTGGTGGCTATAGGGGTTAGAGTGCACCGACAGCACTTGCGCAACTAGCTTGTTATTCTGTTGCCTCGGGTCCGAGCCCAATAACGCTCGTAACTTGTCATTCTCACGAGCTAAGAATTCAAATTGCTGCAGCTGTTCACTTTGCAATAGTTGCTTGGTCTTCAGCGCTTGGTTCTCTCGCAGTAATTGCTCTCGAGAGGTGAGGTTTTTGGCACTGGTGGAAATCAGCTCATAAGGAAGGTTTGCTAGATAAAGTAAAGGGCTTACTAGCGTATTAAGCGAAGTACGAACAGCAGTGCCACCGCTGGTGTAGCGATCGCCAACAATCAAGATAACACTCAGCACAACTGCGATGGTCAACCGCAGTTGCATTGAGACAGTACGACCAAATAATAGCTTCATTAGTCGTAGCTAAATACATCACCGCCGTGCATGTCTATCATTTCTAAGGCTTTACCGCCGCCTCGAGCAACACAAGTTAACGGGTCATCAGCAACCACGACGGGGATACCCGTTTCTTCCATCAACAAGCGGTCTAAATCTTTTAATAGTGCTCCGCCACCGGTTAATACCATACCGTGAGCAGAGATATCAGAGGCTAACTCGGGAGGAGATTGCTCTAGAGCGACCATGACTGCGCTAACAATACCCATAAGTGGCTCTTGCAGCGCCTCTAAAATTTCATGTGAGTTTAGAGTGAACGAGCGCGGCACCCCTTCAGCTAGGTTACGACCACGGACCTCAATTTCTTTTGCATCATCGGTTTTAAATGCCGAGCCGATTTCATGTTTAATTTGCTCAGCCGTGGCTTCACCAATCAAGCTACCGAAGTTACGGCGTACATAGTTAATAATGGCTTCATCGAACTTATCACCACCAATACGTACAGAAGAAGAGTATACGACTCCGTTAAGTGAAATGATGGCCACTTCAGTGGTACCGCCACCAATATCAACAACCATTGAACCCGTTGCTTCAGACACGGGTAAGCCGGCACCAATTGCGGCCGCCATAGGCTCTTCAATAAGGTACACTTCGCGAGCTCCCGCACCCATTGCTGACTCACGAATAGCACGCTTCTCAACTTGAGTTGCTCCACAAGGAACACAAATCAACACGCGCGGACTCGGGCGTAAGAAATTGTTGTTATGGACTTGCTTAATGAAGTGCTGCAGCATTTTTTCGGTAACATAGAAATCAGCAATTACGCCGTCCTTCATCGGCCGAATCGCTTTTATATTTCCTGGCGTACGGCCCAGCATTTGCTTTGCTTCTGTACCTACCGAGGCCACACTCTTTGGTCCACCAGCACGTTCTTGTCGAATAGCTACAACCGAAGGCTCGTTAAGCACGATACCTTCTTCTTTTACATAAATTAGGGTATTGGCAGTACCCAAATCGATCGAAAGATCGTTGGAGAAGAGACCACGGAGTTTCTTAAACATGGAACTGGTTGACCTTTGAAAAATTCTTATTATCTGAAAGCTTGAGACACTTTACCAATGCATCCCCCTCGCGGCAACATAAAGCTTGCGCTAGCACGAAAAAACAGCGCCAAGGGCAAAACTGTTTAACAAACGGCCACAATAACGCTTATTTACTGGCTAATTTTACAGCGCTTTTGCTGAGTTGAGCATACACCACTTGGGGCTTTTCGAGCACCACCTTTACTTGGTAACTCTTGTACCCCGGTTTGCGCACTTCCACTTGATACTCACCCAGTGGCAATGTGACATCCAATTTAGTTTGCCCGTATGGTTCACCATTGATAAATACGGTGTCATCAACAACGTTAGAGCGTACCGTTAACGTTACCGGATTAGCGTCTTTAGCGTGTTCTTGAAAGTCTCCTAAAGCGGCTATGCGACCAACCTCGATTGCCGAGCCGGTATTATCGCTTTGCTCACTTAACTGCCCCTGACTCACCTTATTATTGATGTTGTGATTTTGTAATCGGTTCACGGTGATTGTGCGACTTTGGCAATAACCTGGGTCAACTTCGAGCAACGAACACAATTGCGAATTATCAATTTCGCCAGCCATGGCCACACTCAAATTGACATTAAAATTACCTTGGCCGCTAAAGGCGCTGTCAACTACATGGCTGGATACCACTTTGACCCGAGCGTTGGCCAAATCACGCTTGGCACTGACTAAACGGTACTCGGATAAATTGTTGTACACTTGATCTAAAAAGCGAGAGGTCGCTTTGCTAAGCCCTTGTTGCTGCCCACGGCGCTCGCATTGCCCTAAGGTTTCATCACGCTGGCAGTTGATAGTATGCACCACTTCCAAGGTTCCTTTGCGGGCAAATTCGGTGCGTAAACGTTCAACGCGAGCTTGGTCAAGCGATTGCTGCAATGCCAGTTTACTTTTTCGGTTTTGCGCCACAGCAGTATTCAGTGCGCTAATACTTTCACGCTGACCATTGATTGCCGCTTGTTGAGCGTGAATTTGCGCTTGCTTATCATGCAGAGTTTGAGTGGCCTGTTGATAGTCTTTTTGTAAGCTATTCAAAGGCGTGTTTGGGTCTTTCAGAAAAGCCTGATACCCCTCATCTAACTCCTGCTTGGCGAGCTGTTGTTGACGTTCAGCCTGCTTGACCTGCGCTTGCATACGCTGCAACTGAGTGTGCAATAAAGTAAGCTCATCTTGGTGTGCTTTTATTTGCAACTGATCGCGCTCGAATTGCTGTTGATTCTGACTGAGTTGCGCGGCGATTTCCGCTACTTTTGAGGTATCTTGTGCGTTAGTCGCCATACTGAATACTGCAAGGGCGCATAGTAGTAGTGATGACAGAGCTAGTCGCATGGTTTCCTTCCTAACAAATAAGCATCATCTTGTTTTGTTAAGGGTAGTATAAAAAACCATTTCTACTAGAAAATGAATAAAAACCAGCACATTACCTAAAAAAAGGTCAGTTAGTTGAGCTGCTCGCGCCAATAAATAATACGGTCATTACCACGGAAAGTACCAAACTTGAGTGTCGCACTGGGGTTTTCATCAGCCGCACCATCACCGCTCCAATCCCAGAGCAACCAATCAGGCGCAGGGTAGCTCACCGGATAGGTACCAGGGTTTTCCTCAGAGTCGGCAAAAATCCCTTGGTCAACCACGTAATCACCCGAGACCAACGCTCCGCTACCCGTTGTGCTTAGCTCACCACTGCTGTCGATTAAATCGTTATGCGTATACGCGCTGCAATGATCTTTGCCATTCACCGCCCAACGCTGCCCTTGCCAGTACTGAGCTTGCATTGGCACCAACAGTGGTTCGAACTCACTGCCAAAGTTGTTTTCTAAACGCAATCTACCGTAGCGCATATCCAGCAAACCACTAAAGGCTTTGGCGGTACAGTTACTGCAACTGGCCACCGAGTCTCCTACCATATCGGCGCTGCGCCATGGGCGATTGTCAATTTCGCTCGAGATTTCAGCCCCTAGCTGCAATCGATTAAAGGGGCCATCAGGCTGCGCATTTGCCAAGCGTGCAAACATGCCATTGCTGACATTTACGCTGTAGACTCCTTGCTGCCATACGCCCACAGCGGCACTAAAGCGCGACGCCAAACTTGCCTGCTGTGGCTCTAAACTACGTGCTACGTAATTAAACTCGGCGCGGCCTTGGTAATGTTCACCATAGTTTTGCAATACTCTGCCGGTGGCGCTTAAAGCGTGTGCCTGCCAACTCAGACTAATCTGCGGCTGATCCATATAGGTAAAGTCAGTGCAGCTATCAAGTAGCTGTGAGGAGTTCATGGCAAAATGCTCGGGGTAAAAACGACCAATCACGGCACTGGCCACTTGCTCACCTAAGTATGAGGTCGCTAAATACTGCTCATTCACCGGGGCTGCGTCTAAGCGAATACTTCCTGCTTCATCCCACATCACTTGTTGGCTTTGTTGTACACCTGAGGTATTCGTCAGTGCGAACGACCCAGAGCTTAATAGGCTGCCATCACCAAATCCAGGCTGTGGATAGACACGGTCGAATAAGGTCACTTGAGCGCGCTGCGAAGGTGACTCTAAACCAAAGTTGGGGGTCACATTTCCCTGCTTATTCACGCTTGCCACTTGCACTTGGAACGCCTCGCCTGCGGCCACAAACCCAGCCCCTGAGCCTTGAGTTGCTGGATTTATGCGGCCATCACTGGCAGCTACCGCTATGACCTCCAGCTGGTAAGGTTGGCTCACAAAAGCGGCGCTACTACCCTGCAGGGTGAATTCTGGCTCGGTGGGGGTGGCCGCTACGGTCATTGCCCCATGTAATTGCAGCTGACCTACATCGCTGTAGTTGAACTCTAACGGCGCCGCACCTTGGTTATTAAAGGTTAGCGCGACGCTCTGTTTATTCGCTTGTTGCCCTTGGTTGTTGAGGCCAATGGCTGTGCCGTTGATTTGAGCTTGCTGGCCACTTTGGCATACCCTCGGGTTTTCACAAGAAAGGCCTAACTGCACCTGCTGTTCGCCTGCCACCCGTGCTTCACAAGCTCCGGTTACGGCATTGGCGGCAACCGCTTTTAATATCAGGTTATTAGATTCTCCTGCACGTAGGGTTGGCGGTGCAGACACGCCGTCACTGGCAAAAAATGCCAGTCCTGCATCGACGAAGTCGATGGTGCAATTCGATAATGTACCGCCAATAAAGCAGCGATCTTGGCTAAATGGTTTAGCTGGCGGTGTGGAGCTTGCCACACCAATTTGCGCACTGCCTCCTTGTGGTAGCTGTAACTTCGTCGTGCCAACGCCATTCGTCAATGTAAACGGGTTACCACCGACAAATGTCCCAGCGGTGCTACTCATTTGTACTTCAACATCTTGCTCAACTAACGCTGTACAGTCTTCATCGGCACAGGCCTGCACCTGTATGTCTGCACTATAACAGCGCACGGTTTGCTGCGGATGCGATAAGCGAAAATGATCGACGGTGACACCAACAGGCTCAGAGCGCAATGCACAAATTTCGATGTTATCGAGCTCATGGATATTAGTAGAGCCGCCCGTCGAGCCGGTAAAAGATAATAAAAAGTTTTCCGGTACCGGCGCCTGACCAAAACCGCTATCTAGCGCATTAAAGCTATCAATGAGCACTTCAAAACCGCTACCTGTATTACGCTCTACTTTTACAATGCTCTGATTAGCGATTCTCGAGTCGATAGTAATGCGATAACGATGGGGTTGCGAGGAGGTTGCCTCATCCACTCCCGGTGATAAACAATCGCCGTTGGTGTTTGTGGTGCCATTGTTACAGGTGCCGCGTAAATAGCGGTATCCCGATTGACCATCACCAGAGCCGCGCACCACAACTGATTGTCGCCGCCGACCGATAGAACCCTGTCCACCTTCGTTAGAAAAGTTACCGTATTCATCCAAGCCAATCCCTAGCCAGCCGCCAGCAAAACCAGGCACCCCAGGTTTATAACCATAGCCAAGAGGACCACCGAAAGAGCCAGGCTGCGGAGTGACAGAGGCATCAGAAAAAACCAACGCAGCCCCATCGGCACCACTGCCACCATAAGCAAAGTAATCAAATTCAACCTGAACTAAGTTATTCTCTGCCGGAAACAAGCGCTGAAAATTCACCGAGGTGGCCTGGTTGGTACGCGCTTCGGTAAGGCGTAGGCGACCATTCACTGGTTGTGGGGTAAAGTTACCGCGACTACGAAACGGGATCCATTGCTCACTGAGCGATGCGCCACTGAAGTCATCGCTGATACAACTTAAGCAGGTGTCTGGACGCACATTGCCATCTTTGGTCAGCCCTGCAAGCTGGTTAGTATAAATAGTGGTTATTTGCTCAGTGGATAGCGCCCCTTCATAGACAAGCACTTCATCCAGCACACCATTGAGCTCGTCGGCAAATGAGCCATTACTTCGCCACCATACTCCCAATGCCGTGCGCAGCACGTTAAGACTCCCTGACGTTCCCTGACGGCAACCAAAGCTAACCCCGTTAATATATAAACAGAGATCACGCCCCGAGCGCGTCAAAGCAATGTGGTTCCATGTGCCGCTGGTAATTAAAGGCGTGGGATTAGAGAAGGCATAATATTGCCCTTTAAAGCCAACTCGCACCTCGCCCCCTGGGCGCACATATAACTCAATCTCAGTATTGGTTTGATTGTTACTGGCGGAGAGCAACTCATTAAAGCGCCCAGTATCATCAACTTGCGCCCACAGGGATAAAGAAAAGTCATTTCGGCCATTGAGAAGCGCCGCTGGTAAGGCAATATAATAATTGCCACTGCGGTTTAAACCCGCACCATTATTAACCTGCCCCGGCTCAGCGCGAAGCAAATACCCATTCGCTGGGTAGTTGCCGGTTAAATCTTCCAATATGCCCGAGTCTAAGTCAGTACACAGATCAAGCGGGTAATTAGCTAAAAGCTGCGTACTTGGTGTAGAAATACACAACCCCGGGAGCTCTAAATTTTCGGCTGCTTCAGGGTCGTATATGACGTTGGTATTACCCCCTACAGCAATAGCACCGTTCGCTGCCAGCCCCCCGACCACAACGTTATTAGCATTAATAGAGATGCTACCTGCTGCGAATATAAGCCCATTTATGGTAGCGAGGTTATTGATCATCACACTGCTACGGACGACTAGCGTAAGCTGTGAAGCATCGCCAAGCGGGTTAAGCTCTAAGCGGTTGTTCACATTAATAGAGTCGTTTACATAAATGGTTACCTGTTCATTGGCAGCAATATTTAAACGATATCCTTGGCCACTGTTGACATTAAGGCTACCAAAATAATAACTCCCACCCCTTAAAGTACTGCCGCTGGCAGGCCAAGGGTTACTTTGCCAAGGCACATTAGCTAAGTCTCCCGGATCGAGGCCATTACCCGAGGTTAGTAAGTTGTCATTGATGGCACCTGTAAATATGTCCTCACAATTTGGTGCACTGTAAGCGATAGGCGCAAACAACAATGCGAAAATACACACGCAAGCGACTCGAAGCACATTTACTGTCATTGTGAGTTTTTGCTGATATAACTGCTTCACCCTTCGAGCCTCACTTCCACAGCGATACTGCGCTGTACATCAATACTGCCAGTGCTACATTGCGCAGCACTGGTTATTTGATAAAAATTAACTGCGCCACTGGCCACTGTCGGCTCAGGAACATCTTCTTCACTGGCACAGCTCATTGCCACGGTGCAATTCTCCAAGGCACGGCTAGCAAAGCTATAATTCGCCCCAGCTATGAGCGCACAACTGGGGGTGCTGTCAGTAATCAACCGTTGCAGGCTGCGCTCTATGCCACTTTGCGCAGCCATGTAACTGCGCGCCCCATAATATTCTAGGGCGCTTTGATTGATACCCGCGTTAATCACGCGAGAGAGCGCGAGGCCAAGCGCCAATAGCAGCACCGCCACTACGACCGCCACAACCAACATTGAGCCACGCTGCTGACGAAAAGAGCTGCTAGGGAACATTAGGAATATGTACCTCATGCGTTAGCCTAAGCTGTTCACCTCGCTCAGACCTAAAAGTTAAATCAAGGGTAACCAGGGCATTACGCTCCAATGTGCCCGGTTCATAGCGTGGTTGCCAGTCACTGACTCCCACAGCCAATAGGTTGGTCGCTGCATTTTGCTTGCGTACCAAAGATGCCCGGCCATCGACCACTTCGGCGCATAGTTCAACTTGGAAGCCAATCACATAAAAGCGCTTACCGGGTGAACTGCGCTGTGGCTGGGCGCTAAGCTGCCAACCATAAATATTGTCGTTATTACCCTGATCGTCAATATCAGTAATAGTCAACGCGTTATTTTCAATATCATTCACACTGGTGGGAAAAATAACAATCTTATCAACGTTTTCAACAGCACTGCCGTCAAAGTCAACCACTGGCAAAGGAGCTTGGTCTGCCTCCCCCAGATAAGAGCCACTGCTCTTGATGGGGTAAAAGCTTAAACATCCGTTTGTGCCATTAACCGCGATGGAGTTAGGAACACTATTACGTAACTCTTTTTCTAATCGCAAAATGACAAATCGCGATTGCGCCACCAGCCCTGAACGTTGATTACCCCCACTGTAAATTTGCATAGCAAAGCGAATAAACTGGGTCACCCCGACTGCAAGTATCCCTAGGATAACAATCACTATGATCAGCTCTATTAAGGTAAAGCCCTGATTGCGACGAAATCCACGCATCAATAATTGCCTCGATAGGCATCAAAGCGGTAGCGCTCACCATTGGGGGCGGTGATGGTTACCTCGATGCGCTTTGCCTGTTCAATGTTATCATTGCTGGATTGGTCGTAATCACCGTCAATCGCGACCAACACTGAGGCCGCAAATCCAGAATAAGTGCCGCCGACATCAGTAATACTTAACCCATTGTAGTCATCAACATCATCATACAGATCACGACTGCCCTCCTCTGGGCCCATGGTGGTGCTACAACCAACTGGTTTTTCATCGCAGCGCTGAAAGGGCGGACTACGATCGCTGTTTTCGTCATAGGCTTTACCCAGAATTTCATTCATCAATGACTGCCCGAGCTTGGCTGCTTTTACTTGCACCAGCGGTTCAGCGCTTTGCCTTGCTTGCGGAGCAATCAAGGTGAATACAATGACCATCGCGATGGCAAAAATCACAATGCCAAGAATCAATTCGACTAGCGTAAAGCCTCTCGCTCGCGGGCGCTTAGCAGCCATATACAGCCCCTTCGCCGCTAATACACACAGCTTGATTCCCCACTTGTACACGGCAGGTATTGGCGCAATTAATATCTGGTTGCCCTAGATGGTTAAAAGACAAGGAACTAAAGCTGCCACCGTTGTTATCGGTGGTGGTAAAAGTGATATCAGTGCCGGTGCTATCAACAACGAGATAGTCGTCATAGGCTGTAGAAATGGTATTTGCGCAATTTTGATTAGCGGGGGGCGCGATTAACGTGGTGGTAATTTTAACGCAATTATTACTATTAAGGTTGTGCATCGCCTGCAACTGGATACTGCGGATCATCGCCAGCGTGCGGTCTCTTAAAGTGTAGGCATCTTCATTATTGGAGCCAAGAAATCGGGGTATGGCAGTCACCGCCAATACCCCAATAAGGATAATCGTGATTATGAGCTCAACGAGCGTAAAACCACGGTTGTTCATTGCTTACTGACAGTCGTCAAGATTTAATGTGATCACTGGCGGTGTATTAGCATCGGCTGCTTCGGTGTAGGCCACATAGCAGCCATCATTAGCTTCACCGCCGGTGCCATTGCCTGCCACTACCGCAGTCGGTGCTGCACTACCTGTAGCTCTTACCACAAAGATAGCGGGTGTCCCGCCTGCAGCGGCAATCACATTGCTTGCAAAGTCATTGGTTAAATCAATATCCATCGCTGCGGCAATACCAGTAGCTGCGGCTTGTGGGTAGCCAAAGGAAGTCGTTACATCAACGGTTCCATCAGTGCCTAAGTCAACCCCTATGGTGCCATCACCTGCATCGCCCTGAATACCTTCAATAATAGCCTTTCCGTAAACGATATCTTTGGCAGAGTTCATCGCGCCTCTAACACCTTGTACCGTTGCCGCATTGGCATCACCCTGCAAGTTTAAAAAGCGTGGCGCTGCTGTGACTGCAAGAATCCCTAGAATAACAATCACAATAATCAATTCGATTAAAGTGAAACCTTGTTGTTTTGTTGCTTTCATCGTCTGTACCTCGTTATAGCAAACTTAAAATACGGTTACCTGCCCCGTTGCGGGAAAGTAAGAAAAACCATCAGTGGCTGTACCGTCCGGCACAGAGTCGTCAGGCAGATTCGCGACATTGGTGGTATCGAGCGAATCTGAAAGATAGTAAATACACTGCGAGTTGGCCGCGTTAAATTGTACGTAATAACGGCTTTGCGCGGCCTGATTTGGGTCAATAGTATTAATAGGGGCTGATTGTAAAATAAGATCAAACACATCTTTGCAATCTTGGCGCGCCATAGCGCCAACGGTGGTGTCGGAGCCGCCATCGTTGGTGGGGTAGCCAATATCGCCATCAACACCTAAGGTAACTTGGTCGTACACCACAGTGGTAATATCAGCACCACCGTTATCGACTACGCGACCGTCAACTTCCCATTGTGAGCGCACTAATCCTATCGCCGCTGCAAATCCACCAGCCACGCCTTCAACCGATGCTTCGCGAGCATCATCGGTAACATCGATAAAGCGCGGCAATGCGGTTGCAGCCAAAAGCCCTAAAATAATGATTACTATAATAAGCTCTATGAGTGTAAAGCCACTTTGTTGTTTGCGTTTCATTGCCTACTCCAACAGAGTTAAGTACCTAAATTCATTCTAGACCAAAGGCTAAATTACTCAAAAATCATTATATTTTGTTTATTTGAGTGTAACAGCCACCTGACCCGTGTGTACATCAAAGCGAAACCAGGTTCGCTCATTAAAAAGAAACTCACACCCGACTAAGGCTTGCCCTGCCCATATCGGCTTAACACTGACCCCAGCCAGGTTGCCCTGCCCTTGCATGCGGGCAAATAAGCCCTGACAGGGAGCCCCATCGCCCTCAAGACCTGTCGGCCAGCCAAAGCGATTAACCACAAACTGTTGTTGACCCACTACCTGCATTTGCGCGCTCACCTGCTCTAAGGTAATGGTATCTTGTTTATGGGCTAGCCACTTACCATGAATAGCAACGGCACTGTGATGGAACTCCGCCACCGCTTTATGCAAATTCACGTCATTGACAGTATTAAATAACTGGCTGATATAGTAAATAAAAAAGCCAATAAACACACAAATCAGCAACCCACTAATAAGCAGTTGATAAACCCGGCTCAAACGCCGGCTCACCTGCTGCTGATTACGCACTTTAGCCCCCTTTAATCGCAGACATCAGGTTCCACATAGGAGTAAAAATACCCAATGCCAGTATTAGCACCATTACTGCCACCAAAGCAATTAAAATGGGCTCTATCTTCGCGGTCAGGCTCTTTAAATCAAAATCCACTTCGCGTTCATAGTAGTCGGCACTTTCTTGCAACAGTTCATCAACGCGACCGGTTTCCTCTCCGACTGCAACCATTTGTAACACCAATTGCGAGAAGAGCTCACTCTGTCGTGAAACCCGCAACAGGCTGTCGCCTTTTTCTATACCGCGTCGCATCTCAACAATACGCTGATGCATATGGGCATTATCAACGGCATCAGCCGTAAGGGATAACCCGGTGGTCATTGGTACACCAGAACGTAACACCATGGCAAAACTGCGGCTGTATCGAGATAACAAAGAGCGTTCAATGATGCTGCCAATAATGGGTAAACGTAATTTCACGCGATCCCATTTCAATCGTCCTAGCTCGGTACCTAAGTAACGCCGTATCCCGTAATAGCTTGCCGCCATCAGTGCTAGCAACAACCACCAGTAATGAACAAAGAAATTAGACGTGCCAATGAGAATGCGCGTCATCAGCGGCAACTCAGCATCGAATTTAGAGAACATTTGCGCGAACACGGGGATCACAAAAATATTTAAGATAAACATGGCCGCGATGAGAGCGATGATCACAAACGTAGGATAGCGCAATGCCGCTTTTATTCGTTTTCGCGTTTCTTGCTCGCGTTCAAAATATTCAGCCAACTGTAAAAAGGCATCCTCAAGCTTACCGGTGTTTTCACCCACCACCACGATAGAGATCATTAAACGATGAAAAACTTCCTTGTGGCTCGCCATAGCAGCGGATAAATTGCGCCCCTGCTCAAGCTGAGTGGTAATTTCTTTTAATACCTCGCGAAAACGCGGATTTGTGGTGGTTTCAGCCAGGCCGTTAATAGCGCGGATAATCGGGATCCCCGCTTTAAGTAGTGAATACATTTGCCGTGAAAAGATAATCATCTCATCAAGGCCAACCTTGGGCTGAAGCCAGGCCATAAGCGGCTTGTTATCGGCACTTTTTACCACCTGAGTTTCATCTATCTTAATTGGCACACTTTGACGCGCCAATAACTGATCCGCAGCCGCTTGTGCGTTATTAGCTTCAACCACGCCTTTAATTAGTTTGCCCTGGCTATCTTTGGCCTGATAACGAAAATGCGCCACTAGCTGTTTACCACCTCAGGTACATATTCAGCTACTTTGAATACTTCATCCAAAGTGGTGATCCCTTGCTGAGCGTAGTCCATTGCCATATGTGATAAAGGTGAGAAATCTGGGTTATTCTTCGCTGCTTGTGCAAAGGCTTGGGTATCACTTTGGCGCAGCGCATCCATCATATCTTCGTTCATTTCTAGTAGCTCAAACACCCCGATACGGCCTTTATAACCGGTGTGATTGCAGCTGTTGCAGCCTCGCCCTTGGTAGAATTGCGCATCCGCTAGGTGAGGCTGTAAATAACGTACCCAGGCACGTTCTTGCTCGTCGGCTTCATAGGGTTGCTGACAGTTTTGACAAATACGACGCACTAAGCGCTGAGCGATAATCGCTCGCAAGGAGCTGGCAACCAAATAAGGTGGCGCGCCCATATCGATAAGACGCATGGCGCTGGTGATGGCATCATTGGTGTGCAAAGTACTCAATACCAAGTGTCCCGTTAGTGCACCTCGCAGCCCTATTTCCACGGTTTCCTGGTCTCGCATCTCGCCGACCATGATAATATCAGGGTCTTGGCGCAAGGTTGTACGTAACACATTCGCAAAGCTCAAGCCTATTTTACTGTTCACCTGGACCTGATTTATACGGCTGATACGGTATTCAACAGGATCTTCCACAGTGATTATTTTATTCTGAGCCTGATTAAGTTCGCTCAAGGCCCCATACAGGGTCGTCGTTTTACCCGAGCCGGTGGGGCCGGTAACAAGGATCATGCCGTGCGGACGCTTCAGCGTTTCCCGTAACTTACGTAGCAAAGGTGCTGGCATACCGGTTTGATCTAAGGTGAGCAGCCCGGCGGATTGATCCAGCAAACGCATCACCACCGATTCACCATTTTGCACCGGCATGGTCGAGAGCCGCACATCTATGCTGTGGCCTTTTACTTTGATATTAAAGCGCCCGTCTTGGGGAATGCGCTTTTCTGATATATCCAAGCCAGACATTAACTTAAGGCGTAGCACTAAGGCTGAGGCAATCTTAACGTGATCTAAGATATTCTCTTGTAACACACCATCCACCCGCTGACGAATGCGCAGCATCTTTTCATCGGGCTCAATATGGATATCCGAGGCACGAACCTGTACCGCATCCTCAAAAATGGATTGCAGTAGCTTAACAACCGTTGCGTCTGAGGTGCTGTCATCGAGGGCATTGAGCTCGAACTCCTCCCCTTCTTGATATTCCTCATCAAGTTGTTCAGCAAAGTTAGCAATATCTTGGGTGCGTCGGTATACGGTATCGAACGCCTCTAACATTTGCGACTCTTGCACCACCGCAAGGTCAATACGCTTCGAACCCAGAATAGGCCCTAACTGGTCGAGACCACTTAAATCAGCAGGGTCACTCATACCCAATAACACGCTGTCGCCGTTATCCTCAATAACTAGCGCACGGTAACGGCGCGCATAAACCTCAGGTAAGAGGGTGGCGGTTTCTGGCGCAATGCGACGTTGCGAAATATCTAAAAAAGGAACATTCAGTTGCTGAGCCAAAAAGCGCAGTAACTGTGGCTCGGCAATCACGCCTAAATCAACTAGGGTCGCGCCAAGTTTCCGCCCTGAGCTTTTTTGCGCCGCCAGCGCTTGCTCAAGCTGCTCTTCGGTAATTATCTGCTCGTGGACTAAGAGGTCCCCTAAGCGCATTTTTAAGCGAGGTCTAATCATGGCGTGTCCTGTAAACTATCATAGCGAGCCCGAGCGTATTGTTGTGACGGCCCTGATAAGCCACCTAATTGTAAAGCGGTAGCATAATGCCCTCTGGCACTATGGTATTGGCCTAGTGCGTCTTCTGATGTGGCCAACGCCAACCACCATTTAGCTACATTGGGTTGACGCCTTACTAATTCAGTAAAGCATACCTTGGCAATATCGTGCTGCTTTAGCTGGCGCGCTGCCGATCCTTTTAAAATCCAATAGTCGTTGTTACCCAGTTGCGTTGCGCGCGCATCCTGGTCATCTCCTAACACCTCAAGCACGCGCTGATATTGCTGTTGTTCAATGGCCATTTTGGCAATCATGACACGCCATGAAAGGGTTTCTGGCGCCACTTTTAAGCCATTAATAAGCACACTGTATGCTTCTTCTAAGCGCTGTTGTCCATATAAGGTCGCAGCGAGTGATGACCGGGCTTGTTCATGTTCGGGTACAAGAATAACGGCTTGTTCAAACTGCTTTATAGCCTCGTTCGTCATGGCAAAGCGCAGCGACTGTTGTCCTTGCTCAAACCAGCGCTGCGCGCGCTGCTGAACACTTAGCGCCTTGACCACCTTCACAGCGGTATCACTGGATGACGCCACTGGCTGCGAGGCGTTAACCGCTCTCGTTGGTGGCTCAACTTGAGGTGCTTTTGGCTGCGTTGCTATTGGCTTATCACTTGGCTCGTCCTCAGTGGTAGAGGCCACCATTGCTTGCGCTGCCTCGACCGGCTTGGTGCTGCTAGGTAGCTGCTGTGATGATGTCGGGGGCTCAGTTTGTTTGTCCTCTACCACGTTGGCATGCTGCGGGCTGTTGAGCTCGGCATTGATGGCTGACACAGGCTGACTGTTATCATCTTTAGGTGCCGTTAAAGCCACACTGGTCGTTTGCTTGGGCTGCGATGCAGTCTCTTCGCTAACGAGCGTTGGCGGTTTTGCCTGGTGCGAGGGATCAGCGACTGTCGCTTCTTCAAAGCTGTCACTTGTGCTTTTAGGAGCTGCGGGGATCAGTAAATAAGCAAGGGCGATGACGACCATGGCGCTCACTAACACCGCAACAATGGTGATGACATTTCGCCAAGGCCGCGCCTGCGGCAGTTGCACGGTCGGCTCTAACGCCAGTTCATGTTCGCCATCGCGCTGCTCAATATCTTTGAGGGCCTTGTTTAGTAGACTCACAGTACTTGTCTCCACAACCAAATACCCGCCACGCCTAACACTGTCGCACTGAGCACTGCAAACAACCACCAGCGCCGCATAGATGTTGGCGCGTAGCAATCCTCGGTATCGGCAATTGCCGCACGAATATAGCGCTTATTGAGTGCTGTTTGCCCTTCCCCATAAGCCAATAATAGCGCTTTGTGGCATACCGTATTTACTAACCGAGGAATACCGCGACAAGCCCGTGCTATATGGTGGTTCAGACGCGGTGAAAAGAGGGGTGACTGCGCGCCTGCGCGGCGAAGGCGATGATTAATGTAGTAGTCCACCTCCGCAGCTGTCATCGGCCTCAGCTGATAGGAAAAACCGATACGTTGGCGCAATTGCCTTACTTGCGGATTGGCCAGCTTAGTATCTAGTTCTGGTTGTCCAAAGAGGACTACTTGGAGCAGTTTTTTTTGCTCCGTTTCTAAGTTGGTTAATAACCGCAACGCCTCCAGCGCTTCCCAACTAAAA
Organism: Pseudoalteromonas sp. CnMc7-15; assembly: GCF_022347925.1. Lineage (NCBI taxonomy): Bacteria > Pseudomonadati > Pseudomonadota > Gammaproteobacteria > Alteromonadales > Pseudoalteromonadaceae > Pseudoalteromonas > Pseudoalteromonas sp. CnMc7-15. The sequence continues at coordinate 340,612 of NZ_JAKRFT010000005.1, forward strand.
CATTGTGCCTCATCAACAATCATAACCACCTTTTTCCCTTCTTGACTCAGGGTTAACAGGCGCTTCTCTATGGATTGGCTCAATGTTTGTTGATCTTGCTCGGGCGCAAGTTCCAGCCCCAGCTCAGCTGCCACCGCCCATCGCAATTCATCTGGGGTCAAATAAGGGTTGGGCAAATAGACAACCACATAATTATCCTCGAGGTGGTTTATCAACTTTCTACAAATCAGCGTTTTGCCTGTACCTACCTCCCCTGTGACTTTTATAAACCCCTCGGACATACTCAGTGCACTGAGCAGCACTTTCAGCGCTTCGTTATGAGGCTCAAGAGCACAGTAGAACTGCGTGTTCGGGGTGAGCGAAAACGGCATTTCCGTTAGGTTAAAAAAGCTGAGATACATTAATTGCGGTACCAGGTCTCTAACAATTTACGTGAGCGTTGTTGTTGTTTCTTCCATGTGTCTGGCATAACCACGGTCGGGCGCAGTAAGATGACCAACTCTTTTTTATTCTGCTTCTTACGAATACTTTTAAACAGGTTACCAACAAGAGGAATATCGCCTAACACCGGGGTTTTCGAAACCTCGTCAGAGGTAATGGTTTGCATTAGGCCTCCGATAACCACGATTTCACCGCTCGATGCCCTGATTACCGTATCAGACTCACGAATATTGCTTTGGGCCAAAGGCAGCTCGATACTTTCGCTCCCTAATTTAATTGACTTGGTTTGCTCCTCGGTTTGCGTCACTGACGGGTGTACGTGCAAAATAACCGAGCCATATTTGTCTATTTGAGGCGTTACATCCAAGGCTATACCAGAGAAAAACGGCGTAAGCTCAATGTCATTGTTATTTTGTTGGGTGACATTGCCGATGTCTTCGCTGCTAGACACATCGGTTACAAAGTATTCATCCTCCCCTACTTTAATCACTGCTTTTTGGTTGTTAGTTGCAGTCACTCGAGGGTTTGAGAGCATTTGCACATCACCTTGGGTTTGCAATAAATTGATCACCCCAGCAAAATCAGGATTAGAGAAGACCAAACTAGCAGCCCCCCCTAATTCCGCAGAAATTTGATTACCGAGCTGCGCTGCTGTCGAGGAGAATGACAGTGATGTACTGCCAATATTTGCCGCTATTTCAGACCAATTGACTCCCTGCTGATATTCATCTTTGAGTGTCACCTCGATGATGCGCGCCTCTAAAATCACTTGCCGCTGCAAGCTTTCCTCACTGTGGCGCAAGAATTCTTTCATGGCAGCAATTTCACTCGGTAGTGCATGCACTGTTACCAAGCTTGCTTGTGGACTAACAATGACATAACGACCACCATGTGTGCCCACCAGTGACTGCAACGCCTCTTTCAAGTCGGCCCAAAAATCACTCTCGCTACTGGTTTGAATATTTGAGCCATTAAGCTGTTGAATATTACCAGAGCCACTGTTGTTGCCATTATTGTTATTAATGGCGTTGTTATTACCGCCGTTATTGCCACTAAAGTTGTTATTTCCGTTGCCACTGTTGCCGTTGTTATTCTGATCGTAATCGCTCACGCCGCCAGAGATGACGCTGACATTCGATACACCAAAGCGACGCATCATCAGATAGTTTACCGCTATAGACTCGGTGCGCATTTTTGCTGGTAAGACTTGCACTACCTGCCCTTCAAGAAACACATCAAGTGGATACATGCGGGTGATGATCTTAAGCACTTCATCCATGCTGACCTGCTTAAGGTTCAAACTAATAGCGCCGGACACCTCAGGATGAATAGCGACACTGAAGGGGGTATCGTCTACCAGGGCGTTGAAAAATGGCCGCAGTGCAACTTCATTGGCGACCACATCGAAGCGCTCAATAGCCGTGCTCGGCTGCACCTTAGTGTGTGCTGATACCGAGCTCAGCAATTCTTGCTCAAAATCTTTCGGGGGTTGCGGCGCCTCACTAACCTGCGACTGCTTTGCGGGTTCTAGTTCCTTGACAATATGAGGTTGTACTCGTTCTCCGGTGCCGAAGGTCGCACAGGCGCTAACCAGCAACGAAGAGGTACCAACTATAAACCAGCGGACTAATAACTTATTGTTTAATTTCATTGCTATATAACTCTAACTTCAATTGCTTTGCACCTTGAACAAGGAGCACAGCATGGGCGCTAATATTGGTGACAGTGTAATCGGCTAACTTATCCCCCTGAGCGTATAACTGCCCAGAAATAATGGCCTTATGTTGACCTTTTTTACTCACTACCGACTCCAATACCCATTGCTGCTGTACCGACTCATTACTACGTGAGGTCTGCGCCTGCACGGCGGGGCGTGTTGGGTCTTGTAAAACTTGTGCCGCTACTGGCACACTTATGACCATGAACAGGCTACAGGCTAATAAATGTTTCATTGTTACTTACCGTTACTAAGTTCAAGGTGAGTTGCGCTCTCGGATGCTCCTGCACCTTATAATGAAAGCCTGTAATGAGTACCCGAGTGGCTGCTTGCTCAATTCGTGCCATATAATCTCGCAAAGCAAAGTAATTACCTTGCAAGGTCATCTGCATATTGTGCTGATAAAACTGTAATTGTGGTGACGATGACTCACTTTGCTCGCCTGTTTGCACCGCTTCCACACCCATCACTTTAAAACCCAGTAACTGCACCCCTTGTTGCTGAGCTAGTAAATCGCCGAGAACATCAGGCATACGGTCGCCGGACACAAAACCATCACTGAGCTGTTGTAATTGTTGGTCTAAATCGCGGTTACGCTGGTGCAGCTCTTGAAGCTGCAACTTGAGATTAGCTTTATAATCAATAGCCAAAGCTTGAGTGAGTGCCTGTCGCTGTGTGCGCAGTGATGCATTCTCACTTTGGTAACCGGCAATTTGCGTGGCTGCTTGGTCGTGATTTTCCATCAATGGCATGCTTATAAACCACCCACCTAAGTACAGAATACAGAACAGCCCCACTGTCAGCACCAGCATCTTTTCCCGCTGTTGCAGCTGGCTAAACTGGTTACTTATATGTTGCCAACGCTTCATGGCTGCTCCCCATCAATGCGAGTAGACACATTAAACTGTCTTAGCTCATCACTTTGATCGAACTCCAAAACCGAAAACTCTTTACCTAAAAAGTAGTTGGAATTTCTTAATTGTTTAAGCCACGGAGCTATTTCACTGGGTACCGCCGTTTTGCCCTGTAACTGCACATGACGCTGACTAATATTAATTTCTGTCAGCCACACTTGTGGGTTGTGATAGCGCGCTAAATCATTCATCAAGGCGCTGTAAGTAAGCGGTGCACCGCTGCCCTTCCCTTGTAAATATGCGAGTAAACTAAGGCGATGCTGCTCTGCGCGCTGTTGCTGTTCTAGTTGCTGCTGCAAGTTCTTGGTATCGCGCCGCTGCGCTAATTGCTTATTAAGCTCTGCCACTTCAGCTTTTAGGTGGCTATGTTGCTGTGTAAGCTCCTGCAGCTGCTGTTGCTGATGATTGTTACGCCATACTTGCAGTGCGATAACCACAGCCAACACGACAAATGCAGCGATGAATATTTTTACGACTAGAGCCAGCGGCAGCGGATCATGACGCGGCTGCAAGCTTTCTTGGTAAAAATTTATGCTGCTTTTCATGCCTGCTCCAACATCGGAAAATAGGCGCCTGCCAAAGCCATATGGAATTTAGGATCAATCACATCAGCCAAATCCATAACCGGTTTAAACTCCACGATAGGGGTGGTTTGAAACGCTTGCAAACGCGAGATAACCGCCTGAGCATCATCGATGCCTTGAATAAGAATTTCCTTTATTGGTGGCTGTTTGAGCTGGCTCTCATAAAAGTCCATGGAGCGCTGAATCTCAAGCCCTAACGAATCACTTAAGTGCGACAAAGTGGTTTCATCGGGCTGTTGCTGTAACGCGCTGAACCCTCGTAGCCTGCGATTAAGCAGCAATTGTTGATCGCGAATGATTAACACACTGGGTTCATCTCCAGGCTCCTGATACACCACCAAGCGGGCATAGTTATCTTTGGCGGTCATCGCCGCGAGGGTGGTTTCTTTCACCGATAGCTGCTGAAGGTGGCAGTCATTGAGCTTATCGAGCTCAGAGACCAGCGGCCGCAATTGCTGCTTATCGGTGGCAAACACATTAATCTTGGCCTTTTGACCGGTGCTTTGAATCGGGTAATCGATATAATCAGCAATGATATTCTCGGCGCTTATGCTCACCAAGTCCTTTAATGTCCACGGCAGTGACTGAGTGATTTCTTGCTCGCTCAGCTCTGGCTTCTCGGCCTGTACTATCTGATAATAGGATTGTGGTAACACCACATACAAGTCGCAAGCGTCAGAAGAGATCTTGCGTAGCAATTTAAGTAATGCTTTCGAATAGTTAGCTGAATCGTTGAGCGGCAGCTCTTCGGTGTCACTGACAAACCATTGTTGCTTTTTTTGCTTTAACTGCACCGCGCGTAACACGTCTGCGTACAAGGCAACGCCCACTATTGCTTCGGACTTTTTCTTTGTATTTAGCCAAGGAACACGGGCCAAGAGTTTAGATGCCATATAGTCTGCAGTATCACCTATAAGAATATACAAAGTATCAATAATTTGCGGAATTTAGCAAGTTAATTAGGGGTAAAACTAGGGCAAAACTATGAGCTCAATCATTACATCCATCAAAGAGTCGCCAATGCAGCAAATTCACCATCCGCTGCTGCGGCATCACAACGTGCAACTAAGCATCAAACGCGACGATTTGTATCACCCTCTGATCCAAGGTAATAAATGGCGAAAATTAAAGTACAACTTAGCGGCTTTTCAGGCTTCTGAATGTAGGCAGTTGCTCACTTTTGGCGGTCCTTTCTCCAATCATTTATATGCAACAGCCGCCGCTGGAAAACTATTTGGTCTAAGCACCATTGGCATCGTGCGCGGCCCTGAACTTGATATGCACAACCCCACACTGCGCTTTGCCCAGGCCTGCGGTATGAAGTTAGTGGCGGTAACACGTAAAGACTACCGCTTGCGCCAGCAAAAAGATTACCTCAATGAGCTTAAGCAACGCTTTGGTAATGTCTACATTCTCCCTGAAGGCGGAACCAACCACGCGGCGCTACGCGGTGTAGCGGAGCTAGCCCAAACTTTACCAAAACACGATTATCTAGTGTGCGCTACAGGAAGTGGCGGTACCTTAGCAGGGTTATGCGCAGGCCATACGCAGCGAAAAGTACTTGGTATTGCCGTGCTCAAAAATGCAGATTACCTGAATCATGAAATAAGCCAACTAACCTCCGCACACCACTGTGACTGGCAATTAATGCAGCACTTTCATGATGGCGGTTATGGCCGCTTTAGTGACAAACAATGGCGCTTTTGCCAAGATTTCAGAGCCACCTATCAAGTGCCACTGGAGCCTATTTACACGGGGAAAATGATGTACGCCCTGTGGCAACTGATTGCACAAGGGTATTTTCCTTCCGGCAGTCGCATCATTGCCGTACATACCGGGGGCTTGCAAGGGCTCAATGGCTTGCGTTATCGCGGCCTACTCAAAGCGACTTGAAGGTTGACAGTTGCAGTGCACCAGAGAAGTATGCACCTTGTGCAGCCCTAACCCCGAGCTGCTGTAACACCAAAACTTGTTGTTGCCTTTCAACGCCTACAGCAATTATTGGAATACTGTGCTGTTGGGCCTTTGCAACGTAAGCCAACACACGCTTTTGCACATTTTTATCCACTTCAATGTGGGCAATAAGTTCGGGGGCCAGTTTTATCGCTTGTACAGGCACCGCCAATTTATCGAGATCCACATTCGGCCATGTTCGTAATTGGTCAATAATAATTCCGCGTTGGCATGCCTTCGTTCGGCGCACCCGCCTACGCACGATATATTGATGCTGCTCTAAAAGTTCAGCCTTACATTCGATAAGAACATTGCGATGCTGCTCGAGAAAGAGCTTAAGACGTTGCCAAAATTCACCATCGAACCAGCTTGATTGTTGCAAGTTGATGCTGACATCACCTTGTTGCACCTCGGTGGCAAGCATTTTATCCAATCGGGCTAAAACGGCGCTATCCACACTGCTTTCTGCTTTACGTGTTTGCGGCTCTTCGAGGTACTCTGGTGAAATCAGGCCCAACTGCTGGTGGCGAACACGTAGCAAGGTTTCGTGATGCAGTATTTGCTCGCTATGCAAATCAAATACGGGCTGGAAAAAGCAAATAAAATGATCTTTTTGCACACTTTCACTCAGCGAGCAGGACTTCGCTGCCAACAACATAGAGTGGTTATGGCTAAAGGGGATACGGTAGCAATGTTTGTCTTTACTTTGCTTTGCCAATGCCAACGCCGATTGCGTTAATTGATACACAATGGCTTGGTCAGCACCGCTTCGGTAGTTACAAATGCCCACCTTGACCTCTGCAGCCCGCAATTCAGGGAGTAAAGCTCGGCAGCTTTGTAAAATGGTGTCACTGAGTGCCTCAAGTTGCTTGTCGAGATGTTGATAATGAATATCATGGATGGTAATAGCAAAGCTGCCGGTGTTAAGCACCTTCACCGACAGCTGTTGCTGGTAGCTTAAGCTTTCTTGCAACAAAGCCTCGAGCAAACTCGCGACCCCGCTTGCAGCAATACTCAGTTTAGTGCAATGAGCGATTGCGAACACACTCTGATACAAGTGATTTAAGCCTAAAATACTCGCACTCATCGGTGCTTGTTCTGTTTTTTCTAACGATGGTACTTTGCTCTTTTGCGATACACGCTTTCGCCTAAGAAGGTTGACCACCTGCCAACACATGTACGCCAGCAGCGCATTACCGATGATAAACCAGTGACTTTTCGACAACCACAATGGCGAGCCAAATATCTCCTGATGTTCATTCCCGGTGGAGATCACCACAGACACAGGGTCAACATAAGCATGCTGAGGAGGCTCAAGGAAAAAGCCATAAGGTTCGAGTAAGGTCGTTAATAACGCATCATCTACATCAGTAACCCGATCTAGCTGATGTGATAGCTGATGGATATCGGCTTGGCGCTGCATATGCAAGGCATACGCAAGTACAGCATTGCACAATATAGCGAGTGTAATAGCCGCTAAACCAACAGTGATCCATGTACGGTATGGACGAAATAAAGACAAAATACAGGCCGACGAATAATCATTCTCATGCCTAAAGTGTTGTCCATGAAAGGGGGAAGCTCAAGCAAGAACCCATAAAAAAGCCCCATAGAATGGGGCTTGTGGAATAAAATAGCGAGATATCAATAAGCTTTTCGCACAACTTTTTAGTTGTTAGAACGGGATATCGTCGTCAAAATCAATGGGGGGTTCCATAGGGTTTGAAGCACCACCCTGGGGAGCATTTTGTGGTTTAGGAGCAAAGCCACCACCTTGCTGGCCGCCACCATGCTGATTGCTCTGATGATTCTGCTGAGAGCCAAAGCCACCTTGCTGTTGATTGCCTTGCTGCATACCTTGGTTGCTTTGTTGCTGGCCATAGTTATTGCTTTGTTGCTGCCCGTAACCACCTTGCTGCGCAGCACCCTGTTGAGGAGCTCCCTGCTGTGGGTTACTTTGTGCTTGGTTATTGCCACCAAAACCGCCTTGTTGCTGAGCACCTTGATAACCGCCTGAGGCAGCACCCTGGTTATCGCCACGACCACCAAGCATTTGCATTTGCCCGCCCATATCGACAACAATCTCAGTGGTGTATTTATCTTGACCGCTTTGGTCGGTCCATTTACGGGTCTGTAGGCGACCTTCGATATAAACCTGTGAGCCCTTACGCAGGTATTCACCCGCCACTTCTGCCAGCTTGCCAAATAGCACCACGCGGTGCCACTCTGTGCGCTCTTGCATTTGCCCAGTATTTTTATCTTTCCAGCTATCTGTGGTAGCAATGCTGATATTTGCTACGCCATTGCCGTTTGGCATATAGCGAACTTCTGGATCTTGACCCAGATTACCCACCAAAATTACTTTATTAACACCGCGCGCCATGGATTTTTACTCCTATAAATTACACTGCGGCGACGAGTCTTTGCGCCGCCTCTAAATCAAATTTTTTGTCGTCTACTTTAAGATAGCTGCGATTTTCATCACACACCACCGTGGCCTCTAACACCCCAGGTAATGCCACTAAACGACCCGCCAACTGCTGTGCATCCTGCTCTGAATCAACAGCACTAAGCAAACTAATAATTTTGCTACGCGGCGGCACTCGCATTTTCGCGGCTATGACAAGCCATATTACCCCAACCACAGCAGCCGCCGCAAACACCATCTCAGGGCTGCCGGTTTGGGCCACATAACCGCCTAAAATGCCTCCTAAAAACGCGCCCAAGAATTGCGATGAGGAAAAAACGCCCATCGCTGAGCCTTTTTGATTCGCCGGAGACAGTCGCGATACCAAGGCCGGCATAGTGGCTTCAAGAAAGTTAAAAGCCACGAAGTACAGCATCATACATGCCGCGATGACATACACTGAATGTGCCCCGGCAACCAGCCCAAGCATACTCACAATGAGCATCACGATAGCGACTAAAAACAAGGGTTTTTCTTTTTGCTTGGCAACGGCGACGATCATCATCGGCACCATAAGCACAAAAGAAAGCACAAATACGGGGATATATAATTGCCAGTGTTTGGCGGCTTCAAGCCCATCGGCAATTAGTTGCGTCGGTAGTGACACGAATACGGTCGTCAGTGACAGGTGTAAAAACAGCACCCCTAAATCTAAGCGAGCTAAGTCTGGGTGACGCACTAACTTACCCACATCAGCAAGGGTAACACTGGTTTCGCCCTTGGGCGCACGATTAACCGCCGTAGGTACCATCCAAGTAACAATGGCCATGCCTAACACCGCCAGCGCAGCGGTCAGCCAGAAAATCCCGGAAACACCGAAGCTCGCGGCAACCATGGGCCCTAGCAACATGGCGACGGCAAAGCTCATGCCGATGCACATGCCGATCACGGCCATCACCTTAGGCCGCTGCTCATCACGACTGAGATCGGCAGCAAGCGCCAGCAGTGCACTGGCAATCGCCCCCATGCCTTGTAGCGCCCGCCCTAATGTCAGGGTATACATGGATTCGGCACTCGCGGCGACCACCGAGCCTAAGGTAAACAATACCAACCCACCGATGATCACCCGCTTGCGACCAATGCGGTCAGATAACCACCCCATAGGAATTTGCAACAACGCTTGGGTAAGGCCATAAGCGCCAATCGCGAGGCCGATCCATAACGGAGAAAAGCCACTGAGGCTTTGTCCATAGACAGCCAACACCGGCATCAGCATAAACAGCCCAAGCATTCGAAATGCAAAGACACTGGCTAGCGATACCGCTGCACGTTTTTCGACAGTATTAAGTTGAGATGCGGACATGACGAAGTACTAAGCAGCCATAAAGCAAATTAAATTTATTGGCCGGCGATGATAGCATATCCACGCGCCAATATGACATGCCCAGCAGCATTAATATTACACTGATCGCCTGCCCTGCTGTGCTTCGTACTGAGTTTTTCGTTGTTACAGTATTCACTCTTTAGGTCAATAAGGCATCGCTAAATCCTGTACAAATATGCGATACTTACGGGCTATTAAATTGCACGGGTAAAAGGCGAAGAATGGAAAATATCGAAGTTCGCGGTGCACGCACCCACAACCTCAAAGACATCAACCTCACAATCCCTCGCGATAAGCTGATTGTCATCACCGGCTTATCAGGCTCCGGCAAATCCTCCCTCGCTTTTGATACATTATATGCCGAGGGTCAGCGCCGTTATGTTGAGTCGCTTTCCGCATACGCCAGACAGTTTTTATCACTTATGGAAAAGCCCGATGTCGATCATATTGAGGGCCTCTCCCCCGCCATTTCCATTGAGCAAAAGTCGACATCACACAACCCGCGCTCGACGGTGGGCACCATCACCGAAATATACGACTACCTGCGATTGCTGTTTGCCCGTGTCGGTGAACCACGTTGCCCAACCCACAATTTACCCTTAGCGGCGCAAACCATTAGCCAAATGGTGGATCAGGTCTTGGCGTTACCTGAGGGCAGTAAGTTGATGCTGCTCGCCCCGGTGGTCAAAAACCGTAAAGGGGAGCATGTAAAGCTGCTCGAGCAACTCGCCGCCCAAGGCTACATCCGTGCCCGTATTGATGGCGAGGTCTGTGACTTGTCCGATCCACCGCCGCTTGAATTACATAAAAAGCACACCATTGAAGTGGTTGTCGATCGCCTTAAGGTGAAAGAGGGTCAGCAACAGCGCTTAGCCGAATCCTTTGAAACCGCCCTTGAGCTTTCAGGGGGCGTTGCTCAGGTTGCCGCTATGGACGACTCCTTACAGGAAGAGATGGTGTTTTCCGCCAATTTTGCTTGCCCGACCTGTGGCTATGCCATGAGCGAGCTGGAGCCACGGTTATTTTCCTTCAACAACCCCGCTGGGGCTTGTCAAAGCTGTGATGGCTTAGGGGTACGCCAGTACTTTGATCCCAACCGCGTTGTTCACAACAGTGAGCTCAGCCTTGCTGGCGGCGCTATCAAAGGCTGGGATAAGCGCAGCTTCTACTATTTCCAAATGCTGCAATCGGTCGCAGAGCACTATCAATTTGATCTTAACACCCCTTTCCAAGACCTTGATGAACAAGCACAAAAAGTGGTTCTTGAAGGTTCAGGAGGAGAGAAAATAGCCTTTAGCTACCGCAATGACCGTGGCGATTTAATTACCCGCAATCATGAGTTTGAAGGCGTTCTTAACAATATGCAGCGCCGCTATCATGAGACCGAGTCAAACTCGGTACGTGAAGAGCTGGCTAAGTATCAAACCTCGCAAGCCTGTCCGAGCTGTCATGGCTCACGACTGCGCCAAGAGGCCCGTAATGTATTTATCGGTGACACCAACTTACCTGCCGTCACCCTGATGAGTATCGGTCAAGCCTATGACTATTTTGAGCAGCTCGATTTTAGCGGCCAAAAAGCGCAAATTGCCGATAAGATCCTCAAAGAAATTCGCGACCGCTTGTCTTTTCTCGTCAATGTGGGTCTAAATTATCTGTCGCTTGAGCGCAGCGCCGATACCCTCTCCGGGGGGGAAGCGCAGCGTATTCGTCTCGCCAGCCAGATAGGTGCGGGATTGGTGGGGGTGATGTATGTGCTTGATGAGCCCTCGATTGGCCTGCATCAACGCGATAACGATCGCCTGCTACAAACGCTGACTCGTCTGCGCGACTTAGGCAACACTGTTCTCGTGGTGGAACACGATGAAGATGCTATTCGCGCCGCCGACTATGTTATTGATATTGGCCCCGGCGCTGGGGTACATGGTGGTTATGTGGTTGCTGAAGGCACCCGAGATGAAATCATGGCTAACCCTGATTCATTAACCGGGCAGTATCTCAGTGGCAGTAAAGAAATCGCCGTGCCCAAAGAGCGCCATGCCGCCTCTGATAAGTGGCTGGAGCTATTCGGTGCCACCGGCAATAACCTTAAAGCCGTCGATATACGTATACCTTTTGGCTTGATGACCTGTATCACCGGGGTCTCCGGTTCCGGAAAATCGACCCTTATTAACGATACCTTGTTTAAGGTGGCGCACACCGAACTGAACGGCGCAACCGCCGTTGAACCTGCGCCGTACAAGGATATTCAGGGTTTAGATCATTTCGATAAGGTTATCGATATTGATCAAAGCCCAATCGGGCGAACGCCACGCTCCAACCCCGCCACTTACACCGGTATTTTTACCGCCATTCGCGAGCTGTTTGCAGGCACGCAAGAAGCGCGTTCACGGGGTTACAAAGTGGGCCGCTTTAGCTTCAATGTTAAAGGCGGCCGGTGTGAGGCATGCCAAGGCGATGGCGTAATTAAAGTAGAAATGCACTTTTTACCTGATGTATACGTGCCGTGTGACGTCTGCCAGGGCAAACGCTATAACCGCGAAACCCTGGAAGTGCTTTACAAGGGCATGAATATTCACCAAGTGTTAGAGATGACGGTAGAAGATGCGCGACAGTTCTTTGATGCCATCCCCGCGATAAAACGCAAGCTGCAAACGCTGATGGATGTCGGCTTGTCCTATATTCGACTTGGCCAAGCCGCAACCACCCTCTCCGGTGGTGAGGCGCAACGGGTAAAACTCGCCCGTGAATTATCCAAGCGCGATACCGGCAAAACCTTGTACATTCTTGATGAGCCAACGACTGGTCTGCACTTCCATGATATTCAGCAGCTGCTGGCGGTATTACACCGTTTGCGCGACCACGGTAATACCATCGTGGTGATTGAGCATAACCTGGATGTCATCAAAACCGCAGACTGGATCGTTGATTTAGGCCCTGAAGGAGGCAGCGGCGGGGGCGAAATTCTCGTTGCTGGCACGCCAGAACAGGTAGCCGAGTGCCAGCGCTCGCATACCGGTAAATACTTAAAACCTATGCTCAAGTAGCACCCACTCTCGGGCCTGAGTTTAATCGTTTAAACTCAGGCCTTATTATTCCCACATAAGGCGGTTGATTGAGCTATCTTCACTCATTTTGCGAGTGATAATGATCCGCCCATCAGCATCGGGCACCGCGCTTAGTATCTCAAATGGTAGCTGCACCTGCTCACACCGCTCTCCAGTCAAAGCCCAACGATACACGTTGTATGTATAGTCCATGGAATAGGCGTAGCCATCGCGCACATGGATAGGCACATGAGAAGACATTGATAGCTCACAGGGCACACTGTACTGGGCATTATCCTTTAATGATATTAAGGTCTTATCTTTGAACAAAAAGACCTCGCCGTTAGCACCGGTGACTAGCTGTAAGGCATCCGTCTCGCGCACCTTGTTAAGCTCCCGAGTGATAAAATCAAACTGATAAAGAGTCCGTGGTGACGATGATTTGCTTAACACATACAACGATTGGCCATTTTCATGCCACGCCCAATCCATTATCGGAATGTGTGCAAGCTCACTAATAGCCGTTGCCTTTGCGCTTTCAACATCGAGTAAGAAAGGTTTTTTCTGCTCTGTCAGCACGATGTTTTCGCCACTAGGCGATACCCTTAAGTTGTCCAAAAGAGCATGGTCTGGGTGGTCTAAAAATGATATCTGCTTAACCTGCCCGTCACTGGCGTGCCATACCTGAGGACGGCCAGAGCGTAGTGAAATAAAGTAGTGCCCGGTGCTATGAGCGACTAACCCATATTCACTGCTATCGGAGGCATAAAGCTGCTGATATTGAGCCGCCTCGGTAAAACTTTCCAAAGCGACCACTTGATAGGTTATGGCACTAAGCGGTGAGTAATACACCGAGTTGTCGTAATAGCTGATATCTGACATCTTGATATCATCAGGTAAGGCATAGGCCTCGGCGATTTCAGCACTGTGAATGTCTATAAATAATAGCCGCCCTTTTTCGTCGCCATAGAGTAAGGTCTCATTGTTATACCAATCCAATGCCGAGTTTCTGTAAAAACTAGCGGGCGGTGAGTTCATGCGTTTTATTTCACCGGTGTCCAAGCTGTATACATAAACCTCTACCTGAAAGTCGAGATCTAGCTGTAAATAGGCGATGTGCTTTCCATCTGGAGATAACGACAAGGACCCTGGACCGACCTTGTTCGCCATAGGCGCAATCAGCTGAGAAGTCGTGCCCGAGTATACATCGTACCTAAATAGACCAATATAATGCGAGTACAGCTCGCCACGGATAAAATAGAAATAGCGACCATCATTACTTAACTGGCCACTGTAATCAAAACGATGATCACACTCCATGAGCGGCTTAGGTTCGCCTAATTCAGGGAAGTTGGTGAAATCTATGGCTAGATATTGGCAACTGCTATCAGTCGCGTTTCTGGCGCGTATCACCAAGGTATCACTATTATGTTGCCAAGACAGGGCGGCCACTTCAGCATCTTTATAGGTTATGGCGACTTCGTCCCGAGTGATCACATCGAGAACAAAGGCGCCTTCTTTCCCTGATGCGTCTTTTTCATTGCTGTAAGCCAGTAAGCGTCCGCTATCGTTGATAAGAGGCACATATTCACTGCCCACTTTCCAGGTCACTTTGTGGCGACTCATTGGCTTTTGCTCAGCGATAACAGCGGTTGTTTGTGACGGTGTAAAAAACGCAGACCCGTTCAGCGTGTAAGCGGCACTAGCAAGCACAGCGATAAACACCACCGCAGCCACATACTTCCACCAAGCATAACTGGGCTTTGAGCGCGTCGGTGTTATCGGCTGCTTGTCCTCGTGGGTGTTAACTTGAGTGTGCGCAAGCAGCTCTGGCGCCGCAGTTTGTGGCGCAGCTGCACTGGCAGCGTTATCCAATGTCGCCACTTCACGGACCAAACTATAGCCTTGGCGGTAGTGGGTTTTTATAAAAATGGCTGGATCGTCAGGGTGTTTTAACTTTTTCCGCAACTCAGAAATGGCGCGATTTATGGCATTATTATCAACATAGCCTTGCTGCCAAACATGCTCAATTAATTGTTCACGGGTAACAATCTGCTGCGGCCGTTGGAGAAAAAAAGTGATCAGCTTAATCAGCAGCGGGTCTAATTCTCGCTCAATATCCCCGCTAAGCAACACTCCTCGCTGCTCAAGTAATGTCCATGGTCCAACTCTGTACTGCACTCGAAAAAAGCCCCTTGATTAAAGCCAACGCAATGCTAACACAGGTGAACAAAAAGTGAATCAAAACCTTATAAAAGGTTATATTTAAATATAATAATTGAGGGTATCTTTATGATTTTAAATATTTATTTTAAATAATATGAAGTTATGAAAAATCCGTAAGATGTAGATAAGCGACGCGGCGAAAACCTCGACCTAATATGGATAACAACAAAACGGCACAGCCAAGCGGCTTTGCAAACAACACCCATAACGAGGATTAAATTATGAACAAGCCACTACAAGCAGTATTACTAATAAGCACTCTTCTCGCGACAGCAACACAGGCTGGCGAACCGCAAGTTAATACACAGCCCAAAGCGACTCTGCCAAGTACCAGTTTGACGCAATTAAACAATAAATTAGAACAACAACTTGATATGCAGCTACATGAGTCTATTGGCCGTATTAACCAAGATGTCGCCAAACGCATTATCGAGCAGCAAGGCAACTAAGGAGCACGGTGATGAGAGCCAGCAGTTTATCCGTCCCCCTATTAGCGCTGATATTGAGCTCGGCGCATGCCGGCGGTGCTCAAGTACTTATGAGCCTTAACACAGCTACGGCGGTGACTGAAAACCCAGCGCATACACAACAGCAGCGCTCGCTGGCTACACTTGAGCGCAAGATGCAGCGCCGCTTAAAGCAGGGTTTAGTGATTGAGGTTGATGACAAAGCATTAGAACGCGCGCTGAGAGCACGTATTGAGCAGCAATTGGAGCAAAAAGAAAGATGACCAAAACAACCAAGCAAGCACTTCCTTATCTGTTGCTCTTTGGCACTTTGGCGTTGGCACAATTGAGCAGCATTGACTGGCAACAATTGCGAGAGAGCAGCGCGCTGGTACAGCGCCATAGTAAGCAGTTGCAATTGTCATGGTGGCACGAGCAGGACAGTGCCAATGCTTATAATTACGTGGTCGCGACCACCCCTCAGCAGCAACCACAATCCATCGACTAAATATTGGGACGACTGCAGGGGCGACTGCAGGGGCGACCGCAGGGGCGAGCGCTGAAGCATAAGCAATGGCACGCTAACTAAAACCATCAAGAGGCCATTGCCATCGTATCAGCCGCCGCCTCTGCGGCCCTTTATGTCGGCCTGCGTAGTTAGTCTGATAGATACTCACTGAGCGCAGTGCGCTCATCATCGCTCAGGGGCTGAGAGGTCTTATCACTGAAATTGTAGCGCACCATCACCGTTTTTCCCTCGGCGCAACATTCACCATGCTGCCAAGCTTGCTGTTTAATGACGAAGGAGCTTGACCCGATACGCTCTATCATGGTCTTAACCTCGACCTCTTGGCCGTAAAATAGCTCTCCCATAAAAGTCACTTCCACTTTAGCGACGATTAACCGCCATTGGTGGGGATTGAGATCGGGGGTAAAGATTTTAAAAATAGGGGTACGGGCGGCTTCAAACCATACAGGGAGTACGGTATTGTTAATGTGTCCAAGGACATCAGTTTCGCTAAAACGGGGCTGAACCTTCTCAATAAGCATAATAATTCCAAAAGGTAAGGTTGAGTCATGTCAGACTTTATTGGCGTTTATGATAACGCGCTTAGTGACGAGTTTTGTAGTCAGTTTATCGACCTTTTTGAGCAAAGCCCGCATACCCAGCCAGGGCGCACCTCAGGCGGTATTGATTTAGCGAAAAAAGATAGCCGCGATTTATACCTCAATGCCCACCCAGAGTATGCTCAAGCGCTACAACATATCCAGCAAGTAACAGCGCGACACGTGATGGACTACGTACAAGAGCACTTTTTTATGATGATTGGCGCCTTTGGCCTTAAAGTTTATCACCCCAAAACCGGGCAGCCAGTTGATGTTACGGTGGAAAACTTTGATGAAGTGGCAAAGCCGCAGATGGGCACCTTACTACAGCAACTGTTTCGTTTGGGGAATATCCAAGCACAAAAGTATGAAGTGAATAAGGGCGGCTACCCCTATTGGCACAGCGAAGTATACCCCCAGCAAGGCCACAACGAAGCGCTGCATCGGGTATTGCTGTTTATGTTTTATCTCAATGATGTCAGCGAAGGGGGAGAAACCGAGTTTTATTATCAGAACCGTAAAATAGCACCCAAACGTGGCACCATGGTGGTCGCTCCGGGTTACTTCACCCACACCCACCGAGGCAATAAGCCAATATCCAATGACAAATACATTCTCACTTCCTGGGTGCTGTTTAACCGTGCCGAGCAAATTTACGGACAGCCTAGTAGCTAATTTCTTTTTATCAATAGATACAATTGCTTTCAATATCATCTAAATTAGTACGGAGCCTTTGCAAAGACACCATACTATGAGCCAAGGATGTGCTTTTATTCATGATATGGTATGCACGAATAAGCACTAACTTGTCGTCTACAACAAATGTTGATATACCATAATTGGTCTCGATATTGCCGCTACTAACTTGGAAGAACTTTTGAGTGTCTTTCTTTGATATGGAGTTAAACTCTGAAATATCGTGCTTATTATAAGGGGAAAGAGCTTCTTGCACATAAAACCCCAATAGCTCTTTTTCCGATAAAAGATCTCCGTCTGAATCTAGAAGAAATTCATTTTCATATGGGATAAGTATGCTTAATGAATAACTTTGCTTGTAGTCTTCGCTTATGTATTCATAAGTTGTACCACCGACCCATGATGAAGCTGGCTGCGCCACAAACTCAATCCCTAACTCACAATCTTTTATTGGAATAGGAGTTACTTCCTCTGCAGTTGCAGTAACTAAAGGCATGAGGTTAAAGAAAGTGAAGAACAGAATACTCTTACTTTTCATCCTTCTCCTCTAACTTCTTTATTTTTCTACAAAGAAAAAAGTAGTGAACGATATAAGTCACAAGTACTGTGAAAAATATAAACTTCTGATCTTCAGCTCCCATGCGATCCCACGTGGATGCCATCACTGAAAACATGAAAATCAGAAAAAGTATTGATATAAAACGGTTAATCAATGGTACTTTGAACCTTCATTTAATGAAGTTCTATTTTTCAACTCCCCCTGCGCCTTACTTAACTCAGAACTATTAAAGTAAACTGTCGCCCAAATAACTATTGTGCTCCAACCTTTTTTACCCAAGCGTTTTTGGTTCAGTGCAGCTTTTGCCAAGTCTTTCGCACCTATAGCTGAGGCAGAGAAACCAATTTTGGCAGCGATATCATCAAATTTTTTATGAAAAGCTAAGTCTTTTTTTAACTCATCATTAGTTAAAGACCAGATATGCCACTGTGGGTTTATGATCGTATCAAAAGCTCTTTGTGCTAAGCGCTCCGATAGTACTGGATTTCCGGTAGCTCTGATAACTCTCATAGCTGCCATCCTATCTGCACGGCCTAAATGTCTATAAAGTATCGTAGCACACATGGCATCTACTGATGCACTTTCATAGCCCCGCGATAGATGAAGTGGAATGTCTAGAATTGTTGATAGGACTTTAACTTGCTCTTCCGGTGTGGAAGGTAGTTTATAAAGCTCATGAACCGAGTTTAACTTTTCCATTTTTCCTCCTTGAAAGTAATTTCACAACTTCATTATAGTAACTAGCTGCTACAGGTACAACTAGCGATGCATTTTCATTGTGAATATCAATATACGCTTAACCACAAGGCGGAGGCTTTTGCAAAGATCCGAAACTAATTTTTAATAATTTGGCTTTCCCCCTTTGTGGGAACTTCTAAGCTAGGACAGTTACAAAAAAGGCGGCTGTTACGCCGCCTTTTAACCTACATCATTACGCGTTGTTAATGAGCGTTGCCAAGAGCTCGAATAAGCGGTCTATTTCGGCGATGCTGTTATAGTGCATGCAACCGATACGCACGACTCCGCCTTTATCCATCACGCCGAGCTGCTCACACAGGCCTTGCGCATAAAAGTTACCATCCCATACACAGAGGTGGTGCTGGCCTAAAAACTCCGAAATTTGGCGTGGTTCGAAGCCGGCAATGGTCAGTGCAAAGGTGGGTGTACGCTGTTGCACTCGTTCAACATCGCTAATGCCATACAGAGTGATCTGTGGAAACTCCGCCAAACGCGTTAAGAAGTGGCGACTGAGCGCCATTTCATGCTCTTTGCTATTGGCAAAGGCGACTTGCAAACGCTGACGACGTGGCGTGCTGGCATCAAGACCGCTTAAACTGGCGATATATTCTATTGCGGCGGTGACACCGGCCAACCCCTCGAAGCTTTGTGTGCCCGTTTCCCAACGTCCCGGAACCACATCTTTCGCCGGCGCGACCTTGTAAGGAGTAAAGTGCTCTAAATGAGCGCGCTTACCGTAAACGATGCCCACGTGCGGACCAAAGAACTTATAAGCTGAGCAAGCAAGGAAGTCACAGTCTAAGGCTTGTACATCGATAAGCTCATGTGGTGCATAGTGCACGGCATCCACATAGACTAACGCACCGTGCTGGTGAGCAAGCTCAATAATGCGCTTAATATCATTGATAGAGCCTGTGGTATTGGAAGCATAGGTCACTGCCACCAGCTTAGTATTGTCATTAAGAAGCTGCTCGAAATGAGCCATATCCAAGGTGCAATCCTGCTCGTTGACGCGTAGTGCATGCACTCGCGCCCCCTTGTCTTCAGCGGCCTGCACCCAAGATGATACATTTGAATAATGATCGGCATTGGTGACAATGATCTCATCGCTCGCTTGCCAGTCTCTAGCCAAAGCGCGGCTGAAACTGAATGTCAGGCTGGTCATGTTGGCGCCAAAGACAATTTGCTCAGGGCTTGGGCTATTAAGTAAATCAGCCACTGCTTGACGCGCTGCGCTCATCACCGCCACGGTTTTATCACTGGAGAAAAACGCGCCGCCCAAATTAGCATTGTAGTGGCCAAGGTAGCTGCTCATCGCGTCTAAAACAGACTGCGGAACCTGCGCCCCACCTGGACCATCGAAAAAGATCGGAGATTGACCATCCACCTGCTGCATTAACGCCGGAAACTGCTGGCGTAATTCGGTTAAGTTCATGGCTGTCCCTTAAGCTGTCAGCACGAAGCAGTCCAAGTAACCTGGCTTGCTATCATCAATTTTATTCATCGGCGTGGCGTTGTGCCAAACTTGGCGATCATCAATTAGCGCAAACATGCCGTCTTTGATCTCCATTTTAAAACACGGTTTCGCTTCTTTATGCTCATACACCAGCAGCTCTCCGCCTTCTAGGTTTTCGTGCGATACGCCACATACACAGACATGGTCAAAGCCGTCTTGATGCACGCCTTCAGGTGCCGGCGGCGTATCACTTTCAATTGCCAACATGCGGAACTGATGAATTTCAATATCACGGTCATCACTGATGCCGGTCATGGTGCGAAACTCTTCCACAATGCGCTTCATGCCTGCACTGGCCAACAGCGACTGTTCTAGATTCTCGTAGGTACGCTCAATATTGCCTTGGAAGTTATTGATGGAGTCATCCTGAACAAAGGCTTTAGTCGGCTGTAGCGTAAGCTCGCCTTGCTGCATTTTAACCACTGAGTAGCGACGCTTACGAAATGCACCATCGGCATACGGGTTGTCGGGAAGATTATCAAACGAAGGCTTTACTGCGTCGATATGAGCTTGGTCGATAAAACGAAGCTGGAGAAGGTTCTGATTATTTAACGTTGTCATAAAGATCCTGCCTTTTATGCAAATTTGCGGGGATCTTAAGCTATTTTCGGTGGTGGTTTGATTTTATTTACCCAGTTAGTTTATGTGTTTTTGCATCAAAAATGCACACATAAAAATATAACAGGTAAATAATCTAACATTTTTATATAGTGAAAAAATAAACACCTAATCAACTTTGTTTTGAGCATAAAAAAGCCCACTTGCGTGGGCTTTTTTATTTAACGCTGCATTACACCGCTTGCTGGATGATGACCTCATCCGCTTTTTTGGTGTACTGAGGCATTTTATGGAAGTTCAAGTAGCGATACGTATCAGCCGCTGTCGCATTGATCTTCTCGGCATACTCTTGGTATTCCTGAGGCGTAGGTAGTTTACCCAAAATCGCTGCAACCGCTGCAAGCTCAGCAGAAGCCAAGAATACATTAGCACCTGTACCTAAACGGTTCGGGAAGTTACGCGTTGAGGTAGACACCACAGTCGCTTTATCAGCAACACGTGCTTGGTTACCCATACACAATGAACACCCTGGTGTTTCAATACGAGCGCCGACACGACCAAAGATACCGTAGTAACCTTCGTCTGTTAGCTGGTCACGGTCCATTTTCGTTGGTGGCGCAACCCAAAGTTGAGTTGGCAAACGACCGCCGTAGTTATCAAGAAGCTTACCAGCGGCACGGAAGTGACCGATGTTAGTCATACATGAACCGATGAATACTTCGTCGATTTTCTCACCGGTTACGTCAGAAAGTAAACGTGCATCATCTGGATCGTTTGGCGCACACAGGATTGGCTCTTTGATCTCTGCAAGATCAATTTCAATCACGTGCTTGTAGTCTGCGTCTTTGTCCGCTTCCATTAGCTCTGGGTTGGCAAGCCACTCTTCCATCGCTTTTATACGACGCTCGATAGTACGTACATCGCCGTAACCTTCAGAGATCATCCACTTCAACATGACAATGTTTGACTCTAGGTATTCAGCGATTGATTCACGGCTAAGCTTCACGGTACAACCAGCGGCACTACGCTCCGCTGATGCATCAGAGAGCTCGAATGCTTGCTCAACAGTAAGGTGCTCAACACCTTCAATTTCAAGAATGCGGCCAGAGAATTCGTTGATCTTACCTTTCTTCTCAACGGTAAGCAGACCCTCTTTGATGCCGTAATAAGGAATAGCATGGACGAGGTCACGTAGCGTGATACCTGGCTGCATTTCACCTTTAAAGCGCACCAATACAGACTCAGGCATATCCAGTGGCATAACCCCAGTCGCCGCTGCAAACGCAACCGCACCAGAACCCGCTGGGAATGAAATACCTAGAGGGAAACGGGTGTGTGAGTCACCACCCGTACCTACTGTATCTGGAAGTAGCATACGGTTAAGCCAAGAGTGAATAACACCATCGCCTGGGCGCAGTGATACACCGCCACGGTTCATGATGAAATCAGGCAGCGTGTGGTGCGTTTTCACATCGATTGGTTTCGGGTAGGCTGAAGTGTGGCAGAAAGACTGCATGGTTAAATCAGCAGAGAAACCAAGGCAAGCTAAGTCTTTAAGCTCATCACGCGTCATTGGACCAGTGGTGTCTTGTGAACCCACGGTAGTCATCTTCGGCTCGCAGTATTGCCCTGGGCGAACACCTGGCATGTTACAAGCACGACCAACCATCTTTTGCGCTAGGGTAAAGCCCTTACCTGAGTCGGTGATGATCTTCGGCTTACGGAAAATATCTTCCGGTTCCATACCCAATGAGGCACGCGCTTTATCGGTAAGGCCACGACCCACAATCAATGGGATACGACCGCCAGCACGCACTTCGTCAAGAATCACGTCTGATTTAAGTTCAAAAGTGCTGATCACGTCATCGGTGCCGTGGCGCTTCACCACACCTTCATATGGGTAGATATCAATTTGATCGCCCATATTCATGTCATCAACATTTAACTCGATTGGTAGTGCGCCCGAATCTTCCATGGTGTTGAAGAAAATAGGAGCAATTTTACCGCCAAGACAAACACCACCAACACGCTTATTCGGTACGTGAGGAATGTCTTCACCCATAAACCAAAGTACTGAATTAGTCGCTGATTTACGTGAAGAACCAGTACCGACAACATCACCTACATAGGCAAGTGGTAAGCCTTTTGTTTTTAGCTCTTCTAGCTGTGAAATAGGACCTACTTCACCGTTTTTATCAGGGTTAATGCCATCACGCTCATTTTTCAGCATTGCCAAAGCATGCAGTGGAATATCAGGACGTGACCACGCATCAGGGGCTGGAGAAAGGTCATCGGTGTTAGTCTCACCGGTTACCTTGAACACGGTAACAGAGATTTTCTCTGGTACTGCTGGCTTTTTCTCAAACCACTCAGCATTTGCCCATGATTCGATAACTTGCTGCGCGTACTTATTACCTGCTTTAGCTTTTTCTTCCACGTCATAAAACGCGTCGAACATAAGTAAAGTGTGTGACAAGCCCTTTACGGCAATCGGTGCTAAAGCGTCGTCATCAAGAAGGTCTACCATTGGCGCAATATTGTAACCGCCAAGCATAGTACCTAGTAGCTCTGCTGCTTTTTCTTTATCAATAAGTGGCGTTTGCGTTTCGCCTTTAGCAACTGCAGCAAGGAAACCTGCTTTTACGTAAGCCGCGTCATCCACACCAGGTGGTACACGGTTTACAAGTAAGTCTAAAATGAATTCTTCTTCACCGGCTGGTGGGTTCTTAATAAGTTCGATTAAGTCAGCTGTTTGCTGAGCATCTAGTGGTGCAGGCACAATACCTTGGGCTGCACGCTCTTCAACATGTTTACGATATTCTTGAAGCACAATTTTGCCCTCTTGGTGACGTGAAAACAGCGCGTATCGCCAAAGCGCTTACGTACTATTTATAAAATTTTGACACGAATACAATTATAAAGGCTTTAAAGATAGAAGAAAATTGCTGCCATTGCCCAGTAAGGAAATAGTCACTATAAATTTGATGAATATCAATTAAGAGAAGATATAAAGTGGTGAATATTGAGTAATAATTATTTGCAACAAAAAAGCCCAGCATCGCGCTGGGCTTTTTCATCAGTTGATACTTAGTTGCGATTTACTTTTACGCGTTCAGTTACAGAGATATGTGCTTCAACGCGACGGTTTTGCGCATGTGCTTGTGCAGTGTTTGCATCGTTTAACAAGCGCTCTTCACCGAAGCCCACCGTATTGATGCGCGACTCGGCAATGCCGTCGTCGATAAGCTGGTTCGCTACGTGATCGGCACGCTTTTTAGAGAGCGTTTTGTTATAAGCGGCATCACCCACTGCAGAGGCGTGACCTTCCAATAGCACAGTGGTTTTTGGGTACTCTTTCATAAAGTCAGCCACTTCTTGAATATCATCAAAGTAACGCTGGTTTACGTCTGAGTTATCATGCGGGAAGCGCACTAACAAGCTCACTTTATCGCCTTTTTCCATGTAACGAGTACAGCCGTTCTCATCCACCGCATCGGTCATAGGTGTATTTGCGCAATTATCTCGCGCGTCAATAACACCGTCTTTATCGCTGTCTTTCGGCTCTTCTTTCACTACTGGAGCAACAACAGGCTCTGGCGCCGGCTCTACTTTTTTCGGCTGCGGCTTATCACCAAAGTGATAGCTAAGACCGAGTTTAAGGCCGAAGTCTGAGTGATTTTGGTTCAAGCCTTCGTAGTAATTTGCTTCACCATATGCAGCCCAGTTATAAGTTAGGTGATGGCGAAAACCCACACCTAGATTTGCCGCATTGAAGTCGTTATAAACATCAAACTTCTTAGCACCCAACACACCATAAACGGTATCGTTAAAGTGGTATAGTACGTCCGCACCATAACGCTCGCCGGTTTTATGATTGTCAGTATTTTCAATATCAAGCTCGAGTGCAGCGAACTCTAGGCGTGCAGTCCAATATTCGTTAAAGCGATAACCCACTTCAACACCTGAGCCAAAAGATTCGCCAATTTCAGTGCCTACAGGCGCACCATCGATGCGATCCCAATCGGCCCAGAAATAATCCCCAAAAACACCAATATGGAGGCCTTCTTGCGGGTTTGTTTGTTCGTCAGCCATAACGCCTTGAGTTGCGAAAGCCAGTACAATAGCTGCAGAGAGTGATTTGATTTTCATTGTATCCATCCCATGTTAACGATTATCGAGCACGCGCTTAGCATTTGTGCGTCACACACCAGATTGAAAAAGCGGCTAATACTGCTTCATAAATCTGAGCTCGTTCGATTGTTATTGACTTTATTAGCTGGCATTTCTTGCTCTTATCGTAGCCACATTAATCAATGTGCTCTACGTCGTGGTCCAAGCCAACAGTTCATTTCCACACCCAAAGTGTAGACCGCAGTGAAGCAAAAACAAAAGCTTAGCCCCACTTTGTACTTTAAATTTAAACACAGGTTTGCTGAATAGCTGCTGAGCATCATATTAAAGTACTATGAACTGAATGTAACCAAGGCATTAAAAAAGCACCAAATGGTGCTTTTTGTTTATTACTCGCTGTCATCGCTGGGGGTCGATGGTGAGTCTTTTAACAGCTGCTCCAGCTGCGAGAACATCGCTTTGCTGTAGTCAATAAACTCTTGCACTTTCTCTTGCTCTTTATCTTGATTGAGCCAAAGCATCAACCCCGATAGCTCATTTTGCAGCCCTAAGTCACCGGCCTGCTTGTATGCCTCTTTCAGCGACTCATTGAAAGGTTGCAGCTCTTTGGCAACTTCTTTACCTGGTGCCGTGCGCTCATACTCTCTTATTGCAG
This sequence comes from Pseudoalteromonas sp. CnMc7-15, assembly GCF_022347925.1. Taxonomy (NCBI): domain Bacteria; kingdom Pseudomonadati; phylum Pseudomonadota; class Gammaproteobacteria; order Alteromonadales; family Pseudoalteromonadaceae; genus Pseudoalteromonas; species Pseudoalteromonas sp. CnMc7-15. Next base: position 365,688 of record NZ_JAKRFT010000005.1, read on the forward strand.
CACGAGTTTTAGTTTGTGTCAGATCCATAGAGAAGGCGACTAGCTCTGGATTATCTAGCTGCAACTCACTGGCTTTATTGAACGCATCATCATATTGGCCGCTAAAGAAGTCTTCACTTACGCCTTGTAGTTGTGCCATGAAATCATTTACAGCTTGCTGCTCATCTTCATTTAATTCGCCATTAACCGATAACGTGAAGTTTAATTCCTGCTTCTCAAACTGTTCAGATGCATAGCCAGCCCCTTGCTTTTCGCCGGGGGCAAATAAACTGGCTGCCGCACCAGCTTGGTAGTTTTGCGCTAAACTAACGACCACTTCATCGCCTTCAGCGGTAGTAAAACGATACTCGGCATTATTTTGTAGCTGCATATACTGGGCTTGGCTTACCGCTACGCCATTACCAATACTTTGCTCGCCAAAAAGCGATTGCTCAAACTCATTGAGTCCTTCCTCAATGCCTTTTTGTGACTGCTCAATGCCGGTTTTAATTTCGTCGTTGAGTAGCCCAGCATCTTCAAGCTCACCGTAGGCATCATCAATACCGGTTTGCACGCCTTCGCGCGCTTGCGCCAGCATTTCTTGTAACTTGTCGTCATTGGCGCCATCGGCTTTCGCTTTTTTCACCGCACCAGTGACAAACTGCAGCACATTTTTCACTACCTCTTCGAAGTCAAATAACGGCTTGCTTTGCTGTTTTGGTTGTTCGAGACCTAACGCTTGCGCCAATTTGTCATTCAATACCTTGGCACCCACTTGGCCATAACCCGATGAGTAACTATCAAACCTCGGAGAGTTAATCGCGGGCTGTGCCGGCGCATCACCTTTATTTTTTAAACCAGAACGATTGCTTTGGTTAAAGATATGATTTAAATCGCTAATTTTCATGAGCTAAGGCCCTCCTCTGCAGTGGTTGCCAAGCCTTGGCAGCACACATTCATGAGTCAATTAATATACTACTATTGCTGTTATCGGCAGCACGCACAGAAACTGTAGAAATTTTGTGCACTTTATAATGGCCGATACTGGACAAACCGTGGCAACTGCCTACAATAGCGGCGCACTTAATAACGAGAGGTTTGCATGCCAGTAATTGATATCGATACCAGCACCTATGACGCGCAGCTAACAGAAAAACAACAACGAATCACGACACAGTTTTCGCGCTTTGGTGTGCAACAGCTTGAAGTGTTTGCTTCGCCGCCGAAGCATTACCGTCAACGTGCTGAGTTTAGAGTATGGCATGATCAGGACGAGCTCTACCACATTATGTTTGACCCCGTGAGCAAAGAGAAGATCCGCGTTGATCAGTTTGACCCGGGTGCGCCGTTAATCAATGACCTTATGAGCGCGCTTATCAACGAGCTCAAAGATGATGAGTTGATGCGCCGTAAACTGTTTCAAATCGATTACCTCACGACGCTAAGCGGTGAGGCGTTGGTGAGCTTGCTTTACCACAAGCCACTCAACGAGCAATGGCTAGCTGGTGCCAAGGAATTACAAGCAAGATTACAACAACGCTTTAATGTTGAACTCATTGGCCGTGCTCGCAAACAAAAAGAAGTGTTAGGAAATGACTATGTTATCGAGCGCTTGCAGGTAAATGGCCAGCAGTACGTTTATCAGCAAGTAGAAAACAGCTTTACCCAACCCAATGCCAAGGTGAACGAGCTAATGCTGGGCTGGGCTCAAGATGTGTGCGCCCCTTTGAATAATGATTTGCTCGAGCTTTATTGCGGTAATGGTAACTTCTCAGTCGCCTTAGCAGGGTCTTTCAATCGCGTATTGGCCACAGAAATTTCGAAGTCATCGGTTAAATCGGCACAATACAATATCGCAGCTAATAAGGTGACTAACCTTGATATTATTCGTATGAGTAGCGAGGAGTTTACCCAAGCTATGCGTCAAGAACGTAGCTTTAGCCGCTTAAAAGACATCGACTTACAAGAGTATAACTGCCAGACCATCTTGGTTGATCCACCGCGTGCTGGCATGGATGAGCTAACCTGTAAGTTGGTGAGTGAGTATGACAATATTGTCTACATCTCCTGTAACCCAGACACATTAGAGCGCGACTTAGATAGGCTAGCAAGTACTCATAAGGTAACGCGATTCGCGATTTTTGATCAGTTCCCTTACACCCATCATATTGAATCCGGTGTATTTCTCACTCGCAAGTAGCTGACATTATTTGCAGAATAAAAAAACCGCATCATTAAATGCGGTTTTTTTGTGTCTTTCTTAACTTATTTTTTCGCAAGAAAGTTAATCAGTGCGGCAATATCTTCTGGGTCGGTAACGCCTGACTCACGACCTAGTAGTAGGCGATATTTACCATTAACAATAAAGGTAGGAACACCGCGTAGGGCCCCTTTTTCTTTAAAGTATTCTTGATCGCGCTGCATCTTCGAGGCTTTGGTGCGAATAGCAAAGCCTTTGAATAGCTTGTCAAACTTGTCGCCATCTACGCCGTTGGCAACAAAAATATCTTTCACATCAGCGACTTCGTTAAACTTAGCGCGCTTAGTGTGGATATGACTAAACATGGCTGCAATCAACTTGTCTTTTTGCGGCAGCACTTCAGCAGTCGCGAGTGCTTGTGACAGCATATCTTGATTCTCGGTGCTGCGGCCGCCCATGAAGTTAACGTGGCTTTTCTTAAAATCAACATCTTTGCTGAGCTTAGGTTTTACATCCATAAGCAAGCCTTCATAGGCGTTACATGCGGGGCAATAGAAAGAGAAAAACTCTTTCACTTCCGGCTTACGACTAGCTCTGTCCGAAACCACTTCATAGTGCGTGCCTTCTTCAAACTGTGCCGCAATCGCACTGATGGGCAGCGCCAATGCCATCATGGCTAAAGCAATGAACTTCTTCATCGAGTACTCCGATTATTTTTCTAATAAATAGTTTACGAGCTCGTTTAGCTCTTGTTGCGATGCCACTTTATGCACATGCACTTTGTACTTATCGTTAACGATGAGTGTTGGCACACCGGTCAAAGCACCTAGCTTTGAGTAAGTTGTTTGGTCATCCACGGCTTCTTTCTCGCCATTTACAACAGGCTCGCTCGCAGCAAGCATAGCGAAACGTTGGGCATCAATGCCTTGCTCTGCGAGCAATGCTTCCACAGACTCTTGCGTTTGTAATGGCTCGCGTTGACGGTGAATGCTATCAAAAATCGCCTGCGCTACTTCGGCATCTTTACCTTCTTCTTTGGCAACGAGGTAAGCCCGAGTTAGGCGGTTTTGCGCATCTTTATCAATACGTAAGAAGTTTACATGGCTCTTAACTAAAGGCACACCTTCAGGCAGTGACTCTTCAAGTGCCCCAACAATGGGCTCAAGCTTGAAGCAATGAGGGCAGTAGAAAGAGAAAAATTCGGTTACTTTATCAGCTTCAGACGCTTCAGCTTCAAGCACTTGATAGTGCTCGCCCGCTTTAAAGTCAGCTGCCCAAGCGGCAACAGGTAGGCAAAGTAGTAGTAGTGAATATTTTAAAGTTTTTATCATAGTCATCTCAATGTATACATTAAACATCAAAAGCAGGTGCTTAAGGTAAAAGTTTTAATGGTGGCTCATCTAACGCCGCCAACTGCTCTTTTAAAGCCAGAGTTTGCTGTTCCCAGTATTTGTCTTCAGCAAACCAAGAAAAGTTCCGTTCAAACGCCGGATCTGACCAACGTTTTGCTATCCAGCCCATATAATGCACCATGCGCATGGCTCGCAATGGCTCAATCAATCGCAACTGAGAATGGTCGAAGTCGGCAAACTCTTCATATGCCAGAACCAAGGTATCAAGCTGCAGTAACTGATTTTGCCTGTCACCACTGAGCATCATCCATAAATCTTGAATCGCAGGGCCTTGTCGGCTGTCATCAAGGTCAACGAATGTCAGGGTGTTGTCCGCAGACCATAGAATGTTGCCAGCGTGACAGTCACCATGCAAGCGAATACTCTGCGAACAATCATAAAGTTGTACCGTTTTATCGATAACCTGTTGCAGTACCGTATAAAATGGCAGCGACATGGCTGTGCTCACCAAGTTACTTTGCTGCAAATGAACCTTAGCTTGATGCAAATACTCGTCGCACCCAAGCGTTGGTCGCTGCTCAAAAGCAGACGCTTTAGCTGTTTGATGCATCCGCCCGATTAAACGCCCGAGTTGCTCCAACTGATCCAGATTGTCCATTTCAAACTGCCGCCCCCCCACACTTGGGAACAGAGTAAAACGATAACCTTGATGCTTAAACAGGGTTTTGCCGTTGATTGTCAAAGGTGCCACCACTGGCACCTCAGCATCCATCAATTCTTGGGTGAAGCGGTGCTCTTCCAAAATTTGTACATCGCTCCAACGCTCTGGGCGATAGAACTTTACAACATAGCGGCGCTTATCCTCTGCCAAAAATTGATACACCCGATTCTCATAGCTGTTGAGTGCTAATAACCCCGACTCGGCATACACCTCAACCGAATCAAGGGCATCTAAAATGGTGTCAGGTGTCAAAGATGCAAAACTAAACTCGCTCACATTAGCGCCCTTTAAAGAAGTTGCTGGATTGCTTAAGCTGAGTGTCAGGGCTATCCACTGGGTAAAGCACAAACTCAAATTCGGTCATTGGCTTACGTAAGTCATAAGGGTCAATGATCACCGACAACGGTGCATTATGGGAGCGCCCCGGCTGCACGGTGAACTCCTGCTCACCAATTACTTGATAATGCTCCAGCCCCTGCACTTCGACTCTAAAACGCTGTTCCTGCTGGGCTTTATTAAGAATTTTTAAGGTATAGGTATTCTCTACCAAGCCTTCCATATTGACCCGGTACAGCTGATTACGATCGCGGATAATGTCTAAGTCCATCGGCACGCGCATCATAATATTGGCCGCCAGCGCACCAATAAGAATAAATAGAATGACTGAATAGCCAATCAGCTTGCCACGAACGGGTTTGGTTTTCTCTGCCGACGCTTCAAGATTGCGCTCGGTGGTGTAGGAGATGAGCCCACGTGGATAATTCATTTTATCCATCACGCCATCGCAGGCATCAATACAGGCGCCGCAGTTTATACACTCATATTGTAGGCCGTTACGAATATCAATGCCGGTCGGGCACACTTGCACACACAAGTTACAGTCGATGCAATCGCCTAAACCCAGTTCCTTTGGATCTTGTTTGCGCCCACGTGGACCACGTTTCTCACCGCGCTTAGCATCGTAACTGACTGTGAAGGTATCTTTATCAAACATGGCTGATTGGAAACGTGAGTAAGGACAAATATGCAAACACATGATTTCGCGCATCCACCCAGCATTACCGTAGGTACATAGCGTAAAGACAGCAATACTTAATACCGCATAACCACCGGCTGAAAAGGTAAAAAAGTCGGGCAACAACTCACGAATCGGAGTGAAGTAGCCAACGAAGGTAATAGCGGTATAGAGAGAGAAAAGCAGCCAGCTACCATGCTTGGCTGTTTTACGCCAAAACTTATCAAAGTCCATGGGGCGTTGATCCAACTTTTTACGCTGGTTTGCAGTGCCCTCTATCTTCTCTTCGAACCAAATAAAAATAAACGTCCACACGGTTTGCGGGCAGGTATAACCACACCATACTCGGCCGTAAAAGGTAGTCACCAAAAACAGCGCAAAGGCAGCAATCATAAAAATAAACGCGAGAATGGTGAGGTCTTGCGGTAAAAACGTCAGCCCAAAAATGGTGAAGTGCTGGTTCATTAAATCGAATAACACTGCTTGCTGGCCATTGTAATTAACCCAAGGAAGTAACATAAAGGCCAACATTCCTACCAGACCAATACGTTGACGTAACAATTGATGGAGGCCTGTTACAGCGCGAACGTAAATGCGGTTACGGGGATTAAATCGATCGCTTTGCGCCGCACTGGGCTTTTCGATCTTCACGTCAGTAGGGATATTTTTTACCTTGATCCGCTGCTCTTTATCCATTGTCTTTCCTCAACGCCACGTTTTTAGGAAGGGGACAGTTAGTTTAACTGCTTAGAGTGCAAGTATATCAATTTAGCGACAAAAATGATGCCTTCGCAGGCATATATCATGGCTTTTGCTTGCTTTTAAAACACAGAGTTTACTAAACTAGGGCTGCGCTCGCAGTTACCTAGATCAAGGTTTAGTTATGAAGAAGTTATTGGTTATTATTTTTTTGGTGTTGGCTTTTTTCACCATAGACCACCCGATAGTAAAAGGCCCCCGCGACAAGCTGTTTAATCAGACCATGTCCGATTTGAGCGCGGCCAGTAAAGTGAATAAAGAAGTCAAAGCCAAACGAGCCCTAGAGCAAATTCGCCAACAGGTACGCTTGACAGACAAACAGGATCAACACCTAGCCTCTGCTTTGAATACCGTCAATGGCATGTACGCATGGGAGCGTAAATACTGTTTAAATCGCGAGCTTAATGAATATCTGTTTGGTGATGCTTTGCGCCAAAGCTGCTCGGTCATCGCCAGCACCCACTAAGTTATGGATTTCTCGTCACTGACCAAAAAGCAAAGCCAGTCGTTTGTGCAGCAAAAAAAATTGCTACAGCGACTGTCTAAAGGTCAAGAGGTGCGCTGCGAGCACTGCCATGGAAAAGTCATCCTGGCTCTAGTTGAGCCGGGCTATGCGAGCGCACGGTGCGAAAAGGGCTGTACCGACGTGCTATTACAGCTATCCTAGCCGTCCCATTCTTGCTCATCATCAAATAAGCCACTTTGCACTGCGACAAGCTCAATCAGCTCAGCAAAGCCGAGGCTAAAGTCGGCCATCATATCAAACAAGACTTCGGCAAACTGTTGCTCGCTCTGCCCACTTTGTGCCGCTTGTGCGCAAAATGCTTGTTGTTCACTGAACAAACTCAGTACGGTCACCGCTTGTAGCAACATCTCGCGACTGTCATCATCCACCGCCTGCGCCGTTAGCAACGGCTCAATATAATAGCTAACACCAATCGCAAACCCTTGGCTCCACAGAAGTATAGGTGCATCATTGGCAAAGTTATGCTGCCAAGGCTGACGCAATTGCACAACCTTACGCAGGTTGAACCCCTCACTATAAACTTGATCGCTCACCTGTTGCTGCGCATTCATTAACGCAAATAATACGCTCTCATCGCTCTTCGCGGCTTGCTCGCCCAACACATCGACCAACCATTGCTCTGGCTCGATAGGCTGAGGGGCGCACACAAGGGCGAACAAGTAGCCTTGCAGCTGTACAAAGTCCATTGCGTGGTCATGTTCATCCAAGTATTTTTGCAGTTGTTGCTGCACACTGTCGCTCATTAGAAGTTGATCCTATAACGCCCATCACTGGTTTGGTTGCCAAGGAACTGTACAGCATCATGCACATCCTTAGGTAGACTCGCATCCGGCTTTACAAAACCACTTGCTGTAAGTTGACTACGCTCGTTAAGGCCCGCATCAACTTGCAGCCCAAGGCGATTCTCTTTATCAACTTTCACGCTAATGCCGCCGTTTTTACAGGCTAACTGCCCTTCTAATTCACCAATACTGAACCAGCCATTACGCCCTTTCACGGTGATATCTGGTGAGCTAATTTCGCCAGCGAGAACTTGGCAGTGCGGCTGACCCAATTGATAGTGGGCAATATCGACAAAAATTCGCCCCCGCGCTTGGGTGGGAATAGGCAGTTGTACTTGTGCCAATGCCTGCTCTATACGAATACGGGCATTAGCGTCAGTAACCGTTAAGTCCTTCTCAAACAGCCCATAATTAATCACCCCACCCGCAGAGAGCTCTTCAGGGTTACGTTTATTCCCTAAGGTGACATCCACTTGCGCTTTACCTGTTAGTAAAGCCCAGGCATTCACTTGCCACTGCGCTTTGCTCAGGTATTGACCTTGATAGCGCACACCATTTATTTGTCCTTGCCAGATGGTACCGCTTGCTGGGCCTAGCTGTAATCCTGGCGGCAATTGCTTAGCCGCCAAATTAAGCGCGATAGAGGCGGGAAATAAAGCCACAGCAAAGATGATAAAAGATAGTAAAAATAAGCTTCCCAGAGCGAATGCTTTCTTCACAGACATAGTTACTCCAATACAATGCGGCTAACGCGCACATGCCCAGGCTTTTGGTCTTGCGACAGTTCAATATTGGCGATGCTAACGCCGTGATTGTTCACCAACTCGTCAAGCCAAGCTAACAACTGGTTGAACGGTACACTATCAATGTTTACCCGTAAGCCATCACCGCTTGGCTGCATACGGCTGATCGCAATTTGATATCGGCCCCGGGTGCGGTTGACGATTTGCGTCACATTTTTGCCACCGGTGTTGGCAACGGCGCCTTTTGCTTTGAGCTTGACCACACTTTGCTGCACAAATTGCAGCAACTCTTGTTGTTTTAGCTGGTCTTGCTTGGCGTCTTCAATGGCATTATTCAACGGCCGATACACCACCATGACAAAGAAGAACACCACAAATACCGCACCAGCAATTAAGAGTAAGCGCTGCTCTTGCGGCTTTAAGGACTGCCAATAATTAGTGAGTGCGCTCATTGTGCTCCCCTTATTCTTAACTCGCCGATGACACTTTCACCATCGTTATTGAGTGAGCCTTGCTCAACATCTAAACCGCGCTGCTCGAGTTTGGCTTTTACCTGCCCAAAACTTTGGAAATCTTGTCCTCGAGCCCCTACGCGCAGTTCATTGCGACGTTGGTCAAAACGTAATGTTTGCGGCACAAACTGTTTGCTTTGTTGCACCACATCGGCAAAATCTTGTAGTAATAATAAAAATTGGGCGCTCGGCCCTTGGCCACTTTCTTTCAAAGCACCGTTAATCTGGCTCCGTAATAAATGAGGACGCACTTTAGTGCCTGGGAAAGCACGTTCATAAGTGCTGATCACCTGAGCCTTGGTTGCTTCAGCTTGGCTGCTATAGTGATAAAGCTGCGCGCCTTTAACCCCAAGCATAAAGACCAAAGTCACCGCTGCCGCCACCATCGCCGGGCGCCAAGTTTTTAACCAGCCATAGCTTTGCTTTTTATAAGCAAATTCGCCTTGGCGAAGATCGATTGGCGACGAGGCGGTGGCGAACATAGCCAAAGGTAACTCAAACTTCTCTTCATGTACTTCGGTGGCTATCTGCTCACTGTGATAACCAGGCAACGGGCTATACAAGTCTAAGGTTTGTACGCCAACGGCACTTAAAAAGGCTTCAGCCCACTGTGGCTCTAGCTGTGCACCATGCCACGCTCCATAGCGCACCAAAAAGCTATGCTCATTGACAGCCATCGCGGTAGCTCGCTGTGGCTGAGGCTCCGGTAATAACAGAGCATCACTGTGAATATGCTCGACAAGCAATTGCGCATCGCTCAATACTGATAGCCAATTTTGCAACCATTGACGGTTCACCAAAGCAACCTGAATGAAGTGCTGCTCGCCATCACTGTGCGCCAGGCCGTGAGCGATAAACAAGCTGTCGACATCAACGGCAACCTGCTCCTCAATCATATAAGGAAGCGCTTGCTCTAGCTTGCGGCTCCACTTAGTCGGCAATTGCACGCGGTGACATTGCACCTGAGCGCTGGGTAACACTAAGGTGCACTCACGGTTATGTGCTTTCGTTGCTAACTGCTCTAATTCATTGGCATCATGTAGTTGACCACTGCCAATAATTTCATTTTCACTGCGGTTATAGACCAGCCAATGTATGGGCTGATCGGGGCGCTCGCCCACGTGGATCAGTAAGGACTCTCTCACTGCACGCCTCCAAATTTTCGCGCCAAAATAGTTACGTTGTTTTTATCTGCTTGTAGTAATGACGTCATAGTAAACTCGAAATCAACGAAGGTAGCGGTGGTTTGTAATTGAAAGTACTCACTTTTCAACACAAAACGCTCATCATCTGCCTTCACATCCTGTCCGCCTTGTTTTTTTACTTCTGTGGTGAACTCATTGAGCTCATCGAATCCTTCGTCGGGACGAGCGGCAATCACCGCCTGCGCACCTGACTCACTGAGACCATTGACCATTGCTGCCAATAACAGCGCCTGATCTTCAGTAATGGTATTGACGTTAATAGAAAACAGCTCGTCATCAGGAATAACGCACACATAGGGGGCTATTTTCTGCATGACTAAGGGGTTAAAGCCCTTCACTAAACGCAGCTCTGAAATATCGGCGAAGAAGTTATTGGCGGTTAAGTAAGGCACATCACGTGACAAATACTCATCTTCTTCAGCGCCTGAACGCATGGTAATACTGTCTTCATCAAGCCAATCAAAGACACTGTCAGCCATGGCCTCTTCCGACTCTTGCGCAGGCAACTCCTCAACTTCTTTGAGCAAGGCTAGCAGCGCCTTGTGCGCGGGATTTGATTTTACAAAGCCGCCTTCAGCAGCACTGGGCTCAGCGCGCAAGGCATTTAAGTTTAAGCACGTTTGTAAGTCCCTTATCGCACCACTAATGGTGCCGTTTTCCACCGGATAAGGAGTGTCAGCGGCGAGTGCCCAAGGTTGTTGTAAATGCATTTTATCGGGCTCTTTTTCAATACTTTCCCGCAACACTTTTTGTGCCAGCGCTTCCGCTGCATAGGCATACCATTTCGCCTGGCGGAAATCGTCTAAATTCGTAGACTTTTGCACTTGCACCATTAAATTGATGCTCATTTGCGCCGCTATAGTCGTCGCCAAGGCGACAATAAACAACACGATAACCAGCGCTGCACCACGAGCTGACTGTTTACTTTTCGCCACTTTTTGCCTCCTTGCCTTGCCCTGCAAGTAAAAACAAACGTTTAATTGGCTCCCGGTCTTTTAGCGTCAGCTCAATAGATACCGCTTTGGGTAATCCCTCTTGTTGCCACTGTGGTTGCCATGGCTGCTCTCCTTTACTGTCATAAAATTCAAAAGTGAGCTCTTGCACTCCCTCCAACAGCACTTGCACACGTGGCTCTGTACTATCTAACTGATCGACATAGAGTCGATATAGCCGCTCTAGCCGCTCCTCTTGTACCCGGTATGCCACAGCTTGCAATTCACTACGCGGCAATAGGTAGCCGGGGTTCGTCCAGCCGCTGCGTACAAAGCCGATACCATCAAACTCGCTATCGAATAAATAACGTTCGTGCATCAGGAATTGCTCTTGCGTATCACCCGCCTCGTTGCGCACTTTGCGTTTAGTGATCTGGCTAAAGTCTTGCTCTAGCATACGAAATACGTTTTGTAGCCGTGAGAGCTCATCCAAGGTTTGCTCTGACGCTTCCTTGGTGCGTGTGGTTACATCCAAAATCTGATGGGTTGCGCCGATAATAAACACCATCACAGCCAACGCGACCAACACCTCGACTAAGGTAAAACCGCCTTCGCCCGCATTGTGACAGCCATTAGCGCCGGCCATTGCTTTTGGCCTCTTTATCGATATAGGTGGACAGGGTGTAAGCAAACTGCTCGTATTGCTCATCGGTGTACACCTCGATATCCACTTTTACAAAGCTACTATCCGCCGTGCGCGTGACTTTTTGCTGCCAATACCAGGTTTGTCCAGCCAACTCGACTTTGCCTTTATGGTTATTTTTAGCAGCCCACTTGTCACCTTGAGCACGAATTTCAACTAACTGGTTTTCTGCCACCCAAGACGCATAGGTTTGCTCTTCGATGGTACTTAAGTGATTAATATGCTCGCCGCTGATTTGCATCGCCGCGATGCCAGCCATGGCGCATATACTTAAGGCCACCATAACTTCCAACAACGTAAAGCCCTGATACCGCCAACCTCTGCCTCGATTCATGGCCACTGCTCTCTATCAAGTGCAACAGGAGCCATAAACTCACCGGTAATAGTGTAGGGCATAAGCTCTTCTTCACGGCTATCCACGGCCAACGCCAGCTCAAACGGGCTGACCTCTCCAGAGGAAAGGATCATCACTTGCGGGATTTTCATTTTTTCCAGCTCAAGGAAGTCCTCTTCATCGACCCCTAAAAGCTGCTGCCAGTCGACGGCATCGAGCAGGCTATCTTGCGCCCATGGCAAATCTTCTTGATTCAAGGTCAACTCAAAAGGCGGTTCGAATTGCTTGCCTTTCAGTATCCCTTCGGCATCTTCCAATGGCCGCCATTCCTGCTCAGCATAGGTTAAAAACTCATAGCCATTATCGGCAACATACAACCCTAATTGACGCTGATTTAAAATGGCGTACTCAGAGGCATAATTAATACTGGTTTGCAGCGCGAGAGCGTGTTGCTCGAGCTCATCCTCATGTGAGTCATCGATGCTGTATACCACGAGGTTAGCGGTAAAAGCGATGATCGCTAAAACCACTAAAATCTCGATTAAACTAAAGCCACGATGACGAGCAACTGCCATACAAATTAACGCTCTTCTTCGTCCCAGTTACCGATATCGTCCTCAGTACCCGCTTCACCGTCCGGACCCATTGAAAATACGTCAATCTTACCGACTTCTCCTGGGTAAATAAGCTGGTACGGATTACCCCATGGATCTTCTGGTAAGTTCTCTATGAAACCACCATCAGGGAAACGTTTTGGCACCGGTTCAATACTTGTTTTAGTCACCAAAGCTTCAAGACCTTGCTCCGTGGTTGGGTAGGTCTTATTTTTTAATTTATACAGGCTCAATGCATCTTCAAGCTGTTGAATATCTAGCTTTGCTTTGTCTAATGCGGCCTCTTCCTGTTGCCCCATAATGTTGGGTGCCACAATTGACATGATCATGCCAATAATGACCAGAACTACCATCACTTCTAATAATGAAAAACCAGATTGCTTTCTCACTGTCATTACCTCTAATTGCTTAAATCCATCTGCGCCTTAGCTTATAAGCCAATGGCCTTGTTCATCGCCATAATCGGTTGCAATATGGCCATTACGATAAATAACACGATAATAGCCATGGTTGCTATCATCGCGGGTTCCAAAAGTTTAAGTGACACATTGACCATGGTCTCAAACTCACGATCTTGGTTGTCGGCGGCGCGCTCTAACATTTGCTCTAACTCGCCTGACTTCTCACCACTGGCTATCATATGTAGCATCATCGGCGGGAAAAGCTTAGTTTGCTCAAGCGCCGCTCTAAGGCTAGCCCCTTCACTGACTCGAGTAGCCGCCTCGGCAACGGCCGCTTTAATCTTCTCGTTGGCAAGCACATGACCTGAAATTTTCATACCCTCAAGCAGCGGCACAGCACTGGAAGAAAGAATGCTTAGGGTACGAGCAAAACGCGCAGTATTTAAGCCCCGACTCACTTTGCCGATACCGGGTAAGGTCAGCAGCTTGCTGTCATACCAAAAGCGAATATTGGGCTTTTTCAGCGCTTGCTTAATACCGACTGTGAGCAACACAAATACTGCGATGCACACAAACCAATAGTTTTGCACGAAGTGGCTGGCAGCCATCACCCACTCGGTGGTCCAAGGTAATGCTTGCTTTGACTTTTCAAATGTTTTCAATATTTTAGGCACCACAGTTCCAAGAAGAATAGAAACAATGGCCACGGCAAAAATCACCAAAATGATAGGGTATACCATGGCCTGGGTAATCTGTGAGCGCATGTGTTGACGTTGCTCGGTGTAATCAGCTAAGCGGTTTAAAACCTGGTCTAGATGCCCTGATTTTTCACCTGCTGAGACCATCGCCCGATACAGATTATCAAACACGTGAGGAAACTCCGCGAGGCCATCGGCTAGGGTGTAACCCTCAACCACTTTCGAGCGTACCGCCATCAACATTTTCTTCAAGCGCGGCTTCTCGCATTGCTCGGCCACGGCCATGACCGCAGCTTCAACTGGCAAAGCGGATTGAATAAGGGTGGCAAGCTGACGGGTAATAAGGGCAAGATCTGATGTCGATATTTTCGCTTTAAATACGTTGCCTAATAAGCCTTTATTGGCAGCATTGGCCTTTTCTTGAGAAGCAGCTAATTCCACGGCAACAGGCATCAGTCCTTTGTCACGCAATTGCTGACGTATTTGCTTTGCCGTATCGGCCTCTAAAAGCCCTTTTTTTTCTTTGCCTCGCCCATCTAACGCGCGATATTCAAATGCTGCCACTATTGCTCCTCACGGGTAACCCGTAACACTTCTTCCAAAGTCGTTTTCCCAGCAAGAACTCTAGAGCAGCCATCTTGGCGAATACTTGGGCTGTGCTGACGCACATATTTCTCAACCATTTGCTCACCATGGCCGTTATGAATCAGCTCACGAATATGGTCGTCCACCACTAATAACTCATGAATACCGGTACGCCCTTTATAACCGTTATAGTTACATTCTTCACAGCCTTGGGCGCGATAGATAGTGGGTGGGTTTTCAGCGGGCACACCCAATAGCTGGCATTCACTTTCATCAGCTTCATGGGCCTGCTTGCAATTATTACACAAGGTGCGCACTAAACGTTGAGACAAGACTCCTAACAGCGACGAGGACAATAAGAAAGGTTCTACCCCCATATCTTCCATACGGGTGATCGCCCCGGCTGCGGTGTTGGTGTGCAAAGTTGACAGTACCAAGTGGCCGGTCAGTGACGCCTGAACACCAATTTGCGCGGTTTCTAAATCACGAATTTCACCTACCATCACCACATCTGGATCTTGACGCAAAATAGCTCGCAGACCACGCGCAAACGTCATATCCACTTTCGGATTGACCTGAGTTTGGCCGATACCGGGGATCTCGTACTCAACAGGGTCTTCAACGGTGAGGATATTGCGATCTCGGCTATTAATAGCCGTCATTCCGGCATACAGGGTGGTACTTTTACCCGAACCTGTTGGGCCGGTTACGAGAATAATGCCATGGGGTTTACGAATGAGCTCCGCAAACAGTTCTTGGTTGCGTCGCGTCATTCCCAGGTCTTGTAAATCAAGGCGGGCATTGTTTTTATCAAGTAGACGCAGCACCACCCGCTCACCAAAACTTGATGGCATTGTTGACACCCGCACGTCAACCGCGCGCCCAGCAATGCGTAGGCTGATACGACCATCTTGAGGAACACGCTTTTCAGCAATATCCAGTTTAGCCATAACTTTAATACGCGACACGAGCAGCGAAGCTAGCTTGCGATTAGGCTTGAGCACTTCTTTGAGCACGCCATCGACGCGAAAACGAATCACAAGCTCTTGCTCGAAGGTTTCGATATGGATATCCGATGCGCCCTCTTTGATAGCCTCGCCCAACATGGCGTTAATCAGCTTGATAATCGGCGCATCATCGTCAGCAGCGAGCAAGTCTTCGGTTTGCGGCAGCTCCTCAGCGAGAGAGAATAAATCGGCCTCATTGCCGATATCTTCCATTAGCTGCTGGGTTTCCGAACTATCGCGTTGATAGGCCGCCTCAAGGACGAGTTCGAATTTGTCTTCCGGCAACCGCTCTACGCTAAACCCTCGGCCTGCGAAGCGGCGCACCTCCAACATAACCTGAGGCTCTAAATCATGGCTATGGTAAAGCAGTAACGTCTCATCATGCTCTACCAATAGCACTTGAAAGCGGCGCGCAAAGGCAAATGGCAGTCGCAGTGGCGCTGTGGCAACGGTTTCAGATACCTCCATCAGCGCTTCGTCAGTGACGGGCACCTCGGCGCTGCTTTGGGCGGCGATTTGCTCAGTCATTGTCTCGCTCAGCCTTATTTTGCTCTTTCAGATACTCTTCATAGGTAGGTGGCAATACAAGCGCGTCATTCCACTCAGGGAGTAATGGCACTTGCTCGGTTGGCATCAAGTCGATACCGTCATCGCTTTGTTTGAGCTGCTCACCACGGATAAATTTATATTTACTGTGGCTCAGACGGTTCATGCTCTCAATATCGCGTAAAATTGTGGGGCGAATAAAGACGATAAGATTGCGTTTACGCTTTGACGTACTGGTGGATTTAAATAAGTGGCCGAGCACAGGAATATCACCAAGTAACGGTACTTTAGAGACACTTTCTTGGACGTCTTCGTCGATAAGGCCGCCGAGCACAACCATACCACCATCGTCGGCTAGCACTGTGGTGGTAATGGCACGTTTGTTAATGGAAATATCCACCGCCGTTGAACCCGCGACATTCGATACTTCTTGTTCAATGGTTAGCTGCACTGCCGAGCCATCGTTTATTTGCGGTGTTACTTTAAGCTTCACACCCACTTCCTGACGATCAACAGTCTGGAATGGATTTTCATTGTTACTGCCGGTCGACGAGCCGGTAATAATGGGTACTTCTTGACCAACAATCATCGACGCTTCTTCATTATCCATCGTAGTAATCGAAGGAGTCGCCAAGATATTCGAATTCGTGTCGTTAGAAACGGCTTGGACTATCGCGCCCCAGTCATTCTTAACGATACCCATGGCTAAGCCATTGATTCCACCTAGTAAACTAGCGAGAGGACCAAGGTCGCCTTCTTCGGTACGGCTAATCGGAGTTACCACACCACTTTCTGAGCCAACAACATTGTCAGTAATGGTTTTATCACGAGCTTGCTCTGCTGCCACTGCCAGTGAGCCAACGGGCACCGTGGTGCCGTTGTTAAACTGCAACATGCCTCCTTGTTCGGAGATCCACTGCAAACCAAAGTTAACGCCATCGCCTTCAGAAACCTCAACAATAATGGCTTCTACCAAGACTTGCGCACGGCGAATATCTAGTCGTTCAATCACTTTTTCAAGTGAGCGCATCATGTCGGGTTGGGCGGTAATCACCAATGAGTTTGACGCTTCGTGCGCTTCAATGCTGATGTCATCACTGCCGCGACGTGTGGTACGCGCAGCATTACCATTGCCTTGCTGCTCTTCTTTTAAAGACTTACTAACCCCCTGTAATACCTTAACCAGCTCATCTGATTTAGCGTAATTAAGGTAAAATACTTTGGTATTCCCGGTTGTCTCTAGCTCGTTATCTAAGCGCTTGACTAATTCAATGGCGCGCGTGCGAGCCTGCCCTTCACCACTGACAATCACACTGTTGGTACGCTCATCTGCAACGACCCGAGGGATCAAAAAGTCGGGGACGCTGCCTTTGCCATTGTCTTTAAAAATATTATCGACAACAGACACCACATCAGAGGCCGTGGCATGTTTCAGACGCACAATATCAACACGTTTATCACCGGCTTGGTCAACCAAGCGAATAATTTCCACTAGGCGGTTTACCGACTCGGCATGACCGGTCAGCATCATGACGTTAGAAGGGTTAAAGTTGGTAACATGGCCGCCATCTTTTTGGTCACTAAACTGACGGATCAGTGGACCCAACTCTTGGACGGTTACATTTTTCACTCGCACAACCCGAGTTACCAGCATATCACCGCCCATGCCGTCATCTTCACCGATGACTGGCACATTAGACTTTTTCGCGTCTGAGCTTTTCTCTACTTTAATAATACCACTTGGCATTTCGACAGCAGCATAGCCATGTACTTCGAGAACGTTGAGGAAGAATTGATAGTACAGCTGTTCATCCATGAGCTCGTAGCTACGCACATTAATTTTGCCACGTACATTGGGGTCAATGATCACCGTCTTGTTAAGGTTTTTACCAACGATATTGATAAACTCGTTGATATCTGTGCCCTTAAAGTTTGCCGCATATTCGACTGCGTATAGATTTAAACTTACCCCAGCGGCGAAAAGTAGCGCGCCATACTTGGCAAGCCCTTTTATTATTTTTGTGCGAAATTTCGCGCCCATTGTTCTTACTCCAAACGTGTGATTATTGCAGGCTAAATTGCACATCGAACAGTTGCCCGTTGCGGTTCACGGTAATAGATGCGTCGGTGCTATTGCGCAGCTCTTGCAATGCTGCCATGGCTTGTTTCATATCGGTTAGCTGATAACCATTTATAGCAATGGCGATGTCATTATTTTCAAGGCCCATTTGTTTAAATAGGGCCGGATCTTTTCCAGGGCTTAATTTATACCCTTGTAGACGACCTTGGTTACGTGCCGGAGTGATACGTAGATACTCCGATAACTTTCCTGGGTCGGCAAGAATTTGTTTGCGTGTTTGCTGTAGAGCTTGCTTGGCCTCGGCACTGGCTGTGGCATTGATGGTTTTCGCCTTACCGGCACTCGCTTTGGGAGCGTTATCAGCTTGTGGCCGACTTGCTGGCACAGGCATAGATACGGTTTTAGTGAAGCTCAAGCCGTCAAGCATCAGTGTTTCAAAGCGCCCACCGACATCCAAAATAGCTCGGTCAGGAAGTACTTTTGCCAGTTTAGCGCGTGTTCCTTTGATAACATCATCAATACCGTAGGTCTCTTGGCGCCCTTGGGATTCAATAATGGCGAGCCCGGCGGTTTTGTCGTTGGTAGCTGCTACCACGCCGGTTAGGTTTATGCTTAGACGTGTTTCAGGGGCGTCGCTGATAACTTCCTGTTTAGGTTCAGCTTGCTCGACAGCGGCGGCATCACCGAACAAATTAACTGAACGGATGGCGGCAATATTTGCTCGCTCTGCACCTTTGTTTGCTTGGCTCACAGGTGGCATCACCGTGCTTGCTTGCGGTTGTGGCCATACCAGCCAAAGCAACCCAGCGGCTAGATAACCACAATACAACACCGCAACCAGCACGATAGTGGCCACGATTTTTTTCTGTGGGAGCTGCTTAAGCCATTGTTGTAGTTGGGCTGAATCCAAAACTCTATACTATTATTATTGTAGTCGTTAACGTCACATAGTACATCTATCACTGAGTGACAACAAGCACACCATGTAGCATTAATGTAAAAACATGTAGCCTAGTATAACCTCCGCGCAAGACAGCAATATGACAGCGTTCTGTGCTTTTTTTGGTCGTTGTGTTGTGCTAAATTTCGCCCTTAACTTAGAGAAAATACTACCGAGGTAAAGTGAGCAAGTCAGCAGCGAACGAACACAGCGAATCTGTGCGCTTAGACAAATGGTTATGGGCCGTGCGCCTCTACAAAACTCGCGCCATAGCACGAGAAATGGTGCAAGGGGGCAAGGTCCACTATAACGGTCAACGTTGCAAGCCTAGTCGTCAGGTCGAAGTGGGAGCGAGTATCCGCCTTGCTCAAGGCTTCGATGAAAAACATATTAAAGTGCTTAAACTACTTGAAAAGCGTGTGGGTGCCCCCATTGCTCTGACCTGCTACGAAGAAACCGAGCAAAGTAAGTTAAAACGCGAAGAAAATGCCATTGCGCGTAAAAACAATGCCTTCTTTGCGCCACACCCTAATCAGAAACCGGACAAAAAGCAGCGCCGTGAACTGATTAAGATGAAAGCCAAATAGAGAAACTCATGCAAAACGATTTATTACACCGTTATATTTTTGAGCAACACGATGTTCGTGGTGAGCTCGTTCAAGTAAGCGATGCTTTCGCGCAAGTGATCAAAGACCGCGACTACCCTGACGCCGTAAAAAAGCTCTTGGGCGAGCTATTCGTAACCACTTCGTTGTTGACTGCGACACTCAAGTTTCAAGGCCATATTAATGTGCAAATCCAAGGTGATGGACCAGTAAAGTTTGCAGCCATCAACGGCGATCATGAGCAAAACCTACGCGGTGTCGCTCGCATGCAAGGTGAAGTAAAAGGAGATGGGTTACTGGCGCTGATGGGTAAGGGTCATATGATTATTACTATCACCCCAGTCAAAGGCGAACGCTATCAAGGGATTGTGCCGCTAGAGCATGACAGCTTAGCTAAGTGCGTAGAACAATATTTTGCTCAATCTGAGCAACTAAAAACACGGATGTGGTTCGCCACGGATATAAGCCCTGGTCAAGAACGTGCAGCGGGCCTTTTCCTGCAAGTGCTTCCCGTCAACCAAGACAAGGCGACTGCTGATTTTGGTCATTTAGAGACGCTCAGCGATACGGTAACCGAAGACGAGTTATTAAATTTAGATGCACACACCGTATTGACTCGCTTGTACCATGAAGACAACCCTAAACTGTTCGAGCCACAGCCAGTGCAGTTTAAATGTACCTGTAGTCGCGAGAAAACCATTGATGCACTCGTTAATGTCGGCAAAGATGAATTACTTGCCGACGTACAGGCGAATGGCGAAATTGTAATTAACTGCCATTATTGCCTCAGTGAATACCGCTTTAACGAAGAGCAAATTAAAGCAATCTTCAATTAATTAAGCATTCATTCATTTAAAAAGCTCGAGTACGAAAAACTCGAGCTTTTTTGTTCAAAATAATGACACCGGTATCATTAAATTTTGCTTTTTTATGACACCGGTATCACTGAAATTATTCATGTTTTTTCATATAAAACCGCCATTTTTAGGGCTTTCACCGCTCGTATACAAGCAAACCTTCTGTTACTATAAAATCCATAAAGCACTCTCACACAGCTTTAGATTAACCCGTTCAACCTCTCACAATTTTAGGTAAAAAAATGACTTCAAGCGCTACTCGTTTTGTTGATCTTACAACCGCAGAACTGATCGAGCAGGCAGTTCGTCGCGGCGAAGGTACTCTAGCCGCTAACGGTGCATTTGTTGCTAAAACAGGCCGTCGCACTGGTCGCTCTCCTCAAGATCGCTTTATCGTAAAAGAAGCAAGCACTGAAAATGATATTCAGTGGGGCAATGTTAACCGCCCATTCGATGCCGATAAATTTAATGCGTTGTGGGAACGTGTGGAAAACCACGTTGCTGAAAACGATCACTTTGTCTCTCACTTAGAAGTAGGCGCCGATCCAGAGCATTATTTACCTATTGTTGTCACTACAGAAACTGCATGGCACCACGTGTTCGCGAAAAATATGTTCATTGAGCCAAAGCAGTTCAATGCTGCGAATTTACCGCAATGGCAGATTTTGAATGTACCTTCATTCGTATGCGACCCAGAGCGCGATGGCACTAATAGTGATGGCACTGTGATCATTAACTTTGCCGAGCGAAAAGTGTTACTTGCTGGTATGCACTATGCTGGTGAAATGAAGAAGTCGATGTTCTCAGTACAGAACTTCTTACTGCCAGGGAAAGGTGTTTTACCTATGCACTGCTCTGCAAACGTGGGTGAGAATGGCGATACCGCCTTGTTCTTTGGCCTTTCAGGCACGGGTAAAACCACCCTGTCTGCAGACCCTAGTCGTTTCTTGATTGGCGATGATGAGCACGGTTGGGCTCCTGGTAGCGTCTTCAATATTGAAGGCGGTTGTTACGCCAAATGTATCGACTTATCGCAAAAGAACGAACCGGTTATTTGGGATGCTATTCGCTTTGGTACTATTTTAGAGAACGTGGTACTAGACGACACCCGTACGCCTGATTACAGCGATGCTAGCTTGACGCAAAATACCCGTGCAGCTTACCCACTAGAGCACATTGCCAAGCGCAAAGAAGAAAATCGCGCCGGCGAACCAAAAGCCGTAGTGTTTCTAACCTGTGATGTGAGCGGTGTGTTACCACCAGTATCAGTATTAAGTGAAGAAGCTGCAGCATACCACTTTTTAAGCGGCTACACCGCTAAAGTGGGCTCAACAGAAATTGGCTCAACGTCTGATATTGAATCTACTTTCTCAACCTGTTTCGGCGCGCCATTCTTCCCTCGCCCAGCGGGTGTTTATGCGGAACTATTAATGAAGCGCGTGCGTGAGTTCGGCGCTAAAGTATACTTGGTTAACACTGGTTGGACAGGCGGTCCTTACGGTATTGGTAAGCGTTTTGATATCCCAACCACGCGTGCTGTAGTTGATGCGATTGTGTCAGGCAACTTAGCCGATGTAGAGACCCAACATATCGATGTATTAAACCTAGACGTGCCGGTGGCTGTACCTGGTGTCGATACTGAGGTACTGAACCCTATCAACACCTGGGCTGATAAAGACAAATACAACGAATACGCGAAGAAACTCGCAGACGACTTTAATCAGAACTTCGCTAAATACGATGTTTCTGATGCGATTAAACAAGCCGGCCCGCAAAGCTAAGGGCTGCTGTTTATACTTAGCCATTGCGCTGAGAATTCAATCCCACGCCAGCATTACGCTGGCGTTTTTATTGGTAAGTATATAGTTGCACACAAGCCGCCCTGTTCACGGTTCTTGAGCTCAACCTTGCCATTGTGCATAGTAACGATACGCTTAATAATCGCCAGCCCTAAACCGCTGCCTTCACTGCCTCGTGCCTGATCACCTTGGGTAAAAGGCGCGAACACCTTCTCCAGCTCAGATTCAGGGATGCCAGGCCCTTTGTCTAACACACTGACACAGACGTATTTCTTGCGCGCACAAAAGTGAGTATTCACCTCTATGCTGTCATCAGAATAGCGCAAGGCATTCTCTATCATATTGGTGAGTACACGCTTGATTGCCACACAACTTATCGGCACATTGGGAAGGCTGGGGTTCAAAGTGAGTGTGATATCTCGGCCATGCTGTTGCTCAGCATGGACCACCTCTTCAACCAAAGCGTTGAGATCTTCAGGTTGGTTATCCCCTTTGTCATGGTGGCGTAGATATTCAATGAACTGATCAATGATTGCGTTCATATCTTCTATATCGTGAATAATACCTTCGCGCAGATAGTCCTCATCATCAGACATCATTTCAGTGGCTAGGCGAATACGGGTCAACGGCGTTCGCAAGTCATGTGATACCCCAGCCATTAACAAGCGCCGATCTTGCTCTAGCGCAGCAATGCTACGCGACATCTGATTGAAGGCTCGCGTTACCTCAACCATTTCAGTCGAACCTTGCTCATCAACAACGGTGCTAAAGTCGCCTTTACTCACCTTCATCGCCGCTTCTTGGAGTGCTTTGAGTGGGCGGTTTAGGTGCCGCGCAAATAACCACCCTCCCAGCACACTGAGAAAGCCTATACTGGTTAGGTAAAAGGTTAAAAACTCAATATTGGCTTCGGTGAAGCCAGATAATGGCACCCGCACCCAGTATCCTGGAGCCTGCGGCGGTTCTATCCAATACACCAATGGATTAGTTTGACTAATACGCACACGGGCCGAGCCATTAAGCTGTTCCGACATAATGTTGGAGAGCATTGAATATTCACGAGCTTGCCCTAGCCCGTTAATGTAAGCCTCGCGCTGGGTGAGTAACTCGATTCCTGTTTCTTCTAAGAAGCGTTTCGACACTTCATCACTGACTTCGACGCCATCATCGACACCAATGAATACAGTTTTCACCTGCTTTGCGAGCATGATATTCACTTGCTCGATGGTCGGCTTGACCACATAGAAGCTCACCGCAACATAGGACACCACTTGGTTTATAAGTAGCAAAGCACCAACTAAAAATACCGTTTGCCCAAATGCGCTTTTGGGAAATAAGCTCATTTACTTGTTGCCGTCGGGCACAAATACATAGCCCAGTCCCCATACTGTTTGGATATAACGAGGGTTCGCGGCATCGGCTTCAATCATCCGTCTTAGACGTGATACTTGCACATCGATACTGCGCTCCAAAGCGCTATAATCACGGCCCCTGGCCAAGTTCATAAGCTTATCGCGGCTCAGTGGTTCACGTGGGTGTGAAACGAGGGCTTTCAGCACCGCGAACTCACCACTGGTCAGTGAAATAACCTCATCCCCTTGAGTCATTTCTCGCGTTGCCAGATTTAGCGCAAAGTCACCAAACTTAACTAAGTTTTCTTCTGATGAAGGCGCACCCGGCACTTCTTTAGCGCGACGACGCAAAATAGCCTTCACTCGAGCCAATAGTTCGCGTGGGTTAAACGGTTTAGGAATGTAATCGTCAGCACCTAATTCGAGGCCAATAATACGATCAACCTCGTCACCCTTAGCGGTCAACATCACGATAGGAATTTCATTTTCTTTTTGTCGCAAACGACGACAAATTGAAAGGCCATCTTCGCCGGGCAACATTAAATCTAAAACCATCAAATGAAAGTTTTCTCGTTCTAAAAGCTTATCCATTTGTTCGGCATTGGCGGCGCTGCGTACGATAAACCCTTGCTCAACTAGATAGCGCTCCAAAAGGCTGCGTAAGCGCATGTCATCATCGACAACGAGGATTTTTGTTGTTTCCTGTCCCATTATTTTTCTTTTCGTTGTTTTTCCTCCATTAACTATATTCGAAATAGCGGGCAGGGGAAATGTACAACACCAATTAGATTGTTACATTTGTTGTCGGCCTAACTATCGTCACTGCGATAGTGAATGTCATTGATGTACCAAAGTTTGCGCCCTGTAGGGGTAGATACCCAGGCCTCATCATCAACCTGCTTTTTTAACAACGCTCGCGCCATTGGTGCATCAATTGAGATGACAGTTTTGCTATCGTAAATTTCATCTGGACCGACAATTTGAAAGCGTAACACTTCGCCTTGTTCATCTTCCACTTCGACATAGGCGCCAAAAAATACTTTTCCTTCTTGCTGAGGGCTGTAATCAACAACTTGAAGGTCTTCTAAGCGCTTACGCAAATAGCGCACGCGCCTGTCTATTTCCCTCAGACGCTTTTTATTATACTGATAATCGGCATTTTCCGAGCGATCACCTAAGCTCGCCGCCCAAGCGACTTTCTTCGTTACTTCTGGGCGCTCGGTGCGCCATAAGCGGTCTAACTCTCGTTGCAACTGCTGGTATCCACGGCGTGTAATTAATTTCGTTTTCATTGCTTTTTGTTCAGTTTTAATTCACAGTCTGCATTACATAGTTAAATGTAGCGGTATTTTTAGGCGAGTATAGTGATGCACAAATACAGTGTAAAACACATAATATTATTGGTACTCAGCCTACTTGTGCTTAACAGCTGGGGAGTTGC
The DNA here is from genome assembly GCF_022347925.1 of Pseudoalteromonas sp. CnMc7-15. NCBI lineage: Bacteria > Pseudomonadati > Pseudomonadota > Gammaproteobacteria > Alteromonadales > Pseudoalteromonadaceae > Pseudoalteromonas > Pseudoalteromonas sp. CnMc7-15. The sequence goes on from NZ_JAKRFT010000005.1 coordinate 390,376, forward strand.
CAATGCTCACACGCAATTTTGTAGCGTTACTGATCAGCCGAGTGTCGCCCTCGAGTTAGAAGCTACCTCAAGCCCAGCTCAAGATAAAGACAGCGAGAAAGATTTTGACTTTACCGCTGCTTCACTTTCAGCAAATACATACCAATCCTTAGCACTTAGAGCGGCTCACGCCGAGCTAGGTAAAGGTGCACTATGTAACTTACGCCCACAACAACGAGCGCCTCCCATTTTCTTTAAATAAGCTGTTTTTTATTAACAATTATTTGGAGAAGATCATGACTGATTTTAAAACCTTACGTACTCATTATGTAACAAGTGCGAGCCAATTTACTGCTCCCCAAGTTGTACCAGAGGCGTTAAACACCAACAGTAATGCCATGACATTACTGCAAGATTTTACAGCCCAAGCGCCTGTTCGCATTTTGGCTAACACCCCTTTGAACGCTGCACGAAAACTTGCCAGCGCTACTCCCACCAACGCACTGTTAGTGGTCGATGAACAGAATAACGTGCTAGGCGTTACTTCTAGCGTCGAATTACAGAGCGCGCGAGTCACGACCCAAGCCGCACAAATGGGCATCAACCCCAGTGAGCTGCTGGTTCATGACATGATGCGTTCGCTGCATACCCTGCCCTGTATCAGTATGCTTGCCGCACGTAATACCACCTTGGGTAATGTACTCAGCACTATGGAACACCGTGGCAGTTTTTATTTATTAGTGACTGACAAAGAGCAAGTAACTGGAGTTTTCTGCGCCCGTGCTATTGCCAGAAAGTTAGGTATCGCATTAGATATCACTCCTGTCGCACAATCTTTTCAAGAGGTTGTAGCCAGCGTCGAGCATCCGCATTAACAAAGTTTTGCAAAGTGAAACACCTCGCCAGGGACGGCGAAATTTGCCCTTCTGTTCACTGTTGGCTGTGATATTATCCAATGCAATTATGATTAATGTGCCCGTATTAGGGCGACAAGTGTAAAGGTTTTCAATGGGCAATCTCACAACTTTGCTTGCGCAAGAGTTGCAAGCGCAAGAGCAACAGGTGATCGCAGCAACCAAGTTGCTTGATGAAGGGGCAACAGTACCGTTTATCGCGCGTTACCGAAAAGAAGTTACTGGTGGATTAGACGATACTCAATTACGCACCCTAGAGCAGCGATTAGGTTACCTGCGTGAGCTCGAAGAGCGCCGTCAATTCATTACTAAAACCATTGCAGAGCAAGATAAGCTCACTGGCGAACTGCAAGCTGACATCGCCGCAGCAACGACTAAAACAGAGCTTGAAGACCTCTACCTTCCCTACAAGCCCAAGCGCCGCACAAAAGGGCAAATTGCTATCGAAGCGGGTCTGGCGCCCTTGGCCGATGCCTTATTCGAGAACCCTGATCTTGACCCACAAAGCCAAGCTTCAGAATATGTCGATGCCGATAAAGGAGTCGCAGATAATAAGGCAGCATTAGATGGTGCCCGCGCTATTCTGATGGAGCGCTTTGCCGAAGATGCCAAGCTGCTTGCCAAGTTGCGTGCACATATTAAGCAACATGGTCATATTGAAAGTAAGGTTATTGCTGGCCAAGAGCAGTCAGGAACTAAATACCAAGATTACTTTGAACACAGTGAAGGCGTGGCGAGTGTTCCCTCTCATCGCGCTTTAGCCATGCTTCGTGCGCGCAACGAGGGCGTGCTGGCACTGAGCATTAACCCAGACGCCGAGAGCGCTGATGGCCATGCTTTATGTGTGTCGATGATAGCCGAGCACTTCAATTTGCCGCTGGAAGGCAAAGCAGCCAGTACCTGGCTCGCCCAAGTGGCGCAGTGGACATGGAAAGTGAAGCTATCACTGCATCTAGAGAATGAGTTTTTAGCGGCGATGCGTGAGCATGCAGAAACCGGTGCCATAGATGTGTTTGCCAAGAACCTAAAAGACTTATTAATGGCTGCGCCAGCAGGTGCGAAAGTCACTTTAGGCCTTGATCCTGGCTTGCGTACCGGATGTAAAATGGCCGTTGTCGATAGTACCGGCAAAGTATTAGCGACCGCCACCATCTTCCCACATGCCCCACAAAATCAATGGGATAAATCGCTACGCACGATTGAGCAACTGTGTCGTCAACATAAAGTCGAGTTAATTGCTATTGGTAATGGCACTGCCAGCCGCGAGAGCGATAAACTCATCGCCGAACTGATCAAGGCACAACCAGAGCTCAAACTGAATAAAGTGATGGTCAGTGAAGCGGGCGCCTCGGTGTATTCTGCGTCTGAGTTTGCAGCCCAAGAGTTTCCGGATTTAGATGTCTCATTACGTGGCGCGGTTTCTATTGCCCGCCGCTTGCAAGACCCGCTAGCAGAGCTGGTAAAAATTGAACCAAAATCTATCGGTGTTGGCCAATACCAGCACGATGTATCACAAAGTCAGCTTGGGCAAACCCTGACTTCAGTTGTAGAAGACTGTGTAAATGCCGTGGGTGTTGACGTAAATACCGCATCTGCGCCTCTATTAACTAGAGTTTCCGGACTGAATAAAACCTTGGCGCAGAACATCGTTCAATACCGTGATCAGCATGGTGCCTTTGCAAGTCGCTCTGAGCTGAAAAAAGTAGAGCGCCTAGGTCCTAAAGCCTTCGAACAAAGTGCCGGATTCTTGCGTATTGTCGGTGGTAAAGATGCTCTGGACGCTTCAGCTGTGCACCCAGAAGCCTACCCTGTCGTAAAGGCCATTTGCGCAAAAACGGGTAAGCCCATTGATGCCCTGATAGCCAATGCAGAAGCATTGAAGGACGTCAATCCACAAGAATATATCGATGATAAGTTTGGCCTGCCTACGGTCACCGATATTATTGCAGAACTACACAAACCGGGCCGCGACCCACGCCCTGAGTTTAAGACTGCGGCCTTTAAAGCCGGTGTTGATACCATAGCCGATTTAAAGCCGGGCATGGTGCTTGAGGGAGTCGTTTCCAATGTCGCCAACTTTGGCGCCTTTGTTGATGTTGGCGTCCATCAAGATGGTTTAGTTCATATTTCTGCGTTAACCGACAAGTTTATTAGCGATCCACGCGAAGTGGTCAAAGCCGGTGATATTGTTAAAGTAAAAGTAATGGAAGTGGATGTGTCGCGTAAGCGCATCAGCTTCACCATGCGCTTAAACGATGAGCTACCGGCTGCTGGTGCGGCGAAAGCGGAGCGCAAACAAACGAGAAAGCCTCAAGGCGCTACAAACAAAGGTAAAGGCGCACCGCGCAAACCTAAAGAAGCGAATAACGCCGCTATGGGCAATGCATTCGCTGAGGCCTTTGCCAAACTTAAGAAGTAAGCTTTTTTAAGATAGAAAACGCAGCAACCGCTGCGTTTTTTTTGCCCTCACTAACGCATCAGCAGTCGCTATGATGGTGCCGTTGCTTTTAAATAAACCATTTCAGGCAGAAATAGGAAATGTGTTTAGTATAGGGGTGAAGAGTAAGGGGAAAAGTAGCGCTAAACCTGCGCCATAAAAGCCGATTGCTTGCGCTCTTGCGGCGCACTGACTTGCTGATAAAAATCGGCAATACGCAGGGCTCTTGACTCAACCTCTTGGTCACGCTCAAAACGACGAGTAGGCTCGTTGGTTGCGAATGCTGGCGGTGTTGGCGTTTCGTCCTCTTCAGAGGTGTTGAGCTGTTGCCCAGCCAACTCAGCCTGAGCCCGGGCCAGCTTTTGCGTTGCTTCATTCGCTATGGCTCGATCAGCACCGGAGGGCTCTGCTGGCGCCAACGCCGCTGAGCGTACCTGCTGCATCTTCTCGATGGTTGCTTGTGGGTCGCCCGGTACTTCACCCACATCTATTTGTACTTCCCCACCCACCGCGTAATTTTTGCCATCTGGACCACGTTGATAGTCATAGCTCGGTGAGCCGGCATATTGACCTCCTACCGATGCATGGGCTTGTTCGTGGGTTCGAACTTCACGGTCACGTTCTGCAAGCTCTTGGATTTGTTGCTGTTCCTGCTCGCGCTGCTGTTGCTGCTGCTCGCTAGATTGCTCCTCAGACCCCTCACTGTCGCGCTCGTTAATCGTTTTCTGCTGGGCAACTGTTTCTTTTTCGCTGCTTTGCGCGTCTTTACTCTGACCGGGGTTACGTGCCTTGTCTGCGTCTGATGCAGCTTTATTATCGGTTGCACTCTGTGCTGGCTGCTTAGGCTCGGGGATCACTTCGCGCAGCTGGTTGTCACGCCTTACACTCTCGGTGTAAACGTTTGCGGTATTAAAATTAATAGTTGGCGTTGGCGTGACTATGTTCATGTCTATGCACGAATATCGATAATTGTTCCTAACACTTCATCGGCAGTACGAATTGACTCAGTGTTAGCTTTAGCGTTGAATTCAGCTACTTTAAGATTCACCAGCTCCTCATCCACGCGCGGAGCCTGTGACACCGGAGCCGTTACCGCTTCATCAGCATTGGCACCTTGAAGTTGACGACCCTGTTGAGTTTGCTGTTGGTCTTGGCGCTCAATAGTGGCGCGATTAATGTTAGCGGTCGCTTGCTCAACATCTTGTTGAGCGCGATTAAAGCCTTCTACACCAGCATTAAAAATAGCTCCTACAGGCATAACTTTCCCACCTACATTACAATTACACTTATAGTTATTATTGCGCAAAAAGTAGACGAAATAAAGGTGTTTCGGCTATGTCTCGCTGGTTTTAGGTCAAAGCATTGATTTTAAAGTAGCTAAAAATTCATCTTTATGTGATATGAAAGGCGCATGAGAGGCCTTATCAAGCACGGCGATATCTAAATCGCTACGCAACGCCTGCATTTGTGCAATAGTTTTGTAGGGAACCAAGGCATCCAAACGACCAAAAATAGCACCCACTGGTTGCTTAATATGAGCAAACTCGTGGCGTAAGTCATGGTGTTGTAAAATATCCAGGCCTTGGCGCAATGCCTCAGCCTGAGGCGGTGGTGCTTGCTTAAGTAACGCTTTTAATTGCTTTGTATCGGCACGGGCGGTATCACTACCCATTGCTTGAATAGCCAAAAAGCGTTCGATGGTTTTTGCGCTGTTGTTCAGCAGTTGCGAGCTAAAATCTTCTAGAACCTGTGCTTTTATACCCGGCCAGTCGGCTTGTTGGGCAAAAAATGGAGTGGATGCCACAAGGATAACTTTGCTGACCTTATGCGGGTAAAAATAGGCAAGGTAAAGCGCCACCAACCCACCTAAAGACCACCCCACGATAACGCTGTTGTCCTGCAGTTGATCTGCAAGCACCGCACTCATGGTCGGTAAATCATAAGTGTGTAACTGCTGACTCTCACCATATCCTGGCAAGTCCAACGCACGTACCTCGCCATCAAATAAAAAGTTGAGTTCTGGGCGAATAAGCTCCCATACCTTATTATTCATTCCCCAACCGTGCAGTAACACCAATTGTTTTTGCATTTTCTAACGACCACACCCACTATTAAAACGGATTGCCTGGGCAGAGAGCCCAAGCATGCAATGTAGCAATAATAACGGGATTTAAAGGTTATGCAATGGATGCTCTATCACACCTGCGCAGTTGGCTATTTCCGCAGTACTGCAAGCTTTGTTCACAGTCTCTGCCGATAGGTGCACAGTTATGTCAACACTGTTGCGCGACATTTAGCACCTTCTCTGAGCCCGACTTATTAGTTCGTGCCGATATTCAACGACTGTTTCCATTGCGCTATGTTGATCACTTAGTGGCTTTGCAGTGGTATCGGCCACCCGTGAGTACTTGGCTAAAGCAATACAAGTACGCCCATCAGCTGCACTACCAGGTCGCCGTGTCACAGCTTTTACAGCAGCATTTATATACTCTTAGCCATGCTGATAATTGGCAATGGCCTGATAGTATCGTGCCTATCCCTTTAGCTCATCCCCGGCTTGTTTGGCGCGGCTTCAATCAATGTGTGCTGCTTTGGCAGCAGGCGGTGCCACAAGGTTTATTTGTCGCCAATGCTCTTGCCAGACCATTGAGCACAAAGCAACAAGCTAAGCTGGGAGCGCGTTCGCGACGCAAAAACTTAGCTAACGCCTTTAACGTTAGAATGCGTGTTCAGGGTATGCACATTGCCATCGTTGATGATGTCATGACCACAGGCGCTACCGTAGACAATGCTGCTCGTAAGTTAAAAGAGGCTGGGGCAAAAGAGGTATCGGCCTGGGTTGTGTGCCTAACCGCAAAGTAAAAAGAGCCGGCTAAAGCCGGCTCTTTGGATTATTCACCGCGAGCGTGAATATGCTCACCGAAGAATAAGGCATTACTAAAGATACGGCTAGTGCCATACCAGAAACCTCGGAAAACCGGATTGTCTGTCATCGCGACCACCGTACCTTGCCCATATGAGTGCGCAACAATGGCTCCTGCATTAGCGATTTGCGTTACGTTATTATCATGGGTAAACCCAGCTAATAATGGCTTCTCGGTGTATTTCGCTACGTTAACAAATGGAGCACTGGATTGCTCCAGCAAAAAGGTGCTGTTTTTGAATACTGGCAGCTGCTTACGAGTTAACGAGTAGCTCAGCGGGTGCGTTAAATCGACTTCCGTATTAAAAATAGCCCCGGCGATACGCTGCTTACCGGCAAGCATATCTTGGTCACCATATTTGAGACCTTCGGTTGCGAATACTGCGGCCATATCTTTACGCGATACATAACTGGCTTTTAGTATTTGTTGGTCAACCAAGAACTTAGCTCCACCTTTTTGGCCCCAGATAACACCACCGCGTTTAACCCATTTTTGTAGTGCCACTTTTTGCGCTTTACTCATTGCCGAGTAGCGACCATTGGCGAGCACGATGTGGGTGTAATTATCTAGATTCACACCACTTAGGTTGTCCAACTCAATAATGCTTGGCGTGATACCCACATGGCGATCTAAGTAATACCACAGCTCGCCCACCTCGTACTGGCTGGTTTGCTTACCGCCCACCAGCAAGACTTTTGGTAAGTGCACAGGAGCAAGCTGCCGCGAACCTAAATCAACGCCTTTACTGGTTAATCCTGAATCCAAGGCAACGATAGGTATAGCAAAGCGTTGTTGCGCCTCATTTAAAATATCTAGCCAATGTTCGTGTTGTTGTATGCCTGCTGGAATAACAATAGATCCCGCCGCAAACTGTTTTGTCGCGTTACCACTTTTTGCACTCAGTGGTGCTAAGGCAACCCGAGCGTTGACTCCCTCACGCAGCAAGTAGCTTAATAATTTAGGTGCATCATAGTCGAACCACTCAAAGGCATACGCGTAGTGTCTTGTTAGTTCTTGCGCTGATGGCTGCGCACCCTGCTGCCATGGCTGCTCTGCAAGCTCCAGCCCCCAAGTACTGCTTAATGGCGCAAACTCAAGGTTAAAGGCATGGGCAAGTGTCCAAGCAGATACGTCATAAAAGGTATTGTCGTTAAAACTTTGCTGCTCAGAGAAAATTGACTTAATCAGTCGGTATTGGCGTTGCGCCAGCGGCACAAAGTAGCTATTAGCCGCAGCAAAAGTGTGCTTATCAACAGTGGTTTGTTCTTCGAGTGCATAAGCCTTAATTTGATGCTGCGCGAGTAACTCTAAGAAATAATCTAAACGGGTAGCATCCTTAGGTGCACTCACCACATAACCTTTCAGCTTGTCTTTATCTGCAAGCTTACCTACTTGTTGGTAAAAGTCCTGCTGATAATCAAGTAGCTGCTGACGGTTTTCAAGCACCGCGTCAAAAGTAGAGAAGCTAGTGAGGAGCTGGTTTTTTATGGTGAAAGCAAAGTCCATTTGACCATTAACAGTGTCTTGGACATGGCCTCGGCTACTCGCCTGCTCAAAGAGAATACCGATGCTGCCATTCACATCTGGGTAAGTGGAACCTTTACCAACATAAAAATCATCAAATGCTTCTTCAGTAAAATATAAGCGCTCTTCACTATCAAGGATGCGAGCATGATGTTTCGCGATGGCTTTGGTTAGATCAACATTACCATTGGGTGTTAGCGGGTTTTTCCGTGATGGTATGCCTGGCTGAAAGAAATAAGTGCTGTTTGGCCCCATCTCATGAAAGTCGGTCAGCACATTGGGCTGCCACTTATGGAACTGAGCAATACGTGCCCGAGACTCAGGGTGTTGCAGTAGTAACCAGTCGCGATTTAAGTCAAACCAATAATGGTTAGTGCGACTGCTCGGCCAGTTTTCATCGTGTTCGCGTGTGTGAGGGTCGGCACTGGGTGTCATGGCTCGGTTTGAGTTTGCCCAGTTTGCAAAACGTGCCAAGCCATCTGGGTTCAGCGACGGGTCCAACAGCACCACAGTGTCATTGAGTAGCTTCTCAACACGCTGATCTTGTGCTGCGGCCAAGTAATACGCCACTAATAACGCCGCATTACTGCCTGAAGATTCATTACCATGAACACTATAACCCATGTAAACCACAGCTGGGTCATCGTTCGTGCTTGGCTCACCCTCTAAGCGCGCTAAGTGTTGTGCGCGAACTTGCTCGATATCGGCTAGGCGTTGTGGTGCAGCAAACGTTAACATCAGCAATGGTCGCTGCTCATGGGTGTAACCGATGGTTTCAATATTGACACGTTCGCTGGCATCGGCCAAAGCACGCATATAGTAAACCAGTTGATCGTGGCGTACATGCCATTCACCGACTTCATACCCGAGCACCGACTGAGGTGTAGGGACATTAGGATCGAACTGAATATCATTGTTAAAGTAGTAGTCGAGCGGCTTAGCACTCAGTGAAGATGCAAATAAAAGCACCACTAGAAAAAGTATTCGACGCATGGAATTTATTGCTGTTAGAGGACCATAGTCCTCACGCTACCACCCGATTAAAATTAAGCCAACTTTTTACGGTCAACACTGGCGACAACGCGATGAGCAGAGTATGATACGCAGTAACCGAGTAAAATAGTCAAGTATAGCGTTGTTACTATGATCACAATTTCAGAATCTGCTCAAAGCCACTTTGCCAAATTGCTTAGTGAGCAAGCCGAAGGCACCAACATCCGTGTATTTGTTGTCAATCCTGGCACATCACAAGCTGAGTGCGGGGTGTCTTACTGCCCTGCCGATGCCGTTGAGGAAGGTGACATTCGTCTGAACTTCAATGGCTTCGATGCTGTTGTCGACAGTGAGAGTGCACCCTTTTTGGAAGATGCCGAAATCGACTTTGTTACCGACCAAATGGGCACACAACTCACTCTCAAAGCACCTAATGCTAAAGCACGTAAGTTGTCTGACGATGCCTCATTAGAGGAGCGTGTAGAGCACATGTTGCAAACTGATGTGAACCCACAGCTTGCGAATCACGGCGGTCAAGTACAGCTAGTAGAAATTACCGCTGATGGCATTGCCATTTTACAATTCGGCGGCGGCTGTAATGGTTGTTCAATGATTGATGTGACCCTCAAAGAGGGTATCGAGAAGGAAATGGTCGCTAAATTTAGCGAAATCTCTGGCGTGCGTGATATCACCGAGCATAGCCGTGGCGAACACTCATACTACTAAGTTTAAACGCCTAGTATATAGCTTGGGCAGCGAGCCCAAGCTAAGCCTCAGGCGATTTTTTATCGGTTTAGGCTTATTTGCCATCGCCATGGGCCTCATTGCGGCAGGCTACTTTTATGTACCACTGTTACAAGTCCCTGGCCTTATTCTACTCGCCGTTGCCCTATTTTTTGCCTTTTGGGGCTATCTGGGAATTTTTGCTAATCGCTTTTCGCAGGTTATATCAGCAACTGATGTGACTTGGCCAGACGATGATAACGTAGCGCCAAAGTAATCCCGCGCAAGCCCATAAAGGCCGTCATCGCCGCCCACAGCGCGTGATTACCTAGACCTTGAGTCAGGGCAAAAACACCAAAGAAGCCCACAGCTGCTGAGAAGATCATGGTATTGCGCATATCCTTGGCCCGCATTAGCCCCACAAAAACACCATCGAATAGAAAACAGCCCATAGCGATAAGTGGCATGGCGATAAGCCAAGGTAAATAAGTAATTGCCATGTCGTTAACTGCGGGCACATCGGTCAGCAGACGAATAATTTGCGCACCACCGAGTAGGAAGATAAGTGCATATAGCAACGCAAAAACTAAGCCCCATTGCATACTGATACGCACCCACATACGCACACGTTGCTCATCTTTGGCTCCTTTAGCCTGCCCCACTTTGGCCTCCGCTGCATAAGCAATACCATCCATAGCAAAACTGATTAGCAGTAAGAAATTCATTAACACCGCGTTCGCCGCCAACACCACATCACCAAGACGCGCCCCGTAAAAAGTCATAAAGCTAAAGCACAGCTGCAGCATCAGCGAACGAAAGAAAATATCGCCATTGAGACGCAGCAAGGCGCCTAATTGTAGTAGTTTAGGGGATAAATACCAGTGCCATTGCAACTGATGGCGTTTAAATAAACGGCTCACTAACCACAGTGCAAACCCGAGAGCACAGTAATCAGCCATCACGGATGCTAAGGCCGCACCTTTGACTCCCATTTCGAGGCCCAATACGAAGTAAAGATCGAGTGCTATATTGACCACATTGGTTAATAACACCAGCAGGAAAGGGCCACGACCATACTGTACACCGAGCATCCAACCCAACAACACCAAGTTACTCAGTGCTGCGGGGGCACTGTAAATACGAATATAAAAGTAATGATTGGCTTGCTCAATTGTTTGCGCCGAGGCATCGGAGAGTTGTGCCATTAACCAGGCTAAAGGATGCTGGCAAACAATGAGTAGTAGCGCCACCAGCAGCGCTAACATGATACTTTTCTGTAGCGAGGCCACAAGCTGGCGCTTGTTCTGTTCGCCATAAGCCGTAGCAATAAGCCCGGTGGTACTCATGCGCAAAAAGCCCGCCAGCCAAAACAACATGGAAATAACCGTTGCACCTAGGGCTATACCTGCTAAATAATGGGCACTCCCGAGGTGACCTATGACCGCCGTATCAACCAAGCCTAGTAATGGCACGGTGATATTCGATAGAATCATAGGCCCAGCAAGCATCAATAAGCTTTTATGGTGGGTATTATGTTTAAAAAAGTGTCCCATGTAGTAATTTTCTCTTTCTTTGCACTGGCGTGCGCATCGGCTCAAGCTGCCGTTATTCTACAGTATCATCACGTAAGTAAAACCTTGCCTAAGGTCACCAGTGTTGATGCCAGTACATTTCGTGCTCATATGCAGTACCTTAAAAAAAATGATTTTGAAGTCATTGCGTTAGACACTCTGATTGAAGGACTCAAACAGGGCGAAAGCTATAATGATAAAACCGTGGCCATTACCTTTGATGATGGTTACGACAACAATATTGAGCAAGCAGCGCCTATTCTTAACGAGTTCGGCTACCCCTATACCATATTTGTTAACCCCAAACTTATTGATGAGCAGCGCAGCCATGTCATGACCTGGGAGCAGCTCAAGACACTCAGTCAGCAAGGTGCCCTTATCGCTAATCATAGCGCTCAGCATGACTATCTGCACCACCGCTTAGATGGCGAGAGTGACGCCCAATGGCAAGAGCGTATCCGCGCGGATTTACAGTATTCAGAAAAACGTATAGAGGAAGAGTTGGGTTACAGCTTAAAGTATTTAGCTTACCCTTATGGCGAATTTGACCGAGCCTTACAAAAACTGGTGCAAGACATGGGTTATGTTGGCATAGGACAACATTCAGGGGCCGTAGGCCCAGACAACGACTTCACGCGTTTACCACGTTTTCCCGCATCTGGTTTTTATGCAGACTTGGATACCCTGTCTACTAAACTGGCATCCCTGCCGTTTCATATCGATACCTTAACCTATGACGATACAGTCACGACAAAACGCCAACCTGAACTGACGATCTCGTTCAAAGAAAAAGGCTTTCATCAAAATCAATTCGCTTGCTATGTGTCTGGTCAAGGTCGGGCCGAACTCAACTGGCTCTCTGCTAAGCAGGTTAAAATCACCGCTAAACAAGAGTTGGGAGACGGGCGTGCCCGTTACAACTGCACTGCGCCTTCACAACAAGCGAGCGGGCGCTACTTTTGGTTTTCACAACCTTGGGTGATCACTTCTTCGCCTGTTCAATAAGCCATTGCGGAGATTTAGCTAAACTCAAGGTTACCTGTGCGGCCCCAAGGTCAATGGCGGCCTTGGGCATGCCCCAAACCACTGAACTTGCCTGATCCTGGGCCGCTGTTACTGCTCCTGCCTGTTTTAACTGTAACAGCCCCTTGGCACCATCAGCCCCCATGCCCGTTAGTAATAGTGCACAGGTGTGCTTAGCTAGTTGTTGCTCAACAATGGACGAAAACATCACATCCACCGCTGGACGATGACGATTAACCGGTTCGCTTGATGACAACCGACACACCAGTTTACCGCCTTTACGCTGCACCATCAGGTGCTCGCCACCTGGCGCGATATAGATATTGCCCGCCTTAATGACTTGCTCATCACTTGCCTCATGCACCTGCATCGCACAAACATTATTCATACGTATGGCAAAAGACTGGCTGAATACCGGTGGTATGTGTTGGGTGATAACCACCGCAGGGAAGTTTTCAGGTAAGCGAGTAATCACTTCTTTAATAGCTTCGGTACCACCGGTAGATGCACCTATGGCTACGAGGTGGTTGAGTTTAAACTGTTGGTCTTTTTGAACGGTTACCGGCGCAAGTGTTTTGCTGGAGTGACGACGAATGTTGGCCTTAGCCGCAGTGCGCACTTTTTGCTGTACTGAACCTGCATAAGCTTGCATTTGGGTGCGAACATTATTGGTGGGCTTAGCAACAAAGTCTACAGCTCCCAACTCCAACGCTTCGAGTGTAATAGGTGCGCCCTGCTGGGTCAGTGTCGAAATCATCACCACCGGCATTGGTCGCAAGCGCATGAGGTTTTTTAAAAAGCTGATGCCATCCATTTTTGGCATTTCAATATCGAGAGTGAGCACATCAGGGTTGAGCTGTTTTATCATCTCCCTTGCCTGGTAGGGATCGCTGGCACAGCCCACCACCTCCATATCATGGGCGTCAGTAATAATTTCCTTTAATAGTGACTGGATTAGCGCTGAGTCATCGATAATTAATACACGGATCATGGTCACTCCTAAAACAGCTCAATATCGGTATTGCTGTCTGTCTGCTCAAGATCGCGAAGGTATTTCAGTTCTCGTTTCTGAATAGTGTCGTTGTGCATTGTGCGCAGCTTTTTCACCTTCACTGCGCCTGATTCTGGGTGAAAGAGCACTTTTCTCGGCCAAGGGCCACCTACATCATGTGCAACCAAGTTCAGCCCTTCCTCCTTTAGATATGCATTGGCAAAGCGGATATTGCCCATACCGACATCGGTCATAGAGCGAATAATCTTGCCGCCACCAAATAGTTTCACTTGTAGGTTCTTGCGCAATCCACCATTTTTAACAATTTCATTAATCAAAAATTCCATTGCCCAGTTCCCATAGCGGCAGTCGGTGCTATCGGGATCTATTTGCTCCAGTTGCAAAGAGCTGGGTAACATAAAATGATTCATACCACCGATCCCCATTACCGGGTCGTAGATACACGCGGCAATACATGATCCCAGTACCGTTGACACCAACTCATCTTGCTTGGTGACATAAAACTCACCGGGCAACACCTTAGCCATCACTTTATTGCGGCCGGAGTCCCAAAACCGTTTTATTTGCTCAAACCCGCGTAAGGTTGGCTTGAATGCTGGGTTCATGAACCTACCTTAGAATACATAGTACGACCTAGGTTATTGAACTGAGTTTGCTCTTTACCCATGGTTTCGGAGTGGCCTAAAAATAAGTGCCCTCCGGGTTTGAGCCGCTGTGCAAATAAATTGTAGAGGTGCTCTTTGGTCACTTTGTCGAAGTAAATCACTACATTTCTGCAAAAAATAACGTCGAATTGCCCCTTCATAGGCCAAGGCTCGAGTAAGTTTAAGCGCTTAAAAGTAATGTACTTCTGTAGTGCCTGCTTCACTTTCATTTGTTCGCCACTGCGGCTTTTTAAAAACCATGTTTTCAACAGTGGCTCCGGGATCCCTGTGACCTGTCGCTGGTTGTACACTCCCTGTTGTGCGCTGTGCAACACATTGGAGTCTAAATCGGTCGCAAGAATCTTGATATCCCAGCCAACACGCGGACAAACTTTGGCAACCGACATCGCAATGGAGTATGGTTCTTCGCCTGTGGAACACCCTGCCGACCAGATACGAATTTTATGATCGCGAGTATTTTCTTTTAACGCTCGCGGGAGCAGCTCCTTTTCTAGGTAATCGAAGTGGTGCTTCTCACGGTAAAATGACGTTAGATTGGTGGTCAATGCGTTAATAAAGTGGCTCAGCTCCTGCTCGGGATGCTGCTCCAAAAACGCTAGGTATTGCTTGAATTTGGTAAACCCGTATTGGCGCAACCGTTTTGCCAGCCGCGAATACACCATTTCTCGTTTATGCGGTCCGAGCACGATGCCGCACGCTTGATAAACTTGCCCAGCAATACTTTTAAAGTCTTTATCTGTAAAAATAAACTCCGACATTGCTGGGCCTCCTCGCCAATACGCACTTTAGTTGGGCACATCATGTAGCCACTACGCTATTAAAATTCTTCCCACTCGTCTCCATCATCAACAAAGTTATTCCCTGAGGGGGCAGGTGATTTATTTGCTTGCGTTTTAGCTCCGTTCAAACGTTTCACAGCATTACTCGGGCTCGTACTCATATCCGGAAGAGCTGCTTGCATATTGATGGAGAAAAAACTCAGTAGCTGGCGCATACTATTGGCCTGCTCCGCCATCGATTCGCTAGCAGCAGAGGCTTGTTCAACCAAGGCTGCATTTTGTTGAGTCATCTCATCCATTTGCGCCACGGCTTTATTTACTTGTTCAATACCTGCACTTTGCTCAATTGAGGCTTCTGAAATATCAGAGATCATTTGCGTTACTTTTTGCACCGACTCAACAATGTCTTGCAACGTTGCACCTGATTCATTCACTAGTACGGTGCCATCCTCAACCTTGCCGACACTGTCACGGATAAGCTCCTTAATTTCTTTTGCCGCACCCGCTGAGCGTTGTGCTAAGTTACGCACTTCACCGGCAACCACCGCAAAGCCGCGACCTTGCTCACCAGCTCGGGCCGCTTCCACGGCAGCATTAAGTGCAAGCAGGTTGGTTTGAAAAGCAATCTCATCAATAACACCAATAATATCGGCAATTTTCTTACTCGCTTCGTTAATCTCTGCCATGCCTGAGACAGCACGATTAACCACGTCGCCACCTTGCTTGGCCTTGTCGCATGTTTTCTCTGCAAGCTCACTGGCAACCTTGGCATTATCGGCATTTTGCTTCACCGTGCTGGTCATCTCTTCCATACTCGATGCGGTTTCTTCCAGCGATGAGGCTTGTTCCTCGGTACGCTGGCTTAAGTCGGTGTTACCTTGTGAGATTTCCTCCGCTCCAGTGGCCACCAAGTTGGCTGAGCTGGTGATCTTCTCAATCATCTCGGTGAGCTTATCAGCGGTACTGTTGGCATCACGCTTGAGCTTTTCGAAGGCTCCCTGGAAGTCACTATCAATACGCTTAGTTAAATCACCATGAGCTAATGAATCCAGCATAGTGGCCGTTTCATCCACTGCTTCATCCACCACCTCTACCAGTTGGTTAAGGCCTTTAGATAAACGCAGGAAGAAGTCATCTTTGCCATCTAAACTCACGCGAGCATTCAGCTCCCCTCTGCGAGCAGCGCCTACTAAGTCATTGATTTCTTTCTCAATAGAGACCTCGGCGGTGCGATCGTTCCACTCGACTACGGTCCCCGCACGCTCACCTTCCTCGGTTAATATTGGGTTGGCAACTAATCCGAAGGTCCGCCCACCGACGACAATCTCTGTACTGTAGGTGGTAGCGAGTTTCTCTAACATTGAGCGTTGATGCGCTGGGTTTTTATGAAATACATCAATGTTTTGACCAAGCAAGTTGCTACTGTCGAAGTTGGGTAAGTCTTTGCGTAAGTCTCGCTCAGCATTGCGCATCATGTTGACCACCGCCTCGTTCAAATACACGATGTTATGGTCATTGTCGGCAATCATGGTATTGGTCGAGACATTATCTAAGGCACGGCGTACACGTAGGTTCTCTCGTGCTGCCTGTTTTTGTTTCTCCTCTCGAGCAAGCTCTTCGGTCATATCCTGCCATTCAACAATGGTTCCTAGACGCTTGCCATCTTCGTCAACCCAAGGCGTTGCTATTAGGTTGAAAGTCAGCCCGGCAAGTTTAAGGTTAGTGTTGTAGGGTTCATCAAGTTTTGCCAGCATTGCCCGCTGGTGCGACGGTTTAGCATGGAAGTCATCCACGCACGTTCCTATCAAGTCATCCACTTTAAAGTTAGGCAATGCTGATTGAATTTGTTTTTCGCGATTGCGCAGCATGGCTTTGACTTGTTCGTTAACAAACACAATATTAAGGTCGTTGTCAGCCATCATGACATTGGCTTGGCAAACCTTTAATGCACTTGCTAGGCGCGCTGACTCCCGTGCTTGTCGTTGTTGTTGGCGCTGCTCGGTGATATCAGTGGCATATTTCACTACCTTTACAGGGTCACCATTCATATCAAAAATAGGGTTGTAGGATGCTTGGATCCATATTTCTGCGCCATTCTTACCAATACGTTTGTATTGTCCTGAATTATACTCACCTTGGCTTAAGCGCTGCCAAAACACAGTATACTCAGGGCTTGCCGCCTCCTCAGGGGTGACAAACATGCGGTGATGCTGGCCTTTAATCTCTTCCAAACGGTAGCCTAAGGTTGATAAAAAGTTATCATTGGCAGTGATAATGGTGCCATCTAACTCGAACTCTATCACTGCTTGAACCCGTGATATCGCTTTTGCCCGCCCTTCTAGCTCGGCTCGCTTGAGCTTAGATTCAGTAATATCGGTGGCAAACTTGACCACCTTAACGACCTCACCCTGCTGATTCATGACGGGGTTATACGATGCTTGGATCCAGATATCTTCTCCAGATTTGTCTACACGCCGAAACTCATCGCTAATATATTCGCCGGCGCTTAAACGCTGCCAAAAACGTTTATATTCGGGGCTTGAAGCCTCCTTGGCGTCGACAAATAATCGGTGATGTTGGCCTTGGATTTCTTCAAGGTTATAACCCATCACGCGCAGGAAGTTATCATTAGCGGTTAAGATATTCCCCGATGGGGTGAATTCGATCACTGCTTGAGACCTGTTTAATGCCTTTAATAGCATTGTGTCTTCATTTGAAGTGTTTGATTCCTTAGTAAACCAGCCCATGCTTTTCCACCCTGTTAGTACTTGTTCGCCATTAACAATCGAGTATTTTTGGCAAATCCAGAAGAATGACCATGGTTTCCCCTACATTAACGAGTCGCTCCACCAATTCGTTGTCGCTTGAATCGTTAAACTCCGGGATCCCTTTCGCATCCTGTTGATTAATTGCGTAAACATCGGACACAGCGTCAACCACCAAGCCCATTACCTTAGTTTTCTCTCTTACTTGCTCTTTAACCACGATGACGACCGTCAGAGGCCCGTAAGGCTGTGGCTCAATCCCAAAGCGCAAACGCAAGTCAATGATCGGTACGATAGTTCCTCTGAGGTTAATGACCCCTTTGATATAATCTGGGGCATTAGGAATCGCGGTTATTTCCTCCCAACCACGTATTTCTTGTACACTCAGGATATCCATGCCGTACTCTTCGTCAGCCATCATGAATGTCAGGTATTGCTGAATGTGACCCTGATTATTCTGCAAGATAATATGTTCGTTAATGCCTTCTACTTTCATACCTGCTCCTCATGCAGGGCTGCAGCATCAATGAGTGCCTCTTGTGCACCTGGCTTTTTCAAACCGGCCATTTTGGTTAACCCGGCAATATCAACGATCAGCGATACCCGCCCATCACCGAGAATAGTCGCACCGGAAACACCATCAACCTTCTGATAGTTCGCCTCTAAACTTTTTATTACCACTTGCTGTTGCGCCAGTAAGTCGTCCACCAGCAGGCCCACTTTTTGGTTATCACACTCGACCACGACCAGAAGAGCTTTATCAAGTTCGGTAATGGCATCATGATGATTGAACAGTTGGTATAACCGTAAAATGGGAATGTATTCATCACGCAGCCGCAGTACCTCCAAGCTTTTGCCAACCCGGCTGACCTTATTGGTATCAATTTGTAATGACTCAACGATGGTAATGAGCGGCACAATATAAGTATGTTCGGCAATGCGGACCAGTTGACCATCTAAAATAGCGAGCGTTAGTGGCAAACGGATGGTAAAAGTGGACCCCGTACCTGGTGTCGATACCACCTCGATAGAGCCGCTTAAGGAACTAATGTTCTGGCGCACCACGTCCATGCCGACACCGCGCCCGGAGATGTCACTCACTTCGTCGGCTGTGGAGAACCCAGGTTCGAAAATGAGCTCGTTAATGTCGTCGTCACTAAGCTCTTCATTGCCATCGATTAGGCCATTAGCAATGGCTTTTTCTCTGATTTTTTCGGTATTTAGGCCTCGTCCATCGTCCATTATTTCAATCACAATATTGCCGCCTTGGTGAAAGGCGTTGAGTGTCACTGTGCCAATTTCAGGTTTACCACTTTGTTTACGCTGTTCTGGTGTCTCTAGGCCGTGATCTAACGAGTTGCGCACTAAATGCACCATGGGATCAGAGATCTTCTCCATCACGGTTTTATCAAGCTCGGTACCCTCGCCAAGAATTTTTAACTCCACCTGCTTACCGAGTTTTTGCGATATATCTCGCACTAAACGTGGGAATCGACTGAATACAAAACTAATTGGCAGCATGCGAATACGCATGACATTTTCTTGTAAATCGCGGGTATTATGCGCTAACTGTGCAAGTCCTTCCTGCAGTGCAGCCAGGGTATTTTCGGTCACTTCCTGCTCACCCAGTTGGCTGAGCATAGATTGCGTAATAACCAGCTCACCCACCATATTGATTAACGAGTCAATTTTATCTATGCCAACACGAATGGAAGTCGACTCATTAGATTTAGCTTTATTTGCTTTGCCTTTACTTGCCGGTGCTTGAGTCGCTTGGGCCACCGGTTCGTTTTCACTCGATTGCTGTGCAGCATCATCGTGCTCCAGTGGCTCAGCCGGTGCGGGTGGCTCTTGCTCTGAGAACAAGCCTCCGCACAGACTAATATCGATATCAGCATCATCTTCTACCCACTCAAACACTTCCTTAATTTGCGCTTGTGTTGCTTCAGTTTGCAAAAATACTTTCCAAGACATGAAGCATTCATCACCCTGTAGATTCTGAATTTCAGGGATGGCGGATAAATCAGCTTCAACTTCAATGACTCCGAGATCGCCCAAGTCACTGAGCATAAACAGGGGTTCATTGCCTGTTTTGAATAAATGATGGTGCGGTTTAAATAAAATTTGATAGGTGTTAGTTTCTGCTTGCTGCGAGGGTGAAGCGCTCGCTTCATTTTCGTTGGCAGCCACTTCCCCTTCACTTAGACCAAGAATTTCCTCAAATTGTTGCTGTAGCTCCTTGGCAGTGTGTAATTCTGGCTCTTGTTCGCTTTGCAGTGCCTGCAACATCTCTCGCAAGCAGTCGACCGAACGCAATAGCAGGTTTACGTGCTGTGCTTCAAGTTGACGCTGACCTTGGCGTATTTGGTCCAGCAAGGTTTCTAAAACGTGGGTAAAATCGGACACTGAAGTAAACCCAAAAGTACCACTGCCGCCTTTGATTGAGTGGGCTGCGCGGAAGATGGTATTGAGCGTTTCGCTATCGGCTTCGCCTGGAGTAAGATTTAACAGCTCACTCTCCATGGCATCAAGGCCCTCGAAACTCTCCTCAAAGAAAACTTCGAAAAATTGGCTGAGATCGATACTCATAGCCGCGCAGCCTTAGCGAATTACTTTTTTCATTACTGCAAGTAGTTGGTCTGGATTAAAGGGTTTAACTATCCAGCCGGTGGCCCCCGCAGCCTTGCCCTCAGACTTTTTGTCTAGCCCGGATTCGGTAGTAAGCATAAGCAAAGGGGTAAATTTGTAATCACCTAAGGTTCTTAGCTCTCGAATCAAGGTGATGCCATCCATAACCGGCATATTGACGTCTGAAATCACGGCATCGAACTTATCCTTTTTGGCGATCGCTAACGCTTCACTGCCATCTTTCGCTTCAGTGACTTCATAACCTGCCTTTTTCAAGGTAAAGCTCACCATTTGACGCATTGAAGCTGAGTCATCCACGGCTAGAATCTTCGTCATACCCACCCCTAATTTAGTTTCCATTTAGCGCTAAATAATTGGCTACACCCAAGCTTTGACAAGCGTTTATGAGCGCTTCACTCGAGCCTTCCCATGTAATGCTGTGATCGCCAAGTTGTAATGCTTTTTGTAACGCACACAAAAGCTGAATACAGGCAGTATCGGCGCGAGTTACATCGCTCATATCCAAACAAAGATCACTGCCCTGCTGGAGCTGCTTCAGTAGCTCTGCCTGTAAATTTTCAACTTGTGAAATGGTTAATTCGTTAGGCAACCTAAACATAAATTATGCTTGAGCATTTAACATTTCTCATATCAAAAGCTTAGACCTAGTTAGTTAGATTGCCAGCGAATTTTGTAAAAAAATCTTTAAATAAATAGAGAGTTAGGTGAATTGGCTGCCTATGTATAGACAACCGAAGGGGGACACGCTGATACTGGCTCAGCCACCGTAGTAGCTGAGTATAGATTTAAGGTCCTTGATCATGGTGTCTGTATTAATGGTTGGTACACTGCCAGCTTTAAATTCAGGTTTGAAGATAGCCCGTATTTTCCCATGCGGATCGACCAGTGCCACTGAGGCACTGTGGTCCACTAAATAGTCTCCTGTTTGCTCTTCAGTCACTGCATAAATTAGCCCTAAATTCTGGACAAAGGGGTAAAGCGCCTTGTGCGGTCCCGACACAGCCTGATAATTAGGATTAAAGTAATTAATATACTGTAGACGCTTTTGTGCAGTATCGCGATTAGGATCTACTGATATAAACCAAACGTTTATATCTTCTATGGCAAGCTTTTTTTCTACCTGCCGGAGCTTTGCCAAGGTCATGGGACACACATCAGGGCAACTGGTGTAACCTAAAAACAGCAAATCCCACTGCGATTTTAAGTCATCAACGCCGACATCGTTGCCGTGTTGATTTTTCAGCTTAAATGGCTTCACGACTTTGGCTGGCTCATACACCAGCGCATCAACCTCTAATGTCGGCTTTGAACACCCTTGTAGAAGAACAGAAAATAGCGCGGCCGCGCCTAATTTACGCCACATAAAACATCCACTTATCTATGAATAATGCGACAAAGAGTACCATTAAATGCACAATTGAAAACTTAAAAACGGCCATTGCACTGCGATGGTCCTGTTCGCGCTTTAAACGCCAAGCGTAGGCAATAAACACACCATTAAGAATAACTGCTGATAACAAGTAAAATAGCCCTGACATACCAATTAAATAGGGCAAGACGCACACTAAGGCGAGAATCACGGTATACGCCAATACACATGTTTTACAAAAATCGATACCGTGCGTCACAGGTAGCATAGGCACATTCGCTCGACGATAATCTGCCTCTCTAGCAATAGCTAAAGCCCAAAAATGCGGAGGGGTCCAAGTAAAAATGATCATCACCAAGAGCCATGGTGCTGCAGCAAGTTGCCCCGTTTCACTAACCCAACCAAGCAAAGGAGGCATCGCCCCTGCAAGCCCCCCGATAACAATATTTTGAGGCGTTGCCCGCTTTAGAAATAATGTATATACAACTGCGTAACCCACCAGTGCCATCAGCGTCAAAATGGCACACAGCCAGTTAGCAGCGCTAACCAAAGCTGCAAACCCAAGCCCACCAATCAGTGCTGCAAACATAAAGCCATTGCGCTCACTCACTCTGCCACGGGCCACCGGGCGATGGCGAGTGCGAGCCATTTTCATATCAATTTCTCGGTCCACAATATGGTTAATCACCGCTGCGGCTGCTGATAATAAGCCAATACCCAGTAAGCTCACAGCTTGTAATAGCCAACTGCGCCCCATGTCGGGAGCTAAAGCTACGCCAACCCAAGCGGTTAATACCAACATCAGCACAACCTTCGCTTTGCACATGGCTAAATAATCACGCCATGTGGTGTCTTTACTATCTCCGTACTGCCAATAAATCGCTTTGCTCATAGCCTGCTCCCTTATTAACTTTTTGATTTTTGTAGATAACACAACCGCACTAAGGTCAGTAATAGCAATAGCGCCATCAAGTTATGGGCAAGTGCCACATTTAACGGAATACTCATCTGTACTAACGCGATACCTAAACTTATTTGCGCCACTAAGGCCGCCACAACCCAGCCACACGCCTGTTTAATCATCTGTGATTGCGCACTGCGAAATACCTGCCACATGGCACTGAGCAACACCACGGCGGTAATGAGTGCGCCAAAGCGATGCAATAGATGAATAGACATACGCGATTCGAACGACAACACCCCAAATTCATAATTACTGTGCTCGGTAGGTAGCTGGAAAACACTACTGAGTGAGAACGCCTCACTGCCCGCACACATCGGGAAACCAATACAATGTGTGGCTGCATAATTTGCCGCGAGCCATCCCCCTAAGGCAATCTGTATCACCACCACAACTAACGCGGACAGGCTCCAACCTAGACTTGCTCGCGCTCCGGGGTCGCCACCAAGTACGGGCTGAGAATGGGTTCGCAGGTAAAGTAACCACAGTAAGCTAGCAATGGAAAAGCCACCAAGAAGATGCCCCATCACTACCAAAGGCTGTAAATTCATGGTCACCGTCCACATGCCCAGTAAGGCTTGGAAAATAACCAATAACAACAACACCATTGGTAAACGCAACGGGACATGGGGCAACTTTGCATGGCGTAATGCATACACCGCTAAAGCTAGGATCAATAAGCCTAGGCCGCCGGCAAAATAGCGATGCACCATCTCTTTGAGGGCTTTACCTTGATCTACCTGCGCACCAGGAAAGTGCTGCTGCACTTTTTGTATCTCATGGGCTTGATCGGGTACGGTGAGAAAGCCATAACAACCGGGCCAGTCCGGGCACCCAAGCCCTGCATCACTTAAACGTGTATAAGCGCCCAAGCCCACCACCAACACTGCGAGAATGGCAGTGCATAACACCAGAGTTTTATAATTTTTTGTCATACTGGCCTCGTTAGCTGCTGCGAGAATAGTTAAGTAGTTTTTTAATGTCTTTTAGTAACCCTTTATGGATAAGTCGATTTTGCTGCTCCTGCTCAGCGTAGTCATATTCCAATACCACCAAACCATGGCGATCTATCAAGTACAGATGACCTGCTTTTAATGCACTGGGCACTGAATCCACATGCAACACCTCGGGTACCTCGGCGCTGCGTGGCCTCTCCCCTAATACTGCCATGCGCACCTTACTTTGGTTTTTCCCGAGCGCTACATAGAGCGACTGCATGTCTTGCCACTGGGCTTGGCAAGGGTCACAATCAGCTTGATTCACTAGCGCGATAGTCCAGGGCGACACGGGGTACTGGCCCCACTGTTCAAGTTCCACCTGCGCACTCATTAAAGTGCCGTTATTACTGGTACTTGCTGGTAGCCAGCCACTTTTAAGAACGGCAATAGCCGCAACAACGGGAATAATGAAACAAGCAATAAAAATCACTAATGGTTTACGATTTGTCATACCCTCTCCTTGCACGCCAAAAGGCGGTAAGCGCAATCAATAACGCCGCTAAGGCGATGAGAAACCACTGCCATGCATAGGCTATATGCTTTTCTGCAGGCATGGTCACAGGCTGGTAATGTGGCTCGGTAGCAACTAACGGCGAAGGCGTTTGCGCATACGCCATAAAATTATAAACGGGGACTCTCGCTTGATTCGCGATTTGTGTTATATCGATTTGCTGTACACGCTTAGGCCAACCCATTGATGGTGAGCTTTGCGCCAAGGTAATTGACCCTAACGGGCCTTCTTTAATGAGCACATCATCAAGCGTTATCTGTGTCGGTAGCTGCAACTGAGGCAGTTGCTCACGTGTTGTTGGCGCAACAATGAAGCCAAGGTTGACCAGTAGCCACCGACTAGCTCCTTGAGGCATAACCAGCACCAATACGTCGTAGCCAACCCGGCCTTGATAAACCTGGTTATCAAGCAACCAGTAGTGCTGTAGCACACGACCAGACACTGCGGTTTGCATACCTGTGGCATCAACATCTGAATTGATCAGGCGCTGAGCTTGGGTAAAAGGAATGCGCCCTTTACTGGCCCATTGCTGCAATAGCTGCTCGCGCTCTTGCTTTTGCTCGGCACGATCTAACTGCCAGAAACCCAAGCCTACACAAGTACTTACTACTAACACGACAATGCTACTCCACAAAAATGCGCTAAGCTTATGAGTATTCACTCGCACACCAATTAAAGGAAAACTGCACTGTGCTTATAAAAATTATTATTGTTGCGCTGCTACTTTTTGTCATATACACCTTATTCCGTGCCATGTTGGCTATGCTGAAGTCTGACTCCAAGGTGCCGATGTCGCACTACTTAGGCAAACGTGTTGCTTTGTGCGCCATCGTCCTGATTATTATTTTGCTCGCACAGCAAGCTGGCTTGCTGCGCTTTAACCCTTCTCCGATCACAACACATACACAAATACGAATAGACACAACCACACCACATCAACAAAGTGCCAATACCAAGCCGCAGCCTGAAATGCGAAGTGCTTTTCACTGCTAAAGTGCCCTTTGATTACGCGAATGAGTACCACGGTAAGCATGATCGCTCCTAAGGTGACATGCATACCATGGAAGCCTGTGAGCAAGAAGAAGGTATTGCCATAAATACCCGAGTCTAACTTAAGGCCTAGATCCTGATATGCGTGAATGTATTCTTCACCTTGAAGAAACAGAAATACCGCGCCGAGTATCACCGTCAGAGCAAGAAACACCGTAAGCTGTTTACGGTTGTCTTTCTCAATTGCAGTATGCGCAAACTGTAAAGTCACCGAAGAAACTAGCAAAATAATGGTATTAATTAGCGGCAAACCTTGCCATCCCATAGCCTGAGTTGTATCACCGCCTGGTGTTAACTCTAGCGGCCATGAGGCGCTAAATTCAGGCCATAACACTTCGTTGGTCATCAAGTTATTACCCTCACCACCAAGCCAAGGTACAGCCAACATACGGGCATAAAATAGCGCCCCAAAAAAAGCGCCAAAGAACATGACTTCTGAGAAAATGAACCAGCTCATTCCTTGTTTAAAAGAACGATCCATTTGCGCCGAATACAAGCCACTTTGTGACTCATTAATCACATTGCGAAACCACCCCACCAGCATGTACACCAGCACCGCAATACCAGCAATAAGCCAATAGGTACCAGAGCCACCGCCTTGCTCTAACTGCATAACGCTAAGACCCGCGCCCACAGCGATAAAAAACAACGCAACAGCCCCCACTATCGGCCAGGGGCTTTGCTCCGGAACATAATATTTTTCGTATTGATTACTCATTTCGTTAACCTCGCTCGGTTTATCGCGCTTGCGCTGCGAGTAAGTCTTGTCGCTTAGCGCTGATATCAAAGAGGGTGTAAGACAGCGTTAATTCCTCATACTCCTGCGGCAACGCAGGGTCGACATAAAAGCGCAATTGGTATTCAAGCCGTTCATTGGCTTGTAGCGGCTGCTGGTCAAAGCAAAAACACGCCAATTTGTGTAAATACTTGGCTGCGAGCCCTGGAGAAACAGATGGAATAGCCTGCATGACTCGCGGCTCACCACTGGTATTCGCTGCGGCGAATGTCACCACTGTCATCGCCCCGGGTTTCACCACCACTTCTTGCTTTTGCGCTAACACTTCAAAGGGGGCACCACTTTGCGCATGGGTTGTAAAGCTCACCGTCACTTCGCGAGAGTCATCCACATGCTCGCTTTGCTGCGCCTGTTCGAGTGAGGGCTTACCATTAAGCCCTGTTACTTCGCAGAACACGTCGTAAAGCGGCACCAAGGCAAAGGCGAACGCAAACATGCCGATGACGCTGATGACTAGTTTCTTTAATAACGGTGCGTGGTTCATTACTGTACCTTAGGTGGCGTTTCAAAGGTGTGGTAGGGTGCCGGAGATGCTACCTCCCACTCCAAGCCTTCTGCGCCATCCCACACTTTCGCTGGTGCTTGCTCTCCAGCCTTGATGCACTTGAACACCACGGCAACAAACAGCAGTTGAGAGAGTCCAAAGGCGAAACCACCAATACTGATAATGGCGTTAAAATCAGCAAACTGCAGCGCATAGTCTGGAATACGTCGTGGCATACCCGCCAAACCTACAAAATGCATGGGGAAGAACAGCACATTAACGCTGACTAACGACAGCCAGAAATGCCATTTCGCTAACGTGGTGCTATACATGTGCCCAGTCCATTTTGGCAGCCAGTAATAAGCAGCGGCCATAATTGAGAACACCGCCCCTGTCACTAAAACATAGTGGAAGTGCGCCACCACGAAGTAGGTGTCATGGTACTGGAAATCCACTGGGGTAATTGCCAACATCAACCCTGAGAAGCCCCCGAGGGTAAACAACACAATAAAGGCGATAGCAAACATCATTGGTATTTCAAAGCTGATGGCACCGCGCCACATAGTGGCTACCCAGTTAAATACTTTTACTCCCGTTGGCACCGATATCAACATGGTCGAGTACATAAAGAACAATTCCCCGGCCAATGGCATACCGGTGGTAAACATATGGTGGGCCCACACCACAAAAGACAGCAAGGCGATGGAGGCCGTGGCATATACCATGGACGAATAACCGAACAGTTTTTTGCGTGAAAAGGTAGGAACTATGGTGGAGATAATGCCAAACGCTGGCAAAATCATAATGTACACTTCCGGGTGACCAAAGAACCAAAAGATATGCTGGAACATCACAGGGTCGCCACCACCGGCGGCATTGAAGAAATCAGTGCCAAAATACTTATCAGTGAGCACCATGGTCACCGCACCCGCCAACACCGGCATCACTGCAATTAATAAAAACGCAGTGATCAACCAGGTCCACACAAATAGCGGTAATTTCATCCACTTCATCCCTGGAGCACGCATATTAACGATGGTCACAATGACATTAATGGCCCCCATGATGGAGCTTATCCCCATAATGTGAATGGCAAATACAAACAGGGCAGTATTGTCGTTGCTGTAGGTGGTCGATAAGGGCGCATAGAAGGTCCACCCAAAGGCCGGACCGCCGCCTTCCATAAACAGCGACAGCAATAGGATGGCAAAAGCGAATGGCAGAATCCAAAAGCTCCAGTTATTCATTCGCGGCAAAGCCATATCTGGCGCGCCAATCATCATGGGGATCATCCAGTTAGCTAAGCCCGTAAAGGCAGGCATCACGGCGCCGAAGACCATAATCAAACCATGTACTGTGGTCATTTGGTTGAAAAAATGAGGGTCAACCAGCTGAAGTCCTGGTTGGAATAGCTCGGCTCGGATCACCATTGCCATGGCGCCACCGGTTAAAAACATCAACAACGAAAATAATAAGTACAAGGTGCCGATGTCTTTGTGGTTAGTAGTAAAAAGCCAGCGTTTAATTCCGGTTGCAGGCCCGTGATGTTCATGTGTTGCAGCTGCTGTACTCATTGTTCCTCCCCATCAATATAGGCCTGAATCACGCTTGGTTGAACGATGTCACCGGTTTCATTACCAAAGGCATTGCGTTGGTAAGTAACCACCGCAGCCAACTCTTTAAGCGTAAGTTGACCGACAAATGCCTGCATCGCAGTCCCTGGCTTACCGTGCACCACAATATCGATATGGTCGTTAATATCGCCGGTGGCTATTGGACTGCCTTTAATGGCGGGAAAGACTCCAGGTAAACCGAGCCCCGTAGGCTGATGACAAGCTGCGCAGCGAGTGATGTACACTTGCTCGCCCGATGCCATTAGCTCATCTTCAGAGAGGATTTGTTCTAGCAGCTCAGCATCGGCCTGCGCCTGAGCTTGCTTCGCTTGTTTCTGCTCTGCCAGCCAAGCGTCAAACTCTTCAGGGGGTTTTGCTTCTACGACCACCGGCATAAAGCCGTGGTCTTTACCGCATAACTCGGCGCACTGGCCGCGATACGTACCCGGTTCGTTTACGCGTGTCCAAGCTTCGTTGATAAACCCAGGGTTAGCGTCTTTCTTTACTGCAAAATCGGGCACCCACCAAGAGTGAATAACGTCATCTGAGGTCATTAAAAAACGTACTTTTTGATTAGTGGGAATGACCAAGGGTTTATCTACTTCGAGGAGGTAATTGTCGCCCTTATTTTGCGCATTTTTGATTTGCTCTTGAGGCGTTGACAGCAGTGAGTAGAAGCCCACATCGTGACCCATATACTCGTAGTGCCATTTCCATTGTGAACCAGTCACCTTAATGGTGATATCGGCCTTTGTTGTATCCTCCATAGCAATCAGGGTTTTGGTGGCCGGAACAGCCATAGCTATGAGAATAACAAATGGAATCGCTGTCCAAAGTATTTCTACTTTGGTGCTTTCATGAAAGGTAGCGGGGGTGACCCCTTTTGACTTGCGGTGTTTGAGCAGCGCCCAAAACATCACCGCGAAAACAACCACACCAATCACACAGCATATAATAAATATGGTCATGTGTAGTTGGTAAACATTTTCGCTAATGTCAGTTACCCCTTGGCGCAAGTTGTACTTGCTATTCGCGGACACCAATTGAGGGAATAACAGACATAGCAACATGAGGGAGCTCAGCTTCTTCATGTGTACCATCTCCTTATTGTTGCGCAATGCAAGGAAGAGGCGGTTACAGCTTAATACCCAATCTTCGTTATTATTATGCTTTTACCAGTCGACAACTTTGACCCTAAATAAACTGTTGAAAAACCGACCAGCAAAGCCTGTAATATAACCAATTAGTCAAAGATTGAGCTAATAGCAAGTTAATACACTATTTTTGTTTACGTTTTATTAATAAATTAACAGGAATATTCAAGCTGTTAGAAAGCACTGTGGCTAAGGAAGGAACATGGGGAAAGCCCCTAATAACAGACCTATTAGAGGCAAAATAAGTAAATTTAATTACATCCAGTCGGCGTTTCGGATCACACCTACAGCTAAGCCTTCAATATTAAAGGATTCGTTCTCTAAATCGACTTCAATGGGTGTGAATTCTTCATTCTCTGCATGCAGCAGAACCTTACGCCCAGCTTTTTCTAAACGCTTCACGGTGACATCTTCATCAACCCGCGCGACCACCACTTGGCCGTTTTCAGCCACCTGAGTGCGATGTACCGCTAATAAGTCGCCATCCATAATGCCGATATCTTTCATACTCATGCCATTTACGCGCAGCAAATAATCTGCAGCAGGCTTGAACAGCAGTGGGTCTATCTGGCAGTGACTCTCTATATGCTGTTGGGCAAGAATGGGCTCGCCCGCAGCAACGCGGCCAATTAAAGGCAGGCCCAATTGTTCGGGTTCTTCTTCCTCGACCAATTGAATACCTCGACTCGCGCCAGGCTTCATTTTGATTACGCCTTTCTTAGCCAACGCCTTAAGATGTTCTTCTGCGGCGTTAGCACTGCGAAACCCCAGTGTTTGTGCAATTTCTGCACGCGTCGGCGGCATGCCGGTATCTTTAATAAAGACTTTAATCAGCTCAAGAATTTGCGATTGGCGTTTAGTTAATGGGCGCATACAACTGGGTTTCCATACAGTACATTTAACTGTGAGTATATACAGTTAAATGAAAATCGCAAATAAAATCAGGGAATTTGCTGACCGTTGCAACCTTAATTAATGCAACTTCGCTTTTGTTCATATGCAACCTCACCTCATACTCATAAAGTGATAGGTGACGAATGCGCGACAATGCTTTAAAGTAGCGCTGTTTTAGTCATGTTATTAAGCAGTTAGATGACTCGCCAAGGTGTATTTTCAGCGTTCCTTTTACTTATTTCGGCACTGACGATAGGTGCGTGCAAAGCCGATACGGTCAAGATGTCGCGCAGCGGCCTTTGTCACCCTGAAGATTCGGCTCATTATCAACGCACTCAATCTTTTACCCCCTATGCGAACTTAGAAAGCTGTCTAGCAGACGGTGGACGTTTACCAAAGAACTACACTAAACAAACATCAGAAAATAGTTATCATCGGGATAACTGGCCACATTGGTTAGACACCGATCACGACTGCCAAGACGCCCGTGCTGAAGTGCTGATTGCCCAATCACACAGTGATGTAAGCTACACCACTCAAGCGCGCTGCACCGTGACCAGCGGCCAGTGGCATGACCCTTATTCGGGGCAGATACTACGCAATGACGATGACTTAGATATAGACCATATTGTGCCGCTTAAATTTGCCTATGAACACGGTGCTGCCACTTGGAGTCGTTCGCAAAAGGCACAATTTGCCAACGATATGGAGAATTTGCTTGCTGTTGATGATGGCCTAAATCGTAGCAAAGGCGCAAAAGGCCCTTGGCAATGGTTGCCGCCGCATCAAGATTACCGCTGTCAGTACATTCAGCGCTTTAATTACATCATGAGCAAATATGACCTTCGCTACTCGCAAAACGAAAAAGACCAAGTTCAGAGTTTGCTGCAAAGCTGCGTAGGTGAAACTTTAAACCTCAGCGCACTACCTACAACCTTGCACCAATAACCAACCGCTTGTAAGTAAATATTCTATATTGATAGAGCATCCAATGAACTCGTCGGCGAGGATATATGCTCAATATCACTATAAACGAAACACACAATACCGCCCTACTCGAACCACAAGGCCAGCTGACAGCAGAAGACTTTGCAGCAGCAGTGCGTATTATCGACCCTTATATTGAACAGCATGCAAAGCTACATGCTCTCATTATTGTTACTGAACACTTTCCGGGGTGGGATTCATTTGCCGCGTTACTCTCTCATCTGCAATTTGTGCGCGACCATCATCAAAAGGTGAATAAAGTAGCCATTGCCACCAATTCGTTGCTTGGTGACTTTGCCCAGCACCTTGGCGCACACTTTATTCATGCAGAAGTTAAATCTTTTCGTTATGAACAACGTGAACAAGCGAAGCGCTGGGCACAAAGCCCTTAACTAAAAGCGGCTACCAGGCTGATTCAAAAACGCCTGTTCAGCGTCGCTCGATTGCCGACCGAGAATATCATTACGATGTGGATAACGCCCAAAACGGTCAATGATTTCTTTGTGAGCCAGTTCATATTTATAATTACTTAAGGGCCGAAAAAGCTGCTCGGCCACCACATGAATCGCCTGGCTCTCACTGTGCATATAGGGCATGTATAAGAAACTACGCTCGGTATCATCAAGCTCTAAAGCAAACTTTTTCTCCACCGCATTCTGCGCCAAACATAAAGCCAGAGCATCGGTTGCAAACGCTTGGGCCGTATCGCGGAACATATTACGAGGAAACTGATCCAGCACTATAATTTCACATAACGCGCCTCGAGCAGATTTTCGCCAAGAATAAAGCTCGCCTTGGCGCGCTGCCTCGTAAGTAGGTAAAAATTGCTTTTTTACTGTGGCGTCAAAGTCGGCGCTTTTTTTAAACCAATCCTGTGGACTGCTGTGAGTAAACCAAAATTCGTAAACGGATTCATATTGCATGATGATCTAATGGCGAAAGTTTGCTTTCGTCCGGCAACTATTGTTTAGTTACAGCTAAGGCCAAAAGGTAGTAATTCGCAAGCTCTGAGGTATTTTTTATGAAGCTGTTTATATTTGAACATTGCCCCTATTGTATAAAGTCATTACTGGTTGCACGCGCCTTGGGGCTAGAGGTGGACGTGCGCTTCCTACTCAACGATGACGAGGCCACGCCCAACCAGTTAGTGGGTAAAAAAATAGTGCCTATTTTGGTAAAAGATGACGATACCGCGATGGCCGAAAGCTTAGATATTGCCGAGTATTTCTGCACTATTGCTAACAAGGAGCTGTCACAGGGAGAGCACTTTAATCATGCCCAACAGTGGGTTGAAAAGCACCTTGAAACCTTTTTACGGCTGACTTTTGTGCGTTGGCCGCAACTGGCCCTGCCGGAATACGCTATTGATACCGCTATCAGCTATTTTCGCGAGAAGAAAGAGCAGCGCCTGGGCGAATCTTTCGATAGCGTGTTAGCCAACAGCGACGCCGACATCGCCACGATGGAGCACGCATTGAGTGAGTTAACATGGCTGCAAACCCCAGAACATATTACTTGGGCCGACGTGGCGTTATTTCCGTTTCTGCGCAACCTCACTGTGGTCAAAGGCTTAACCTTTCCAGAGCATGTACTCAACTATGTCGATACATTAGCCACTGAACACCGAATTAAAACCTTTACCCGCGTTGCTGTTTAAGGAGTACAGATGAGTATTTGGGCCCAAGAGATTGATTTAGCCTTATGTAAAAAGCTTGATTTAGGTGTAGGTGAAAAAGGCACCTTAATGACTAAACTCGGCATTGAGATCACAGAGATAGGCGACGATTACCTGGTCGCCTGCCTCCCTGTCAGCAATGAATTATATAACCCCATGGGTATTGTTCATGGCGGCGTTTACGTGGCATTGGCCGAAACCGTGGCCAGCTACGCCGCCAATTTTGTGGTCGATACCCGCAAATACTACTGCGTCGGCCAGGAGATCAACGCCAATCACCTCAAAGCCTCACGCACCGGCACACTTAAAGCCGTGACCAAGCCCGTGCACCTAGGCGGCCGCTCATCAGTGTGGGAGATAAAAATTTACAACAGCGCTGGCGATTTGTGTTGTATTTCCAGGATGACGGCTGCGGTGGTTGAGAAGCGATCAAAAGGCACAGGGCTCTAAAGCGGGATACTCACCTGTAGGTCAGACTTCAGTCTGAAAATAAATAGGCAATGCTTTAGCCCTGCGAAAGGTGTTTTGAATTGAGCTTTTTCGGAACGTTTCTCAGGATCGGAGAGCAACGTTTAGAGCCTCTAATTAGAGACGCCTTTGTAAACTTCTTATACCAAGACTTTACTATGATCCCTCGATGAAAGCAGGGATGAATAACGATTTTAATGAGCTCATCGACTGTATTCGCAACTCCACTACTTTAAGGCTCTATGAACCGGGTAGAAATCGTGTGAAGTATTTAGAACAGCGTAAACCTAAAGCCACCGGAGGTGTGAACTAATGAAAGCATTATACTTGGCTATCATGGCACTGATTACATTTAGTTGTGCCGCCAATCCCAATAATAAAAACCACCCTTGCGAAGATGCCACCAACAGTCTTGAACTAGAGCAATGCATAGCGCAGAAAAAAGACGAGTCTGAACACCGCCTAACAAACGAGTTAAGGCTTTTACGGGAGCAAATTCAGATGGCTTATGCTGCAGAGGCTGAATTAGATAACACATTAATCGACCAAGTAGAAAAAACTCAATTGGCATGGAGCGATTTTAAGGCTCAAAGTTGTCAACTTGAGGCATTCGAGATTGAGCAAGGCACAAGTGCGTATGAGACCGCTATAAATAATTGTGAGTCGCGTATGAACCAAACTAGGATAAAGGCTCTTTCCCAGATACTTAATTAGCCCTTTGGAGTAGCAAGGCTGAAGCCTTGCCTACAGAGCTACCTCCCCTGTAGGTTGGACTTTAGCCTAACCATATGTGACAAACACATTTGTGTTCTCAGCCCAGAAACCTGGAATGTATTTGTCGGTCACAATCACAAGGCTGAAGGCCTTGCCTACAGAGTAACCTCTCCTTGTAGGTTGGGCTTTAGCCTAACCGTTATGTGACAAACATATTTGTGTTCTCAGCCCAGAAATCTGGAATGTATTTGTCGGTCGCAATCGCAAGGCTGAAGGCCTTGCCTACAGCCTAACCGTTATATGAGAAACACATTTGTGTTCTCAGTCCAGGAATCTGGAATGTATTTGTCGGTCGCAATCACAAGGCTGAGGGCCTTGCCTACAGAGTGACCTCCCCTGTAGGTTGGGCTTTAGCCTAACCATATGTGACAAACACATTTGTGTTCTCAGCCCAGAAATCTGGAATGTATTTGTCGGTCGCAATCACAAGGCTGAGGGCCTTGCCTACAGAGTGACCTCTCCCTGTAGGTTGGGCTTTAGCCTAACCACATGTGACGAACACGTTTGAACGCTAAAGCCCAAATTTTGATGATATGAGCGTCTTTGTCGATTACAAGGCCAAAGCTTTGCCTACAAGGTGACGCAATACACTCATCTCAATTATGATACGAGTGAGATACAACCTAGTTAAAAGCTGTATATTCGCAGAGTATTATCGTCATAGCTGAAGTGTGCCAGCTCCCGTTTTGTTGGGTGAAGGCTGAGACGACCAGGTCCAAAAGTAAGCTCACTCAGCTTAACAAACTGTCTATCGCGATCCTGCTGATAGAGTGCAGTGTCGAACTCCTCTCCCTTGCGCTCGGTTAACACAGCATATTTACCATCACTAGAAAAGTTATGCCGACTGAGGGGGTCAATGACTTCATCAGCATTGCTTTGATATACTTCCTGCGCAGTGGCGCTATTTCCGTCCCATACAAGCCTGTAGAGCGTTTTGCCACTAAGTAGCCAAACTTTATTATTCCATTTACCTAAGCTGATATCATTCCCAAATTCCAGTTGTTGCTTTAATAGCGTATTGGTTTTGTAATTCCAAAAGCGCACTGTATCGCCTACGATGTATGCAATGATAAATTCTGCTTCATTCAGAATAATATGTGTCCGCACTTTACCTCTAACTTCGATGTCATTGATCGTTTGGGCATCAGCTAACTTCCACGCTCTAAGCAAAGTTTTATCACTTAACCATGTTGATAGTTCACGTTGCATCGATAGCACTTCATATCCCATAGTAAAGTCATCGCTGGGGTGAACTCCCGATACGTTAAGCATTCTAGCTGCTGCATCCAAGGAGTTAATGCGCAACAATTCATAATTACCTGAAAGTACGTAGTGGCCTGAGCGACTGACATCGAGATCATAACCTAAAGCAGGCTCAGCCTGATTAATAGATAACAGCTCTCCATTATCCAACAATTTATACAGTTGCGAGCCCGCCAAAAAATACAAGGCTTCATCAGTGTAAGCCATTCTTTGCTCATCTACTGCTGGCGTTAAAGCGAGTGCCTTTAAACTTCCATCAGAAGCGACAACAAAGGCCTCCTTTCGCACAAAAGAGGACAACAGCAACGCCCCTCCGTTGGGGCTATACCCTAAATAAGACACCTTTGCATCCAAAGTTTTAGGCATCATATTTTCATGTTTAATTGTCAGCTGATCTGCCGAAAGACCAAATGAGAAAAAGCATAAAATAAGAGCTAGGAATAAGGGGTTCATCATGCAGCTACAAGCCCGAAGTAATAGGTCATAAAGTCTGAAAAGGTAAGTGATCGTTGAGGGGTAACCGAATGTAATGGCAGCTTTCCTTTCGACATACCCCATGTCGCAACATGTAACTCGATCGCCTTGTTCTCATACTGCGCTAATTCATCAAGGGAAAAACAAAAAGGTAGCATAGCCAAGCTATTAACGCATTAGCAGGAGTTGCAGAAGTAACGAGCTTATAGCATCCGTATTTGCACCTCTATTTCTAGTATATGATCATGCTAAATATGGCTGGGCTAAAGACTGACCTACAACCATATGCTCATTTCTTTTTATAAGCATCAATGTATCAGCCTAATCCCTCTGCATCGACATGGATACACGGAAAATAAGGTTTAAGGTATTCAGTAAATAGCGAATAGAAACACCGGGCTTCAACCTAACAGGAAAAACACCATACCTTTGGCCTTTAATGGGAATTGTTGTAGAGTCATGACTCCCACCATGGAGAACAACATATACAAGGATAAGTATGACAACTCAAAAACAGCTATGGAAACCAAATACTTGGGTTTCAGTCATTTTAGGTGTTTTTATGCAACCTTTCGCGTTCCTTTATGTTAACAGAGGACGGTTATTTTTCGCATATTTGGGCCTTTTTGCACTGGTCGCTCTATTAGGCCCCAAGCTGACACCTTTTTTACCTAGCTACATCGATCTCGCATTTTTATTACTTATATTGATGTTCATCCACACTCTTTGGCTCGCAAAAAACTATGACAGCAACCAACCCCGTAGTTGGTATGCTAACTGGTGGATATCGCTGTTAGGTTTCATCCTATTTCTGGTACTTATATTGTTTACGCGAATCAATGCCTTTGAATTGTTTGCTGCACCATCCTCTTCGATGAGCCCTACGTTAACGCCTAATAGCGTAGTGGTGGTAAATAAGCTCGGTTATGAAAATCATCGCTTAGCGGGCATTCAACTAAAAAAAGAATCCCCTTCCAAAAGGCCTATGCGAGGTGGTCTTATTGTCTTTCAGTTCCCAGAGCAGCTCAGTATCAACTACATAAATCGCGTTGTTGGCCTGCCCGGGGATACGATAGCGCTGAAGGGCAAGCAAGTATTCATTCAACCCGCGTGCGATACGCTTGATGCTCAATGTGCACCTATGCGAGCTCTGCCTCAAATTGAGCAAGGCGCAATAAGCGAGCCGCCGTATCAGGGTTATTCAGAGTCGATAGAGGAACACACTTATAATATCTGGCTAAACAAACATGCTTCCCCACGAACTGAGCGATATTATCAAGGAAAATCAAAGTGGAAAGTGCCGGATAATCACTACTTTGTGCTCGGAGATAACCGTGATAATAGCTTAGATAGCCGCTATTGGGGCTTCGTTCCGGTAGACAACATCATAGGTGAGGTAGCATTGAGCTGGTAGACGCTCTCATTGCAACGCAATGATATCAAGAGGAATGAGTGAGTATAGATTCGCAGATACAGTTGAATCTCACTACGCTGTGAATAATTGGTTGTGGCTAGGCACTGACCCTTGGAATGTGACCGTCTTGGGCGGTTGCAAGGCTGAAGCCTTGCCTACAACATCAGGACCTGTAGGTTGGGCTTTAGCCTAACCATGTGTGAGAAACATATAAAAACACGGTTGTGGCTAGGTACTGGCCTCTGGAATGTGACCGCCTTTGGCGGTGGCAAGGCTTCAGCCTTGCCTACAACATCAGGACCTGTAGGTTGGGCTTTAGCCTAACCATGTGTGAGAAACATATAAAAACACAGTTGTGGCTAGGTCCCGGTCTCTGGGATGTGACCGCCTTTGGCAGTTGCAAGGCTAAAGCCTTGCCTACAACATCAGGACCTATAGGTTGGGCTTTAGCCTAACCTACAACAACACCCAAATTTCAGGCATAAAAAAAGGTCGCCTAAGCGACCTCTTTTTTAGCGTTTTAGCTATATCATTGATTACTCAACGATAGAAGCTACAACACCAGCACCAACTGTACGGCCACCTTCACGGATTGCGAAGCGTAGACCTTCATCCATCGCGATTGGGCAGATTAGCTCTACTACCATCTTGATGTTGTCACCTGGCATTACCATTTCTACGCCTTCTGGTAGCTGGATGTCACCAGTTACGTCAGTTGTACGGAAGTAGAACTGTGGACGGTAGCCTTTGAAGAATGGCGTGTGACGACCACCTTCATCTTTAGACAGTACGTATACTTCTGCTTCGAACTTGGTGTGTGGAGTGATTGTGCCTGGAGCTGCTAGTACTTGACCACGCTCTACTTCGTCACGCTTAGTACCACGTAGTAGGGCACCAATGTTCTCACCTGCACGGCCTTCGTCTAGAAGCTTACGGAACATCTCAA
>NZ_JAKRFT010000006.1:0-351664 GCF_022347925.1 Pseudoalteromonas sp. CnMc7-15
CCTAGGCTTAAGTTCCAAAATGCTCCAGATTATATTGCGGAAGTGGCGGAATTGGTAGACGCGCTGGATTTAGGTTCCAGTATCTTCGGATGTGAGAGTTCAAGTCTCTCCTTCCGCACCATGTTCTTGATACGAACTAAAATTATCAAACTTGATTTCGTTGGAGTATCGCCTCGCCACGAAGTGGAAGCGGTAAGGGCAGAAGAGAGAGGTTTTGATCCCTCACTCATCCACCCCCAGATTCAAATCCTGGTCCACAAATAGATTTGAGATTTCGTTGGAGTATCGCCAAGCGGTAAGGCAGCGGGTTTTGATCCCGCCATTCCCAGGTTCAAATCCTGGTACTCCAGCCATTGGCTACGTAGCTCAGTTGGTTAGAGCACATCACTCATAATGATGGGGTCCCCTGTTCAAATCAGGGCGTAGCCACCATTTTCTTTCTACCAATAAGAAAATGGAAAATACACTATGCGGGAGTGGCGGAATTGGTAGACGCGCTGGATTTAGGTTCCAGTATCTTCGGATGTGTGAGTTCAAGTCTCACCTTCCGCACCATGTTCTCGATAAGAACTAAAATAATCGTCCTGGATTGCTGGAGTATCGCCAAGCGGTAAGGGCAGAAGAGAGAGGTTTTGATCCCTCACTCATCCACCCCCAGATTCAAATCCTGGTCCACAAATAGATTTGAGATTTCGTTGGAGTATCGCCAAGCGGTAAGGCAGCGGGTTTTGATCCCGCCATTCCCAGGTTCAAATCCTGGTACTCCAGCCAACTTTCCTAAAGTTGAGGAATGAGCCTAGTGTCTCCAATTAGACGCTTTAATTAGGTTCCTTTAGGTAAAGTAAAAAATGCGGAAGTGGCGGAATTGGTAGACGCGCTGGATTTAGGTTCCAGTATCTTCAGATGTGAGAGTTCAAGTCTCTCCTTCCGCACCATTTTTATTATCTCACCTTTTATACATCACCATAGTCTAAGCACTACTTGCTTATCGCGACCACCTATAAGCATTTATAGAATTCACTTAATAAAAAATCCGGCACGGCTGCAAGATGGCGATTGATCTAGTGACCAATCGCGTATTTTAGTACCCAATCTTTTATCGGCCCAGCCTGGTTTGCTGCGCGTAAAAATAGATTGCGCCCCCATTTTAATGGCCCACTCTCATTAGAGAACCCCCAATAACATGCATCCATTGTGCTCATCATAGCCAAGTTGGCATGCCGGCGCGCTTGCCAATAACGCTGCAATGCAATATCAATGGGGTTGTCATTTTGTAACTGTGCATTAAGCGCCACTACATCAGCAAAGCCGAGATTGACCCCCTGCCCTGCCAACGGGTTGATGGTATGAGCGGCATCCCCGATTAACACGCAGCGTCCTTGAACATAGCGCTGAGCATGGGCTCTGGTAAGCGGAAAAACCGCCACAGACTCAATATCAAAATCACCTGGCAAGCTTGGGAAATGAGTAATAATCTCTTGTTTCAGTTGCTCTTTTGGTAAAGCCTTTAAACGAGCTAAGTGATCACCATGGTGATACCAAATCAAGTTGGCATAAGGTGCCTGCATGGGTAGAAACGCCACTGGCCCGGTCCGCTGAAATTGCTGCCAAGTACGCACCTGCTGCGGGGCATCAAGCTTAACCAAAATGCCCATACAATGCTGCTGATATTGCCACCCCTCGCTACCTATTCCTAACATCGAGCGTACAGCGGAACGCCCGCCATCGGCAGCAATGAGTAGATCGCCTTGATACTGCTTTGCCCCTAAGGTCAGTGTTACTTGCTCACCGTCATCGTCAATCGCACTTATTGGCTCTGCACTTTCGATAGCTGTAATATCGTACTGTGAGAATTGTTGCCATAACGCTGCTTGAATCACGTTGTTTTCAATGAGGTGACCTAAATGGGTTAACCCCAGTTGTTCAGCGGAAAATAATAAACGCGCGTTGGGCTGTTCAAAAGCTTCTAACTCTGTGTACGGCGCGCTACGCGTCGCTTTAATCGTCGCCATAGCTCCGAGTTCATCAAGCAATCGTTCGGAGGCACGATTTATCGCTGAGACACGAATATCAACACGGCTGTTTTGCAAATCAGTAGTGGCATCTGGAAAGTGGCGCTCAAATACCGTCACCTTCATGCCTTGTTGCGCCAGCTTAATGGCACAAGCAGCTCCGACCATACCGCCACCGACGATTAGCACATTTTTTACACTCATGGCCTATTGCCTCTAAATGCTTCAATATTATGGTGATTGTAACTCAGTTAAGGCAATGGTGGCAGTCTAAGCGCAGGCTAAAGCGTGTTGCTTTGATGTCATCCTGTGTCACAGTGTAAATATCAAATCTATACTTGGCTCATAGCGCGATAGCATATAAAATACGCGTCCTTTAGGCGAAGCTCGGGCCGTTAGTCCAACCCAAAGCTCTGTCGTGCATTATCTACCGGATTGAAAGCGAGGCATTATCTCAATGAGTAAAAAGCTGCATATAAAAACCTGGGGTTGTCAGATGAATGAATATGACTCTCAGAAAATGGCCGATCTACTTGATGACACCAATGGTTATCAGTTGACCGAAGAAGCCAGCGATGCGGATGTCATTTTACTTAACACCTGCTCAATCCGTGAGAAGGCACAAGAAAAAGTATTCCATCAACTTGGCCGCTGGAAACTACTCAAAGAGCAAAACCCCGATTTAGTTATCGGTGTTGGTGGCTGCGTGGCCTCACAAGAGGGTGATACCATTCGCCAACGTGCGCCTTTCGTAGATATCGTGTTCGGCCCACAAACCTTGCACCGCTTGCCTGAAATGATTCAACAAGTGCAAGCGAAAGAAGGTTCTGTGGTTGATATCACTTTTCCTGAAATCGAAAAGTTTGACCGTTTGCCAGAGCCCAAAGCGGAAGGACCCAGTGCCTTTGTATCGATTATGGAAGGCTGTTCAAAATACTGCACGTTCTGCGTGGTGCCCTACACTCGTGGTGAAGAAGTAAGCCGCCCTCTGGATGATGTACTTTTAGAAGTTGCACAACTGGCTGAGCAAGGCGTGCGTGAAGTGAATCTGCTGGGTCAAAACGTTAACGCATATCGTGGCGAGACGCATGATGGCGAAATCTGTTACTTTTCTGACTTACTGCGTTACGTGGCCGCCATCGATGGTATTGATCGCATTCGCTACACGACCTCGCACCCAGTTGAGTTTACGCCTGATATTATTGATGCCTATGCGGATGTACCTGAGTTAGTTGATCACTTGCACTTGCCAGTACAAAGTGGTTCAGACCGCGTGTTAAACCTAATGAAGCGTGGCCACACGGCCATTGAATATAAGTCGACTATTCGCAAACTGCGTAAGATCCGCCCTAATATCAGCATGAGCTCAGACTTTATTATCGGCTTCCCAGGCGAAACCACCGAAGACTTTGAAGCAACCATGAAGCTTATCAACGACATCGGCTTTGATATGAGTTTCAGCTTTATTTACAGTGCCCGCCCCGGTACACCTGCAGCAGACTTGCCGGATGACGTCAGCGAAGACGAGAAAAAGCAGCGCCTATACATTTTACAAGATCGCATCAATCAAATGGCACAGAAAATCAGCCGTGATATGTTTGCTACTGAGCAGCGTATTTTGGTGGAAGGTCCTTCGAAAAAGAACCCTATGGAGCTGCGTGGACGCACCGAAAATAACCGCGTAGTTAACTTCGAGGGCCCACATTCTGTGATCGGCCAATTTGTTGATGTCCGTATCACTGAAGCGTTGCCTAATTCACTGCGTGGAGAATTGCTGCGCACTGAAGATGAAATGAATCTACGTCGCGATGTCGCGCCGAGCGACATTCTTGCTAAAGCACCGAGCGAGCCGCAAGCCAATGACATCGGCGTCGGTACATTCACCCCGAATTAAAATAATCGTGCGCTGCGTTTACGCAGCGCCAAACAACAGGAAGCAACTTTGAGTAA
The DNA here is from genome assembly GCF_022347925.1 of Pseudoalteromonas sp. CnMc7-15. Taxonomy (NCBI): domain Bacteria; kingdom Pseudomonadati; phylum Pseudomonadota; class Gammaproteobacteria; order Alteromonadales; family Pseudoalteromonadaceae; genus Pseudoalteromonas; species Pseudoalteromonas sp. CnMc7-15. Next base: position 3,963 of record NZ_JAKRFT010000006.1, read on the forward strand.
CCAGCTGAAGAATATCGATATATACTTAGAACCGTCAGACAATGCCCGCCTTTCTTCTTTGTGTGGACCCTTCGACGAAAATATTAAGCACATCGAGCGTCGTCTGGGAGTTGAAATTGCACACCGCGAAAACCTCTTTAAAGTCACCGGCAAGCCGCACACTGCAAAAGCTGCCGGGGAAATTCTAAAAAATCTTTACGTTGATACGGCTCCTGTTAAAGGTAAGCAAAAAGAGATCGAACCTGAACACGTACATTTAGCCATCACCGAAGCTGATGTGCTCGAACAAGAGCAGCCCAGTGTGTGGGGTAAAGAAGTGTTCATTAAAACCCGCCGTGGCGTCATCAAGCCGCGTAACCCCAATCAAAGTCAGTATGTAGCTAATATCTTAAATCACGATATTAGCTTCGGTATTGGCCCAGCAGGGACCGGGAAAACTTACCTAGCCGTAGCCGCTGCCGTCGATGCCCTCGAACGCCAAGAGATTCGCCGTATTCTATTGACCCGCCCGGCGGTTGAAGCGGGTGAAAAACTAGGCTTTTTACCTGGTGACCTCACCCAAAAAATCGACCCTTACCTGCGCCCACTTTATGATGCTTTATTTGAAATGCTTGGCTTTGAGAAGGTTGAGCGACTAATAGAGAAAAACGTCATCGAAGTGGCCCCGTTGGCGTATATGCGTGGTCGCACTTTGAATGACGCTTTTATCATTCTTGATGAGAGCCAAAATACCACAGTGGAACAAATGAAGATGTTCCTAACCCGTATTGGCTTTAATTCAAAAGCGGTGATCACCGGTGATATTACGCAGGTCGACTTGCCTCGCGGCGCGCGCTCAGGCCTGCGTCATGCAATTGAGGTGCTCAGTGATGTTGAGGCTATCAGCTTTAACTTTTTCCAAGCTCATGATGTGGTGCGCCACCCCGTGGTCGCTGCTATTGTTGAAGCTTACGAAAGCCATGATGAAGCACAGCGCGCCAAACGCGCCGCTAAAGAGCAAAATAAAAAAGAGTCTGACTCATGACCACCACTGTCGATCTGCAACTTGCTTGTGAATTTGATAATTTACCGAGCGCTGAGCAATTTCAGCGCTGGGCCGCGTTGGTGCTTGATGAACTTAAGCCCAACAGCGAAATCACTATTCGTATCAGCGATACAGAGGAAAGCCAAAGCCTCAACCATAGTTACCGAGGCAAAGACAAACCGACTAATGTTTTGTCTTTTGAGTTCGATGCCCCCCCAGGTGTAGAGCTACCTTTAGTTGGGGATTTGATTATTTGCCCCGAAGTGGTATATCGTGAGTCTTTGGAGCAGCAAAAAAGCTTTCATGACCACTTTGCCCACATGGTGGTACACGGGTGCTTGCATTTACTTGGCTATGACCATATAAATGACGCTGATGCCCAAGAAATGGAAGCGATTGAAAAACGCCTGTTGGCAACCATTGATATCAGCGACCCATACAGGGATGATGAGTGTTAATCCCAATAGTGAGGCTCTGCTCACTATCGGAATTAATTCAACTTGGAGCGCATAAAGCTAATGAGCGACGAAAACTCGCATAGTAGAGAGGGTTCTTCTGGAAAATCGTGGATGGATCGCATCACCCAGATGTTCCAAGGAGAACCCCAAAATAAGGAAGAATTGGTTGAAGTCATCTCAGATGCGCAAGAACGCGATCTGATTGACCCTGAGACCAAGGAAATGATGGAAGGCGTATTGGGTGTGTCGGAGCTGAAAGTGCGCGACATCATGATCCCACGCTCACACATGATCACCTTAGATGTAGATAAACCACTGTTCGATCAACTACCGATGATGATTGAGTCCTCGCACTCGCGCTTTCCGGTGGTGTGTGAAGACAAAGACCACGTCGAAGGTATCTTATTGGCCAAGGACTTATTGCCATTACTGATGGACAAAGAGGCCGCCTTACCAAACCTACGCGATATGCTCCGCCCGGCGGTAGTCGTCCCGGAAAGTAAGCGGGTTGATACGCTACTGAACGAGTTTCGCCAACAGCGCTACCATATGGCGATTGTTATCGACGAATATGGTGGTGTGTCTGGTTTAGTGACCATTGAAGATATTCTCGAAATCATTGTCGGCGAGATTGAAGACGAGCATGATGATGAAGACGAAAGTAAAGCCATCCGTAAGGTTTCTAAGCACGTTTACTCTGTACAGGCTCTGACGCCTATTGAAGAGTTTAACGACGTGTTTAAAACCGATTTCAACACCAGCGAAGCCGATACCATTGGCGGTATTGTGTTACATGCCTTCGGCCATATGCCTGGGCGCGGTGAAATCATAGACATTGATCCTTTGCAGTTTAAGGTCACAAATTCCGACAGCCGTCGTATTTTGCAGCTGCAAGTTACCTTGCCGAAATCGAGCGATGGCGAAGATACTGACGCGGCTTAAACAGCAATTTAGTGATAAAAAAACATGGCTGGCACTGGTTGCCGGCCTTGTTTTAACCTTTGCTTATGCCCCTTTCGGCGCCTGGCCTTTAGCTTTTTTTAGTATTGCGGTGCTGTGTTATTGCAGTTATCAGGCACCGGTCAAACAAGCGGCTTGGTACGGATTTATCTTTGCCATCGGCTGGTTTGCTGCGGGAATAAGCTGGGTGCACGTCTCCATAGCCCAGTTTGGTGGTATGCCACTGCCCGCCTCCATTGCCATTATGGCCTTACTGGTGGTGTATTTAGCACTTTATCCTGCACTGGCACTGGCACTCACTGCGTTTATACACAAACACAGCGGCGCTTGGCTGGCTCCGCTGTTAATCAGCTTTGCCTTCAGCGAATGGTTGCGCGGCACACTACTGACCGGCTTTCCTTGGTTATCACTGGGCTACACCCAAACCGATTCGCCAGTAAATATTCTCGCGCCGGTGGTGGGTGAATTTGGCTTAAGTGTGCTAGTACTGGCCGTGGGTTATGGCCTTTATCGTTTATTTTGTGCCAAGGTCTGGCAACCCCTTGTGGCAACGCTCGCCGCAGGCGCCCTAGTTGCAGCCCTAGCCACAGTATTCAGTTATAACCAGTATTCTGGCAAACAGCTGGATGTGGCCTTAGTGCAAGGCAATATCAAGCAAAGCATGCGCTGGCAACCTGAGAACTTCTGGCCCACCATGCTCAAGTACCAAGATATGACGCGCCTACATTGGGATGCCGATCTGGTGGTGTGGCCTGAGGCTGCGATCCCCGAGCTCGAACAGTTAGCGGGGGAATACCTCACATCCTTGGATAAGGCTGCGGTATTTAACGATACAGCGCTTATCACTGGCATCGTCGACTATCAATATGATACCCGCAATGTTTACAACACCTTAGTGGTGGTGGGCAAAAAACAACGAGACAGCAGCGCAGGTCAGTACCGCTACCTCCATAAAAACCGCTATCGCAAACATCAGTTACTACCTATTGGCGAATTTGTGCCTTTTGAAGACTTATTACGCCCTTTGGCACCGCTGTTTGACTTGCCAATGTCGAGTTTTAGTCGCGGTGAACGCGTGCAAGATAACCTAATTGCCAACGGCTACCACATCCTTGCGGCTATCTGTTACGAAATCGCCTTTCCGGATTTAGTCAGAGATAATTACCGCAGTGATTCGGATATCCTCTTTACCGTGAGTAATGATGCCTGGTTTGGCGACTCCCACGGACCTCATCAACATATGCAAATCTCACGCATGCGCGCGCTCGAGCTGCAGCGTCCACTGGTACGAGTGACTAATACTGGGGTGACTGGCGTGTATGACCCGATTTCGCAATCACAACTTAGCCTTGCGCAATTTGATGCGGATGTACTGCGCGCTGATGTTCGCTTGATCTCTGGCGACAGCCTATACGCCCAGTATGGTCGTTGGCCTACGTGGTTGGCGCTGCTGTGCTTACTGGGCCTGAGTCTGTACTATTCTAGAAGAGTTAAAAAAAGCGCCTAACGGCGCTTTTTTTATTGCTTGTCGAGGTAATCAAACACCAAGTTAGTCATCGCTTTGACCCCTAACGGCAACGCTTTCTCGTCAATGTAAAAGTGCGGCGAGTGGTTGCTTGGCGCCGTTTTGGCATCCTGATCCTTTGGCGTCACTCCCAAAAAGAAGAACAGTCCAGGGGTTTCCAGGGCGTAGTAAGAGAAGTCTTCAGCGCCGGTGATCAGATCCGTGGTGATGACATTGTCACTGCCTGCGGCTCGTTGCAGCGTGGGGGTCATCATGTTCGTTAACTGCGGGTCATTCACGGTGACCGGGTAACCATGGTCGATATGGATATCAGCCTTTGCCCCAGCTGCCTGGGCGGTTAACTCCACGGTTTTTTGCAAACGCTGCTTGATGTCAGCGCGCATTTGCTGATCAAAGGTGCGAATAGTGCCCACCATCTCCACCTCATCAGGGATAATATTACTGCGTACCCCACCATTGATGGCACCAAAAGAAATCACCGAAGGCGCTTTGGTGACATCGACTTGGCGCGAAGCAATGGTTTGTGTAGCCATAATGATTTGGCTAGAAGCGACAATGGGATCGACTCCATTCCAAGGTCGTGAACCATGAGTCTGACGACCTTTGACCTTGATGTTAAATGAGTCTTCACTGGCCATCAACGGCCCTGAGCGAAAACCAATTTGCCCGGTATTAAGTGATGAGGTGACATGCAAACCAAACACCGCCTCAGGCTTTTGTGCAAATAAGCCTTCTTTAAGCATCAGTTCGGCACCGCCCTGCTCTCCCTCAGGAGCGCCTTCTTCCGCTGGTTGGAACACAAACAGTATTTCCCCAGCTAGTTCCGACTTTAACGCCACCAAGGACTCAGCCACAGCCATAAGGATAGCGACATGGGCATCGTGACCACAGGCATGCATCACCCCCACTTTTTGACCACGGTAAGTGGCACTCTGCTGCGAAGCAAAAGGCAAGTCTACTTGCTCGGTCACAGGCAGTGCGTCCATATCCGCACGCAAGGCAATCAAGGGTCCCGGTTTATCACCCTTGAGCCTGGCTACCACCCCGGTATGAGCCACGCCGGTTTCCACCTCAAGGCCCAAGCTTTGTAAGTGTTCGGCCACGTACTGCGCGGTCTTAAACTCACGGTTACTCAATTCCGGATATTGGTGAATATGACGTCGCCAAGTGATCACCTTATCGGCAACCTGTTCATTGGCTTGTTGAATTTGTTGGTCTAAATCAGCGGCCGCAACGCTTGATGTGACACTAAACATACCTGCCAGCAATAGCGCTTGGCCTAAAACCGAAAGCTTTGTCATGGATTGTTCCCCTGTTGAATAATGGTGGGTGCTTACACCTCGGTATTAACGCTAATGTAACACTTAGGTGAAAAACAGTGGGTTGCGACCAATGACATAAAAAAGCCTGCGCGAAGGCAGGCTATACTCATGAGCTTAATTATTGACGCGCTGCCAAGGCCCGCCATTGATGGGGTCGTCACCTTGTGTCCACCATTTAGCCTGATACAGGACACCATTTTTGCTGGCTTGGTCACCCCCGACGTAGATAGTCGCCGCATCCCAGGTGTTCGCCCCGTCACCGGGTGCAGGGTCTACCGGATCGCTTGGCGGTGTCGGCTCGCTTTGGCCGCCACTGTCAATAAGTTGCCAGGGCCCACCATTAAGAGGATCATCACCTTGAGTCCACCACTTGGCCTCATAGATTTGCCCACCTTGGCTCACTTGCTCACCTTGTACATAGACCGTTGCTGCATCCCACGCTGCAACGCCATCCACAGGCGGCTCTGTGGGCGGCTCACTAGGCAAGGTGTCGCTAACGCGCACTTGCGGCCAGCCGGCATGAGACTGATAGAAGTTAGTAACACATTTCTCATAGTCACCGGGGACCAAGGCCGAATAAGCCGTTTGATAACCTACTAACTTACATTCGAAGGAATAGCCACCGGGGCGGTCGGCATAGTAGCCCCAATCACCTTCCCAATTGGTGTATAACACATCTGTCGCGCCCTCAAGATTAAGACTGCCATACGGGGTTTGTTGCCAACAGGTGTCCTCTTCGTCACTTTCTATAACGATATTGTAGTGATGAGCGAGGCCCTGCCAATAACGAATGCGATTGACTGGTTGGCCCTTATATTTATTTTGCTCGCCGCACTCTATACCACCATTGATAACATTAATGGTGGTACCAAAGCCATAACCAATCCCGGCATTACGCTCACGCTGCGACGGCACCCAGGTACGGTCAATCACGTGTAACATTGCCGGTTTTGGGGCTTGCGGAGTGAGGAAAAACCAAATAGCTGAAGCCAAGTTTAACCACGAGTCCGCCACTAACGCCGGGTTATTTAGCAATACGGTGGCGTCACCATCGAACATGACTTCTGAGAATGCCCCGTAGTTAAAATGATAAGAGAGCTGTTTTGCGCCGCGACCAAAGTAGCCCTGACCTGGAGCGCATGGCCAACGACGGTTTTGCCAATCATTTTGACCGCAGCCTGTGGTATAGCCCTCTTCGCCCTCGGACCATCCCATTTCTCGCACATGCACTAACGCTTGTTGCCACTCCTCTAACCCCAAAGGGTTATCAGAGACGTTGTCTTTACTGATATGACCGCCAGTTTCTTGGGCAAAGTGAGCAAAGGCTGTGACTATTGAGCGTTTGCAAATAGCATCGGCATCACGACCATCGCTATAGTCGCCACAAAACGCGGGGAATTTGCCTATCGCTCTTAAAAATCGCGTGTAGGTGTACTCTGGTGCGGCCATTTGCGTAAGAAAGTCCCACTGCTGCTGTGGAAATACCCGTTGTGCGCGCTGCACGTTTTCGGGGTTTGTGGCGCTCCCTGGGACAATAGCTTCAACCACGGCATTGTCGCGAGTACGCAGTGCCTGCGCCCACACTTGATACATAGGATCGGCTGTTTTCGCCGCTGCCATGGCTTCAATATCGGCTTTGGCGAGGACATAGCCCTCGGGGTTCTGTGGATCGGGTTGTACATTAATGGCGTGGGCCGCTGTGGAGACGGCTGCGCTGATCCCCAGCACGGTGAATAGTTGTGTTGTTGTAGACATATTTGACTCATTTTTTCGTTGTAAGACCGACCAGCTACTCATGCACTGATCACTGAGCCCTCCCACCGTTTATTGTTGCCACAAAGACAGCGTTGTCAAATATATTTTTACATTGTATTTTCAATTTTACTTATATAGGGGACATGAAATTGACAGGGTACACGCTAAATCAGTTACGCTGACCTAGCGTATTTACAGCAGCTTAGTTAACAGCAATAAGCTCAACGTCGAAGATTAGCAAGCTTGCTGGGGCGATATTCCCCACCCGGCGGTTACCATAGGCAAGTTTAGCTGGAATATACAGCGTGGCCCGCTCTCCAGCATGCATGGCAAGCAGCCCTTGCTGCCAGCCACTGATCACTTGGTTTAATTTGAAGGTCAGGGGTTGGCCTCGCTTCTGGGAGTTATCGAATTCACTGCCATCAAGCAATGTACCCCGATAGTGCACCGTTACTTTCGACTTAGCGCTTGGCTGCTCACCAGCCTGATTGCGAGTATGCCACAGCATTTGCACCCCACAATCAAGCTCTACAACTCCTTCTTTGTGTTTGTTCTCGGCCAGAAATTGCGCCTCGGCATCGCCATTTTCTGCTGCTGCCGCTTGATTGCGCCGATGGCCGCGAAAGGTCAGTACCAACAACACGACAATGGCGAGAATTAATAACGCATTAATCATCCTTTTCTTCCTCACCAGCAACAATGTCAGCTATAGCCCGCAAGCGTTTCATGGCTAAGTCGTGCAAGCTTCCTTCGGGATATTGGCCCTGGTGAAATTGCCCGCATTGCTTACCAGTTAGCAGACTGAGGGCTTCATCGACACTCGAAACTGGATAAATATGGAACTTTCCCTGCTCAACGGCACTTATTACCTCTTGATTGAGCACCAGGTTCAAACAATTTGACTTGGGAATAATGACCCCTTGGTGAGTATCTAAACCGCGCATTTGGCAAAGTTTGAAGAACCCTTCAATCTTTTCGTTAACACCGCCAATGGCTTGCACTTCACCGCGTTGGTTGATTGAACCAGTCAGTGCAATGCCTTGCTTTATGGGCACTTGGGTAATACTTGAGACCAAAGCACATAACTCAGCCAGCGAGGCACTGTCACCATCGATATAGCCATAGCTTTGCTCAATTGCGATGTTGGCACTGAGAGTCAGGCTGAAATCCTGCGCGTATTTATTACCTAGGTAACCGGTTAGCAACATGACACCTTTTGAGTGAATAGACTTACCCAATTCGGCTTCGCGCTCAATATCAATCACCCCATCACTGCCTGCATAAACCGAGGCGCTCATACGCGCCGGAGTGCCAAATGAGGTATCACCTACGTGCAGCACGGTAAGGCCATTAACAATGCCGACTGCCTCACCTTGTGTATCAATGAGAATGTGTCCTTCACGAATATCACTCAGCATGTTTTCGCTCATTTGCCCAGTGCGGTATTCTTTCCCAGCAATTGCTTCTTCTACGTGGGCAGCTAGGATCTGTTCACTGCTGTCCTGACGAGCGTAAAAGCTTGCTTCAGCCACTAACTCAAGTACATCGGCAAAGCGTGCTGACAACTTTTGTTGATGCTCAGCCTGGCGGTGGCTGAAACGCAACAACAGTGCCATCGCCTCATTATTAGGCTCAATTTTCAGCTTTTCTCGACAATACTCAATCACTTTAGTGATAAATTGATATTGGTATTTATCTGAGCCTGGCAGGTAATAATCAAAATCAGCCAGGACGCGAAAATGCTCGGCAAACTCTTCGTCGTATTCATTGAGGGTGTAATACAAATCCCGAGAACCCAGTAAAATTACTTTTACATCCAGTGGGATCAATTGCGGTCGTAAGGTGAAGCTGCTACCTACCGAGCTGTCTTGGTAAGGTAAATCATTTTTTATCTGATGTGTTTTTAAGGATAGTTTTAAGCCGTCCCACACTTGCGCGTTGGTCATCACTTTTTCCGCATCCATAATCAGATAACCACCATTGGCACGGTGCAGTGCGCCAGGCTGAATGCTGCGATAACTGGTTACCAACGACCCTTGCGATGTTGAATATTCTATTTTGCCAAACAGGTTACCAAAGGTCGGGTTAGGCTCATAAATAACTGGCGCGGGGTCGTCTTCTTTAAAGGACACCAATAAATTGGGAGCAAAGAATTCGGTGAGCATTTCATCACGATCATACTCATCTTTGTTATCTTCACTGCCTTGCTCTTCATCAAGCCACTCGAGTACCGTATCGACCAACTCTGAGCGTAAATCTTTTAAGTAACGCAACACCCCAACATGGGTGGCATACTTGTGCTCAAGCTCACGTAAAAGCGGTTTGATTGCCGCTTCGGCGGTGCTTTTCTTCAGCTTTCGCAGTGCCTCGCTAGACTCGCGCTTCCACTTTGGCAGCTCAATGAGGGCATCAATTAATGCGTCTTCAAGCTCTGCGATAGCGTCGAGAAAGCGCTCTTGCGTGGGCTCATCAAGGGCACTGAATTGCTCATCGCTGAGGCGCTGATTGTTGACGATTGGCACAAAACCTACGTTATTTTCATCCTCAATCAACTCGACACTGCGGGCATTGGCCAAGTCTTCCACCGCAGCCAACGCATCTTCGTACTTATCTTCAAATTCACGATCGATGGACTTTTTCTTGCGTTGGAACCCAGGGTTATCAAACGCAGCCGGAAAGGTATCAAGAATCTCATCCAGCAACGCATCAATATCGTCGACTAGGACTTGTCCCTCGCCCGGATTCATTAACAAGGCGATAGGCTCGCGGTGATCATCGTAATTATTAACATAGAGCCACTCACGCGGCGTTTCGCGCTCTTTGGCATGTTGTTGCAGTTTATGCTGCACTAACGTAAAGCGCCCTAACGCTGGCTCTCCCATCACATAAGCATTGTACCCAGGAAGCTGCATACCCAGGGCAAATTCCAAAGCACTGTCGGCACGCTGCTGGCCGATAAAAGGTAAGTCCTCGGGGTAGGGATGCGCTAAACAAGTGCGCACATGATTTGCTGAAATTTGTGGGGCCAACGCATTGGCACTAAGAGGAGTAACACCGTTATTGCTTTTATCTTTCATTCGACACATCTTGTAGTGGGCCCTAATAGAGGGCCCCAATTATTATCCGCTGAGCACTGCGTTATGGCTGCAGTGCCTGACGGCTGAAGTGAATGCCTTCGCATTGACTGCAAGGCTGAATCTCACTGGCGTGGTAAATATCCACCTGATGATGGCAATTTTGGCACACTAAGGTGCCCATGGCTATCCATTCTCCAGCGTGATAAACGCCTTTATGTTTAAAGTCTTGGCTAAGCGCTTGCCACTCCAATTGTGACTTATCTTCGATATGTGATAATTCGAACCACAGCGACTCCTTAAGTTCTTGCCATGCTAGCTCGTTATAGTGTTTCTCGTGTTCAATGAGGTGGTCGATGTCGCGCTGTAAATATTGTTTATATTGCTCGTACTTGTCTTTACTCAGCTCCTGCAAAGCCTGCTTCGACTCCATAAAGGAGGACACCATGTCTTTCACTTCATGCTCTTTCACATCTTTGAGCCAATCACTAAACTGACCCAACCATTGACGATAATCTGCCATGTTCGCTCCTTTTGAATTTAACAGCCTCTCTCTTTGTAACTATAGCCCGCTTGCCGACAATTCAATAACAGCGATAAAAAAGCCTGTGCCTTGCTGTGATTAGATATCGATTTGGGGTATGCTATCGGCAAATTTGTCATCATTTTGCAAGAAGTCTGGAATAGTAGATGCAAGAGCAATATAACCCGCAGGAAATAGAAGCTAAGGCCCAGTCATACTGGGAAGAAAACAAGGTTTTCCAAGTTCGTGAAGACGACTCAAAAGAGAAGTTTTACTGTCTGTCCATGTTCCCCTACCCGAGTGGTCGACTGCACATGGGTCACGTGCGTAACTACACCATTGGTGACGTTGTTTCTCGCTTCCAGCGCTTGCAAGGTAAAAATGTTATGCAACCCATGGGTTGGGACGCCTTTGGCTTGCCGGCAGAGAATGCCGCAATTAAAAACAACACCGCCCCAGCCAAATGGACCTATCAAAATATTGATTACATGCGTAACCAGCTCAAACTATTAGGCTTTGGTTACGACTGGGACCGTGAGATTGCCACCTGTCACCCAGATTACTACAAGTGGGAACAATGGTTCTTCACTAAGCTGTACGAAAAAGGCCTAGTGTACAAAAAAATGTCCACTGTTAACTGGGACCCTGTAGATCAGACTGTTTTAGCAAACGAGCAGGTAATTGATGGTCGTGGTTGGCGCTCTGGCGCTGTGGTTGAGCAAAAAGAAATTCCGCAATGGTTTATTAAAATCACCGACTACGCACAAGAATTATTAGATGATTTAGACAAGCTTGAGCACTGGCCTGAGCAAGTTAAAACCATGCAGCGCAACTGGATTGGCCGCTCTGAAGGCGTCGACATTACCTTCAAACGCGCCGATAACCAAGGCGAATTCAGCGTCTACACGACACGCCCCGATACCTTCATGGGTGTTACCTATGTGGCTGTTGCCGCAGGCCACCCTATTGCTCAAGAAGCTGCGAAGAGTAATGCCGATGTTGCGGCGTTTGTTGAACAGTGTAAAAACACTAAAGTAGCCGAAGCCGACGTTGCCACCATGGACAAAAAAGGCATCGCCACGGGTCTGAACGCAGTTCACCCGCTAACCGGTAAGGAAGTGCCGATTTGGATAGCTAACTTTGTGTTGATGGACTACGGCTCAGGTGCAGTTATGGCAGTACCAGGACACGATCAACGTGATTTTGAGTTTGCGTCAGCATACGGTTTAGAGATCAAGCAGGTTATTGCTGCCAATGAAGGTGACGAGTGTGATTTATCCAAAGCCGCTTACACAGAAAAAGGCACGCTCATCAATTCTGGTGAATTCGATGGTCTGGACTTTGATGCCGCCTTTAATGCCATTGCCGATAAGTTAACTGAACTTGGCGTAGGTGAGCGTAAGGTTAATTTCCGCCTGCGCGATTGGGGCGTTAGCCGCCAACGCTATTGGGGTTCACCTATCCCAATGTTGAATAAAGAAGATGGCAGCGAACTGGCAGCGCCAGAAGATATGCTACCGGTGCGCCTACCAGAAGATGTGGTGATGGACGGCGTGACTTCCCCCATTAAATCAGACCCTGAATGGGCCAAGGCAAGCGTCAACGGTGAAACCGTGTTCCACGAGACCGATACCTTCGATACCTTTATGGAATCATCTTGGTACTACGCTCGTTATTGCAGCCCGCGTTACGACGAAGGCATGCTTGAGCCAGGTGCAGCTAACTATTGGCTGCCAGTCAACCAGTATATTGGCGGTATTGAACACGCAATTTTGCACCTGCTTTATGCGCGTTTCTTCCACAAATTATTACGTGATTTTGGCTTGGTCGACTCTGATGAGCCATTTGAGCGCCTACTTTGCCAAGGCATGGTACTGGCCGACACCTACTTCCGCAAAGATGAAAAAGGCGGTGATATTTGGTTCTCACCCAGTGACGTCGAAGTAGAAACTGATGACAAAGGCCGTATCATTAAAGCTTGGCACAAGGATGATGGTCAACCGGTTGAAAGCGCCGGCATGAGCAAGATGTCTAAGTCCAAGAACAATGGCATCGACCCACAAACGGTAATCGACCAATACGGTGCCGATACTGTGCGTTTGTTTATGATGTTTACAGCACCACCAGAGCAAACACTGGAATGGTCTGACTCCGGTGTTGAAGGCGCGCACCGCTTTATCAAACGGGTATACAAGTATGCCTATGATGTGAAGCAAGCGGGCTTTGTTGAGCTAGATGTTACCAGCTTGACGAAAGCGCAAAAAGAACTGCGTCGCGAGTTGCACAAAGCCATCGCTAAAATCACCGATGATTTAGCCCGTCGCCAAACCTTCAATACCGCCATTGCAGCGGTAATGGAACTATCGAACAAGCTGATCAAGGCACCATTAGCTGATGACGGTGACAAAGCCGTAGCCAATGAAGCGTTAGAAGCAATGCTGATTATGCTGGCACCGATTACCCCACACCTATCACATCAGTTGTGGCAAGACCTCGCTAAGCCTGGCGATATCCTTGACGCACAATGGCCTGTTGCCGATCAATCAGCCATGGTTGAAAGTGAGAAACTGGTGGTAGTTCAAGTCAATGGTAAAGTCCGCGCGAAGCTGACTCTAGCGGCCGATGCAGATCAGCAGGCCGTTGAGCAAGCAGCCTTTGCAGATGCCAACGTACAAAAGTTCACCGATGGACTCACCGTGCGTAAAGTCATCTACATCAAAGGCAAAGTGCTTAATGTGGTGGCGAACTAAGATGTTCGCTGCCAGTGCACTACGCCATAGCCTAGTGATCAGCTGCTTAGTATTATTACTAGGCAGCTGTGGTTTTCACCTTAAAAAGGCCTCGGATCTACCGCAAGATCTCATGACTTTGGAAGTCAACGCCAGCGATCCTAATTCAGCTCTGTATGAGCAACTATTGAGTGAACTTGCACGCAGTAATGTGCAGGTCAATAAAGGGTTGCGCGCTAACTCTCCGATGTTACGACTCACCTCCGACCGCCTAGATAGACGAACACTGTCGCTGTTTAAAAACGGTCAGGTCGCAGAATACGAGCTTATTTACTCGGTGTCTTACACGCTTAAGCGAGCAGGTGAAGACCCTATCGAGCAATATTTTGAGCTTTATCGCAATTACCAAGACGATCCAGACAATGCCTTAGCTAAAGCCAATGAAATGACGATTTTGTTGGAGGAGCTACGCAAACAGGCGAGTCGCCGCATTGTTAGGGAGTTAGCACAGCTCTAATGCGCATCTACGCGAATCAACTGGCACAGCAACTATCCCGTGGGCTGGCACCTTTTTACATGGTGTTTGGCGATGAACCCTTTCAAGTTGATGAGTGTATCCGCCATATTCGCCAAAATGCGCGCCAACAAGGCTTTGATGAGGTCATTAAACTCACCGCCGGAGCGCAATTTGACTGGCAAGAGTTAGACGGCCACTACCACAGCCTGTCGCTATTTAGCTCCCGCACCTTAATAGAATTAGACTTAAATGGCCAAAAGCCTGCGAAAACCGGCGCCGAGCACCTGAAGCAATGTGCACAAGGCGTGAATCCTGATTGCATTATTGTGATCCGTGGCATGAAAGCATCGCAAGACGTCCAGCGTTCAGCCTGGTTTAAAGCGCTTGATAAAGAAGGCATCTTTGTCCCCTGCTACCCACTAACCGGCAATCACTTACGGCGCTGGCTTGATAACCACTGTCAACGTCTAGGTCTAAATCTTGAAGGGGATGCTAAGCAGGTGCTGCTCGATACCACAGAGGGGAACCTCCTGGCCTGTCACCAAGAGCTAGAAAAGCTGGCTTTGCTGTACGCAAATAAAGCCATTGATGGGCGTACCCTTACAGGCATGTTATTGAATCAAAATAAGTTTGATATTTTTGATTTGGCTAATGCGGTACTTGGTGGCGAGGGGGACAAAGCGATGCAGGTGTTGGCACGACTGCAAAATGATAACACCGAGCCCACCGCCATCGCTTGGGCTCTTGGCAAGGAAGCGCAGCAACTCCTCACACTCGCAGAGTTGCGCCATCAAGGACAGGATTTTAATAGCGCGTGTAAAAAACTGGGGATTTGGAAGAATCAGCAACCTTTGTATCAAAGAGCCCTGCAACGCTTAGACATGGCACGTATAGAGCAACTTTGTGATTTACTCAGTGATTTTGATAGCCAGTTTAAAAGCGGCAAGTTATCTTCACCCTACCCCATGCTTGCACACATCAGTATGAGCTTCTGTCGCACCTTACCATTTTCTGCGCCTATTTTTTCGGAGTAAATATGCTTCTGTTCGGCGGTACGTTTGATCCGGTTCATATCGGCCATCTTAATATGGCTAATCAGTGCTTAAATCACTTCAATAGTGAGCAACTATTTTTTATGCCCAACCGCGTCCCTGCTCACAAGCAGGCGAGCAACATCAGTAATGCTGACAAACTGGCGATGTTACGCTTAGCCATAGCCTCCGAGCCGCGCTTTAAAATCGATGAGCGCGAGCTGCATCGCGAAGGTCCATCCTACTCACTGCTGAGCCTACAAGAGTTACGTGAAGAACTAGATAATGCAGGTAATCACCAAGAGCCAATACTCTTTTTGATGGGCTTGGACTCATTCAACAGCTTTGATTCGTGGTATCAATGGCAGCAAATTACATCTTTGTGTCATTTAGTGGTCTATCAGCGTCCACAAGAGCGCCTTGACCTCTCCGCAACACTCACGCAATACTTATCACAGCATCAGTGTCAGCAAGGGGCGGCGCTCAATAACCAACGCAGCGGGCTTGTTTACTTTTTACCCGGCCCGCAGCTGGCGGTTTCATCCTCCGAGGTGCGAGCCAAATTGCAACGTCAGCAGCCTTGTGAGGAACTGCTTACGCCGCCCGTGTACCAATATATCCGCGATAAGCGCCTGTATATAGGTTGATAATAGTGGTAAAATACGCCGCTTAGAAAGCTTTAACTAACTTAGAGAGTGCATTTTGCAAACCAACAATCTTCTTGATTTTGCATTAGATAAAATTGACGATATGAAAGCGCGTGACGTCATTACCTTAGACGTTCGCGACACATCGAACATTACTGATTTTATGGTTGTCTGTTCGGGTAATTCCAAACGCCAAGTTCAATCCATCGCCCAACATCTTGCCAAAGAGGCCAAGGAACATGACTTAGATGTGATAGGCATGGAAGGACAAGACATCGGTGAATGGGTATTGGTGGACTTAGGTGACGTGGTCGTGCATGTAATGCAAGATGAAACTCGTGACTTTTACCAACTCGAGAAGCTCTGGGGTTAACGGTGAAAATCCAACTGGTCGCTGTGGGGACCAAAATGCCATCTTGGGTAGAGACAGGGTTTAGCGAATATCAACGCCGGTTTCCCAAGGACATGGCTCTAGAACTGATTGAAATACCCGCTGGTAAACGCGGCAAAAATGCCGATATCAAACGTATTTTACAGCAAGAAGGTGAGCGCACCTTAGCGGCCATTCCAAAGGGAAATCGTATTGTTACCTTAGAAGTGACAGGCAAAGCGATGGACACGCACCAGCTTGCCAAGGCCATGGAAAAGTGGCAACTCGATGGTCGTGATGTCAGTTTGCTTATCGGAGGCCCAGAGGGGCTAGCTCCCGAATGCATTGCCCGCAGCGAGCAAAAGTGGTCGTTATCGAATTTAACCTTGCCTCACCCGCTGGTTCGCATTATCGTAGCGGAAAGCCTATATCGAGGCTGGAGCTTAAATAACAATCACCCCTATCACCGAGAATAGCCGTTTTTATGCTGCGTAAACGCACTCCTATCCGCGATCATTCCGCCGAGGCCAATTTGTTTGCGCGCCGTTCTTTTACGGCTTTTATTTTTGTTCTTATTCTGGTCGCCATTTTAATTTCGAATCTCTACAACCTACAGGTGGTGGCGCACAAGACCTATCAAACCCGTTCCAACGATAACCGAATTAAAGTATTGCCTGTGGCTCCTAACCGAGGCTTAATTTACGATAGGAACGGCACTTTACTGGCCGAGAACAAGCCGGTTTATAACCTCGAGGTGATCCCCGAACAGGTGGATGACCTAACACAATCGCTGGACGATATTAGCGCGTTACTCAATATTAGCGAGCAGCAGCGTGCGGAGTTTCTCGACGATATCCGCCACAATCGCCGGTTCCAGAGTCAGGTGCTAAAAAGCCGTTTGAATGACAAAGAAGTAGCGCTATTTTCTGTAAACCAACATAAATTCCCAGGGTTCAGTGTCGAGGCTCGCTTAGCCCGGTACTACCCCTTCGGAGATACCCTCACTCATGCTCTTGGTTATGTTGCCAAACTGAATAAAAAAGAACTAACCAACCTGGAAGCGCAAGGCTTGGCCACCAATTATCGCGCCACCCGGGATTTCGGTAAGCTCGGGCTTGAGAAGTTTTATGAGTCGCAGTTACATGGTCAAGTAGGCTCGCAATCGGTGGAGATTAATAACCGAGGCCGAGTATTACGTCGCGTTGAGGAAACGCCTCCGGTGCCCGGTAAAGACTTAATGCTGACCCTCGATATTGGGCTGCAGCAAATCGCGCAAATGACATTAAAAGATAAACGTGGTGCCATTGTCGCATTAGATGCAAAAACGGGAGGCATTTTAGCACTGTACTCTAACCCCAGCTATGACCCTAACTTATTCGTTCACGGTATCAGCTCAGCAAATTACAAAGCCCTACTTAACCCCGATAGACCGCTGATAAACCGTGCTACCCAAGGCCGCTATGCCCCGGCGTCAACGATCAAACCACATATGGCGATTTTTGGCTTAGAGCAGGGGTTGGTGACCGAAGAAACAAAAATGTGGGACCCTGGCTTTTTCCAAATACCCAACGTTGAACACAAATGGCGCGACTGGAAGCGCTGGGGTCATGGCCATGTCGACGTATATAAAGCCATAGAAGAGTCATGCGATACTTATTTTTACGACATCGCTTACCGTGCTGGCATAACCAAAATTAGTAATTTTATGGCGCAGTTTGGTTTTGGCGATTTATCCGGTATTGATATCCACGAGGAAACGACGGCTATTTTGCCTTCCAAGGAGTGGAAAGAAGACCGTTTTCGCGAGTCTTGGTGGCGTGGCGATACGATTTCTGTAGGAATCGGCCAAGGGTATTGGACAGCAACCCCGATTCAAATTGCTAACGCCGTCAACATCATGGCCAATCGCGGCGTACACAATCCGCCCCACCTAGTTCATCAATTACGCCGTGATAGCGATATTACCACCGTTAATGACGACGAAAAGCCACCGGTAAAATTACAAAAACCTGAGCATTGGCAAATTGCCTTAGATGCCATGCATAATACCGTGAAAAAAGTCACAGGTACGGCGCATAAGGCATTCAAAGGGACTAATTATGATCCTGCCGGTAAAACAGGCACCGCACAGGTGGTGAGCATTGCCCAGGGCGAGCGTTACGACGCTGATAAGCTCAAAGAGCGCCATCGTGATAACGCCATTTATGTTGGTTTTGCTCCGTTTGACGACCCGCAAATCGTTGTCACAGTCATTGTTGAAAACAGTGGCGGTGGCAGCTCGGTGGCCGCCCCAATCGCCCGCGAGGTAATGGACTACTATTTCCTTGCGAACCCCATTGCCAGCGAAGTACAGGATGAATCGCAATGACGCCATTACATCAGCACAACTCTTTATGGCAACGCGTGCATATCGACCTGCCGCTGTTTTTAGCCTTGCTCGCCATGATGTTCGCAAGCTTGTGCATCGTCTACAGTGCTAGCGGCCAAGATTGGAATATGATGATGCGCCACGGCACCCGGATGGGTGGCGCTCTAGTGGCTATGTTAGTGTTTGCACAAGTCTCTCCACCTACGTTAAAGCGTGTTGTTGTACCTTTGTATCTGATGGGCACCTTGATGCTCATCGCGGTGTTGTTTGTCGGTGTCAGTTCCAAGGGTGCACAGCGCTGGCTCGACATTGGTATTCGTTTTCAGCCTTCAGAGATTATGAAGCTTGCGGTGCCCATGGGCGTTGCTTGGTATATTGGCCGCAATCATCTGCCGCCTCGCTTGGGGCATTTGTTTATCGGGCTGGTTATCGTCATGGTGCCCACTTTGCTAATTAAAGAACAACCCGACTTGGGGACATCTATTCTGATCGCCAGCTCGGGGATTTTTGTGTTGTTTCTGGCCGGTGTAAGCTGGAAGCTGATTGGCTCTTTGGCTGTGCTCGTTGGCGCCGGCGCTCCCTTATTTTGGCACTATGGTATGCACGCCTATCAAAAGCAGCGAGTCCTTACTTTCTTAAACCCGGAAAGCGACCCCCTCGGTGCTGGCTACCATATTATTCAGTCAAAAATCGCCATTGGCTCGGGCGGCATAGAAGGCAAGGGCTGGTTGCAAGGCACCCAATCACAGTTGGAGTTTTTACCCGAGCGACACACCGACTTTATCTTCTCAGTACTGAGTGAAGAGTTTGGCCTAATTGGCGTGTTAATCCTCTTAGGGGTGTATTTATTCATTATCGCTCGCGGCCTCTATATCGCCGTGAATGCCCAAGAAGCCTTTGGCAAGTTACTCGCAGGGGCTTTAACCCTAACTTTCTTCGTTTATGTGTTTGTCAACATCGGTATGGTGTCTGGATTATTACCTGTCGTAGGCGTCCCCTTGCCACTGATCAGTTATGGCGGCACCTCAATGGTGACTCTGATGGCGGGTTTTGGCATTATTATGAGTATCGCCACAGAAAAACGGATGTTAAATAAATAATGGCAGTTCGTGCGCTTTTTCTTACTCTTATAACACTTTTAATAAGTGCCTGTAGTACGCCATCGGGGCGCTATCATATGCGCCATGATGCCGCTCCTTTACGCCAGCCTACCGCGCTGGAGCTGCAAGATGCGGTGATCACCGATGAACCCAAAAGTGCCGCTGCAAATCGTCCTTATGAAGTTCGTGGGCGCCATTACGTGCCTATTTTTGACGAACGAGGGTTTACACAGCAAGGTATTGCTTCGTGGTATGGCCGCAAGTTTCATGGCTATCACACCTCCAATGGCGAGACCTACAACATGTTCGCCATGACCGCAGCCCATAAAACCCTGCCCTTACCCAGCTTCGTTCGAGTGACCAACCTCGATAACGGCAAAAGCGTGATCGTTCGCGTCAATGATCGCGGCCCGTTTCATGACGACCGGATTATTGATTTATCATACTCAGCAGCCTACAAACTGGGCTACCACCGCCAAGGTACAGCGCGGGTTAAGCTCGAAGCAGTTACCCTTGCCGACGCAAAACCTCGTACTAAGTATATTCAAGTCGCTGCGGGCTCAAAACTCGCTAATATTGAAGCTTTGGCTTATCAATTGGAGCAGCAGTATCACGTACCAACGAATATAAAAAAGCAAAATGATGGAATTTTTCGCTTACGCTTAGGTCCAATAACTGATGAAAATCAGGCACAGTCGCTATTGAAGCAATTAAAAAGTGGCCAATTCGCCCAAGCTTTCTTGCTTTATGATGACCATGCCCTTTAAGATATTAACCAATTCGCATTTTCACCTAAAATATATTTAAAAGCATAATGAAATCAATTAAACATTCTCTTCTCAAAGGCCTAGGCGGATTACTGTGTGCAAGCTCAGTGTTTGCCGCTCAAGCGCAAATCATTCCGGCTCCACCTGAAGTTAACGCTAAGGGCCACTTTCTTGTCGATTTCACAACGGGCAAGGTGATCGCCGAAGGCGAAGCCGACACTAAATTGGCACCCGCTAGCCTTACGAAAATGATGACGAGCTACGTCATCGGTACAGAAATTAATGCCGGTAACATCTCCCCTTCAGATATGGTGACCGTCAGTGAAAATGCATGGGCGAAAAATTTCCCAGAGTCATCAAAAATGTTTATCGAAGTTGGTAAGCAAGTAAGCGTTGAAGATTTAAATCGCGGTATCATCATTCAATCGGGTAACGATGCGTGTGTAGCGATGGCCGAGCATATTGCGGGAAGTGAATCGGCATTTGCCGATCTCATGAATGCCCACGCGCAGAAGCTTGGCATGGATAACAGCCACTTCATCAACAGCCATGGTTTAGACACCAACGAGCATTTCACTACCCCTCGGGATATGGCGACCTTGGGCGCTGCACTTATCCGTGACGTGCCAGACGAATACGCACTGTATAAAGAAAAAGACTTTACCTACAACGGTATCAAACAATTTAACCGCAATAGTTTGCTGTGGGATCAAGGCCTCGACGTAGACGGCATTAAAACTGGTCACACTAGCGAAGCCGGATATAGCCTTGTGTCTTCTGCCACCAAGGGTGATATGCGTTTAATAGCCGTGGTCATGGGTGCCAGCTCTGAGCGTGCACGTAAAGTGGAAAGCAAAAAACTACTTAACTACGGCTTTCGTTTTTTCGAAACCATCACACCGTATAAAGCTGGCGACAAATTTGCCGACCAACGCATCTGGATGGGCGACAAAGAAACTGTGGCGTTAGGCATTTTAGAAGACACGCCTATCACTATCCCTCGTGGCCAACAGAAGAACCTAGAAGCGAACTTTGAGCTCGATACGACACTTGAAGCGCCACTAGAGAAAGGCACCAAAGTAGGCACTTTGTACTTACAACTTGACGGTGAAGATGTGGCCAACTATCCACTGGTGACACTGGAAAGTATTGAAGAAGGTGGCTTTTTCAGCAAGATCTACGACTATTTGCGCTTACAAATCATGTAATCGCCGCTGATTTGTTATAGCGGATCACGCATTACCTAGCGCCCCACTTGTTGGGGCGTTTTTTTTACCTTAAAAAATGCTAGAATACACACTATTAAGAGCTTTGCTCCGTATACTTTAAACACACCGTCGTCTGTAGTTAAGAGGGTTTATTGTCGTGGTCAAACCGGTCAAAAATACCAAATTTGATGAATATCTAGAGTTTCCTTGTCCTTTCACATTTAAGGTGATGGGTCTTGCTAACGTGAGCCTGACGGAACAGGTATTAACGGTTATGCAAGAGCACGCCCCTGGCGACTATGCACCAAAAACGAAGCCGAGCAGTAAAGGTAATTATGAGTCAGTGACTTTAGTTGCGACGGTGACATCAAAAGAGCATATCGAAGTTATCTATACTGAATTAGGTAGCATTGATGATGTACGCTACGTTCTGTAAGCCTTTTAAGGACTGACATTGAGCACCTTAATAGTACGCCAATTGGGCTCTCGCCCATACATGCCTATTTGGCAGGCAATGCAAACCTTCACAGACACCCGTGACGAGGCCAGTGCCGATGAAATTTGGCTGGTAGAACATGAGCCTGTATTTACGCAAGGCCAAGCAGGCAAAGACGAGCACTTGCTAATGCCCGGTGACATTCCTGTGGTCAAAGTAGACCGTGGCGGACAAGTCACTTATCACGGCCCTGGACAGCAAATGCTGTACGTACTTTTCAACTTACGAAGATTGAAAATCGGTGTACGCGACCTGGTTACCTGGCTAGAAGACAGTATCATCGACAGTCTTGGTAAATATGGAATCGACGCTTACGCCAAAAAAGATGCACCTGGGGTCTATGTTAATGACGCCAAGATTGCCTCCTTAGGTTTGCGCGTGCGTCGAGGCTGCTCCTTCCATGGTTTGGCTTTGAACGTCAATATGGATTTGGAGCCTTTCTTGCGTATTAACCCGTGCGGCTATGCGGGTATGCAAATGGTGCAATGTAAAGATTTAAATGGGCCTCAGTCCACAGAGCAAGCCGGTCAAGGGCTTGTCGAGCAATTAATTAAACGACTCAACCCCGAACACGTTGAGTATCAACAAGGGTTAGCGAAAGAATGACGAAATCATCAGTAAGAATGCAACCGGGTGTAAAATTACGTGACGCTGAGAAAATGGCGCTTATCCCGGTCAAAGTCCTACCGACTGAAAAAGACGAAATGCTACGTAAGCCAGAGTGGCTGAAAATCCGCTTACCTAAATCTAACGAGCGCATTGATGGCATTAAACAGGCAATGCGTAAGCACGGCTTGCACTCCGTGTGTGAAGAGGCAAGCTGCCCTAACCTTTCTGAATGCTTTAATCACGGCACCGCCACATTCATGATCTTAGGAGCCATTTGTACGCGTCGTTGTCCGTTTTGCGATGTCGCTCATGGTCGTCCACTGAAACCTGATGCTCAAGAGCCAGAAAAGCTGGCACTGACTATCAAGGACATGAAGCTCAACTACGTGGTGATCACCTCGGTAGACCGCGACGATTTACGTGACGGAGGGGCCCAACATTTCGCCGATTGTATTCGCGAAATTCGTAAGCACAACCCGGGCATTACTATTGAAATTCTAGTGCCAGATTTCCGTGGTCGCATGGACCGAGCATTAGAGATCCTCAGCGAGACACCACCAGATGTCTTTAACCACAATTTAGAGACAGCTCCACGCCTTTATAAATTGGCTCGTCCAGGCGCAGACTACAAATGGTCTTTAGAGCTATTAAAGCGCTTTAAAGAAGCACACCCTGAGGTGCGCACCAAGTCAGGCCTAATGGTAGGGTTAGGTGAAGAAATGAGCGAGATCGAAGAAGTGCTGCGCGACTTACGTGAGCACAATGTCGATATGCTCACAGTAGGCCAGTATTTACAGCCTTCGAAACACCACTTGCCGGTAAAACGTTACGTGCCACCAGCGGAATTTGACGCTTTAAAAGCGTACGCAGATGACATCGGCTTTACCCAAGCAGCCTGTGGTCCCTTTGTACGCTCTAGCTATCATGCTGACCAACAAGCAGCAGGTAAAGAAGTTAAATAAGCGATTACGACGCGTCATGGCATTGTGGCGCGTCCCTTCTTTATTCACATCCCTAATACAAATGTGCTAGTATCCGTTGCAAGTCGTTAAGATAAGGATAGAGATAAATGACTTCAGCGCACGTCAAGGACACGACCACCCAACTAATCAGCAGTTACCCACAATTCAATACTCTATTACTTGATTATCAGGTAATCAGTGATTTAGTTGACCCAACCTCCGTTACCCGCTTTATGCATCAAAACAAGTTAAAGCACTTAGTCATAGCCAATGTGCCCAGCGATATGAACTTCGGCCACCTTAAACGTTGGCCTAATCTGCGCGGTGTTTTTATTGCCCCAAGTACTGATGAGCAGGTGATGCAAGGCCTGCAAGCCATTGCTGAAGGAAAGCTGTGGTTCCCACGTAAAGTAACGGATCACTGGATGCGCCATTACCTAGCCACAGAAGAGCACCAGCAAAGCCAAAAGTCTCTATTGACCGAAAAAGAAATGACGGTACTTAAGTTACTGGCCTCTGGAATGCCGCTTATTAGCATTGCCGAGCGATTATTCATCAGCGATGCGACCGTGCGTGTTCACCTACATAAGATTTATCAAAAAATCGGTGTGAAAAACAAACAACAAGCCATGCTTTGGTCGCAGCAGCATCTGACCTGAACAATTACAACTCGCGAGGCTCTACTCGAAAGTAAATAATATCGCTGTATCGGCCTGCCACTTGACGTTCAAAATCTTGTAAGCGAATGGCCAGCGGCAGCAATTGAGTAGACTGCTGTGCAGCGATTGGCAATTGTCGCGCATGTTGTAGGTCGTACCAACGCCCAGCCACAGCCAGCGAATAGCCAATACGCCAAGCAGATTTTTGCGTATCATGCAGTAAATACCCTTGGTTTTGTGAACGCATCAATAACCGCAAGTCAGTGTTGCTACGCACCTGTAAACTAGGAAGGTGATGATACTCTTTGTTACTGCGCAGCTCACCAAGATTGACGCTCGCTTGGCGCGCATTGTGTCCTAACCAGGTCAACGAAAAGCGCTGTGGCAGATGAGTATCAACCACCACATTTGCTTGCGTTATTAGTTGCCCTTGGAAGTGCCCGGTAATAAGCAGAGTGTCTTCGTAGAACCCAGCAGGTGCTGATTGTTGACGCCTTAATTTGAGATTGATAATGGTGCTTTGAGCGCCGCGCACATGCATAGGCATCGCCAGTGCCTGACCTTGGTCGTTGTGCACATCGTAACTAAGGCGCGCCTTATCCCCATGTAGGCGGAACTGCTGCTGAGAGTGTAAGCTGAGTTGAAATTCACAGTCTTCGTGTTGCCTAGGCGTAATACGCAATCGATAGCTCGCCTGCGCCGTGCTCTGAGGGCGGTAGCTTGCCAAGGTGTCGCTAAGCTCTTCAATGTGCAGTTGCATATCCGTGCAGCTTTGTTGTGCTGTACTTGGCAAAGCAGCAAGCGCTAATACTAAACACACCCATTTAACGCACATAAATCACCCCTTTTCTTTGCAATTGTTGTTCATCCTCAACTTCCAGCGAGACACTCGGTAAGTGGGTATCATCAAAACGAATGCGATAGCGACACGGTTTCATGCCGGTGATGGCAAAACGTCCTTGACGATTAGTAAAAAAAGCTTTCACATCATCACCACATACCGCTTCACCCACGGTTAAAGCAAGGGGCGTTTCATCGTCATCAATAAGTGTTCCCATCACGGTAATATTGGCACTGGAGCCGACCTTGATATAATGACCAGAGCGATAGTGAGGATAGAACCGCAATAACCCCGTGCCGATGTCATAGCCAATGGGTAAGTTAGGAATATCTACCGCCGCTCCACCTTGGCTATAGGCGTTAAGATCAGGCAGCAACATGGTCCCTAAGCCATCATTTTTAACGCGTATTGCTTGACCTTGGTCGGTCAAACGTACCTTTAACCCATCTAAACTCGAGTGCGTATCGACTAAAGCGAAACTATCGTTAATTGTACGCCCCACCCCCCACTGATTTTGCGCGAACGCCAGGGCCGTTGAGAGTGAGAGACGGGTTTGATGCCGCCCTTCATTAGCCTGTAAACGCTTATAAAAGCTGCCATGATCCAGTGCACTACCAAAACGGTTGCCATTGTATCGCATGCTCACATCGACGGCGCTTTGATAATCAATGCTGTTTTCAATGCCAGCCGTGAATTGGCTCACACCAATATGTTGAGCACTCCCCTGGAAACTGTATTCTAAGCGCTCAAGGTATTTTCGCTGTTGTGCGTACAAACGTAGGCGCTTACCTTGAGCAAATTGATAACTGATGTTGAAACCTAAGTTGTAATCCCGCTGACCCTCATCACGAACTCCAGTAAATACTCGCCAAGACCAACCTTGCTGCCAACTATGCCCGCCTACACTCAAAGTGGCACTACGCTGCCAAGATTGTTTCTTGCTACCTTGTCGATGACGTTTTTGCGCATTGAGGGAAAAGTTAACTGTGTTGGCGTTATCAAATACATAGCTGTAGTCAAACTGCCACTGGTGCTGCACTGGCAATGAGCGAGCCGCTTTAACAGCACTTATCTGCAGCGGAGTGTAGGCTTTCGCTACATATTCGTAACCGAGCTGAAATTCGCTACCAGAGTTAGTTCGGTAGCTGCGTAAAGATGCTCGGTAGGCCTGTGCAGCTCCTAAGTGAGAGTGATGACTCAACGCATATTCGCTGGCGGCAATAAACCACGGCATTGCATAGGTAGCCCGAGCGCTCAATTGCCTACTTTGCTCATGCCATTGCAGCCCAGCGCCTAGGGTTAGATTAGGCGACCACCCATAGTCAAAGCTCGCGCTAATAAAGGGTTGCTGCCAAAGGTAGTCATACCCCGTTGCAGAGGCTTGACTTAATACACCAGCAAAACTTTGCAGTTGCAAATCGCCTTGGGCGAGCAAATCTAAGCCGGTGGTAATATCAAACTCGATCACCTCCACTTTACCCGCATCATCCGTTATTTTTAACGACACATCATTGCTGCCTTCTTGCAACGGAATATCCGCAAGCGTGTAGACTCCGGGACCAAGCTGTAAACGTTTTACGACTCGCTGTTCAACGATCACATCAATGCTGGAGGGGCGCTCGAGAGTGAAGCTCTGTGAAGCAGAGGGGCGTGGGGAATGGCGTGTAATTTGCGCAAAGTTTTTAACAAAAGCAACGCCTAAACTCGACTCACTGCCCTGAAAATAGCCACCGAGTACGTAGTTATCACCAAGACTAAGGCGCGCTCCTATATCCGCATAGTCATAGCTGACACGAGTTCCTAATCGACTCGCCCGAGCCGAGCGTCCGTGTTGAAGTTGCTGCTCCGACTCCAACAGCCAACCATGGGCGCGCAGTGCAAGCTCGGTGCGCCAGGTAAATTGCTCCTCACTGAGGCTCTCTTTGGATGCTTGCTCTTTAATAACGCTCAGATAGTTATTGAGGTAACCACTGTAGGGAGCCATTTTATGCGCTTCCAAGAACGGTTGCTGTTGCGCCGCTGACACCGTGCGGCTTTGCAATAGCTGGCGATCAATAGAGGTCACTAGCTGGAACTGACTCATATCGAATTGCACGCGAATGCCCTGCTCACGTAATGCAAGCAAAGGTAACCATTTTTTCTGTGGCTGCGCTAATGAGCCTGTGATTGTCGGCAGTACGAGTGGTGTTAGCGCGTGTATAAACTCATCACTATCAACATAAATGGTGTCATCTGCTGCAATGCGAATATCAACCACACTCAAATTAGCACCATTTACGACAAGCTCCACACTCAAATCCAGGTCTTGGCCTGTCGGGTTCAGCGCCCCATGAGCAACAGAGCAACAGCAGCCAATCAGTAACAATAAGCACAGGCTAATTACTGGCGCAACGCGAGCCGCCATGGCGCCTTCCCTACTGCCTTTGAAAGTAAATACTGATGCCATTGCGAGCTTAAGCTAATATTGCGGCTGCTCTTAGCAGGCAATAAGCTGTCCTCAGAGAGCCGCGCAATATCACTGTCGCGTAAAAGAACTTTTTCACCATCAGCGCTGATAAGTACCAGAGGTAGTGAACTAAGGTATGTTCTCGCGTTTCCTTGGTTATGAAGCGTTAAGCTTGCATTGTGCGCAGTAATGTTCGAGTCCACTATGCGCACATCACTGCTTGCACCCGCTACATCCAAGTGCACAACAACATTAATATCTAATAACATCTGCAGTTGTGGCTGCGATAATATCAGCGGCTGCTGCAATAACCGCACGAAGTAACTAGCCTCTACACCGTTAGCTGGCATGTTGTCGACCACTATCTGAACACGCTGCGACTGCCCTGGCTTTAAAATCATTGCTGGCGGAAAAACCATCAGGTCATCACTTTCGCTCGAACTATAACCTTGATCTTGAAAGTGAATACGCTCAACACCCAGCTCAAACGCAAACTCACGATTACTTGGGTTATGAATAACAAAATAACCACGGCTCCCCGGCTTATGGCTAATATGCTGCACCATGGGTGTGACCTCGACAGCACCTAGCAGGTGGCTGGTGATCAGAGTGCCAAAGAGCAACAACCACTTAGCCATACTAGTGACTCAAGGGCTCTATGCGCACTTTTGTCGTTTCAGCTTTAAACCCAGGAGGAGGCGTAAACCCAATCACGCGCGCGCTATTAGGAGGAATAAAACTGGTTTGCAAAGCCGCAGACAGCGCCGAACCTTGTACTATTCGTTGTTCTTCGCCTTGTTGTAGTATCCATTTGGTTTTAATAAGGCGAATATACTTGTTACCTGAGTTGCTGATATTGACCTGCCACGCTTTTTCGTCGCTACGAATGTCAGTAATCGCAAGATCTGCTTTAGCGTCTTCAGGAGCCACATTAAATAAAGTACGAAAGCTCAGAGCCATACCTACAGAGGACTGCGTTTGATTTGGCAGAGCCACTTGGTCAATAACAATACGGTACGCTTTCGACGCGACTAGCGCTGGCTCACCAATGTAACGCACGACGATTGTTTGCGCTTGCCCTGGTGGAATAACCGCTGTCATTGGCAGAATTAAGAAGTCGCTGTCATTATTGGTGAGTTGCTCTTCACCTTGGCTGTTAATGACCAAGTTCTTAGCACTGACTTCCACCGTCAGAGGCGTATCCTCAATATTCACGATACGCATATTACGCTGCGCTTGCTTGCCCATAGGCGCAAGCTCGGCCACCATAGGCTGTACTTGGAACGCGTAAACTGGGGCGACTATCCAAAGTAAAAGAGTAAGCAGTACAATTCTCATAACATAACCTAAAAAGGCAGCCCGAAGGCTGCCCAACTCAACATGGAAATTGGATTAACGCGCGGTAATAGCAATTTGCAGCGTGTCTGAATAAGTGCCTGCATACAAGGCATCTTCTAATAGCTCTAGCTGAATCTGACCATTGACGCCGCGAGCAAGCTCTTCTGAACCGTCAACATCAACGCTAACACGTTTCTCGTTTTCACCGGTGTCGGCCATTAACTGTAGGGCAACGGCGCCAGCACTAAGAGAGGCTTTGTAGTCAATACCACGGTTTTCATTGTCGGTATTTTGCAGATTCCCTTCTGCTGAAGTCAGGCTCACAGTCGCGCCATCAGCATCGTTACATAGCAATGTAACGTCTGACATCGCTGTCGCACCAGAGCTTAAAGAAGAGAAGGTTTGGCTGTTGGTCAAGTTAGAAACGGTGCATACCGAATCAACTTGTCCGTTAAGATTCAGGCTACTTGAAGCATGCGCCGTTGCGCTAAGAGTTAGAGCAATCGCAGCAGAGATAAGTACTGTTTTCATGTGTAATGTCCTTTTGCTTAAATAATAATCGTTATAGGCCTCGACCATATAGATCAGGCGTGATTTCAAGACGAATTTCGTCGCTATAGCGGCCGGCAAAAACCAATTGCTGCTGCAGCTGTACCGCGAGAGAAGCGCGTTCAGAGAACAACACCTGCTCGAAGTGAATCGCCTTTCCTTGCTTTAATTGCAAGGCTGAAAATACTGTTTCCCGTTTGGCTTTCGGCACGGTCAACGTCACTCGGTAAGGCACTAACACATCATTGTTATGATGGCTTAACCCCCCATTTTGAGAATAAAGCGTTAGGGTCATGGGTGAATTACAGCGTAAATCCAATTCAGCCTGAGAGGACCTTGTATTGCTCAACTCAACATCATGTTGATGAAACGCAACAGAGCAACGGGCTTTTATATATCCATACATGGCTAGACTAACTTCATTTGCGGTGGCTAAGGAGCCATCTAAACTTGCTAGCATTAGCGCCAACTTACAGATTTTTATAACGTTTTGCTTTCGCATACTGACCCGTTATTGGTGTGCTTCAAACAACGATGAGAAGATTAACTGAGATTTGGGGATTTAAAACGTTTGTTTATGATGAAGCACGTTTATGAACGTTAAACATTTTCCTAAACGGCCGTTTACTTGGGTATATAATGGGGATTTTATGAACGTATAAATATCGATAAATCAGTCTTCTAGTTGACTGTTTTTAAAATTTTGTAAGACATTCGCCACAAAGCAAGCTAAGCAAAACTAATTCAATTTAATTGAAAAATTAGAATAACGCTCTAGGTTATAATTTGTTGTTCTTTAAACGTTCAGCGAGTGTCTGCTAAATTTGCGCCCAAATTTTGCATATTTGATTTTATTTTTTTATAGTCGCAAAGGGTTATTTGGGGTACAGAGATGGAGTTCACCGAACAAGAGCTGGCTTTTTTCCAGCAGGTATTTAGCGAAAACACGTTGCAAGGCGACGATGTTAACACCACCGGCTTGTCCCTTCGTTCGGAGTTACCGGATTATGTTGCCTCCCTATTTGAGCAGCCTGGGTTATGTATGTTGGCAGAGGTCGGGCACTTTGAACTTTGGTTTCCTCTCTCGCTGTCATTAACCGCAAACGGTGATTTACAGCCCGCGCTGGAAGCACCAGAAATTTTCGAGGCTCTTGGGCAACACCGCAGCTGGCGCTTTGATAATCCCACGAGTATTTACTTGCTCACCGACGACGGACGAAAGCTTCCTATTCATTCTTTATCCTCTACAGGCGCAGTGATTGATGCTGAGCAAATCAAGCATGCGCCACAAAGGGCCACAGCCAAGTTAATCCTGCCAGACTATCCGCCAATGCAATTGGAGATGCAAAAAGCGCGGCAACAAGGCTCACTCATTGCTGTCACATTTATACGTAACACCAACAAAAAACAGCTGCGCCAGTTCCTGTTTGATAACCACAAGCAAGGCTATCAAGAAATTTATCACTCCCTCGCAGCACACAGTTAAAACAGTGTTCAGGTAACTTTGCTACGCTAGATAAGTGTGCAATCTGACGGAGTACATTTAATGAATAAACTGATTCTTGCGAGTGCAATTAGCACCGTTTTACTTAGTGGCTGTGGGGGTTCGGACGATAATGACGACAACATCACCAACCCAGAGCCGACACAAGCAGAATTCTCGTTAGGCGTATCTGATGCGCCAGTAAGTAACGTTAAAGCAGTGTGGGTTGCCTTTGACAGCATTACCTTGAACGCGGGCGATGGTGAGATGCCAACCTTTGAGACCCGCTCTGAAGAGAACCCAGATCAACCCGTGATGGTAAACTTACTGGACTACACTGGTGATGATGTGTTTGCGCTTATCGATGATGAGCTTGTTGCTGCCGGTGACTATGAATGGCTACGCGCTGATATAGTCAATGGCGACATGGCCAATATCGAGATGACTTCACATCTGGTTTATAACGATGACACTGTCGTGCCACTTGTCGTCACCCGTAAGGGCAATGACGGCATCGGTGAAATTCAAATTAATGACTTCACTTTGGTCAGTGGTGACAACGACTTCGTGCTTGAGTTTGACCTGAAAAAATCTTTGGTCAACCCAAGTAACAGTAACGAAGTTAAGCTTAAACCCACAGGAATTCGCCTAGAAAACCTTGCCCAAGTGGAAGATATCGAGGGTGTAGTTAGCCAGCAGTTGGTACAAAACTGCGAAACTGACAATGCAGATATCGCGCCTGCCACCGGGGGGTTCGGTCATGCCGTATATCTCTATAATAGCGATGTCAGTGAGCCTAAAGATTTGTACCTTGACGGCGAAACGGTTGCGGCTGATGCACCTATCGCGACCGGTGGCGTGAGCTACGATGAGGAAGATGAACGTTATGAGTTCGAAATCGGCTTTGTCGCTCCAGGTGAATATCAGCTAGCCTACACTTGTGCTGCACACATTGATGACGCCGAAATCCTCGATGAGTCGTTTACGCTGTATCAGCAACAGACAGTCACGGTGACAAGCGGTGAAGACGCTCAAGTTACCTTTGACATAGCCCAATAAGCTATTGAAAATTAAAGACTAAGAATATTTTAAATTTTTGCTTGCATGGCGCGATAATTTAACTATTATTGCGCCACTTTAATTCGATAGCCAATCCTAGTACAGCCCTCCAGCCAAGGCGAAGAGTAACTATCCAAATTCAATTTTGGAGTTATTATGTCTGTTTCTTCTTTGCGAGCTCCTGCTCACTCATTTACCGAGCAATTCGTACAAGCCGACCAACTTGCCAATCAATACGGTACCCCTTTACTGGTGCTGGATATTGACCGTGTTCGCGAGAACTACCTAGCGCTTCATGCTGCGCTTCCGGGGGTGACTTTACACTATGCTCTAAAGCCCCTACCTCATGCAGATGTGGTACGTGTCTTAGACGCGCTGGGCGGTAGTTTTGACCTCGCGACCAATGGTGAAGTGGATGTGGTGGCTCAGTGTGCTGTGCCAGCAAGTAAAACCATTCACACTCACCCGGTCAAGCGCGTGGCCGATATTGAGCAGGCCTTGGCTTATGGGTGCAATACCTTTGTATTCGACTGTGCCAATGAGTTACATAAGTTTGCGCCTTATAACCATGAGGTTGAGCTATTACTGCGCTTAAGCTTCTTAAATGAAGATGCGGCTGCTGATTTGTCGAAAAAGTTTGGCGTAACACCAGCACAAGCTTTGCCATTGTTGCAACAAGCTCATAGCATGGGTATTCGCGTGCGCGGGCTGTCATTCCATGTAGGCTCACAAACACGCGATCCTCATAAATACGTGGCAGCAATAGAGCAATGTAAAGAAGTCTTTGAATTAGCTCGGCGCGCGGGTTTGCCTGCCATGAATACACTGGATATTGGTGGTGGCTTTCCGGTGAGTTATCAAAACGACAACATTGATATCGATAGCTATTGTGCTCCCATTCGCGAAGCATTGGCGCAGTGGCCGCAAACCACCCATTTTATTGCAGAACCTGGTCGTTATATTGTTGCCTCGGCCATGGTGCACGTAATGAGTGTAATGGGCCAAAGCCTGCGCGGCGGTAAGCCTTGGTATTATATGGATGATGGCGTATATGGTGCGTTTAGCGGCCGCGTGTACGGCGAGCCTGCGCAACGCTTTTACACTTTGCACCAAGCCCCAGAGCAGCCGTGTGTTTTAGCGGGGCCAACCTGCGATAGCATAGATGTCATTACAGAGCATGTGAGTATGGCGCAACTGCAGGATGGCGAGCGAGTATTTACCGCTAATATGGGCGCTTATACATGGACAACGAGCACTGATTTTAATTTCTTCGCCAAAGCGCCTGTTATTAGTGTCGATAGTGCACTGAGCATGGCGCAATTGGGTTAGCCCTCTAGAGCTGAAGTTCAAAAGCTAACCTTACTCCACCAGCGCGAGTCTCAGAATCGCGCTGGTGGGTATCAGTTCGTGTCTTTGTTTTCCTTGGCTTTTTGCATTAATTCGGCGCGCTCTTGAGATAGGCGCGCCAACCCTTTTTGTTCAACATCAATTAAGGTGGTGTACTTAGCCGTCACTGCTGACATACGTTGCGACAAGGCATTGTCATAAGTAGCATCAACGAGGTTATCCGGAGTTTGCGCCGCTTCCCCTTGCAGCGCTTCTAATTCATTGTCTAAACGCGTGTGATAGGTGTCAATTTTATCCAGATGCTGGCGCATATCGCGGTCAATTTGCTGCAAGCGAATAAAACTGTCGATGCTGTCTGGGGCATTTGCTGCACTGTCTTTAAAGATCTCTTTTTGGGCCAGCAAACGGTCAATATGCATTTGTTCCCGATCGATCAACGCTTGATAACGCTTACTCACCGCCTCCATTTCTTTGGCAATGGCTTGGTCTTTTTCAGCTCCAGTGAGGTTATTAACTTGGGCATCTGACTGATCTTTCAAGCGCGCAATTTCTTCTTGCATTTGACGTGTGTAAGTCTCTATTTTATCGCGGTGCTGGGCAATTTCTTTATCCGCCTGCTGATTGCGTATATACCCCTCAATATCACTGTCGCTTTGTGGCTTATCTGCGCTTGAAGTGTCGGCGGCAATGGTATTAACCACCACTGTCTTGGCATCTTTAGAGCAAGGGAGCTGCGAAAATTCTACAGTGCCATTTTTGGTGCATTGATATACTGTGGTGCCAGCACTCACCGGTAAAGCGGCGGTAAACACTGTTATAACAAACAAGCGAATCATTTTTTCTCCTAAGCGCCAGAGCGCGTACCTATCTCAAGTCTAGCTGATGCATAGCCACATGCGAAGGATCCATGTGCGGCGTTCAAACGTACCACAGCGGTATTCGTAATAACCGAGGTGCACCATGAAAACGGGGCTCTATCTTTTTTATCACGATCTGAGATTAGAAGACAATCAGACACTTAGGCGATTATCTTCACAAGTTGATCGGCTTATATTGGCGTATTGTCCGTTGCACACTCTCACTGTGCCATCGCGCGCCATTTACAATGCTCGCGAGCAAGGGCCTGCGCGCACTGCATTTGTTGAGCAAACATTACACCACCTAGGCCAAGCGCTAGCGCCTTATCATCACTCACTGTGCTGCATTGATAATCTTAAGACACTCGACGAACTGGTTGGCGTTCATGACATCACTCACCTAGGCGTAGGGCATCAGCATGGCTGGGATGAGCGAATGGCTATCGCTCATATTAAAGAGCGCTACAACGCTATTGAGCTGATTCAAGATCATGATCATACGCTGTTCACCTTGGCACAACTCCCAGGCCCTGTGGATGAGCTACCCAGCACCTTTAGTCAATTCCGCAAAGCCGTTGAGTCTGAGCTAAGTGCCGATGAACCGCTTGCAGCGCCAACACAGCTTGCTCCTAGCGTCCCCGTTAAGCAAAACCTTTATGTCCAAGGTGATGCATCCACCTCTGTACTCACGCCTTGGTTTGCACAAAGCGCTGCGCAAGCGCTTGAGAACTATTTTGCTACGGATGCACCCAGTCGCTATAAAGAAACGCGCAACGCGCTTCAAGGTCAGCACTTTTCGACGGCACTGTCACCTTGGTTAGCAAACGGCGCTTTAAGTGCACGCCTGATGCTGAGCAAATTGCGTAACTATGAAGCACAGCACGGTGCCAACGAATCAACGTACTGGATTTACTTTGAACTATTGTGGCGCGAGTACTTTCAGTGGCTGGCTATAAAACAAGGTAAGCAATTATATTGTTTTGCAGGCGCCAATGGCGCTAAGCCACAAACCAGCTTTTACGCTCAGCGCTACCAAGCGTGGTGCCAAGGCAACACCCCCTATGCGTTGGTTAACGCCCTGATGCATGAACTTAATACCACCGGCTGGATGTCCAATCGGGGCAGACAAATTGTTGCTAGCTGCTTTGTCAACGAACTCAATCTTGATTGGCGTTATGGCGCCGCCTATTTTGAGCGTATGTTGATTGATTACGACAGCGCCAGCAACTATGGCAATTGGCAATATATCGCGGGCGTAGGCGCCGACCCTCGTGGCGGCCGTCATTTCAATCTAGCGAAACAACAACAGCAATTTGATCCCGATGGCGAGTTTATTAGCCGTTGGCAAGGCGAAGCGAGCCAAAGCGACATCGACTATCAAGATTACACCGGCTGGCCCCAACAAGGCGTGACTCATGAGTGAAAGCTACAAAGAAATCCGCCTTATTCTCGGCGATCAGTTAAATGCGCAACATAGCTGGTTTGAGCACAAGAGCGACGATGTACTGTATATCATTGCTGAGCTACACCAAGAAATGCAGTATACCCAGCATCATATTCAAAAAGTGTGTGCTTTTTTCGCTGCTATGGCTCGCTTTGCCGAAGCCCTGGAATTAGCTGGGCACCGTGTTCTTCATCTGACTCTCGATGATACACAGGGTTACGATGATTTAGCGCACCTACTCAAGGCGCAGGTGAAGCGCTTTAGTGCCAATACCCTCAGCTACCAACTGCCTGATGAATATCGCTTATATGAGCAACTGCGCGACTTAAACCTCGGTGCAGACATCACCTTGAACGCCTATGATAGTGAACACTTCTTGTTGGGCTTTAATGAGCTGAGCGATTACTTTCAGGCCGACACCCATCACACTATGGAGCAGTTTTACCGTAAAATGCGCCGACGCTTTAAGGTGTTGATGCAGGGCGACAAGCCTTTGGGGGAGCGGTGGAATTTTGATAAAGAAAATCGCAATAAGCTAAACCAACAAGACCTCGCCGAGCTGCCTCAGCCACTGTGCTTTGACAACGATGTGCGTAGCATCAAAGAGCGCATCACCCGCCATAAGGTAAGTACTATAGGTCAAGGCAGTGACAGGCTATTATGGCCTGTGAGCCGCAAACAGGCCAAGCAATTACTGCGCTATTTTTGTGACCACTTACTGCCTTGTTTTGGTACCTTCCAAGACGCCATGACCTGTCAAAGTGACAGCCAGTGGAGCCTTTATCACAGCCGGTTATCATTCGCGCTAAACAGTAAAATGCTGCACCCCATGCAAGTGATCAACGCGGCCACTTCGGCCTATGAGCAAAGTGATGGCGCCATAAACCTAGCTCAGGTTGAAGGCTTTATTCGACAAATCCTCGGTTGGCGTGAGTATGTGCGTGGGATTTATTGGGCTAACATGCCCAAATATAGCTCGTTAAATACTCTCGAGGCCTCGGCGCCACTGCCGGAGTTTTTCTGGCATGGAAAAACCAATATGGCCTGTCTTAGCCACGCTATTGGCCAAAGCCTTGATTATGCCTACGCCCACCATATTCAGCGCTTAATGATCACCGGCAATTTTTGCTTACTACTTGGTGTTGACCCCGATGCCGTCGATGCCTGGTACTTAGGTATTTATGTAGACGCCATTGAATGGGTGGAAATGCCCAACACTCGGGGCATGAGCCAATTTGCCGACGGCGGCATTATTGCTACCAAACCTTACAGCAGTGGTGGCAACTACATCAACAAAATGAGCGATTACTGCAAACACTGCCACTATAACGTTCGCGAAAAAGTAGGCGAGCAGGCATGCCCATTTAACAGTCTTTACTGGCACTTTATGGTTCGCCACCGTGAGCGCTTCGGTGATAATCACCGCATCGGCATGATATACCGAAATTGGGATAAACAAGATAAACGCCAGCAACAGCAGGTGTTAGAACGAGCGCAGTGGTGCATCGATAATGTAGAGAAATTATAAAGACATAAAAATAGATCAAATAATTAACATTCATGTAACCTCAATGTAAGACGTTCCCATTTTAATACAGCTACCATTTAAAAAACGGGAACATTATGAAAAAACAACACCTTATTGCCGCACTGCTGATAGCAAGTGCGGCCACCAGCCAAGCACATGCTTTTAGCCAAGAGACCCATAAGCGTATCGTTATCGATGCCGTTGCTTATATGCAGCAGAATCCGAATACCACAGCCTATGCTGAGCTTGAGCAGTATGCACAACAAAACAATATGTCGGTGGACATTCTCGCCGATTTACTGGGCCAGTCAGCTTATGATGTGGATGACTTTGAAGATACCTTTTTTTGCGGTGCAATAACTGGGTCGTGCGTACAAGCGCCACTTTGGGGTGCTGCGAAAAGCATCGTTAAATACACCAGTTATTGGCACTTTCAAAATCACAGCCAAGGTGCCGATGTGCACGGCAATGATTTTGGCGGCTACAATTACCAAAAGCTCACGGTCTGGGGCGATGTAGATAAACTAGCCGCCACATGGCTCAAGGGAGACTACCTCGATGATGGTCAAGGTGGTGAGACCGGTTGGTTCAATGCCGACAGTAGCAAATACAATAGCTATGGCGTCACCGAGCGCAACTATCGTATCGATAGCCACTCACAATACAGCATGTACGATGACTTTGAGGATATGCCCTTCCAACCTTTAGATAATCTGGGCCAGTACTGGTATCAAAGCTATCTGCAAAGCGGCAACCCGCAGGTGCTGGGATTTGTCTTCCACACCACAGACTTATTGCAACCACACCATACCTGGACAACCTCAGCACTTAACCATTCTAGTTGGGAGGGTTGGGTAAAAGACTATTATGACCAAGAGCAGCTCAATGATATGAGCTTAGTGCGTGATGCCATGGATAGCTTTAGCGCCCTTGACCCACAACAACAAGATATTCGCCCACTCCTCACGCAAGGGGGGGCGTTTAGTTACGCTCAAGGCGGCATCGTACTTAACTCTGAAGATCACTACGATCGGGTCAACACCGGACGCCTTGTTATTCCTCATGCTATTGCCATGGTCGTGCACCTGCTTAACCATGCCATGGAGCAGCGTTAATGGGGTTCAGGATTTTTATCTGGATAGGCCTTATTGGCCTATCTTTTTCGTCATTCTCGCAACTGCCGAGCAATGCTGAAGTGCGCTTTATGCGCACTGTATACCAACAACACAGTGCCGATTTAGCGGCGCACACCCGTCAAAGGTTGGTGGAGAATGCTTTTTTGCTACACCAAGCACATCAGCGTTTTCCATCATTAGTGGTTCGCCAAGCTACCGTGGGCTTCAACAATCACTATCATGTGCGCCGCTACTTACTGAGCGCTTGGCAGGCTCAAGGCTGGTTAGACGACAATGCCATAGCGCCGTTGGCGCTTAACCCCGCTTACAATGATGATTGGTTACGCCGCACACTGGGCCCCTACCCGGCCGATGGTGCTCTTGAGGGCGCCACTGTGAATAAGCTCGCAGGCATCAAGCTACTGGATGCCACGGCATTATCCAACACCTTGAACATGGCAGATTTTTACCAGAGCATGTCGATGCAGATAAAATATAAGTTGCATCAAGGTGACATGTCCGTATTTCATAGCGAGTTGCAACGTTGGCATCGATTTCGTCAAAGCGCCCTATTGGTGAGCCCTCTGCTCAAGAGCCATCAGCTCAGCCTTGAGCGCCTACAAAACATCGCTTTGGCAGATATCCTTCGCCCTAGCCTCTTAACCGAGCTCGGCGTACAACAAACCATGCACGGCAGCAGCGGTGAGCTGGAGCGCCTCAAACAGGACATCAAAGAGCAAGATATCGTTGCCTATTATGAGCGTCACCGCGAGCGCTTTCGCTATATTGCCAAGGTACGAGCTTACGGTGTTCAGTTTGATCAGCATGAGCAAGCGCAAAAGTTCTATCAACAAGCCAAAAGTCAGGGTTTTATTAGCGCAATGGGCGACAAAGAAAATGTATTCGGCAAACAAAATAGCGTATTAAGTCGCGATAACGACAGCGCCCCGGTGTTTGCCAAGCAACTGGCATTCACGTTGCCAACAGATACCTTATCGCGCCCAGTACGCACGCCTGCAAACAAGTGGCTAGTACTAATGAGCACGGAAAAAGCCTATGAATACTATGCTAAAAACAGTGAAACGGTGCGTTACCAAGCCATTGAGGCACTCGCTAAGGAGCTGGCACAGCAGAACTATGAAGCACAGTTTAAGGCGTGGCGCGCGCACATGGAGGCAGCCGGATGAAACGAGTCACAGTGCTTTTAATACTGCTCATAGGCGCTCTAGCCTGGTATTTGAGCGCCGATGCTGGGGCTATCAAAGCCCGCAGCGGCTCGCCCACCTTGCTGCCAGTGCGTGATACCCCCTCAGTGGCAGCCGAAGAGGCGGTCTCTGTTCGCCAGAGTAAAACACAGTATTCGCAAGCCGTTGACCCCCCTAAACAGATAAGCGCTCATGCGCCTATCACAGAGCCAGAATATGTGCCTCCTATCGCCAAAGACCGGCAACAAGACGACGTTTATCAAGGTGATTTGCGCGATCACCAAGCTTATCAGCGCTACCAGCAGCGCCAACACAACGACTTTAAACGCGCCTATATCAGTGCCGCAAAAGATAAAGTCGCGCTCCTTAAAACTTGGCTAGCGCGGGGAGAGCGAGAAGGCATCTCGCCGGAACAGCTGCAGTTTGCTCGGGATAAAATTGCCGCCTTAGAGCAAGCCAAACAACAGCTGGAAGAGCAATTAGCCCAACAATAGCGTATCGTCTATAGCGCGGAAATGGCTGGCGGCATTGATCAAAGATGTCGCCGTCAACGGCGCACAACTGTACACTTCGACGCGCTTATTACGTTTATGACGTAGCTTGGCGACGAGCATATCGAAATCACCGTCACCAGAGAGTAAAATGGTGGTATCCGTCTGCGTTCCATGCTCCATAGCATCAAGGGTGATACCCACATCCCAATCGCCTTTAGCCGAACCATCAGCACGCTGAATATAAGGTTTCAGCTTGACCTCAAAGCCAATGGCTCGGAGGATATTTTGGAATTCTCGTTGTTTGCTATCGCCACGATCAATGGCATAAGCGATGGCGGTGACTATTTCGTACTTAGCGCTTACCTCGCGCCAAAAGGCGTTGTAGTCAAAATTGCGCGCAAAGCTCTCACGGCAGGTGTAATAAATATTTTGTACATCTACAAAAATGGCCGCTGTAGGCATAGATCCTCTCTAAAAGTGGCTTAATCGCCGTGCCCAGTTACCATTGTGGCCTACTTTGCACTGCTGTTCAGTGTCGTAGACTATCTGTTTTTTCGGGTTGTGCATAGCTAAGTCCTCGGCCTTGAGCACCGCCATCAACTGCGCTTCCAATTGCGGGCGCATTTGTGAGCCTAAAAAGGAACGTAACTGTTCATCGGTGGTGAACACCACAATCACTTTGATGTTGTCGGCTCGCTGCCAATCTATAACATGGGTCAGCCACTCAAAACCTGACAACGGCTCACAATGTTCATTACAAAAGCGGGTCAGCGCTTTGCGCAGTGTGTTGTCTTTTTTCTTATCAGTTTTACGCATCGGTTTATCCACACAAAAACGCCGCCCGGTTGGGCGGCGTAAACACAGGGAGAATGACTAGAAATTATTTGCTCTCAAGCAAATTGCCAGAGCCTATTTCAATTTTACGTGGCTTCAAGGCTTCAGGGATCTCTCGCTCTAAGTCAATGACTAGGAGCCCGTTTTCAAGCCCTGCGCCGAGCACTTTAACATGGTCACCAAGCTGGAACTTACGTTCGAAGTTGCGCTCAGCAATACCTTGATGAATGAATTTTCGCTCTTGCTTGTCGTCTTTGTCAGCCTTAATACCGGCGACTTTCAGAGTATTGTTCTCTGACTCAATACTCAGCTCATCTTCGCTGAACCCAGCCACCGCCATGGTGATACGATACTGGTCTTTACCCAATGCCTCGATGTTGTAAGGTGGGTAGCTTGGCTGCTTATCGGTGCGTGCCGCCGCATCCATAAGTGATGCAAGGTGGTCAAAACCGATGAATGAACGATATAGTGGTGATAAATCTACTGTACGCATAATGATATCCTCATAATTAAGCGATATTAGTTGCTACTTTTCACGATGAACAAGTAACATTTACGTTTTAAATCAATAAGTTTACTTAGTTTGGGACCCTTTCCGGCGTCCTCACTAACTGATGTATGGACAGCGTCTTTATTTTCAAGAAAAAGATGCAAAATTTTTTCTCCCACTATCCGGTCTAATTTATTAAGCCTATGAATTTTAAGTTAAATATGAAAAAAATTTTATTGCAGATTATTGTTATTGCGATCGTTTTCTTTGCTGTCAGCGCATTCCAACAGCGCAATCTGCTCAGTACCGATCACACCCCCGCGCCTTACTTTGCCTTAACACAACTCAATGAACAGGGGCGATACAGCATCAAAGAACTCCAAGGGCAAACCACCGTGGTATACTTTTTTGCGCCATGGTGCTCTATCTGCAAGGTATCCATGCCTAACTTACAATCGGCAATGGATGATGGCGATATTAACGCTGTGGCCATTGCTCTTGATTATCAAAGTGAGCAACAAGTGCAAGATTTTGTCGCTGACCTCTCTTTATCCATGCCCGTACTTTTAGGTAGCGCACAAACCGCCAAGCAATATAAAATATCTGCATTCCCAACCTATTATGTTATTGATGAATCACTGCGCATAACTGCCCGCTCTATGGGCTACTCCAGTGAATTAGGCATAAAATACCGAGGTAGAGATGAATAAACGACATTGCTTTGTCGCGGCGCTGAGCATGCTCTGCGCGCCAACGTGGGCCACAGAAACCCTGCCAGCGTTACCCGAGCCAGTGACCAATAATGCGGTCGCGCAAGTGACAACGGAACAAGGGCCTTATTTCATTAGCTTCATGGGGTTAGGTGCTGGGAAAAGTCACGAGGACGTACACAATAAAGTGTGGGCATTAAAAATTGGCCAGGGGCAATGGCAAGGCAAAAAAAGTGTTCCCGCCAGTACCGAATTAAAAGGCCGATTGGCGGCGACTGCTGTGGGAGTGGGTCCATACGCTTATGTTTTTGGTGGCTATACCGTGGCCGACGATCACAGTGAAATTTCAGCGCCCGACGCCTATCGTTTTGATGTGCTAACCAACAGCTACCAGCGCCTAGCGGATATGCCGGTGCCTGTCGATGATAGCGTTGCGTTGAATTACCAAGACAAGTTTATCTACTTGATCAGTGGCTGGCACAATGATGGCAACGTGAACTTAGTACAAGTCTATGACATTGCTAATAATACTTGGCAACAAGCGTCGCCATTTTTAGGCGAGCCGGTATTTGGTCACGCCGGTGCAATTAAAGGTAATATCATGGTGGTGTGTGATGGCGTAAAAACCGTTGCTTATATTGATAAACGCCGAGGCTTCGATGGCAAAGCCCAATGTTTTAAAGGGATCATCCACCCCGACAAGCCAACAAAAATTGATTGGCGTATGATTAGCCACCCCACCGGCAAGAGTCATTATCGTATGGCAGCGGGAACAATCAATGGCCAGCTGGTGTTTATGGCGGGCTCCCCTAACCCTTATAACTACAACGGTATCGGCTATAATGGTAAACCCAGTTCGCCGTCAAATCAGGTATGGCGTTTCGATACTGATACTAATCGTTGGCAACGTTTAGAGCATGCCCAACAGGGCACCATGGACCACCGGGGTTTACTGAGTCACCAAGGCACCGCCTATCGCATTGGCGGCATGGGCGAAAAGCAAAAGGTGCTCGACGTGGTCACCCCTTATCGATATTCATTTTAGGACGCAGTTATGGCAAAAGCGTGTGCATATCACATATTAGTGAAGAGCAAAGAAGAGTGCTTGGCTATCAAAGCCAAGTTAGACAAAGGCGGCGACTTCAATAAACTCGCGAAACAATACTCCACCTGTCCATCAAAAAAACGTGGCGGCGATTTGGGTGAATTTCAGCGCGGCACTATGGTCAAAGCCTTTGACGATGTGGTGTTTAAAAAACCGCTATTGGAAGTACACGGGCCGGTGAAAACCAAGTTTGGTTACCACCTTATTAAAACCGTTTATCGTAGTTAATCGCTTTTAGCGAATATAGAAATCGTTTTTGCTTATTTTACCCCGGCGACGAACCTCGCTACACTGCAAACCTAACGTTTTTAACTGCACTGGAGAGAATTATGCTAACTGTTATTTTTGGCCGTGAAGGGTGCCCTTTCTGCGTACGCGCAAAAGATGTTGCCGAGCAACTGACGCAAAGCCGCGATGATTTCAAATACCGCTATATCGATATTGTTAAAGAAGGTATCAGCAAAGCGGATTTAGAAAAATCAGCCGGCAAACCATGTGAAACAGTGCCGCAGATCTTTATCGATCAGGCGCACATTGGTGGATTCACTGAATTCGAAGCTTACGCGAAAGAAAATTTAGGTCTATACCAAGACTAATACGATAAAAAAGCCGGGATCATACTCGGCTTTTTTTTGCCCCCTGCGCGCCATTTTTGAACTGACAAACTCTCTTTGGCCCGTCAGTTTTTAATGCATTTATAGCAACAAAATATCCTTAGTACACACGCGTTAAACCGTTAAATTTACGTGATTTCTCCGTGACTAAATCTAAGTTCAACGAACACTATTGGTTAAATTTCATACAAAACCAAGCACATAGGAAATAGTTGTAATTTATACAAGCAATTACTGCTTCATTCCTGTACAATGCGCGCCTCTTTGAATTCCCTGAGGCGTTTTAATGTCAGAACCAGTCACCTTTGAGTCGTTACACCTTTCTCCTGCTACTTTAAAAGCAGTGAGCGAATTGGGTTATGAGACTCCTTCCGAGATCCAAGCTCAATGTATTCCTCTTTTACTCGACAAAAAGGACGTATTGGGAATGGCACAAACAGGCACGGGTAAAACCGCCGCCTTTGCCTTACCATTGTTGAATAACTTGGATGCGGATGCGAAATATCCGCAAGTGCTTGTGCTTACTCCCACCCGTGAACTCGCAATCCAGGTTGCAGAAGCATTCGAGCAATACGCAAAATTTACTAAGGGCGTAGAAGTACTCGCGCTTTACGGCGGCCAAAGCTACGGTATTCAGCTCAGCGCCCTACGTCGCGGTGCGCAAATCATTGTCGCGACTCCGGGTCGTCTACTTGATCACATCAGTCGTAAATCTATCGACCTATCACGCTTAAGTGCATTGGTATTGGATGAAGCCGACGAAATGCTACGCATGGGCTTTATCGATGATGTGGAAAGCATCATGGCGCAAACACCAGAAGACAAGCAAACTTGTTTGTTCTCGGCGACCATGCCAAAACAGATTCAGTCTATTTGCAAAACCTATTTGCAAGACGCAGAGCAAGTGCGTATTACGCCGCGCAACAGCACAGTATCCACTATCGAGCAAGTGTACTGGCAAGCGCGTGTACACAAAAACAAAGCCATTGTGCGCTTTTTAGAAGCCGAAGACTTTGATGCTGCCATTGTATTTGTGCGTACTCGTAACGACACCGTGCAGTTGGCTGAGCTCCTTGAGCGCGAAGGCTTCTCTGCCGCACCATTAAACGGTGATATGAACCAGCAGGCGCGTGAGCGCACCGTTGACCGCCTTAAAAATGGTTTACTTGATATTGTTATAGCTACCGACGTGGCAGCACGAGGCCTAGATGTTGAACGCATCAGCCTAGTGGTTAACTATGATATCCCACAAGACAGCGAAGCCTATGTACACCGTATCGGTCGTACTGGCCGTGCAGGTCGTCAAGGTAAAGCTATTTTGTTC
This sequence comes from Pseudoalteromonas sp. CnMc7-15, assembly GCF_022347925.1. Classification (NCBI taxonomy): domain Bacteria; kingdom Pseudomonadati; phylum Pseudomonadota; class Gammaproteobacteria; order Alteromonadales; family Pseudoalteromonadaceae; genus Pseudoalteromonas; species Pseudoalteromonas sp. CnMc7-15. The sequence continues at coordinate 48,850 of NZ_JAKRFT010000006.1, forward strand.
GTTAAGGGTAATGAGCGTTACCTACTTAAGAACATCATGCGCCACACCAAGAGCGATATCGCTCAGGTAGAACTGCCGAGCGCTAAAGTCGTTGAGCAAAAGCGTATTGATGGCCTAGAGAAGAAAGTGGCCGCCGCGCTGGAGCACAAAGACAGCGAGTTCTTTGCGCAAGTAGCCAATACCTTAGGTAACAAGTTGCAATTAAGCCAGGGTGACTTAGCCGCCGCGCTACTTTATCTGGCACAGCAACAGTCGCCGTTGAAGGTCGAGGAAATCAAAGCGAAGGAACGTCCAGAGCGCGGTGAACGCAGTGAGCGCAAAGGCGATCGTCGTCGCGACGGTGATAAGCCTCGCCGCGAGCGTCGTGATGCTAACACGCCAATGGATACGTACCGTATTGAGGTAGGTCGCGAGCACGGCGTCCAGGTGAAAAATATCGTCGGTGCCATTGCTAATGAAGCGGATATCTCCAGCAAGTTTATTGGCGACATTCGTTTATTTGACGCTCACAGCACCGTTGAGCTGCCAAAAGGCATGCCTGAGGACAAGCTAGCACACTTCCAAAAAGTGTATATCTGCAAGCGTCCTATGAAGCTGACACTTAGCCAAAGCGAAGCACGTGCACCACGTGAAGCACGCGGTGAAGGCAAAAAGCGTAGTTTCCGCGACCCTAACGCTAAAGGCCGTGGCCAGCGTAAAGAGCGCAAAGCTGTGAGCTTTCAATAAGCCTTCAATGACATAAAAAACCGCCATTATGGCGGTTTTTTTGTGCCTGGATTTCAGCCTGGAAACAACCCTTAGTTGCTGCGCGTTGCCGATTCACGCTTTGGCGGTGACAACAAGGCTGGCCACAAGGTAGCGCCGTCACTGTCGATGGGGGTCAGTATCTCTAAGCCGAGGATATGTGCCACCATAGGGTAAATATCAAGGTTACGCACCTGTGCCAGCGTTTTTCCTTGATGGAAACTTGGGCCCACAGCTAAGAACATGGCATCCATATTGTCATCATCGATAAAACCATGGGTGCCTAGATAGTGATGATCTGGCTGCGTAAAGACCACCGGTGGGCGCGTTTGCAGCACAATATCAGCCTGTCTCGGCCCCATAGTGACACCATACTGAGCCAGTTGCTCGTTACTCATCACCTGATATTGGTCCGCCGCCTGCTTGTGCAGTCGCTCTCGCAGTGCCTGCAAGGCGCGCGTAGACGCTTGATGTTGGTAAATAGCCACTCGGGTGCCAGAGTTAATGACATGAAATTCATCGTCGATGTTGAGCGATGCCAAAGCAATGCCGGCATCGGGGTTTACTTCACTCATGCCATGATCAGAGACCACAATCAGGTTCACTTCGGTGTCTAACTCGGTGTTAATTCTGCGCCACAGCTCACCAATTAGGCGGTCGATTCCTAGGGCCCCTGCTTTGGTTTGCGGCGCGTTCGGCCCATACTTGTGGCCGAGACTATCAACCTCAGAAAAGTAGCTCATAATGAGCTTGGGGCGCTGCTGCTTGGGTAGTTTCAACCACTGAATGATTTGCTCTACACGATGAGACTGCTTGCCGTGGCTAGAATACGGATAAAAGTAAGACGCAGTGCGGCCATTGAAACGCGCATCCGATTCCGGCCAGTAATAGGTGGCGGCTTTCACCCCTTGTAGCTCGGCTAAATTCCACAGTGGCGTGCCTGACACCCAGCTGGTATCGGCCTGCCCTTTGCCCATGGCATAGCATTGTTGCCGCTGTTTATCACAAAAGCGGTTACCCACAATACCATGATGACTGGGTAGCAGGCCTGTGGCGATGCTGATGTGGTTGGGGAAGGTTTTGCTCGGATAAACCGTTTTCATGCGCAGCGCCCGCACTCCTTGACGGCTTAATTTGGCCAGCGCCGGGGTATCGAAATGCTCAATATAGTCATGACGAAAGCCATCAATGGAAATGATCACCGTGGCGGGCTTTTGAACAGCCGATTGGCCGTAAGCCGCCGCACTACAAAACAAAAAGAGCACCATAGAAAATACTGCGCGCATGTCACATATCCTTGTTATAAAAACTAAAATCTTAGTTGAGAAGAATGAAGTTATGATGAAGGTAGCGATTTTAGTTACTGTAGTACAGGCTTAGAGCTATTTTCAGGCATAAAAAAACCGCGCTAAAGCGCGGTTTTTCTTGAAACCTGGGGTCGACTTATAGGTCGCCTTCGTTTTCAGATAGGAACTTAGCAACACCTTCAGGGCTTGCGTCCATACCTTTTTTACCTTCAGTCCAGCCAGCAGGACATACTTCACCGTGCTCGCTGTGAAATGCTAGTGCGTCAACCATGCGCAACATCTCGTCGATGTTACGGCCTAGTGGTAGGTCGTTAACTACTTGGTGACGTACTGTGCCTTCCTCGTCGATTAGGAAAGAACCACGGAAAGCAACGCCCGCTTCTGGGTGCTCTACGTCGAACGCTTGACAAATTTCGTGCTTCACGTCAGCAACAAGGTCATATTTAACTTTACCAATACCGCCGTCAGCAACAGCAGTGTTACGCCATGCGTTGTGTGAGAACTGAGAATCGATAGAAACACCGATTACTTCAACACCACGCTTTTGGAACTCTTCATAGCGCTTGTCGAAAGCAATAAGTTCAGAAGGACAAACGAATGTGAAATCAAGTGGGTAGAAAAAGATAACCGCTTTCTTTCCTTTGATTTTTTCGTGTAGGTTGTAGTCTTCAACGATCTCGCCGTTACCTAGCACTGCAGCTGCTGTGAAATCTGGTGCCTTGCGGCCTACTAATACACCCATTGTAATCTCCAATAGTTTGAGTTTATCGTTAACACAGTGGCTCTGACGGCAAATGCGTCAAAGCATTTTATGTATGTGCAACTAAATATAGTGACGAAAAAGCAAAAACCAACCCCATCACGTAAAATTCACGTTGCACCTAATTCTGCGCAATATGGTACTGACCCTGTGCGCAAAAGAACAATCGCATTTAGCGATAGCTATCATCGATAAAACTGATTAACACCAACGCCTTTGCCTTGGGCACAAAAAAGCCCGCTAGTGCGGGCTTTTAAGCTATTTAATCCATAATATCTTCGGGCATATTGCCACGAATTTCTTGCCAGATTTGGCCACTCTTATGACCGTAGCGACGCATCAGGGCGATTGCGCCATCGTGGTCTTGCTGCTCGGCAAGCTCGGCTAAGTCTGAATAGAACTGACGCGCCAGCTCTCGAGTACGCGGGTCAGAGAAATAGTGGCAGCCAATTTTAGAGTAAAAACCTTTAAAACCATTTAAAATCAATACATAGATTTTATTGTTCCCTGCTCCTGCCAATTGGTGATGGACAAGGTAATCATAATCAGCGAAGGCCTGCGCTGTGTCTTCTACAGTTTCTCTATCTGCAACAATTTCTTTTACACGTTCTGGGTCTATTTTAATCGCTGCGCGCATGTAAATGGCGCTGATGTTCGTACGTGCAGAAAGCAGCTGATCAGTCAGCTCTGGCATTTTGTCTTCATCAAGACGGGCCAAGGTCTCAAGAATGTTCAGCCCTGAGGTTTCCCAAAAGTTGTTCACGCGCGTGGGCTTGCCATGCTGAATGGTCAGCCAGCCATCGCGGGCTAGGCGTTGTAATACCTCACGCAAGGTAGTGCGAGTGACGCCAATCAGTTCCGATAGCTCACGCTCAGCTGGAAGAATTGAGCCAGGCGGAAACTCGCCGTTCCAGATGGACTCAACTATGTACTCCTCAGCAAATCCAGCTGGGCTTTTGGCTTTGAATATTCTCATCTAACGTCCACTTCACTACTAAAAATATTGTTATTGATCTTAACATACTGATTGTACCAGATGCGAAGCAACTAACAAGCACACTCGCCCAGTCACGGTTTGGCAGTTGCCATTGCAAATGAGGATATTCGGCAGGATGTGATTTTTATTATAGAGTAACCCTAATACAGAACCCTTATTTATAGATGTTAGAAGTTCGAGTTGCAGGAGCCTCTGGCTAAATGAGCGCTAACAAAAAGCGATTGAAAATGTGCTGAAGAAGTTTGTTTGATGGTTTCTATGTTGTGTAATTAACATATGCGGGGGAGACTGCCTTGCGCTAGTAGCGATCTCAAGGCCAACATTGAGTGTGAGCAGACGTTGAACATAACGCATATTTGGACAGAAACGAGCTAAGACGAATGCTTTCTTAGTGTCAAAAGCGGACGGTGCAGGTCGTGATCTGGGGCAAACCAAAGCGAAGCGCAGATTTGTCCAGAGCAATATGTTGTTATGTACTTTTGTGCGGTTGCTGATTTACTGGGATAACATCGACAGCATATTCAAATTCAGAGTTGATTATGCTGTCGAGAAGCTTGTAATTCCCGTTATCCAGCTTGACTACTGGCAATTTCGCCGAGATCAACCCGCTTTTGCTGTTATATTTAACCTCAAAGAGCCATGCTAAAGCCCCATGCTTGTCTTGTTCGTAAGAAGCTACAGACATCGGTATTTCAGCATATTCGAATCCCCATTCAAACTCACACTCCAAGCCTATGCGCACAAGCTTTCCATTATGTCCGTAGAAGAGCTCTTCGCCGCCATTGAGACTGAAAGACATGTTCTCTGCGCCTTCGATATATCTGCTTGCACCAGAGGCCTTATCTTCAACACTGATTTTTCTCTTGCATATTTCAAGCAAGGAAATCATATTTTTCCCATCTAAAGACCATGCTCTGTCATCTAGGTTATGAGCCATTGGATTTAGTCCCAGTTTTTCAATTTGTCCTGGCCCGACAAATGGACGAATGCTCTTTATAGATTTTATGTCTAAATGCCGATATCGAAATATGAAACTTATAAACTCGAGTGGGATTCGTTCTGGTGATAGTTCTTTCAAAGTGACTAGGAATATTTTTGAGCCTCGTTGTGATACCTTTTCTTTAATACTGGAAGGGAATTCTTTTCTAGAAACACAGATAAGATGCTGAGCTCCAACGTCATCAATTTTACCTAACCAGCCACGAAAGGTATTGATGTCAACTTTGGAGTTTCGATCTTGTACTTCTACCAGTGTTAAGGTTTCCCTTGGAGGGTTGCCGTTTCTTATAACAATGTCACACTGAGCGGTATGACCCTCGACTGAGGTTAGTATTGGAAGAAATACGTTCTGCTCTATCTTCGCGGTGGGAGATATGGACCGCTCAATTATTTCTACAATTTTTTCAAGGTCATCACCTGGCTTGCTCATTGCGCCTCTCAACATCTTGCTTAAAACTCACACAACCACATCGCACTGCTGTTCAATTACTAACTTTCATGAACATAGGGAAGCGCGTTGGTTTTGGATATAACAACGATAGCAAAAGAAAACTTTTCAATGTAAATTGCTCTTCAGAGATCATAGAAAATTAGTTCTTACAGTAAACTTGGAGAGGCCTAAATACTCAAACTATCCTCCAATTCACATGCCATATAGCTATATATTCTTGGCAATTAAATCCGCTTTCAGCAAGCCTCCTTTGGTGAATAGCTTTGCAGAAAATTTAGGGCTCCTTCTGGATTTGTAGGCATCTAAAATTCGTTTGAGTCCATCTGCCTCTAGAAGAGATATATTAACTTCTGTGTCCATCTCTGCACTTTCAACAAAGTCATCTGAGAACGTGGGTGCCACAATTAATACCTGTGCAACGCGTTTTCCTGCTGACTCACAGCGATTTGCGTATGCTTTTACTTGCCGAGAAGTTGTTGAGTACTTGGCGAAGTCTCCATTTTTACAGGTTTTTGCCTCACCAACGATAACATCGTCTTCGCTTAACGAAATAAGAACATCCGCTTTATCTTTTGTGGTGTTCACTGCTCTTCTGAGGTCTTCGTCCACTGCGAGTCCCAGTTGCTCAAAAATAGCTTTGGTCACTTCTTCAAACTTCACCCCAATTTCGGACTCTGCGATATCAATATTACTATTCTTTAAAGACGCTAAGTCTCTGCGAGCTAGCGCAGCGTAGTTATCTATTAACTTGTCTGTTGCATCTGCGAAACTATTGAGAATATTTAAGCGCAAATTCCCTCGCTTCTTGATACCCATACTTTCTACAACACTTTTTACTTCCTCATTAGTGAGCATATAAAGAATGTCATAAGGAGTGATGCTAAGCGCTCGTAATTTCTCAACATCTAGCTCTTCTTGTTCTTCTAGCTCAAACTCATGTTTAAGGACTTTTGAGAGCATTGGGAAGTGGTTTTGAAGCGCTGCAAAAAGCTCTTTAAATCCCGTAGCACTGAGTACATTAAACTCACTTTCAGCGCAGTTATTGAGGGAGTGTAAGATAATATCAGTTCTTTCTTCGACCGTCGTTCCCAGCTTCTCTAGGTCTAGCTCTAAAGCTTGTATGAGCTCTTTGAGCCTATCCTTTCTCTCGTTTAATGTTGCTTCGTCACTAAACAAATCATGCTGTAAAATTTGCGTCACCGGGACACCCAGTTTCATGATGTTTGACACTTTTTCTTTGCGCTCCACACCACGAATTTTCTTACGGTGGTTTTTGAGGATGTTTGAGAGCTCAGCGTCGCTGAATGTTCTTAGAATTCTCAACAAGTGCTTGTCGGCTAACTCTTTACCCTGTATTCGGTGTAATAGGCTAACAATCTCATCAGGGACATAAACGGTTTGCCTTTTCCTACTGATAAACACTAGGCCTATTTCCCGCAGTTCATTTAAGGCATCTTGCACCCCGTTTTTGGGAATCTTGTCTACCAAGTGTTCAATCCCAGCTTGGTCATCAGCAGTCACATCTAGCTGCTTCGCTAGGACATTTAAAATCCCACGTTCATCATCGGTAATTTTGGCTTCGCGATTGATTCTTTGGTCATTGGAATGCGCTTCGCTAAAGCATGCAAAGTAAATACCTAAGCGCTTACTGTCACCGAATGAGTCATCATCGCTTGCTTCCTCAATTTCCGCTTTGAGCTCTTTGGCGCGTTTATTAATCACATCCCACTCTTTTGAGTACAGCGATTCTACCCAAGTGGCTCTGGCAATACTGTTTCCATCTCTACTTAGTATGTTCGTTAAGAGCGTTGCTTGAGCCCCTAGCATTGCAAGTTGCTCTCTGACTGCTTTTTCAAAATAAGGAAGGATAATTTTAAATAATTGGGTGATATCTGTGCTGGATGCGTTTTTGATTTGCCCATCCAGCTTGTTAAGTTGAGCCTCAATTTTTTTATCGTGTCTGACAGCATCTCCGCAAATACGGTCAACTGCATTGATGAACTTTGACTTCTCGACTTGGTTTACTAGGGATAAAACATTGGACAATTTCATAAAACATCCTTGTTATTTATATACTTTTATATGAGTAGTTTGATACTAACCATAGACCTCTATTCGATATAGTTACAAACAAACCATCAATAAAAGCACAGAAACGGACCGGCGAGAGTAAACACCTATTTTTTGTTCTTCACAAAACCTTATTAAATTATCTTTTTATGAAAAAAGGAACTGGTGGCGTTCTTGAAATACTCTCCCCTTGCCTTAGTACTTATCTGTATTGGCTAACAAAGCCATACCAACAGCGCAAAAAATAAAGGCAGAAGCGTGCGCCCCTGCCCTTATTAATAGCTAAACATGTACTATTTCTTTACGCATGCTGTACAAAATAAACAGCACCTCTTACTGTTCGCGCTGGCCGATGTGGTTTTTGTCCAACGCCGCAAGAACATCACCCAATACCGCCATAAATTCAGACTCTGAAATATTCATGCCTTTATGGGCGCTGAGCATATCTTTTCCTTGATAGACATTGTCGCCACCGGTGCCGGTAATAAAAAAGTTCGCTGCTGACTACTTTAGCTGGGGGATATCGACCCCTATAAACCTATTACTGACGGTTGCATTATTTACGTGGTTATCAACGACATCATTAGCAATCCTTGTGATCCCCTCGTTACCACCTAAACGTTCAAAAAGTGATATGGTCACAAAACTATGCCTCACTCATAGTATGAAAGTAGCCACAGTGCATGACTACCCACCTAAAAGTTTAGGTGTCGATGCCGAGCATTGCCATTGGTTATAAATCTTGCCATCAAAGTGGCCGCCCAATACCCTGTGGCGACAGTCACTTAGTCGCTGCCAATGATACGCCTTGCTTCACCTTTATCATACCCGCAAAGACGCTTGCATAGCGCCGAAGGCGTGGCATAATCAGCCCATCAACAACGACGTGAGTTAACTATGAGCTGGTTAGGTAAGCTATCGCACCAACGTGCGCCTTGGGTACTGTTAGCGGTGATTGCCACCGTATTCGAAGCAACTGCTTTGTATTTCCAATATGCCATGGACTTAGCGCCATGCATTATGTGCATTTATCAGCGTACAGCAGTCTTGGGTGTGCTATTTGCGGCCTTACTAGGCTGTATTAATCCACAAAATATGTATTTACGCCTAGTGGCGCTAGCGAGTTGGCTGGTTGCGAGTATTTGGGGTTTCTTGCTCGCCAAAGAACATATCATGATGCAAACCACCACAGATCCCTTTGCCTTCGTATGCGAGTTTGAACCTAACTTCCCAAGCTTTATGCCTTTACACGAGTGGCTGCCGAGCTTTTTTGCTGCTACCGGAGATTGTGGCAACATTGATTGGCAATTTATGGGGTTATCAATGCCTGGGTGGATGCAAGTGATCTTTGCGGTGATGGCAGTCGTTGCAATTATCATTACCTTAAGCAGCTTTTTTTATAAACCTAAGGCTTCATGATTTACTTTCTTCCCAGTCAAATCCCGAAACTCAAGTCGCTCAGTCACAATGAGCGACTCGCTATAGTGGCGGATTCATTAAACAGGCTATCAGCGCAGCGCCGAGTCATGCTCAATATTATTAAACTGCTGCTGATCACCCCACTATTTCTGCTGCTGGTGCGCTTTGAAGGCTGGCACATGTTGCCATGGCTGCTCTTAGCCGGCATCGCCTATCCTATTATTGTGCTCCCAGTGCGCCACGCATTCGCGCTGTTTCACCTTGAAGAAGCCATCGCCGCACATAAAAAGGGCAACTAAACGTTGCCCTTTGGTTTATCAGCAATACTTTGCCACTATCTTACCTTCACCAATTCCCGAATTTGCGCCAACGTACTTGCACCAATACCTGGCACAGCGTCTAGCTCATCAACACTACGGAAATTGCCTTGCACCTGACGATATTCGATGATGGCGGCTGCTTTAGTGGGGCCAATGCCCGGCAGCGATTGTAGCTGTTCTTCGGATGCTTGGTTAATATCAAGTTTGGCTGGGGTTACCTGCTCACTCGCTTGTTGAGGTGCCTCAGCAGCGACCACCGCTGGGGTAAGTACAAGCGCACAGGCGGTGTAGAGTGCGGTTAGTAGCTTCATGCTTCTCTCCTTAGAAGTTAAAGTAAAAATCCGTGTTACTTCAGAAGTAAATAAAGAATAATTACTGAGATGTGTCAAATAAAACTAACGATAAAGTCGTGCTTTTTTGTGGTAAAAATGCTTAACCCTTTAAAAGGAATGATTAAAACCCTTGACGGGCGAATCGCCAACCACTACCCTTACTGTATAAAAAAACAGTATCCTTGAGGAGAAGCCATGGCTGTTGTAACTAAATACGTTGTAGAACGAGACGGAGTCGAGCGCATGACCTTTACTAGCAAAAAAGAAGCCGATGCCTATGATAAGATGCTCGATATTGCCGAAAGCTTAGAAGAGTTATTAGGCGGCGTTGATGTTCCCTTAAGTGAGCAACAAGTAGAAAGCCTGTCGTTGGAAATAGCAAAACAAAAAGACGACTTTATGCATGTACTTAAAGGTACTAAGCCTGCGGCAAAGGCCACAAAAAAAGCCAGCAAAGAGCCAAGTGATAAGGAAAATGTTACTGAGCTCAAAGCCAAAGAAGCGTAAAGCTATTTCTTAGACATAAAAAAAGCCAGCATTGCTGGCTTTTTTTATCATTCGCGTTACTTAGTAACCGCTGCAACGGCATCGGCAAAGTAATCGATATTATCTTTGCTTATCCCTGCCACATTTACACGGCTAGAACCGACAATGTAGATTGAGTACTCTTTTTGTAGGCGTTCGATCTGTTCTTTGTTAATCCCTAGGAAAGAGAACATACCGTGCTGGCGTTCAATAAATGAGAAGTCCATACCTTCGCATTTGTCGTTTAACTTATCCTTAAGCAATGAACGCAAACCATTGATACGAGAGCGCATGTCATCAAGCTCTTGGTGCCACATCGCAGTTAGCTCGTCGCTACTAAGAATAGTATTAACAATATCTGCACCGTGTGCCGGCGGCATCGAATAAATACTGCGTACCACACTGAGCATCACTGAATTAGCAATATCAGCCGTGGCTTGATCTTTTGAGATCACCGAACAGGCACCAATACGCTCACGGTATAAGCCGAAATTTTTCGAACATGACGAACAAATGATTAGCTCATCTACCTGCGAGGCCAAATGGCGCAAACCCGCAGCATCCTCATCCAAACTCGTACCAAAACCTTGATAGGCGATATCAACCAGTACTGTAAAGCCTTGAACTTTAGCGATTTCAGCTACTTTTTGCCACTGCGCAAAATTCAAGTCCATGCCGCTTGGGTTGTGACAACATGCATGTAACAGCACCACATCACCCGCAGGCACTTGGCTGAGCGTGTTCACCATGTCATCAAATAACAAACCTTTGTTATCATAGTCATAATAAGGATACTCTTTCACATTCAGGCCAGCCGCTTCAAATAGGCTAATGTGGTTGGCCCATGTTGGCGTAGTCACCCACACCGTGGCTTGCTCATTACAACGCTTAATGAACTCTGCCGCCACCCGTAACGAACCCGTGCCACCTGGAGCCTGAGCTGTACGCACACGATCCGCTAGCAAAGCCGGGTGAGCATCGCCAAGTAGCAGTTGCTCCATTTTCTGACAATATTCCAAATTACCGGCCAGCCCAATGTATGACTTAGTGGTTTCATTGGCGAGACGAAACTCTTCAGCCTTTTTAACGGCCTTCAATACAGGGGTTTGCCCTTGCTCGTCTTTGTATACGCCAACACCTAGGTCAATTTTTTTGTCATTGGTGTCGGCTTTAAACGCAGCCATAAGCCCAAGAATTGGATCTGTCGGTAAAGGTTTTAATTGTGAGAACATGGAACTCTCTTTATTATCTCAGGTTAGGTTAGTCCTGACGGCTGGTTGGTAAGTGCTTGCTAATCTCTAAACACGCAGCTATTAGCAACGCAACCTGATCAGGGGTAAAAAACTTGTCTGTAAATGCTTCAGCATCAATAATGCCCACTACTTTACCTGTCTCGTCATAAAGCGGCAAGCAGCTTTCTGCTTTCACTTTGGGGTCACATGTATAGTATTCGCCACCGTTGGCAACATAGTCTTCCACATCATTTATCACCCGAGCAACCCCGCTGAGTGCAACCTGCACATTATTGCTGGTTGTTGCAAAGTCAGGGTTAATAGGAAAAAGAGGGCGACTAGGTGCGCCGTAATAAGCGAGCTTAAGTAGCTGTGGCTGACCTTCAATATGTTGACTTTGATAAATACCAAACCAGTCTACGCCACTTTCTTGAACAACAAAATCGACAATCGCTTGAAGCTTTCTCAACTTTGCTTCACTGCTTGAGGGCAAATGTTCGCGTAAATCGAAGGGCAGCTCTTGCAGATGACCAAATAAACTACACGCCCCACCCTCGCCCAACTCAGGAATTTGATATTGCCAACGAACATCGGCACTCGCATTGTTAAGGTATTGCTGTAGCGACTGTTGTTTATTCGCCACTAATTTGGGCTCAGCGCTAAGTTGTGCATTTTCTAAGTAGCTTAAAAGCATTTAGCCATCCAAACATCTAAACATTTAGCCGGATGCTAGCACACCTTTTTATTGCCGTGCAATACAAAACCGTCACTTCGACACTAAGCCAGTCATTTAGAGGTAAAAATAGGGTTCTGAGGCAATATGAGAGGGTTAGTCGATATGGTAGCGAATGCGTATTTCATTTCTCGCTTGGTTGTATTCCACATCTTCGGATAGCTCTTTAAGTAGCTCAATACCACGACCATAGCTGTGTTGGAGTTGGCTACCTGCAGCTGGCTCCAGGGAAAAACCAGCTCCCGAGTCTTTAACGCTTAAAAGCAATGTTCGTTGCTGTGGCTGATAACAAACACGCAGGCATATCTCACCTTCGGTGAGTTCGCTTAGGCGTTGCTCACGCTCACTGTAGTATTGTAAGAAGCCATCGTCATCGGCCTTTAAAGCAGAGTCTAACCCCAAAATACCGTGCTCTAGAGCGTTGTTATAAGCCTCTGATAACAATATAAACAATGTCGATTTGTGGGTGTTCAGCCCCGGCAAGTGGCCAACTAGGTCCATCAATTGCGCCACTGGGTCCACCGTTTTCAACTCCTCGGCACTTAACGCCACCTCAAGCTCAATGGGGAGCGGACTTATGGTGTGATTAATGGGTTGTAGAGGTGCCTGAGGTTGCGGGTCGATAATCACCACGCTGTAATCGTCTTGTTGATCTTCATTACCGGTAAAATAGTGCACAGCAGCAATGATGTTGTCAGTACGGATCATCGCTTGCGACGCCAAGGTACGTAGCAAACCGCTGTAGCCAAATTGGTGCTGTTGTGCATTTTCGGCCTCAATGATGCCATCGGTGTAAACCACGATACGGCTATATTCATTGAGCCTGACATGGCGCACATCACGCTCAAACTCCTCATCATCCAAAATACCCAATGCCATATGTTTTGATTCGAGCTGACTAAGCATGTAGCCCGAATGATCAATAAGGTAACCATCAGGCAAGCCGCCCATCCAAAACGTCGCACTTTGTGCATTGGCACTAATTTCGAAAATAGTTGCAGCGCAAAACATATGCGCCGGCAACAAATCGTATAAAGCGGCATTTAACTCTCTGGCTATATCTCCTACGGCCAAGTTTTTTTCCACCATAGTGTAGAAAATACGCGCCACTGGCAGCGCCCCGGTGGCAGCGGCTAACCCATGCCCAGTGAAATCGCCTAATAGATAATATTGCGAGCCATTTGGCCCCAAGGCATTGAGAAACACGTCGCCATTAAACATAGAAGCGGGCGACAAGTGTGAGTCGACCCCCTTGGGTTTATCCTTATGTTGCAGGGCATTATTGAAAATATGCTCGACTAGTTCGTGTTCGCGTTCGGTTTGATTTTGATAATAGGTCAACGCGTCCGTTTGCTTATTTGACTCGCTGACTAAATGGCGAATACGCAGATGCGCATGTAACTTGGCTCGCAGTATCTGTAAATCGAACGGTTTGGGCATAAAGTCGTCACCGCCTACGTCCAAACATCTTGCCAATGAGGGGTTATCTTCCAAAGCGGTAATAAAAATAATGGGAGTATAAACTCGTGTATTGGTGCGTTTAAGCTCCGCTGCCGTTTCATAGCCATCCATTTCGGGCATAAGAATATCCAGCAGTACCACATCAACATCGTGAGCCTGACATTGCGCTAGCGCCTGAATGCCATTTTCAGCTTCAATGACGCGATAGTTGTCACGCTCCAGCATCGCTCGCAGGATACGCCGGTTCATGGACTCATCATCAACAATGAGCACTAAGGGCAAATCTTCGCTAAGCCCATGTGAAGGAAAGGAAATGTACTTTTCAGTCAATGGTAAACTTCTTATCGAAACGCGAAATTTGGAGAATCTTCTTTAACTGCGGGTTTGCATGGCTGATGGTAATGCCCTCTACCTGCCCCTTCAGAGCTTTATGCATATTGAGCAACATACCCAACGCTGAGCTATCCATGTAACTGGTTTCTCGCAGGTCAACTTCCACGTGCTTAGTGTCGGCATGCACGTCTGCATAGGCTGTACGAAAATCTTGCACAAGATTAAAGTCAAACTTTTCCTTTATCACTATCACTAGTTTTTGTTTTTCCTCAACATAATGCTGTTGTAAACTCATACACGCTCCTAAGCCACTGATAATCTACCTGTTTAAAATATAAACCTTGCCAGCCATTTCGCAATGACAACACCAAAATATGTTAGGATGACACTTTATGTTTATTAATTGGAGCAACCCATGAGCGATAATAACTTGGTTTACTCTACCGACTCTGGCCGCATTCGACCTGAAAAACAAAGTGAACAGCCGGATGTTAAGCTTTTTAAAGACGGTGCACTGCGTATTGAGCGTCAAACCAAAGGACGCAAAGGTAAAGGAGTCATGCTCGTTGTGGGCATTGATCCAAACGAGCATGATATGAAAAAGCTGGCAAAAACCCTGAAGTCAAAAATGGGCCAAGGCGGCGCCGTTAAAGAGGGAGTGATTGAGATTCAGGGCGACGATCGCGACAAGCTCAAAGGTTTGCTTGAAGCTCAGGGCTTCAAAGTTAAAATTGCCGGCGGTTAGCCTCTAGTTAGGGCTATATAACGCCTGCCAGCGCGCTCTCATGGTGGCCGGATCATAGTCAATATGAGCCACCCCACAGGTTGCGAAAATAGGCATTTGTTCAGGGCAGAACTCCGCGACCATGTAACTGACGATTGGCATGTGTGCCACCACCAACCAAGTGTCTATTTCAGTATGAACTTCGGTGAGTGCTTGTAAGTAGTCAACGGCGGTTTTTGCATTAGCGCTGGGGATAATGTCATCGCACGTTTGCTCCAAGGTGAAACCTCGGCAATGTTCTTTGACACACTCGGCCGTCTGCTGAGCGCGCACATAAGGGCTCACTAACAAGCCTTGTGGATTAAACCTTTGTGCTAACCATTGGCCTACATGATCAGCTTGTTGCCGACCTCTTTGAGTCAGTTCGCGCAAGTGGTCCTGCGCTTGTAGCGCTTGAGCTTCCCCATGGCGCATGATTAAAATGGTTTTCATTGCAAAGAAATCAACTAATTAGCAAAAAAGTTTTAACCTAAAAGCTAGCCATCTTGGTTGCATGTTCGCTATAGTCTAGCTTAACCATCGATATTCGGGTAGGCACCAAGCCGTAACAGCTGGCCCTGAACGTCTTGCAACTTCTCTAGTTTCAGGAGCATTGTTTGAATATCAGCCGCAATGATAACAGACTCTACCAACCGCTGACACTGCCCAATGGTCTTAGGGTGTTGT
Organism: Pseudoalteromonas sp. CnMc7-15; assembly: GCF_022347925.1. NCBI lineage: Bacteria > Pseudomonadati > Pseudomonadota > Gammaproteobacteria > Alteromonadales > Pseudoalteromonadaceae > Pseudoalteromonas > Pseudoalteromonas sp. CnMc7-15. The sequence goes on from NZ_JAKRFT010000006.1 coordinate 63,983, forward strand.
TGGTTGAGGATCAAGACAGCCAAAAAGCCGCTGCGGCACTGACGGTGAATACTGGGCACTTTGATGATCCTTGGCACCGACAAGGGTTAGCGCATTTCACAGAGCACATGTTATTTCTCGGTACCAAAGATTTCCCTGCCTCCGGAGAATTCCACGATTTTATCAGTCATCATGGTGGCAGCAGTAACGCTTGGACTGGCACCGAACACAGTTGCTACTACTTTGATGTCGCCAACGAGCATTACTACCAAGCGTTAACACGCTTCAGCCAGCTTTTTTATGCACCGTTATTTAACGCCGAAGAGGTCGATAAAGAACGTAACGCCATTGACGCCGAGTTTAAACTTAAAATAAAGGACGATGGCCGGCGCATATACCAGGCGCACAAAGAAACGGTGAACCCAAAACACCCTTTTGCCAAGTTCTCTGTGGGCAATAGCAACACATTAAGTGATGAGCAAAACGCCATTCGCGATGATTTGCTGGCTTTCTTTAAGCAACATTATCAAGCCCAGTGGATGACATTGGTATTGAGCGGCCCTCACTCTTTGTCTGAGCTCAAGCAATGGGCTCTGGAGCTATTCACCCCCATCACTGGCACCCAGCAACCTAAACCTGCGATCACCGAGCCATTATACCGAGAGCAGGACTTGGGGGTTGAGCTGCATATTGAGCCGCATAAGCACTTACAAAAGCTCATAATTAGTTTTGCTATGCCCAGCATTGATGCTTTTTATAAACACAAAACGGTGAGCTTTTTGGCCCACTTATTAGGCTACGAAGGCCCGGGCTCCTTGCACTCACTGCTAAAAAATCAAGGATGGATCAATGCGTTATCCGCAGGTGGAGGCATTAATGGCAGTAACTTTAAAGATTTTAATATCAGCCTCGCACTCACCGATGAGGGCATTGAGTATTACCAAGACATCGTTGAAACGGTGTTCGCTTATATTGCGCTGATAAAATGTCACGACGATAAGCTGTCGCCGCTGTATCGTGACAAGCAAACGTTGTTGCAAATTGCCTTTGATAACCAAGAGCGAGTTCGCTTACTCGATTGGGTCAGCGGTATCAGCGTGAATATGCACCACTACCCCAGTGAGCATTACTTGTACGGTGACTACCTGATGACTGGCTTTGATAGCCAGCAATTTGCTGAGGTGCTGCAATGGCTGAATCCCCAGAATATGCGTCTGGTGCTAATCCACCCCGGCGTAGAGCCAAGTCGCTATACAAAGTGGTATAACACGCCGTACCGCATCAACGCACTCGATAAAGATTGGTTAACCGCGCTGGAGAGTATTGATACGCCACTCAATACCATGTCTCTGCCAAGCACAAACCCCTACCTACAGCGTCCTTGCGTGCTTCATGAATTAGTGGCGCCAGGCAATAAACCACAAAAGCTCGCCACTCATCCAGGACTTAATTTCTGGTTTAAGCAAGATGCGACCTACCGAGTTGCTAAGGGTCACTTTTATCTCGCTTTGGACTCAGAGCTGGCGGTCAAAGACGTGCAGCATATGGCGCTGACTCGTTTATTTGCCGATCTGTTTATTGATTGTGTGGCAGAGCAATTCTACCCCGCCGAGTTGGCTGGACTGAATTACCATATTTCATCGCATCAAGGTGGGCTGACTTTACACACCGCCGGCTTGTCATCAAGCCAACTAGAACTGGTGCAGGGCCTATTGCAAGCCCTGTTTCATGCGGATATTTGCACGAAACGCTTTGCTGAGTACAAAAAGCAGCTAGTGCGCCACTGGCAAAGCAGTAATCAAAATAAGCCTGTCAGTGAGATTTTCAGCCGTATCGGCGCGCAGATTATGCCTTGGAATCCCACCCCGACGGAGCTTGCTCAGGCACTTAAAAGCACCAGCTACATGCAATTTAAACAGTTCCGCCAAGCGTTTTTCGAATCCGTGCATGTAGAGGCGTTTTTACATGGTAATTGGCGCCCAGCCGATGCCTACGATTTCTTACGTTTGGTGCAATCTCATTTACGTACCCGCACGAGTATCGACAGCATTAGTCGCCCATTGAATGAAATTACGCAAGTCGACACTCATCACCTAAAACTGCAGTGCAGTGACAATGCCATGGTCATTTACTACCAAGCAGAGACCGCAGATATAAAAGAAAAAGTATTGATGATGGTTGTTAACCACCTGATTAATCAGCCCTATTTTCATCAACTGCGTACACAGCAGCAATTAGGTTATTTGGTCGGTGCAGGCTATGCACCGTTTAATTCTCGCGCTGGACTGGCATTTTACGTGCAATCACCCAATGTCGATGCGCACACGTTACTTTCTCATCACCGCGCCTTTATTAATCAGTATGTTCAGGACTTTGCTGAAATTGATGAGCCGCACTGGCAACAAGCCAAGCACAGCCTCTACCGGCAAATTGCCGAAAAGGACAAAAACCTGCGCTTGCGTTCACAACGCTTCTGGTTAGCAATTAGTAACCCGGGCGTCGATTTTAGCCTGCAAAGTAACTTATTAACGACACTTGATGCTATCTCCTTGGAAGACGTACAACACTATATGCAGCAGCTTTTTTCTCCTTCGCGGGCTCGCATGGAATGGCTCAGTGACGGGGTTAAACAGTCGCAACAAGCCTTGGAACACGCATAATGCTTTACTCAATCAACGGCTTGAATTAACCTAGCATGATTGTAGTAATTAGAATGACAGTGTGTGTTTAGGTCAGGTTGTAGAAAAGGCTTAATAATAAGCGGATTGTTGCTTGTCAGTGGGTGCTCGTTTGCTCATGAGCAAGCGCACATGCTGTTCGACTCCCCTTTACACACGGTTGTTTTATCACTACTTCTTGCCTTGCTATGCGTTATGACATTCAGTGTTATTTCGTTGCGCCGCTCACGTAAGAAATTAGCACGCTCAGAACAACACCTAAAACTGACCTTAGAAGGCAGCGGTGACATCCTCTGGGATTGGTATATAAAAACCGGTGAGGTCAAACGCGTTAATGATGAACATGCCAATCACAGTGCAACCACACAAAGTTTTTGCATTCCCCCGAACCAAGCGCTAATACACCCACAGGATTTACCTCGCGTTCAAAGTGCCTTGCGCGCCCACCTTGCACAAAAAACAGCGTTTTTTGAAGCTAACTACCGATTGCTTGACCAACAGGGACAGTGGCGATGGATGCTAGATAGAGGAAAGGTGGTAGAAAAAGACGCCCAACTACAACCGCTGCGTATGAGTGGCACAATGAAAGATATCGACGATATCAAAACCACTGAGCAGCGCTTAGACCTATTTGCTAAATGCGTTGAGAATCTCAGTGATGCGATGGCCATATATGACCATGAATTCAAACTAGTTGATACCAATCCTGCATTCACCGAATTGTTCTCCTTATCTCAGAAAAAGCACCAAGGCTTGGCTTTTACTCTTCCGGGTTTGAATACCAAGCAAATAAGTACACTGAAGCGCCAAGTGCAACAACACAGCCATATTCAGTGTGAAGTGTCAGTGCGCAGCCAGCATGGTAAAAGATTAGCCATGGAACTGAGCGTGGACCCGGTGCTTAACCAACAGGGCGAGGTAGACTACTATATTATGGTCTACTCCGACTTAAGCGAGCGCAAAAAGACTGAACAAGCCCTCAATGATTTATCTAATCAAGACAGCCTGACTGGGCTTGCCAATCGTAACCAATTTTTTGTCGACCTCGACACCTTAATGAAACAAGACAGCCACCATGCCATGATGGTGATGGACTTGGATAACTTTAAAAAGATTAATGATTCGTTGGGCCATCAATTAGGCGATAAGCTACTTATCAAATTAGCCCAGCGTTTAAGTGAGCGTAAGCGCCCGCAAGACACTTTTTATCGCCTCGGCGGCGATGAGTTTGCATTGGTGATGCGCGGCACCAACGACATTCATACTATTACCGCGATTAGTAACGACTTTTTGCAAACCATTGCAACACCATTTCGGATGATGAACCATGAACTCGCCATCACCGCCTCTATTGGCATAGTATTGAGCCCGGAGGATGGCGTATCGCCACAAATTCTATTAAAGAACGCCGATACCGCAATGTACCATGCTAAGCAGCAAGGGAACCGTTACTTATTCTTTAATGATGCGATGAACCACCAAGCGGTTAAACGACTGCAAATTGAGAACTTAATGCGTTTTGGTCTTAAACGCGATCATTTCGAGGTTTTTTACCAACCGAAGATGGATATCGCCACTGGCCAATTAGCCGGAATGGAGGCGCTGGTGCGCTTTATAACCCCGAAAAAAGGGTTGATCAGTCCTGGGCAGTTTATTCCCATTGCCGAAGAAACCGGACAAATTATCGAGATTGGTGAAGTAGTATTAAAAAAAGCCTGTCGCGATGTAAAGCGCTGGCGCGATGCCGAGCTATTTTCCGGGCGAGTTGCTGTAAACTTATCGGCGAAACAGTTTGCTCTGCCTGATTTAACCGATCGTATCGACGCCCTACTACAGCAATACCACCTTCCCGCCAGTGCTCTTGAGCTGGAAATAACCGAGGGCACCGTAATGGACAGCCCAGAGCAAGCAATCGCGATTATGCACGCCCTAGTAGGGAAAGGGATTCATCTAGCGATGGACGACTTCGGCACTGGTTATTCATCGCTGGCCTATTTAAAGCGCTTCCCATTGCACACGTTGAAAATTGACCGCGCCTTTATCGTTGATATGGTTAATGAGCGAGGTAAAAACATGGTCGACTCGATTATTACCATAGCGCAAAACTTAGGTCTTCATGTGGTTGCTGAGGGCGTTGAAGAAGCCAAGCAACTGCAACAATTAAAGCAGTTGGGCTGCGAAACAATGCAGGGCTATTACTACGCTAAACCGCTTTCAGCTGAACAATTCGAGGCGTTTTTATTGCGCGAACGCAGTAAAACGCAAGATCAGCATCACTTGTCGTTGGTGCAATAACCACAGTGTGACGCGGACTCAATGAAGGCTTAGCAAGAATATTTTAGGCCGCTGTTAAAAGGACTTTAAAAATGAAAAAAGAATTCACCTTCACCGTCAAAGGGCACCATATTAGAATCATTAACTCCTGGTTCCACGGCGCTAAATTGTATGTCGATGGCGATTTGCGAGATGTCGATAGCAGTCTCATTGCCACTGGCAAAACTGCACTGCTATCCGCTAATTTGGGTGAGTTGGGGATTCTCGAGGTGTTCCCATCTGCGCTAATAAGCGTTGAGATGGACGCCTATGTGAGCAAAGGCGATGACAAAGCCCGCGTATATAGTTCCCACCAGCGTCTCAATCTAAAGGAGCAGAGACTTCGGCAGTAACGCCCACTACCACAAATAAAAAGGGCCGCATTGCCATCTCCAAAAAGACAGGCAAAGGCCCTCAAGCGCAGTAACTCACCAAGGCGATAGGCACAAGCGCTTGCCTATACCCCTTACCAGCAGTTGGCTGCGAGACAATCAAATCCACTTAACTGTTAACTTCGCAGAGTGCACTCTTTCACTTTGGGTCTTGAAAAAGTTACAGTCAATTTCAACGTAACTGACCTCACCGGGAGACAAACTTATCTCGGCGCCTTTACCTGAACAGTTGCCAATAAATCGGCCGTTGGAATCGAAGGTGGACGCAACAACCCCCATCGCATACAACTCGTCGTTAGAGATATTCTTGAGCTCAGCGGTGATCTTAACGCGGCCATTCTCCTTAAATATCTCCGATAAACTCAGCTCATAGTCAGATGCAAAGTCTTCAAACGAACTCATAGCGTGCAAACGTACGTTTTTCTTAAAACCCATATCGACAGAAGCGGCTATGGTTAAGCTATAAACACTGGCCAAGCCTATAACTGAAATAGCAAAACCAAGCCCCCAAAAGAACCCTTTCAATACTTCATTCATACTTTTAGTTAACATAATACTCTCCTTGGCTTAATGCCTGCATGTTAGGGGTAGCTCTCGCTAGGGAGACAGGAATCCAGTGGTTCCCTCACCCAAGCAGTTTTAATGATGATCTATTTGGTTGTACAAAGACAATCACTCGCGGTAACAAATTCACTCTGTGGCACTGATGAATTGATATGATTGTTTGGGGAAAAACGTTATGTAACGAGGCTTATAGTCTGAGTTGGATGGTGCCGTTAGCCTATGGCACTACTGAGTCTCGCAAACGAACCACGGCTGCTTATTGTTCAGTGCTAAGTTATATGTTGCATATCAGGGTGCACGCATTAACCTTGCCTATTCCCTTTTCGTACTGCTCACGCAATGTTTTGACTCTTGGGCACTAAGGTCGCCAGATGATACCGCAGTGGGCAACGCTGCGCATTAATGCACGACGATAATGTACGTTAAACAGCGCTAACGCGACCGGGCCAATTAAGCCACCCGCCAGCGCCCAGCGTTTCGCTGGCATGCCTTTAAACGAGGCCACAAAAAACAACAACAAAGCAAAACACACACTCACTAACAACAACATACAACCCCCACTGAATGTAGGCGCGCAGTCTAGCATTTTTACGCTCAGTTATTAACCACACCAAAGTCGTAAGTTTATCGGCCTAAGCAGCAACCATAGTGCCTTTTTAGCGCCTTTGAGCACATCGCGGCCTAAGCCTGTGGCATAAAAAAGCGCCGGTTAAAAACCAGCGCTAAGTGTTAGGCGATCGGCAGAGCCATCAAGATGGTTGCGTCGAGGGGTCATCGGTCCCCTGATCTACAGTATCCTGCTCAACTGTGTCCTGTGGCGCCGCGTCTTGGTCATAAAAACGCTGCCCTTTTTCAGCCATTGCCACCAAAGCGGGGGCTGGCGTGAACACCTCGTTTTGCTGGGCGTAGCTCGATAGCGTTGAGCACACATTGCTCAGCCCTAGCTTATCCATGTAGCTGAAAGGTCCGCCATGGAAAGGTGGGAAGCCAATACCGAAGATGGCACCAATATCGCCATCACGGGCGCTCGCAACGATGCCCTCATCCAAACAGCGCGCCGCTTCGTTAAGCATTTGCATAACACAACGCTCGGCTATTTGCTCTTTGTTCAACTTAGGAGCCGGAGTCACGCCAAGAAGTTCGTACACTGACTCGTCAGGCTTTTTGTCCTTTTTCGAGTAATCGTAGAAACCACGGCCTGATTTGCGTCCTAGTCGCTTGTTATCGATTAAGCGGCTAAACGCATCGGGGGCTTTAAAACGCTCACCCAGTTCTTTTTCCAAGATAGGCGCTATCTTAGAACCAATATCGATGCCCACTTCATCAAGCAAGGCTAATGGCCCCACTGGGAAACCAAATTCAACCAAGGCTTTGTCGATTTTTTCAATTGGCTCACCGGCTAACAATAGGTTGGCTGCTTCGTTTACATAAGGCGCCAAGATACGGTTTACAAAGAAGCCGGCTTTATCCTTCACCACTATGGGTGTTTTGCCTTGTTTACGGGCAAAGCTCACCGTACGGGCGATGGTCTGCTCGCTGGTGCCTGCATGGGGGATAATTTCCACCAGCGGCATTTTTTCTACCGGCGAGAAGTAATGCAAGCCAATAACATTCTCTGGGCGCTGCGCTTGCTCAGCAATTTGGGCAATGGGCAGTGACGAGGTGTTACTAGCGAAAATAGTGTGTGCTTGGGCATGACTTTCAATATCGGCAACCATTGATTGCTTCAACTTGAGATCTTCAAATACCGCTTCAATCACCATATCTACATGCGCAAAGCCACTGTAATCAGTGGTGCCGGTAATGCGGCTCATCTGCTCTTGCAACTGCGCTTTGGAGATAATACGACGCTTGCGTTTTTTCTCTAATAGCTTATAGCTGTAATTCATCGCCCCACTAATGCCTTTATGGGCAACGTCTTTGACACGCACCGGCACGCCCGCTTTGATGGCACTGACATGCGTGATACCGGCGCCCATTAAGCCGCCGCCCAGCACGGCTACTTTATCGGTGCTCGGAGCATCATCGGCGCGCCACTCTTTTTTCATTTCCGTGGTAGCAAAGAAGATACCGCGCAGCGATTTCGATACATCACTCATCACCAAATCGGCAAAGCCGTCGGCTTCGGTTTTGTAGGCTTTGAGGGTATCTAGCTCAACGCTGGCGCGTACTGCTTTAATAATATTATTCGGTGCAGGGTAATGACCACGGGTCTTTTTGGCGACGTTTTCAGCCGCTTTTTTGAAAATCAGATTGCGACCAAATGGATTAGACTCCAACAACGCCGATACTTTATCCAATGGCGGCTTAGTTACACGCGCTTTGCCTTTAAGTGCGTACTTACACGCCACTTCAAGTAAAACACTGTGAGGGACACTGTCATTGACGAGGCCAGCTTTTTTCGCCTGCTTAGCACGCACTTGCTTGCCGGTTAGCATCCACTCTAAGGCTTTCTGCAAGCCCACTAATTTAGGTAAACGCTGTGTGCCGCCGCCACCTGGGAGTAGGCCAAGCTGCACTTCAGGCAAGCCCATTTTGGTAATATCACTGTCGCTGCACACCCGATAATCACATGCCAAGGCAAACTCTAAGCCCCCGCCTAGGGCGGCACCATGAATAGCCGCGACGGTGGGATAAGGCAGCTTTTCCAGTTCAAAAAACGCTTCCTGACACATGGTCGATAGCGCTAAGGCTTCTTCACGTGAATGAGCGTTATCGAGCATGTTGATATCGGCGCCGGCAATGAAGTTATCTGGCTTGGCGCTGGTAAATACCAAGCCTTTGACGTTATTTTCATTGGCGGTGCGAACAATGTCTTGCAGCTGCTCAGCAAAACTGGCGCGCAAGGTGTTCATTTTCTCGCCTGGCACGTCAATAGTGACGATGCCAACACGCTCATCATTTAACTCAAAACTAAATACGGATTCTGTTGTCATTATGCGCTCTCCAATACAAAGGCCGCACCTAAACCACCGGCAGCACACGCCGTAGTTAGGGCTAAGCCACCGCCGCGACGGTTAAGCTCATGAATACTTTGTGTAATCAAACGGGCTCCGGTAGCGGCGAAGGGGTGGCCATATGCTAGCGAGCCCCCGTTGACGTTAAATTTGTCCATGTCAATTTCACCAATGGCTTTATCACGGCCAAGCTGCTCTTTGGCAAACTTATCAGAAGCAAACATTTTCATATTAGCTAAGGTTTGCGCCGCGAAAGCCTCGTGCATTTCAATTAGGTCTAGATCGCCTAAGGTGATCCCAGCTCTGTCTAGGGCAACAGGGGTAGAATGTGCCGGACCCATCAACATATCCTCGTGCACACCGATGGCACTGAAGGCATAACTGCGGATGTAACCCAAGATTTCATAGCCCATCGCTTTGGCTTTGCTTTCATTCATCAGCATCACCGCAGCCGCACCATCGGTTAATGGCGTCGAGTTCGCGGCAGTGACGCTGCCGTATTTGCGATCGAATACCGGCTTCAATTTGGCATAGCCTTCAAGCTGTGAATTGGTACGAATGTTATTGTCTTGTTCAATAAATGACTTATAAGGTGGTACATGTGCAGTCATAACTTCCTGCGTCAATTTGCCCTCAGCCCAAGCTTGGCTGGCTAACGTGTGCGAGCGATGCGCTAGGGCATCTTGATCAGCGCGGCTAATGCTGTGGCTTTTCGCCATTTGCTCTGCCGTTTGCCCCATAGAAAGCCCAGTTGAGTACTCGGCAACCGCCGGAGGCACTGGCATAAGATCTTTAGGACGCAACTTAGAGAAAATCTTCAAGCGCTGTGATAGGGTCCGCGCTTTGGTTAAATCCACAAGGCTGCCTGCCAGCTTCTTGCTTACACCAATAGGCAAGACAGAAGAAGAGTCTGCACCGCCAGCAATACCCACTTGGGTATGACCCGCCATAATTGATTCAGCGACATTGGCAATTGCTTGGAAGCTAGTCGCACAAGCCCGTGATACCGAGTAAGCGTCGACATTGACTGGCATGCCAGTGCCCAGGACAATTTCACGGGCAATATTCGGCGCTTCGGGCATTTGCACTACTTGGCCAAACACCAACTGATCAATTTCTTTGCGATCAAAGTCCAAGCGCTCAAGCATTTCGTTGACGACCAGCTTGCCTAAATCGAGTGCTGGGACGTGGTGAAAGGCGGTAGCTTGTTTTGCAAAAGGCGTACGCAGGCCGCTAACAATGGCGATGCGCTCCCCGTTGCGTGTTGTTAATTTTGTTTGCTCAGACATAAAATGCTTCTCCTGCTGACAGGTCTGACCTGTTAATATTTCCTCGATTCTAAAACAACCCAAAGCGCAATGCCAATAGTGACGCTAAAATTCCTGCGCCAGCTACAACAATAGTTAAGAACTGGGTACGATGAAAATAAAAACAAGACTTTAAAACTATGTAATTGTGAGTAAAATCAATCGAACTTTTTAAACAGTGCAGTGCCTAAAGGGCGTTGCGCCAACCTAGGGCTGGGTTCCCCACCATTTAGGTTGCTCTGTTTCATTTATGCCGGCAAGGATACGTACACTTATGGCAGTTGCTAAGTTTGCACAATTAAAAACCTACCTCGATAGCGAAATTATCGGCCAACCCCATTTGACTCAAGCATTATTAATTGCTGTTCTCGCTGATGGTCACTTATTGGTGGAAGGGCCACCTGGGCTTGCCAAAACGCGGGCTGTTAATGCGCTGGCCAAAGGGTTGGAGGGGAGTTTTCAACGCATTCAGTTCACCCCTGACCTACTGCCCTCAGATGTTACTGGAACCGATATCTATCGTCAGCAAACCAGCGAATTTGTATTTGAGCCAGGCCCGCTTTTCCATAACTTAGTGTTAGCCGACGAAATAAACCGGGCACCAGCAAAAGTGCAATCGGCATTATTAGAAGCCATGGCAGAGCGGCAAATTACCGTGGGTAAAAACACCTATCCGCTAGAGCAGCTGTTTATGGTAATGGCGACGCAAAATCCGCTAGAGCAAGAAGGCACCTACCCACTGCCCGAAGCTCAGCTTGACCGGTTCCTACTACACCTTAATATTGACTACCCCGATGCGGACTCCGAGCTCGCCATTTTACGGCTGACGCGCGGCGAAGCACTTGAGGGGGAACACGCCCGTATTGAGCCGCTCACCCAGGCGGATTTATTTGCCGCGCGCAAGGAAGTATTAGCCTTGCACTTAGCCGAGCCGTTGGAGCAGTACCTAGTGCAACTCATTATGGCGACTCGCGATGGCAAGCAACTGGATGACCAGCTTGCTAGCTGGCTAGAATATGGTGCCAGCCCCCGTGCCACCATAGCCCTTGACCGTGCTGCGCGGGCCCATGCTTGGCTAGAGGGTCGTGACTTTGTCAGCCCCGAAGATATTCAAGCGGTGTTCCATAACGTGCTGCGCCATCGCATCATTTTAAGTTATGAAGCGCAAGCCGATGGCATCACCAAAGACCAAGTGCTGCAGCACATTCTTGAGCGAGTGGCTGTGCCCTAATGAACAATCAGGCCCCCACTCACTCAGTGGCGTACTGGCTTGAAAAGCTGCACAGCAATGGTCATAGCCTGTCACTGAAAGAGCTGACATATTATAAAAGCAAAACCCAGCTGTTGGATTTGGCGGTGCAAAAGCGTTTACGCAGCCCGCTAAGTGGTCAGTATCTGGCGCCGCACAAAGGCCGTGGTATGGAGTTTGCTGAGGTGCGCCATTACCAACAAGGCGATGATGTGCGCAGTATCGACTGGCGTGTCACCGCTCGTACTGGCGAAGCGCACACCAAGCTTTTTCAAGAGGAAAAAGAACGCCCTGTGTTGCTAATGGTCGATCTTAGCTCGTCGATGCAGTTTGGCTCACAGTTTGTATTCAAATCGGTGCAAGCCGCTCATGTGGCTGCGCTGGTGGCTTGGTCGGCGTGTAAACGCGGCGATAAACTTGGCGCCTTAGTATTTAACGAACAGCAGCACCATGAGTTTCGCCCACAAAGCCGTGACAAAGCGGTATTGAGGGTACTTCATGCAATGCAAGACATGCAGCACGCAGACATTGGCGAGCAAGTACACGCCGGGAACCTGCTCAGCCAGTTGCAACGCATGAACCAATTAGCCAAGCCAGGCAGTGTGGTGTATTTGCTCAGTGACTTTGTTGAGCTCAACGATGAATACGGCGATGCCATAGAACGTCAACTGCAGCACCTGGCACGCCATTGTGAAGTGGTGGCCGGTGTCATTAGCGACCCGTTCGAGCGCCAACTGCCACAATTCAATGACACCATCAACGTTGACACCGGCCGGGGTAAAATAAGTTTGGCCCTGGATGATGCCCACTTTCGCCGCCGCTATCATCGCCAAGCACAGCAATTTGACTCGCAGCGCCTACAGCGTTTATCTCGCCATTGCCACTCACTGGTCGAGATTTCCGCTGCCAGTGCCCTTGAGCAACAATTTTCGCTTCGGAGTGCATAAATGCAAGGCAATCCCCTTTCTCAATTAGACGATGTCATGGTCCCTGAGCAGGTAAGTGCTTGGCCGCCTGGCCCCGCCTGGTGGATTATCGCTGCTGTGCTGTTGATCGCTGCGGTATTGGCGCTGGCCCTGTATGTGCGTCAACGCCGCCATAACCGCGCCAAACGCGAAGCACTGCGCTTGGCGCAGAGCCAAGATGCCGCCCGTTTGCATCAACTGCTCAAACGGTTAGGCAAACATTACTATGGTACGCGTGTAGCGGCGCTCAGTGCCGAGCGCTGGAGCCAAGTATTGACTCTATTAAGTGATATTGATTTTAACGCCCGGGAGTTGCAGCAGTTATATCAGCCTAGAGCGGTAAGCGATGAGCTAAAAAACAAGCTGCACCAAGCCATAAAGCAATTTAAAACCAAGGAGCGCATCGATGTTTGAATTTGCTTGGCCCTGGGCTTTTGCCCTGCTGCCTTTGCCTTGGCTTATTGCGCTCATCGCTGGCAAACAAAAACACCATAGCACCTTGATGCTGCGCATTCACGCATTGGCACACATGGGAATGACCAATACCAAGGTCACGCCCAGCCGCAAGTGGCCGCACTGGTTGCTCGCAATTGTCTGGGCGCTGGTCGTGGCCAGTGCTGCCAATCCGGTGTTTCGTGGTGAACCCATCACTCTCTCAGAGCCAGGCCGTGACATTATGCTGGCGGTGGACTTATCTGGGTCAATGCGTGAGCAAGATATGGCTTATCAAGGGCGATTCGTCGACCGCCTTAGTGTCGTTAAAGCGGTGCTCAGTGAGTTTATTAGCCAACGCCGTGGCGATCAGCTAGGACTTATTTTATTTGCTGACACCGCGTTTTTACAAACGCCACTAACACGCGACGTTGACACCGTGGCGCAAATGCTCGAAGAATCACAAATTGGTTTAGTAGGACGTGCCACCGCCATTGGTGATGCCCTTGGACTGTCGGTAAAGCGTTTTAATGAAAAGTCACAATCAAACAAGGTAGTGATCTTACTCACCGATGGCCAAAACACCGCTGGTAATCTGAAACCCGAAGAGGCGCTTATTTTGGCCAAAGACGCCGGCGTCAAAGTCTATACCGTGGGTGTGGGCGCAGATGGCCGCAACCAAGGCGGGTTGTTCTCTATGCTTGGCAGCTCTGGGGCCATGCTCGACGAATCGCTGCTAAAAACCATTGCAGAGCAGACCGGCGGTCAGTATTTTCGCGCCACAGACACCCAAAGTTTGGCCAATATTTATAAAGAATTGGATGCGCTCGAGCCACAAGCTGAGCAAGAGCAAACATTCCGCCCAGTGGATGCCTTGTTTTACCTGCCCCTGAGCGGCGCTTTATTGATGTTATTTTTGGCTGCTTTATGGCGACAACTGAAGCAGCAAGCTGTAGTAGGTGATGCATGACCGAGTTTACGTTTATTCGCCCCGATGCATTGTGGTTGCTGATAGTGGTGGCTTTGTACATGCTCTGGCGACTCACTGGGAGCAAACGCCAACCTAGTAATAGCCAACTTATTGCTCTGCACTTGGCGACACAGGTCCTGAGTCAAGGCCAGCAAAAGCGAGCACCTAGTCATGTATTAAGTACTTTGCTTATGGCCTTGATGGTAGTGGCGATTGCCGGCCCAAGCTTTAGCAAAAAAGAGGTGCCAGTCTATCAAAGCAAAATGGCCCGGGTGTTAGTCATGGATATGTCGCGCTCAATGTATAGCACCGATATCGCCCCAAGCCGGCTACAACAAGCACGCTATAAAGCTCTGGATATGGTGGATTTGTTCACCGAAGGAGAAACTGCGCTGGTTGCTTACGCCAATGATGCCTATACAATTTCGCCCTTAACCTCAGATAGTCAGACGTTGACCAATCTGATTCCCAGTCTCAGCCCAGATATTATGCCCGGACAAGGCAGTAATGTGCTTGCTGGTCTGACACAGGCACAAGAGTTACTCAGCCAAGCAGGCTATGCACGTGGCGATGTGATCTTACTGAGCGATGGCATAGATGCCGATGAAGAAGCGGATGTCCGTGATTGGCTCGCCAGTCATGACTATCGCTTACATATTTATGCCATAGGTACTGCCGAGGGTGCTCCGATTAACTTGCCAGATGGGGGTTTTCTTAAAGATCAGTACGGGCAAATCGTTATCCCTACCACCGACTTTTCACGTCTCCAGCGCTTGGCCCAAGCCGGCAACGGAAAATTATTACGCTATCAAGCAAGTGCGGCAAACCTCTCGGTACTGCAGAGCACCGAGCAACCGCAGCAAGAATTGCAACAGGACAATAAACAGACCTTATGGCGCATTGATGCCGGCATCTATTTAACCCTGCTAATCGTGCCGTTAATGTTATGGCTAATGGGCCGTCGCGCTTTAGTACTGTGCGCCTTTATGGTGCTACTGCCACAACCTAAGGCCTATGCGGCGCAGTGGCAGAGCTGGTTTAACAACGAACAGCAAAACGCCCTATCCGCTTATCAGAACGAGGCCTATGATCAGGCCAGCCAAACTGAAAACCCGCTGATAGCCGGAGCAGCAAAATATCAACAACAGGATTACCAAGGCGCTCTTGATGCCTTTGCTTCAGACAATTCAGCGCAAGGGCTGTACAACCAAGGCAACGCCCTGGCGCAATTAGGGCAACTTGATGAGGCAATTGAGCGTTATCAGCAAGCGCTGGAAAAAAATCCTGAGCTCGAATCGGCTGCACGGAACAAAGCATTAGTTGAACAAATGCGCCAACAACAGCAACAGGAATCACAACAAGGAAATAACGAACAAGATTCCTCACAAAATAAGCAGCAAACAGAGCAAGACAACGATAATCAGCAGCAAGGTGAGCAACAACAGTCACAACAAGGGCAACAACAAAGCGCCGGTCAGCGTAACGACGCAAACAACAATGACCCGCAAAACAGTGCCCAAGCAAACGATGAATCGAGTGGGCAACAACCCACCGAGTCTGAGTCTAAACAAAGCGACAGTGAGCAGTCGCAGCAACAGCAGCAACGCCAAAATGGCGAGCAGCAACAAGGCGATAAAGCGCAAAGTGCTGAACAACAGCAACAAGCTCAGCAAATGCAGCAACAGCAAGGTGATCAGCAGGGCACAGAGCAACAACTGGCGGCACAAGCCAGTGAGCTGACGCCTGAGGAGCGCGAGCGCGCCCAGCAGTTGAATCAGTTATTGCGCAAGATCCCTGACGACCCTGAAATTCTGCTGCGCAATAAAATGCAACTTGAATCAAGAAAAAGACAACGTTATCGCCGCTTACCACAAGGAGTTGAAAAATCATGGTAAGAACCGCCTTCTTCATCGCACTCACCTGCTTAGCAATGCCCGTTTTGGCGCTCACTAAGCTTACCGCCAGTGTCGATAAAAACCCTGTGCTTGCCGGTGAGTATTTCGCTATAACCATCAAAGCCGATGATACGGTCAACAACAGCCAACCCGATACTCAAGCGCTGCTTGATGACTTTGTGGTTGGCCCTATGTCTCGTAGTAACCAAACACGTATTATCAATGGTGCCGTAAGCCGACAATCTACATGGCAAATCGAGCTGATGGCACGTGAAGCGGGTAATTATGAAATCCCGGCGTTTACTATTAATGGCGTGAGCTCAGAGCCATTCACTCTAAAAGTGGTTAACAACGCCAACAGCAGTCTTGACGATAGCACCGCCTTTATTAAAACCGAGCTCACCCCGCAGTCACTGTATGTGCAGCAAGCCGGGGTTTATACCGTCAAACTTTACTTAGGTGTTGATTTAATTGATGGTTCACTGGCCGCGCCGAGTATGGAAAACGCCAATATTACGCAAATGGGCAAGCAGCGAGAGAGCCAAGAAGTCATTGATGGGCGGCGCTACCTAGTGATCCAACGCGACTACTTAGTACAACCACAAAAAAGTGGCACCTTTGAGTTACAAGCGCCACGCTTAAACGGCAAAGTGCGTAAAAACTACCGTGCTATGGCAGTCAGTGCCAGTGCCACAAATACATTGGTTGATGTGAAGCCCATGCCCGAAGGCATTAATGGCACATGGTTGCCAAGTGAGTTGGTGGATTTAAGTGAACAGTGGCAAGGCGCTGATGAACAAGTCCAGGTGGGCACCCCCATCACTCGAACGCTGACACTGACGGCTTTGAATACCACCAAAGAGCAACTGCCGGATTTAACCAGCCCAGACCTTGAAAACGTGCGCAGCTACCCCGATCAATCCGAACGCACGCATCTTATTCGCGATGGTCGTATTATTGCTCAAACCACCACATCCATTGCCTATGTGCCTCAACAGCCTGGCACCTATACGCTGCCAGCAATCGAGGTGCCTTGGTTTAATACCGTTACAGGACGCGCGCAGATAGCCAAAGTAGCAAAAAAAACCATTACCGTGGTTGGCGAGGCCAGCACCACGGCCGCCCCCTCCCCTAGTGATGCTCCGCAAACCACCGCAACTAACGATGTTAGCGCGCCACCCACGCACTCTGATGTAAGCTTGCTATGGGCGATACCAGGTTATGTGCTGTGGCTACTGACTATGGCAGCATGGTGGTGGCAACGTCAACGTACTCAGCCTTTAGCACCGAGCAGCACCAAACCTCAGCCTAAAACAGCAAAGGGTAATTTGCAGGCTGTGCAGCGCGCGCTTAAAGCGCAAAACCCGCAGGAGCTCTATCGCGCCCTAGATGCGCATGCCAAAGCGAACAAAAGCTCACTTCACCAATGGCAAAGCCATTGGCCTGAAAATGCCCGCCAAGAACTTACCAAGTTGCGCCAGCAACTCTATAGCCATGACGAGACCGTGGTTGACTACTCTTTGATTGCGCAAGGTATTAACACACCCGTGAGCATGCAGCAAAAGCAACAAACTGAACTAGACTCCTTGTATTAAGGCATTAGTTCGCTTCACTGCGAGTGGCAACTGCAAATCACTGCAACCGTCTTTAAGCGCCTGCTCTGCAGGCGCTTAATATTGCCTTGAGCAAATAAATTTCCCGTTAAGTGAAATGTTTTATTGCTGTCGGAGGTCTTAATGGGCATGGCAGATAAACAAAAGCGCTATGAGGCGCTGGTGCAGGTATACCACAAAGAGCTCTACCGCTTTGCCTATTGGCTTTGCAAAGACCCTAGTGTGGCTGAAGACCTGGTCCAAGAAACTTTTTTACGAGCATGGCGTTCATTAGATTCATTAGTCGATCAGAACGCTGCTAAGTCGTGGCTGTTTACTATTTTGCGACGAGAAAATGCTCGCCGCTTTGAACGCAAGCAGTTTGATTACAGTGATGTCGAACAAGACACCCTCTGCGACGAACGCAGCACTTCTTTAGATGACGAAATGGAAATGACCGTTGTCCAACGACGTATTATGGAGCTTGCGCAAGAATACCGTGAACCGTTAATCCTACAAGTGATTGGTGGCTGCAGCGGCGATGAAATTGCGCAAATCCTCGGCTTAAACAAAAACACGGTTATGACGCGCTTATATCGAGCTAGAAATCAGCTTAAAAGCGCACTCACTCGAACCACTGAACCTATGAAAGGGGCTCCAAATGGATGAATTAGAATTTCGCCGGCGCCTTTTTGCTCATCCAAACACCAAAGACAAGGACGTGCTTGAGTTTGCAGAGCAAAGTCCTGAGCGCAAACAATTAGTTAATGAGTTAAAACAGCTTGATAAAGAGCTTGTTGAGGCGATGCAGGTACCTGTACCCGATAATTTGGCTGATAAAATTATTTTTAACCAAACCATGGGGGAGCAAAGCGATCAACGCTCGGGCAATAACCCCGCAGCGAAGCAGACTAAACCAAAAACGCCTTGGTATATCGCCATAGCTGCGTCTGTGGTTATCGCCTTTACTGGGGTGTTGTATCACCTGATGTCGCCAACGTTATCTATTGGTGAGCACGCCTTGGCACATGTTTATCATGAAATTGACGCACTGAGCGTAAATGAGGAAATAGCCTTGGATGAGGTCAATTTACGACTCTCTGAACTTGGCGGCCACCTTGATGAGTTACCTGGGGCTATCACCTACGCTCGTTACTGTAATTTCAAAGGGCAAAAAGGTTTGCACCTAGTTTTTCAATCGGATTTCGGGCCGATGACGGTATTTATCGTCCCCTCTGCGAACGATTATCTCGGTGATGTTCATTTTAATGATCAGCGCTTCGCTGGACGCGTTTCACACTTCCCTCAAGGAGACGCCATACTGGTGGCTATGGCGCAAGCGCCAGTGGATGAATACCAGGCACGGATAAACCAATCACTGCGTTGGAATTAGCGAACTAGGGTTGCTGTTACTAAATACCCTCAACGCTACTTAGGACAGCTCAAAGACACAAAAAAGGCCACCCGCTAAGGGTGGCCTTTTACTATCTCTAATTCTCAGGGATTAGCCTTCTTGCAGCTCTGCCTCAACCTTATCAAAGGTATCTGTCAGTGCTTCGCTGGGCTCTTTAGTCGCCAGCGATACTGCAACAATAGCGATACTCGCAAGAATAAAGCCTGGGACGATTTCATACATCCAGTCGCTTAGTGACTGACCATCAATCTTAACAGGCGCGTAAATCCAGAATAGCACTGTAGCCGCACCAACAATCATACCTGCAAGCGCGCCTGGAAGGTTCATACGGCGCCAATACAAGCTAAATAATACTAGCGGACCGAACGCCGCACCAAAACCGGCCCAAGCGTTACTCACCAACGATAAAATCGAGCTATCGCGGTCATATGCAAGGTAGATGGCACACAGTGCAACCAGTAGCACGCTGATGCGACCCACGAGCACAAGCTCTTTTTCTGAGGCATCACGTTTGATGTAAATCTTGTAGAAGTCTTCTGTCAGCGAGCTGGAACTCACTAATAGCTGCGAGGAAATGGTACTCATGATAGCCGCTAAGATAGCTGCTAATAAGAATCCGGCCACCAGTGGGTGGAATAGCAATTGAGATAAAATGAGGAAAATGGTTTCCGCATCTTCAACGGTAATACCTTTCTCATAGCTATAAGCAGCACCGCATAAACCTGTTGCCACTGCACCTACCGCAGCAACAATCATCCACGACATACCAATACGGCGCATAACGCGAATATCTTTCAAACCACGAACTGACATAAAGCGTACGATGATATGGGGCTGACCGAAGTAACCCAGACCCCACGCCATAGCCGAAATAATTCCTAGTACTGAGCCGGTCCCCACCCACTCAAGCATATCCGGATTTACCTGTTCAAGCGTGGCAGGTAGAGGCTGCTCAAGTAAGGTATAGGTAACAAAAGGCACGATAATGAGCGCTAAGAACATAATGCAGCCTTGCACAAAGTCAGTTAGGCTCACAGCTAAAAAGCCGCCAAATAAGGTATACAATACGACCACGCCGGTGGTCACATATAAGCCCATTTCATAGGATAAACCGAACGAGCTTTCAAACAGTTTACCGCCAGCGACAACGCCTGAAGAGGTATATAAGGTGAAAAACACGATGATCACCACCGCAGACACCACGCGCAGCGCGTTTTTGGAATCGTTAAAACGGTTAGCAAAGTAATCAGGAATGGTTATCGCATCATTGGCCCGCTCGGTATACACACGTAAGCGCGGCGCCACTAATAGGTAGTTAGCCCAAGCACCGATCACCAATCCTATGGCAATCCAGGTAGCACTAAAGCCAGTTAAGAACATAGCGCCAGGCAAGCCCATCAATATCCAACCGCTCATGTCAGAAGCACCTGCAGAAAGCGCTGCTACACTGGGTCTAAGATTACGCCCACCTAACATGTACCCTGATACATCATCCGTTGATTTCTTGTATGCATACAGACCGATGCCGAGCATAACGATGAAATACAGAGCAAGAGAAATTATCGTACCTACTTCCAATTTAGCCTCCAACTTAGCGCTGAGCTTCACCCCAAAAGCCGCACGAAGCACAGATTGGGCGAAGAATGTTGTTATTATTACTTAGGCGCGTTGACCTTTGCTGCCTGTTTTTGCAGCAAAGGTCAGCATACCCTAACGACGTTGCAGTGTATTTTTATCACAACGTACGCTCACACCACTATAGCATGGCCCTGACCCGCAACTCCAATTAGTGCGATATCCATACTTATGTATTAAATATTTGATACATATGATGGTTTCAACGTCACATTTGCGCACTTAGCTCACAAAAAAGTATAATTATTAATGAAAACAACCTAGATTTTTCATATATTGTTAAGCAATTAGCAACGTATTTTTGGAAGTGCCAATAAATGAATTTTTACGCTGCGCGTCAGCCCATTCTGGATAGAGAGAAAACACTGGTCGGCTACGAACTGTTGTTCCGCGATGGCTTAGCCAATGTGTTCCCACAAATTAATGGTGATGAAGCCACCTCTAAGCTTATCGAAGGAAGTCAGTTTACCTTTGGCCTTGAAGAGCTAACCGACAATAAGCCGGCTTATATCAACTTTACTTTGGAAACGCTCAGTAAAGGGTATGCCACCATGATGGGCACTGACGAAATTGTCGTTGAAATACTCGAGACCGTGCAACCTGGCAAACGTCTGCTAGCCCTAGTACAAGACCTGAAAGAGCAAGGCTATACCATTGCCCTTGATGACTATAAGCATCAAAACGTCTGGCGTCACTTCTTCCCTTTTATCGATATTATTAAAATCGACTACCTAGAAAACAGCGAACAAGAAATACAAGAAGTGGTCGCTGCGATTAAAGGCTTCCCTAATATCAAGCTGTTGGCTGAGAAGGTAGAAACTTATGAGCAGTACCAGCACGCGCTCGATCTTGGTTTTAGCTACTTCCAAGGCTTCTTCTTCTCTAAGCCTGAGATGGTACAAAGTAAGGCATTGCCGCCCTCGGAGTTGACGCTTGCCGAGTTGCTATACGAAACATCAACCAGTGAAATGGATTTGGAAAAAGTCACTAAGGTGTTTGAACGCGACGTTAACCTCTCTTACAAGTTGTTGCGCTATTCCAATTCCGCCATGTTTAAACGCCGCGCTGAGGTATCCACCATTAAGCAAGCGCTCGTGGTGCTCGGTGCCAAAGAGATTAAAAAGTTTTTATCGCTGCTGTTCACCGCGCAACTGTCTTCAGACAAACCTGCCGAACTGATGCGCTTATCCCTTACCCGCGCCCGTTTTGCCGAGGTATTAGCAGAGCAGCACCAAAATGCAGGTGACCCAGGACGTGCATTCTTAACCGGCATGATGTCTCTGTTAGACGCGATTTTAGACCAAGATATGGCAGCGGTTGTTGAACGTTTGCCTTTGGCCAATGATATAAAAGCGGCGCTGCGCGACAACGAAGGCGTACTTGCGGGCTATATCACCTTGGTAAAATATTATGAGCACGCCCAGTGGCAACAAGCTAACGCAACAGTAGAAGAAATGAAACTGGATGCCAACAAAGTGCCCGATGCCTATCACGAGGCAATTCATTGGGCCAACGAGCAAATGCAAGCCATTATGTAATAATTGAAAAAGCCGGCAAATTGCCGGCTTTTTTATTATTCGCTGTTCGCGCTAATCGACTAGAGGTTCTCCAAAAAGTCATCGTCGTAGTCTTGCGCTTCAGGCTCTTCCTCTATAGGCGGATTGCCGTCATATAGCTCATACAACTGGCGCTGGTAGTAAATATCTTTCATAAAGGTATAAGGGTCCAGCGACTCATTTAGCAAGCTCTCTTGGGGGATCAATGAAGCTCGCGCCTCCACGGCCTTCAAAGCAAACACTAAAATAGTTTGTGGTGTGGTCAGAGCGATTTCAGGCAATACCACATTATCCACAATATCGCCGGTTACGTTACGTGCGGTGCTCGGCCCCATGCCTGGGATCATCACATAGGCTCCATCACCTACTCCCCAAACCCCTAAGGTTTGACCAAAGTCCTCATCAACATACTCCAACCCCAGGGATGAAGCCACGTCAAATAATCCCCCTATACCTACTGTGGTATTGACTAAAAAGCGCGCAATGCTTATGCCGGTGTGATCCGCTTTACCTTGCAGTGCTGCGTTAATAGCATCGGTTGGCGCGCTGATATTGTCGGTAAAGTTCACCACCGAACGACGAACAGGCGCTGGCGTTACTTCCACATAACCCACTGCAACTGGACGCAAAATGTAAGCATCCAACACATCCATATTAAAGTCATACAATGGTCGGTTCAGGCTTTGTAGCGGATCGCGCGGATCCTCTTTTTCTGGAGGAACCTGGGCACAGGCACTGAGTACTAACGCTACAAGCGTTATAAAAGTCTTCTTTAACATGTCACTTCCTACTGAATCAAAGTGTCGATAAGCACGTCCACTTGCTTCTGTTGCTGCTGGTCAATCACACCAGACTGTCCTTGTAATTCGCCGCTGGCAATGGCGACATCACCATCTTTGGAGATACGAGCGATGATTTGCACTTGCTCAAATTGAGCCAATGTTAATTCCGCCATCATCGCATCCGCTTGCGATAATGTCACCGTCATTGGCAATGAAAATTCAGAAAAACGCTTTACTGCCAGAGGCATAGGTGGCCCGGAAGCAGCTTTAGCATAGACAAACAAAATCGCTTGATGGGGGATGCGATCTTTAACTTTATCGGCCAGCGCGACAGCAACCGTTATTTCCTCGCCGGAGCTTTGCTGCGATTGGCTAATGCGTTGCTCGATTTCATCGATGCGCTGCGCCACCATGGCATAACGCGGGTCGTCTTGACGCATGGACGATAAAATAAGCTCAAAGGCACTTTTTGCTTCAAGCCAATCTTGGCGCTCGTAGGCTATCAGCGCCAACATGGAAATCGCATCCATGTTTTGCGGCTGCTGCTGCAACACTTGCGAGAGTAACTTTGCTGCCTGCGTCATACTGCTGTCGTTACCCCGTACCAACAGCGCTTGTGCGTAGCTGACTTTAGCGCCTAAGTTGTCTGGGTCCATGGCCAATACTTTATCAAAAGCTTGAGTGGCCATTTCAAACTCGTCCAGAGTCATAGCAACGCGTCCTAACATCAGCCAGGCAACGGCATCATCGCCATCTTGTGCCAAGCGGGTACGAAGCCCGAGTAATAACGCTTGTCGCTCGTTGGCCGACAATGGTTCACCTTTGCCCATCACCGCACGCTCACCTAACTCAGGCAGTTGTTCAATAGCCTGCTCCCAGCTCTTTAGCTGCTGATAACTGCCAGTAAAGTAGTAAAACACGCCACTGAGGACCATCACAAAGAGCACCCCTGTTAGCGCCAAAATACGGTTATTACCTCGGCCATGTAGCTGTTGTTCAGGTGATAAATCATTCAGCAAACGACGCTTCAGCTCAACCATGGACTCGTCAAAACTGCTTTGTGAGATGCGCTCCATGGCGAGTTCGTCTGCAAGCTCTTGCTGACGTTGATTGAAAATGTCGATACGCTGCGCATTCACGCCTGAATTACTCTGTGCCTGAAAACGTCGAAAAAACGGCCAGCAGACAAACGCTAAAGCAATAATAATCAGGGCAGCAAAGCCCCCCCACATAGTAAGCATTACGCTGACTCCTTACGCTGATATTGCTTGATAAGTTGCTGCAGTTTTTGCTCATCGGCCGCTGACCAACTTGCTTTTTGCGCCGCTTTCTTTTGCCGTAAAACAATAAAAGCTAAGCCTGCAATAACGATCAGCCCTGGCAAGATCCATAATAAAATGGTCGCTGGGGTGACTGGCGGCTGATAGTGCACAAAGTAACCGTAACGATCGATCATATAATCAATCACTTGGTCTTTATTTTGACCCTCTTTAACGAGCTCTTCGACTTTATCGCGTAAATCTTTGGCCACCACGGCATCAGAGTCAGCGATGTTTTGATTTTGGCACTTTGGACAGCGTAGCTCTTTGGTTAGCTCTGAAAACAGCTGTGCCTGGTCGTCATTAGCAAAATCGTACTTTTCCTCCACAGCAAGTGCTGGCAGCGCCAACATCAGTACTATGGCTAATAGTAAATATCTCATTGCGCCTCCTGCATTAAGGGTGCGAACTTAGCGCGCCACACACGTTGGTTAATGTCGCCGGTATGATGCACAAGCACTTTCCCCTCGCTATTAATTAGGAAGGTTTCGGGCGCACCTGAAACGCCTAAATCAAGAAGAAATTGGCGATCTAGATCAAGCATGTTGAATTGATATGGGTCGCCTGCTCGGGCCAACATATCACGCACTTCTTGCTGCAAAGCAGCGAGGTTAAATTGACCGTCAAAATCAGGATCGTAGCCTTGCTCATAATACAAACCAACAATACTAACTCCCTGCTCGCGTAACTCGGTCAAATAACCCAGCTCCGCCAAGCAGGTAGGACACCAAGTGCCCCAAACGTTGAGTAAATAGGTTTGCCCTTGCAGGTCGGCATTGGTCCAGCGTTTATCTGGATCCATGAGATCAGGCAAGTCAAAGGCCGGCAAAGGCTGATTCACGCGACCGCTTTGTAATTCGCGCGGATCCGAAAAAAGGCCTTTGAGTAAAAAACCGCATAACAGCACGAAAACTAATAACGGCGTAATCACTATCCACTTTTTACTCATGACTGACCTTCCTTACGCACGCGACGGCGATAGCGTCTATCGAACAACACAACAAACCCAGCTAAGGAGATTAATATCCCACCTAGCCACATTACCCGCACATAAGGTTTATGGTACAAGCGTAAAGACCATGCGTTACCGCTTAATTGCTCACCAAGGGCCAGGTATAAATCGCGGGTAAAACCTGGGTCAACCGCAGCCTCGGTCATAAACTGCATGCCGATGTCATAGCGGCGTTTTTCTGCATGTAATACGGCTTCCACTTCATCGCCATCAAACACAGTGACAACGCCAGCGTGACCACTGTAATTGGGGCCGCGAATGGCTTTAACACCATCAAAACGGAATTCATAGCCACCTAAGGCAACTTGCTCACCGGGCTCAACGCGCACGTCTCGTTCGGTGGAATAAGCCGATGTTAGGGTGACCGAGATCACGACTAAGGCAAGACCGACATGGCCTAGCAGCATCGCCCAATAGCTCAAACCGAGGCGCTTAATGCCAGTGGCCACACTGTTGGCTTGTGACACTTTTAATAATAGGTCTTGGGCGCTCATGATTAACACCCACACTCCAAGGCCGGTGGCCAGTAGCGTCAAGGCACTGACGTTATCGAAGCTGCTATACAGCCACACCGGTGTCGCGATCAGTGTCAGGACTAGCCCAAGGCCATACTTACGTGCCACTTGGCTAAACTTATTCTGCTTCCAGCGTAGCAGTGGTGCGGCGCCTAATAACAAGGCAAAAGGCACGATTAAATAACTGAACATCTGATTGAAGAACGGTTCACCGATGGAAATAGACCCAAGGCCGAGCTCCTTGTGCACCATAGGGAGCAACGTGCCAAGCAGGACAATAAGGGTTGCCACCACCAGTAAAATATTGTTTAGCCACAGTGCCACTTCACGGGAGAATAGGCTATAACGTCCCTCACTTTGTACCTGCCCTGCACGCAGAGCATACAGCAACAAGCCGCCACCGACGACGATGGCTAAAAACGCCAAAATAAACATACCGCGATCTGGGTCTGACGCGAACGCGTGCACCGAGACGATGATCCCTGAACGCACGATAAAGGTACCTAGTAAACTCAGCGAGAACGCTGCGATAGCCAATAGCACAGTCCATGACTTAAAGATGCCACGTTTTTCCGTGGTCGCCAAAGAGTGCAATAATGCGGTGGCCACCAGCCACGGCATCAGTGAGGCGTTTTCTACTGGATCCCAGAACCACCAGCCCCCCCAGCCAAGTTCAGCATAAGCCCACCAGCTACCAATAGTGATACCGAGAGTCAAAAAGCCCCAGGCAGCCATCGTCCAAGGACGAGACCACTTGGCCCACAAATTATCTAGTTGACCGGTCAACAGTGCGGCAATGGCAAATGAGAAAGAGACAGATAAACCCACATAGCCCATATACAGCAATGGCGGGTGAATAATCATGCCAGGGTCTTGCAGCAAAGGATTAAGATCGCGCCCTTCTACTGGAAAGTAAGGTAATAAGCGTTCAAACGGGCTCGACATCAATAAGGTATAAAGCATAAAGCCAACCGCTAAGAACCCAAGTACGCCGAGCACCCGGGCGCGCAGCGGCCATGGTAACGATTTAGACATCAGCGCCACTGCGGCTGTCCACCCTGCTTGCATGACCAGCCATAATAAAATAGCGCCTTCATGGCCACCCCAAGTCGAGGTTATTTTGTAATACCAAGGTAGCGTGCTACTGGAGTGGTAAGCAACGTAGGCGACGGTAAAGTCATCGGTGACACTGGCGTAAATAAGAGCCGCAAAAGAGAGCAGAACAAAAATGAATTGGCCCACAGCCAAAGAAGGAGCTGCACGCATTAACCTGAGATTACCGGTATGCGCGCCCCACAAAGGAAATATAAACAACAGTACACACAGCACCATTGCTAAGGTTAGGGAAAAGTACCCGAGCTCTGGAATCATAATTTAGTTGCCGTAATTGCTATTGTATTTAGGTTTCTCGTGTTTGATGCCCTTCACCGCTTCTGCCACTTCCTCTGGCATGTACTCTTCATCGTGCTTGGCGAGTACCTCAAATGCCTCTACCACATCGCTCTGCACTAAGGTGCCCTGGGCTACGATGCCTTGGCCTTCACGGAATAAGTCCGGCAAGATGCCTTTGTAACGGATGGTGACCATAGGGCCACTGTCAATCAGTTTAAACTCTACAAATAGCGAGTTTTCGTCGCGCTTAACTGAGCCTGGCACCACCATGCCGCCAATCCGTAGTTTTTGGCCAATACTGGGTTTTTCCAAATCTTTACCCTTGCCTTCAATCAGCTCACTGGGGGTATAGAAAAGGTTAATGTTCTCTTGCAACGCATACAGAGTAAGCCCCACCGCCGATGATAAACCGAGCAATAAGGCAATAATGGTGATTAAGCGTTTTTTGCGTCTTGGGTTCATAGTGACGACTCCTGCTGCGAGCGTTTCGCCCTCTCAATACGTTGCTCTCGTGCGCTTTGAGCGGCAACCTGCTTGAGCACGTTACGTTTCTCTAATAGCGAGGTCACTAAAAGCGCAATCAAAATAAATGCACAGCTGCCGAAGGAAAGCCATACATAAAAGCCATACCCACCCATGGCGAGAAATTCAGAAAAACTATTAAACTCCATGTTTTGCTCCTGTGGCGAGTGCTCTCACCCACGGTCGATGTTGTTCACTTTTTAACAGCTCCGTTTTCAAACGGATCAACGTTGCCCAGCCTAAAAAACCAGCAAAAGCGACAATATTAACCATTAACGGCCAAAACATACTTGGGTCGATGGCAGAGGTATCAAATTTGGTAATGGTTGAGCCCTGGTGCAGGGTATTCCACCACTCCACTGAGAAGTGAATAATGGGTAAGTTGACCACTCCGACAAGGGCCAAAATAGACGCTGCCTTGCCTCCAGCACGTTTGTCTTCAAAGGCATGGTACAAAGACAAGACCCCTAGGTATAAAAACAACAGGATGAGCTCTGAGGTTAAGCGTGCATCCCATACCCACCAAGTACCCCACATAGGTTTACCCCACGCGGCGCCGGTCAATAATGCGATCACCGTCATTGCCGCCCCCACCGGGGCTATAGCAATCACCGCCAGTTGGGCATTGCGAATTTGCCATACTAACGCGACGATGGCGGCAATGGCCATCGACGAATAAGCACCCATCGACCAAATAGCCGACGGTACATGAATGAAGATAATGCGATAGCTGTCTTTTTGTTGGTAATCGGCCGGCGCATAAGCCAACCCCCAAACCCAACCTAAGATCATGCATATCACGGTAACCACTGCAAAAAACGGCAACAGTGTGTTACACAGCGTGTAGGCCCGCTCGGCCTTGGCATAGGGATGTAACCACTTCCACATACTAGTTAATACTCACTTTCAATGCTGATGAAACGGCAATAGGCGCAAGCACAATGGCGACGGTAAGAAATGCACCTAAGATTGCGAGCTGACCGCCATAAGCCAACGACATGCTGGCTGTATCAATGGCGGAAGTCGCAAAAATCAATACGGGAATGTACAGCGGTAAGACCAACAAACTGAGTAACACTCCCCCTTTTTGCAAACCCACGGTTAACCCCGCGCCGATCGCCCCGATCAAGCTTAATAATGGAGTACCGATAAGCAACGTTAACAACGTTGCATTGAGGGCCTGCATTTCTAAATTCATTAGTAATGCGAACAGTGGCGTTAATAACACCATTGGCAAGCCTGTAATGGTCCAATGCGCTGCAATTTTTGCCGACACACTGAGCGACAAAGGGAATGGCGACAATAATAACTGCTCCAAAGTACCATCTAGGTAATCATCTCGGAACATTTTATCCAGACCCAACATCGTCGCTAGTAAAGCAGCGACCCAAATAATACCCGGCGCCATGCGTGCCAATAAGTTTGGCTCAGGACCCACGCCAAGTGGGAACAGTGTAATCACGATTAAGAAAAACAGCAGCGGATTAACAATATCGCTGCGCTGGCGAAAGGCAAGACGCACATCTTTTTTATATACGCTGGCCCAAACTCGCCAGTAGGAGTGCTGCTGAATCATTAAATGCGATACTCCAACTGCAACTTACTGAGGTGAGAAAAGTGCGCGGTCAAGTCTTGGTGACTGGTGAGTAAAATCGCCCCTTGTTGGGCTAAATGCTGAGCGAAACGCTGTTGCAATAATGCCACACCTTTTTTATCTACGGCAGTGAATGGCTCGTCTAAAAACCACAGTTTGGCATCATTGAGCCACAACCGAGCCAAGGCGACACGGCGCTGTTGGCCAGCTGATAATTGCCGCACCGGAACATCTTCTAGTCCTACTAAGCCAAGATTGCTCAGCACGTCATAAATATTGAGGTCGGTTTTCAGTCCGTGAGTATCAAGCCAGAACTGACAATTTTCCAATGCATTTAACTGTGTGTTTACACCTGTTTTATGGCCAATAAACAACACTTGTTGCGCATAGTTTTCGTAGTCACGGCGAATACACTTTTGCATAAAGCGTACTTGCCCTTGCATAGGCTCTGAAAAGCCCGCCAAAATGCGCAATAAAGAGGTTTTCCCAGCCCCATTAGGCCCCTCTAACTGCATGATCTCCCCAGCGTTTATTGAAAAGCTAAGGTCTTCAAACAGGCATCGCTCTTGCTTAATGCAAGTGACTGCGTCAACGTGTAACACGAACAGACATTCTCAGTGCTTAAAATTGGGCGATAGTCTACCATAATGCTATGCTAATGCGAAAAATTGCGGGCAAAACTTTGATCTTGTTTCGGGGGTAATATGTCGGGCCCATCTGCCCCTTTAATTCATCACACACAAACGCTGAGCATCGCTGGCGATACGCAGCAGGCTAGGACACTCACGCTGCCCACTGAGCAGCCCTTGGCGGTTAAAAATGTTCATATCAGCGCTGACAAAGCAACAATGCAAGTTCAGCTGCAAGGTCAATGGCGGACCCTCGAAGTTCCCTTGCAATCACCGCCAAAGGGGCCGCTACCATTGACTATTGAGCAAGGCACCGTGCAACTTAATGCTCAAGGACAACTGCAATTAACGCCCAGCAAAACCTCGCTACCGCTTAGCTCCGCTCAGGATATAATGCGTTTGCTTGGCGCAGCCTTAACCAATGGTCAGGGCCAAGTTGTGAGCCCAACGCGTTTGGCACTAACAGTGCAATTAACTGATAAAGCAGCATTATCAATACCGGCGCTTAATGCCAGTTTGCATCTAAATAAATCCAGTGCCGAGATAATTAACGCTCAGCCATCGCCGACATCCTTGATCGTTCAGTTAGTGAAAGGAAAGATACAGGCCCACTTACCGCTTAGTGGAGGGAGCCAATTACCACTGCCGATGAGCCAACAAAAGCTCGTTGCCATGCTGCTAAAGACGCCGATGAACTTGCAGTTGCTACCACGTCCCGATGGTAAGCATGCTCAGCTCAACCTGGTCGGTGGCCAAGCGAATAAAGCCATATTGACCTTGCCGATAAACCGAACCGTATCGGCTCAACTGCCAACTCAGGGCCTCACAACAAGCCTGGGGGTAGCGCCAACATCACCTGCGTTACAACTCAAACTGCAATTACCGCGTATCGACTTACACGTTGCCCGCCCACAAGTGATTGTGGGCACTCAAAGCACCGCCACGGCCTCCCCGGCAACACAGCAACTCGGTGATAGGCCGGTAATAGACAACAAAGCAAACACCTCGTTATGGCAGCATGCTAAGCAACAATTACAGTCTTGGCAGCAAGGGCGAAGTGCGCCAAGTATCAATTCACTCGCAAGTGCTCAGCAGTTATTACAAAGTACTGCAAAGCCACTGCTTAGTACGGTGCTATTTGATACGCCGAAAAAGCTTGAACCGGTGTCTCTCAGCGCCTTTAATGGCGCGGCAAGACACAACGCCATGGGGCAACCATTAAGCCCGGGCGTTGAGGTGAGCGCCTTGCTTAATACCCTTCGCAGTCAGTCGCCGCTATTAGCATTAACCGCACAGATGCAACACACGGTAAAAGCAACCTTGGTGTCTGGGGCTGCTACAGAAACGGTATCAGGGGCACAGCAAGTACTCTCCTTGCCTCTCAGTAAGGCGTTAATGGCACCACTAATAAAGCCTTATACAGCACAGCATAGCTTGACCCATCACCTTGCCAATCTAGACACTCTGGTGCAAAACGCGCCTAAAGAGCTACAGCAACTCGTCAATCAAGCTTTTAGTAAAATGGTTGGACCGCATACCCCGGCAGCCAACACAGTCAATCAGTTGCAAGCCCAATTGCAGCCTTGGTCACAGCCTGTTAGCCAATACCGTGCAAGCGTCACAGCTCAAATCGATACTCTTTTGCTATCACTGTTGGGCGCTCAGAGCCTGCAACAGCTGCCAAGCACGATGGCGACTCACAGCCAAAGCGCCTTGATGCCACTGATAAACCTACTTTTAGCTCAAACACCGCAAGCGCCAGCTTCTGCTGCTGAGCAAGTATTGCAACAGCTGCAAAGTGCGGGGGCGCAAGCATTAGGCGGCGATTTGGCAGCCATTAAACAAAGTATGACGCCACAGTCCAGCGCTCCACAATTAACAACGCAACAAGATTCTAACCCTTTGGTACAGCTGTTTTTACCTATGCGTTTGCCACCCGAGGCAGGACAAACGCAGCTAAGTATTTGTCGCTACAAAGAAAAGAGCCAACAAGGTAAAGGCGAAGACGTGTGGTTTGTGCGTATGCAATTTGACTACCCGAAATTGGGAGAGCTCAGTGTGCAGGCGCACTTGTGTAAGCAAACCCTCAATTGTGAACTTCGCGCCAGCTCTCAGGCTTTGCACCACCTTGCTAACGAACACAGTGAAACACTAAGACGCAAGCTGCAAAGTCACGGCCTCGGCGTTGCGCCCATTAAGGTTGAGCAGGTGAGTGAGCAACAAGTACAACAGTGGCGGCAGTTTTATCGCCGTCATAGTATCGTTAATTTAAAGGTGTAGTATGACAGCATCAACCCAACGCAGTGCCATTGGATTGCTCTACGAGCATGGCAGTGCACCAACCGTGTCGAGCAAAGGGTTTGGCGAGTTAGCCGAGCACATTATCGAAGCAGCGCAAGAACAAGGCATTTTAATTCACCAAGATGCTGATTTAGCGAAGACCTTAGAAAAGCTCGATCAAGGCCAAGAAATCCCCAAAGAGCTTTATTATGTGATTGCTGAGCTTATTGCCTTTTCCTATGTATTACGTGGTAAGTTTCCACCTGGATGGCAGAACTTTAGCAATAAGCTCAATGTGAAAGCTTAATTTTTCTGATGCAATGAGAACAGTAACTCAGCTTCTGCCCGAGGTAGCTCACATTCGCTCATGACTTCTTCCATGGGCGCACCTAGCTCAATCATTTTTACTGCTCGAGAGTAGATTCGTGCTTGCGGGTCTGCTTCACGAATAGTGTCTTGCTGTTGCGCCACTTCTTCGGTGCGCTGTTGAATTTGGCCAATACGGTTGCTCATATTTTCCAATGCTGTGCGCAACTCACTGACCTCCGCACGCAAAATTTGCGTTTGTGATGACGCCTGTTTTTCAGTGTCCATGTTTTGTCGCAGTGCCCGCATTTGCCGCGCTAATTGCGACGTACGTAACCACAACACTATTACTAAAACCGCCAGCAATAACACTATGCTAGCGGCTATCATATACAGCAGATTCGGGTCTTTCATTACTTAGATATTACTTAACTCGTCCCACTCTTCGTCACTGAGTAGTTTGTTTAGATCCACCAAAATCAGTAACTCACCGTCACGGTTTGAGACCCCTTGGATAAACTTAGCACTCTCTTCTGTGCCAATGTTGGGCGCACTGTCGATTTCAGAGCTGCGCAGGTACACCACCTCAGCGACCGAGTCGACCAAAATACCAATAACCTGCTTTTCCGCTTCGATAATCACAATACGAGAGTTGTCTGTGACTTCAGCGTCAACCAACCCAAAGCGTGAACGGGTATCAATCACGGTAACCACGTTGCCTCGCAAGTTAATAATACCCAGGACATAACTGGGTGCACCGGGCACGGGCGCGATCTCGGTATAACGAAGTACTTCTTGTACCTGCATCACATTGATACCATAGGTTTCTTCCTCTAACCGGAAGGTGACCCATTGCAGTACCTCATCACTGCTGTCTACATCTTTCGCTGATACTATTCTTTCTTCGCTCATACTTAGCTCCATAACGCCGTCTGTCATGAATCGGCCTTGGTTACCAATTAGTTTGTGCCTGATTACTCAGCCTGACTGTCTAACCCTTGCTCTAAAAGCAGTTGCAGGTTATCCACATCAATTAAAGCACACATTTTTTCTTTTATAACCCCAGCAAGCCACGGACGCTTACCATGGCTTTGTCGCCACTTTACGTCTTCACTTTTCAAGGTTACGTTGTTGATCAAATTCTCAGCGGCTAATCCCCACTGAGATTCTCCAAGCATTATCACATACTTATAGTTTAATGCCTGTTCCAAGTTTTTGTCATATTTTTCTGGCATTACCCAGCGGGCGGTGTCCACAAGGCTGACTTTTTCATCGCGGTTTAACATCACCCCTTTAAACCAAGGTGGTTTCCCGAATAATTGGTTTACTTCACCAATCTGGTGAATACCACCGAGAGATTTCAGAGGCACTGCTAATAGCAAACCAGCCACGTCAAAAAACAGCGCCTGAAACTCGCCCTGCATATATTCTTCTCGCGCCGCCTGTGGCGCGCGCAGCTTAGTGCCTGAGGATGCAGGTTTTGCCTTATTAATTGCCCGAGCAATATCCTCAACGTGCGTGCTGGATTGCTGTTGCTGTTGCTGTTGCTGTTGCTGTTGCTGTTGCTGTTGCTGTTGCTGTTGCTGTTGCTGTTGCTGTTGCTGTTGCTGTTGCTGTTGCTGTTGCTGTTGCTGTTGCTGTTGCTGTTGCTGTTGCTCGCGAGCCTGTGCTTGCTGCTCTGCCTGCGCAAGTAACTTTTCAAGTGGCTCAAGTTTATTTGCCTGAGGGGATTCAGTGATGACCGGCTTAGCTACCCGCCTAGGCTCTGCTTCTTCTTTAAGTAGCGCGCTGAGGTACTCCTTCATCACCTTTTCATTAGGACCACTCATGCATCCACCTGCTTGTTTTGCAAATAGTCTAAGAGCGCACGGTAGGCTTGTACGCCTCGCGCCTTAGCACAGTGCTTACTAGGCACCTGCTGCGCAAGGCTGGCATCGCGAAACTTGGTATCAATGGGGATCACACCCGGCCAAACACTGTCATGATACGTAGCGCGCAGTTTTTTGTATGCATCCAAAGAGGCATTAGTGCGCTTATCATACATAGTCGCGACCACCGTGTATTGATAGCTATAGGTTTGTGCACTCTGCTGCATCAACTCCATCGTGCGCATCATGCGATCTAGTCCTTTGAGCGCAAGAAACTCAGTTTGCACAGGTATGAGCACGCGCTCGCTTGCTGCCAACGCGTTCACCATTAACACCCCAAGTACCGGCGGGCAATCGAGAATGGCATAGTCATAATGTTCGCTGATTTTCGCTAATACCTTTTTAAGTATTAACCCCATGCCGTTTTTATTACCCATGCTTCTATCAAGCGTGGCGATGGCCATGGTAGCCGGCAGAATATCAATATTTTCGACACCGGATGGACACAGCGATTGCAGTATTTCCTCACTCGCCATATTTTTACCGCGAGTGAAAACATCGTAAGCACTCACTTCGATGGCCTCTGAATCAATACCAAAATAGTAGGTAAGCGACGCGTGAGGGTCGGTATCAATTAATAAGACACGCTTTCCTTGTTCAGCCAATAGACCGCCTAAAGACACCGTTGTGGTGGTTTTACCCACCCCGCCTTTTTGGTTCGCGACCGTCCATACCTTCATTATTGCTGTTCCTCATTGCGCGTCGTAATACGAATACCGCCATGGGGTAGTTGTATTATTTTTATTGTATTGTCAGTGCTTGGCAGCTCTTGCTCCACTGCGGGCTCAACTGATTCAACGGCACTGTCTTGTTGCCGGGCCTCTTGCAGTGGCAAGGCAAACTTTGAAATTGCGATGACCACTTTACGATTTTGCGCCCGCCCTTGGGCAGTATCATTGTCAGCAAAAGGGGTGTACTGCCCATACCCTTCCAACGCCATTCGCGCAGGGTTTATGCCCAGGGTTTGCAACTCTTTGACTACCGCCGCTGCACGTGCCGCTGATAACTGCCAATTGGAGCGAAACATTTCGTTATTGATACTGCGGTCATCGGTATAGCCACGCACACGCAAGTAATTGCGCATTGGCGAAATGATCTCAGCAATACGAGCCACCACTTGTTCGGCGCGATTCGTCACTGTGGCGCTGGCGCTCGGAAAAAGCAGCCCCGAACTCATCTCAATAGTAAGCCAGTTCTCATTCAGTTGGAGCTGTGCATCACCTTGGCGAATTTCATTAAGCAAAGTGCCAGTTAACTTATCTAACAAAGTTTCTAAAGGCTCTCCGAGCTCTTTTTGCTCGATAAGACTCACGTCTGCTTGCTCTGGAATCAACTTTGAGCCACGAATAGGCTCTTTGACAATACTCTCACCTTCTAACACATTGTCATTGACGGGCAGTGGTTGTTGCAACACACCGTCTCCTGTGGATTGCTGCTGCTCAGTTAATATGGGTTGAGTCACTTGGGTAGCACGGTCAAAAAATTGCTCCAAAGTCTGCGAGAAAATAGCAAACTCTTCGTCTTTTTTATTGATAGCAATCGCGTACATGACCACGAACAAGGCGAACATAATGGTCATATAGTCAGCGTAAGAAACGAGCCAACGGTGGGTGTGTTGCGACTCCTTTACATGACCTCGGCGGTGACGAATACGCATCATATTAGTACCCTGCACTAACATGGCGCTCAGCGCAGTAAGCCTCGAGTTTCAACTCTATATTTGCGGGCGTCTCTCCCTGCTGCATTGCCATGATGCCCTCAGCGATGAGCTCATGATAGAGCATTTTTTCTTCAATCACTTGCTTTAGCTTGTTGGCAACGGGCAGGAATAACAAGTTGGCAAAGCCCACGCCATAAATCGTGGCCAAAAATGCGGTGGCGACCCCAGCACCCAATTTATCGGGCTCACTAATGTATGCCATCGCCTGAATGAGCCCGAGCACAGCCCCTAAAATACCAATGGTCGGCGCATATCCTCCCATGGCCTCGTAAACCCGAGCTGCATCTAGCAACCGCTCGCGCTCTAACATAAGCTCGATTTCTAGGGTGTCACGTAAGCGCTGCTCATGAGAGCCATCAATCAGCAAGCTTAAGCCTTTAGCCGCATAAGGGTCTTCACTTACGAGTGCTTGTTCCTCAAGAGCCAGGTACCCTTTTTGACGTGCGGTACTGGCCCACGATTTAATTTGCTCAATCCCAGCTTGGGTATCATAAAACGGGGGAACAAATACCCACTTAAAGACTCCCAAGGCCTTTTTGAAGGTCGCTAGTTGCGATTGCAACATCACGGCACCTAAAGTGCCGCCAAGGACAATGATCAGTGCCGGTCCATCAATTAGCCCTGAAACCATACCGCCCTCGAGGCTATAGCCTAAGGTAATGGCGATAATGGCAACAGCAAGGCCAATTATGGAAAGTTTATCCACAGCCGACTTCCTTGAGTAAATGCGCGGCAACATCGTCAAGAGCCACTTGGTGGTCATGCAAACCGGCACTGGCTATCGCTTGCGGCATGCCATACACAACACAAGACTGCTCGTCCTGCGCCCAAACCCGTGAGCCTGATTGTTTGAGCATCCGCGCACCTTCACGACCATCAGCGCCCATCCCGGTCAGCACAATGGCTAATACATCACCGCCAAATGCTTTTGCGCTACTGGCAAAAGTAACATCAACACTGGGTTTATAAGTAATTCTTGGGTTGTCGTCTTGAAATACCTTCAGAGTTTGCTGTTGAGCCCGGCCATCAAACATCATTTGCTGACCACCTGGTGCAAGATACGCCGTTCCAGGTTGCAAACGGTCTCCCTGTTGCGCTTCTTTTACCTTGATTTTGCAAAGGTTATTCAAGCGCTGCGCAAACGCAGGAGTAAATGCGGCCGGCATATGCTGGATAAGCAAAATAGGATGAGGAAAATTGGCTGGCAGCTTGGTCAGAATCGTTTGCAGTGCCACAGGCCCCCCGGTAGAGGTGCCAATAGCCACCAACTTGTACTTTTTGCCGCTGGGCTTGAATTGGCTAGCGCTTTGAGGCCGAGTCGAAGCTCCTTGGTTAAAGCTTCTATCAGGTTGCGCTGAACTGCGTGTGGTGACACTGGGGCGCGCTGGTGACGATGCCGTTGTCGAGGTCGTTGGGCGATTAAAACGCGAAAGACGACGACGTCCTAGCTCGCGCACCTTTTGTCGAAGTATCTCAATCGCATCTTGGTTGTTGCGCGCGATGTCTTCAAACTTTTTCGGTAAGAAATCCAATGCCCCGGCATCAAGTGCATCCAGTGTGGCACTGGCTCCTTCACGCGTCAGTGAGGAAAACATAAGAATAGGTGTTGGCGATTTCGCCATGATTTGTTTCACCGCAGAAATACCATCTAACACTGGCATTTCCACATCCATGGTGATCACATCTGGGCGTAACTTAACTGCTTTTTCCACTGCATCGGCGCCATTGACAGCTGCATCAATGACTTCGATATTGGCATCACCTTCAAGAATTTCAGTAACCCGGCGACGAAAAAAGCTTGAGTCGTCAACTATTAGAACTTTGACAGCCATTTAATACTCGATTTTAGTTAACGCTGGAGCGCCCAGCGTAATGTTTTAGCATGCTTGGCACGTCTAGAATTAAGGCTATGCCACCGTCTGAGGTAATTGTCGCCCCGGCCATACCTGGTGTGCCTTGCAGCAACGCATCCAGAGGCTTTATGACTACTTCCTCTTGACCAATCAGCGAATCCACCACAAAGCCGACCTTTTTAGTACCAATTTGAACGATGACGACATGGCCTTCGGCTTTACGTTGGGTGCGGTCCGCACCTTTGACTAACCAATGCTCTAAATAAAATAGTGGTACAGCTTTTTCACGCACAATAATGGTGAGCTGGCCATCAACAATGTTAGTTTTGGTCAAATCAAGGTGGAAAATCTCACTAACAGCCGCCAATGGCAGAGCAAAGGTTTGTTCACCAACAATCACCATCAGCGTTGGCAAAATAGCAAGCGTCAGCGGTACTTTGATATCTAGACGGGTACCAATACCGAGCTGTGAGTCGATATTAATGGTGCCGTTAAGCTGGCTGATCTTGGTTTTCACCACATCCATACCCACACCACGCCCAGAAATATCAGAAATTTCCTCTTTGGTGGAGAATCCAGGGGCAAAAATAAGGTTATAGGCTTCCGTGTCACTCAACCGGGCGGCCTGGTCGTGATCAATAACCCCTTTGCTAATAGCGATTTTTTTCAGTTTTTCGGCATCCATCCCTGCGCCATCATCGTGGATGCTCAGGAGAATGTGGTCGCCTTCTTGAGAAGCCGATAAGCGCACCGTACCGGTGCGAGGTTTACCTGCTGCTTCTCGAACATCAGGCATCTCAATACCATGGTCCACTGAGTTACGTACTAAGTGCACGAGTGGGTCAGCTAGGGCTTCGACAAGGTTTTTATCTAAATCAGTCTCTTCCCCTTCAAGGACCAAGGAAATATCTTTTTGTAAGCTGCGGGCAAGGTCACGTACCACACGTGGGAAGCGGCCAAATACTTTCTTAATTGGCTGCATCCGAGTTGCCATCACCGCACCTTGTAGGTCGGCGGTGACCACGTCAAGATTTGAGATAGCCTTACCCATAGCTTCACTGTTGTTATTATTCGCTAAGGTAATAAGACGATTACGTACCAATACCAGCTCACCCACCATATTCATGATCTGGTCTAGTCGTTTGGTATCGACGCGCACTGTCGTTTCTGCTTGTGGCGGTGGCGCGGCTTTAGGTGCCGGTTTTTTGGCATCACCACTGCTAGGCGGGGTGCTCCCCTTCGCCGTACTCGGCGCTGGTTTTGCGGCCGCTGGCGCTTTACTAGGCGCTGGCGTTGCCGGCGGTGTGTCTTTAGCTTTACTTTGGCTTACTGGCGCCGCAGGCTTTTCAACCGGCGCTGGCGAAGCTTCTGCAGAGCTTGCTTTAGGCGCATTGCCTTTGCCGTGCAGCTCATCAAGCAGCGCATCAAATTCATCTTCGGTAATGTCT
Source organism: Pseudoalteromonas sp. CnMc7-15 (assembly GCF_022347925.1). NCBI lineage: Bacteria > Pseudomonadati > Pseudomonadota > Gammaproteobacteria > Alteromonadales > Pseudoalteromonadaceae > Pseudoalteromonas > Pseudoalteromonas sp. CnMc7-15. Next base: position 103,181 of record NZ_JAKRFT010000006.1, read on the forward strand.
TCATCACCACCACTGGCCGACTCTGATTCGCCCGGTGTAGTCGGTACACTCTGCTGCGCAGCTCCTTGCTCTTCGACGCTCGGCGTGGAGCCATTATCGCTAATGGCACCAAAGCTGCCTGCTCCATGTAATTCGTCTAGTAGCGAGTCGAACTCATCATCGGTAATATCTTCATCATTACCGGATGTCCCAGCATCCGCTGACCCTTCACCCACAGACGGGCCTTTGCCTTGGCCGTGCAATTCATCCAGCAAACTTTCGAATTCATCTTCGGTGATTTCGTCAATCGCTTCGCCTTCGTCACTGTCAGCACTTGGCGCATCGAACAAAATATCATCGCCAAAATCATCGGCCCCTGATGCGACATTTTCAGGCACAGGTTCGGGTTCAACAACAGGTTCACTCGGAGTTGCGGCAGGTTCAGGCACAGCAATAGGTGCCTCATCTTCGGATTCAGGTTCGCTCAGTTTATGCAATACGGCAAGTAACTCAGGGTCTGCAGGTTGCGGCTGCTCTCGTGCTTGAATAAGCGCAAACATGTCGTTAATTGTATCGAGCGCTTGCAGGATCACGTCCATCAGTTCAGAAGTAACCTGGCGCTTACCTTGGCGCAGAATATCAAACACATTCTCAGCACCATGACAGGCATCCACCAGCTCATTCATGCCAAGGAACCCAGCTCCCCCTTTAACAGTGTGGAAGCCCCGGAAGATAGCGTTGAGCAAGTCTTTATCATCAGGGTTATTTTCAAGCTCTACTAACTGCTCAGAGAGCTGCTCCAATATCTCACCTGCTTCGACTAAAAAGTCCTGTAAAATATCTTCATCTACTTCAAAGCTCATGCAGCCGCTCTCCTCTTTAGAAGCCTAAACTAGACAACAAGTCGTCTACTTCATCTTGGCCTGAGACCACGTCATCACGTGATTCTGTGTCTATAATTGGCCCTTCTGGACCTTCTGCGTTCACAGCTGGTTTTGCTTTTTGTTGTTCAACCACCGGTTCTTCACCTTCGTTGCCCGCAAACACAGTTAATAAATTAATAAGGCTGTCTTCTACCTCGCGCACCAGCTCGATTACGCGGCGAATTACTTGCCCTGTTAAATCTTGGTAGTCTTGCGCCATCAGCACATTGTTAAGAAGGTCGTGCAGCTCCACTGTGCTGCCTTGAGAGCGGTTCATAAAGCTATCAAGCTGATGACACAACTGCTTGAACTCACCTAATTCGAGATCGCGACGCATCAATTTATCCCAAATGGGTTTAATTTGATGTAGTTCAGTGGATAGCTGCTCAGCGATGGGCAAACTGGCTTCCACGGCATCCATGGTTTTATTTGCCGCCTGCTCGGTCATTTCCATCACGTAATTAAGACGCTGCTTAGCATCGGGAATGGCTTCTTGCGTGAGGTCGTTCAAGCGCGTATCGAGTTGGAAATTCTTCAACGACTCGTGAAGTTGCCGCGTCAACTTGCCAACCTCAGCAAACAGTTCGGACTGTTCCTTGGAGGCAGCATCGAGGATCAGCTGATCGGCTTTCTCCTGCTCACCTTGCTCAAGAAACGATACAAGCTGTTTGGCTTGCTCTAGGGTAATGTGAGGTGCAGCGGGAGCTGACATAAACCTCTCCTTCTCGGTTAACCTAAGCGCTCAAATACTTTATCCAGCTTGGTTTTTAATGTAGCTGCGGTAAAGGGCTTAACGATGTAACCGTTCACGCCAGCTTGGGCAGCGGCAATGATTTGTTCCTTCTTCGCCTCTGCAGTTACCATCAGTACTGGAATGTGCTTTAAGCTGTCGTCGGCGCGAATTGCACGGAGCAAATCGATACCCTGCATACCTGGCATGTTCCAATCGGTAACCACAAAGTCAAACTCTTGGTTTTGCAACATGGGCAGCGCGGTACTACCATCGTCCGCTTCTTGCACGTTGGTAAAGCCTAAATCACGCAATAGGTTTTTAATGATTCTTCTCATAGTGGAAAAGTCATCGACCACGAGAATTTTCATGTTTTTATCCAAAGTATCCTCCAGTGAGGTATGAACCTTTATTCTTACTACTAATTGACCCAGTCATTGACTTTCGCTTTGAGCTTAATCATTGCCTGACCATGTATCTGACTCACACGGGACTCACTTACGTCCAGTATTTGCCCAATTTCTTTTAAATTCATTTCATCGTTATAGTACAACGATAATACCAATGCATCACGCTCGGGGAGAGAATTAATTGCCGCTACTAATGCTTGGTTAAAGCGTTCGTTGTGAACGCTGGTGTAGGGCCGCCCCGTTTGAGATTGTTCACTGCTCGGGGTGAGTACATCTTCATCGACACCTAAGTCTTCGATACCGAGCACTTTAGAGCAATTAACATCGTTTAAAATATGATGGTATTCATCGAGCGAAATATCAAGTTTTTCAGCTACTTCAACATCCTTTGGTTCCCGACCCAGGGAGGTTTCCAATTCATGTACAGCGGTAGCTACAGCGCGGCTATTGCGATGTACCGATCGTGGAGCCCAATCTCCCCGTCGTACTTCATCAAGCATCGCACCACGAATACGAATACCAGCAAACGTCTCAAAGCTGGCGCCTTTACTGGCGTCAAAGGTCTTTGATGCCTCTATGAGGCCAATCATGCCGGACTGAATGAGATCATCGAGCTGCACACTCGCTGGCAGTCGAGCCAGCAAATGACATGCGACACGCTTGACCAGCGCGGCATGGCGCTCGACCAGAGTGTTTAATTGTAATTGATCTTGATATCCAGCCACTTTATTCATAAATCCGAACAACAGTTAATTATTGACCAGCTTTTCAATGAAGAACTCCAAATGCCCCGATGGTTGATTAGGGGTTGGCCATTTTAGTGCCTTGCCAGCGAGACTTTTCAGCGATACCGAAGCGGGTGAGTTAGGGAATAACTCCACGACGGCTTTCTGGCGACGCGTTGATTTACGCATGTTTTCATCATAGGGCACGGTGGCCACTAATTCGAGCGCCACATCTAAAAATCGGTCGGTTACTTTGGAGAGTTTGGCAAATAAGTCTTGCCCTTCACGCTGGCTGCGCACCATATTGGCAACGACTTTGAATTTGTATACGCCATGTTCACGACTAAGCACCTTGATCAGCGCATAGGCATCGGTAATCGAGGTTGGCTCATCGCAGACCACCACCACAACGTCTTGCGCAGCACGCGAGAAGCTCAGTACCATATCGGAGATACCGGCGGCGGTGTCGACAATGAGGACATCAAAGTCGTTATCGAGCTCGCTAAACGCACGGATTAAACCTGCATGCTCTGCAGCACTCAGTTCAACCATGCTCTGTGACCCCGATGTTGCCGGCGCAATACGAATGCCCGCAGGCCCAGTTACCAGTATATCGCGCAGTTCGCACTCACCGCTTAGAACATGAGAAAGGTTCTTTTCAACACGCAGACCAAGCATAACGTCACAGTTTGCCAGTCCTAGGTCAGCATCTAACACTAAGACTCGTTTGCCTTGCTGACCCATGGCAATAGCTAAATTCAAAGAGACATTGGTTTTACCGACGCCCCCTTTGCCACCGGTCACGGCGATTACTTTTACGCCTTGGCTATTGTTTTGATTCATTTTTCGAAGGCCACTTGCTTGATCGTGCACTGTGTTAATCATACATTCCTACTGCCTGAGACGCCACTGTTTGGCGCCCTGCTGGTGCCGCTGATTTTTGTGTTTTTTGGCGTTTGATAAACAATTGTTCAGCTTTTCTAACCATTTTTTCTGAGTTAGCAACGCGAATATCTTCTGGAACGCGTTGACCGTTAGTAAGATACCCTATTGGTAAGCGATTTTGAATCGCTACACTAATAATCTCGCCTAAACTTAGACTTTCATCAAGTTTGGTGAAAATACAACCACTTAAGTCAACTTTTTGGAAGTGCCTTACGGTTTCTTGAAGCACTTCATGTTGTGCTGTGGCACTGAGCACTAAATAGCTACGAATATCGACTCGCGTACTACGCATGAGCGTGTTTAATTGCTCACTTAAACGTAAATCGCGCTGGCTCATTCCCGCAGTGTCAATTAATACTAGACGTTTATTGCGTAATTGATAAAGCACATCGGCCAATTCATTGGCATCTTTTACTTGCTTCACAGGGCAACCAATGATGCGTCCATAAGTTGCTAGCTGCTCGTAAGCACCGATACGGTATGTATCCGTGGTGATCAGCGCAACCTTGTCAGCGCCATATTTTTGCGCCCCTAATGCGGCCAGTTTTGCAACCGTTGTGGTTTTGCCTACGCCAGTAGGGCCGACCAACGCATATACGCCGCCATGACGTAAAATCTCATTATTGGTGGTGTGTAGCTGCTTTTGCACCATATCCAAGGCTGCACTCCATGCTTGCTTGCGCGATACGTCGTCTGGTACATAACGCACTAACTGCTCAGCCACTTCAGTGTCGATACCCATGCCCTGCAAGCGCTCGATGAAGCAGGCACGAGTTGGATCGCGGCGCGCTCGGTCCTGATGTAATAGGCCGGATACTTGATGTTCAAGAAGCTGACGAATGGCATTCATCTCATCGCGCATGGCACTGATCTCTTCGCTGTCCATGGCCTCTTGCTGTACAGAATCATTGGGCTGGCGGTGTAGCTCATCAAAACCGTCACCGTCTAAATCATCACCCATGGACTGCGCTGCAGCGCGGGCTTGCGTTGGCTCTGCTAGCGTTGGCTGCGGAGCGTAGTTATTGGCCGGCGCAGCGCGACGCTGAGGCTGCTCAACGGGCTCTTCAGGCGCGCTCATATCAATACCTGATTGCGAAAACATGTCGGCGAGAGCAGCGTTCTTTGGTTTCGGACTCTGACGCTCTAACAACGCCTGCAATGAATCAGCCACACCATTGTGACTTTGTGGCTCAGGACGTTGCGTACGTGTTTGTGGACGTACCATACGCTGCTCAGTGGCGCGCGGCTGCATTTGCTGCTGGGGAGCGCTTTTCGGTGCGGCTGCTGGGCGTTCATGGTCAATAGCAGCAACGATTTCAACGCCATCTGCAAGCTTTTTGTTCGACATGATCACCGCGTCAACACCCAGCTCATCTTTTACTTCTTTCAGTGCTGTACGCATATCTTTAGCAAAAAAGCGTTTGATTTTCATAATATTACCCTCTCACAACCGGCTTTCCGATCTATTGCTGTCCAACGGAGCTAACAATCTTAATTTGACGCTCATCGGGCACTTCTTGGTAAGACATCACCTTCAGCCCTGGGATGGTGTGCTTCACAAAACGTGATAACACTGTACGAAGCATCCCGGAGGTCAATAAGATGGAAGGTTCACCCGACATTTCTTGGTTCTGGTGGGCTTCGCTTAAAGAGGCCTGTAGCCGCTCTGCCAAGCCTGGCTCAATGCCAGCACCCTCATCTCCTGCGTTCTGAAGCGACTGATGCAACATCTGTTCCAACTCAGGCGCCAATGTTATGACAGGAATTTCTGGCGTAGCGCCAACCGCATCTTGCACAATCAAACGACGCAATGAAATACGTACCGCTGCGGTTAATACATCTGGGTCTTGGCTGCGTGGACCATACTCTACGAGAGTTTGCACTATGCTACGCATATCGCGAATAGCAACGCCTTCATTGAGGAGATTTTGTAGCACTTTCACTATGGTAGTCAGCGGTAACACATCTGGTACTAGACCTTCTACTAGACGTGGATGGCTTTTCGCTAGCATATCAAGCAGACTCTGCACTTCTTCGTGGCCCAATAGCAGTGAGGCGTTATTAGTGAGTAACTGGCTAATGTGGGTCGCCACTACCGTAGCAGCGTCAACGACGGTGTAACCTAAAGACTGTGCTTCATCTTTTTGCTCTGGTTTGATCCACACCGCATCCAGACCAAAAGCCGGATCTTTGGTCGCCACACCATTGATTGGGCCAAAGACTTGACCTGGGTTGATGGCCAGTTCATCACCATGACTGAGTTCACCATCACCGCTGGACACGCCCATGAGGGTAATACGATAGGCATTAGGGTCTAATTCTAGATTATCGCGAATATGAACGGGCGGCACCAAAAAGCCCAGTTCCTGTGAGAGCTTCTTACGGACCCCTTTAATGCGGCTTAACAATTCTCCACCTTGGGCCTGATCCACTAGCGGGATCAAGCGGTAGCCTACCTCCAAACCGATGACATCGACTTGCTGTACATCGTCCCAGCCCAATTCTTTTGGTTCGTCGTGGGTGGCAACATTGCTGCCAGGGCCCTGCTCAGCTTCTTGTTGCTCCTGCTCAGCAGCAAGCTTTGCCTGCTTTTGCGAATAATAAGCAACAAAACCAAGTAAGCCACCTAAGCCTAAAAACGCCACATGGGGCATACCCGGTACCAACCCCATAGTGATGAGAATACCGGATGCTATCCACAGTGCTTTGTCATTGCCAAGTTGGGTTTTAACTTGCTCGCCCATATTGTGTGATTCATTTTGGCGAGTTACGACGATGGCAGTACCGATTGATAGCAACAGCGATGGCAGCTGTGCCACAAGGCCATCACCAATGGTGAGTAAGGTATACACTTCCATGGCCTGAGAAAAACTCAAGTCATGTTGGATCATACCGACAAATAACCCGCCAACGATATTGATCACTAAGATAACGATACCCGCAATGGCATCGCCTTTTACGAACTTACTGGCACCGTCCATCGAACCGTAAAAGTCCGCTTCACGGGTGACTTCTTCACGCCGCTCCCGCGCTTGCTCGGCGCTGATAAAACCCGCGTTCAAATCGGCATCAATGGCCATTTGTTTACCGGGCATCGCATCGAGGGTAAAGCGGGCAGACACTTCTGATATACGTCCGGCCCCTTTGGTGATAACCACGAAGTTGATAATAATTAAGATCAGAAAGACAACCAGACCCACGGCATAGTTACCGCCGATCACCACCGAGCCGAAGGCTTCAATTACTTTACCGGCCGCATCCCCGCCTTGGTGGCCCTCTAATAACACCACCCGCGTACTGGCAACATTGAGCGCCAGACGCATAATGGTCGCGACTAAAAGCACCGCTGGGAACATTCCAAATTCAAGCGGTTTCATGGTGTAGACCGTAACTAACAGCACCACCAAGGCCAGCGCAATATTAAACGAAAACAGAATATCCAGTAAAAATGGCGGCATAGGTAATACCACCATTGCCAGTGCGGCGAGCACCAACAGCGGCGTACCTACGCCTTTTGCATATTCTTTTTTATCGCGATTAAGCTGGGTGAGAACGGCCTTAAAATCCATAAATGCTACAGCAATAAATTGACACTGCAGTCATCAAAGCAAGGAGTAGGCCAGTTTTTTATATCTTATATTTCAGTTGGTTAATACTTGAATTCATCAGGAATAGGTAGTTTGTCCGCCAGTTTAGACGGTCGGCGACCGCGTCCTTTTTCAAAGCGTTTCAGCTGATACACATAGGCCAACACTTGCGCGACGGCGGTAAATAGCTGCTCGGGAATTTGTTCGCCTACTTCGGTGGTATGATAGAGCGCCCGTGTTAGCATCGGAGACTCTACCAGCGGGACGTCATTCCCCTTGGCTATTTTACGAATTTGTAAGGCCATTTCATCGGCCCCTTTAGCCAATACTATTGGCGCACCGGCTTTTTCAGTATCGTATTTTATCGCTACCGAGAAGTGCGTCGGGTTGGTTACCACCACATCAGCATCCGGCACATCTTGCATTTGCCGACGTTGTGACATTTCCCGCTGGGTTCGCCGAATACGCGCTTTGATCTGCGGGTCACCTTCGGAGTTTTTATACTCGTCTTTAACTTCTTGTAAGGTCATCTTCAACTGTTTATGGTGGTTGTGCGCCTGATAAGGCACATCCACTGCCGAGACAACAATCATGGTGCAACTCAATGCTAGAAACATCCACGCAATAATTTCCAACGCGTGAGCTATATTGTTCGGTGGCGTTTCGATACTCAAATGCAGAATTTCGTAAAAATACATTTTGATCAAAAACACCGCACACGCTGCAACTAGCCCGAATTTGAGCAGCGCTTTTATCAGCTCAACTGCTGCTTGCGGCCCAAGTATACGTTTGAACCCTTTCATCGGCGACATCTTACTGGCTTTGGGTGCCATCGCTTGCCATGAAAAGTTAAATCCGCCAAGCATGGTATTACCAATAAACGCGGCGATAACTATAACCAGTACAAACATACTCATGGGATAGAGCAATGAATCCGCCACCGCCCCCCATGCCGCAAACATCTTGGTGGTGTCATAAGTTTCGTTACGACTCAGCGATAGCATTCGCTTCATGACTGTGTGTAAACCACGACCAATATCGGGGCCATAAATGAGCAAAGAAACCGCCGACATAATCAATACAAAGGTGGTACCCAACTCTTTTGAGCGTGCTATTTGGCCCTTTTTCTTCGCCTCTTGTAGCTTTTTCGGCGTGGGCTCTTCGGTACGTTCTTGACCTGAATCTTCTGCCATAACAACTCCTAAGGACTACAGCCTGCCATCGAGCAAAGTAGCTCAACCATGCGTAACCACTGCGCCTCGAACTGCGCCATGAAGTTTCCTAAGGTTGCCCAGATAATGGTTAGTCCCGCCACTAGGGTGAAGGGAAAACCAATTGAAAAGATATTTAATTGCGGTGCCGCTCGCGTCATCACGCCAAAAGATAAATTAATGACCAACATCGCAGTCAGCGGTGCCAACGCCAATACCAAAGCGGTGGTAAACATCCACCCGCCCCAGGTAACGATATCCCAGTAGTGATCAACCGCCCACCAAGTGCCGTCGATAGGGACCGCGATAAAGCTGTGCACAATCATTTGGATCATCATCAAATGACCGTTAAAAACAAAAAATAATAAGGTGGTGAGAATTAAATAGAACTGCCCCACCGCCGGCACGCTCAGGCCATTTGAGGGGTCAACCACCGAGGCAAAACCCAAGCCCGTTTGCATTGCTAAGATTTGCCCGGCGAGAATGAAGGTATTCAATAATAACTGCGAGGCAAAGCCCATAGCCACACCAATGAGCAGTTGTTGCAGCACCACAAACACCATTTCCAACGAAAACAGGTTGGTGAACTGAGTAGGAGGCAATACCGGCACCGCAACAAAGGCAATCACCAAGGCCAAGCCAAGCTTAATACGCGAAGGGACATTACGTGCCCCTATCCCTGCCATGACCATCAACATTGCCAGTATACGGACTAAGGGAAGTAAGTAGTCACTTAGCCACTGAACAATGACGGCAAAGGGGTATTCCATGGTTATCCCGCAATTTCAGGTATCGACAGCACTAAGCGGTTAAAGAAATCCATAAGTTCCTGCGTAAACCAGTGGCCACCGATAATAAGTGCACTTAGGGTGACAAGCAAACGAGGTAAGAAGCTCAAGGTTTGCTCATTGATTGAGGTCGCCGCTTGGAATACCGCAACAATCAAACCAACAATCAAACTAGGGACAATGATCGCCGACACCAACTTTATCACCAAAAATAAAGCATCACTGAGAATATCGACAAAAATGCCCGGCTCCATTATTACACTCCCAACCCAAAGCTACGTGCCAAAGTGCCCATTACCAGTGACCACCCATCCACTAATACAAATAGCATAATTTTAAAGGGCAAGGAGACAATCATTGGCGAGAGCATCATCATACCCATGGCCATCAAGACACTGGCCACGACTAAATCAACGATCAGAAAGGGAATGAAAAACATAAAGCCAATAATAAACGCGGTCTGTAATTCGCTGGTGACAAATGCGGGGATCACCACGATAAAAGGGGTGTCCGCAGGCGAGTCTAGTTTTTCATAACCGGCTATTTGCGCAAAAGTTTCTAAATCTTTTATCCGTGTTTGTGAAAGCATAAAAGCCTTCATCGGCTGCTTAGCGGCTTCCAGCGCCTGCATAGAGGACATTTCTTCGTCTAGATAAGGCTGAATCGCTTGGTCATGCACCTGATTGTATATCGGTGCCATAATAAAAATACTCAGAAACAAAGACATGCCTAGCAGCACTTGGTTCGAAGGGGTTTGTTGCAAGCCGATGGCTTGGCGCAATATCGCCAACACCACAATAATACGGGTGAATGAGGTCATCATAATAACGGCGGCAGGGATAAAACTGAGCGCCGTCATAATCGCTAATACTTGCAAGGTGACTGAGTAATCCTGCGTGCCGTCGGCATTGGTGGTTACGGTCACGGCGGGAAGCCCCTGCTCTGCAAAAGCAGTCGGGCTTAAAAGCATAGCAAAAAGAAGTATTAGCCAGTATTTCATTATCTTAGGTCTTTTTTTTAGTATTGAGTATGTGGCTGAGTTGCTTTGCCAGTGGCGCCATCTCGCGCTCTTTGAGCGGCGTTTCCAGCTCATATAAGTAATTGATGGCACCTGGCGTAACGCCTAATAAATGTTGCTTATTATCGATTTCTACCACCAGCAGCCGCTCTTTAGTCCCCAGTGGCAAAGTGCGTATAACTTTAAAATCGTCATTATTGGCCATATTCGGATTAAAACGCTTAAGCATATAAGCTAATGCGATAATTGTCCCGACCACCAACAACAGCGACAACAACATAGACATAACATTGAGATTCAGCCCCGCGCCAGGCTGGGCGGCACCATTTTGCGCATAAACGGGAAGTGCCACGAGGGCAAAAAGCGAGGCCAATGCTCTCATCGTAGTTTTTTGATCCGCTCTACTTGGCTAATCACGTCGGTTAAGCGAATACCAAACTTATCGTTCACCACCACCACTTCACCGTGCGCGATCAAGGTGCCATTGACTAATACATCCAGTGGCTCGCCAGCAACGCGATCAAGTTCTACCACTGAGCCTTGGTTAAGCTGTAGCAAATTTCGGATATTGATTTTAGAACGGCCCACTTCCATAGAAATGGTCACCGGAATATCTAAAATGGTATCCAGCTTACGCTTTTCCTCTGGCGTGACCTCATCGCGCTCTTCGGAGAGCTCGTCTAGCTCTGCAACCTGGGCATCGTCGCCACCGCCTTGTTCACCTTCTTCGGCTTCGGCTAGGGCTGCGGCCCATTCATCCATGGTATCTTGATCATCACTCATTACATACAACCTCTGTTGCTAGGCGCGCATGTGCGCACCTTTTTACCAATCTAAATCTACGCCTTCACTTAAATGCAGATCTTCCTCAAGCTCGGCTAATTCAGCATCTGAGTCGAGCTTCTTACCGCCTTTCGTAAACACATGAAGTTCCGACTTCACCGATTCTGGGCGTTTAATCTTTTCACTAATTTGCAATGCCACCATATCCCGAGAGCGGCCCATCTTCGCGCGGAAGGTCGGTAAGTCTTCAACAAACACAGTGATATGCTCAGGCATTTCTACTGGAATAATGTCTCCAGCTTTGAGCTCCATAATCTGCTCAAGACTCAAGTCTACCTCTAATAACCGTGTCGATAAGTCGACTTCAACATCCATGATTTCATCGCGCAGAGCTTTAGACCAGCGTAAATCAGTGTCTTCAGTATCAGACTGTACACCGGCATCAAGCAGCTCACGGATGGGTTCCAACATGGAATATGGTAGGGCAATATGGAAGTCGCCACCGCCACCATCAAGCTCAATATGGAACGAGCTGATCACCACCACTTCAGTGGGGCTAACAATATTGGCCATCGCCGGGTTTACTTCCGAGTCTAAATACTCGAACGACACATCCATGACCGGAGCCCACGCTTCTTTGTAATCCTCAAAGATGATTTTCAGCAGCATCTGCACAATACGGCGTTCGGTAGGGGTGAATTCACGACCTTCAATTTTGGCATGATAACGACCATCACCGCCAAAGAAATTGTCTACCAATATAAATACCAGCCGCGCTTCCATAGTAATCAGACCGGTGCCTTTTAACGGGCGAAAGCGCACCATATTCAAACTGGTGGGAACAAACAAGGTGTGAATATATTCACCAAATTTAATCATTTGCACGCCGTTGATGGACACTTCAGCGGTGCGACGCATCATATTAAATAAGCTGATGCGCATATGTCGGGCAAAGCGCTCATTAACAATCTCAAGCGTTGGCATACGCCCACGGACAATACGATCTTGTGAAGAAAAGTCATACTGCAGCGCGCTCTCGCCACTGGCACTGGCACCCTCGGAGGTATCCTCTTCTTCGACATCGTCTACCCCGTGCAGTAGCGCATCAATTTCGTCTTGAGATAATAAGTCGCTCACATCTACCCCTTACTGCATTACAAAGCCGGTAAAGAGCACTCGCTCTACGACTTTAGAACCCTCTACGCCTTCGAGGGCTTGTTGTACTTGCGTAAGCGCTTCGTCACGCAAAGATTCTTTACCTGCTGCAGTGCTTAGCTCATCGGCATTGGTACCGGCGAACACACTTAATAATGTGCCTTCAATAAGTGGAATATGCTTTTTAGCGGCCTCTTCGTTCCCTTCGCCACGCACTAATAGCTGCACTTTAATTTGTACTATGCGGTCACGTGCAGCGCCCGGTACATTGAATACGAAAGGACGAGGCATGCCGACATACAATGCACTGCCAAGCTGTGCACTCGGTGCTGCACCACCTTGCTCTGATGCACCGCCTTGCTCTTGTTCCAGTGTAGCAGGCGCCGGGTCGTCGCCCCCAGCAAGCAGGAAATAGCCTGCACCACCACCGACTAATAGCACTACAACAGCAATGATTATAATCAGTTTTTTCTTTGAGCCGCCGCCTTCTTCTATTTGCAGGTCGGTTTGCTTATCATCGGCCATAGGTTGCCTCGAATAAAATCACTTAACTGTATAATAGCAATAGTTATTACGCATAGAAATCAATTCCTTGTTCCATTGGCGCGTTTTTCTGCTGTTGCTCTAAGCCATGGTTTTCATCATTGCTTGCTTGCTCTGTCAGTGGGCCATGCTCGCTGCCTTGACCTTGTTCACCATCGTGCTGCGCACTTTGCTGATTTTGCTGCTCGACGTTGGTATCACCCAAAGATAACCCCTGCTGCGCTAGTAGATCTCTTAATCGCGGCATCGCCTGCTCTAGCGCTTCTTTAGCTTGTTGATTTTGCACTACAAAATTAACATGTGCTTGTTCTCCCTCACTGCGTACCCGCACTTGCATACTTCCTAGCTCCGGTGGATCAAGACGGATTTCGGCTTCTTGGTTATTGAGGTTAAGCATCATATTAACGCGCTGCTGTATTTGCTGCGCGGCGTCGTTTTTAGTGATATTAATTGCTTGCAGTAGTGCAGGATCCAGCGCCATACGCTGAGTTTGCCCTTGAGCTTGAGTGTGCTGCGTACTTTGCATGGCGGCTTGTTGCACCTGTTGCCAATGTGCAAGGTCCGCCTCAATTGCACTGCTGAGCTCGGTATTGCCTTGCGCGTGTGCCACTAAGGCACTGGCAAGCTGAGTCACTTTAGACTGAGCGCTCAAAGCATTGGCTGAAGGCTGAGCGTTCTCCCCTTGCGTGCCTTTACTTGGCGAAACCGCCTTATCCCCTGACTCAATCATAGGCTCGGCGCTGAATTTACTCGCTGATAGATTAGTTTGCTTATCCCCTTGTGGCTGAGCCGCTTTCATTTGTGCATCGCTCAACATTGGATTAACCGCTGCTTGGGTCGTTTTGCTGGCACTGGGTCCGCCTTGGTCGGCTTCAACTTTGGCTGCTGCCAATATATGCTGGGTTTGGGTTTGGGATTGGCGTTGCTGTTGCTCTGGGTTTAATGATCCTGGCGCCGCGCTCGCGGTACTATTTTTTGCATCAGACTTAGCAGCCTCTGCACCAAGGGCTTTGCCATCAGCGAGTACTTTATTCAGTTCTTGCTGAACGTCACTGGCAACCTTAGTTGAATTGTTTAGTTTGCTGGCATCCTCAGCACTGCGTGCTGCTACACTCTCGGCTGGACGCTGCACCTGTTCGCTGGCTTTTGCCATTGATAACTCTTTGGCTTGCGCGGCAATACGTTCAGCATCGCTCAGGCCTGATTGCCCTGGGGTGGCCGCTAACTGATTCAGTTGTGTCTCTAAGCTAGCCAACGCTTTTGCATCTATCCCCGCTGCCGAGGCCATTTGCTGCAGTTGCACACTCAACTCACTGCGCTGTGCCGGCGTTAAACGGGCAAGTGATTGTTTAAGCTCGATTGGCAGCTTAGCAATAAAGTCGACATCAATATCATCACTGAACCCGGTACCATTAAGAGCGCTGCCCACTTCTTTGGCGACCGCAGAGAGCTCCGTGCTCATCGATAATTGCGCAAAAAGTTGCTGATAAAAGTCATCTTCACTAGCAGCTATGGGAGTACTCTGCGCCACCTCTTCGCTAGGCTGCGCCGTATTACTAAGCGGCTCAGCGTCATCAGCTGCGTCACCCTCGCCATCCAAGATCGTTGTTGATGGTTCTTTATCTTTACTTTGCTCGTTAACCTTTTCCGCTGATTTATCAACGCCTTGCTCGGTTTCCTGAGCATTCTTTTGGGACTCTTTTGAATCACTATTTTGACCCACAAAGCCGCCAATGGCCTGCTTTTCATCCTCTGGGGAGCGCTTCACACGGTCTTGGCGTTGCTGCTCTTGAGAATAGAATTGCGCAAACTTTTTCTCACCAGAATCGTAAGTGGATGATGCACCCTTATCTTGGCTCTGTCCCGATTGGGGAAGGACAATTACTGATTCTACCTGTGTCATCATATGACCCCTTCAAAGGTGGCAAAGCAGTGCCGCTTTGCAAGGTTAACTAAGCTTTTAGAAAATTACAGCAAGTTACATACCAGTTTCGCCTGAACGCCGTCGGGCATAAAACTGATTGGTAGCGAATTCATCCAACATTTTTTGCTCTGCTTTCGCTAACTTCGCTTGTTGCTTAAGTTTTTCTTTTTCAATTAACTTGGCTACGGCTTCAGTACGTACCCGCTGTTGACGCCATTGTGATTGGCGCTGCTCCGTGACTCTGTGGGCAGTTTCAACCACCTGTGTTTGCTGCTCAATGGCTTGGTCTATTTTGCTGATGAAGTTTTGGTAGTGACTAAACCCAGCGCTGGATAGACCGGCCTGTGCCTTTTGCGTCAGTTGTGCAAAATACTCTTGGCGAAACTGGTTAAGTCCATTGAGCTTTTGCTGATGAGACTGCCAGTGCTGTTGCGCGCCTAGGAAGTCAGCACGCAGTTTTTCTTCTTTGTCCGATTCAAGTTTATAAAGCAGCGCCAGCTTAGCCATGGTTACCTCCCTGTCCTAGTAAATTGGCTAACGAGGTTAAACACTCATCGTAAGGCACCACATCCTTCATTCCCTGGCGTAAAAAGTTATTAATACGCGGCATCATATCAATGGCTTGGTCGAGTATCTGGTCGGTGCCTTTTTGATATGCGCCTAGGGTGATCATGTCTTTGTTTTCATTGTACATTGCCACCACTTGCTTGATTAACCGCGCTTGCTGCATATGTTGCTCTGAGACCACTTGCGGCATTACTCGACTAATCGATTTTTCGATATCAATGGCCGGGTAATGGCCACTGTCGGCAAGCTCTCGTGAGAGCACAATATGGCCATCTAAAATAGCTCGTGCGGCATCAGCAATCGGGTCTTGCAAATCATCCCCCTCTGACAACACCGTGAAAAAGGCAGTAATGGCGCCTTGGCCTTCACCGCCATTACCCGCACGCTCAATAAGAGCAGGTAGCTTGGCAAACACCGAAGGGGGATAGCCTTTCGTTGCGGGTGGTTCTCCAACGGCGAGTGCTATCTCCCGTTGTGCCATGGCATAACGAGTGACCGAATCAAGTAATAACAATACATTGAGGCCTTGGTCGCGAAAATATTCGGCAATAGTGATGGCGCTTTCACAGCCTTTTAGACGCATCAATGGTGATGCATCAGCCGGCGCGGCCACCACCACAGAACGACGACGCCCTTCTTCACCCAGGATTTCCTCGATGAACTCTTTAACTTCACGACCACGCTCACCCACTAAGCCGACCACAATAACGTCGGCCGCACTGCCTCGGGTCATCATCCCTAACAATACCGACTTACCCACACCACTACCGGCAAACAAGCCCATACGTTGGCCTTGACCCACGGTGATAATGGAGTTGATAGCACGCACGCCCACGTCCATAGGTTGGCTTATTTGTCGCCGTGCTAAAGGATTGATGGTGTTTTTTGCAAAGTGAGTAAACTCCTCGCAGCGCAGTGGCCCGAGTCCATCTAAAGGGCGCCCCAAACCATCGATCACACGCCCGAGTAAGCTCATCCCTACTGGCAGCCCTTGCTGCTTGTGTTGAGGGATAACGCGGGCTCCAGGCAACACCCCAGAGATACGGTCATTGGGCATTAAATAAAGCACGTCGTCGTTAAATCCCACCACCTCGGCATCAACTAAGCCTTGGTTCGTTTCGACCTGACACTGGCTACCCAGCGGTGCTTGCAGCCCTTTTGCTTCAAGGGTCAGGCCAACAACGCGGGTCAAGCTCCCCGCTACCGCGACCTGAGGTTGATGGATGTGTTTACGCTGCTGGTGCAAACGCTCACTTAATGAAGTTGTCATGATTTTGGCTCATCACGCACATGGACACCGCTGTCGTGCAAAAACGGTTCCAGTACTTGTTGGATTCGCAACCCTAATGTGAAATCGATAGATGAACGCTGTTGCTTGATTTTACAATCACCACGCGCCAAGGTCGGCTCACCTAGTAACTGCCAATGGCGATTGTCCAACTCGGTATCACTGAAGTGTGACGTCACTATAGCTAAATCATCTGGGTGGAGGCTGATTTGGCACATTGCCTCATTACTTGGCAAGGCTTCGGTTGCCGCGCGAAGCGCATTTAAAATAGTGTCGGGGTTGGTTTTTAACTCACTCAAGGTAATGGCTTTGGCTAACTCGCTGGCGAGAAAGATCAGCTCATGCTCAACCTGCTCATCAATGTGTTTGGCGGGTTCATCAAGCGCTTCTAACGTGCTTTTTAACGCATCCAGTTGTTCGTCAATGATGGGCTTCGCATCTTCAAGCCCTTGCTCTTTGCCTTGCTTTAGCCCTTCTTGGAACCCCGCTTCTTTGCCTTCACTGGCACCTTTATCAAATCCGTCAACGTAGCCTTGTTCATGCCCCTGTTTGAGGCCTTCTTCGTAGGCATCTTGGCGAATTTGCTCTAACTCTTCAAGGGTCAGTTTAGGAAAGTTGGTCTCCTCAGGGGTCAGGATTTCTTCGCCATCGCTCTGCTCATCTTCCTCGACATGCTTTTTATAAAGCTGTTCGAGCGGTGTCCCAAAGGCGGTTGAACGCCCTTGATATTTCTTTGGATCTGCACTGACATCGGGAATAGGCCAGTTCTCCAGCAGTTCATCTGCTGCCTCACTGGCGTCTAATCGTTGCCCACGACGTAATTTTGACTCACTCATGGCTTAGAGGAACTCCTCGCCACCACCACTACCAAGCATAATTTCACCGGAGTCGGATAAGCGTCGCGCCGTAGAGAGAATCTCTTTTTGCGCCGCTTCCACTTCGCTGATACGCACAGGACCCATGGCTTCAAGGTCATCACGCAGCATATCGGCTGCACGTTTGGACATATTGGTGAAGATTTTCTCTTTCAGTCCGTCATCGGCACCTTTGATTGCCTTCATCAGCACATCTTGCTGTACTTCGCGTAGGATGGCCTGAATGCCTCGGTCATCGACATCCATAAGGTTCTCGAAGACGAACATAAGATCTTGAATTTGCTG
This sequence comes from Pseudoalteromonas sp. CnMc7-15, assembly GCF_022347925.1. Lineage (NCBI taxonomy): Bacteria > Pseudomonadati > Pseudomonadota > Gammaproteobacteria > Alteromonadales > Pseudoalteromonadaceae > Pseudoalteromonas > Pseudoalteromonas sp. CnMc7-15. Next base: position 120,917 of record NZ_JAKRFT010000006.1, read on the forward strand.
CGACATTTCTTCGTCGTGCTCGCGAATAGAGTCCATTAACTGGCCTTCGACATTGGTATCGAGGTAGTTCATGATATCGGCCGCCGCTTTCAGGCCGCCCATCTTCGCAGCTTGTGCCCCAGCTTGACCTGCAAATTGCTTCTCCATGATCTCGTTGAGCTCTTGCAACGCTGCCGGCTGCACTTCTTCGAGGTTGGCAATTCGCATGGTTAAATCCAAACGTACTTTCTCTGGGAACTGGGCCAGAATTTCTGCACTTTGCTCTGGCTCCAGATAAGATAAAACGATGGTTTGAATCTGCGGGTGCTCGTTGCGAATAATGTTCGCCACCTGTTTGGAGTCCATCCATTTCAACGAATCTAGACCTTTTGCACCTGAACCCATCACAATTTGGTCAATCAGGCTTGCCGCTTTATCTTCACCTAATGCGGCTGTCAGAGCTTTCTTAATAAAGTCTTCTGATTGGAAGCCAATGGTGCTGAACTGCTGAATTTGCTCAATAAACAGGTTGTGCACGGCGCTGATCTTATCCTGACTAAGGTCGTCAAGCGCGGCCATGGTCATCCCCACCTTTTGCACTTGTTTGGGCTCAAGGTGTTTAAGAATTTGCGCGGCATCCTCTTCAGACAAGCTCAGTAGCAGGATTGCTGCTTTCTCTACGCCTTCGAGTTTATCAACATCGAAGCCGCTAGTTAGTTGCTGTTGTTCTTCAGTCATCTTCACTCAACCATGCTTTAACTACTTGCGAGGATAGTTCAGGCTCATTGGCAACCAAGGCGCGAACCGCTTTTAGGAGATCTTCATCACCATGTAAGTCTGGCAACTGCAGTGTCCCGTCGGAGGAGAAGCCCACCGCTGCCGAGTCGAAATCTTTGTTTAGCATCTCTAATGTACTATCACCGATATCAACACCCGAACTCAACGCATCTTCATTGTATTCTTCCAGTGTATCATCTGGGTAGATAAGTCGTTTAAGCATGGGGCGAACCACGGCAATGATCAACACGATTATCACTAATGCGCCCAGTGCTAAACGCACTATCTTCATAAACCAATTTTGCTCCCACAGTGGCAGTTCAGCAACCGCGCCCAGGTCTTCACGTACAAAGGGGACACTCACAACTTCTAGGGCATCACCACGCTGCATGTCGAAACCCACGCCTCCTTGTAATAGGCGACGAATATTGTTGAGCTCCTCGGCACTGCGCGGTGCACTGGTGGTTTGCCCATCCGCACCAGCCGTTTGTGTGTAATCCACAGCCACGGAAACACTGATACGACGGATCACCCCAGTCTGCTTACGTTTGTGAGAAATAGTGGTATCAAGCTCATAATTACGGGTCGCTTCTTTGTGGCTGCGCGACGGTGAGCGAGTTTGCGCACTCTGCTCGTCCAACGCATTCTCTGGAATGTTAGAGTTCACTGGCGGTTGATTTGTTAAAGCACCAGGAATGCCGACCGCTAAACCACCAATGTTATTCTCTTCTAATGTGGTTTCACTGCGCACCGCTGGCAAATCTGGGTTGTAACGCTTTTGAGTCTCTTCTACTGCGCTGAAATCCATGACCAAGTCGACCTGCGCAGTATAGTTACCCAGTCCGACTACCGGGATCATGATGCTATCAATTTTTTCTATATATTCCTGCTCTCGTTGACGCTCAATCTCATACTCTTTGCGTGAGCGCGCCGATAACGAATTTTGTGAACCGGAGTTAAGCAGACGACCATTTTGATCGGTCACCGTGACCCGTTCAGGAGACAGTCCTTGCACGGCCGAGGCGACGATATCGACGATAGAGTCTATCTCTTCACTGTTGAGGTTACGGCCGCGTTTAACCGTCGCTACAACCGTTGCTGAAGGCTTCTTCTCAATACGAGCAAATACATTTTCTTTAGGAATGGCCAGTAATACTTTGGCGCGAGATACTTTATTAAGTTCTTCAATAGTACGCGCTAGCTGCTGCTCGCGAGAATGCTTGAGACGTTCACGTTCAAGACGCTGTGATACGCCAAATCCCATGTCTTGCATCAAGATATCGGTGCCAGATTGCGGGCCTTGCGTAAGCCCCTCTCGAGCCATATTCAGTTTTATATCTTGATAGGCATCTTCGGCAACCATGATCACGTTGCCATCGAGTTCATAATCGATTTTTTGCGCATCCAAGAAATCCAAGGTCTGAATCAATTCCTCGGTAGGCATTTTACCTAACGGGCGCATATCAGGCTGACGCGCCCAAATAATGATAAAAATAGCGATGGCCAAGCAAATAGCCAAAGCGATGATCAGCGTCACCTGTCGTAGCATATCCACGCCATTGAGGGCGCTTAAATAGCCAGACTTTTGTTCTTGCTGTTCACCCGAGGAGTCGGTGTTCATGTCAACACCGCCATCGGCAAGGGCTAAATCTGTTGATTGGTTTGCTTGTGCCACAACTGTTCTCCGCTATCCGTTATACAGGCATGTTCATGATGTCTTTGTAGGCTTCCACTAGCTTGTTACGAACCTGCACAGTGGCCTCAAATGCGACAGAGGATTTTTGCGATGCGATCATTGCTTCGGCAAGAGAAACGCGGCGATCACCCATCTCCACAGCAACCACTTTCGATTTAGCATCTTGCTGTAGGTTATGAACATTATCGATTGCGCTACTTAGTAGCTCACCAAATTGGCTGGTCGATGTTTGCGGCACTTGGTTTTGTGCCTCTTTCAATGGGTTACGAGCTTGCGCTTCTTGCGCGAGCGACTGCATTTCTTGAAATAATGAGTTGGCTTGGACTTTCATCTTGGGCATCACTCAGTTAATTAAACTTACCCTGAATAATGCACAAGTCGTGCCAATAAAATGTTGTTATTTAACAGTAGGTTATTGCTATTTTAATTTTGACACTGAGGAATTAGGCAAGCTATATTTTTGACGCCCACAAGAAAGCCCGAGCATATCCCGGGCTGAAATAGAACATTATGACGAGACTATGCAGGAAGATGGATCCCCTGCTCGCGCATTTGCGCTATTTTGTAGCGCAAGGTGCGCGGGCTGATCCCTAAGGCATCAGCAACATCCTTACGCTTACCGTTGAAGCGCGCTAAGGTATCGAGAATTATTTTGTGCTCTTTGTTTTTAAGCTCATCTTTAAAGTTATGGGCTTGGTCTACACCTTGGGGTGATGCCACTGGCAGCTCATCATAGTGTTGATTGAGCGCAGAGGGCATATCTTGGTGCGCATTGAGCTCAACTTCATCATCAGTGACGAACTCTTCGATATAAATGGCGCTGGCGTGCACCTCGTCACCGGATTTTAAGATCAGCGCACGCTGAATAACATTATCAAGCTCACGCACATTTCCCGGCCAAGTATGCGCCATTAAGCGCTCTTTGGCATCGGCACTGAGCGAGGCAGTCGCTTGTTTGCTAGCTTGGCAATGGCGCTCCAATAAATGTTCAGCCAGTGGAATAATATCCCCGGGACGCTGATTGAGCGGCAACCAGGTCAGCGGGAACACGTTTAGGCGATAATATAAATCTTCCCGGAATATACCGGCTCTGACCGCTTCTTTGAGATCACGGTTTGACGTGGCCAACACCCGTACGTTGAGCTCGATGGTTTTGCGACTCCCTAAGCGCTCAACCTCGCGCTCTTGCAATACACGTAGCAATTTCGCTTGTAGGCCTAAATCCATTTCAGTAATTTCATCAAGTAAAATGGTGCCATTTTGTGCTTGTTCAAATTTACCTGGACAGGCATTCACAGCGCCAGTGAACGCGCCTTTCTCGTAACCGAACAAAGTCGATTCAAGCATGTTTTCGGGAATGGCTGCACAATTGATAGCGATAAATGGCGCCTCTTTGCGCGGCGATTGGTCGTGAATATAGCGCGCCAATACCTCTTTACCACTCCCGCTTGGACCCATCACCATGACACTCGCGTCACTGTCAGCCACTTTATTGGCTAAATCGAGTAGCGCCAAACTTTTGGCATCGGCGACCACCGGGCCACTTTGGCTAGCCGTCTCATTGGGTAAATAACGACTCACTAAATTTAGTAAGACCTCGGGGGCAAATGGCTTTGCCATATAGTCGATGGCCCCCAGACGCATGGCTTCGACCGCATCATCAATAGTGGCGTAGGCCGTCATCATTAATACCGGCATGTCTGGATAGTTAAGCTTGATGCTTTTTAGTAATTCAATGCCATTAATACCGGGCATCTGCACATCACTGACCACTAAAGCAACACTGTGCTCTTTTAGCATCATGATTGCTTCTTCACCACTTTTTGCTGCAATGCAGCGAATATCTGACAGTGTTAATGTATCGATTAGGGCTTCGCGTAACCCCTTGTCATCCTCGACAACAAGTACATAGTTATTCATTGCTCTGCTCCTGGGTATTGCTGTGCAAAACAGGAAGCGTTAGCGTAAATTGCGCGCCACCGTTTTGAAGGTTCTCTACTTTTATTTGCCCCTTATGGGCATTCACCACTGAGGCAACCACAGCCAGACCTAAACCTGTGCCCTGACGCTTAGTGGTAAAAAAAGGCTCAAAAATTTTGTCAATAATCTCTTCTTTGATCCCTGGGCCATTATCGCTAATGATGATATCGACATAATCACTGTTCGTGCGTTGACGACGTGCCTGCATCTTAATGTGCGCACCACTGCCTATCACCTGTAAACTATTGTGCACTAGGTTATTGATGGCACTGGCCAAAGCAGTACGATTGCCCATGACTTCGATATCGGGCTCAGGAAGCTGTACTTGTAGGTGCGCTTCATGCTCGCTAAGCATGGCTTCACTGCCAGAATTTACATCATTAAGTAGCTGCCCTAATGACATCGGCTCAACGACTTGCTGCTCACCACTTTTGGCAAACAACAACATATCATTCACTTGGTTTTCCAAATCTTTCAAACGCGACATGAGCTTATCGTGACAGTGGGCACGCGATTGATTATTCAATCGCGACGAGCCCAAATTGGCCCCATATAACATGGCTGCCGAGAGCGGTGTACGCACTTGGTGGGCTAAAGTAGCCACCATTTTGCCAAGCGCGCTTAAACGTTGCATGTGCGCCACTCTTGATTGCAAACGACGCGTTTCCGTTAAATCGGTCATTAAAATAAGCTGCCCGGGCTCGGGCGTGAGCGCGCGGATTTCTAATTTTATACGCCGTCCATCGCGCAACGATACTTCATGGCCATCGTCCTGTTGCGGGCGGAATGAGCGCTGGATCACCGCAAACCATTTCTCACCTTCGAGCGGCTCGCCTAACATATCACTGGCAATTTGATTGGCTTTGGCTATCATTCCCTGTCCATCAAGCACCACCACACCCGCAGGCATGGTATCGACTAAATGACTCAGCCAGCTGGCTTGTAGCCGCAAGTCGCTCAGCTCTCCAACGTAAGCTTCTTGCGCTAATGCCGGGCTAAACTGGCCATGATGAAGGATTTGTGGGTTGATAACACTCGCTAATGCCATGATTTTCACTCTTAAACACAAGGTCTAATCCATAAAAGCACAAAGCGTACCAACTTTATTTTATTTAATATTCATGGATTTACATTATTATTATTGCTATCAAAAAAATGACACTGTATAAAAAAACAGTTACCTGATACATTAGTTGATAGCGCTTTCTACAAGGAGTTTTTATGTGTATTCGCTGCGCCTGGGTGGACTTAAGTAAGCCCGATTACGTTGCCTACCATGACGATGAATGGGGTGTGCCTGTTTATGATGATCAACGCTTATTCGAGTTTATTACTCTCGAATCGGCACAAGCTGGTTTGAGCTGGTATACCATTTTAAAAAAACGAGACAACTACCGCCGTGCTTTTGCTGACTTTGATATTCACACTGTCGCCGCTTTTGATGGCGAAGACATCACGCGCTTGCTCAATGATGCCGGTATTGTGCGCAATAAGTTAAAAATTAATGCCGCTATTAATAACGCTCAACGCTTTATTGAAATTCAACATCAGTTTGGTAGCTTTAGCGCGTATCAATGGCAATTTGTGAATGACAGACCGCGCGTCAACAGCATCGCGAGTCCTGAAGATTACGTAGCAACCAGTGAGCAATCCGATATTTTTGCTAAAGATTTGAAAAAGCGTGGCTTTAAATTTTTAGGGTCCACTACAGTGTACGCTCATATGCAGGCTTGTGGCATGGTTAACGACCACCACAACCAATGCTTTCGCAAAGAGCAGGTGATCGCTTTGTATTAGCTTTGAACCTGAGTTAACTACTTAAGGGGCGCTGGCACCGCTTGTGTTGCTGCGGCAAAGCTAATCGCGGTTAAGATTATATTTTTTCATTTTCTCAACTAAGGTGGTGCGACGCACGCCCAGCACCTCAGCAGCACGGGCAACAACATAGTCATAGCGCTCAAGCGCTTGCGTGATAAGACTCACTTCTAACTCTGCAAGGTATTCTTTGAGGTTGACTCCATCATCAGGCAGCACCCCAATATTGTCCGCTGCAGATTCATGCTCAGCAGGTAGTTGCTCATCGTCATCAACAAAGCCTTCACCGAAAATATCATTCAGGGCTTGGCGCTCTAATAGCTCTTCGGGGTACTCTGGAACAAATGCTTCAACATCAAGATGCTGATATTTCTTCGGTAAGTCTGGTACATCAACCACTTGATCCGGAAACATAATCACCATGCGTTCGACAAGATTACCGAGCTCACGAATATTTCCGGGCCACGTATGGCCTTTTAAACTTTCAATGGCGCGGTCGGTAAACTTAACGCTTTGACCGCTTTGCTGGGCTGTTCGCTTAGTCAGCTCTTTGAGCAATAAGCCAATATCATCGCCACGTTCACGCAACGCCGGATTCTCGATGGGGAAAACGTTCAAGCGGTAGTATAGATCTTCACGGAAATCCCCCGCTTCAATCATTTGCTCTAAGTTTCGGTGCGTCGCTGCGATCACTCGAACGTCGGCTTGAATGGCTTTGGTACCACCAACTCGCTCGTAAGTGCGCTCTTGCAATACACGCAGTAACTTAACCTGCATTTGCAATGGCATATCGCCGATTTCATCCAAGAACAAGGTACCACCTTGAGCCAACTCGAAGCGCCCCTTACGCGCTGATATGGCGCCAGTAAATGCGCCTTTTTCATGGCCAAACAATTCGCTTTCTAATAATTCGCCGGGGATAGCGCCACAGTTTACCGGCACAAATGGGCCTGAACTACGTCCCGAAAGAAGGTGTACGTTACGAGCCACCACTTCTTTACCCGTGCCCGACTCCCCAAGAATGAGTACATTTGCTTCCGTTTTCGCCACCTGAGAGATTAAAAAGCGAACATGATTGACGGCTTCAGTATCCCCCACTAAGCCATTGAAGGCTTTAGGATTGTGCGCACTTTGGGTGGGCTTCATGCGCGCATACTGCTGACAGTCATGGAGCAATTGGGTGGTTACATCATGGTGAAAAGGCTCGGTTATAAGGCCAATGACGTTAGCGATATCTAATAAGGGTTTTAACGTTTCACCAATTAACAAAAATGGTAACTCTGGATGCGCTTTAATTAATTGCTGGTGTTCGCCGTTATTGAGTGCCCCGAGCACAATAATGGGCTCGTGGTGCTTATCAATATTTGCACACAAATCACCTGAGGTGGTCAGTTCATTAGCCTCACCCACAAAGGTTAGTGCTGAGCTCAACCCTTGGGCTCGAGTCGTATTGTCATCTAGAATCAGGATCATCGCGCCGCCAAATACTAAGCGATTGTTATAACTCTAGATTGTATTGCAGTTCAGGGAGGATTCAAGGAAAAGCGGCATGTTTTTGACGTTAATGCCAAAAATCAGACGCTTTTCCTAGTTTTGTTTGATTCAGCGCATAGTGAACCACCATTACAGCAGTCCTAAAATTGCGGCGGCGTTTTGGTTAGCTTGGCCGCGCAGCGCGATAGATGCTTGGTTAAGGATGTCATTACTGGTGCGCTCGCTCACCGCTTTTGCATAGTCAGTGTCAGCAATGCGGCTTTGACTCGCTGCAACATTCTCGTTTTGCTCGCTAAGCGAGCGAATTTGACTGCTTAGGCTATTCTCGAAAGCGCCCAGCTGCGCTCGCTGCTGGTTAACCTGCTCTGCGGCTTGCTCAGTCACATCTAACGCTGAATTAGCGCCCGCTTGAGTGGTGATATCAATAGCATTTACGGCACTAAGGAAGTCGCTATTGGGCTGTTCAAGGGCGTTTGTTTGATTCGCATCAGCGCCAATTTGGAAGCTGACACTTTGGCCATCAAATAACGGCTTCCCGGCAAAACTGCTTTGCTCTAACGTGTTGGTAATTTCGCTTTGCAGTTGCACGACCTCTTCTTGCAAAGCCTGGCGATCGCTATCGGAAAGTGCACCATTACCAGCTTGTATGGATAGCTCGCGAATACGGCCAACAGAATCATTGACGTTACTCAATGCTGACTCACTCACTTGCGCATAGGAAATACCGTCATAGGCATTACGGCTGGCCTGTGTAAAACCATTTTGCTGCGCCGTTAAGCGGTCAATAATTTGAAGCGCAGCTGCATCATCAGCCGCTGAGTTAACGCGCTTACCTGTAGCGAGTTGTTGATCTAATTGCGTCGAACGAGTATTGATTGACGCTAGTTGGCTTGCAGCTTCTGAGTTGATTTTCATAACCTGCCTCCTAGAGTTTTGTGGCCTGCACTTATACTAAAGTGTAGAACATTGGTCTCCAACAAGCACTTTAAATCACTGTCCACCCACCATCTAAGAATAAACTCTGGCCGGTCATATAGTTAGATAATTCACTACTAAGATAAGCAATGGCTCCTTTGACGTCTTCTTCTGTGGCCATTCGAGCCAAAGGTACTTTGGCATTATATTTATTCAAGAATGAATCTGGCTGGCCACGCTCAATGCCGCCTAGTACTATATTATTTACTCGGACTCTAGGTGCAACATTGGCAGCTAACCAGCGTGTCAATTGCATCAACCCCGCTTTGCTGGTGGCATATGCAGCTGGATTGCCCATATCGGTGCCTTCATACATGTCCATTTGTGGACCAACAACGCCATAAATTGAGGAGATATTAACGATCCTTGCTGCGGCACCGGGCGTGTTTTTCATTAGCTCATAAGCGTGTTGGCACAGCTGAAACGGCGCAGATAAATTCACATTTAGGCAGTCGTTGAAAGTCTCTAATGACTGCTGCTCAAAAGGCACACACCAGCCTGAGAGCTTATCAGTGCCAACAAACGCTGCGTTATTAATGAGAATGTTGAGCTTGCCTTGAGTGAGCTCGCTGACCTTAGCCATTGCTGTGCTTATTTCACTTGGCTGTGATAACTCGCAAGGGAGAGTATGAACTTTGTCAGTGCTGCCATACACCGAGCTATGAACTTGTTGTAACTGCTGTTCACTTCTATCTAGTAAAATCACATGAGCACCAAGCTCTAGTAGCGTTTGCGCTGCAGCATGGCCAACATGCCCAGCACCACCGGTGATCAATGCCCATTGGCCATTTAACTGTTGTAATTGTGACAATGTTCTCATACTTTCCTCATTCTCTTAGCCAACAGCTCGGCGAAATCAAAATCCAATTGTGTATCGATATCTACGGCTCGCTCTGCGGGTACGCAAATACTGGTTACTTTCCCCGCCAATAAGCCTGTGGCTTGGCGGATATAAGCTGGCCGCGCGGCGTACACCACTGTAGTAATATCATAAACGCTGGGCGCGTCTTGCCGGCGCGAAACCCCTGACGGCGTCTCGCATACTAACTGCACAGTTTCGTCCTGCTGACGCATTACCATATTAAAGAAAGGACTACGTGCCGCAGGTGTTGTTGAAATGCAAATATCTGCACCGACTTTTTGCAACTGCTGCAAAGCCCCTTCAATATCTTCACTGGCGCGCAATGGGCTTGTTGTTGGTAAGCTGATAAAAGTGTCAAACTGACCATATTTTTCCTCGACCCACTGCACAGCATGCTGCCAAGCAAGCCACTCTGGTGAGTCATCCTGTGCCAAGGCCATGGGCCTGATTATAACCTCCGCTCCGCGTTCTTTCGCTAGACGAGCTATCTCTGGATCCTCAGTTGAGACAAAAACCCGCGATATCAAAGAAGTGGCTTTAGCTGAGTCAATCGACCAATGTATTAACGGCTTTCCAGACAAAGGAAGAACATTCTTGCGAGGCAGTCCCTTTGAACCCCCTCGAGCAAAGATAAAAGCATAATGGTTCATTAGGCACTCTGTTTTATAACATCAATAAGGTTAACGACTTCTAAAGCTTGCGCCACGCTCGCCCCTTGATAAGGTCGCTGTGCGATTTGGTTATGAAAATTATCCAACATATCCAGATACATAGTGTTGGCTTGCCAATGAGAATCGCCAAACTGTTGACTCTGCCCTTGCGAGTCTGTTAACACCAACTCGTTTCTTAGTAAATTCCAATCAAGGCGGCCTTTATTTCCAATCACACGGCAAAATCGCTGTGGTTGACGTTGCAAGAAATCAAGATGTATTTGCACATGCGCGTCATGCTCGGTACGCAGGCTAACATCAACTAAGTCCTCTACCTCTAAACCAAGCTCCGATGATGAACGCAAATGGGCGTGGCTTAGTGCCAAAGGACCAAATATCCAGCGAGCGTAATCCAACTCATGGCTCAGCTCCAACAAGGCACCGCCGCCAAGCTCTTTACGCGCTGACACTGAATCACGGTAGTCTAAACCTGATCGCCATTGTGGCAAATATTGGCCAACCTCAATGTGGATATTATAGATTTCGCCCACTGCATGTTGCTGAACCAGGTCTTTCATGATTCGTGCTGTCGGCATAAACCGCAAGCAGTAACCCACTGCACAAGCAGGAGCTGATGGCTTCTGAGCACATCTCAACAATTCCTGAGCTTGGTCTAGGCTTGCACCCAGTGGTTTCTCTATAAGGCATGGAATTCCTGCCTCTAGCAGCGACTTACCATGGCTTGTATGTAGATTCGCAGGTGACGCGACAATGACGTACTCAGGTCGCAATTCAATCAGCTCATTGAGTTGCGTTACACAGGCATCGGCATGGGCCGGCAAAGTTGTTAATTGTCGATTGCTTGCTGGCATGGCGATAACTCGAGCGTCGGGTTTTAGAGCCTTCAAATTCTTTCTATGGCGATGAGAGATATTACCTAAACCAATAACGGCTACGCTTTGCATTAACCCATTCCCAGACTACGAATATCCACCTGAGCGCGATTGAAATCGTCCATCCGGCCTATATCAAGCCAGTATTCATGGATGGGAAACATTAATACATCTTTATCTTTAGCTATTCGCTGCTCTAGCACGGTGGGCATATCGATGCGATGATTAAAGGGTACGGAGCTGATCACTTCAGGGGAAACCACATAGATACCGGCGTTAACAAAAAACCGTTGTATTGGTTTTTCCACCATATCGGTGATTCGACTTCCTTCGCCTTGAATAACACCGTAAGGAATTTGATACTCGTACTCACGCACACACATTGTTGCGTCTGCGCCATTCTCACAGTGAAACTCTAGTAAACGTGCAAAATCGACTTTTGTTAGTACATCACCATTCATTAAAATTAATGGTAGGTCACGTCGCATACTTTTTGGCAATAAACCGAGAGCTCCCCCTGTCCCCAAGGGAGACTCTTCATGGACATATTCTATTTCGACCCCCCATTGGCTACCATCGCCAAAGTGCTCTTCGATTTGTTCAGGCATATAGTGGGTTGAGATATAAAAATTACTGAAGCCTGCTTTGACAAAACTTTTCAGAACGGTTTCTAGTATCGGCTTATTGCCTACCTGCAACATAGGTTTAGGGCAGTGGTCGGTCAGCGGACGTAATCGTGTGCCAAACCCGCCAGCCATGAGAAAAACAGGGTTATCAAACTTTGGTTTACTTAACACATGCTTGAGGGTCTGTAACCCAACCACTTTACCCTGGCGCACCACGGGAATAGATAAAATTCCCTTTTGCTCCATAGTCTCAATAAGCTGTTCTTTAGGTGTGCCTACCTCTGCACATATCGGCGAGGTATTCATGACCTCCGATAACGCAACTTCCAACCCGAGATTATTTAATAACGCACGTCGTATATCACCATCGGTAATCACACCTAGTAAATGCGTTTGCTTATCAACAATGAGTACCACTCGCGACGCTTGTGTATTTATCACTTCAAGCGCTTCGCGCAGAGACTGCTCTGGGGCCATTAATATTTCTTGCCATGAAAAACTCATCTGGGTCTCCCTTTATTTCTGCTTCGCCCGTGCACCGTAAACAACAGCGTTACTCTCGACATCTCTATCAACCAGTGCCCCTGCACCGACCACCGCGCCGGCACCGACTTTAACGCTCGGTAATACAGTCGCACCTGCTCCTATGTATGCATGCGGGCCAATTTCAGCACCGCCTAACAGCACAGCTCCGGGGGCTATATGGCTAAAGCTTGCCACCTTGCAATCATGCTCGATTAAGGCCCGAGTATTCACTACCACATGTTGCTCTATGTGCGCGCCCGCATTAATTATCGCCCCACTCAGCACCTGCCCCCCTAGCTGCACACTGGCATAAGTCGAAACCTCTGCGGAGTCGGCAATAACGGTTGCAAAACGATAACCTCTACCTTGCAAGTTTGACGCCAGCTTCGAGCGACTGTCGCCGTAGGGTTGCGGGCCAATGCCGATAACCACCTGACAATCTTCAGGGTTAAATAACGTCACATCTCGATCATCTTTATAGTGAGTTATTCCTATCAACGCTTGACGTTGAATAGACTGTGGCGAGAACACGGCTGTGAGTGACTGCCCTTGTTTCATTAATATATCGGCCAGCACACTGGCATGCCCACCAGCGCCAAACATCAAAATGGCTGGTTTATTCATTGATTAAGTCGCCAGGCTTGTAATTTTGCGAGGCGTTACAGTTCAGTAAGCGCCAATACAGGTGCGGAGACATTCCCGTACCTGGCCGTTTCACCGCAAGGTTACATTGTGTAAAGGGCGCACCGGCAGGGATTTCCTCAGCCGCGACTAAACTCTTACGGGCTGCAGCTTTATTATTAATTTCACTTGCTGTGGGCATTTTTACACCATGACCCAGCGCCTGCTCGCTTTGGCGAATATAACGTATCATCTGTTGAAGCTCTTTTGGTTCAAGGGATGCCTTGTGATCGGGCCCAGGCAAATTACAATCCAAGGTAAAGTGCTTCTCAATGACCGTTGCCCCTTTGGCCACAGCAGCCACAGGCACCAGCCAACCAGCACTATGGTCGGAGTAGCCAACAGGTAAATGAAAAGCCTGTTTCATACTGTCCATCGCGCCTAAATTGATTTCATCCAACGGTGCTGGGTACTCAGTTGTACAATGTAAAAGTGTAACCTTGTCACGCAAACACTGTTGTCCACGCTCACTGGCATACGCTTTTGCAAAGTCCCCCTCTTGCGGACTCTCACTGTCAGGGTGAGTTAACCCATATGCAATAACCGACAACGCCTGCTCGACCTCCCCTAAAGTCGCCATGCCTGTTGACACTATGAGGTCGCAACCTGTTTGAGCGTGCTTTAATAACAATGGCGCATTGGTAAGCTCCCCTGAGGGTATTTTTAAACGTTGCAGACCCAAGTCATTAATCAGAAAAGACAGACTTTGCTCGTCAAATGCCGTAGATAAAAACTCCACACCTAATTGCTGACACTCTTGAAGCAGACGACGATGACACTCATAACTCAACTCTAGGCGCTGCAACATGGCAAACTGAGATTCCTGCTTGCCAATATTTTCGCTTTGATAACGCGCTTGTGCAGCATCTTGCGTAACAATTTCTGCCGCTTTAAAAGTTTGAAATTTAACAATATCAGCTCCAGCCGCATGGGCTTGGCGCACAAGTTCAAGGGCTAGGTGCTCATCACCATTATGATTTACGCCTGCTTCAGCAATGATTAAAGTTCGACTATTCATAAGCGTTCTCGGATTGGTAAAAAGGCTGGGGCTGCAGCTGTTGTAGATCGATATCAGCCAAAATACTCACTATTTTCTTTGCGGTATTGCCTGAGCCATATGGATTCTCAGCACTTTGGCAAGACATTACAAACTCCGGGCTCAATGCTTTGTTAAGCGCATTACGTACTTCAGATAACTGACAGTCAATCACCGTGCAACTTTTCGGCCGGCCTTGTTGCCGAGTACCAATGTTAATTGTTGGCACTTTAAAACTAGGCGCCTCAATAACACCACTTGATGAATTACCGAGCACACAGGATGCACGCTCCATAACACTAAGATAGCGCTTAAAACCAAGGGAGGGACATACCGATACATGGGGCAATGCACTTAATGTTTGCCACTGTGCAATCATTTCTGCACCTTCGCCGTCGGCATTGGGATAGGTGATCATAAAGTTTAAATCGGTACGCTCTTTAACCACGTCAACAAGCGCAGTGATATCATTTTCAGCACTCGTCCCCCGAGTCACAGGGTGATAGGTGACAAGTACTAAAGGAGCGGCGTGATCAGCAAATGTAAGCACAGCATCAAGTTGCTGTTGGCTTGCTCTAGGTGCTGACATGATGTTATCGATGCCCGGCGCACCGACCACAAAAATACGACTTGGTTGCTCGCCTAACTGCATGAGCCGCCTAGCAAAGACCTGCGCTGCAGGAAAGTGAATATCCGCCATTTTACTAATACTATGACGCAAAGCATCATCAAACGCGCCTTCGGTTACTTCACCGCCGTGTATATGAGCAATAGGAACACCCAAAAATAGCGCCGCTTGCGCGGCCGCGAATGTCTCAAAGCGATCGCCCAACAATAAGATGCAATCTAGATTATGTTGACTAAAAGCGTCAGCAAAACTGATTGTGGCAAGACCTGTGGATTTTGCCACGCCTACTTTGGATGCCGATGAAAGCAACATTTCCACAGTCACTATATTTTCAACACCACTGTCCCTGAGCTCGTCTATAGTCAAACCATATTCAGGCGACAAGTGCGTGCCACAAGCAAATGTGTAAGTGTCGAAGTCGCCGTGGCTCTGTAGCAGTAAAATCGTGCGACACAGCAAGCCAAAGTCAGCTCTGGTTCCGGTTACTATCCCTATTTTCTTCACCTTACCTCCTTTTCGGGCGCAACCGAGCTCGGTATGTTGACCAAATGATCAGCAAGAAATTCGGAGTTTGTCAGTGGTCCTCGAGGAGCACTATTAAACATTGGTAAGGTATGCATTAACTGCCAGACAGGCCTGGTCATTATACCGGCTGAATTACTTTGCTTTAAAAATGCATCGCGATATTGTCGCGAGGGGCATAACAGCGCATTGAGCCAGAAGTTTGAATGAGCATCTTGAGGCTCATCCACAAACACCAGTTCACTGTTATTAAAGTGGGCTTTATAGGTTGCTGCTAATCGACGCTTATTTTTCAGATAAGCCGGTAGCTGTTCCATTTGCGCGCACCCCAAAGCGGCATTGATATTAGGCATGCGATAATTGAAAGCGAGTTCATCATGATAAAACTCATAAGCATGTGCCACTTTCGCTGTTGTTGTTATATGTTTAGCGCGCTGGCCTAATTCAGGTGTGCCGCACAAAACCATACCTCCACCGCCAGTTGTTATGACTTTATTGCCATTAAAGCTAAGCGCCGAAAAATCAGCAAAGGTCCCTGTGTGCTGGTTTTTATAAAAGCTTCCCAAACTCTCTGCCGCATCTTCAACTATCGTAATATGGTAGCGTTCACAGACCTCTTTCAATGCATCCATTTTGGCTGGGTGACCAAAAGTGTGCATTGGCACCACGCTAGCTATTCTAGCGCCACAAGTGTGATAACACTGGCCATCACGAATCTCACTGTGAGCACTTAAATAGTCCTCAAGAGCGATTGGGCAAAGACTGAGCGACTCCCGGCAAACATCAATAAAAAGTGGTGTGGCCCCAAGGTGGGCAATGGTATTACACGTAGCGACGAATGTAAGGGTTTGAGTGATAACAATATCACCACTTCTTACACCTGATAGGAATAACGCGGTATGCAATGCAGCCGTGCCATTAACCGTGGCAACGGCTGCGCCAGCCCCGGTGAAAGTGCAAACTTGGTCTTCAAACTCACCAACATAAGCACCTACACTGGATACAAACGTGGATTCTAGGGTATCCGATACATAACGCTTTTCATTGCCATTGAATCGAGGGGCATGCAGTGGAATAAAGTCATTGGTACCGTAGTGATTACGCACCAATTCAACTAATTTTTTGACCTCCTCCATCACATTTTCCCATCTAGATAACGACCCATTTCGGTATGGGAAAATTCAGGAAGCAGTTTGATAAACTCAGCGACAAGATCAGCTTTACTCCATCGTCCCGCACTTTTCATAGCATTAATATTGTCTACAAATGCGCTTAGCTTGGTCGAGTCATAGGCAAGCTTACTCTTGACGATGCCAAGGTCATCAAAGCGTGTCATATCCAGCTCTTCTGTCGGGGTATAAAACTCTTCGATGTCTTTTTCCCCGGTGGTGTCACTGGAACTAAATAAACAAGGCCATTGCCCTTGTTGGGGCAATGAGTGCACTAATTCACGTGCTTGTTGTTCACTCTCACATATAAAGGGCTCATATCCACGTTGATGTAGATAGGCCTTTGCAATCTCACTAAAGGTTTGTAAGTGCAATTCATCACTGAGTTTAGGAAAGAAAATATCTCCATTGTCACCTAACAAACATGACATCAAGCATAATTGCCCTGACTCTGTTGGGGTGACAAAATAACGTTTAACGTCGCTAGGAGCGACAATAGGTTGTTGCTTCAGTAGCCGTTGATTGAAACCGTGAAGTAACGAGCCATCACTAAAGGCCACATTAGCAAAACGAGCCATTGAGACGGGTATTTGCATACCGCCACGCATGAGAAACATTTCCATGATACGTTTTGATGCACCCATCATATTTACTGGGTTCGCTGCTTTATCAGTGGAGACGCTGAAGTACTTGCTGCTGTTATGGGCAATTGCCTGCTGTAAAGATTGTTCAGTATTAAAGATGTTTGTGTTAATCATACGCATCAGCGTATAGGGATCTTTCTCACTGCGCACATGCTTCAATGCAGAAAGGTTAAGCACATAATCGTATTTAGGTTGTTGTTCGATAAAGGCGCGATACTCTAAGCTGCCAATATCCAAAGCAAAAGTTTGGAAGTCCCCCTCGATGTAACCTAATGACGAGCGTATATCGCGCACTAGTTCCACCAAATTATTTTCGCTAATATCGATAACGTGGAGGGCTTGAGGGCTACGCTTAAAGATCTCTTTGCATACGGCTTGACCAATAGTCCCCGCGCCACCGAGCACTAAAAAACGTGACGCTGACACTTTCGCCGACAACTCTTGCTCATGCGCTGTGAGATCCTTTGAAAAGAGCGGCTGGCTGCGACTGACTACTCGCAATATATCCATCACTTGGCCTCTTTGTATTGCTGATACTGTGGTTTTGTCCAAGTACACTTCGCTTTCCAATTAACAGGGAAGTCATCTTTGATTTTCTCAATCAATTCAAGCCAAACGGAAAAAGCAGATCTGAAGTGCTTAAGTGTTTCTTGCTCATCATCGAAGTAATACAGCAAAGTTATCAGTGGACAGTGGAAATATAGTAAACTGCCTTTTAATAGGTTAAATAAATGTGGGTTCACTGATTTTCGGTAAGCATAAACTAACCGCTGTTGAGATTTGAGAATTGCATGAGCTTCATCGCGACTTGAAAAGTCTCGGTTGCCTATATCAATCAAATACTGACATAGAGAGTCGAATTCTTCGAAGCTAATCTTTGTCTCTATATCTTCTATTTCAATACTTTTGAATAACAGAGACTTTAAATCTTCAACTAACTTACACTTATCTGTAACTGTATTCGCTAAGCCAACATCACTTTCCTTAAGTGCCATCGCCCCCTCTATTTTCGCCCCTTCACCAACGTTATACACATGGCATTGGGAAGCTCCCTTAACCAACCTATCAAACGTTGTTTTAGACATAGCCATCAGAGGTGTCGCTTTCACCGGGTGTTCCAAGTTTCCCTCAAACTCAATTCTCGCACCCTTAAGTGGCTTGAATTGCTCTTTTAATTTTTTATCGTTGTAAATACTTAGCTCGGAGTGCGTCACGCCACCAAGACTGTAACCGTTGTCAACACCAAATAGATAAACTTCGGTAAATCCCATACACAATGCAAATGACAAGGCTGTGTTGGACACCATCGGTCCGCTAGCTGGGAGGGTTGTGGCTGAGACACCATACTTTTTCTTGGTATGTGTGGAAATGAAGGATGAGGCTGCCTCAGGCCCTTTTAACCCTAAGCCCGCCCATTTATATAGTCCTAGAACATCAGGATACATAACATCTACAGCTAATAAATTTGTATCGCCGTAACCTTGTTCTGGTTCAATCGTTCGCTGGATGTCATATGTGATCCTTGGCCTTTCAACTAAAACATGAAAATCTGCAGTAACTCCTGCTTTTAGTAAGCTTTGATATGCTGTTCCAGCAGCGAAAATGACAGCTTGACCATTAAAGTTTTTCAAGACTTCTATAGCAGCGTCTAGTGAGGGGCCATTCCCAACAACAAAGGCTGGCGTATTGCCCACCAGTTCATACGCCTTTTTATTTGCAAATAAAAACTCTCCACCTTGTTCAATATTACGAATTCCATGAGCTAGCCCTGTTATAGCATCGTTATAAAATCCGAAACCTTGGTGGAGCTGATAGTAGTTGCTAAAAAATGTTTTTATTAATTTATTTACCTTTTCGGATGGATAATGCTGATAGCAAAAACTATTGATAACCGAGTAAGCGCCAATATCCTCAGCAACTTGAAAGACCTCGTTAAAGAAGCTTTCATAGCTGGTACCTAAATGTAAGAAAAGACAAGCATCTTGTTCGTCTAGTCGGTGGATAACATCTGACCAATCAATACAAAAAAGGCTAGCGAAAAACATTTCTAAATCTGGTTCACAGATAAACACGTAGTCAAACTTGCATTTGTCAAGCAATTCAGGAATATGATAACCAAGGCCGATGCCAAAAATTAAACATGACGGGAAAGATTCAGGTAGCTCGGTAAGAGGCTTGCTTTCTATTGATTTAGTCTTTGCTAGTTCTCGGACCAACTTATACATATATCGCAAGTGCAGCCTCTCATCCTCACTGCTCGCTGTTTCACTTGAGGCTTTAAAGTAGTCCGTTCGGCCGAAATTAGCATGCTGCACGTAGTGTTCAACTTGCTCCTTAGCTTGGGCCCTAGGGTTGTCACCATAGATGGGCACATCACTTCCTTCAGGATAAAAAGTAGCGTCGCCAGATTCGGTTACATGAAGGCAGAAGTCGTCTCGGGTTTGGTAGCTTTGTATAAAATCTGCAATATCTGGATAATAATGCCTGAAGGCCGTCAAATTTTTGTCAAACCGCTCATTTGCTTCCACGGCAAAAGCGGCTTCTCTCATTTTGTGAGCTTGTGCGTGACGAAGTTTTTCCTGAGCCGCATTGAGTGCATCGTTTAGATCATTGTGCTTTTTACCAGCGCTCATAATCAACCTTATAAACTGATAGCTAAAGAGTAATTTAGCATATATTCAGCAAGTTGAGTGCCATTATTACATGAACATTTAAAGTTTAACGGGGAATGTCGTACGCTTTGAGCTTACTTTGGTTTTTAGTAAAATTGGAAAGGTCTTTCTTTACTGTCAACTGAGTCTCTCTCGCACTTTCATTGAGCAAGGTGAGCTTATTATAAACATCTGCTAGCGCATTTTGGTTACCAGCAACCTCTTGCTCCGATAGACCACGAAGCTTATTATCTAGCTTGCTATGATATTTGACAGCCTCGCCGTAGTCACCACAGGATAAAGCTTCCTCCAGCGACTTTAAATCGGCTTGCAACTCAGCAATTTTATCCAAGCTGAGCCTCTTGGGTATTAAGAGTTTGCTCTCTCACTTCGACAGGAATACTATCCCAAGCAGACTTAATCTCTTTAAGTAACACACTCACTTCTTCTACTTTTTCAACGCTATTTTCTACGCTAGCATCAATGAGCTGGTCGAGCATATAAGAATAAAGTGCATATAAGTTTTCCGTTACTTCACCACCCACATTAAAATCTAAACAGCCACGCAAAGCCTCGATAATTGAAGATGCCTTACCTAGATGTTCAGCCTTCGCTTCAAAGTTTTTATGCTCGATAGCTACCTTAGCATGAACCATCTTTTCAATTGCACCGGCCATTAGAATTTGGATCACTTCATATCTATCAGCGCCCGCGAGGCGGGTTTTTAATGCTTCTTTCTGATAATTCTTAACTTTTGCATTATACATAATTTATAACCTCACTAAGATGATGATTTGCCGCTACCGAAACCTGGTAAACTAGCTAACTGAGCACCTAAATACTGCTGCGTCGAACTCATCTGTGCTAATAAAACGTCTAAATTGGAGTATTGCTTACGAAGCCGGGTTTCTAGCTCCTCCATCCTATATTGATGATCCAGCACATCCTCTTCTAGATCGTCAATCTGGCTATTAATGTTTTCCTCACGACTTTTCAAAATACCACCAGAGTCAACAAACGAGCCAAGCAGCTCCTCTAATTTATTCGCGACACCGTTTTCACCTGCAAAAGCCTTGCCAATATCATCATAATTGGTATCCATTGCTTCGTCTAGGCTACGAACTATGCTGGATTTTTCCAAATAACCGTCATCATTAACGCTTAATCCAATGTCGAAAATGCTGGTGAAAGGACCGGCATCAGTCAGCTCACTGGACAATACACTTACAAGCTGGTCACTCAACGAACGCATGGTCGCATCACCGCGCAAACCCACTTGGCGCTCCTCGTCGTAACTAGTGTGATAGGCGATGGTGCCAACTAAATTGTTATAATCTTCGATGAACTTGTTGACGAGTGTATTAACACTTTCTCTATCCACGCTGACATTGATGCCTGCGCTTTCACCTGCCTCACTTACCTGCTTAGCGGTGATAGTCATGCCTTGCACGGCATCTTTAAACACATTGCTGTCGTTAACAATCTCAATACCATCTACGGTGATTTTGGCGTCTGTCGCTTCGTCTCCCGCCGCAATGCTCATGCCTCCCGCACCGCCACCATTAGCGACCGTTGAGACAGCGTCAAGTTCGGCATTGTCATTGGTAATAACAAGATCATTACCCGATCCAGTTTCGTTTGAAGTCAGCACTAATTTAGCTTCACTACCAGTGTTGATAATGTTGGCAGTTACGCCAAAGTTCGTGTCTGAATCATTAATAGCGTCACGTAAATCTGATAGCGTGGCTCCAGCATCCAAGGTTACATCAAAGCTTTTGTCACCAGCGCCGAAACTTAGAGTTCCTCCAGACGCTGTAACTACAGCGGAGTTATCTGCAAAGGCATTGGCGGCTGACATAGCACGACTGCCCTGGGCAAGCTGTTGGACCTGCACATCAAAGTTACCTGGAGTGATATCACTAGAGGGGCTCACAGAGATAATATCGCCACTTGGAGGCTGTGAAATATTCGCCAAACGTTTATTAAAGTTATCGGGATCACCTAATTTCTCCATGGTGTCCTTTAACTTGGATAACGCAGACTTGACCGCACCAATCGAAGATAATTCGACTTGAAGGCGCTCATCTTTCTGAATGAACTTCTGCATTTTAGGAACATTTTCAGCCTCAATAGACGCACTGATAATGCTCTCAAGGTCAAGACCCGAGCCTATGCCCGCCTGAGTGATTAATGGCATAAAAACCTCCTAATTCAGTTTACGTTACGCAGATTGATCAAAGAACACTCCACGGTTATCAAGTTTATCGGCAAATTCTTCTAAAGCTTTAGCAACCTCGCGGAACTCTTTAGGTGGAATTTCTCGAATCACCTCTTCACTATCGCGATCTATAACTTTAACGATCGGAGGATCTCCAAGTTCGTCAAACTCGAAAACCAGATTCGTTGAACGAATTGGAATAAAGTCATTGATTTTATCCAAACTCTCTCTTAGCTCTTCATCGAGTTGTTGCTCTGTTTGCATCAACTCGCTTTCATTAGAAACTAAAGAGTCACCCTCGGTCTTTAGTTCAATATCTTCTTGGACACCCTGCTTTGCTTCGTTTTTAGCTTCAGATAACGAGTCTTTTTTACTCGCCGTTGAGCTACTTTGCAAGACAGTTGCCAAGTCTTGATTTAAGTTAATTTCAGCCATGTAACATCTCCAACAATGCTTAGAAGGAGTATAAGCCATAACCGCCTAACCGTCAGTTATGGCTTAAATCAGTTCAATTTAACCCAGTAGCGAAAGAGCGACCTGAGGACGCTGATTTGCTTGGCTCAAAATTGAGTTACTTGCCTGTTGCAAGATTTGGTTCTTCGTCAAAGCAGCTGTCTCAGCAGCAAAGTCGGTATCTTTAATGCGCGAACGTGCAGCACTTAAGTTTTCCGAGATGTTCGCTTGGTTACGAATTGTAGATTGGAAACGGTTTTGTACCGCACCCAATTCAGCTCGCTTCTTATCAACAACGGCAATCAATGAGTCCATACCAGCCATCACCAACTGCGCATTCATTTGACTAGATACCGAGATACCCGTTTCGGTAAAGACATTTGAAAACGCTGCGTCAGTTAAAGCAAAGTCGGAATTAATTGATGACAGTGTAGAGATACCTTCTGTACCTAGTACGTCTGTCATTGCTTTAGACGTAACTTCTGACGCGACACCAGCAATCCCTGATAAAGTGAAGCCACCATCAGCGGAAAGCGAATGATCACTATCACCTGCGGTACCACCCACTTGCTGCATACTGAATCCAATGACCTGAGCGGCATCAGCACCGACCTGGAAACTGGCTTTGTAGCTGCCATCAAGTAGATTCTGACCACCAAAAGTAGTGTCAGAAGCAACACGGTTAACTTCACCCATTAACTGCTGTATTTCTTCCTGCAACGCTACACGATCTTCATCAGTGTTTGAGCCGTTAGCAGCTTGTTGGGCTAGGGTACGAACACGTTGGAACATGTTAGTTACTTCATCCATCGCCCCTTCAGCGGTTTGCGCTAAAGAAATACCATCGTTAGCGTTTCGGTTACCTTGGTTTAGGCCATTGACCTGCCCCGTCAACCTGTTTGAAATTTGCATACCCGCTGCATCATCAGATGCACTGTTAATGCGAAACCCTGAGGACAAGCGCTTAAAAGATGTATCAAGCTCATTGCCCGAGTTCATTAGCTGACGCTGCGCATTGAGCGAGCTAACGTTCGTATTTACATATAAAGCCATATTAGCCTCCGCTTTATCTTAATTGTATGAACCTAAGCGAAATACCCCTATTCAGCTTAGATTCACGATAAGAACTAGAGTTACAGTTCTCTAGCTCTGTTATCGACAGTTAAAACGGAGGCTTTAATAATTTTTTAAAAATACGAATTAAGTATCAGTTTATCCTTGCAGCAAGCTCAGTGCGGCCTGCGGACGCTGGTTCGCTTGACCAAGAATAGTCTGACTTGCCTGCTGCAAAATTTGGTTCTTGGTTAGCTTTGCAGTTTCCATGGCGAAGTCTGCGTCTTTAATTCGTGATTTTGCTGCACTTAAATTTTCCGAAATGTTTGCTTGGTTTCGAATCGTCGATTGGAAGCGGTTTTGTACCGCACCGAGCTCGGCCCGTTTCTTATCAACAACCGCGATAAGTGAATCCATGCCTGCCATCACTAGCTGAGCATTAACCTGGCTGGACACGGACACTCCACTTTCTGTGAATACATTAGAGAAAACAGCGTCAGTGAGGGCAAAGTTAGAGTCAAGGCCAGAAAGCGTAGAAACACCATCAGTTCCGAGAATAGCCGTCATCGCATTATTGCCAACACCTGATGCTACACCAGCGATACCCGAAATAGTGAACCCGCCATCAGCCGACAAGCTATTAGCCGTTCCACCCACATTTTTCATGGTAAAGCCGATAACCTGCACCGCATCTGCGCCAACTTGGAAACTTGCAGAATAAGAACCATCAAGTAAATTTTGGCCACCAAAGGTCGTATCTGATGCGACTCGGTTTACTTCAGAAGAAAGTTGGCGTATTTCTTCTTGCAGCGCCAAGCGGTCCTCATCGGTGTTTGAACCATTTGCGGCTTGTTGAGACAGTACTCGAATGCGCTGGAACATGGATGTCACCTCATCCATCGCACCTTCAGCGGTTTGTGCTAAGGAGATGCCGTCATTGGCATTTCGGTTACCTTGGTTTAAACCGAGGATTTGTGACTGCAGACGATCTGAAATCTGTAAGCCTGCCGCATCATCGGCAGCACTGTTGATACGCAAGCCAGAAGACAAGCGCTTAAACGAGGTATCTAACTCATTACCAGAGTTCATTAACTGACGCTGTGCATTAAGCGCACTGACGTTGGTATTTACATATAAAGCCATAATAGCCTCTCTTTCACTCTCAATTTGGTTATTAACCGCTGCTTGCGGCGAATTGTTTCCACACTAAGGCGGATCCTTTACGCCGCTTTCAGAGGGGGCTTGGCAATTATTTGCCGTTAAAAACCCGCGCTAGCCGCGTATAAGAGTAAATGAGCAATAAGTGGGCCAATATGAAAAAAGGGCCGTAACGGCCCTTGTGTTTGAGAGTGAAATCGAGTGCCAAAAAATTGTTATACTTTTTGGCATAATAGCTGCTTATACTGAATGAAGTTGGGTGGGATGTAGCACCCTGCCCAACTTTGGGATTTTTTTAGCAATTAGCTTCCGCTTTAAAATCCAACTTCGCGCCCTTGCCAATACCCCATCAGCAAGGGCGCTTTTCATTTTACTTATCCAAGAAGACTTAATGCTGCCTGTGGACGCTGGTTTGCCTGACTAAGAATGGTCTGGCTTGCCTGTTGCAAGATCTGGTTCTTAGTTAGATTTGCGGTCTCTTGAGCAAAATCTGTATCTTTAATGCGAGACTTTGCCGCATTCAAGTTCTCAGAGATGTTTGCTTGGTTACGAATTGTTGATTGGAAACGGTTTTGTACCGCACCCAATTCAGCCCGTTTTTTATCCACTACCGCAATTAACGAATCCATACCAGCCATAACCAGTTGCGCATTCATTTGGCTCGAGACAGAAATGCCTGTCTCAGTGAACACATTAGAGAATGCTGCATCCGTAAGAGCAAAGTCGGAATTAATCGATGACAACGTTGAAATGCCATCAGTTCCAAGTACATCTGTCATCGCCTTGGAAGTTACTTCTGACGCGACGCCTGCAATGCCTGAAAGAGTGAAACCTCCATTTGCAGATAGCGAGTGATCCGAGTCACCTGATGTACCGCCTACCTGTTGCATGCTAAAACCTATAACCTGTGCGGCATCAGCTCCAACCTGAAAACTTGCTTTGTACGAGCCATCAAGAAGGTTTGTACCACCAAATGTAGTATCAGACGCAACGCGGTTAACTTCATCCATCAAGGCACGAATCTCTTCTTGCAACGCTAAACGGTCTTCATCTGTATTAGAGCCGTTTGCAGCTTGCTGCGATAAAGTACGAACACGCTGAAACATGTTAGTAACCTCATCCATTGCTCCTTCAGCGGTTTGTGCTAAAGAGATACCATCATTGGCGTTACGGTTACCTTGGTTCAAACCCATGATTTGTGAACCTAAACGGTTACTAATTTGTAGACCTGCCGCATCGTCAGCTGCGCTATTAATACGAAAACCCGATGATAAACGTTGGAACGAAGTATCTAACTCGTTACCTGAATTCATTAACTGACGCTGGGCGTTCAGTGAACTTACGTTAGTATTTACATAAAGTGCCATGTCATTTCTCCCACAGTAAACTTTGAATTTACTCTCAAACTGTCAATTACTAAGCGAAAGCTTGTTTTTTGACGTTTTGCTAAGTTACTTAGGTTATCGGGCGAGCACTTTTTTCCTTTAGGATTTTTTTATACTTTTTTTCAACACTATGAATTTAAATATAAAAATTAATAACTTTACTTATAAGTTGGTAACGTTGAGGCAGGAGAAGAGCGAATAGTTATAGGAACAAAAAATAAAAAAGGGCCTTGCGGCCCCAACCACAAATAGTAATCTCAACTAACCGATATAGTCGAATAAGGATAAGTTCGACAAGCGGTTAAAAGTGGCCTGCGAAGCCTGCAGTGCAGTCTCATGACGAGTTAACTCGGTCACCGCTTCAGCCATATCCACTTCAACAAGATCAGCTTTTGCTTCTTTGTTATTAATATCAACATCGGCGTTGGAAAACTCAATACGTTCAGCCGTATTAAGGCGTCCGCCTAAACCTGCTTGGGTAAGTGATACCTGGTTTTGTGCACTACTTAACTGCACCAAACCATCGGCCAAAACTTGTTGGTAATCCTCAATACCTAATCCAGGTGTGGTGATCCCATTAATCAAATCTTCAAGGGTATTAAGCACATTGTCTCGCCCCGGCGGGGCCAAATCGAAGGTCGCCTGTCCAGGTGCTGCGCCTTGAATATCAATTTCCATACCAGCAAACTTAATCGGCTCACCGGGAGTGTAGGTCCCAGTAACCGCAGGCGTTAATGGCGCCCCATCTTGTAGTATTTGATAGCTATCAGGAGGTCCGGCCGTGATATCTACCGTCATCGTATTGGCGGTTGCGCCAGCGGCTGGGTCTGAGTTGTAATTTTGTTTATGAAATTGGTCAAAAGCGTTTTGTTCGTTCACATACACTGTTGCCGAAGTCACACCGCCGCCGGGCGTTGCTATATTGCTGTCAACATTTAAACGCGTGGGTACTTTTTCAAAAACATCGAAACCGTTGTCTGATGATTTAATGCTCACCCCTTCGGCAACCGTAACTTTATGTTGGCCTTGGTCGCCACCATACTCGTAACGCCCACTTGCACTATTAAACTGGTAACTCTGGTTGTTATCTTGATAGCCAGAAAAGATAAACTTACCGTCTTCAGACTTGGCATTCATCAAATCAAGCAAGTTAGCCTGGATCGCTTTTAACTCTTCCGCTAAACCTTTACGGTCTTGCTCTGTTAATGCACCATTACCAGCCTGTACGGTAAGCGTATTAGCACGTTGAATAGAGTCTTTAATGTTTTTAAGGACACTGTCTTCTGTCTCTAAACGACTGTTGAGCAAATTAAGGTTCTTGGTGTATTGCTCGTTACTAGCAATAGCATCACCATATAGCATGGCTCGCGTTGTTGCAGATGGATCATCAGATGCAGTTAACACACGCTTTTGCGTATTGATCTGCTCTTGTGCTTTGGCAACCTTAACCTGGTTTTCTAAAATACTGGTTAAGCCTTTTTGATAAATTTGATTATTGGATAAACGCATATTACTTACCTCGCGGAGCTAAGCAGGCTATCAAACACCGTTTGTGCTGTAGAGAGCACACGCGCTGATGCTGCATAACTTTGTTGAAAGCGCAGTAAATTAGCCGCTTCCTCATCTAAATTGACACCTGACATCGACTCATACCATGCGTTCGATTGTTCCTCCAACGCAGAGAAAGCCGCATGACTGGTTTGTGCTTGGCTAGTTACAATCCCTATATCAGTCACTATACCTGCGAATGCCTGGTTGAATGTTTTGAGATTATCGGCGCTGCCGCTGCTCAGCACATTTTCTCGCACTAACTCTTCGCTTTGTAGCCCAGCGAGTGCCAGGCCATTACGGTTATCGTCAAAACCCCCGGTATTAAACTCGAGGCTAAACGTATCACCTGCAGCCGGGTTGCCTTCAATATTAAAGTCAAAGCCATAGTTAGCGTACGGTGCTCCTGCTTGAGCGAGCATATTTTCAGCAGGCGGTGTAATGGTAAAAGTCGTTGTACCATTGCCATCGGTAATCGTGTACTCGTTAGGATTACCTGTTTTTTGCAAGCTGATTGGCCCGTTCGTTAGGCTTGGCGGCGGGCCCACAGTGATGCCGGTTGAGTTGACAATATCAGTCACCGAACCGGGAGAAATTGCCGCTTCACTGACGTTATTTAACGCTGTTTCGGTGCGAATTGGCGACGCTAATGCCAGCTTTTCTGGCCGCGTGGTCGCCAACCCAACATTGCTGGCTGCAAAGGCATTTAACTTGATATCAAAGCTATCTCCCGCCGCTGGCGCACCTGTCACATCAATATCTAAGCCGTAAGACTCGCCACTTGTTACTGTGGTTGAGTCTATCACTCCCGCCGTTACGTTGGCCGTCGACGGCGTACCGATAGGCTCACCTTTATTATTAAGGGGCACTATCTCTACGGTTGTTGGCGAAGTAAAGGTAACACGGAAATCCGTTGCCGGAATCTCTTTGCCCATCCCCTGCTCTAAACCAGCCTGCAAATTGCCCGACCCCGCATTAGCGGCGAATGGTAAGCCGTTGACGGTGGGCAAAGTGAACAGATCACCTCCTATTTCACCGTTGGCGTCCATCCCCAAGCGGTTTTGCTGGTTGAAGGCGTCGGCCAATGATAAGCCCATTTGCCCCAGCTGATTTTGCGCCGGTATGAGTACCTCGTCTCGATAAGCCAGCAGGCCACCAATCTCACCTTTTAAGCTGTTGGTATCAACCTCTAAGCTATTGGCTTGTCCGGAGGTCACATCAAGGCGAAGTTCCTTAAGATTCGGATCTGGATCGCCATTTAACGAGAACAAGTTAAAGCTACCATTTTCCATAACCAAAGCTTCACCTGTAGACATGAACACCAATTTTTCACCATGAGGCCCATCGAGTGTTTCTAGGTTCATTAGCTCTGAAAGATCTTTAATCGCTTTGTCGCGCTCGTTATAGACCGAGCTGGCATCAGCTTGATCTTTCTTGCCATGAACAGCCGTAATTTGGTTATTCAGCTCACTAATTTTCTCAATTAAGCCATTGGCTTCATCAGCAAGGATCCCAAGCTGATCATTCACCACACTCTTTTGTTGCGATACAATTCCTGACAACCTATCCATCTGATTAACAAAGTTTTCCGCGTTGGTGAAGAACAACGAGCGGGTAACGTTGTTAGAGGGCTGATTCAGCGCCTCTTGCAAATTATTAAACATGCCATTGATTTGCGTAGACAGGCTATTAGACTCCTCGGAAAACTGGCTATCAATACGCTGTGCTTCCTCCATAAAGCGCTCAAAGAAGGAGCGATTAGAGGTGTCTCTATTGAGTTGCTGTTGTGCAAACTCATTGAGCAGACGATAGGTTTGTCCACGGCCAACCTGATTGTCGAAGGTGGTGCCATGCTCTGTACGCTCGCGCACGTAGCCTTCGGTATTAATGTTGGCAATATTTTTACTGGTAGTATTAAGCAGCTCGGTATTGGCACGAATGCCTGAACTGGCAATGTTTAGTAGGTTAAATGACATGATCTACTCTCCTTGCCTTAGCAGATCACCGGCTAGGGCACGTAATTCGCTTTGTCCTAACACGCGTTTAATTTTCTCTGCATACTGTGGATCGGTGGCGTAGCCAGCTTGTTGTATAGCGTCGATAAACTGATGAGGCTTATCGGCCACATCTAAAGCCTGCTGGTAACGGGGATTAGTTTTCAAAAATGAGACAAAATCATCGAAACTTTGCTTAATAGAGTCATACACTCGGAACGGTTCTTTGCGCTGAACCGCAACTCCTCCTTCATACTCTAATGTTGGTTTTACAGTCGCTTCCCCCTGCCAGTCACGGTGCGCTTTGATATTAAATAAATTGTTCGAACTTTCACCGCTCGCAGTTTTAATAATGTGCTTGCCCCAACCAGTTTCCAATGCAGCTTGAGCAACCATAACACCGGGATGCACACCGATTTTACCGGCCGCTTCACGGGCAACGTCCCACACCCCTTCGACAAACTCTTTGGCATTGGCGAAATCGGCTTTGTGAGCGATAGGAGATGCCTCAGTGTGTTGTTCTTGGGTTTTCACTTGCGCGTTGTTTAATCGTGCATCCCGCAAAGCTGACGCAGGCATATAGCTGTCTTTTTGTGGCGATAACTGTTGCACAATCAAATCGGCCAAGCCCAATGAGCCATTCGCCGATAACTCACTGGAGAGCTGCTGATCATGCATGTCTTGGAAGTATTTAACGCTGCTGGCATTAAACGGACTGTCTTCATCTTCGAAGGCTTCATTGGCTTTGCGCATGCTTTTGAGCAGCATTTGCGTAAAGATAGACTCAAACTGCTGCGCTGCTTGCTTTAGGGCCTCGCGCTCGCCGTCGCTGCCGGCAGGCTGTTTTAACGCATCTTGACGAAGCTTATCTAAGCTATTGAGATCGAAGACGCTTTGCGTTTGCAGTTGGTTAGCATCCATAAGACTGACAAAGTTATGACTAGATGCAAAAACTAAAGCAAAAAACGTACCACTGACTTTATCGTTCTGATTAACAAGAACTTAGGTGGCTATAAAAACAGCAAACCCCAAGGCTTTGGGCACCTGGGGTTTGCGGTTGCAGTATCAGATTTAAATGACCACCAACTGACCATTAATAGCACCAGCCTCTTTTAACGCCTCAAGAATGGCCATTAAATCTCCCGGTGCGGCGCCCACTTCATTAATCGCGCGCACAAGATCATCTAAACTCACCCCGGGGTCAAAAACAAAGGCACGCGAGTCGTCTTCACGCACATCGATAATACTTTGATTGGTCACCACCGTCTCACCCTCGGCCAATGCATTGGGCTGCGACACTTCTGCATTTTCGGCGATGGTCACTGTGAGCCCGCCATGAGTAATAGCCGCTGGCTGCAACTTAACATTTTTGCCAATCACTATGGTGCCAGTACGGGAGTTGACAATGATTTTCGCAGCATTATCGGCAGGAGTGAATTCAAGGTTTTCCAGCGTCGATAAATAAGCAACTCGTTGCGAAACATCACGTGGGGCAGTTACGCGCACTGACGCGGCGTCCATTGCCATTGCGGTATTCGGCCCGACAAGATTATTAATGGTATCGGACAAGCGCTTCGCGGTAGTAAAGTCAGGGCGATTAAGATTAAAGGTAATGTAATCCCCTTGGGTAAAGGGACTCGGGATCGCGCGCTCGACAATGCCGCCATTAGGAATTCGACCCACAGTTGGCGTATTGACCACCACACGTGAGCCATCAAGCCCTTGCGCGCCTAATCCACTAACAACTAAGCTACCTTGAGCAATAGCATAAATATTACCATCGACACCTTTTAAAAAGGTTTGCAATAAGGTACCACCGCGTAGGCTCTCGGCACTGCCTACTGAAGATACAGTGACATCCATACTCTGGCCGGGTTTGATAAACGCCGGCATATCCGCATGAACGGCAACCGCTGCAACATTATTAATCTTAGGCTTAAGGTTGGCCGGCAAAGTAATGCCAAAGTTATTCAACATCGCTTTAAAGCTTTGTTCGGTAAAGCGGCTCTTCTCTCCCGTGCCAGGCAGACCCACAACCAGACCATAACCCACTAATTGGTTACTACGTACGCCCTCAACCATGGCCACATCTTTGACACGCTCGGCAAAACTTTGCCAGCTAGTCAACGCCATGCAGAACACGATAAGGTTTAACCATTTCATGACTGGACTCCTTAGAATGGGAACAAAGTGCTCATAAAGAACCGTGATAGCCAACCGGCACTTTGCGTTTCTTGCAGCTCGCCTTTGCCAGAATATTGAATACGCGCATTAGCGATACGGCTACTTTCTACTGTGTTTTCGGAGCTCACGTCAGCTGGGCGAACAATGCCTTCTAAGCGAATAAACTCCTGGCCAGTATTAAGCGTTAACCACTTTTCGCCACGAATCACCAAATTACCATTGGGCAGCACGCGCATCACGTTCACGGAAATATTGCCTGACAAACTGTTGGATTGATTAGATTTAGCGTCGCCGGTGAACGAAGCATCTGAGTTCACACCCATTTGAATGCTATCTCCACCGATATTGACCGGATTGCCGCCTAAACCAATAACCGGCTCTAACCCCAGCTCAGTCTCCCTGTCAGTTTCTGTTTTCGCCGTTTTTGATGCTTGCGTTGACTCACGCAGTACCACAGTAATGATATCTCCAGTACGCAACGCTTTCTTATCGGCATACAAATCGTTCGCCAATACGGGATTGAAAAGGCCGCCACTTTGGGTCATGTTTTGTGTTGCTTCCTGCGGATACATCGGCGCATAGTAAGGGTCGTTTTCGACAACATGGGAGTTTTGTGTAGAAACACACCCTGTAGCAAGTACAAAAGTAATTGATAGTGCAATTGGCCTAATCATAATGCCCCCACTTATAGCTGCTGATTAATATAGCTGAGCATCTGGTCTACAGATGAAATCACTTTAGAGTTCATCTCATAAACACGCTGTGTCTCAATTAAGTTGACCAGCTCTTCGGTCACATTGACGTTCGAGGTTTCCAATGCTCCTTGAACAATAATACCCAAGCCGTCTACTCCCGGGTTACCTTGCACCGGAGCGCCACTGACAGCGGTTTCGGTGTAAAGGTTTTGGCCCATAGGTTCAAGCCCTGATGGATTAATAAAGTCACTGATCACCAACTGACCAATCACTACATTGTCCGCCTGCCCGGCTACGCGCACCGAAACCTCTCCGTCTTGCGACACAGTAATAGACTGCGCGTCATCGGGCACGTTCATTTCTGGTTGCACCGGAAAACCAGCACCACTGGTGACGATACGACCGTCTTCGTCGGTCGTGAATTGACCATTACGGCTGTAAGCAATATTGCCATCAGGGAGCAACACCTCAAAAAAGCCTTGTCCTTGAACCATCCAGTCGAGGGAGTTCTCCGTGCTTAGCATATTGCCCTGGGAGAAATTCTTCTGGTTAGCAACCACTTTGGCACCGGCGCCAAGCATCAACCCCGAAGGCATCTCTGTATCTTGTGAAGAGCGCCCGCCAGGTTGGTTGATATTTTGATACAACAAATCTTCAAACACGGCGCGGCTTTTCTTGTAACCGACCGTGCTGGCATTAGCCAAGTTGTTGGAAATAACCGAAATATCGGTCTGTTGGGCGTCAAGCCCGGTTTTACTGATCCACAATGCTGGGTTCATAGTAGTGACTCCTCGCTAATGTTACATAATCCGTAGCAATGACTCAGCACGCTGGTCATTCTCTTCGGCGGTTTTCATTAGCTTGACTTGTAATTCAAACTGACGTTGATGGCTGATCATATCGACCATTTCATGCACAGGATTGACATTCGACATCTCGAGAGCCCCTGACATGATTGAGACATTTTCAGAAACATCAAGTTGTTGGCCATTTACGGGCCGAAACAGACCGTCGTTGCCCTTTTCCACCTGATGCCCTGTGGCCTCAACGATTTGCAATCTGTCCACTTCTTCAAGAAAGTTGGCCGGTGCACCTTGAGGGCGAACTTGAATGGTGCCGTCTTTGCTGAAACTTATTTTCTCAATCGGAACAGGCAGGATTACAGGCCCCCCTTCGCCAACAACTTGACGGCCATCTCTATCGAGTAGCATCCCCTCTTGGGTCATTTTCAATGAACCGGCTTTGGTATAGGCCTCGTTGCCAGCATCATCTAATACCGTCAGCCAACCGTGCTCACTCATAGCAATGTCTAAATCGCGACCGGTTTCAGAAATACCACCGGCTGTGGTGTTGGTCCCTGCCCGTTCTTGCAGAGCAAAAACGCGTGTCGGCAGCCCTTCACCAAAGGCCTGCATCGAGCGTGCCTGAGCGATATCGGCTTTAAAGCCTGTGGTGTTGGCGTTGGCAAGGTTGTTACTTTTAACCCCCATCCCCAATAGGCTTTGCTTAGCTCCTGAGGTGGCAATGTACAGCATCTTGTCCATTGGCTTGCTCCTTAAAATCGTCGTTATATTGACTAAAGCAAGATTGATACCAAGAGAAAGGAGTTATTTAAAAGGAGAGACTAGAGGGATGAAAAAAGGCCACCAAAAGGTGGCCTAGTAGGATTTTTCTTATCGGATCTGCAGGATATTCTGTTGCAGCGTTGAGTTCACCTCTAACGCCCGAGAGTTAGCCTGGAAGTTTCGTTGTGCACTGATTAAATCAACTAGCTCATTAGTAAGGTTGGTATTCGATTGCTCCAACGCTTCGGAATTAATCGTGCCCAAGGTCCCGGTTCCTGGCTCACCGGCGATGGGCTCACCAGAGTCTAAGCTTTCTTTCCAACTGGTATTACCTACCTGCTGCAAGCCCTGAGAGTTAGGGAAACGGACCATCGCTACCTGACCTAAGAAGGTAGAGTCGCCATTACTATATGAGGCAACTAACTTACCATCACTACCGATTTCAATATTAGATAAGCGGCCCACGGTCGAACCATCTTGTTCCAACGCCTTCACCTCGAAGCGGCTAGAGAATTGGGTTGGGAGCTTGTTACCCGTCGCAGCTTCATCACGCCAGTTTAAGTTAATATCATTAAACTGGGCCCCGTTGGTCAGAATACCACTGGCGCTCAGGTTGGCACCCGATAGCGTCATAGGGTTAAACGTCGCACCGGTGTTGGGCGTACCATCAGTTTGTAATGGTAAACCTGCTGCATCAAAAGTAAACTGGGTGATGGGGCCTGCACCTGCGTTACCCGCGTTATCAACTTCAGTGCCATCGACGGTGGCGCGCACATCCCATTCGTTAGAGGCCGTTTTTACAAAGAAAAACTGCAGCACGTGGGGCTCACCCAGAGAGTCGTAGACCGTTGTTGATGTTGACGAATTATAGGTGGCTGAGTCATTTGGGTTAAATGGCGTTACCGTTGGGACGGTGGCACCCGCATCCAAGTTAAATGAACTGTAGACATTATCTGTCGCATTTGGAGAGCCTGATGAATCAGGTATTTGAATCGGGTTGGCCGTACTCAAGCTCACCGAAGTGGTATCACCGGTTACCGGATCCGTTGGGAAACCTTGCAGTAAGTTACCTTTAGCATCGACTACGAAGTTATCATCATTCAGCTTGAACGCCCCAGCACGCGTATAGGTAAAATCTTGCGAAGCTAAATCGTCAGCCATAGCAAAATAACCTTCACCGGTAATCGCTAAATCCAGTGCATTTGACGTGAACTTTAAAGAACCTTGGTGAAACTGCTGCGCGACCATGGTGGTTTGCACACCGTCACCGTTCTTCGTTTTACCGCCGCTGAATACTGATGCCGCATACACATCAGCAAACTCTGCGCGGGATTCTTTAAAACCTGTGGTATTGACGTTCGCAATGTTGTTTGCGGTCACATCTAAATCTTTTTGGGCTGCCGCCAACCCTGTTAAAGCGATATTGAAACTCATGTTTCACCTCTTCGTAATAACTGCCCGCAGGCAAATGCTTTACACTGAAATCTCAGCCACCTCAGCGAGCTTCACTGCGCCCTCTTTGGTGTTCACGATGATCCCATTCGCGCCGTTGATATTAACGCTTTCAATATTTTTGAATGTCGCCATAGGTAAAGAGCTGTATTCACCATTGATGCTGCCCTCTGCCACAATGTCGTACTCACCGGGAGGAAACGGATTGCCGTCTTTGTCTAAACCGTCCCATTCAAAGCGAATTGCACCAGCAGGTTGCGAGCCTAAATCAACCACCTCAACCACCTGACCTTTATCGTCTTTGATAGTGAGGCTTAAATTATCAACAGGCTCTTTAGCAAGAACAGTCCCTTTACTCACTTCACCGCTATACAACTCGATAGTTTCAGACTCCAACAATGCCTTTTTCCCGACTAGTGTTGACGCCTGCAGCGCCGAGTTAGATGTCATTGACGCAGCCAAAGAGTTAAAATTCTCATTGAGCTTTGAGATCCCCTCAGCCATGGTGAAATTAGTCATCTGCGCAATCATCTGGTCATTATCCGCAGGTTTGCTCGGATCCTGATAGGACAACTGCTGAGTCAGCAAGCTGAAAAAATCTTCCTGGGTGAGCTCATCGCTCTTTTCTTCCGGCGCCTTATTTTGGTTATCCCAATACAGGGAGCCTAGACCCGTTGCTGATTGCACATTATTGTTCATGCTCTATCCTCGCTTTAACCCTTACCAAGCTGCAACGTTCTCGTTAGCATTTGCTTAGCAGAGTCGGCTATTTGCACATTCGTTTGATAGGAGCGTGACGCCGAAATCATATTGGCCATTTCCTCAACCACATTGACATTGGGTTTATAGATATAGCCGTTCTCATCCGCCATCGGGTGACCTGGGTTGTATTCAATTTGCAACGGTTTGTCACTCTCGACTACACCCAGCACTTTCACTCCCACAGACTCACCTTGCTGTTTGCCTACCGCTTGCTGCAGCTGAGCAGCGAAAACAGGTTGGCGAGCGCGATATGTCTGCTCCACTGAGGAGCTAACCGAGTTTGCGTTTGCTAAGTTGCTGGCCGTGGTATTTAAGCGCACGTTTTGCGCACTCATGGCCGAACCAGAAACATCAAAAACGTTAAATAAACTCATGATTATGCTCCTTGACCACCTAGGGCTTTCTTAAGACCGGAAATCTTGCCGTTCATAAAGCGTAAGCTGGCCTGATACTCTATAGCGTTCTGTGTATACAAGTTCCGTTCCACCTGTACATCAACAGAGTTACCATCGCCTGTATCTGGTTGATTTGGAACACGAAATTTTGCTTCACCCATACTCATTTGGGTACTTGCTTGGAGGTGTTCCGGATGGGTGCGAGCTAAGCTATTGCCGCTTAACTGCCGATTGTTTGCCGCTTTTAACGCGCTGGCAAAATCAATGTCTTTCGCTTTATAGCCAGGGGTGTCTGCATTGGCAATATTCGACGCCAATAGCTCAGCCCTTTGCGAGCGAACGAGCATTGCTTGGGGATGAATACCAAATGCTTTATCAAAACTGATAGCCATAGCCTCTCCAAATTTTTGACTCTCTTAGAGGGGCTACAGCAATTTTTAGACCATAGATTGTAAGGCTATGTATTTAGGACTTTTTTTGGTAGATGATACCGGGATTGCAACGGATCATATCGAACTCGGTACTCAAGCCTGTCATTGATTCACTCGCTCCTAAAAACAAATACCCCTTAGGATTCAGCGCTTGCGCGAATTGACCAATGATCTTGGCTTTTACTTCCGGAGAAAAATAAATAAGGACGTTGCGACAAAAGATAATGTCAAACTTACCCAGCAACGCATATGAATCCAATAAATTCAAATGGCGAAAGCTCACCATACGTTTTACATTGTCATTAACTTTAGCCATACCGTTGCCACTATCGCTAAAAAACTTTTTGCGTCTTTCAGCACTGAGCCCCCGAGCCAATGCCAATGAGTCATACTCAGCATTTTTACAAATATCGAGCATGGTATTAGATATATCCGTACCTATTATTTGCGCTCCCGAGGACAGTTGACCTGGGCGAGACTGTTGATATTCGGCCACTGACATCGCTATTGAGTAGGGCTCTTGCCCTGAAGAACTGGCCGCCGACCAAATTTTTACCGGCCGACGTAAATCTTTGCACTCAGGTAAGAGCTTTGTCTTCAATAATTCAAACGGATAAGAGTCGCGAAACCACAATGTTTCATTGGTGGTCATGGCATCAACAACAGCGGCACGAAGTTGCCGCTCATGCGGACTCAACGTTTTGCTAACCAGCTGCGACAAAGATTCAACGCTAAAGCGAGCCATCAGCGGAGCCAAGCGACTTTTAACTAAGTAAAGTTTGTTATCACCCAGCACAATGCCACACTGCTGTTCTAAAAATGCACGAAACTGGTTGTATTCACCGAGCTCTAAATGCTTATTTTCCAAATTACTCTCACCTAACTCACTTGAAGCGGTTACAAGACAAGGCGGCATTAATCACAATGCACCCACTTTTTAACTGCTGTAGCCAGTTCGTCGGGGTTAAATTTGGCAATAAAATCATCCGCCCCAACTTTTTCTATCATCGCATGGTTAAATACGCCACTTAAAGAGGTGTGCAGTATCACATGCAATGGTGCCAGCTTCGGATCCGCTTTGACCTCTGCTGTTAAGGTATAGCCGTCCATCTCTGGCATTTCCACATCCGATATCAGTAACGCCACTCGCTCAGTGATATCATCTTTGCAGTCGAGCTTCGCTATTTCTTTTAATCGCAACAGGGCCTCTTTACCGTTTTTCGCCAGCTCAGTTTGCACCCCGAGAGGCTCCAGCGCCCGTTTTACTTGATTACGCGCCACGGCAGAGTCATCGGCAATAAACACAATACGCTCACCGAGATCTTTCTGCATCTCGCCATCTGAGGCAATGCCCTCACTGACCTCGGTATTAACAGGGCTGATCTCTGCAAGAATTTTTTCGACATCCAAGATTTCTACGAGCTCGTCATCAATCTCAGTCACTGCGGTAAGGTATGAATAACGCCCCGCACCTGACGGCGGTGGCATAATCTTTTCCCAGTTCATATTGACGATACGCTCAACGCCACCCACCAAAAACCCCTGCACAGAGCGGTTATATTCGGCGATAATAATAAAGCAATTTTCAATATCAGTGATGGCCGGACCGCCTACAGCCATAGACAAATCGATGATAGAAATGGTTTGTCCACGAATATGCGCTACCCCACGAATATAAGAATTCGTTTTCGGCATATTTGTTAGTGGTGGACACTGAAGGACTTCTCTAACTTTAAAAACGTTGATCCCGAACCGCTGGCGTCCTTTTAGTTTAAACAGCAATAATTCAAGGCGGTTTTGACCCACAAGTTGGGTTCGTTGATTGACAGAATCTAAAATGCCAGCCATCGGATTCTCCTAGCATTAATTTACAACTTCGCACACTCGCGCCAAATAGGAACGCATTTTGCTTCTTAGCTTCATACGTTAGTATAACTACGCTAGAACGCCCAGTTTTTGACGCTTCGTAGTTATACCCTGTTTTACCCAATAAGCATAGTCGAAACATGGTGAGTATGTTCAAAAAAATTCAACTTTTCCAAAGCTTATGGTTAATAGCCGGTGTATTAATAAGCTCAACGGCTGAGGCAAACAACGGCCAACAACAGCGCTATGATCGCCACGCTTTGCAAACGCTTGCTGAGCAATACATCACAGAGCAAGCGCAGATTCAGCCCGATCAAGAGCTGCGAGTGCAAGCGATGGACTTAGATGCGCGCATAGGTCCCAGAGAGTGTGCAGTAACACCGCAAGCCTCTACGGCTAGCGCTCCGCCATTTAATCGGCAGGTAACAGTAAAACTTAAGTGCCCAAGTCCTGCTCTTTGGAGTCAGTATGTCCATGTACGCATCAGTAAGCTCTCTACTATCGTGGTCGCCAATGATCACATTGCCCGTGGGCAAATTATTAGTGCTGATGATTTAACTACGGAGCAGCGTCCGCAACATTTTGTTCGCGCTCGCTACATAGAGCAGCCAGAAGTTATTGTCGGCAGCCGCAGTAAACGCAGTATTCGCAGAGGATTGCCAATTAGTATGAATCAGTTGTGTATGGTGTGTAAGGGCGATAATGTGAGCATTATTGCCCGCTTTAACGGACTCACTATAAAAACATCTGGAGAAGCGCTAGAAGATGGCGGTGTCGGTGATAATATTCGCGTGCGTAATGTAAAGTCTGGCCGGCTGATCAATGCCAAAGTAACAGCAGTGGAAACCGTGGCGGTTAATATTTAAATTTTATGCTAAAGTATTGGCTAGAATGGCCGATAAACAGTGCAAAGGTCAATATAGCTTAGGTAATTAGTGATGGTGAATCAAGTCAACAAAGGCCAGCAAGGCTCGGTGTACAACACACCACAAAATAAAGTGGAGCAACAAAAGCTCAACCAAACGCAAACGCAAGGTAATGAGGCAAATGCAAAAGCCAGTACGAAGGCTGCAGTAGACTCAGTAAGCCTTACGCCACAAGCAAAGCAAATGAAGTCTTTGCAAGAAAAAGCTGAGCGCTCATCAGGGTTCGATCAACAAAAGGTTGACGAATTAAAGCAAGCTATCAGTGAAGGCAAATATCAAGTAGATAGCGAAAAGCTTGCTAAAAACATCGCTGCGTTTGAGTTCGATTTGTATGGCTGATTCGGCACTTAGTGTGGCTCTCGGCCAACAGCTCTCAAGTTTACAAGACTTGCTACAACTACTTGAAGATGAGCTGAGCGCTATTGCCGGGCGCAGTGGTGATGAGCTGAAGGAATTAACGCCTAAAAAAGAACAGGCGCTTGTTCAAATTCAGCAACAAGACCAGCACATTGCTCAGCTATTAAAAGCGCAAGAGCAAGAGGTATTAGCGCCGCACCAAGAGATGATAGAGCATGCACAGACTTTATTGCTAAAGTGCAAACAGCAAAATCAAGTGAATGCTCAGGCTGCTCACAATGCTCAGCTCACCGTCAAACAACTCAAAGATATTCTTATCGGCGCACCAAGTTCATTAACCTATGCTGCCGATGGTGGGATTGACCGCAGCGAAAATAAAATCGTAAAGAATTTAAAAGCCTGAACCTACTAAGCTAAATATTGATTCGAAAAAGGGAGCCTAAGCTCCCTTTTTATCTCTTATAATTCGCCTTTGCCCGAGCTATCCAGCATTGCTTTGATCACTTCATCATCGCCAACAGTGGCATAATGTGAGGCTCCTCCAAAGCCATGCTCCTCGCTCGTTATTGTTTGCTCTGAGGCTAAATCATCAAATTGAGCTAATACCTCTTCTGCCTCATCGGGATTATCCAAAATAGACTCAGCGCCTAACAAGCCCGATTCACTGATAGTTTGCTCGGCATTGACTGTGATTTCTTTTACTTGGTTAAACTCGGTAAACTGCTCGCCATTTAAGCTCAAGCTTACAGCCTCATAATCCAGAGTTTCAACACTGGCATAATGGCTTTGCTCACCTGATTCGAAGGCCAAATCATCTTCGCTTGCCACACTGGCCTCCGACGTCTCATCCGCAGTAGCATTGTCATAAATTGAGCCGCGCTCCACTTCTTGATTGTCAGTGTCTTTTACGAGGTAGTTGCCGGCATCATCAATAGTCACGAAGTAATAATCTTCACCGCTAAGTAAATCAACATCTAATAAAGATAGAGTGTACTGCCAGTTGCCATCACCGTCAGTCGTCGTGCTGGGGTACGTGCTTAACACATCAAGGTCGATGCCAGCTAGCCCTACACCTAGCAGGCTAGAGCCAATAATGTAGATCTCTGTACCTGCAGGTGCTGTGCCTTCCGCTGACGGTAGCACTAAACCCAAAATGCCGGGGTCAAAATCAGTGACCTCAAAGCTAATGGGAGTTGTATCTATGATACCGCTATCCACAGCACTGCCGGTATTTCCCGCTTGGTCGGTAACACGTGCGGTCACCGTATATTGACCATCGACCAGTACTGCGCTGGCGCTAATAGACCAATCACCGTTGTTATCTGTGTTGGTGGTCACCGTGTGGATAGTGCCCGCATCATCCACAAATTGCACACTCACCTGAGCATTCGCTTCATTTGAGGAGCCACTGACTTGCGGGGTGTTGTCATTAGTTAGTGCCACGCTGCTTGGATCAATGCTTACGGTCGGTGCAATGGTATCTATGGTGCCAGTGTCGCTTGCACTGCTGCTATTGCCAGCAGCATCAGAAACACTGACGGTTACGGTGTAATCTCCTTCAGCTAGGCTGGGGGCAGGCACCGACCAATTACCACTGCCGTCTACCGTCGCACTGAGTGTGTAAGTATCACCGTTGTTATCCAGCACACTAATACTCACTTCCCTGCCTATTTCACTCGATGTACCGCTCAGCAGCGGTGTGGCATCGTTCCCTAACCCTAATGGATCAAGGGTGACACTCACTCCTTGAGTATCAATACTTCCGGTGTTAGACACTGTGGTGGTATTGCCCGCATCATCCATTATCGTTGCACTCACGGAGAAGGTGCCGTCAGATAACGCTGAAGGCGTCACAGCCCAGGTGCCATCGGCTGCGACAACGGTTGAAATATTCTGGCTATCACCATTGCCGTCAGTGACTGTGACAGAGACAGTGGCACCTATTTCATCACTGGTCCCTGAGATAAGCGGGGTATTGTCATTGCCATTTGCTGGCACGTTCACGCTTAGACTAGGGGCGGTGGTATCCACCTCGCCGGTTGCGCTCACTTCGGTTAGATTGCCAACGTCATCACGTACTGCCGCTGCTACAGTAAAACCACCTTCAG
The DNA here is from genome assembly GCF_022347925.1 of Pseudoalteromonas sp. CnMc7-15. Classification (NCBI taxonomy): domain Bacteria; kingdom Pseudomonadati; phylum Pseudomonadota; class Gammaproteobacteria; order Alteromonadales; family Pseudoalteromonadaceae; genus Pseudoalteromonas; species Pseudoalteromonas sp. CnMc7-15. Next base: position 163,070 of record NZ_JAKRFT010000006.1, read on the forward strand.
CCAGCGCCGTAGGCACAGCCACAGACCAGTTGCCATTTGAGGTAGACGCTTGCAGGGTTTGCTGGTCACCGAACGCATCGGTCACTATCACCTCTACCACGGTGCCATCAGCCACATCCGTTGTGCCACTGATAACTGGCGTGCTGTCATTAGTTAAGCCAAGGGTATCAATGCTAAGGACAGGCGGTTCATTATCAAAATCGAGTGTACTGATGGTGGTCGAATTACCAGCGGCATCAGAGGCTGACGCAGTCACATAGGCTAATGTCAGAAGCGGCACCGTCAAATTAACTAAAGTCCAATTGCCATCCGCATCGGTGATCGCTGTGTACGTTGCACCAATCCCTCCTCCGACGAGGTGCTCTGTGATGGTGACCTCACTGCCTGCGGGCAAATCCGAAGTACCAGACAAGGAAACAAGATTACCTAACAGAAACGATGGCACTATGGTCAACTCAGGGCCAATGGTATCAATTACAGCACTCTGAGAATCAGTACCCGTATTGCCTGCATCATCAACAATGGTCGCGGCTACGGTATAAGTACCATCGGCTAACGCTGAAGGAGCGGATACCTGCCAATTCCCATTGGCATCAGTGGTAGTGATTACGCTTTGACTGTTCCCTTGAGAGTCAGTAAAGATAAGTGTTAATTGGCTGTTCGCCTCGCTTGAGCCCCCAGAAATAAGGGGCGTGTTGTCGTTAGTGAGCTCGAGTGGGTCAATCTCAACACTTGGAGCAAGAGTATCGATAACCCCTGTCTCAGAATCCGTTGAGGTGTTGCCAGCTCCATCGTCAACGCTGGCTGTGATAGTAAACTCTCCTTCTGCCAGCGCTGCACCAACGTTTGCGCTCCATGTACCGTCTGCGCCGACTGTGGCGCTCAAGTTCTGAACATTGCCAAGGGCATCAACCACGACTATTGACACCACGGCTCCAGGCGCAGCGCCCGCCGATATACCAGAAATAACAGGAGTGGCATCGCTTATCACTCCTACGGGATCAATCGTGATCCCTGGGCCAGCAGTATCAACAGTACCAGATTCATTGTCGGTGCCCTCGTTTCCCGCAGCATCAGTAATGCTGGCGGTAATATCAAAATCCCCCTCAGCAAGTGCAGTGGGCACCTCAGCTGTCCAACTGCCATCACCGGCTAACAGTGCCGTAAAACTCTGACTATCTCCGCTGGCATCAACTACGGTAATTGATACAACATCTCCCTCGTTGCCTTCAGCACTGCCGCTAATTACAGGGGTTTCATCATTCACACTGCCAACGGGCGAAATTGTCACAGAGGGTGCTGTAATATCCACTTCACCTTGGACTTGATCATTCGCTTGGTTACCGGCATTGTCACTGACTTCGGCGGTGATAGTGTATTGCCCTTCAGCTAAAGGCGTGGCGAGCGACGCACTCCAAGTGCCATCATCTTGCACCGTCGCCTGAACCGTCTGGGTATTACCGCTGGCATCGACCACGGTAATAGCCACCGTTGCTCCAACCTCAGAACTACTGCCAGTAATGATTGGAGTCGTGTCATTGCCTATACCCGGGTTGTCGATGGTCAAATCCGGTGCGCTGGCATCAATACTGCCCTGCGCTGACGCTTGGGTGTTATTCCCTGCTTCATCAGTCACTGATGCAAGTACAGTATAATCCCCTTCAGCCAACGGCTGGGAGGCTTCTACCTGCCAGCGACCATCGCTTTGCACCACTGCTGTTAACGTTTGCGTCGTACCATCGCTATCGGTGACCTCGATAACCACGCTTGCGCCCACTTGCGAACTAACACCGGAAATAATAGGCGTGGTATCACTTTGCGCTCCAAGCGGGTCAATACTGAGCGTCGGAGCCGTAACATCTATTTGCCCTTGGGTATTTGCCTGCGCTTCATTTCCTTGGGCATCAGTAACACTCGCTGAAACGGTAAACACCCCCTCAGCTAGCGCTTGTGGCACCTCCACCTGCCAGCTACCATCTGCCGCCACCACCGCTGTTACGGTTTGTATCTGCCCATTTGCATCGGTGAGAGTCAAATTTACTGCGGCACCTATTGCACTGCTAGAACCTGAAATCGTTGGTGTTACATCATTGGTGGGTGATAGCGGGTCGATGCTCAAATCGGGAGCATTGGTATCAATTGTTCCACTTGCCGTTGCTGATGTGCTGTTTCCAGCTTCATCGCTCACACTGGCCTCAACTTGGTATCCCCCTTCAGCAAGCTCTGTCGGCACCTCAACTTGCCAACTTCCGTCGCTTTGCACCACAGCAGTGAATGACTGAGTTGTGCCATTCGCATCAACCACTTCGACCGCTATCGTTGCTCCTATTTCATCACTTATTCCGGAAATCACTGGGGTGGGATCGTTCGTGACTCCCAAAGGAGTCAGGGTTAGGCTCGGCGCTGTAGTATCCACCTCACCTTGAGCAGTATCACTGGTACTGTTGCCGGATGCATCAACCACACTCGCCTGCACTTGGTAAACACCCTCACCTAGCGGTTGTTGAGTTTGCACCTGCCAGCTACCATCTTGCTGAACGGTCGCTTCTAATGTTTGTCGATTGCCTTCAGCATCAGAGACAATCACAATAACGGTGCCCCCAACTTCACTACTGGTGCCAGTAATAATGGGGGTTGTGTCATTGGTAATCGCAGGAGAATCTATCGTTAACTCCGGCGCACTGACATCTATAACTCCTTGCTCGGTATCGCTGGCGCTATTACCTGCCACATCAGTGACATTAGCCTGTACCTCAAACTCTCCCTCAGCCAGCGCCTGTGGCACCTCCACCTGCCAGCTACCATCTGCCTGGACGACAGCCGTTAAACTTTGCGCAACTCCCGCCGCATCAGTAACCAATATGTTGACGGTAGCGCCGATTTCATCACTGCTGCCACTGATTATTGGGGTGTTATCACTGATGGTTGCTAAAGAGTCAATGACTATACTGGGCGCTTGGCTGTCCAATAAACCAGACTCTGAGTCACTGGCCTCTAAGCCACCCGCCGCTACAGATGCGGTCACTGAGAATTCGCCTTCGGCCAATGGCTGAGCCACATCAATTTGCCACTGACCGGCAACAGCTGTCGTGGTTATACTCTGCTCATTTCCCAAAGCGTCAACGACAGTGATAGTGATCACACTGCCATCAGGGGCATCCGTGCTGCCCGCTAGACTCGGCGTACTGTCGTTTGTGGTGCCAATCGCAGCGATATCAATAGTTAAACTCTCTAGGTCAGTGTCACCATTAAAGCTGCCCTGTGCCTGCGCCTGGCCAATATTCCCTGCTTCATCAGTGCTGCTAGCAACAACACTGAACTCCCCTTGCACCAATGGTTGCGTCACTTGCACTTGCCAAGTGCCGTCCTCCCCCACAGTAGCGACCAGTGTTTGGATAGCGCCTGCTGCATCTGTAATGAGCACATTCACTGCTGATCCAGCCTCTAAATCGCTGCTCCCCGAAATAGCTGGCGTCGGGTCATCTTCACCTATAGGTGTAGCGATAACAATAACGGGGGCTGTGGTGTCAAGCTCCCCTGACGTTGTTCCCACCACAGTGTTTCCCTGAGGATCGGTGGCCGTAACAGTCACTTCGAACGCACCGTCTACTACCTCATCAGAGAACACCACTTGCCACTGCCCGCCATCATCAATAACCACTGTCTGCTCAATCGAAACACCATTAGCCGTGATCAATGTCACAGTCGCAGTTTGCCCTGCCATATTTGTACTGGTGCCACTGACTTGAATGTCTGGGTTATTAGTTAAACCTATCGGCGTCACCGTAATAACTCCGCTCTCACCACTCGCTGCTTCACCCTCTGGCAACACCCCATCGCCGGTGTTCTCAACCGTGAGCGCACCTTGATTCTGAGCGCTAAAATCGTCATTTAGGTTCAGTTGCTGACCTGATAGCGTTTCGCTAATACGTGTGAGCTGTACAAAAGAGGTCCCTCCTCCACCAGCGGTGCCTCCACCCGCACCAGCTGCGGTTGCTTCTAAGGCATCGAGAATGTCACCGTCACCTTGCAGTGCATCCAAAAAAGAGGAAATACTGGGGTCTTCGTTAGTGGCAGAAGGTGAGGTCGGCTGTGCATCAAGGCCATTGAGTGCCTCGGCAACACTTTGCTGGGCGACCTGATGCTCATCTAGGCTCAAACCAAATTCAGCTAGCGTGTCTGCCCCGAGCGATACATGCTGATTGGCAGGAATTTCAAAGTCGCTGTGAGTGCCTGAGAGTGTCACTGAGCTTTGTGCTTGGGTCATTATGCGCGCGCCTTGGACGATACTATCGCCAACGCTAACAAGCTTTACCTCACCATTGGGCAAACGTACAAATACTTCCCCTACTACCTCTTTTACAATTAACTGGTCCATGGCGGTTTCCTCACTGAATTTGGCCGACAAATTAAGTGTAGAAACTGACGAGCAAAGTGTTATTGGACAGCAGTCCAATTTTGTCGCCAAAAAACCATACTTTTATAGTAAGTCGAACGAATTTTAGAGGTACAAAAAATGATTTTATTGCGCATCGGTGAATTCTCGACTAAATCATACAATTGACATGGCAGTACTGGGTTTATTTAACAAAACTGGGAGGTTAGCATGGATCGTGAACAGGCTAACAAGGAGTTCATAGGTCTTAAACCGCTTCTACTGACCGCTATTGCACTGACAACGATGTTTGCAAGCTCGTCATCACAAGCGCGCTCCACTGAGCCACTTTCTTACGCCGCCAAACAAGCGATTGACACAAATCCGCAGGTAAAACAGCGTTGGCATGAATTTAAAGCGTCAATGCATGGGGTCGATGCTGCATTCTCTGGGTACTTGCCTAAAGTCGACGTCAATGCAAGCACTGGGTACGAGACTCGTAATTACGGCGTTGATGATGAGTATGCGCGAAATACCGCCGAGTTGAGCGTAACTCAAATGCTCTATGACGGCTTTCGCACTAGCAACGAAGTGGAGCGGTTTGAGCAAATCCAGCTAACACGTTACTTTGAGCTGCTAGCTCAAGCACAACAAACCAGCTTAGATGCTGCTACCGCTTATCTTGATGTTATTCGCTACAACAAGCTGGTGGAGTTAGCAGAGCAAAACCTTGAACAACACCAAATGGTGTTTCAACAGATAGAGCAAAGCGTCGGCGCTGGCGTAGCCAGAGCAGCCGACTTAGAGCAAATCACCGGACGCTTATCGCTGGCCGAGTCTAACGTTATGACCGAGCTTGCCAACCTGCACGATGTCAATGCCCGCTATCTACGGATTGTTGGCGAGCTGCCCCCTAGCAACCTCAACGAGGCGGGGATCGATGATGAACAAATTCCGTTTTCTATCAACAAAGCGTTAGCGCTAGCATATGAAAACTCTCCGCGCTTTTATGCCACGCTCTATGGTATCAGCGCCGAGCAAGCCTTTGCACAAAGCCAAAAGTCTGGGTTTCACCCCAACGTGAACTTATCCGCTCGCTATGGCATGCAAGACAGAGATGAGCTTGGTTTTAACACAACTCGCTCCGAAGGCCGCATTGGCATCGATGTAAGCTACAACCTGTTTAATGGTGGCCTTGATAGTGCCAATCTCGAGCAAGCATACGAACAAGTTAATGTTGCTAAGCAACAGCGCGATTTAGCCTGTTTAGAGATACGCCAAGGCGTGCAAATCGCCTACAATAACGTACGCATTTTAGAGCGTAAGCTACCGGCCTTAGCGCAGCACCAGGCCGCCTCAGAGAAGGTCAAGCTGGCTTATAAGGATCAGTTCGATATCGGCGAGCGTACTTTGCTGGACGTGCTTGATGCTGAAAATGAGGCGTTTCAATCCAGCCGAGCCTATATAAATGCCGAGTATGAGCGAATGAATAATGTATTGGCGATGCTAGCAGAGATGGGCGGTTTACTCGAAGCTTTAAGTATTACCAACGAACAATACCCTACTTTAAGTGAGTTAACTGAGTCGCCGCTTACAGCAGATAGCGAGCACCTTTGCCCCAAAGTCGACGTTGCCAGCCAAATGTCTCGCAAGTCTTTTCTTGCCGAGAAAAATAAGCGCAACAACGCCTATAAAAGTATAAAAATAGACACCACATTACCGGCTGCTGGTCTTAGCAGTAACGCAGCCGTTATAAGTGCTGATGACGACAGTGATGGCATTGCTAATGATAAAGACCAGTGTCCGGCCACACCATTTGCAACCGAGGTCGACGCCCAAGGCTGCACTAAATATACAGCGGACACGCGCTCGGTGGAAATAGGTATTCCCTTTGCCTTCGATTCTGACGTGGTAATGCCGCAATACTACGCTGAGATTGAACGCCTCGCGACATTCTTAAAGCAACACCCAGATAAAACCGTTGAAATCCACGGCCACGCGTCACTTGATGGCGAACCTCAGTATAACAAACGGCTGTCAGAGCGCCGCGCTTTTGCTGTTACCGAGATTCTTATCAATAACTTCGGTATTTCTGCGCAGCGGGTCACTGCCATGGGCTTTGGTATTGAACAGCCTATTCAGCAAGAAATCTCGGTGCGCGCCAACGCGCTCAATAGGCGAATTGAAGCCAAAATCAATAGCTAACCACCGACTAAAAATGGCGTTTTATGAAAATGGATCATGCTCACGGTGGTGCCTTAGCGGATTGCTTAGCGATAATATGCAATTATCATAATCGCCCCTTCTCTGGCGAAGCGCTTATCGCTGGCCTTCCTCTTGTTGACGATAAGCTCACTCCTTCTGTGCTGTCACGCGCCGCCAAACGGGCAGGCTTTAAGTCGAAGCTCGTACATCGAGACCTTGATGCGGTTAATACCGCTTTACTGCCCGCTATTGTGTTAATGGCAAACAATCAAGCCTGTGTGCTGCTAAGCTTCGATAAGCATAACGAGCAAGTATCTGTGATTTACCCTGAACTTGCAGATACGCCAGTACAACAAAGTACTGGGGAGTTTGAAAAAGCCTATAGCGGCGCGGTTATCTACCTTCAGCCTGAATTTGCCTACGATGCCCGCGCGCCTCTGACTAATAAAAATAGCCGCGCCGGGTGGTTTTGGCCAATCATCAAAGAATGTCGCTCGCTGTATCGCGATGTGATTATTGCCGCACTATTCATAGGCTTGTTTTCAGTGACTATGCCGCTGTTTGTGATGAACGTATACGACCGCGTTGTCCCAAACCAAGCCGTACATACCTTATGGGTTTTAGGTATTGGCGCTATGTTGGCGCTCAGCGCCGACTTGGTGTTGCGTTTGATGCGCAGTTACTTTCTTGAATTAGCCGCGAGCCGTATCGATGTGAAAGTCTCAGCCACCATTATGGAGCGGGTACTCGGCATGCAACTGAAGAATAAGCCTCAATCTTCAGGTTCATTTGCCGCAAACCTTCACGCTTTTGAGTCTATCCGTGGGTTCTTTAGCTCTATGACCTTAGTAGCGTTAGTCGACTTACCCTTTGTATTAATTTACGTATTAATCATCGCACTGATTGGCTTAGAGCTAATTGTGCCGCTGATCATTGGCGCTGTAGTCATTTTGCTGTACGCCCTTGCCAGTCACAATCGCCTTGAGCAGCTAAGTGACAACACCATGAAAGTCAGTGCCATGCGCAATGCTGTGCTGGTTGAAAGCTTAAACAACCTCGATGATATCAAAGCCTTTCATGGAGAATGTAAAGTGCAATCAGCGTGGGAGCGAGCGACACTGTACTTGGCGCGTATAAATGCCCAAAGCCGTTTGCTCAGCGCCTCAATTACTAATCTGTCTACTTGGATGCAGCAAGGAGTCGGCATTGGCCTTATCATTGTTGGTGTGTACTTGGTGATTGACGGCGAATTAACGCAAGGCGGATTGATTGCCGCGTATCTGTTATCTTCTCGCGCCATGGCCCCAATCTCGCAAACAGCCGCTGTGATGGCACAATATCACCACGCGGCTACGGCTATGGATTCGCTCAATGAGATAATGGACAAGCCAGTGGAGCGACCAGAGGGCAAACACTGGGTGTCTCACCCTGTCCTTAACGGCCACCTTAAGTTAGATCAAGTTAACTTTAGTTATGATGAAAACGCAGTGCCTATTATACGCAACGTGTCACTGCAAATTAATGTCGGTGAGCATGTGGCCCTGGTCGGTAAAAATGGCTCTGGCAAAAGCACCATTGAGAAGCTTCTTATGGGGTTATATAGCCCTAATGCAGGCCATATATTAGTTGATGACATTGATATCGGCCAACTCGACCCGGCTGAGCTACGCCACAATATAGGATACGTTCCCCAAGACGTGAGCTTAATGTACGGTACGTTAAGAGACAACATCACGCTTGGTGCGTGGCATGCCGAAGATGAACAAATAATAGCAGCTGCAGAGAAAGCTGGTCTAATGGAGCTTATCAACGCCCATCCTGACGGCCTTGATTTGCAAGTTGGCGAACAAGGAAAGTTACTCTCTGGCGGACAACGCCAAGCCGTTGCTCTGGCTCGGGCCCTCATCAATGATCCTCCGGTGTTGCTATTGGACGAGCCCAGTGCAGCCCTAGATCACAGCAGCGAGCAACGGTTAATTCACACCCTAAAACACTGCTGCTCCAGCAAAACGCTAGTGCTTGTTACCCATCGTTCAGCCCTGTTGGAACTCGTTGATAGAGTTATAGTCATGGACAAGGGCCAAATCATCGCCGATGGAGATAAAGCGACGATCACCTCTCACTTGACGAAAAAATCGGTGAAACACGCATCATGAAAGAGCAAGAACACCCGCCATCCAGTATTGAGCAAGCGAGTTTTGAGCGCTTAGGCCGAGGCATTCAACGCAGCGCCAAAAAGGGGTTATTCAATCGTCTGTTTAATGGTTTCTTCGTGCCTCCCAATCAGCAAGATTGGGTGGCTGATGCGCATTGGCAGCAAATGCAGCAGCAACCACTGGCGGCGCGCGGTCTTCTGTATGCTATAGCCGTGGCGGTTATACTGCTGCTGGTGTGGGCCGCCTACGCACAACTAGATGAAGTGACACGCGGCGAAGGGCGGGTGATCCCCTCGCAAAAACTGCAAATTGTGCAATCTTATGACGGAGGCATGGTCGAGCAAATTTTCGTCAAGGAGGGGCAAGTTGTTGAACAAGGGGACCTCCTCGTCAAGGTCGACCCGACTCGGTTTGTCTCCAGCCTGCGTGAAAGCCGCGCCCAGTATTTAGGGTTAAGCGCTGAAGTGGCTCGCTTACAAGCACTCACCGCCCATACTGAACTGGTATTTAGCGATGAATTAACGCAACAGGCGCCTAATGCGATTAAGTATGAGCAAGCCCAATATCGCAGTAACAAGCAGGAATTGACCCAGCAAATTCGTATTCACCAACGGCAATTAGAACAGCGACGCCAAGACTACAATGAAACAGCAGCAGCCATTGAGCAGTACCGCGCCAGCTTAGCACTAAGCCAACGAGAACTGAGGGTAACACGACCATTACTGCAATCTGGGGCCGTCTCTGAAGTCGATATAATCCGCTTGGAGCGACAGGCTGTGGACTTACAAGGTGAGATAAAGCGCGCCCAAGCGGCATTAAAGCGAACCCAGGCGGCGATTGAAGAAGCACAAAGTAAAATTGATGAGGTCGAATTGACCATGGTGAACCGCTGGCGCAACCAACTCTCCGACTCGATGCGGCGCCTCGACGCCTTGCGGGAAACACAAACGGGGCTTGCTGATAAGGTTACACAAACAGATATTCGCTCGCCAGTTCGTGGCACTGTGCAACGCCTATTGGTCAATACCGTGGGCGCGGTGTTACAACCTGGCAGTGACTTGGTGGAAATCATCCCCCTTGATGATCAACTACTTGTGGAGGCCAAAGTTGCGCCACAAGACATCGCCTTTTTACGCCCAGGACAGCCGGCGATGATCAAACTCACAGCCTATGACTTTACTATTTATGGCGGTTTGGAAGCCCAAGTCACTCACATCAGTGCCGATACTGTCACCGATGAACGCGATAACACCTATTACTTAGTGCAATTAAAAACATCGCGCGGCTCATTGAGCGAGCAGCTCACGATTATCCCAGGAATGACAACCCAAGTGGATATTATCACTGGGCAAAAAACGGTATTAGACTATTTGTTAAAACCCATTCTTAAAGCCACTTCTCAGGCGATGACGGAGCGTTAGCCATGGATCTGTTTATAACCGAACAAGGGCTCATATCTAGCCATTGGCAGCGCCTAGGTGAGCCAATAGAAGTGCTTTATACACTGCCCGAGCAAATACCCGATGCTCGTGTTGCTTGGGTACTCACTGGCATGCCCGGTTGGCAACAGATCATTGGCCAGTTACATGATCGTCATATCGCAATTATTTTGATGACCCGTAATCCCTGTGTCAGTGAATTACAACAAGGGTTTAGCTTAGGTGCGCGCGGCTATGTTGAACTGTTCGCCACTACGGCTGTACTTAAACAGGCGCGTGACGCGATTGAAAACAATGCTCTGTGGCTTCCTGGCTGCTTGCTAAGCAACCTTATTGGTGCGCTTTCCATCGCCGATAAGGCCTGTTCACCTACTTCTGCGGATTTAAGTAAACTGAGCGAGCGTGAATGTGAGGTCGCCAAGCTCGTGGCTCAAGGACAAACCAACAAGGCTATCGCGGCACGCCTCTATATTTCTGAGCGTACCGTTAAACAGCATCTAAGCTCGACATTTGCAAAGCTACAGGTTAAAGACCGACTGCAATTAGCGTTGCATGTCAACGGTGCTGGGCAGGGGCATTAATGCCCCTGCTGAGTTTGAATACGGGCACTGACTCCCAACTCTTTGAGTAATTCAACAGCAATGTCTTGAGCCAACTCCTCCACCACGACCATCATCCCCAAAGGGCGCACTTGTGCACAAATATGCCTCACCAACTGTTGGGTGGCCTCATCATTACTGATGTTGTGCACCAAGGTGTTATCAAGCTTTATAATATCTAACCCCAACTGTTCTAAACCATCAACTTGGTTCAATGCTTGACCTGCATCCGTTAAACCTAATTGGCAACCCACTAATTTTGCCTCTCGGCAGAACTCTTTCACTTGTTCAGCCATGCTGATTAAACATGATTCAGAAAACTCCAAGGTTAGGCGCGATGCTAGCAGCCGCTCACTCGATATCAATGCAAGAATACTGGTATAAGCGATTTCATCTTCTAGAGTCGCTTCACTGAGTTTGATAGCAAGAGGCTGAGCGTAATGCAGCCATAACTTCTCATTGAAAAATGTTTTCACCGTTTTCCAGTCCAGCTGCGCATCCAATTGTTGCTCACTGAGCAGACGTTGATAGTAGCGTCGCGAATGGACCTTGTTACCCACTTTCAAATATAAACCGACTTCACTTTGCACGCAGCTATCGTCAAAATTCAGTACGTCTGTGAGCTTTAATTCAAACTGCTCTTTTTCAAGCGCTTGCGTTAAGGATTGCCCAGTCACCGCCGCGACTTGGTGATGCTCGGTTGCAGCATCGGCGTACATATCTACGCCGGAAGCAGTGGCCATAGCCAACAACCGCTGACCTTGCTGCAAAGCCTCTTCACCGCTTTGCTTTTCTTCAATATAGGTAATACTGTGCCTCAGCTCTACCAGCCCATTATAGGTATCGCTAAATTCACTACAGCATTGCGTCAGCGTCCGTGAGCTATCCTCTGCAGCCATTACCTCATTGAGTCGAAGAGCAAAGTCACAATGACTGATACGCCCAAGTTGCCAGTCATGAAGGTTATCTTGCTGAGTTTCTGCATACCTAATCAGTAACTGCGCCAGCTCTTTCTCCAAGCTATAAAACTGTTCCGGGTTTAAGCTCCCCCGCAGTTGCTCGTAATTTGCTAAACGCATTAGTATCAGCACTTGCTGATGATGACTAACTTGCTTTAACTCTTGCTCCATACGCGACAGGAAGTACCGACCATTGGCAAGCCCTGTTGTTGTATCATGCTGGGCTAGGTATTGTGCGCGGGCGATACGCTCGTTCCCTTCGCGCAGAATGCCACCAAAGCGCTCAGCCAGATGATTCATCGCCTCTGTCACCTCAGCTAGTTCGGCCGTATTGGGAACTGCAAGCTGCTTAAATTGCTTTTTTGAGAACCCTTGGGCTTGAGCGACCACTCGCTCTAAAGGCTTCAGAACCCAACGTAAAATGAGTGAAGCAGCAATACAGCTCAATAACGCAACGATAGCAAAACCACTGGCTAAATTGAGCACATTGTCCCATAAAGCTTCTAATGCATATCTTTGCTGACTCTGAATATACAAGGTGCCGTATTGCTGCCAACCATTGCTTATTTGTGCAACGCCGGCGTCGACCTCAAAAGCAAACATCTGTGCAAACCAACTAGGTACTGAAGCATGTTCATGCTGTGCAAGCGAACGCTCAACCACAACTTCCCCCTGTGTATCGACTAATTTAATCTGCTGATAGTGGCCGGTATCAAAGGCTGCTGAGACGAAAAGTTCAACCGTCACTGGGTCTTTGTCCATCTGACTGAGCGCAAGTGCTAAGGTTGTGGCATTATCGGCGTTTTTCAAATAAAGCTCTTCGGTGAAGCTAGATTTAACATTGTACCCGCTAATGAGTACGCTGCTGATCAACCCACTCAAAGCAATAACCACAATCACCAGCCACAGTTGTACCACCAGAGATATACGGTGCGCCCCACTGGACGCTGTAGATGCTTGCTTTATCACCACCTAACTCCTTGCTGTTCCATTTTCTTTAAAACCGAATGCCAGCGAGATAATCTCGCCCGAGGGTCGGCCACACTGTGAGTTGACGTTGCAGTCCACAGACCTTCACTGTTAAAGCTGAAAACCGGATATAAATCAGTGCGCTTCGCTGCTGGCAAAATAGCACTTGTGAGCGAGTCGAGAATGATGGGTTGGCTACTGGGGGTCGGGTAATAACCCAACACCATATGCGCTTGAAACTCTCGGCTGCGAGGGCCGCCTATTTGCGCTTTAACATAGATAAGCCGCAGCTTATTATCAGCGATGCCTAGCATCCTCAATGACGCGTATTTCGCTATGGCGTAGTCTTCACAATCGCCCAGCCCCTGACCTAAGGTTTCTAATGGCGTTGCCCAATAATCTTGTTGTTTGTAGAGAAGTTGGTCGGTGCGATAGCGCACTTGCGTGGCAAAAAACTGATTGACCAGTTGCACTTTGCGGGTTTCGGTTTCAGCACTCAAGCTAGCTAGTAATTGCTGCCAGCGCTGCGCCACCAGTAAACGTTGAGTACCGTATTGGTTGCGCATAAGCGTTTGAAACAAGCCGCTGTCCATAGTTGCGCCAGCGTGAATGCCACTCATGAGCAACGTCATGGCGAACACTAAACCTAGCCCCAGCCACCGTATTTTATTTATAATTTTCGCACTGCTCACTACGTCCTAAAGGCCTACATAGTTTCTGCGCACCGCTTAGGACGCAATGGGTTTGATTTATTAAAGCATAGCAGTGATTTTCAGTTCTGCAGCACCCGATGTTAGCCGTAAATGCAGTATAAAGAGGTGCTTAGAATAAGTTTGATATTAGAAATTAAAGCAAAAATGCAGGTGTATAAAGGCAAGAAAAGATAAACCCAAGCGCACTGGCGTACACTTGGGGCAATGTTGTATATCAGCAAGCACCTCAGTAGTAAGTGACCTTTTTTACCTTGCGAGGCTTACTCTGAGTAATGTAAAGATCGTGTACTAGCTTCATATCCAGCTCTAATTCAGTCGCATAACTATCGCCAACAACATAACTGCGTTTAACTCGAGCCCCTCGGATCACCCCTTGAACCCGCGCTTGCAGTACATCATCTCCGGCAATGGCATTGGCAACGGTGGTTTGCCCTTGCATTTGTTGGCCATAAACCTGCTCCGCCAACTCCCGATAGGCTTCTATCTTCGAAGCTTTCATCGCCATCAGTGATTTTTGCTGAGCGCTTTCACCGGGCTGTGGGGCGATAGGTGCATAACCAATCGCCCGTAAAATCGGATAATTGTCAGGTTGCTCTATGGTGTATTCAACGTGCTTATCAAACACGCTGCTGCAACCGAGCATGCTCCATGTGCTGATCAGCAGTATCATCATTCGTAGCATGTTTTGCTCCACACTGATTGTCTCTAAACCTATGCTCAGTAGTATGCACGATAAATGCCACTATTACAGGGGAGTTGGTATGTTCTTTGCTATCTTTGTTGCAAGAACATTTTTAGGTGGGATAACTATGCGATATTTGGCATCTGTGTGCGCACTGATGATTGCACTAATAAGCCCGAGTGTCAGCGCCCAATGGTTGCAAACCACAGGGGTTGCGACTTTAGAGGATGGAGATACCGAAACAGCACGCGCCAACGCGGTCAGTGACGCTATAAAACAGGCGTTATTATATTCAGGGCTGGAGCTATCCAGTGTGCAGACCTTGACTAACGGCGTGCTCACTCAGGATCACCTTTCTTTGCAAGCACATGGTCAAGTACAACAAATGCAGCTTCTCGAAGAGCAACAAAGTGATGGCATGATCAGTGTCACCATGCAAATTGAAGTGTTAGACAACCCACAGCAATGCCCTGAACACGACTTTATTAGCCACTTTGCCCTCACACGCACGGCATTGGATAATCCACAGCAAGCTCGTTATGGTCAAATATTTGACGTAGCCCCTGCTTTTACTAAGCAGCTCTACGCAATTATGAGCCAAACGCAATTAGCTATGCTGCCTATTCCTTATTTTAAAGAAGCAGTGGATGTTAGCCCCTTCTTTACACAGCAATTTCAGTATGATGAAAACGTACTGGAATATATTCGCGGCAAAAGTAACAGTCAGTACGTGTTACTCTCGCAAATCACCGATATTTCCACCGGCAAGCAATTGAATAATGATTATGCATTTTGGCAGGATGAAAGCTATAACCGCTATTTTAATGTAGAGTTTGCGTTATTCGATGCCTTGAGCTTTGAAAAAATATGGCAAAAAGCCTATCAAACTCAAGGGCCTTGGCAGTTTGAAAAAACCGCTCGTATCGATGTAAACAGTGGCACTTTTTGGCAAAGCCAATACGGACGAGCCATTACTGCGCTTAGTGAGAAAGTGATGTTTGACCTTAACAATGAGCTGCGCTGCCTACCCACCCGTGGATTAATTCAGCATATTGATGGTGACCAAGTAGTTGTCAACTTAGGTAAAGCCAACGGCTTAGTGATGGGTCAGCAACTCACTTTGGCGCATAGCAGCAACCTCACCACCTATGCAGGCAAACATTTGCCACGTCAGGTAACCACCTTACACCGTGTAGAAGTGAATCAGCTTTACCAACACAGTGCCATTGCCACTAATATTGGTAAACGGCCACTGGCGAATATTCAACTCAACGACTTAGTGTTGCTGAGCCAATAGCCTAGGCTCAGCACTTTCCTGCGTACCATTTAAAATCAAGATACGTTCAACGTTCGATTTTAACAATCAAAGTCATCAATTCTTACTGATATACAAATCAATTCGCTTTTGTCACACTGTACCCAACACATCGAAAGGAGATTATCAGTATGACAACATTAAACAACAGCGAAGGCCAACGAATTCCTCAGGTGACATTTGCAGTGCGTAAAGGCGAGCAATGGCAACAACTTACCTCAGACGATATCTTTTCAGGTAAGACGGTCGTGGTTTTCTCATTGCCCGGTGCGTTTACACCAACCTGCTCGTCAACACACTTACCACGCTACAACGAGCTTGCCGGTGTACTAAAACAAAATGGCGTAGATGACATTGTCTGCGTGTCGGTAAACGATACATTTGTGATGAATGCCTGGGCTGAGCACCAAGAAGCCGACAATATTACCTTACTCCCTGACGGTAACGGCGAGTTCACTGACGGCATGGGCATGCTGGTCGACAAGAATGACCTAGGTTTTGGTAAACGTAGCTGGCGCTACTCCATGCTCGTGAAAGACGGCGTGGTCGAGAAGATGTTTATCGAGCCGCAAAAACCAGGCGACCCTTTTGAGGTATCGGATGCAGATACTATGCTTGATTATATTAACCCCAAACAAAGTAAGCCACAGCCAGTAAGCATTATTACAAAGCCGGGATGCCCGTTTTGTACCAAAGCGAAAGCAATGCTTACGCAGCACGGTCTTGCTTTTGAGGAAATTGTGTTGGGTAGTCAAGCGTCGCTTACCAGCTTAAAAGCAATGTCCGGTAGAGATACGGTACCGCAAGTATTTATTGGTGGGCAACATATAGGTGGCTCTGATGATTTAGCGAGATACTTCGAATAACCCCCATCAGATCCTAGAAGGGTTACTATATGCGTAACCCTCTTTTCTAGTAAATAAACACCCAAATCGTGCTTCTAAGAAGTATCACGACAAACAATTTACTTCGACATACGCGTGACAGCTTCCTCATCCATTATCGAAAAAGCGCTATTTACTTTTTGCTTATGGCATCGTGTTCTTTGGTTTGTTTTTGACCAAGCTCGATGTTACCCTAGTCGAAACGGATTATAACTT
This sequence comes from Pseudoalteromonas sp. CnMc7-15, assembly GCF_022347925.1. Classification (NCBI taxonomy): domain Bacteria; kingdom Pseudomonadati; phylum Pseudomonadota; class Gammaproteobacteria; order Alteromonadales; family Pseudoalteromonadaceae; genus Pseudoalteromonas; species Pseudoalteromonas sp. CnMc7-15. Next base: position 179,582 of record NZ_JAKRFT010000006.1, read on the forward strand.
ATTGATAAATGGAATTATCGCATGACTCTCCAATTAGCAGACTATGAAATTAATATACGCTCATTTCACCCAGAGAAAACATTCGGTTGGTCAGGCCTCATGTTTGAAGGGGACAATCGTGGGTTTTCTCTAAAGCCGAGTGGTACTGAAGGTGTAACATCTCGCATTTGGCATAAGTTTTACCTCTCGACTAAAGAAAATAAAGTACACTCAAAAGAAACTGTTTCAGATCCATCAAAATCTCCTTGGGAGAGAGCAAAAAGAGTTTATAATGGTGAATTGGCACCAAAAGGACGCACTTTTCTTACAAGCAGAGTTTTTCCCAATAAACACATTTACCAGTATAGGATGGAAGGTCAATATGGTGGTGTTAACCACGCTATGCCAGGCTCCCCTGAGATACAAGAAGCTCTAGATTTCTCCTATGTTCCGACCTTAAATGTTAAATACAAAATCGTTATAGATATTGACAGGCAAAACGGTCACATGGACATTGTAACTTATATTACTGGCGATGGTTTTCCAAATTGCGAGGCTTTTATTGTAGGCCCTGGTGGACAAGCCGTTTCATTGGGTGTACACGTTCGAAAAGGAGCAGCACCTGTGAGTTTATCTTTAAATGCTGACTACTCGATGATAGCAAGCGCAATACGATTACCCCTTAATAACAATGGTAGTTTTAAAGGGACTGTTGGTGATGAACTCTTTAGGCGAACCAATAAACAACCAAAACTAAAGTTCCAAAAAATAACTGATTGGAATTACCGGTTTATCTCTATTCCTGCTAATAGTGGTCACTGTATGTTACTCGAAAAAGCAAGTTTAAAGTATTGCTTTGATGGCTTACTAAAGTAAAGGAAACTTCATGAAATACTCCTCCAACACTCACTTTTATAAAATACTGCTAGTTGGGTTAATGGTCGCATTTTTATCTTCCTGTACAGAAGTCAAAAAAAGAGAACCTGCAACTTATCTAATACCTGAAGGATACGTAGGATCCTTATATATTGTGTTCAACGCACCAAATGGTCAACCACCCAAGTATGAAGGTAACTCGAGGGTGTATCATATCCCCCCTTCAGGTGTGCTTGTGACACAGATGGATGCCAATGAAGGTTGGAGTGAAAGTAGTGAAATTAAGTACTTCTCTGTGAGTCAATCAGGTAAACGAGCTCCCATTAGCACTGTTTCCGAGGATACCCCTGATAATAAAAGAGCATTATATTCTGGTGGCTTGGGTGAAGCAGGCCCCATCTTTGGATGTACTGTGATCAATAAAAAATTTACTATCGGCACGAAATCAGAAAGAACCGACTCAAATAAGTTACTAACGATTTTTGAAGCTATCAAAGTTAAAAACATTGATAAAAAGCTATTTGAAGGTATGTGCTAACACTTATCTACCGCAAAATTTCAAAATTAAACATTCAAGTCTAGGACATGGTTTCAGTAAGCTGAAAGAAGGGTACTTGGTGGGTTTAAAAGTAATTAATGGTTTTATTGGCAGCCCCTGCAGGAATCGAACCTGCAACTACCCCTTAGGAGGGGGTTGTTATATCCATTTAACTAAGAGGCCACTGGCCTCTATTATCAAATAACTTCACCTTAAATAGCAATAGCTTAAAGCACAAACGCTGAGCTATTAACCATGCGGCAATAGGTCGTCTAAGACGAAGTAAGGAATAAACTGGCGGGCGCTGGCTTTAATGACTTGATCCTGACTACTGATCACTCGAGCATTAATCACCACACCATTGGGGCGGTACACCAGTGTACCGGTGAGAACATGGTCTACACCCACCGACTCAGCCAACTCGCTGGCATGACGAGAAAGGGCAAAGTCACCGGATGGTTGAACAGAAATAGCGCGTTTAAGCTTGTGCTCGACCGTTGCAAAACCAAATTGTTGCAGGTCTGTCATCAGCCCTTCGGCTAACTGGTTACCAAGGGCGCCAGCGTTATCAAGGCGATGATCAAAGTCAACGAAACTGGTCACTGCAATATGGCTGACATGTTGTGTCGCCATGGTATCACTGAGTTTCAATGCCAATTGTTGAGTGTAATCCCCTAGGTGTTTGTGGTGAGCATTGTTAAACCCTCTATCAACACTGATATACAGAGGGTTTATCTCGACCTTGCTTGGCTCACTTTGAGCCCATGCAGCCATGGCCATGGTTGTTACCATGGCGCCAACAAGAAAACGCTTTATCATTGTTTTTACCCACTTAAGCCATATAGTCGGTTATCGGCGCCAGGGCTAAAAACTTTATAACTAATTCGCTTGGCTGAGCTCCACACCATTATAACTGGCGTTACTCAGTAACGCGTTTACTACATCGTTGGGGATCAAACCTTGAGAGCTGGCAATGACCATTTTCGAATTGACGCTAACAATCCGCGCATTCACTAAGACTCCGCCTTGGTGTTTCACCAGCGTGCCCGCTAACACTAAGCGCATTGGGTGATCTTGCTGCAACTCTAAAAAGTCACGGCTATAAGCGAAGTCGCCATCAGGGGTTACACGAATGTAATCGGTGGTCTTGTAATCCACTACAGGCACCCCAAATTCATGCAACTCATGCATAAAGCTCTCTGCCAATTGGTTGCCCAATAATGTGCCCTGCTGGTAGTCGGTATCTAAGTAGACGAAGCTTGATACTGCCATAACCTGATTTTGTGCGCTGGCGTCAATGTTACTCATCATATCTTGCATCAATCCGCGCACATAATGGTTAATGTTTTTCACAGAATGTTTCGCGTAACTTTGGCGGCTAGAATGTACTTTAAGAGGATTGTTAAGGCCTTGATACTGAGCTGTATTACCAGCCACGGATTGCTCTGGGGCACCAATCACTTTAACCTGCTGATGGGCACTTTCATACTCTTCAATTGCCTGGCGCTTTACTTCATCTTCATGCGCGGTCCATTGATTCATACTGGCACAACCAGCTACAGCTAAGGTCAGCGATAAAAGCCCTGAAATTGCGGGAGTGTTCATAGTCTTTCCTCGTTAATAAGCGCGGCGCTCAATATGGCCATTTTGCATATGTACTTTATCGGCACTAGTTAACACATTATTAGGTAAATAGTCCGTCGCCGCCGCGACCACCTCATTATTACTGATGTTAATCATCCGCACATTGACCACATAAGCATCTTGCTGTGGGGTCATAGTCCCGGTAACAAAAAAGTCGATACCATGACGGGCTGCTAACTGCCCTACCTCTCGGCTCAACATAACATCTCCGCCGTCACGCAAAGCAATGCTATTACGGGTTCGATATTCAACCACAGAGAAACCCATTTGATTGTAGAGGGTGATAAAACTCTCTTGAAGTTGTAGAGCTATCTGATGTTGCTGAGGTGTCATTTGCTTGAGCGTTAAAGACTGGGGCGGCAAAAAGGTGCCGACTGCGACTTTGGCACCCGGAGCAATGCTTTGCAGCGCCGCTGTCATATTATTGGCAAGACGGACACTATATTGGTGAATAGTATTTTCTTGAACAGGTCGGTATTCACCGACGCGGGGCACAATTTCTATGCGTTGTGAAGGCGCACAAGCCGTCACCATCGCCGCTAGCAAAATCGTGATTAAGAGTCGCATGACACCCTCACCGAAACACATTTATGAATATTATTTAATGTGCCTGCAATAAAGGTGCCAGCAATAACCTGAGGCTAGATTAAATAGCAACAGGCGCCTTGATATGAGGATGGCACTGGTAATCCACCAGCTCAAAGTCATCAAAGCTAAAAGAAAAGATATCTTTCACTTCAGAGTTAATCTTCATGGTCGGTTTGGCGAAGGGTTCACGCCCAAGCTGTTCCTCTACTTGCTGTAAGTGGTTCAAGTACAAGTGCGCATCGCCAAAGGTATGGACAAAGTCGCCTAATTCTAAATCGCATACTTGCGCTATCATCATGGTCAGTAACGCATAGCTGGCAATATTAAACGGCACACCTAAGAAAATATCTGCACTACGTTGGTATAGCTGACAACTCAGCTTGCCATCAAGCACATAGAATTGGAATAGCGTGTGACACGGCGGCAGTGCTTGCTTGCCCTTAGCGGCATTTTCGCTAGGGCTAAACTGAGTATCTGGCAACAATGCTGGATTCCAGGCACTCACAATTAACCGTCGTGAATCTGGATTAGTTTTAATTTGCTCGACCACGTCCTTAATCTGGTCAATCACTTCACCATTAGGACCTTCCCAGCTGCGCCATTGTTTGCCATATACTGGGCCCAGCTCACCTTCTGCCGTGGCCCAACCATCCCAAATGCGCACGCCATTATCGTTAAGATAACCAATATTGGTATCGCCCTTAAGGAACCACAACAACTCGTGGATAATCGAGCGCAAATGACACTTCTTGGTGGTCACCAAGGGAAACCCTTCTTGCAAATTAAAGCGCATTTGATAGCCGAATACACTAAGGGTACCGGTACCGGTCCGGTCTTCTTTTTTGGTGCCATGCTCTTTCACATGGCGCATTAAATCTAAATATTGCTTCATAGTATTAGCTTGGTTGTTGTGAACCGTGTTTCTCTGTGCTGTTGTTATGCTGGTATGCCCAATACATCAGCCCAGCACCCACGATAATCATTGGCAAGGATAAAATTTGCCCCATGGAAATAAAGTCTGCAAACAGGCCTAAATGAGCGTCAGGTTCACGGAAGTACTCAATGGCAAAACGGAATACCCCGTAACCGAGTAAAAACAATCCGGCGACACTGCCTGCTGGGCGTGGCTTGCGTATAAACCACTGCAAAATAAGAAACAGCACGAGGCCTTCAAAAAATGCCTCGTATAATTGTGAAGGGTGTCTTGGCTCAGGCCCGCCAGTAGGAAATACCATAGCCCAAGGCACATCAGATGCGCGCCCCCAAAGCTCGCCATTGATAAAGTTACCAATGCGCCCGGCCAGTAGTCCTAACGGCACCAAAGGCACCACAAAGTCGCCCACCGCCAAGATTGACTTACCTTTGGCTTTAGCGAACCACACAATCGCCGCGATCACGCCGAGGGTGCCTCCGTGAAAGGACATTCCGCCTTGGTCAATACGCAGTAAATACAATGGATTTTCGAGGAAATAGCTAAACTGATAAAACAGCACATAGCCCACACGTCCGCCGAGGATCACACCGAGCATGCCGTAAAACAGCAGATCGCTTACCTGCTCTTTGCTCCACCCTGAGCCAGGTTTTGCTGCTTGTCGGTTTGCCAGCCACAGAGCGAAAGCAAAGCCAATTAAATACATCAAGCCATACCAACGTACAGCCACCGGACCCACTTCAAAAATAATGGGGTCGATTTGCGGAAACTCTAAAGCCATAAATTCCAATGCCTAACTAAACACCATTCGCAAGGCGATCACCACCAATAGCACGGCGAAGATTTTCTTAATTTGCGATACTGGTAAAAAATGCGTTGCTCGCGCGCCAAAAGGAGCAGTGAACCAGGAGGTGACAACAATCCCCGCTAAAGCAGGTAAATACACAAAGCCCAAGAAGCCATCGCTTAAACTCTTCACTTGCCACCCGGAGGCAATGTAACCCAAGCAGCCAAACAGCGCAATGGCTATGCCACTGACTGCGGCGCAGCCAATGGCCTTTTTCATATCCACAGAAAAATAATTTAAAAGCGGCACCACAAGCGCGCCGCCGCCGATACCGATTAACCCGGATATGGCCCCAAGTACCGAGGTACTAGCAGCAACCACAGGACCTTTAGGCATAGCCCGAGTCTTCATTACTCTGCGCGTAGAGACAATCATACGCATCGCAATGAACATCACACAGACAGCAAATATGGTTTTCAATCCCTGTTGAGGTATATAACTTGCCATAAAGCCGCTTATCAGGGCGCCCAGTGAAACGCCTACAAGCACCCAAGGTGCAACTTGCCAGGGGACATTTTGGTTACGATGATGCGCCAAAGCAGAAGAGGTGGAGGTGAATAAAATCGAAGCCAAGGAGGTAGCAATGGCAATCACTAACACGTGCTCAACATCCGTGACATGAAAGTGCACCAATAACGCCGAAAGCGCCGGGACAATAAGTAAGCCGCCTCCTATTCCCAGTAATCCAGCTAAAAAGCCTACTACGCTGCCAAGCACTGTGCATAGCAAAAATAGCCATATCAGGTCAGCCATACCGCCCTTCTTATAAACTTTTCTTATAGCGCTAATATATCAGGTTATAAAGGCAATTTCACGACCACTTATTGATCACTCTTTTTGCGTATAAAGAAGCGCGCCAAGGTGGTTTTCGAGCATAAATTCACGCACCAAGCGATGCACTTTCTTTGCACTGGAAGCAGCCAAACATTGATGCAATAGCACCTCACAAGCGGCCAAGCCGACACGGCGGATCACCCACTTCACTTTGTGTAACGAGCTGAAGTTCATACTTAGGCTGTCAAACCCCATAGCAATAAGGAGCACCGCGCCTTCAGGCTCACCGGCAAGTTCACCACATAGGCTAAAGGGAAAGTTGGCGTTTTGGCATTGCTGGGCAATACCGTTTAAAGCTCGTAAAACTGCGGGATGATAAGGGTCAAAAAGCCCAGCCACTCTGGAGTTAGCTCTATCCACAGCTAACAGATACTGAGTTAAATCGTTACTGCCCACCGAACAAAAATCAACTTTGGCCGCTAACTCCTTGAGTAAATACATGCTCGAGGGCACCTCAATCATCACTCCCACTAGCGGCTTATCAATGTAGCTGAATTGATCCGGTGCATCTTGTTGCAACTCATAATAAGCGCGTTCCATCAGCGCAGACGCGTCATCGACCTCCCCGATATCACTTATCATCGGCAACATAATACGTAGATTACCTAAGCCAGTATTGGCCTTGATCATGGCTTTCAGTTGATCGAGGAAAAGCTCCGGATGATCCAAACTTACGCGAATACCGCGCCACCCTAAGAACGGATTTTCCTCGTCAATATCGAAATAATCCAGTGCCTTATCACCGCCAATATCCAGTGTACGCATAGTAACTGGCGCAGGATGGTAGCTGCTGAGTACTTGGCGATACCACACCTCTTGCTCATGCTGAGACGGAAATGTCCCCTTTTGCATAAACCAAGACTCAGTACGGTACAGCCCAACACCATCGCAATATCGGGCACTATTGAGCTCACTGCCTAAATCTAAGCCAGCGTTAAGCAACAAGTCGATGCTTTTCCCGTCTGCGGTTTTCGCCTCAAGATGGTGCTCAGACTCAAACTGGTCATGTAATTTTGCATCGTGATGCTGTACTTGTGCGTACTCTTGCTTAAGAGCCTCGCTAGGACATAAATAGACGCGCCCCGCATAAGCATCAACAATCAATTCCTTTTGGTCAAACTGCAATAGAGGAATATCATTGATGCCCCACACGGTGGGAATGTTCATCGCCTTGGTAAGAATAGAGGCATGGGAGTTCGCCGCACCATGGACGCTGACCACCCCTTTGAGTTTTTCTTTGGGAACCTGAGCTAGCATAGCTGGGGTTAATGTGTGCGCCACCAAAATTGTATCGTCTGGATACACCTTGGTGGCCTTCTCAGTATTTAATAGGTGGTGCAGAACCCGTAAACCAATGTCTTTAACATCAACAGCGCGCTCCTTTATATAAGGATCTTGCATAGCATTGAATTGCTGCACTAGACGCTCAATAACCCGCTTCAGCGCACTTTTGGCGCACCACCCATCGGCTATTTCTAATTCAACATCGCGTCCTAAGCTCTTCGCATCAAGAAGCTGTAAATACACTTCAAAGACAGCCACAGCCTCATCGGGAAGGTGCCCTTGCATCGACGTTGCCAGGGTGCTGAACTCTTTGTGGGTGGCGGCTACCGCCTGGAAAAATAGCTGCTTTTGTTTGAGTTTGTTAGGCTCTTTGCGCATTTCAACCGACGAAAAGTCAACTTTAGGCAACACCACATAGGCCTGCCCCAAAGCGATACCCGGCGAGCCGGATATGCCTTTAAGAGTTGTGGAGCGCTGGCTTTGCCCATCTTGGTTGAGCAAGGTTTGCAGTTGTGCGTCGGCCAACTGAGGCGCTAGCTGAGCAGAAAGAGTAATTAAAAATGACTCTTCATCTTCACTGAATACCCGCGCAGCCTGCTGCTGCACGACAATAACACCGAGCACGCGGCGTTGATGCACAATAGGTACAGAAAGAAAGGCATTGTACTGATCTTCTTGCACTAAATCGGAGGTGACAAAGCGCGGGTGCGATTTGGCATAAGCCAAATTAATAGGTTCTTCACGCTGCGCCACTAAGCCCACCAAGCCTTCAGTAAAACCGACTCGAAACTGACCCACAGCACCAGGATTGAGGCCATCGGTAGCCATTAAGACGAAGTTATCTTTACTGTAATCAGCGAAGTAAATTGAGCAACACTCGGTGCGCATCGCTTTTTTTACTTGCGATACAAATACCACCAATGCGCTTTCCAAACTCGGTTGCTGAGCAACTTGCTCGACGATGGTGCGCATGGTGGCTAACATGGTGTTCTCCTATCGGCGTTGGCGCCACTGCCCTTGCGGCTGTGACTCCTTGCGATTAAAAGGCATAGCAACCGGCGCAAACTCTTTCATTACCCGGCGGTATACGTCGCGTTTAAAGGCCACGACCTGACGCACAGGATACCAATAACTCACCCAACGCCAGTCATCAAACTCAGGGTGGTGAGTTTTAAGTAAATCTACGTCTTCATCTTTGCACTTTAATTTTAGCAAGAACCATTTTTGTTTTTGGCCAATACACACAGGTGTGGAATCTCTGCGGATCAACCGCTTCGGTAACTTATAACGCAACCAATGTCTAGAACTTGCCAGTATCTCTACATCTTCAGGGAGTAAGCCAACCTCCTCGTGTAATTCACGATACATGGTTTGCTCGGGCGTTTCCCCATCGTCTACGCCACCTTGCGGGAATTGCCAAGAATGCTGTCCGTAACGACGAGCCCAAAAGACTTGGCCTTGGTTATTACAAATTACGATTCCGACATTGGCACGAAAACCTTCGGCATCAATCACCTTAGTGCCTCATTTGTAAGTCGATTTTTATCGATTGTTCCATAATCCCTAAAGCACAGCAAATATTATTCGCACTAAACACCAACTTACTCACAAGTTGTGCATAACTTTTAAAAAACAAGGGTAAAAATAGAACAAATCCACAATTGATAATCATAAAAAGGTGTTTCTCCACAGATTCTGTGGATAAATATGTTTATAGGACTGTATTTTGTGGATTAAAACAACAGCACATTATTAAAGCCCGAGAGGAAAAATGGAAAATGTCTTTATTTTTCATAATGTTATTTTTCGACAAGGACTTATAAAGCGATGTTATTTTAACCACTGAAAACATGTTCAAAATAACACCAACTAAGGCACTTGCTAGCAATACTTAGCCGAGATAGTAAGGTGACGCATTCTCCGCTACGCAAGAGTTTGCTAACATAGCGATTGAAATACTCTAGAGACAAAGACATGAACGCACCGCCACAAACCCTTAGTCAACTGCAACAACGGGTCGATGCTATAGCAGGTAAAACGCTGGGACAATTGGCAGGTGAGCTGGGCTTTAAAACACCGCAAGACTTGCTGCGTGAAAAAGGCTGGGTTGGTCAGCTTATTGAACTTGCGTTAGGAGCCAGTGCTGGCTCACTGCCCGAACCCGACTTTGTGTCATTAGGTGTCGAACTGAAAACGCTGCCCATCTCGCAAAAAGGTTTGCCACTGGAGACGACCTTTGTCAGTGTCGCCCCCTTAACCAATCTACAAGGGCTGACCTTTGAACAAAGCACAGTGTACAAGAAGCTTAATCACGTACTGTGGCTGCCAATACTGGCCGAACGTGATATCGCAGTAATCGACAGAGTCATTGGCAGTGGCTTTTTGTGGCGTCCCAATGAGCAACAGTTTGCACAGCTTAAACGTGATTGGGAGGAGCTCACCGAGCTGATTGCATTGGGGAAAATAGAAACGCTCAACGGCCATTATGGCGAAGTATTGCAACTGCGTCCTAAAGCAGCAAACAGCCAAGCGTTAACCGACGCCATTGGCCCACAAGGCAAAACAATTCAAACTCTGCCCCGTGGCTTTTACCTTAAAACCCATTTTACGAGACAGATTCTAGCCAACCATTTCGCCTTATAAACCCAGTCTGTAACGGACTAACTAGCGCCGATTTAGGTATCAATCATAGCCTTTTATCACTGCCTGCCCTTGTGGATACCAATGCAATTGTTCGTAGGGCTTTTGCGCTATCGCTGCTAATCGACTACCTAAATCGCCAACATGCGCTTCTAACTTGTGACCATCAGGGTCTAGGAAATACAAAGAGTTTCCTTCACTGCTATTTTCCTGCCAAAAACACACATCAGCGGCGGTTAATCGCTGTTGCAATTCACAAAAACGGTTTGGCTCCACCGTTAGAGCAATATGGGAGTAATCTTGCGCTGGTTGGGGTCGGCCAACATTAAGGCATAGCCACAGTTCTTGGTTTTGCAGGTAAGCACCTTGGCGCCAACGCACTAACGGAGTGAAACATAGCAGCTCGGAGTAAAACTGTAACGAACGCCGCAAATCATGCACCGTCAAAGTAAGATGATTGATGCCTAGCAACATCAGTTTTAGTACTTAAGCAACACTTTCGCACAGAGCTCGCTGAAATGCTGGTGCAAATAATGGCGCGCTAAGGTGCTCTCTTTCTCTGCAATGACAATGTGCAGTAGCACCATAGCTATCACTGCACTGGCGAGCGCAGCCTCAGTGCCAATCAACACGCCTAGTATCACCGAGGGTAATAGCGCCAAGACAATTAACAACCAGCGTATCGCCCATTTTACCGGGTGCACTGCCCGAAACTCTTTATAGGCCTGTTCCACGACCTGACTACGCTCATCGGTATTAAGCGTGTCTAATTCTGGACATCCGAGAAAATAAAGTACTGTCACCCTGCCCTCCTTGAGCGTTACCAATGCAGATACAGCGACTGTTCCGATTTAGACTCATAGTGACACAACAATGAAAGGTAAACAATATTAACAACAGGTTAATTTAACTATTAAAAACAATTAATAACACTTACTTTACTGGCAACTGAAAAGTAATTCCCTTATAACATGAAGGTGGCCCCAAAAGAGGGCTAACGGACTATTAAGGAGATAATAATGAAATTAGGATTGCTTTTGGCAGGATGTGCAGTGGTGCTATTAAGTGGTTGCGCTGGCCAAACTAATGAAGGACAAACCGCTAATAATGACGGCCTGATTTGTGAGTTGAAAAGGCCGACTGGCTCGAACATACCCAAGCGCGTCTGTATGACTGCTGAAGAAAAAGCAGCACAAGAAAAAGCAGGTCAAGATTACGTAAAACGTGAGCTCAATCGCGGTACAACCAACAGCCTTCAATAACCTTCGTATTAGTGGTGCTATTTAACCACAAGCCAAGCTTTTAAGTGCTTGATAATACCAGCAATAAAAAAACCGCAGCTGAGCTGCGGTTTTTTTGTTCAACAACTGGTTATTGACCTTTGATTTCCGAGCGACCTTTATATACCGCTTTATCACCCAGTTGCTGCTCAATACGTAGCAACTGGTTGTACTTAGCGACACGGTCAGAGCGACACAATGAACCCGTCTTAATTTGACCGGCTGCTGTGCCTACTGCCAAATCAGCGATGGTGGCGTCTTCAGTTTCACCACTGCGGTGTGAAATAACCGCTGTGAAGCCCGCATCTTGCGCCATTTTGATCGCATCCAAGGTTTCAGACAGAGAACCAATTTGGTTAAACTTGATAAGAATCGAGTTACCAATGCTTTCATCAATACCGCGCTTTAAGATTTTCGTGTTTGTTACGAATAAATCATCGCCGACCAATTGCACCTTATCGCCAATTTTGTCAGTCAGAATTTTCCAGCCGTCCCAGTCACTCTCATCCAAGCCATCTTCAATAGAGATGATTGGATAGCGCGCCGCCAAGTCAGCCAAGAAATCTGCAAACCCAGCAGAATCAAACTCTTTGCCTTCACCTTTAAGGTCATATTTACCATCGTGGTAAAACTCTGACGCAGCACAATCAAGCGCCAAGGTCACGTCTTTGTTGAGCTCATAACCGGCAGCTTTAACCGCTTCAGCGATCACTTCCAGAGCTTCTTCGTTCGACTTCAGATCAGGGGCAAAACCACCTTCATCACCCACCGCAGTATTTAAGCCGCGAGCACTGAGTACTTTCTTCAAGCTATGGAAAATTTCCGCGCCCATGCGCAGCGCTTCACGGAAGCTAGATGCGCCTACTGGCTGAACCATAAACTCTTGAATATCAACGTTGTTATCGGCGTGTTCACCACCGTTAAGAATGTTCATCATCGGCACAGGCATAGAGTAGTTACCTGAGGTGCCATTGATATCAGCGATATGTTCGAACAGCTCTACGCCCTTTTCTTGAGCGGCTGCTTTAGCATTCGCTAAAGACACAGCCAAAATCGCGTTTGCACCTAGTTTTTCTTTGTTTTCAGTGCCATCTAGCTCTAACATCACCGCATCTATAGCGCGTTGTTCAAGGGCATTTTGACCTTTTAATGCGGTGGCAATTTCGTTGTTTACGTAACCGACTGCGGTTAGCACACCTTTGCCTAGGTAACGTGCTTTGTCGCCGTCGCGCAGCTCCAATGCTTCTCGCGTACCGGTTGATGCACCTGATGGAGCACAGGCACGACCCCATGCACCACTGGCTAGGTGAACCTCAGCTTCAACAGTTGGGTTACCTCGTGAGTCCATCACTTCACGGCCGATCACTTTAACAATTTCTGACATCTTGCTTGATTCCTCTTGTCCCAAGTGTAAAACGAAAAAGCCGTGCATGAGCACGGCTTTATCTGACAATTACGAAGATTGTTTCTGGAAGCTGTTTGCTGCTGCCACGAAACCTTCAAATAGTGGGTGACCATCGCGTGGTGTTGAGGTGAATTCCGGGTGGAATTGCGCCGCAATAAACCATGGATGATCTTCATTTTCGATGATTTCCACCAGCTTTTTATCTTCGGAGAGACCGGTGAATTTCAGACCCGCTTGCTCAAGTTGTTCAACATAATTGTTGTTTACTTCGTAGCGGTGGCGGTGACGCTCAACCACTTGGTCACTGCCGTACACCTCGCGTACTTTTGAACCCTCTTTAAGGTGACATAACTGCGCGCCTAAACGCATAGTGCCGCCTAAATCAGAGTCTGCATCACGCATTTCAACATTACCGTCTTTATCCAGCCACTCGGTGATAAGGCCAACCACCGGATGCGCAGAGCCGGCATCAAATTCGGTTGAGTTCGCCCCTTCTAGGCCAGCAACGTTGCGTGCGTATTCAATCAATGCGACTTGCATCCCCAAACAAATACCTAGGTAAGGCACCTTGTTTTCACGAGCATACTGCGCTGTGCGAATTTTGCCTTCAATACCTCGGCCGCCAAAGCCACCCGGTACGAGGATAGCGTCTAAGCCGTGCAGTAATTCAACGCCTTTGCTCTCAATATCCTGGGAGTCAACATACTGGATATTAACAGTTAAGCGATTCTTCAAACCGGCATGTTTAAGGGCTTCATTCACCGATTTATAAGCATCAGGAAGCTCAATATACTTACCGACCATACCTATGGTCACTTCCCCAATTGGGTTCGACTCTTGATACAGTACTTGTTCCCACTCAGACAGATCCGCTTCTGGGCAATCTAAGTAAAAACGGCGACAAATAATATTGTCTAAATCTTGCGACTTTAATAACGCCGGAATTTTGTAAATGCTGTCGACGTCTTGCAGTGAGATAACCGCTTTTTCTTCAACATTGGTGAATAGTGCTATTTTAGCGCGCTCGTTGGCCGGCAATTTACACGCCGAACGGCATACCAGCACATCAGGCTGAATACCGATGGAACGAAGCTCTTTCACCGAGTGCTGCGTAGGCTTGGTTTTCACTTCTCCTGCCGGGCCTAAGAAAGGCACTAGAGTTAAGTGCATGAACAGCGCATTTTCACGTCCAAGCTCGGTACCAAGCTGACGGATTGCTTCTAAGAAAGGTTGTGATTCAATATCACCAACCGTGCCGCCGATTTCCACGATGGCCACATCATGCCCTTCTGCGCCTTCAATCACACGGCGTTTGATATCGTTAGTGATATGTGGAATAACCTGAATGGTGGCGCCTAGGTACTCACCACGGCGCTCACGGCGCAACACATCTTCGTATACGCGTCCTTGAGTGAAGTTGTTGCGGCTGGTCATTTTGGTGCGGATAAAGCGCTCGTAGTGACCTAGGTCAAGGTCTGTTTCAGCCCCGTCTTCGGTAACAAACACTTCACCGTGTTGAATCGGGCTCATAGTGCCCGGGTCAACGTTGATATAAGGATCCAGCTTTAAGATGGTCACCTTTAAGCCACGTGCTTCTAAAATAGCGGCCAAAGACGCTGCGGCAATACCTTTACCCAACGAGGAAACCACCCCGCCCGTAACGAAGATAAATTTTGTACTCATGCGAACCCTAAGATATCAGGAAATGGATTAAATAGAATCAAGACGGGGCGATAGTATAGCAAAGCCACCTTCGCCAATCCAGTTTAAATTGGCCTACGGGTGCGGCCTTACTCTTGTGATTTGACCTTTTGCCACGCTGCTTCCATTTGCGCTAATGAGGCGTCCTTAAGGCTGTGCTGCTGCTCATTGATGTGTACTTCCACTTGGTTGAATCGCTTAGTGAATTTTCGATTGGCTTGGCGCAGTAACTGCTCAGGGTCACGACCAAGATGGCGAGCGACATTAACGGTGGCAAACAGCAAATCACCAATTTCTTCAGCACTGTGATCGCTGTGTGGATCAATGTTGATGGCCTCACGCACTTCCTCGACCTCTTCATTCACCTTATCCAAAGCGCCGCTAATGCAGGGCCAATCAAAGCCCACACTGGCGACCCGCTTTTGAATTTTGTGAGCCGCACTGAGCGCTGGAAGATTGCTGGGAATATCGTCTAGAAGCTGCTTTTGCCCTTGCGCTTGGCGCTGCTGATGCTTGCGCTGCTCCCAATTTCCGGGCTCGGCTTCATCGGCAAAAATATGACCATGACGCTGCTTGAGCTTACGATTTAAACCACTGACGATGTCTTCAAAATCAAACAGCTGCTGTTCTTTTCCCAGTTGCGCATAAAAAATCACCTGAAATAACAGGTCGCCAAGCTCGGCTTTAAGGGCAGTAAAATCACCACGCTCTATGGTGTCGGCGACCTCATAGGCTTCCTCAATAGTGTGCGGCACTATGGTGTGAAAATCTTGCCCCAAATCCCATTCGCAACCCGACTCAGGACAGCGCAGCTTGGCCATAATCGCCAATAGTTCATCAACAGAGCCCATTAGCTAGCTCCAACTCGGTTGGCATCGTACACGCCATCAATTTGCAGTAACTTCGTTAGCAGTCGATTGGTGCTGCTTAGGTCTGAGACCGCGATCTTCATCGAAAATATCGCCAGTTGCTTCTCATCAATAGTATTCACATTCATGCTCATCACATTGACCTTCTCATTGGCGAGCACCGCGCTGATATCGCGAATTAACCCTTGGCGATCGTTGGCCTCGACCTTAATTGACAGAGCAAAGTCTTGGCTGGTTTTTTGCGACCAACTGACCTCCACAATGCGCTCGGGGTGACGCTCTTGTAGCTGCGCAAATTGCTCACAGTCACTGCGATGCACCGCGATGCCTCGACCCTGAGTAATATAGCCACAAATGCTATCGCCCGGCACCGGCTCACAGCAGCCCGCCATATGGCTCATCAGCGAACCAACGCCATCAACCACGATGCCATTTTTATCGCCTTTGTGATTACCTCGGTGCGGCTTGAACTTGATTTGTGGTTCGCTTTCACCTTTGTTTTGCACAAAGTTAAGCAGCTGATTTAGACGCACATCACCGGCACCGATAGCGACCAAGAGGTCATCAAGAGCTGAGAAATTAAAACGCTTAATCGCCGGCTCGAGGTCTTTGTAGTGAATATCGAGCTTTTGCAGCTCGCCATCGAGAATATCCTTACCAGCTTGTAAGTTTTTGTCTCGATCTAGCTGCTTAAACCAGTGGTGGATCTTCGAACGTGCTCGTGAGGAGCGGATATACCCTAAGCTAGGATTAAGCCAATCACGGCTCGGATTGGGCTCTTTTTGGGTAAGAATCTCGACCTGATCACCAGTTTGTAACTGGTAGGTGAAAGGCACAATCTTGCCAAATACCTTAGCGCCAACACAACGATGACCAACGTTGGAATGAATGTAATAGGCAAAATCCAAGGGGGTTGCCCCATGGGGTAAATCGAAAATATCGCCGCGCGGGGTGAACACGTAGACCCGGTCTTCGACCACCTGGTTTTTCAATTCATCCGCTAGGTCGGTGCCATCCACGACATCTTCTTGCCACTGCAGAATCTTCTGCAACCAATTAATTTTTTGCTCGTAACCCGAGTCCCGACCAGGCAGTGCACCTTCTTTATACATCCAATGTGCCGCCACACCTAGCTCCGCATCCTCATGCATTTGCTGGGTACGGATCTGAATTTCTACGGTTTTTCCTTCCGGCCCGAAGACCACGGTATGAATGGATTGATAGCCGTTCGGTTTGGGTGTGGCAACATAATCGTCAAACTCTTTGGGTAAATGACGCCAACTGGTGTGTACGATACCCAAGGCACCGTAACAATCTTGAATTTCATCGACGATGATGCGCATGGCACGAATGTCGAATAATTGATCAAACTCGTAGTTCTTTTTGCTCATTTTCTTAAAAATACTGAAAATGTGCTTCGGGCGGCCATATACCTGCGCCTGAATTCCCGCTTGGGTAAGCTTGTCTTCTACCTGCTTGACCATATCGCGCATATACGCTTCACGGTCTAAGCGCTTCTCTTCAAGCAATTTAGCAATGCGTTTGTAGGTTTGTGGATGCAAATAGCGAAAAGCTAAATCTTCTAGCTCCCACTTTAACTGACCAATACCAAGACGGTTTGCAAGAGGGGCAAAAATATTAGCGGTTTCTTTGGCTGCAATTACGCGCTCTTCTTCTTCGGCATTTTTCACTTCACGCAAATAGCAAACCTGCTGCGCGAGTTTAATCACCACCGCGCGAACGTCTTCCACCATTGCCAACAGCATGCGGCGAATTTTATCCACCTGCACTTGGCCGCTGCCAGCATGAGCCAAAGTGCTGATGGTTGCCATTTGCTCCACCCCTTTGAGTAACAGACCCACGTCTTTGTTGAAGGTGTTGCGAGTGTCTTCAATATCTATACAACCAGCAAGGAAATAGGGCGTTAGGTAGGCCGTCGCCAATGAATTGGCGTCCAGGTTTAACTGCGCCAAAATTTCTACCATCTCTAAGGCAAGACGGTCATGCTCGGCGCACTGGCGCTCACCACAATAGTCGGCGGCCGCTTTCACTAACGCATGTTTGTCATCGCTCAGAGCTAGTTGATTTAGCGCCGTATCAAAGCTCTCTATCTGTGCTGTACGGTGTGATTGTCTGGTTGCCACCATGGCCGCAACTACCCCCGTTCGAATAAGGCCATTGTTTCAATATGCCCGGTATGTGGGAACATATTCATTATCCCAAGCTTAGTTAGCTGGTGTCCGCTGGCGAGTATAATTTTACTGTCTCTGGCCAGAGTAACGGGATCGCACGACACGTACAAGATACGTTTAAACTGATTGCACGGTAATTGCGCAAGCACCGCCTCAGCACCAGTACGAGATGGATCGAGGATCAACACATCAAGTTCACTTGAAAACCACTGTGCTTGCGCTAATGGCTGCGTGAGGTCACTGCAATAAAAATCACAGTTATCAATGCCATTATGCTGAGCATTGTCGCGCGCATGAGAGACGGCCGATTCAACTCCTTCGACACCCGTAACATGCTGTGCTTGCATGGCCGCTAACAACGAGAAATTGCCCACCCCACAAAACAAATCCAATACCCGCTCATGCGCCGCTAAATTAAGCCATGACATGGCTTGCGTAAGCATTTTGTCGTTGACCTCGGCATTTACTTGAATGAAATTTTGCAAACCAAAGCCAAGGCGGAGCTGACTACTTTCCAGCTCATAGTAAGTGCTAGGCAAGCTCTGCTGCGCTTCACTTTGCCAAACAAGTTGCCAATTGTGTTGTTGCGCCTGCGCGTTTATATCTTCGCGCAGTGCTTGCGCTATTGTTTTAGTGTGGCGTACAACAATGAAATTATGTTCTTTGGCACTCACCAACTGTAAATGGGTAATACAGCGCAAAGCACGATGCGCACCAATAACATCACGAAAGAAGTCAAAGACACCCATAAACCCTGCATCAAGCACCGGGCAAGCAACAATATTAGTGATCTGTTTTGATCCCTGCTGGCGAAAACCTACTTTGATGGTCTCTTGCTTATTATCACAATATACGCTTACCCGGGCACTACGACGATAATGCCAAGGTGAGCTATCAATGGGACTCTGCCATGGCAATGAACTGAGCCCAGTGAACTTATGAAATAACGCCGCTAACGATTTTTGTTTTTCAGCCAACTGTGCACTTGTCTCGAGGTGCTGCAAGTTACAACCACCACAGTGCTGGTAGTGTTGGCACTTTGGCTCCACTCGTTCAGCACTGGGGCTTAATACTTTCACACAGCGTGCTTCAGCGTAATTCTTTTTATCGCTGAGTATTTCTGCTTTGACTTGCTCCGATCCGAGCGCCCCAGCAACAAAGATCACTTTACCTTTATCTTTGGCGACACCGCGACCATGGTGGTCGAGCCCGGATATCGACAAGGTACGAAAGCGCTGACTGACTGATTTTTTTGTGGGCTTAAAGAACTTCGCCATTGACTACCCTAATTAACATTGCGAAAGGCCTGTGAAAGCTATAACCTAAACCTATCACAGACAAAAAATATGGTTGATTATGAACCGATTAGGCCTGCGGGACTCGGTATTGATCCTGACCTTGGTGCCTACTGTGGTGATTGGTCTGTTACTTGGCGGTTATTTTACTATAAATCGCTACCTTGAGCTGGATGAATTTCTTATCGAGCAAGGTAATACGATCATCGAGCCCTTAAGTATAGCGCTGGAAAACCCATTGGCGAACAACGACCAAGGCGCACTTGAGCGCATCGCCAGGCATATTCATAACAAACACTCACCTCTTATTAAGTCCGTTGCTATTTTCGATAGCAACGATGAACTGGTGTTGGCCAGCAACTTACACCGTGAGTTTGCGCGTTTAACCCAAGTACCGACGCTTGATAATAAAACCAGTAGCAAAACCACCCGAGAAGGCGATTTCCTGGTTATCTACCATGGCATACTTGACCCCAATGCGCCGAGTCATCAGCCTTTTAAAACTAATGGCATTGTCATGGTGCAATTTAATCGCCAAGTTGCGGTAGTCGAGCAGCAAAAGGCGGTGCTGATCAGTGCTGCGGTCATTCTGCTAGCCATTGGCTTTGCCGTGGTGATATCGATTCGTTTGAGCCGTATGATCACTCAGCCACTGTCGCGTTTAGTTCAAGCAACCCAAGAAGTCGCTCATGGGAAAGAGGCTGATAATATTCAAAAGCCAATGCAGGGCGAGCTCGAACAGCTGCGCCAAGGGTTACTGCATATTAACCAGCATATGGCCGAAGAAAAGGATGAGATGCAGCGTCATATTGACCAAGCCACTGCTGATTATCAAGAAACCCTCGAGCAGTATGAGATGCAAAACATCCAGCTCAATATCGCCAAACGTGATGCATTGGCTGCCAACCAAGTTAAATCAGACTTCTTAGCGAAAATGAGTCATGAACTGCGTACCCCACTGAACGGAGTCATCGGATTTGCCCGCCAGCTTTATAAAACGCCACTGAATAAAAACCAAAAAGATTACCTCGATACCATTGAGCTCTCAGCGAATAGCCTGTTGACAATCATCAGTGACATTCTCGATTTTTCTAAGCTTGAAGCTGGCGCCATGGAACTGGAAAGCATTCAATTCCAAATCCGTGATGCCGTTAATGAAGTGCTCACCTTATTAGCCCCCGGCGCTCATGAGAAGAACCTGGAGTTGTCTATTCACGTAAACCCAAACGTGCCCGATCACCTTGTTGGCGACCCCACACGCTTTCGGCAAATACTGACTAACTTAGTCAGTAATGCCATTAAATTTACCGAACACGGCGAAGTCAATATTGATATTAGTAGCCGGTTGTTGAACGACGAACGTGTCTCATTGTTAATATCTGTTAAGGATACGGGTGTGGGCATTGCCATGGACAAGCAAGACACTTTGTTTACGCCCTTTGGCCAAGCCGACTCTTCCATTACCCGAAAATTTGGCGGCACAGGCCTCGGCCTTATCATTACCAAACATTTAGTCGAGGCTATGGGCGGTCGCATCACTCTGAACTCGGCTCCCGGCAAGGGCACCTGTTTTACCTTCAACGCCGTGTTCAAAGTACCTGAACATCACTTTGAACTTGACCTGCCTTGTGCTTCGTTGGTCAACAAGCGGGTGCTGTATTTCGAGCAGAACGAACACAGTTATATGGCAACCAGCAGTATTTTGGCGGCTTGGGGCGTGCATTTAACCGGGTGCCGCACCATAGAAGAGCTCGAGCAGGCTGCTAGTAACGCATTCAACTACGATATCTGTGTGCTTGGTGACCCCGGCGGCGCAGAGTCCATGGCCAGAATGAAGCAGCTCATTGCCATTGCTCGTCAATGCAGTGACTACCTCTACTTGTTACTCAACACAGTGTCACATAATATGCGTGAGGCACTCGTTGGCAGTGGTGCCGATGGGTGTCTTAGTAAGCCAATTAACCATCGCAAATTCTGCGAAATGTTGGCCGCGCCATTTCGCTTGGATCACCCAACTATTCACACTCACGACCATCATACGACCCGTTTGCCACTCAAAGCCTTGGTGGTCGATGACAATGATGCCAACCTAAAACTGATCTGTGCCTTACTCGAAGAACAAGTGGAGAGTTTAGATACCGCACATAACGGCGCGCAAGCGGTCGAAGTATGTAAAAGCCATCGTTACGACTTAATTTTTATGGACATTCAAATGCCGATTATGGATGGCATTACCGCGTGTAAACTAATCTTAGAGTCATCTCTGAATGAAGATACCCCGATTATTGCGGTCACTGCCCATGCCTTAGATGGTGAAAAGGAGCAGTTAAAACATGTCGGCTTTGCCAGTTACCTTACTAAGCCGTTAGATGAGGATATGCTCAGCGATGCTCTATTGCATTATGCCCCCAATGACAAGCTTGCTCGTGAGCGCGTCAGTGCTAAACCGCCACTAAGCGAGCCCCCCTTTATCAGCGACAGTTTAAATTGGGAGCTGGCATTGCAACGTGCCGGTGGCAAGGAAGATTTGGCCCAAGAGATGCTGAATATGTTGCTATTAAGTATTCCTGAAACACTGAACCTTATCGAAGAGGCGATGGCAAAAGATGATCATGAACGTTTACTGTCGATAATCCACAAGTTTCATGGTGCTTGTTGCTATACCGGCGTGCCTAAGTTGAAAAAGCTCGCCGAGCTGATTGAAACTGCAATGAAAGAAAAAGCCAGCATTAATGATATTGAGCCCGAGCTTTTAGAGCTACAAGACGAGTTGAGCAATCTAATGGCTGACGCCGGTTTAGAGAAAAGCAGCTCATCTTGACTGTACTGATACGTGAAGGCAGTGCATTAAGCATTGCCTTGCACTTGTCGCCAGTGCTTTATCCTTGGTACTAATGCCTGCCAATGATGGTGCAGATAGCGACGATAACAAAGCGAGTACAGATACAGTAACGCCCGCCTTAGCGGTGTGCGTGCGCTAAGTACATGCGCTTTGACTGCGCTGATAAGCCACTGCTCATCAAAACCACTCCAGTGCCCAGCAGGTGATAATAAGTTTCGCCACAGCACTGGGGCGACTTCATAATGTAAAATAAAGGCAAGTTCATTGAGACTGTAAGGTGAGTGCGCACAGCACCGGGCGATAGCATCATAGTGATCACTCACTGCAGTATCTAAAAACAATTCCGACAGCGCCAGCCAAACAGGTGCCCTGTTATCGAGATCGGTTGAGGCGCTGCGCATGTTATGTTTACTTCAGCAACTGCAAAGCACTCATACCACCGAGCTGGGCAGCACCAGTGCTTAGGGTCTAATTACGCCCGCGCTTCTAACATCAAGCGCTTCATGTCACGAACCGCTTTTTCCATGCCATCAATGGCCGCACGAGCAATAACGGCGTGACCAATATTAAGCTCATAGATTTCTTCCATCGCGGCAATTGGCTTCACATTATGATAGTGCAAGCCATGTCCTGCATTGACGATGAGCCCTTGATTATGAGCATAACGCACACCTTCACGAATAATTTCTAGTTCCTTCGCTTGTTGCTGGTCATTCTCGGCATCGGCATAGGCTCCGGTGTGAATTTCAATATAGGGTGCCGCCGCTTTCACACTGGCATCAATTTGCGCTTTATCGGCATCAATAAATAGACTGACTTTGATACCCGCAGCCGTGAGTCGTTTAACCGCGTCGGCAACTTTATCGAATTGACCGACCACATCAAGCCCCCCTTCGGTGGTGAGCTCCTCACGCTTTTCTGGTACTAGGCATACAAACGCGGGTTGTACCTCAAGGGCAATGGCCAGCATCTGTTCAGTCACCGCCATTTCTAAGTTCATACGGGTTTGAATGGTGTCTTTCATCACATACACATCGCGGTCTTGAATATGACGACGGTCTTCGCGCAGGTGGATAGTAATGCCATCAGCGCCCGCATGCTCAGCGATTGCTGCGCCATGGGCAGGGTCAGGGTAACGAGTGCCGCGCGCCTGGCGCAAGGTGGCGATATGATCAACGTTAATGCCTAATAGAATTTCTTTCATTGCTGCCTTACCTTGATTTAAATAATTCTCTGCTTTTCAATGGCTTACTGCCTAGCAAGGGTTTAAGTAGAAAGCGACAAAAATGCTTCGCCGCCTGTTGAATTTCAGGATCTGTAAACTCACGCGCAGCCATTGCAAGCACTTGCTTACCGCTAAAACCATAGCCATATTTAGGCTGTTGTTGCATCACCCACCCTTGCTCTGGATAGTAGTCATAATGACAATCAGCGCTGATTTCTTTACCGGTATTATCGTATTCAAAATCAACACCATACCCCAAACTTTCCAATAAAGTGAGCTCGTAATAGCGTAAGCTCGCTGCCATGTGGTTAGTGGCCGCCAAGGCCTTGAGCTGCGCTTGATAAAGGTCGTACACCTGCTCCAGCGGCTCGTTCAAAGGTACGATACGCACGGCCAACTCGTTCATGTAAAAACCACAATATAGTTTGTCACCAATCAAAGCGGGGTGTGAGCCTGATAGTTCGAAATGCTGCAAATACTTAAGATCGCCGCCGCCTTGATAGCGTATGAGCAAAGGTTGGAAAGGCTGTAACTGAGCCTTATGTTTTACGGCGTGTTTACCACTGAGGCGCACGATCATGCGCATCATACCACGGTGTTGTACTAAAAAATCAGCGAGCCACTGCGAGTCACTAATGGCTCGACGATGAAGTAAAAAGGCACGGTCAAAACCGGCTTCCATCGGCGTTTAATCTTCGCCATAACCTAAGCTGCGCAGTGCTCTCTCGTCATCTGCCCAACCTGATTTGACCTTCACCCAAAGCTCTAAAAACACTTTATTATCGAGCATATGCTCAAGGTCTTTACGTGCTTCTCGGCCGATAGTTTTTAACTTTTCACCTTTGTTACCGATCACCATACGTTTTTGTGTTTCACGCTCAACAAGGATCAGTGCATTAATATGCCATACACCATTGTCTTGCCACTTAAACTGTTCAATCTCTACAGTAACCGAGTAAGGCAGCTCATCACCCATAAAGCGCATCAGCTTTTCACGCACTACTTCAGCCGCTAAAAACCGCATTGAGCGATCGGTAATATAATCTTCTGGAAAGTAGAACTCACTTTCTGGCAAGCGAGCGCGTACCTCTTTTTTGATCAAATCAAGATTGCGGTTGTGTTTTGCCGATACTGGAATAATGCCAGCAAAATCGCCTTTCTCACTGAGCCACTTAATGTGCGGCAAAATCAAGTTGTTGTCTTTAACTTGATCGGTCTTATTGATCACGACCAACACCGGGGTTTTGCCGCCACTGACTTTGCTGAGTACCATTTCATCATCATCAGTCCAATGCGTCCCCTCAACAACAAAAATCACCAATTCAACATCACCTATTGAGCTTGATGCTGCGCGGTTCATTAGCCGGTTGATAGCACGTTTTTCCTCTACGTGTAAGCCAGGTGTGTCAACGTAAACCGTTTGGTAATTATCTTCGGTGTGGATACCCATAATGCGATGGCGCGTGGTCTGTGGCTTACGCGAGGTAATACTGACCTTTTGCTCAACAATTTTATTAAGCAAGGTCGATTTTCCTACATTGGGGCGGCCAACAATGGCGACCATACCGCAATGGGTAGTTGTTTGCATATCAGCTGTCATTCTTTAACATCTTTAAGGCTTTTTCCGCCGCTTTTTGCTCTGCTTTACGGCGTGAACTGCCTACAGAAATAATGCTGTCCATGCCTTCAACAATACATTCAACCGTGAATGTTTGATTGTGCGCTTGACCTTTCGTATCAATCACAGTGTAGCCCGGCAAGGGGAGTTTGCGCGCCTGTAAAAACTCTTGCAGTAGAGTTTTTGGATCTTTTTGATTCATTCCTGGGGAAATTGACTCAAGGCGAGTAGCATACCAGCTTAGTACTAGGTCACGGCAGGTATCGATATCGGAGTCTAAGAACACCGCACCGATGATCGCTTCTACCGCATCAGCTAATGTAGACTCACGGCGATAACCGCCGCTTTTTAGCTCACCGGGTCCCAAGCGCAGGTAATCACCCAATTCAAATTCAACGCCAAATTCGGCAAGTGTTTGCCCACGAACCAAGGTCGAGCGCATACGGCTTAAATCGCCCTCTCGCGCTTTAGGAAACTTGTGGTACAACGCATCGGCAATAACAAAGCTAAGGATAGAGTCACCTAAGAACTCCAGGCGCTCGTTATGCTGGCCTTTGTGGCTGCGGTGTGTAAGGGCTTGCTCTAGTAAGTTTTGCTCACTAAAGGTATAACCAATTTTTTTATAAAGTTCTGCTACGTTTTTCTTCATTGTTACTGAATATTACCTAGGCGTTCGAATCGTACGCCGGTTGGAACCCAACTTGGAAGCGCGCTATCTGGTTCATGTTCAAATTCAAAACTCATCCAAATAAACACGGCCTTACCGACAAGGTTAGCCTCAGGTACAAACCCCCAAGCGCGTCCATCTTGACTGTTATCGCGATTGTCACCCATCATAAAATAATGGCCTTCGGGAACAATCCATTCATCAATTTTTGATCCCTGCTGGCGATAATATTTGCTCTTAAATTCAGGCAACGTTGGATTAATCAGAATGTCATGCTCAACTTCACCCAAACTCTCTTGCAGCCGCACCAGCGATTGTCCTCTGAGCGAGAACTCATCCTTATTGATGATCTCTAGCGCAATTTTATTATATTCGCCACATTGCAATGCACCTTGAGTACGCTCACCCTCGGCGCAGTTTGGTTTGATATACAGCTGCTTATTGCGATACACAATGGCATCGCCAGGCAGCCCAATGACACGTTTAATAAAGTCTAATTTAGGATCTGGTGGAAACTTAAATACCGCAATATCTCCGCGCTCCGGCTTGCCGGTCTCAATAAGTTCACTGCGCCAGACCGGGTCTTTAACGCCGTAAGAGTATTTCTGTACGAGGATAAAGTCCCCCACCAAAAGGGTCGGCATCATTGACCCCGATGGAATTTGGAAGGGTTCAAAAATGAAAGAGCGAAACACCGTAATGATAGCGATCATTGGGAAAATCGACTTAGCATGCTCGGTAAGCACAGGCTCAGGTGCGATTTCTTGCTTCAACTCTTCATCAAGTTCTTTACCCGCCGCCCCTTCAGCTAGGGCTATACGCTCTTTACGTTTAGGTGCATATACAAGATGGTCAACCAACCAAATTAACCCAGAACCAAGGGTTAATAACACCAAAAATATGGAGAAATATCCGGCCATCAGAGGCATTTCCTTTTGTTATTATTTGCCAACTTTTAAAATTGCTAAGAAGGCATCTTGTGGCACTTCCACATTGCCAAGCTGCTTCATACGCTTTTTACCTTCTTTTTGCTTCTGCAAGAGCTTTTTCTTACGGCTCACGTCGCCACCATAACATTTAGCGATTACGTTTTTACGCAACTGCTTAACTGTCGAGCGGGCAATAACATGATTGCCAATAGCCGCTTGAATTGCGATATCAAACATCTGCCTTGGGATAAGTTCGCGCAGTGCTTCTGCAAGCTCACGGCCTCGCCCTTGAGCATTATTGCGGTGACAAATCATCGCTAGGGCATCAACACGGTCGCCGTTAATAAGAATATCGACCCGCACCATGTCTGAGGTACGGAATTCTTTAAAGTTATAATCCAGAGAGGCAAAACCACGGCTGGTCGACTTCAACTTATCGAAGAAATCCATCACCACTTCGGCCATCGGCAGTTCGTATGTGATAGCCACTTGATTACCATGATAATTCATACGCGTTTGCACGCCGCGCTTATCAACACACAAAGTAATAACGCTGCCTAAGTATTCTTGTGGCACAAGAATATTGGCCTCAACAATAGGCTCGCGAATTTCAAGAATATCGTTTACAGCAGGCAACTGCGATGGATTATCAATCTGAATCGTGCCGTCTTTGGTCTCAACCTCATAGATTACCGTAGGCGCGGTTGTAATGAGGTCAATATCATATTCACGCTCTAAGCGTTCTTGGATGATTTCCATGTGCAACATGCCCAAGAAGCCACAACGGAAACCAAAACCTAATGCGGTTGAGTTTTCCGGTTCGAAAAACAGCGATGCATCATTGAGACTGAGCTTATCAAGAGCATCACGAAATGCCTCGTATTGATCCGAAGAAATCGGGAACATGCCTGCATATACCTGTGGCTTAACGCGCTGGAAGCCAGGTAAACGCTCTTGTGCTGAGTTTTTCGCCAAGGTAATCGTATCACCGACTGGCGCACCATGGATTTCTTTAATACCGGCGATTACAAAGCCTACTTCGCCCGTTTTCAGTGTGCCAGTATTAGTTTGTTTAGGGGTAAAGATACCCACCTTGTCAGCAATATGAACTTGCTCGTTCGACATGATTTTAATCTTGTCGCCCGTTTTCAGCTCGCCTTGAACAATGCGCACCAAAGACACAACGCCTTGATAAGGGTCAAACCACGAGTCGACAATAAGTGCTTTAAGAGGCCCGTCGGTGTCGCCCTGCGGTGGCGGGATATCGCGAACGATACGCTCTAGCACATCGTCGATACCAATTCCTGTTTTTGCACTGCACTGCACGGCATCAGTGGCATCAATCCCGACAATGTCCTCTATTTCTTCGGCAACACGCAGTGGATCTGCTTGTGGTAGGTCTATTTTATTAAGAATAGGCACCACTTCTAAGTCCATTTCAATGGCAGTGTAACAGTTGGCTAAGGTTTGTGCTTCGACACCCTGGCCAGCATCAACAACAAGCAACGCGCCTTCACAGGCCGCAAGAGAACGCGATACTTCATAGGAGAAGTCAACGTGCCCTGGGGTGTCGATAAAATTAAGCTGATAAGTTTCACCGTCTTTGGCGGTGTAATTCAAGGTTACACTTTGCGCTTTGATGGTAATACCACGCTCACGCTCGAGGTCCATTGAATCCAGAACTTGCTGCTGCATTTCGCGGTCGGTTAACCCGCCACATACTTGGATCAAACGATCGGAAAGGGTCGATTTACCATGGTCGATATGGGCGATAATCGAAAAGTTACGGATATGCTTCATAAATTGGATTCTGACTTCTTAAACTTGAGCTCGTGTAAATAAAGGCCCGATTTTACCTTTAATTGACGCTAATCACCAACTCTTTGCGAAATAGGTAGGCTCAAAGGGTAAATTTTTAATACTTTTACATCATGAACAACCTGTGCAAGACGTTGTTTTGCCAGGACAAAGCCAACGAAACCGGCCACCACAGCAGTGCCAATTTGTGCCAGTTCGCCTAAGCCTAAAACACTTTGTACAAGCACGGCGCTTACCAATGCCGCCAACAATGGCCAGATATAAACAACAAACGAACTGCTGACAATGTGGGAGTCATCCAAAGCTAACTTCACTTTTTGCCCCACAACAACAGGTTCAGAAAATTGATACGGGAAGGTCTTTTTGTCGGTTTTGAATAACTTGGCAAAGATTTGCGCGCCACATTTACCGTTGCACCCTGCACAAGCTGGCTTTTGTTCGCTTTTTAAAAAGGCGGTATCCCCTTTCACTGATACCACCGTTAGGGTTTGCTCGATCATAATCTACAGAGGACGCTGGACAGATTCGGCAATGTTTTTCGCCGTTGCCGTCGGGATATTTCCTATCACCGAAACATCGTAAGCTCCGGCATTATGAATATACACGGTAGTTGCTCCCGAGGTCAGTGCACCGCTAGGACGCTGACTAGCTAGAGGCCGCTGCACAAACACCGAGACATCAACTAAGCCGTCAGAATAAAGGTAGTAATCGGCCAGCTCATTATTCATGTTCAGTTTATGGCGGTCGGCTTTAAGCAGTTCAAACCCTTGCGGCAGCCATCCGATACTCCAGCTGCTTTCACCGCTTTGCCCATCTAGTTTCGGCAGCGGCGTGGGAAATTCACGTTGACTGATTTCCACCAGCTCCGGAGCAGGTTGCTCGGTCACACTGATATGGCTTAACTGTAACTGCTCTAGCAACTCACCACTGTGATTCACATAAGCGGATTTAAGCAATAACGAGGTCTCAGTATCCAACCACAACCAGTAGTTGTACTTATCTTGGTCTTTCGCCTCGATGCGAATTTGCTGTGCCGGTCGCCCAGCGATACGTCCTTTATTTCCAAGCACAAAGCGGTAGTTGCTTTGCAACTTATCAATATCGCTAAATAAGACTTCGGGAATAGGCCCAGCGATGGTATTAGTAGCGATTGAATATGGCTGATTTTGCGGCTCGTAATAGGTGACCTGATCATCAACTCGCACCATTTCCAAGCCGGCACCATTTAACAGCGTAAGAAGCTCTAACTCCTGCTCTTGATAAATACCATGGCTCCAACGATAAGGCTCCATGGCACGGTCTTTGACGACCACGAAAGAAGCAACAAAGTTGCGCTGCTTAACGGCCGTAGCCATGTTATCCAACCACTGTTTAGCGGTCATCTCGGACATGGCCAACGCAGGAGTCAGCCACAGACTAAAAAGCGCAACATACAGGTACTTCATTACTTGTTACTGATCCTTTTTACTTTGTGACTCGTCGTTAGCAGCGATGCGCGCCGCTTCACGGGTTTGTCGCTGGTGCTCCATAACAAGCGCACCAATACGCTGCTTCTGCAATTCTCTTAAACCACGCTCGGCGTTATCAAGCGCCGGCTCCGAAGAATAACTTACCGGCGATGCGGAACCTAAAAATGGCTGCGATTGCAAAGGTGGCAAGTCGCTTTGCTCTGAACCAGAAGTGCCATATTGTTGCACACCCACTACAGCAACCACAGCAACACTTGCGGCAATCGCTGTTTGGGCGATACCACGCCACCATCCACCAGATATAACCTGAGCGCTTTGCTGTGATGCGGCCGGCTGTTGTTGTGCTTGTTGTTGGCCGAATTCAGCATGGACAGGTTCGTTTTCTAATTGCTTAGCAACCGAAGCGGCAATATCTAATTGAATTGAAGGCGCGGTCTCTGAGCGCATCGCGTCGCCAATTAGGCTGTAGCGGGCTAAGGTTTGCGAATCAATATCGTCAGTTTGGACATCGTCCAAAGACACTTCGTTGTCAACCAAAGCAGAGACAAACGCCTTATCCTGCTCACTACACTTTGCTTTAGTCATATTAAGACTCACCTATTAACGGAGTTAACTTATTATCTATCGCTTCTCGGGCACGAAATATACGCGAACGTACCGTACCCACAGGGCAATCCATCACCGCAGCGATTTCCTCGTAGCTCATCCCCTCTAGCTCCCGCAGAGTGATGGCTGTTTTTAAATCTTCTGGTAGCTTATCTATGGTTGCAAAAATAACGTCTCTGACCTCGTCACTCAGAAGCAAATTCTCGGGCGTTGAATTTGAGCGCAATAAATCAGCGCCCTCGTAAAACTCTGCTTCGTCTGCATCTACATCATTCGCAGGCGGCCGACGACCCTGTGCTACTAAGTAATTTTTCGCACAGTTCACCGCGATACGGTATAACCAAGTATAAAACGCACTGTCGCCCCGAAAGTTAGGCAGGGCCCGGTAGGCTTTAATAAACGCCTCCTGAGCTACATCTGCAACATCACCTTGATTGGCAACGTAACGAGAAATCAATCCTGCAACCTTATTCTGATATTTGGTGACCAACAGGTTATAAGCATTTTTATCTCCTTGTTGAACCTTTCTTACCAGCGCTAAATCCAAATCCTGCTCGCTCATTCGAGCCGGTACTCCTCTGCGTTGTCGTGCTTTTCTTGCTGCATCTTTGCTACCAAATACACTGTGTCTGACCTGAGTAAAATGAAAAAGTTCGCGCTTGGGCAAATATTTTTGCATTGGCAAGCAACTAAAGTCGTGTGACACCCGTAAATATGATACATATAGAGCCACGTAGGTATAAAAACCTCAAGCCACATTATAACATGAACCCAAACAAACAACATCACAGCGACGTTACCGTCATAGGTAGCGGTGCCGCTGGTTTATCACTGGCCTTGTCACTTGCCAACCATTGCCAAGTTACGGTTATTAGTAAAGGTGCACTGCGAGAAGGGTCGACTTTATATGCCCAAGGCGGTATTGCTGCCGTTTTCGACAAGCAAAACGACAGCATTGAGTCGCACGTTGAAGACACCTTAGAAGCAGGTGCTGGGCTGTGCGATCGTGAGGCTGTGCACTACACAGCATCGAATGCGAAGGCTTGCATGCGCTGGCTAATAGAGCAAGGTGTCCCTTTTGATATGGAAACCGATGACAAAGGTCATGAGCGTTACCATTTAACTCGTGAAGGTGGACACAGCCATCGCCGTATTCTGCACGCCGCCGATGCCACTGGTAAAGCAGTGCAAACAACGCTGATTGAGCGGGTGCAAGCACACCCTAATATTACCTTGTTAGAGAATTACAACGCCATCGACCTTATTACCGACGCCAAACTTGGCCGCGACGGCAAACATTGTCATGGCGTGTATGTTTATAACCGTGCCAAAGAGCAAGTAGAAATTCTCAGCGCTCGCTTTATTGCTTTGGCCACCGGCGGCGCCAGTAAAGTGTATTTGTATACCTCGAATCCTGATGTTGCCAGTGGCGATGGCATTGCCATGGCGTGGCGAGCAGGCTGCCGAGTAGCTAACATGGAATTTAACCAGTTTCATCCCACAAGCTTGTATCATCCAAAATTACAGAACTTTTTAATTACCGAGGCAATGCGCGGTGAGGGAGCTTATTTATTGCGCCCAGATGGTACACGCTTTATGCCGGAGTTTGACGAGCGCGCCGAGCTAGCCCCTCGCGATGTCGTAGCCAGAGCCATTGATTTTGAAATGAAGCGTTTAGGGGCTGATTGCGTCTATTTAGACATCTCCCATCGTGATAAAGAATTTATCATCGAGCACTTCCCCACCATTTACGCCAAGTGCCTAAGTGTGGGAATCGATATCACCAAAGAACCCATTCCGGTAGTCCCTGCAGCGCACTACACCTGTGGCGGCGTGATGACCGACTTTAACGGCAAAACCGACTTGGACAATCTCTATGCCATTGGCGAGGTCGCCTACACGGGTCTGCATGGAGCGAACCGCATGGCTAGCAACTCGTTGTTGGAGTGTATTGTCTTTGCCCAAGCTGCAGCCAAAGACATCGTCGCAAAATTGGGGTTACCCGCAGAGCCTAGCACCCTGCCCGATTGGGACGAAAGCCGGGTCACTAACTCCGATGAAGAGGTCGTCATTACCCATAACTGGCATGAGCTCAGGCTATTTATGTGGGATTACGTCGGCATTGTGCGCTCGACCAAACGCCTTGAGCGTGCACTACGTCGAGTAGAGTTATTGCAACAAGAGATCCATGAGTATTATGCGAATTTCCGGGTATGCAATAACTTATTGGAGCTACGTAACCTCGTCCAAGTTGCCGAGCTTATTATCCACAGTGCCTTAGCGCGCAAAGAAAGCCGAGGCCTACACTACACCTTGGACTACCCAGAGCGTTTACCGCATAGCCATATCACCGAGCTTAATCCTGCGACACTGGGTCGTTAAGGTTTTCGTTAACA
The DNA here is from genome assembly GCF_022347925.1 of Pseudoalteromonas sp. CnMc7-15. Taxonomy (NCBI): domain Bacteria; kingdom Pseudomonadati; phylum Pseudomonadota; class Gammaproteobacteria; order Alteromonadales; family Pseudoalteromonadaceae; genus Pseudoalteromonas; species Pseudoalteromonas sp. CnMc7-15. The sequence goes on from NZ_JAKRFT010000006.1 coordinate 212,055, forward strand.
GCCCGAGCTAAGTCACGAAACTGCTCGGGCGCCATCGCTTTATCCGCTATAAACACGTGCCGCTTAGCGCCGGTGTAGGTACTTTGCAAATGCAGCCATACTAGGCCATTGAATACCTTAGTCCCCTTTAATAGCTTGCCACTGAGCTCAATGCCTTGGCCATGCAATTCTACTTGCTGATTATCAATAGTAATAATGCCATAGCGCGGCCAGCAACGCTTATATACCCGCCAGCCATGCCAACTCGCGATCATGAGCACAATTGCACATAGCAAAGCCCATAACCATTGCGGCTGACTAAACACGAGTATTATGTAGATAAGCCCGACTAGCCCCAACAATGGCCGGTGATTCGCCGTATTGGCAGAAAATACACCTCTATACACGTACGCGGTCTAGAATGATTTTAACCATACGCGCAAGTTCTGCGTCTTCGCATTGCTCATGACCCATAAACCAAGCAAATAAATCGGGATCATCAGCCGCCAACAAACGTTGAAACGTCGCCTTGTCATCATCATTAAGGGAGTCGTACGCCTCTTCAACAAAGGGCATAAACAACACATCAAGCTCAAGCATGCCTCTGCGACACGCCCAACGTAAGCGTGCTTTACTGTCTAACTTCGCCATGGTTTACCTCTTTATGGTTTACTGCGCCGCAGTTTAGCAAAAACTGTTGCTACTCACAGCTATTTTGCGTCTATCGGGTGTCATCACTGCGACGCTTACGATACACTTGCGCTTGTCATTAGCTTGCGTACCTAAGGAGTCGTGTATGTCTGCATTTACTGTTTACGCAACAGATTATGTTGCGATCTACGTTAGTGGTGTTGATGCTAAATCTTACCTGCAAGGACAACTCACACAAGATATTAACCTTGTTGAGCCAAACACTTGGCTGTGGGCAGGGCAATGCAGCGCAAAAGGAAAGCTATGGGCCTGCTTTCGCATCGCAGCTTATCAGCAAGGCTATTTATTAATTTGTAGCGCCGATGAGGCCGAAGCAGCGCTGCGAGAGCTAAAGAAATATGCGGTATTTAGCCAAGTTGAAATCACCTCTATGACGCAACAGGTATCTGGCGTGTTAGGTGATAAACAAGCTCTAGGTGCGCACTTAGGAGTCAACCTTGATAATCCCGCGACCAACCTACCTGAAGGGTTGGTGCTCACTCTTGCCGATGACCGTTACCTTGTTGTAGCCGATGCCGACACCTTAGCACCCGCGCACTCAAGCGAGGCTTTTTTGTGCGCGCAAATTAAGGCCGCAGAGCCCAGCTTATGTGCTGCCGCAATTGATGAATACGTCCCGCAAATGGTTAATTTACATGCGCTTGGCGGCATCAGCTTTAGTAAAGGCTGCTACACTGGTCAAGAGACTGTCGCGCGCATGAAGTACCTAGGTAAAAACAAACGCGCGATGTTCGTACTCTCTGCGCAAGCAGACAGCAAACTAGCGCCACCGCTCACAGAGGGTCAAGTACAGCCAGTGGATTTAGAACGTCAGGTCGGTGACAATTGGCGTCGCGGTGGCACCTTGATAGCACAAGCGGTTGATCAAGGCAGGCTTTATGGCTTGGCCGTGTTGCCAAACGATCTTGAACTCGACAGTCAACTTCGTGCAAAACACGCACCTGAGGTGATGTTCAGTATTGAGCCACTCCCTTACTCACTCACTGAAGAATAATTGGGAAACGTTATGAATATAGCCGAGAAGAAAGTCGTAACTATGCACTACAGCGTAGTCGACAAAGCCGATAACACCATCGACAATACCTTTGATGGTGAGCCATTAGTCTTTATTGTTGGCACTGGCTTTTTGATCCCGGGCTTAGAGAATGCGCTAATTGGTAAACAAGCAGGTGATACCCTGAGTGTCGAAATCGCGCCGGAAGATGGCTATGGTGAGCGTCATGAGCAATTGATGCAGGCTGTACCTAAATCAATGTTCGATGGTATGGATATTGAGGTAGGCATGCAGTTCCGCGCCACCACTGATGACGGTGAGCAAACAGTTATTATCGTCGATATTCAAGGTGAAGATGTGATCGTTGACGGTAACCACCCACTTGCAGGTGTCCACCTAAAATTTGACGTGGAAATTGTAGATGTACGCGATGCCACCGCTGATGAATTAGCCCATGGCCATGTTCACGGCGAAGGGGGATGTGATCACGACCACGAATAGTTGTCTGTGACTCTTTAAAAAAAGGCGCTTAAGCGCCTTTTTTTAGCTTTGTTCCTGAGCCGGTAAGTGAGCACTAATGTGCTTAGCCAGATTATCAGCGTCATTACTGCCAACGCGATAAAATGTGCCGTCATGCAGCTCGATGGCTACAGCAGCAAAACCACTGGCATTGTATACCCAGCCATCATGAGTAATGCGAATGCCCACCCCATGACGAAACGAGTTACTGACAACAGCAACCGATTTAATCTCATCAAATGCGAGTCGCTTTTTAGCGATACCAGGGCCAAAAAACCATTCTACGCCCTGTTCATCTACACGCACTGTTAAGCCATGAAATAAAAATGCCAGTATCACTAAAATGGCCGCAAACAGCATCATCGGACCATCCCCTTCCATAAGATAAAAGGCTAATCCCAAAAAGCCGCCCACCCACAACAAAATAATGAGAATGGCCCAAGCAGTTTGCTTATGTTGATACATACTATTCCTTTTTGTGTCAGCGCAGCGCTAACATTAATTGAAACTATAGACGAAAGTGGCACTTAATTCTGAGTCGAAATTGCGCTTATCTTCTTCCGGTTTGGAGTTATAACGATATAAATAAGCAAATTTAAGTGATAACTGCCCCATAATTTGGCTAATCAAAGAAGTTTCTGATTTTAGCCGCGAATTCAGCCCTGAGAGTGACTGCTCAGCACTGATAAACTGATTAAAACGAGTACGTTTAGAGACCGTGCGCTCCCACTGTAAAGCTAAGCGCAATAAATACCCGGTTTCACTTTCAGTCGGCTCTTCACCTTCTTCAGCGGGTTTGCCCTCAGAGCGATATAGACCTGGGCCGATGTCAAAGTCGACGGTGTTTTTCACCCCTTTGTAGAGACGGTTACCATAGCCGGTTGCCACTGTGGCCTTGTACTCCAAACCACTAAATTCATCTTCCTCGTAATCGGCGTAAAAGAACAACGAGGCGTTTTTTTCGCCTACTTTGTAGTTCGTTTGTGCAGAGCCAAAAAACCGTTGCGCCGAAATAGTTTCTTCGCCGGTTTCAGCATCAACATCACGACGGTATAAAGAGTCAAATTTGAACTGATTGCGCCAATGGGTGAAATCTTGGTAAATATTGCTACGTAGCTTAAAGCTCGTTGAATCGGTGTTACCTCGAGTCACGATAAAGCCAAACTCGGCGTCGCCGTAAAACATTTCACCTTGGTGAATTTCGTGGATTTCTGCATCCGTCAACTGTCCGTATTCATGAAAGTCTTCAAATGGGTCAACGGCCCAACAACTTACACTCCAACAAGCAATTAATAGAGCGATAAAACGCATAGTTAGTGCTTACTCTTTCCAAATAACGTGACAAAATGGCGCATCTTTATCACGGCTGATCAATACCCGTGCGAATACCAAGTCTTCATTCTCCAGCTCGAGCCCGATGCTCACTTCGCTGTAAAACTCCGGCTCGATTTCCATCGCCACAATCCCTTGCCATTGCTCACTTGGCGCACTTTCTTCTATAAACCCCAGAGCCTCACGATGCTCGTTAAAATCGTTGATGTCCTGCTCGGACAAGTGCTCAGGTGCAAGCTCCAAGAATACTTCATAGGCATGATGAGTTATTTCTTGTTCAGTGAATAGGCGCGGCCCTGACATGGTGCTGATCCCGTTGATGCTTATTTCTGGCGATAATAACAAAACTTGATAAGAATGTGCATTGTCTCGCGACCAATAAAAAGCCGGGAAACTCCCGGCTCTTAGTGCACTGCTTTATACTTTAGCTATTAATGCCGAGTCGCCTCTTAACACCCTCGCGCATATGCTGAATATAGGTGTAAAACAAGGGCACAAATAAGGTACCAAACACAGTCGCGGCAATCATGCCTGACATCACTGTGACACCTAAAGACACTCGACTTGCCGCCCCTGCGCCACTTGCCAACACCAGCGGTAACACACCTAGGACGAAAGACAAGGCCGTCATTAAGACCGCTCTGAAACGCTGCGATGCGGCTATCTGCGCGGCATCAAAGATACTCTGCCCCGCCTTGCGTTGCTCCATAGCAAACTCAACAATCAAGATAGCTGTCTTAGTCGACATACCTATTAGCAGTACAAAGCCGACTTGGGCGTAGATGTTGTTCGTCATTCCCACCGTAAACAAGGTAGCCATGGCCCCAAAAATAGCCAAGGGTACAGCGGCTATGACCGCAAACGGAATCGTCCAACTCTCGTACTGCGCGACTAAGAACAAGAACACAAAGAGCACCGCCAGTGAGAAGAGTACCGGCGCGAGGTCGCCCGCTAAAATTTCTTGTCGTGTTTGCCCTGCCCAATCAAAAATATACCCATTGGGCAACTGTGCAGAGAGCTCCTTCATGATCGCAATGGCATCCCCACTGGAATAACCAGGTGCAGCACTGCCGGTAATACTGGTACTTCTATATAAATTGAAGTGGTTCATACTGGTAGGGCCAAGAATAGGCTTCAGCGTGGCTATGGTCGTCAGAGGGACCATATCCCCCTCACTATTGCGTACATAGTAATGCTGCAAATCAGCAGGTTCAGCACGGAATTGAGCCTCAGCTTGAATGGTGACCTGATAAGTACGGCTAAACTGATTAAAGTCGTTCACATAGAGCGAGCCTAACTGCGCTTGCAGGGTTAAGAAGATATTGCTCAAGGTGATCCCTTGTGCTTTCGCTTTATTGCGATCGACCTCTAAAAAGTATTGCGGCACATTGGCGCGGAATGTACTAAATACATTCTGCAGTTCAGGGCGTTGGTTGGCATCGTATATCAAACCATTCATAACTTGCGCTAGCTCGGCTGGGTCTCTACCTTCGGAGTCTAATAATCGATACTCAAACCCCGAGCTATTGCCCAACCCTGGGATAGGCGGTGCATTAAAGACCATAATCTGGGCATCTGGCATGGCCCATAACTGCCCTTGGATACGGGTAATAATCTGTTTTAAGCCCATATCTGGTGCCGTTCGCTGCTCCCAGTCTTTGAGCACCATAATGCCCAACGCGTTGTTTGAGCCAGCGCCACCTAGTAAAGAGAACCCGGAGACGCCAATAAAATCTTCAGTGGCTGGATCTTGCATGATCACATCGCTGATTTTCTTTACCACAGCATCGGTACGATTAATCGCGGCGGCATCTGGCAACTGCACATCAACAAAGACAAAGCCTTGGTCTTCTGGGGGCACAAATCCGGTAGGTACATTAGTAGCAAACCAACCGGTAGCAACAAATAGCGCCACCACAACAATACCTATCCGCCCTGCTCGTTTGAGCATAAACCCAACCACACCGGTATAACTCTTCGTGGAGCGGGTTATGGCGTTTTCAAAAGGTCGTAACCATTTTATTGGCTTCATTTTTTCAGCTGACAACAACAAACTACAGAGCGCCGGGCTCAGTGTCAGGGCATTGATTGATGAAATCAGTACAGCAAAGCTAATGGTGACAGAAAATTGCTTGTATAACTCTCCGGTGATCCCTGGCATAAAGCCTACGGGTACAAACACCGCTAACAGCACCAACGTTGTGGCCACAATAGGCCCGCTCACCTGCTCCATGGCTTTGGTCACTGCTTCCTTAATGGGTAGCTTGTCCTCTCTGAGTATGCGCTCAACGTTTTCTATCACGATGATGGCATCATCCACGACAATGCCGATCGCCAGTACTAAACCAAATAACGTAATCAGGTTAATGGAGTAGCCCATCGCCATCATCGCCGCAAAAGTACCAATGAGCGATACTGGGATCGCCACAGTTGGTACCAAGGTGGCACGCCAATTTTGTAAAAATAGAAACACCACCAAGATGACCAATGCCACCGCTTGATAAAGAGTTACCACCACCTCATCAATGGAGCGGTTAATAAACTCAGTGGTGTCATAAGGCACTTTGTATTCAAGGCCATCAGGAAACTGCTTAGACAGTTCCGCCATACGTTTTTTAACTTGCTCAGCAACCGCCGTGGCATTGGCGTCGGTGAGCTGATAAATAACAATAAAACCGGTGTCTTTTTGATTGAATGTAGCACTACCTGAATAGCTTTTTGAGCCCCGCTCTATGCGCGCGATGTCTTTAAGGCGCACAAAGTTACCGTCCAAATTAGCACGCACAATGGTTTGTCCGAACTCATCGGCAGAGACAAGGCGCCCCTGAGCTTGAATCGCATATTCGAATTGTTGGTTGGGGAGCGCCGGAGCGGCGCCCAGCTTACCGGCGGCGACCAAGGTGTTTTGCTCCTCCAGTGCAGCCTTCACTTCCGCCACTGTTACTCCTAGGGAGGCCATTTTATCTGGCCGTAACCAAATACGCATGGAATAGGTTTTCTCACCCATCACCTCAGCAGAGGCAACCCCAGGGATACGCCCGAGTGGCTCAGTAAGGTAATTAGTGGCGTAGTTACTTAAGAACATAGCATCCATATTGGGGTCTTCTGAGTACAAACTTATGCCCATCAACATGTTGCTAGATTTTTTCTTAACCGTTACCCCCTGACGGCGTACTTCCTGAGGCAAACTAGGTTCTGCCAACGCCACCCTGTTTTGCACATTCACTTGGGCCATATCGGTGTCCGTACCGACATTAAAGTAAACGGTGATGGTTGCCGAGCCATTGTTACTGGATGTGGACTCGATGTACATCATGTCTTCGACGCCATTAATTTGCTCTTCAATGGGACGAATAACTGTCTCTTCAATGGTTTGTGCGCTGGCCCCGGGGTAAATCGCGGTCACCGATACCTGCGGCGGCGTGATTTGCGGATACATATTGACGGGCAGCTGGGTCAAAGAGATAAGCCCAGCCAATGTAATAACAATGGAGATCACCAGCGCCAGTTTGGGCCTGGATATAAAAGTTTTACTGATCATCCTCGACTCGCTTATTGTTGGTCACTGATGGTGCCGGTTTTGGCGTCGACTTGTTTGACAACAGGATTTACTTCCACCCCTGAGCGCACTTTTTGTAGGCCTTCGACAATAACCCGCTCGCCTTGCTCAATACCTGATTTAACCACCCACATGGCATCGATGCGTCGACCCAAATCCACCAAGCGCTGCGCCACTGTATTGTCACCTTTGACAACCAAGACAAATTTGCCTTGTTGATTTTCCTGCACTGCTGCTTGCGGCACCAAGGCTTGCGACTGCTTATCTTGACTCTCAACCACTAAGGTCACAAACAAGCCCGGCATTACAATGCCATTGGGGTTATCAAATTTGGCACGTAACTCAACCGTCCCCGTGCTACGGTCAATTTTAGTGTCGGCAAAATCCAGCGTACCCGGCTGTTCAAAGTCAGTATCATTGGGTAAGCGCAGGCTTAAGTCTAAAGGGACATCTTCAGGGCTATTATTAGTTTGCTGATGCGACTGTTGGTAACTGATGTAATCGGATTCCTCTACTTGAAAACTAACATAAATGGGGTCGATATCTGTTAGTTGTGCCAAGGCACCGGATTGTGGGTTAACGATATTGCCCACATCAAAGCTCACTTTACCTATGCGGCCACTAAATGGCGCGTCGATAGTGGTGTAACTGAGGTTCAGCTTGGCCTTTTCTAACGCCGCTTCACTAGACTTAACAGCGGCTTGGGCTTGATCTAAGTTCGTTTGCAATTTGTCTAAGTCTGCCTCAGAAATAAACCCATCTTTGGCAATTTCACGCCCTCGCTTAAGATCTCGCTCAGCTCGAGAGGCCGCTGCACGATTACTTTTTAAGGACGCTTCAATTTCACTCACACTGGCGGTGTATTCCGATGCATCAATTTTAAATAACGTTTGGCCTTTTTCTACATATGCGCCCTCACGGAAAGTCCGCTCAATGAGTTCACCCTCAACTCGAGCACGAATATCTGCCTCCTGAAAGGCCTCGGTGCGAGCGACAAACTCGCGATAATTACCAACCTCTTGCATCGCCACTTCATAAACAGACACCGCCGGCGCTGGCATGCTCTGGTTTTGTTGTTGCGGTTCAGAGCAGCCCACCAAGGCTAACGAACAGAGCCCAGCTAAAACTGAATGATAGAAATACTTTGGGCCCGAAGGGGATAAATGCATCGCGTGTCTCCTTAGAATCGTTATGTCGCTAGCAATGTTGTTTTCAATGGCCAGATAGGCGCTCAATAGACTGACATAAAATAAATCTAGTTCCCTGAGAAATATAGACTATTTTGTAACTCACTGTATTTAAGTTATACCGATATTTAAAAATGAGTACAGTGCATTGCGCAAGCAGAGTATATCAAGTGCTAGTAACGGGAACATGACATCAATCAGATGTTGAGGTAAATTGATACTGGTCAGAGGAGATAATAATGATAACACTAACCACTGCTAAGCAAGTCGCCTATGTAACCTTGGCTAATGAAAGTAAACGTAATGCACTGAACTTTGAGATGTTCAAACAACTTGATGGGGTGATTAAACAAATCAAGAAGCAGCGTGATTTGCGAGCGGTGATACTTCAAGCACAAGGGCCGGATTTTTGCACTGGGCTAGACGTTAAAAGTGTGATCAGCAAACCCACCGATATCTGCAAATTGCTGTTTAAACCGCTGCCAGGCAACCAAAACCTCGCTCAACGTGTGGTGCTGGGGTGGCAGTCGTTAAGTATTCCCGTAATTGCTCTACTACAAGGGCGATGTTGGGGTGGCGGGATGCAAATAGCCTTAGGCGCTGATATTCGCATCGCCAGTGAGGATGCTAGCTTAGCGATCATGGAGTCACGCTGGGGGTTATGCCCCGATATGGGGGCAAGCTTAGTGCTTCCAGGAGTCCTCAGTGCCGACAATTACTTACAGCTTGCCATGTCTGCAGAGCCTGTTACAGCGCAACAGGCCCTCAATTTAGGCTTGGTATCTTATGTTGATAACAATTTGCAGCAACGCGCTGCACATATCATCGACACCTTTAGCGCGCGTTCACCGGATGCCATCAGTGCAATCAAACGGTTAACGCAAAGCGCTTACCGACAGCCCCATCGTAGACTATTGGCTAAGGAAACTTTCTCGCAAATTAAACTGCTGATGTGTAAAAATACCCGTATTGCTATTAAAAATGCTTCGCGCAAGGATGATTCCTTCGATGAGTACCAACCGCGTCGGCGCTGGTAAAAAGATCATTAAACACAGCGCTAGATTCATGTTGAGTGCTGCTATAATTAGCGCTTTTCTATTCTCAGCCCATGCCCTCAGCGACTACTTCTCAGTGAGCTTCCCAGCACCACTCAGTGCCATGCTAGCGCTATTCTTAGCTTTGCAATTAGGCATTGTTAAACTGCACTGGCTTACTAGCAGTGCTCATCCCTTACTTAATTATATGCCGCTGTTTTTTGTGCCCGCAGCCGCTGCCATTATAGAGCATGTCGAATTGGTCGCCCGCTATTGGTTGCCACTGTTGTTGTGCTTAGTAATCGTCCCGCTGATTGGCCTGTTTATCATCGGGACGATAATGCAACGTTTGGGTAAAGAGCAATGATGTATTTGGCTATCCCTATGACAGTGGCCTTATTTTTAGCGTTTCGAGCCCTGCACACCAAGGTACGCTCGCCACTATGCAACCCCGTCTTGCTCACTATTGCCGCCTCAGTATTTATCTTGTCGGCCTGGCACATCGACATCAACGAGTATCGCGCTCACACACAAATTTTCGATTATCTTTTGGAGTTGGCCGTCGTTGCTTTAGCAGTGCCACTTTATAAGCAAATCCACCAGTTAAGGCGACAGCTTTTATTGATGTTTATCGCTGTGGCTGCCGGAATAATCACGGCCACCACCACCGCCGTTGTGATCACCTCTTTGCTTAGGGTACCCGAACAATTGCAGGCCTCCCTTGCTAGCCTTGCAGTCACTACCCCTATCACCTTACTTGTCACCGAGCAGTTAGGCGGACTTGGCAGCATTGCCGCATCCATGGTCATTCTCATTGGTATTGTCGGTGCTATTGTTGGCTTCAACACGCTTAAGCTGACTGGCATCAATCATAAGGGGGCTCAAGGCGTGGCCCTCGGCGGTGCTTGCCATGCCATTGGCACCGCCACCGCTATTGCCGACAATGAAACCAGCGCCGCCTACGCCTCGGCAGCCATGGCGTTAAGTGCACTGCTCTCGCCTATCATCGTGCCTATCTACTACCCTTGGCTTGCCAGCTTAGTGCTTTGACTATCTGAGGCATTATTACTGGCCGGTTGCAACACCTTCTTGGCTCCTGAATGCTTTCTTACGTTATTTAGGTACCGATGTAGTGGCGAATGCGGTGTTAGCAAAGCAAGCTAAAGAGGAAGGAGGCTGGTTGGTCAAAACCACCCGAGCTAATAAGCGTGAGATTACGCCTTGCATTATGCTGCAGGCAATAAAAAACTCCCCGACCAATACTGATCAGGGTTTCTTAAATCGTGGTGCTTAGATGCGGACAAAATTGTCTGGAGCAATTTTGGGCAATGGTAATTGCCCGCAAAGCGGTGAAATACATGGATGTATTTTACCATCGAACCACCCGAGCTAATAAGCGTGAGATTACGCCTTGCATTATGCTACAGGCAATAAAAAACCCCGACCATTACTGATCAGGGTTTCTTAAATCGTGGTGCCCAGAGGCGGAATCGAACCACCGACACGAGGATTTTCAATCCTCTGCTCTACCGACTGAGCTATCTGGGCAAAAGTTTTTTCATAAAAATGGCGCCCATTGAGCGCCACCTTTAATAATGGTGCCCAGAGGCGGAATCGAACCACCGACACGAGGATTTTCAATCCTCTGCTCTACCGACTGAGCTATCTGGGCAAATGAATGGTGCCTGCTGCCGGAGTCGAACTGGCGACCTACTGATTACAAGTCAGTTGCTCTACCAACTGAGCTAAGCAGGCACACAAAACTGTGTGCAAAAGCACGTGCTTCTGAATTGTCAAAAACACCTTTAATAATGGTGCCCAGAGGCGGAATCGAACCACCGACACGAGGATTTTCAATCCTCTGCTCTACCGACTGAGCTATCTGGGCGTGCGGCGTATTAAACGGTTTTTAGGGTATCAAGTCAACCATTTTTTAAAATAAACAAACCGTTTGCACAGTTTTCATGCAAACCGAGATTTATTGACGAAAATCCCGGCTAAGTTGCTACTTTTCAGGTGGTCTGTAACCTTCAATTTCTACATCTTTACCTTCAAACAAAAAGCCAACCATTTGCTCTTCTAAATAGGTACGATGCTCCGGATCCATCATATTTAGATGCTTTTCGTTAATTAACATGGTCTGCTTCTTTTGCCACTCATCCCATGCTTGTTGAGAAATATTGTTGAAGATCTTCTCGCCTACTTCACCAGGGTAAAGTTGAAAAGCAAGTCCCGGAGCTTCTTTTTGCAGCTTCTGACAAAATACCGTACGTGCCATGTTTATCCTCATTTACGATTATCTAATACATATTGCTCTGTAGTGTAACCTAATGCTTAAACACTCGCACCTGCAAGGTGCTGCTTTAGCTGTTTCAATAATTTCTTTGTCGGTGCTGCTAGCCCCACCTCAGGTTGCTGCGCTAGTGAATAAGTTAGTACTGCGCGCTCTGCAAGCTGTTGTATGGGTTTGTGCAAATGCACAACAATAGGCTCTATAGTTAACTGAAAGTGTGAAAATACATGGGTAAATGGCTCTAACCTATGTTCTTTACCGCTAATACCATTGATTGCCATAAACTCTTTAACCCCATCCTGGTTCGCAAACTCGATAAAGCAATGTAGCCCTCCCCAAATGCCTTGATCGGGGCGCTTTTCCATGTAGGTGTGCCCTTCATAAACGGGAATAAACATTACGCAATGCTTCTTCGGCACTTGCTTTTTGGGTTTTGAATGTGGGAACTCGTTTACTTTGTCATTGATTCGCGCCTGGCACTTATCATTGAGTGGGCAGGGCTGACAGTCATATTTACTACGTGAGCACAGGCTTGCTCCCAAGTCCATCATCGCCTGATTAAACTGAGTGACACCGTGCTTTGGCGTTAATTGCTCGCTTAGATGCCAAAGTTGGTTTTCCACTTTTTTGACACCATACCAGCCCTCAATCATAAAAAACCGCGCTAATACCCGCTTTACATTGCCATCGAGAATCGCATGATGCTCGCCGCGCGATAGGCTTAAGATAGCACCCGCAGTAGAGCGCCCTATCCCAGGCAGAGCCATTACTTCTTCCAAGGTGTGCGGAAACTGACCCTGGTACTGCTCACAGATCAACTGTGCGGTTTTATGTAGATTACGTGCTCGAGCGTAATACCCCAAACCTGTCCAATAATGGAGAACCTCATCTTGCGGCGCTTCAGCCAACGCCTCAATAGTCTCAAAACGCGCCATAAAGCGGTTGAAGTAAGGGATCACCGTAGCAACTTGCGTTTGCTGCAGCATAATCTCTGATACCCAAACTTTATAGGGTGTTTTTTCTAGCTGCCAAGGCAGCGTCTTGCGACCATGTTTGTCGTACCAATCGAGTACTTGAGTGGCAAACCAATCACGCGTGCTTTTACTTATTTCCACTACTTTTATAACGCCCCTGTACATATTTGCGCTCAGTCTATAATTGTGCAGGTAAATATCAATACCCTTTACTTGTACTTCCTCTTACAACTGGGGATAATACGCACCCATTTTTACAGAGACAGCCAAGACCATGAGTGAATCTACGCAACAAGCATTGGAGCAAGCACAGCGCGAAGGAAAGTATATCCGTAAGGTACGCAGCTTCGTAAAACGCGAAGGCCGACTGACCAAAGGTCAAGCAGCGGCACTAGAGAAATGCTGGCCGACAATGGGGCTTGAGCATCAAAATGGCTTACTTGATTTCAGCCAAGTGTTTGGCAATGACAATGATGTTGTTCTTGAGATCGGTTTTGGCATGGGTAAATCGCTTGTAGAAATGGCTAAAAACGCACCAGAGCAAAACTTTATCGGCATCGAAGTTCACCGCCCTGGAGTAGGTGCTTGCCTGATGGACGCTGATGCCGAAGGCGTTACTAATTTGCGCGTTTTTGAACACGATGCGGTGGAAGTGTTAGCGGACTGTATCAGCGATGAAAGCCTAGCTAAAGTGCAATTGTTCTTCCCCGATCCATGGCATAAAAAACGTCACCACAAACGTCGCATTGTGCAACCTGAATTTGTCGAAAACCTGCGCAGCAAACTAAAAATTGGCGGGGTCTTTCATATGGCGACAGATTGGCAAAACTATGCTGGACACATGCTCGAAGTAATGCAAGGCAATAGCCATTTTAGCAACCAATCAAGCACGAATGACTATGTACCACGTCCAGATTTTCGCCCACTAACTAAGTTTGAGCAACGTGGCCATCGTCTTGGCCATGGTGTTTGGGACTTAATGTTTGAGCGCGTGAAATAATATGGTACTGAGCAACCCGTCGCAGATCCTACTGCGCAGCCCTGAGCTGTTAGTCGCGCAAACCATTTTAGTGGTCAATTTTAACTGTGATGGGTTTGCAAGCGAACTGCGTGAGCTGAACCCAACAGCTGATATTCATTTATTCTCTTATAACCAAGCGAATGGCGACTTTGCACAACGCCAAGCCCAGCAACATCAGGCCCAAACTCTGGTGTCTCATGAGCTTCCTAAACACCGCTTCGACTTAGTAATTTACTATTATCCTAAGGCCAAAGCCGAAGCTTTAATGACCTTAGATAATATTCGTGCTTGTATTAATGATGATGCGCAGTTACTGGTGGTGGGGGAGAAAAAAGGCGGCGTAAAATCCATTGATAAACAGCTAAAAGGCCTCGCTCATGGCCATAAGGTTGACTCTGCCAAACATTGTCAATTATACCAATACAGCGATATTACCCCGCTGCCCGAGTTCGATATCAGTCGCTACGAAAAGCGCTTTTGTCTTACTCGCAGCATAGCTGGTGAACAAGTGAGCTGTGATATAGTTAGCCTACCGGGTGTATTCAACCATGGCCAACTGGATGATGGTACGGCGTTGTTACTGGATAACTTACCTGATTTAACTAACACCCAATCCTTACTTGATTTTGGTTGCGGTGCCGGAGTTATTATCAGCTTTTGCTTGAAGCGCTTTGCCCACATTCAAGGCAGTGCCTTGGATGTAAACGCCTTAGCCGCATATGCCAGTGAGCAAACCCTTCGCGCCAATGACCTGCAAGGCAATATTGTGCTCAGCGATGGCCTAACCAACATCAACGAGCGCTTTGACATCATCGTCAGCAACCCGCCCTTTCATACCGGGCTAAAGACCGATTATGATATCACCGCTCGCTTTTTTGCCAGCGCGAAAGTACACCTGAATAAAGGCGGTGCGCTTACTCTAGTCGCTAATAGCTTTTTAGCCTACCCAGAGCAACTACAGCAACAATTTAACACTCACCAAACAATTGCTAAAACGAAGCGTTTTGCGGTGTATCAAAACCAATAGCATAATTACGCCGTGGCAGTTGTCTTAGATGGCTTACACGGCGCTGCCAATCCCCGTTGACCGATGTTTCTTGAGCATTATAGAAATACAAATATAGTCGCCCACCTTTTATTAGGTAGATAGCATTTTGGCTAAATTCCTTCATTAGCTTCTTGCCATAGCTGCGAGGTGCTCGCACTAAGGCGCTGCGCTCGCGATAGGTCATCTCTTGGTTACCGCCAAAACCCCAGTGCAGGTCAAAGCCTGCGAGCCGTTTAGCCAAGCGCTGCGTATGTAAGCGATTTTGTCTTTGTCCAAGGCGCAGCCCCTGCGGATTCCAAGCGGTTATAATAAACCCAGACGCGATATAACTAGGTTTTTGAGCAAACCAGAAGTAAGGATTTTCATAGGCCGCTAAGGTATCCTTATCTATGCCGACAAAAGTGCTTTTATTTATGCATTTTTCTGATTTTAACATTCGACTATTCAATGATTTGCTAAACTAGTTTAATGTTGTAACACAGCTATTAGTGAACCGCGCACACTCATGAGTATTCAAGGCTCAACAACTAGTATAAGAAAGGCATTGATCTACGCGGTCATGTCTGTTGCGTCATTGTCGCTCATTTTGTCTATTACTATTTCTACCTACATTGACATTCAAGAGCAGCGAGAACAGCTGGAAGAGCGCGTAGAAACCTTTGCCGAGCTCACCGCTTTTAACGCTCAAGTGACGGTTCTTTTTGACGACAGCAAAACCGAAGAGCAGCGCCTACAAGCCTTTCAGGCTGTAGAGGCAATAAAAAACATTCATATTTATCGTATAGATGAATTCAATGACGAAGTTGAGTTTTTTGCCAGTTATAACGCCCCTCGCACGCCACCAGTGCCAGTAAAAACTAAACGTCTCGAGAGTATCGGTAAGGGAGAAGTCGAAGATGGCCACTTAGAAATCATTAAAGCCATCACCAACCAAGACAACACCATAGGTTATGTGTATGTTCGAGCCAGTTTAGAGAGTATTGAGAATTACCTGCACCGCAAAATAATTATCGATATTATGTTGAGCGTAGCGGTGCTGGTTGTTGCCTATGTTATAGCGCGTATTTTCCAGCGCCATATCGGTAATCCTATTGATACATTGAGCCAGTTACTGCAAGACGTTGCCAAAAACCGTAACTATACCGTTCGCGCCCCGAGCAGTAATATAGCAGAACTCAATCAGCTGGCGCTAAGTGTCAACACCATGCTGCGGCGCACAGAAAAGCAAATCGAGCGTAATGAGACAGATAAAAAAGAAATAGAAGCCCTAAACCAGAGTCTTGAGGAAAAAGTGAACCTGCGCACCGATGCCCTGCGCGACGCTAACCAAGAGCTACTCAGTACGCTAGAGCGGATGCACCAATATCAGAATCAAATTGTTGAAAATGAAAAGATGGCGTCACTGGGGCAAATGGTTGCGGGTGTCGCTCACGAGGTCAATACCCCTTTGGGATTGGGGATAACTGCCTCAACATTAATGCGTGACAAGCTCGGTGATATTCGCCATTCATTTGAAGAAAAAACACTCACCTCGCAACAGCTAGGGCGCTTCTTGGTAGATGGTGAAGAAAATCTGTCGTTGATTTATCGCAACCTTAACCGCGCAGCCGAGCTTATCGCCAGCTTTAAAAAAGTCGCTGTGACCCAAGATAGTGAGAGCATCACCGACGTTAATTTAAGCGCGCTCATTGGCGAGGTCATGATTAGTATGCGTGCCGACCTTGATGACATTAGCCCGCAGATAAACGTGCACTGCCCCGAGGATTTACATATCCAATCAAAGTCTGGGCCTATCCAACAGATACTGCAGCAGCTTATCAGTAACTCTCTTATCCATGCCTTCAAAGATCACCCAGATCCACGTATAGATATTGATGTACAAACCGACTCCGGACAGCTGCAGATTGACTACCGAGACAATGGTAGCGGCATCAGCGAAACATTAAAGCCCAGGGTCTTTGATCCTTTTGTGACCACGAAGCGAGGCTCTGGCGGCAGTGGTTTAGGCTTACACCTAGTCTACAACCTCGTAACTCAAGCACTTGGCGGCAAGGTGCTGCTTGCTCCTGAGCATAAACAAGGCAGTCACTTCATAGTTCAGATCCCATTAAGTGGGGTACAGTAGTATGCGTGTAGTCTGTTTAGCCGCCTTGATGTGCAGCCTATCTGCTCAAGCAGGAACGCCCGATCAAGTGCGCTCGGCGCTGCTTTTTCAAATAGCCAAGTTTATCGACTTTACTCATGTTCAGTCTGATTCGGTGCGCTATTGTTTTACTAACTTAAGCAAAGGGCCTGGTGCATTTCTTGCGCAACAACAGAACTTATTGATACGTGGACAACCAATTGCCATAACCGAACTCAGTAAAAGTTCACAAAATGATGAACTTTCTCGGCAATGTGACATCACATACTTTGATGGAAAAATAGAGAATGATATACTGTCGCCTTGGATCAAAACTCGGCCTTTAACAACATTCACCGTTGGCAGTAATTTCGAGTTCCTTGAGCAAGGCGGTGTGGCTGCCTTAATTCAGGAAGGTAAGAAGATTCGACTGTATATCAACAGGGAGCAGCTCGAGCAAGTAAGCTTTAAAGTACAAGCCAGGCTGATGACAGTATCTAAGTTTTATCCAAATTGATTTTACTTGTTAACATTTAGATATACTCCTATAATCGCAAGTATTCGCGGAATTCTCGTTTTTCCGGTTTTTCTGTAAATAAAATATTCCGAAAAGGTTAATTAACAATGCAAACGCCAGTCATTCTGATCGTAGAGGATGAAGACGTAACCCGCCTGAACCTCGTTAGCTTATTTGAAGCGGAAGGCTACACTGTAGTTGAAGCCATTGATGGTGATGATATGCATGATAAGCTCACCACCAATGATGAAATTAACCTGGTTGTTATGGATATCAACTTACCAGGTAAAAATGGCTTGATCCTCGCCCGTGAATTGCGTCAAAAACGCAATGTTGGTTTGATTTTCTTGACCGGCCGTGACAACGATGTCGATCGTATTTTAGGTCTTGAAATTGGTGCGGACGATTACATCACTAAGCCATTTAACCCACGCGAATTAACTATTCGTGCCCGCAACCTTATTTCTCGCACAGCAGCCAGCAAAGATGACCCTGCACTTGAGTCTGATGGTGTGCTTAACTTTAACGGTTGGGAATTAGACGAAAACAGCCGTTGCTTAACGTCTCCGGCGGGTGAATCTAAGCGCTTACCTAAGGGTGAGTATCGCGCATTACGTCTAATGTTAGACTCACCAGGTCGTATCTTTAGCCGCGAGCAGCTGATTAAACATATGACTGGCCGTGAGCTTCGTGCTAACGACCGTACTGTTGATGTGACTATTCGTCGTATCCGTAAACACTTTGAAAGCGACGCCAGCACGCCTGAGCTGATCAGCACCATCCATGGTGAAGGTTATCGTTTTATCGGAAAAATCGACAGCAACTCGTAATTACTGAGCTAACTGAGATAAGAATGACTGAAGGGCCTTGAGCCCTTCTTTTATTTGCCCATCTAACTGCGTTAACCATTGCTGGCGCTGTTCTTGTTCAACCTGCTGACAATTATTCTCCATTTCCTTGGCCTGCAACTGCACCGCTTTGAGTCCCACTGAGCCTGCGGCTCCTTTCAATTTATGGGCGACTGATTTGTACTCATCCACATCACTGGCAAGGTTATCTTGCATTTGCTGCTGATACCCAGGTGCCAACTTTGCAAACAAGTCAACGCTGCGGGCAAAGGCTTTCGCCCCCATAGAATCCAAGAATTCAGAGATAATCTCTCTATCTAGGTTTATCTCATCCACATCGAGTGCTTGCGGCGATGCAGCATCGACTAGTTGTTTGGCTGCTGCCTGCTGTGCACAGTCTTTTCCAATACCAAAGAGCGTCGCTAGCATCTTATCGAGTTTGTTGGTATTAATCGGCTTGGCGAGTGAGCCTTGCACTTTAATGCCCCGTAGCTCTTCCTCAGCACTGCGCACGTTTGCGGTTAACACCACTATAGGTAAATTATCAAAATGCTCATCGGCGCGGATTTCACGAGCTACCACATCACCATTAATATCGGGCAATTGCATATCGAGTAACACTAAATCGAGATCATCCTCTGTTTGCACAAAAGACAGCGCATCCTCACCGGTTTCAGCCCAAATGACCTCGTGCCCCCGTTGCTCAAGCAAGTTGGTAGCAATTTCGGCATTCAAAGGAACATCCTCGACCAGAAGAATATTTAGACTGGCACAATCATATGTTTCTAATTGCGGAGCTTGCGTCAGCTTAAGAGGAATATGTACTTTAAAGCTACTTCCTTCACCCGCCATCGAGCTGACTTGAATATCCCCACCCATTGCTTTAACTAAGGCTTTAGTAACCGCAAGGCCGATCCCCGAACCTATAGCATTGGCGCCACTGGCATCCGGCGCTTTGTAATACATATCGAAAATATGCCGTAGCTGCTCTTGTGGAATACCTATGCCTGTATCTGTAACACTTAACTCAAGCCATACTTGTTTGCCAGTGTCGTGGCGACGACAGCCCAAGGTCACCCCGCCGTGTTTGGTAAACTTCACCGCGTTGTTGATGAGGTTCCAGAGCACTTGACGCAAACGCGTTGGGTCTATTTCTGCGTAAACGTCCAAGTCGCCTTCACGGGATACATCGAAAGACAGTGACTTTTGCTCGGCTATGAGCGAGCCAAAATTCACCACATCATTTATAAAGTCTGTGACACCGACCGGTTCGGTGACAATATCAAGTTGCTCTCTGTCAATCTTGTCTAAATCGATAATGTCGTTAAAGATGTTGCCTAAGGTTTCAGCACTTGAGAAGACCGTATTGCACCAACTGCGTTGTTGTTTCGTTAATTCAGTATCAAGCAGCATACGAGTGAGGCCAACAATACCATTCAAAGGGGTGCGCAACTCATGAGACAAAGTAGCAATGAATTTACCTTTGTCTTTGTAAGCAGTCTCGAGCGCCTGTTCAGCTTCCTTACGGCTCGTGATATCACGGCCGAAAGCAAGTAGACCAATATATTCGCCGTCGTCATTAATAAAGGGTAGCTTGCGCATTTCAAACCAATGGGGCTCTCCATCCACAGGGTACTGAACGTCTAGCGTTATGGGTTCATGCGTCGTTTCTACTTGATGGTCGGTGCGTAACACCTCAGGTAGCAACTGCGGTGGGTAAATATCTTCGGCAGTTTTGCCAATTAAGTCGCCTGAACTGCGATTCATCACCTTTTCAAACATTTTGTTGCAGCCGGCAAACACCCCCTGTTGGTCGCGGTAATAGAATAAGTCAGGGGACGAGTCGACAATTGAGCGCAATAGCATGCCTTGTTGAGCTAGCTCTAGCTGCGTTTTCTTGCGCTCTGCTATCTCACGACGCAACTCTTCAATAGCCCGATGCTTAGCATTGAGCGCCATTTTACGCTCATCAATCTCAGTATTAAGTAGACGAATATTGTCTTTCAGTGACTGGTTTAATAGCTTTTCTTGCTTCGTGGCGGTTTCCAAAAACTTTTGCGAGTCTTGCAGCTGTGCCACTGATTGCAGCACCACCATAATCACCACAGGTGCGGTAATGGCCGTGAAGAACACCACTGCGAGTACATCCAGTAGGGTCACTTCACCGGTGGCAACGTAGTAATACATTGAGCCAAGGATCAAGGCCGCGACGATAAACACACCATAAACAATAGCGGCTGCGTACCAGATCCCAAATCGGGCAAGGAGATTAGTTAATACACGAACCCAAGGGCTCAGGGAAGAGTCAAACATAAAAACAGGGGTTTTGCTACAAACCCCTTTATTGTAATCAACTTAGAGTGCCTTTGGCAGTATCTGCGTTGAGATTCTTGCAAACGAGCATACGCCGATGCGTTTGCCGCCTTTTGCGAGTACGCCTTTTCGCATGTTCGTGGCGCCACTGGCTTTTAAGGTTAACTCAAAGCGCTGTGAATCAATATCCGTGCTACCACTGGCAGTTGCAGCTCCGGTGTTGCACTGCATTTGTCCGAGCTTATGGTAATTAGAGCGGCTAAATGGCGTGGACGAATTCACTAATGGTCCGGCGGTTGTGGTATTGATGGCTTGCTTCCATGGCGCTAATTCAACGTTAATCATGTCATTACGGAGCATGATTTTGTCTTCATGAGTCAAGAAGTAACTGTCAAAAGGGCCAAACTGCATTGCTGTAGCCATAGAGTCATTGCTTTGGCGTAAGTCACCAAGCCATAGCCCACCCTCGCCAAATACTTGCATCTGCATGTACTCGCCTTCATCACTTTCACTGCTGATGCGGGCATAACTGTCACTATCGAGACCAAAAATTAAATTACTGCTGTTATCAATACCGGTTTTAATTAGACGCGGCTGATTACCATACTTGGCTACTTTAGTATCCAAGGTGCCCCAGTTAAACAAACCTAGCACGCCCGATTGCATATAGCTTAGTTCACGGCTGTTTACCACTGAGATACAGTCCACTCCCAAGCGACAAGCTTCAAAACCATTGCTGTAAACCGTGGGTCGCCCAGTCAACACCTGCACGCCATCACCAGAGAGTACAGTGGCATTGTTTTTACCACCGACCAAGGCATGTACTGCATCACCCTGCGCGGCGACCATTAATTGCCCTTTTGCCACCATATCCTGTATTTTTGTTAGCAACTCACTGGGCTGGTTAGCATTTTTATAAAACGCATGATATAGCAATAGCGGGCTTGAATCGGCTATAAACACCGCGTCAGATTTACGCAGAAGGTTATATAGCTTCTCTGGGTCGCGACACAGTTTTTGCTGCTTTTGATAAAGATCAGGGTATAGCACATCACGGCGGAAGCTCGCTAACTTCGACACCTGATAATCAGCCAAGCTATCGCACAACTTGGTATCTTGAGCACTCATTACCGTTTGCATAGCCCCATCGATAGCGAGCCAATGCGCTTCAAAGCCAAGCTGCTCAAATAAGGACTGATAATAATCAACATCGCGATAAGGGTCGCGACTGCCACCGGTGATAAAGGCAACACGTGGTTTGCGTTTGGCATCGGCAATCTTTTGCGCATCACTAAGCAGCTGCGCAAACGCCTCTTTGGTTACCCAATTACGCGTGCCCTGAACATCAACTTCGCCTTGGCGACGACGCTTACCATTCGCTTGTTTTTGCTCGAGTAAATCAAAAAAGTTACGCTGTTCGAAATCAAATAAGTTAAACCAAAATTCACGTGCTGATATATCGCTGCCAGTAAGGGTGAAATCACTGCGGCGCAGATAACGTTCGAATTCACGTTGGCCGAATGCTTCATCATTAAAATGCTTTTTCGCCGCATTTAATAACTCGACTGCCTGGGCGCGAATATCGGGCTGCTCGGTCCAGGCCATATCGGCAATACGGCCTAGGCCTTCTTCTGTAATTTGATAAATTGGCTGTTGTTTATAAGTATCCTTACTTAAGCTTTCGCGGGATTCAGAATTACAATATCTCAGCCTTTCGCTGGAGCACACCTGCAGGTCGTCAGCAAACAACATCAGCTGAGGCTTGGCGAACGCAGCAACACTACAGCTACTTAACATCGCCACAGTGGCGGCTTTTTTTAGAATTGATTTCATCGGACTGGTCATTATTGTTATTTTGCAAGTTATGGGTGTAAATAGCGCGTCTTAACAGCAACACACAATGTTAACAATTACTGGACAATAAAGGAAGCATGTTGTCGCCACTTAGCTGCCAGCATTGCTTTACATATCTCTTCTTTGGCTTTTTATCCTGCAACTTTGAGCCGCTCCACATTTGCGCATTTTCAGGTAGAATGTCGCCTTTTCGTTGCTTCAATAATGAGGAAGGCTATGCCACATCCAATGCCAGATATCGCCAACACCAGCGCGTCTTCAGTACATCATACGCTTGATTGGGTGGGTATGAGCGCCATTGAAATACCTTTAAAAATTGCGACCAAGGGCATGGCAGCAACCGTTATTAATGCCAAAGCACAAGCCTTTGTGAACTTAATTGACACCCATGCCAAGGGCATTCACATGTCGCGCTTATTTTTGGCACTGGACCAACTTTCTAATGAGCCCAGCGTGACTCCTGCGCAACTCAAAACAACCCTTGATGCGTTTATCAGCTCCCATGACGATATTAGCGATAGAGCGCGACTCAGCCTCAGTTTTGAGCTTCCATTGCGCCGCAGTGCGTTGCTAAGCGATAACAGCGGCTGGAAATTCTATCCCATCACCTTAGACATGCAGTTAAATCAAGGGCAGCTGCGTGTTGAAGCCGGTGTTGAAGTAACCTACTCGTCTACTTGCCCCTGTTCAGCAGCCCTTGCAAGGCAATTGATTCAAGAAAACTTTAAACGTGACTTTGACGCCGAGAACTTGAACTTTGAACAAGTGCTAAAGTGGCTGGGCACAACAGAAGGGATCAGCGCCACCCCCCATTCTCAACGCTCCGTCGCACAAACCAGGGTATTATTGGATGCGCAGCTTGGCGAATTTGACTTCGTCGCCATCATCGATGAAATTGAGCAAACACTAAAAACACCCGTGCAAACCGCCGTGAAACGAGAAGACGAGCAAGAGTTTGCACGATTAAATGGCGCCAATTTGATGTTTTGTGAAGATGCCGCTCGTAAGGTGAAAGCAACGTTAGATGAGCGGGCAGACGTGCTTGATTTTTGGGTTCGCATTAACCACTATGAGTCGCTTCACGCCCATGACGCCGTAGCTATCACGACTAAAGGCCTGCCCCAGGGTTATCAACCCTAGCCAATTCAATTTTAGGCACGTTTATTGCTTTAATGTAAGCGTGTCAAAAATTCGTTTTGGAGTAAAAAATGGAATTCGCGCTTTTATCTATATTGGTGCTGGTTGTTGTTGCTTCCGTGGTGGCTTCCAAGTTCACTGATAATAACGAAAACCCTTATCCTTTCGTTCGTAAAAAAGAGATCTATACGCAGGTTGAGAGCGCCTTTCTATCGCTTCTAGAGCGAGCGGTTGGCGATAACTACCGGATCGTCAGCCGAGTCAAATTAGCAGATGTCATTGATTGCAAGGCAGGACTTTCTAGCAAATCACGGCGTATTGCCATGACTAAAACTAAGAACAAGCAACTCGACTATGTACTGTTAGATAAACAGAAAATGACCATAGTCGCCGCCGTAGATCTGGTCAATAATGCCAATAAAGACGGCCACAAGGCACAGCGCGATTGGTTTGTTAGCGGTGCCCTAGAAACCGCCGGTATTCCTCATATTCGTATGAAAGTAAAAAGCGGCTACCGCGTTGAAGATGTACGTAACGCCATTTTATTTAAGATTGGCAAGCCAGAAACAGCAACAAAACGTAAACCGACGCGCACGCCAACGCGCCCAGCAGTGCTCTCGCCTTCGCAAGCCAAAGCGCAGACTAGCGGCTCAGCTCTCGCTACATCGACCCAACTTGCAGAGATCTAATTAAGCCAATGCCATATTAAAACAGCCTTTGATATACTAAGGGCTGTTTTTGCTAATTAATCAGAGATGCTATGAAAGTAGGTATTATTGGCGCCATGGAGCCAGAAATCGCGATTTTGCGTGAACGCATGAGCGACGTAGAAACTCACCAACACGGTGGTTTTACTTTTTACCATGGGCAACTCAATACTCAGACTGTGACTTTAGTGCAATCAGGGATAGGTAAAGTCGCTGCCACCGTTGCAACCACCTTGTTGATCGACCACTTTCACCCTGATTGCGTTATTAATACAGGTTCAGCAGGCGGTTTTGACCAGCGTTTAGAAGTGGGTGATGTAGCTATTGCCAGCGAACTACGCCACCATGACGTCGATGTTACCGCATTTGGTTACGAGTATGGCCAAGTACCACAAATGCCAGCGGCTTATGAGTCTCACCCACAGTTGATACAAGTGGCCGAGCAATCAATTTCACAGCTACAACAGTGTCAGTCGTTGGTTGGCTTAGTGTGTACAGGCGATTCATTTATGTGTGATCCTGAACGCATTGATGCAACACGCAAACAATTTCCAGCGATGCTTGCCGTGGAAATGGAAGGCGCCGCAATCGCTCAAGCCTGCCACTTACTTGATACGGCCTTTGTGGTTATCCGCTCACTGTCTGATATCGCCGGCAAAGAGTCGCCGCATTCATTCGAAGAATACTTAGAAGTCGCATCGAAGAATTCATCGGCTATGGTGATGGCGATGCTAACGAAACTTGATGGTGTCACCCTATAGATGCTGGTTGAGGCGCTAAGTGCTCAGCTTAGTCTGCTGTTATTACTTGCAGCCATTGCTTGCGAGCGTTGGCTGCCGCTCTCTCCTTGGTATCACCCTTTTACCCTGGCACGCCTGGGCTTCAACAATTTAGTTAAACGCACTTTCAATCCGCAAGATAGTGTTGGCTACCACCTACTGATAGCCATACTGTCACTGGCTCTGTGTGTGTTGTTGCCGCTGACATTAATCGCGCTGTTCTCCCATTTAGTTTACTACCCAGAGGCATTATCTGCGCTCTTGCTCTACCTGAGCCTAGACTCCCACACAATCCGTAGCAAAAGCACGCGTATTGCTTTGGCATTAAAGCAGCAACGTAAATCACTCGCTCGGGCACTGCTAGCAACTATTGTAGTGCGTGATTGTGAGCGTTTGAATAGTCAGGGGGTCGCCAAAGCTTGCATTGAGAGTGTGTTGCTGCGCATGCTTCATACCTACTTTGCACCACTATTACTGTATTGTTTATTTGGCGGCATGGCTGCCCTCGCCTACAGTTTAACGTGGACTCTGCACACGGCCATGCGCAAGCATGCTTTGCCATCGAGTCCTTATCTCTACGCCAGTAAATGGTTACTAACTCTTTGCTGTGTAGCGGCCCTAGTAATGTACTTGCTACCGCTGGCGATGATGACCCAACAGCGTAAACTATGGCGTTACTTGCGGATATATGGCCGGCACTTTTATCACCGCGTTAGCGGGTTTACTCTCAGTGTTTTCAGTGCATTATTGCAAGTACAGCTTGGCGGGCCAGCCTTTTATCAAGGCCATCGTTTTGAGCGCATGCGTATTGGTGTGGATCATTTGCCTGATGACAAAACAATCAAAGCAACATTGAAATATATTGACGGTGTTAACATGCTTTGGCTGGCGGTTATAGCCCTTAGCCACATAGCGTGGGCGTAAAAAAAAGCCGCTTTAAGCGGCTTTTTCTGTAGTATCAATTCTTAGGCAAGAGTCACTTTTGCAAAGCGACGTTTACCAACCTGGTAAACTTCGGTGCTGCCTTTAGCCACCATTTGCTTGCTATCTGTTACCTTGGTTTCGCCATTAATTTTCACAGCACCCTGTTTAATCATGCGAATCGCTTCTGAAGTGCTAGCCACAAGCTGGGCTTCCTTAAGCAAGGCGGTGATCATCATCTCATCGCCATCACATTCAATGGTTAGCTCGTTAATATCATCAGGCAGCGCATTTTTAGAGAAACGCTTGGTAAAATCTGCGTGAGCTTGCTCAGCCGCTTGCTCATCATGGAAACGCGCAATGATCTCTTTCGCTAAGGCAATTTTGATATCACGCGGATTCGCGCCGTTGCTGACTTGCTCCTTCAACTCCGCAATTTGCTCAAGTGACTTGGTACTAAGCAACTCATAGTAACGCCACATAAGATCATCGGAGATAGACATCATTTTGCCAAACATATCGTTAGCAGAGTCAGTAATTCCTATGTAGTTACCCAGAGACTTAGACATTTTCTGCACGCCATCAGTGCCCTCAAGCAACGGCATCATTAGCACTGTTTGTGGCTTTTGCCCTTCGTCTTTTTGCAGTTCACGGCCCATCAACAGATTAAAACGCTGATCGGTGCCACCAAGCTCAACATCGGCCTCAAGTGCGACTGAATCCCACCCCTGCACTAACGGATACAAAAACTCGTGAATGGCGATGGATTGACCACTTGCATAACGTTTTTTAAAGTCATCGCGCTCGAGCATGCGTGCTACGGTTTGGCGAGCTGCTAACTTTATCATTCCTGCGGTGCCTAGCTTTTCCATCCATTGCGAGTTAAATGCAATGGTGGTTTTTTCTGGATCGAGGATTTTAAAGACTTGCTCTTTATAGGTTTCGGCGTTAGCTAACACATCTTCACGGGTCAAAGGTTTACGAGTCACGTTTTTACCCGTTGGATCGCCTATCATTCCAGTAAAGTCGCCAATTAAAAAGATCACTTCATGGCCAAGGTCCTGAAACGTTTTTAGCTTATTAATAAGCACCGTATGACCTAAATGTAAATCTGGCGCTGTAGGATCAAACCCAGCTTTAATTCGTAGCTTTTTCCCTGACTTAAGGCGTTCAGCGAGTTCTTCCTCAAGTAAAATTTCCTCAGCACCGCGTTTAATTTCTGCCAGCGCTGTCTGCAAGTCTGTCATTTATTTCTCCGATAAAAAAATGTGCTAACCGCGCGATTCTAGCGCAATTCGCGCCGGGTTTAAATGCACAAAATACTGGTATTTGCCCTTTATAACGTATATGCTCAGCCTTTGGTTAGATTTGTTTTCCTTAACAGCAGAAAAAGGTAGGTTATGGTAAACGTGGTTCACAAGCTCCCCAAAAAACACAAAATGCTCATTGTGGGCTTTCTTGTCACGATTATTGCCCTGATGTTGATACCTACGGAAAGAGCCACAGCATCAAAGGATAACGACGCAAAGCCATTGGAAGTGGGTAAGCGTTACGAGCTTCAAGTTAAGCTTGAGGAAGACGAACAAATCACCGATTTGAACTCCCCCGAGCAAGCTCAGACTTTACCAACCTATGAGCACACCGATTACCAAGTACGTAACGGTGACAACCTTGCCCTGATTTTTAAACGTGCAGGCTTCTCCGCGCAAACCTTGTATAAATTGGTTAATACCAATGAAGAAACGAAAAAACTAACCAAAATTCACCCAGGTGAAGTGTTAAGTTTTGCAAAAAACGACAAGGGTGAGTTGCAGCAGCTCAAATATGTACTGAGCAAAACCGACACCTTGTTTGTTACGCTTAACGAAGAGGGACGCTACGACACCTCTATCGATTCCAAAGAAATTGAAACCCTCACTAAAACAGCGTCTGGTACAGTCAATGGCAGCCTATGGACAGCCGGTATCTCGGCTGGGCTAAGTGAGAAACAAATTATGAACTTTGCCACCATCTTTGGCTGGGACGTGGATTTTGCCAACGATCTGCGTAAAGGCGATCAGTTTAGCTTGCTGTATGAAACACACCACGTTGACGGCGAGTATATTGGCACAGGGAAAATCATCGCTGCTGAATTTATCAACCAAGGCGAACGTTATGCCGCTGTGCGCCACACTGATGGCAACTTCTACACGCCTGAAGGTCGAAGTATGAAAAAAGCCTTCTTACGAGCGCCAGTTAATTTTAAATACATCAGTTCAAGCTTTAATCCGCGTCGCCTCCACCCAGTAACTAAAACGGTGAAGCCACACCGTGGTATTGATTACGCCGCGCGCACAGGTACGCCCGTGGTAGCCGCTGGTAACGGCAAAGTTATTAAAGCAGGTTACAGCCGTTTTAATGGTAATTATGTGTTCATTAAACACGGCAATACCTATGTAACTAAGTACTTGCACTTAAATAAACGCAAAGTGAAAAATGGCCAAAAAGTGAAACAAGGTCAGCTTATTGGCACTGTCGGAGCCACCGGTCGCGTTACCGGCCCCCACTTACACTATGAGTTCCTTGTAAACGGTGTACATCGTAATCCTCGTACCGTTGAACTGCCAAAGTCTGAGCCGCTTCCCGCTGGCGAATTAGCCAAGTTCAAACCAGTAGCCGATACACTTCTTGCGCAGCTGGTTAGAGAGCGAGAAATGCAGCTGGCGATGAACTAATCATCGACATAAAAAAAGCACCTTAGGGTGCTTTTTTTATGTCTGCTATATCACAAGTCCTTACCTAAATAACATATAAAGCAATTGCACCACTAAGCTTATGCCAACGAGTGGCAAGATATACTTGCGAAAGCGCATCATTTTATTGAGCCCTAACTGATGTTGGTAGCGTTCTAGTAACGGCACCAAAATAGCCAGCGAAACAAATAATACAATGATGATGATAATAGCGTTCATAGCCGCTCCCTATTTTGACTGTTATGGCTAGCCATGGACTGCTTTGTTAGTCTCAGCTCATGCTATAGCATGCACTTATAACACTTAATCGCAAAACTATGAAACCGGCCTCAGCCATAAAAAAGCGCGCCCCACCGAATTCGAATAGGACGCGCAAATGGCTAGGAAGTGCCTAAATAGATAAATTTCCCGGCAGAGGTTAGCCCACCAAAGCCAGTAAAATACCTGCAGCCACAGCGCTACCAAGAACGCCAGCAACGTTTGGCCCCATGGCATGCATCAATAAAAAGTTATGTGGGTTGTTTTCCAAGCCAACCTTATTGACCACGCGAGCAGCCATAGGCACAGCAGATACACCGGCTGCCCCTACTAAGGGGTTAATGGGTGATGACGATAATCTATTCAGCCCTTTTGCCATGAATACACCTGACGCCGTGCCAATAGAAAATGCCAAGGCTCCTAACGCTAGAATACCAATGGTTTCCACCGTCAGAAATTGCTCAGCAGCTAGCTTTGAGCCCACTGCTAGGCCAAGGAAAATAGTCGTTATATTGATCAGCTCATTCTGCGCTGTGCTACTGAGCCTATCGACGACACCTGACTCACGCATTAAGTTACCCAAACAGAACATTCCCACCAACGGCGTTGCTGCCGGTAAGAACATCGCAGTTAACGCCAGAACCATAAGTGGAAAAATAATTTTTTCCTTTTTGGAAACCGCTCGTAACTGTGGCATCTCAATTTTTCGCTCTTGCTCGGAGGTTAATGCTCGCATGATGGGTGGCTGGATAATGGGCACTAATGCCATATAAGAATACGCCGCCACTGCGATAGCACCGAGCAAGTCCGGGGCTAATTTTGAGGCTAAGAAAATAGCAGTCGGGCCATCAGCACCGCCAATGATGGCGATAGCAGATGCATCTTTGAGTGTGAATTCAAAGCCCGGCACAAAGTTCAAAGCAATAGCACCAAACAAGGTCGCAAAAATACCAAATTGCGCCGCAGCGCCCAGAAGTAGCATTCGCGGGTTCGCGATCAACGCGTTAAAGTCGGTAAGTGCCCCCACCCCCATAAAGATAAGCAGCGGAAAGACGCCGGAGTCAATGCCTATGTAATACACGTAATACAGAATGCCACCAGGGTCTGCCATACCAGCCACGGGGATATTTGTTAATATTGCCCCGAAGCCAATTGGCACCAATAGTAATGGCTCAAAATTACGCGCTATCGCCAAATATAACAGCCCACAACCGACTAAGATCATCACCAGTTGAGCGACGGAAAAGTTGGCAATGCCGGTGGCATGCCAGAGATTTAATACTCCTTCCATACCCCCTCCTAAACCAATGCAATTAAGGCATCGCCAGCGCTCACGGAGTCACCTTCACGCACTAACACATCACTGACCTCACCGCCGTGCAATGCGCGCACTTCAGTTTCCATCTTCATCGCTTCCATGATCATAACCACATCACCTTCACTCACGTGCTGACCAGGTTTGACTAGAACCTTGAAGACGTTGCCCGTTAGCGGTGCATTCAGTGTTTCCCCGCCACTAATCGCAGCCGACTGCGGTGGGTTTTCACCTTCACCCTCAACAGCACGCACACTCTCCAACTCACCACCGGGGGCGACGACGACATCATAGGCCTGACCATCGACACTAATACTATAACGCTCTGGCCCTTGCTTTGTCGGTGCCGCCTTAGCCACAGCCTTTGGCTGCTCCGGCTCGGCGCTGGGCGCCGGTTCAAAAGCATCAGGGTTATTTCGATTCGCTAAGAACTTTAAACCGATTTGCGGGAATAATGCATAGGTTAAAACGTCATCAACCACCTCGTCTGCTAACTCGATCTTTTGCTCTTTCGCATGAGCATCTAGTTCCTCCGTCAGCTTGTCTAGCTCAGGCTCAATAAGGTCGGCAGGACGGCAACTAATTGCCTCTGCACCTTCTAGAACACGCTGTTGCAACTGGCTATCTACCGGTGCGGGTGTAGCTCCATACTCACCTTTAAGAACGCCTGCGGTTTCCTTAGTAATAGATTTGTAGCGCTCACCGGTAAGCACATTCAACACGGCTTGAGTGCCAACAATTTGTGAGGTGGGGGTGACCAAAGGTAAGTAACCTAAGTCTTTGCGGACTTTGGGGATTTCTTTGAGTACCTCGTCTAACTTATCGCCTGCGTTTTGCTCTTTTAACTGGTTTTCCATATTTGTGAGCATACCACCGGGCACTTGCGCTAATAGGATGCGGCCATCAACGCCCTTCAAGCTACCTTCAAATTGCGCATACTTCTTACGTACTTCCCTAAAATAAGCCGCAATTTCCTCGAGTAACGTTTGGTCCAAACCGGTATCGCGCGGGGTATCCTCGACAATAGCAACCACGGTCTCGGTGGCGCTGTGACCATAGGTTTGACTCATACTAGAAACTGCCGTATCAAGCATATCAATGCCGGCATCAATAGCCTTTTGGTAGGTTGCAGTGCTTAGTCCTGTGGTCGCATGGCATTGCATAGCAATGGGTAAAGACACGGTTTCCTTTAAGCCACGGATCAGCTTATCGGCATCATAGGGCTTTAACAGCCCCGCCATATCTTTAATGCAAATAGAATGACAACCCATATCTTCAAGGCGCTTGGCCTGATCTAGCCACATATCCAGCGTGTGGACCGGTGAAACGGTGTAAGAGATAGTGCCTTGCGCATGGGCGCCAATATTTACAGCGGCTTTGATTGCCGTCTCTAAATTACGCACATCATTCATCGCATCAAAGATACGAAACACATCAACGCCGTTGGCGTGAGCGCGCTCGACAAACTTAGTCACAACATCGTCACTGTAATGGCGATAACCGAGTAAGTTCTGACCACGCAGTAGCATTTGCTGTTTAGTATTAGGCATCGCCGCTTTCAAGGCGCGGATACGATGCCAAGGGTCTTCACCTAAATAACGGATACAGGAGTCAAAGGTGGCCCCACCCCATGACTCCATTGACCAAAACCCAACCTGATCAAGCTTATCAGCGATCGGGAGCATATCCTCTAAGCGCATGCGTGTTGCTAATAAAGATTGATGCGCGTCTCGCAGTACTAATTCGGTAAGCTTTAATTTAGACATAATTGACCCTTATTATTGCTTCTTATACTGATGCACAGCCGCAGCAATAGCTGCAATATGCGCCTTTGAAGGGCGCTTACTGTGATGCTTGGTAGTGGCGCTAGCTTGTTGATTGGCTTGTGCTTGTTCTGTATCGGCAAAGATATATGACATTAGACGTAAAGCGCCTATCAATATGAGTAGAAATACAAAGACCACCACCATACCAGTCGCCATAAGCCAAGCGGCTTCAATTAACAATGCTGTAATATCCATGCTCACCCCAGTGCAAATTTAGTTACTTTTTATTGATATTTAACCAACACCATATCAAAAAAAAAGAGAATGTCCACTTAAGTGTAAATTGGTAATACCAATATTTATAACCTTGAAATTCTTGAAAGGAGACTTAAAAACCGCCAACAATGCCGTTATTTTAGCTTTATAGATAATAAAAATAGCGGATATAAATAAGATCTATACGAAAAAAAATCATCTTCATTAGCCATGAATGATGCTGAGAACTTCAAAACAGATAATTGGTCATACCAAGTTTAATTTTACATTGTTTACGTTGAGGGTTTTTGTTCTATTTTTTGACTCTAAGTCATTGGCAGGTTTGAACAAATCGGACTAAGCTTATGACGCTAAATAGGAACAACCGCAGTTTGATTGGCCCTGAAGTATTAGTCGTACTAATAACTAGGGAGAAAAACAATGTTAAAATCTAAACTGGCGCTGTCGCTACAAGTAGCGCTCGGCGTAGGTATTTCTTCATTCGTTATGCCTCAAGCACTCGCTACGGGGGATGAAGAAGCCAAGGATATTGAGGTCATAGCCATCACTGGTAGTCGTATTCGCCAGCCTGGCGCTGTCTCAGCCAGCCCCATCACGTCCATTGGCGAGAAAGAGCTGCGCTTCCAACAAGAACCTGAAGTAGAGCAAATTCTACGTACTTTACCATCCACTATTCCCGGTGACGGCAGTAACGTGAACAACGGCTCTGGCGGTGCAGCAACGGTCAACTTAAGAGGCTTGGGTTCTCAGCGTTCATTGATACTGGTTAATGGCCGACGAATGATCCCATATAACTACAACGGTTCGGTAGATACCTCAGTGATCCCTTCGGCACTGGTAGAGCGCATCGATGTAGTTACTGGTGGTGCTTCGGCCGTTTATGGCTCTGATGCCATTGCCGGGGCGGTTAACTTTGTCCTTAAAGATAATTTTGAAGGGATAGCCTTAGACACCTCGCACCAGCAAACAGACGAAAGTGACGGCGATAAAAGTAATATATCGCTTACCATCGGTTCTAACCTCGCTGATGACAGAGGTAACGTCGTACTCTCATTGGACTGGATGAAGCGTGACCAAGTACTCCTTGGCGATCGTCCGTTGGGTTTACTTGGTATCGAAACCGCATCAGGCGCTAACTATGAGCAATTCCTCAATGGTCAACCGCCCGTTCCAGCGCCCTCTGAATGTGAGGCCCCTAACTCAGTAGAAAGTGGTGGTTCTACAACGGCCATGCCCACACGCTTTGGTATTGTCGGAGCGGGTACCGCAGGCCAATTTAGAAATGATGGCACACTTGCTGCTGATACCTGTAGCGTGTTCAACTTCAACCCCTATAACTTCTATCAGACACCGTCCGAGCGCTATTCAGGTACGGCTCTCGCTCGTTACAACCTCACCGACGATCATGAAGTTTATTCATCACTCACTTACAGCTCGATCTCGGTAGATACACAGGTTGCGCCATCAGGCACATTTGGTGCTAGTTTCGAATTGCCACTATTTAACCCGTTAATTGGCGATCAAGCACAGCAATTTATGATTGATACGGGCAACAACGCGCTCGCTGATGGTCTCTTAAGTGACAGTAACTGGAATGATGTCAACGGCAATGGCGTCGTCGACTCTGAGGACTATTTAACTGTGCAGTTACGTCGGCGTACACTCGAACTCGGCCCCCGTACAGAGCGCTATGACACCTCGTTGTTCCAGTTTGTCACTGGCGTGAAAGGTTATGTGTTTGACGACTGGGAGTATGATGTTAGTTTCCAATATGGTGAGTCCAACCGTACCACCGTACGCGGTGGCTACACCAACCTAACTAACATCCAAAATGCCCTTGAAACCGAAGACGGTGTCACCTGCTTAAACGGCGACCCAACGTGCGTACCCATCAACCTGTTTGGTGGCTTTGGCACCATTACCGATGAAATGGCCGGTTATGCTACAGCTATTGCATTACAGCAGCAAAAGTACAGCCAGCGTATCGCAACTGCGACCATCAATGGTCCGATTGAGTTTATTGAAGTGCCCGGCGCCGGCGCACCGCTATCAATGAGCTTTGGTTACGAGTACCGCAAAGAAAAAGGCTTATTTGAGCCTGATGAATGTTTGAAACTTGCACCAGCGAGCTGTCAGGGCGGTGCTGGAGGTAACCAGTTGCCTATTGAAGGTGGCTTCAGTGTTGATGAGCTGTTCATGGAAGGTTACTTGCCAGTCTTAGACGGTATGGCATTTGCTGATACGCTTGATGTGGAGTTTGGTTTCCGTTGGGCAGACTACGATACCGTGGGCTCTAATGAAACCTGGAAGCTTGGTTTCAACTGGCGCCCAGTTAGCAGTGTATTAGTACGTGTTATGCAACAGCAAGCGACGCGAGCCCCGAACGTCGGTGAGATCGCCTCTCCTGTGGTAACTGGCCTTGATAACGCGACTAGCGACCCTTGCTCGGTTGCCAACGCCGGTAACATCAGCGCTGAACTGCGCCAGCTGTGTATTTCCACTGGCATGACCGATGCGCAAGTGGGTAACGTGCAAGATGTGATATCAGGTCAAGTGCAAGTGATCTCCGGAAGCGATCCACTTAATCCACCTGACGCTGAAGAAGCAAGCACCTTTACAGCAGGTATTGTTTGGACTCCAGAGTTCGATACCTTGCAAAACTTCACTATCAGTTTAGATTACTATGATATTGATATTGATGACATCATCGGCGAGTTTTCAGCACAAGAAATCCTTGATGCCTGTTACAAGTTAGGTGATGCACAAGAATGTGCCAAAATACAACGTGTTGGTGGCGATTTGACCGTTGCTGGTGCCGGGATTGAACAATTCACTACCAACCTCAAGAACTTGACCGCTGAAGGGGTTGAACTGGGGTTCAATTTCTTCGTGCCACTTGAGGACATGGGTGAGCTGCAGTTCTCAGGAACCATCAACAAGTATCTAACTCAAGAATCGCAAAGCTCTGATACAGCGCGAATTATCGACTGTAAAGGGTATTACAGTGCCAGCTGTGATCCCCTCGCAGAGATGCGCTGGGTGCAACGTACTACGTGGGCGATGGACGACTTTACCCTGTCATTGCAATGGCGTCACATTGACGGCATTGACGCAGAGCCAGTCGTTGCCGACGATTACTTCCCAGAGTTTAGAAGTATCGATTCCTACGATTACTTTGACTTGTATGCCAATTATCACCTTACCGATAATATCACCGCAAGTTTAGGTATAGATAACCTGTTCGAGAAAGATCCACCGGTTGTGGGTAATGAGGCAGGTGATACCAGCTCTAACTCAGGTAACACGTTCCCAAGTAACTATGACGTGCTTGGTCGCAAGTTTAAACTGGGCCTAAGGTTCCAGTTCTAATTCGCAGTGTTAACAAAAGCCGCGCCTAGCGCGGCTTTTTTATGCTTACCTGCCGCAGTAGCTAACCGTCATCTTCACAGCGAGGAATAGCGCTATTTGTCACCAAGGGGGACACCTGAAAAGGCTTTGCGGAATCTACATTAACGGTTACATGAGCAATATCTAAAACCTGAAAATCGCCAGGTGCATTAAGATGCCAAAGCTGCGACTGACGCTGTGAAAAGCAAAATTCACTGGTATCGCCATGCACCACTAAAATAGGATAATCACTGTGTTGAGCGAGCTTATCTAAGTACTGACGATAGACAGCAAAGCCATCACATTTTCGGTTATTGTCACTGCACACTCCCTTATCGCTACTTGAGCGAAAGATATCCGCTTGAAAAAAGACAACCATGGCGGTTAGGTCTTTATCAGCATGGCGTGTTAGCCATTGAATATTGAGCTGATCTCGCTTTTTAACAGCCTGCAGCGCTTGTTTTTTATCAGACTTAAGAATTTGCGCACGACCATTATTGGTACCAACCACATGCACAGTTAGGTATTGCACTTGCTCTATACGCCAAGCCTGGTTTTCTGGCAGCTCAGGCTGGCGTTCATAGCCGGGCAAAGCGACCGTGTGCACAGCGAATTCTTTACGTACAAAACTTAGCCTCTCTAGCTCATCTAAGCGTGTGCTAAGCCCTTTCCTATCGCAGTCGGTCCAATCATTGTCACCCGGTGTGTAGACAAAGGGCCGCTCACTAAGATTAGCTAACAGCTGGTAGTTGCCGCGCAGAACATGATCGGTGCAAGCGACAGCTCCAGCCTTAATATCGCCGACGTGAACAATAAAATGATGTGGGGTTTGCCGTACGCCTTGATATAATGGCCCTGTAGGTGAGGTGAGCAGCGCTTCATCGATAGGAGAATATGGCATATCGCCAAAGACCAAAAATTGGTGTTGGGCGCCAACCGTAGCGCTGAAAAGCGCGGCCGTTAATGCCATAAAAATCGTGCGCATACCTGCCTCTATATTAATCAAGTTCGTATAACGAGTACTATGAATTACCACACTAGCTATATTTTAGATAAAGACTACTACCACGAGAGCTTTGAGCAGTCTTTGCCCTTCAGCCATCGCCGCCAACTCAAATATCCACTGGTGCTCTTGCTCGTAGGACTTGCTCTTTTTAGCATGTTTAAGTTGCAAAATAACTACCTTGGTTATTTTTTGTTTGCTTTAGCTATTTTAGAAGTGGTTGCCTACAAATATCAGCAACCTTGGTGGGTGGCACGACAGCGATTAACAAGAGCAGCTGGAAATGAAGTGACGCTGCGGATTGATGAGAAAGGAATTAGTACCGAGATCAATGCCCATAAGAAGCAATACTCATGGCCACAGATTAAAGAGGTATTGAGTACGCAGAAGGGAATAATTATTGTCACCGATAAGGGAGCTAGGCACTATTTTCCCGCTCGAGTGCTCAATGAGAAAGTGATTGCATTTATTTTCGATAAAAATAAAGCCACTTGATAGTGGCTTTTATGAATTCGTTTATTTATGCGTTGCCCGGATTTGAGTCCGATTTTTCGGCTTGGATTCGCATGTAAATCTCTTCGCGGTGAACAGACACATCCTTTGGTGCATTCACACCGATACGCACTTGGTTACCCTTAACGCCTAAAACAGTCACTGTGACTTCATCACCAATCATTAAGGTTTCACCAACTCGACGAGTAAGAATTAGCATTCGCTTGCTCCCATAGTTCCAAATTAGTAAAAAATTCCGTCTCCGGCATTCTAAAGAATAATCACTCTAAAAGTAAGTAAAACTTAAAAGCGATTATTCACTTGCCGTTAAAAAAGCCGCATGTAATGCACGTACGCCCAATTCCAAGTACTTTCGTTCAATAAGAACTGAAAGCTTTATTTCTCCTGAGCTAGCGACGACTACATCAATATTTTCATCGGCTAACACGCGAAAAAATCGCCCCGTAATTGGCGTGTTCGTTTTTATCCCTGCGCCAACTATAGACAACATGGCGAGGTCGTCACGACTATCTATTTTGGCCCCGCTTAAAGCATCACTTTCTTGCAATAAACTCATTGCTTGTTGCAACTCTAAGCTAGGTACACTTATAGCATAGTCTACTTTTCCAACTTTTTGATTAACTTGGTTAATCATGTCTATTTCGATGCCTTTTTCAGCCAAGAGTTCCACTATATTTGCTAAAGTAGAACCATCATTTGAGCAATCATTTATAAAGATAAGCGCTTGCTCACGCTTGGAGGCAATTCCCGAAACAGTCTGTTGTTGCATACCTTCATCCTCGTAATCAACGCGCGTCCCTTCCCCAACATTAAAGCTGGATAACACCCGCAATGGCATTTTATAATGCGCAGCGGCTTCCACTGCACGAATATGCAATACCTTCGCGCCTAAACTAGCCATCTCTAGCATGACCTGCACTGACACGCTCGACAGCTTCCATGCCCCAGGTTCGATACGAGGATCAGTGGTATATACGCCGTCAACGTCGGTATAGATCTGACATTCTTGAGCATTTATCGCAGCGGCAATGGCCACTGCCGAAGTGTCGCTACCGCCGCGCCCCAAAGTGGTAATATTTCCTTCCAAATCACGGCCTTGAAATCCTGCTGCGATAACAATGCGACCATGTTCAATTTCTTGACGTAAGCGGGCACTGTTGATGTCATTGATACGTGCTTTGGTAAAGAGGTTGTCGGTACGAATACCTAGTTGATCGCCCAGCAAGCTGATGGCGGGGTAGCCTCGGCGGATCAGTGCCATCGCTAGAAGACTGGCACTTACTTGCTCACCTGTACTTACTAATGCATCAAGTTCACGAGGGCTGGGGGAGCTATCAACTTGCTCAGCTAACGCTAATAATCGATTAGTTTCGCCTGACATGGCTGACACCACAGCCACAACGTGGTGGCCTTGCTGACGTTGGCGAATAATGATATCGGCGACGGCCTCAATACGCTCAATCGAGCCTACCGAGGTGCCGCCAAACTTTTGAACTAACAGTGCCACGAATAAATACGCGCCTGTTGTTTATCCACGCTCACTCACCCATGCTTGAACACTGGCCAGTGCGCTATCTAAGTGCTCTGGTTGCGAGCCACCGGCTTGTGCCATATCAGGGCGACCGCCACCTTTACCACCGACTTGTGCAGCCATATGGTTAACCAACTCTCCGGCTTTAAACTGACCAGTAAGATCTTTGGTGACACCAGCAATTAAACTGACTTTTTCGCCGTTCGCAACGCCTAAAGCAATAATGCCTGAACCCATCTTGTTCTTCAGGTCATCAACCATACCACGCAGCGCTTTGCTCTCGGTGCCAGCAACATTCGCCACAAGCAGCTTAACGCCGTTGACATCAATGGCACTATCAAGCAACGAGGCGCCCGCTGCACTGGCGAGCTTGTCATTCAGTTGCGCCACCTGCTTCTCAAGGCCTTTACTACGCTCAATTAAACCCGATACTTTATCAAGCACCGAGGCATTATCCGCTTTGAGCAACGCAGCTATTTGCGCCAGTTTGTTCTCTTGCTCAGCAACATAATTCAATGCATCATCACCGGTGACCGCTTCAATACGGCGTACACCAGCGGCAATACCCGCCTCTGAGACGATTTTAAATAAGCCGATGTCGCCAGTGCGCTGCACGTGGGTACCACCACACAGCTCGATAGAGTAGTCGCCAATGCTCACGACACGTACTTCATCGTCATACTTCTCGCCGAATAGCGCCATAGCGCCCTTTGCTTTTGCCTCATCAATGGCCATAAGTTCAGTTTGCAAAGCAAAATTACGACGAATTTCAATATTCACTTGTTGTTCGATGCGTTGTAGTTGCTCACGCGTGACGCCCTCAAAATGAGAGAAGTCAAAACGCATACGATCAGGCTCAACCAAGGAGCCTTTTTGGTTTACATGCTCACCCAACTCTTGGCGCAATGCTTCGTGAATAAGGTGGGTTGCAGTGTGGTTTTTCTTAATGCGGTCACGGCGCTCAGCATCGATACGCGCATCCACTTTATCGTTCACCCCCATTTGCCCACTTACTTTGCCGTAGTGCGCAATGGCATTGCCAAGTTTTTGTGTATCGGTAACAATAAACTCTCCATTACCGGCTTTCAGCACGCCGGTGTCACCCACCTGACCGCCTGACTCAGCATAAAATGGCGTACGATCAAGTATCACGATACCTTCTTGACCATCTTCCAATACCGATACCTTATCGCCAGCAGCGAACAACTCGACCACTGTGCCGCTGTAATGCTCGGCTTCATAACCCTTGAAGTCGCTCGACTTATCAGAGCGCAGTTGCGTGTTGTAATCAGCGCCAAACTTGCCAGCTTGTTGTGCTTTTTTACGTTGCACATCCATACACTGCTGGAAACCACGCTCATCAATAGTCATAAAACGTTCACGAGCGACATCAGCGGTTAAGTCCGCTGGAAAGCCATAGGTATCATAGAGCTTGAACACCACATCGCCGGGAATAACATCACCTTCTAGGGCGCTTAAGTGTTCTTCCAAAATAGCCAAGCCGCGCTCTAGAGTTTTGCCAAATTGCTCTTCTTCAATACGCAGTACTTTTTCAATAATGCTCTGGTGTTTGGCAAGCTCAGGGTATGCATCCCCCATTTGTTCAATCAGCGCACCCACCAGTTGGTGGAAGAAGGTGCCTTTTGCCCCCAGCTTGTTGCCGTGGCGCACAGCGCGACGAATAATACGACGCAAGACGTAACCGCGTCCTTCATTCGAAGGCATGACACCGTCTAGCACCAAAAACGCACACGAACGGATATGGTCGGCAATAACCCGCAATGATTTATCTTCTAAATCCTGCGCATTCGTCACTTTTGCTGCCGCTTGGATTAACGCTTGGAATAGGTCAATTTCATAGTTTGAATGCACGCCCTGCATAATGGCGGCGATACGCTCAAGACCCATGCCTGTATCAATAGATGGGTTAGGTAAGGCTTCCATCGTGCCATCGGCATGGCGGTTATATTGCATGAAAACCAAGTTCCAAATCTCAATATAACGGTCGCCATCTTCTTCTGGCGTCCCTGGTGGACCGCCCCAGACTTCTTCACCATGATCGTAGAAAATTTCCGAGCACGGACCACATGGACCGGTATCACCCATGGACCAGAAGTTATCTTTTTCACCAATGCGAGAGACGCGATCGGCTGGCACGCCAATTTTGTTAATCCAAATATCGGCGGCTTCATCATCTTCGGTAAACACCGTCACCCAAAGCTTCTCTTTAGGCAAACCGAGCTCTTCGGTCAAAAAAGTCCAGGCAAATTGAATAGCTTGCTCTTTGAAATAATCGCCAAAGCTAAAGTTACCGAGCATTTCAAAAAAGGTATGGTGACGGGCAGTGTAACCAACATTTTCTAAGTCGTTGTGTTTACCACCTGCGCGGACACAACGTTGGGCGCTGGTCGCTCGCGTATAGGGGCGCTTCTCTGCGCCCAAAAATACGTCTTTAAAAGGCACCATGCCGGCGTTGTTAAATAACAACGTTGGATCAGTACCAGGGATTAATGAAGCCGAAGGCACAATTTGGTGTTGGTGCTTGGCAAAATAGTCTAAGAACTTTTGTCTTAGCTGTGCGGTCGTCAAATGCTGCATTGCGTTTTTCTCACTCGTCATTCGCTTCACTTGCAAGTGCAAATTCTATCTGTTGGTAGTCAAACCCACGCGCTGTTAAATAACGCATGCGCTTAGCTTTTTCTTTGTAATCTAATTGTTTATCTGTTGTCCGGAATTTCCGGGTATAAGCTTCTAGAGCGAGCTCAAACCAATCTATGTCTAAGGCATCGATGGCTTCGCTAACTTGCTCTTTTGCCAGCCCCTTTTGCTGCGCATCAGCCATAATGCGTCGCGGACTATGGCGCTTGTCCACTGCGCGACGGACAAAACCGGCACAAAACCGGTTATCATCTAAGAACCCATGTTGCTCACACCAGTCCAGTAATTCGCAGCTAAACGCCTGCGGCACTTGGCGCTGGCTTAACTTGCGCTCTAATTCTTTACGGCTGTAGTCCTGTCGTCCTAACAGCCACAGAACGTAATTTTTTTGCTTTTGCTTTTCGCTATCGTCCATTAGGCGTCAAATCGACCGTTGTCGGTGGTGTCGCTAATAGCATTAACATGCTGCGCTGTGGGTGCATCCTGCTCGCCCAGTTGCGGCGCAAAAATCGCCTGAAACGCCACCAGAAGGCTAATGTAGCAAATCGGCATTAGAACCAGAAGAGGAATAAAGGACAATACTGCACACAACAGCATCAAAACACCCATAATAAGCCCATACACCGTCATTGCTGCGGCATTATGATAAAACGCCATCAAGCTGGCTTTCATCACCGCCCACATCGACGTGTGGCCGCCAAAAAACACTAATGGTATGGCAAATGCAAAGGCGCACAGGTAAATACTGGTTATTACCAGGAACAAGGCTAACGAAGGAAATGACAGGCTTTGTGCTAATAGCTGTAGCGCCTGCTCTGGGTTCATGTTCGGGTCACTCACCACCGCAGCCATATCCGCAAATAACACGCTAGCTAGCAAGCCTAGTAAGATCCCCGCCCCCATTTGGTACAAGCCGACCCGAAACAAGCCCATCCGTCGGCCTTTTTGTGAAAACACATCGATGATGTCGGCAAAGGCAACGTTTTTCCCCTGCTGGCGCGCAAGTGCTGACTGATAAAAACCAGCCATTAGAAAAGGCGTCGCCAGTGCTGCTGGAATTTTCAACAGCGGTACCACCAGCCCAACTAACCCTAAAACAGCAATGAGCAGGTACATAAACATAAAAGTGAAAGGCTGCTTGGCAAAGATATCCAATCCCTGCTTTATCCAGCGCCCGCCGGCTTTGGCGCTATGTACGCGAATTTCTATAGCCATGATGACTGCGTTTCCTCTTTCTTTGCGTCGTGCTTTATGGTTTTTGTATTTTTTTGATATCGAGCATGTGCGAGCCATGCTTAATTTTGGTTTCTAAGTATGCTTGGTTTCCCGTTAAGCCCACCTTAATATGCGCCGACGTGCCCACGACAGCTTTCACATCGATGCCATTATCAGCTAACGCACTGAGTTTTTTAGGGTTATTAGTCATCAGTTTGACCTGCGTCACAGCCAACGCTTTAAGCATGAGTACCGCATCGGAAAACTCGCGCAAATCATCAGCAAAGCCCAAGTGGTTGTTGGCCTCATAGGTGTTCATACCTTGAGACTGTAAAACATAGGCGTCGAGCTTATTGTACAACCCTATGCCTCGCCCCTCTTGACGCAGGTATAACAATATTCCGCCCTGTTGGTGCATTAATTCGATACTTTCATTGAGCTGCTCACCGCAGTCACAACGACTGGAGTGGAAAACGTCGCCGGTTAAACACTCAGAGTGCATGCGAATAAGCGGTGTCTGCTGATGCTTGTCCGCCTCATTAAAAATTAGTGCAACATGCTCTTGGCCATCTTTTAGCCCAGAAAATGAGACAATTTCTGCCGGGATATCACTGTTTTTGCCCACATTTAATTGGACCCTAGCTCTTACTTCAGCCACGACGACTCACTCTTTTATAAAAAACAACTGTGATAGTATAACAAGCCGCTGCTCAGAATCAGCCACTATATGCTTTTAAATGGGGTTATATTAACACGAAACAACAATACCAAGCGATGGCTAATCAAGGGAAACATGTGCTCAATACGGTGGTGGTAGCCGTATACATAAATGGTGATTGTGCTGGCGGGAAGCTGAAAACCTTGCAGCCAGTGGATGCTCGCGACTATGATCACCCTTAACGCTACGCGTTGTGCCAAAGTGGAATAGGTCATACACACTTGGTGTCATCGCTTTGTAAACGACTAATCACGCCAACAACAGGGGCTATTATGATAAAAACAATCGCATCACAACTCACTGCATTCGGGGTATCGCTGGCCTTCGTCTTGTGCACCCTCGTTTTTGCACCTGCACTGCACGCTGAGTCAGCACAGACGGTTACGCAGCAACAACTGATGGCGGATAGGTTCAGTGCCACGCCAATGACGCTGCTTGATGTGCGCTCAAAACAAGAGTATCAGCAAGGACATATCAAAGGTGCGGTAAACATCCCCCATAGCGAGATTGTTGAAAATGGCGCCACACTCAACAAAGACACAGCCATTGTGGTGTATTGTCGCAGTGGTCGTCGCGCAGGTATTGCTCTGGAGGCGCTCAAAAAGCAAGGCTTTACCCAGCTATACCACTTAGAGGGTGATTTCTTAAAATGGCAACAAGCCGAACTACCTTTAATTAACCAGCAGTAATCAACGCGCTGAGCGGCAGCCTTTGCTGCCGACTCATGTGATTAACTTGGGCAAGAAACAGTTCCGCAGTGGCCAACGCATCGCTCAACGCATTGTGTTCCCGATAAACCGGCAACTGATAGCGACGCCGACAGGCACTGAGCGATAATGCATCAAGCGCCACTTCCGTGCCCTGCCGCGCTAAACGGCGTTGCTCAATTTTCAGGGTATCCAACGTCAAATAACGAAACTTTTGCCCCTGCTGTTTGTAAGCGCAACGCAAAAAACGCTCATCGAGCAAAGCATTATGGAACACTAAAATACTGTCTTCGCAGACAGCATCAAAAGCGGTCAGTATCGCCGCCATGGAATCGCCCTCGCTGATTAAACGCGACGCGGTGATACCGTGATAAATAGGCGATTGCGCTAGCTGCGACACCCCACTGTGCAACATATGGGCACTTTGGCGCGGGCAAATACGTTGATTTTCGATCACCACCCACGCCATGGATACAATTTCATGCTCCTTAGGGTTTAAGCCAGTCAGCTCTAAATCCACCACCACATATCGATGACGATGCCAACTATCGGCAAAGCCAAAATGGTCTTGGCCAAACATCGCTTTGAGCTTTTGCCACCACGCGTGGGTCATAATTACAAACTCCCTCGTGCGAACTTAAAACTCGCCGCTTGCTGGGCTTGGCGCACCAAGTAAAATGCCTCCTTAAGTTGGTGGCGCTCGAGCGACGTTAAAGTATCGGGGTTAATGCAGTTACTCGGCACCGGCTCTTTATCCAGCTGCGCTTTAAGACGCAATTGCGTTAAATATCGCCAGCAGTCTTTTAAATCAAAAATGTCTTTTT
This sequence comes from Pseudoalteromonas sp. CnMc7-15, assembly GCF_022347925.1. NCBI lineage: Bacteria > Pseudomonadati > Pseudomonadota > Gammaproteobacteria > Alteromonadales > Pseudoalteromonadaceae > Pseudoalteromonas > Pseudoalteromonas sp. CnMc7-15. Next base: position 256,807 of record NZ_JAKRFT010000006.1, read on the forward strand.
TCGATAACTGCCGAGTTTTTATCAGTGCATCTAAGCGCTCTAGGGTATTGGCACTGCGGATACCCTCTTGCAGTGCATACAGGCGAACAATATCGTTAATAATCACAATGCCGCGTTTTTTCAGATCGATAAACTTGTGATGCTGGGCATCGGTTTGCGTTTTTAGTTGATGGAACAGGCCGATAGGCACCGAATTTTGGTTCAACTCACTGGCCAAGGCACGGTAAAAAAGTTGATCGCGGTTTTGCTTGCCAAGCGACGTTGTAAATGCCGCAAACAAATCACTGGAGCCGGTGATAAAGCGAATATCAAAGAATATTTTACAGTTGAGCATCGCCTCGGGCGTGGGACTGCCAAGCCAGCGAGCAAACTTATCTAACCAGTCCGATATCGATAGCCGACATTGCGGGTTACTGGCCATGATGTTTCCTGGACAGCGGACAATGCCGCAGACATCAAGCTGCTCGCACACAAACTCGCCCATGCCGCGAAAATAATCTGCCTCAGCATTGCTCAATTGGTCGGGCAACAGCAAACCATTATCTTGATCAGAGTGCAGCGTTTGTTCTTCCCGTGCTTGTGAGCCGAAGCAAATCCAGCTAAAACGCGTAGGCGCATCCCCATGGCGTTGTTGGTATAATTGAATCAATCGCGTGGTCAACGCATCACTAATACCACTAAGTAGCTTACCCACCAAGGTGGTGTCTTCGATATGATAAGCAAAGCTATCGAGTAGACTCGGTACCTCACCGGCATAGCGTTTTAAATCGGCAACCCCCGCCGCCTTATAAATGCGACCAATGAGCTGCACGGGATCGCTTTTTTGCTGCCGTAACAAGTCGGTCGCAGTCACCATGCCCACCGGCTGATGCGCCTCGTTCAGTACCGGCAAATGGTGAATATTGTGCTTGAGCATTAAATGCATAGCCGAAAATACCCGGTTATTTTCGAAAATGTATTTCGGGTGGGCGGTCATAATGGCTTGCAAAGGTTGCTCAGGGTCCACCCCCGCTGCCAGAACTCGAGTGCGCAAGTCGCGATCGGTGACCACCCCGAGCAACTTGGTGTCTTCGCTGTGGGTTACCATAATCGATGACACTCGCTGGTCACTCATCAGTTGGGCGCATTGCCTAATACTGGCTTCAGGGCCCAGAGTAACGGCTTGGCGAGTCATCAGCTCGGCAATTTTACGTTCTGACCAGCTATCACTGTGGTGTTGATATTTCGATGACAATAGGCGATTCGAGTGTGCACGGACAAAGTACTGCTCAAAGGGTTTATATTCGTGGCGCAAATAATCAAAACTGGACTGACTGAGAATATATACCAGAGCTTCCTGCTTTATCTCGATACGGTTTTTAATGGCCTCACCGCTGAGTAGCGATGGATAGCCGAAGTAATCACCCGCACTTAAGCGCGCGACCGCCTCTCCACTTGGTGCGACGATTTCTAGGCTACCGCTGCGAATAAGAAATAGTTTTGGGTCGTCAGAATCAAGCCACTGATGCTGGTTCTCTCGCGTGACATAAATAACTTCAAGGTGATGACAAAAGTATTCACAGGCAGAGCGCGCTAACGTATTAAACGGGGCCTGTTCAATGACAAAATCGATAATATCTTGATGCTGTGGGCTCACTATCCACACCTCAACTGATTACTGCTGTGTCTACCTACTTGTTAGCGTGTTAGCCAACCATAGATAAACACCGCATCCTGCATATAGCTTAAATCTAGGCCGAAAGCAGCGACAAAAAAAGCCCGACCTTGGTCTAAGGCCGGGCTTGTCTGTGTGTTTCACACATTAGTGTGCGTGTGCGGTCCCTGATCCTTTCGGGTTACGGATCCCCTCGACCATCTCGCGAATCTCTTCTGGTGTCTCAGCAGTCATACGCTGAACCACAACGGCAACCACAAAGTTTACCACCATACCGAGCAAACCAATGCCCTCAGGGGAGATACCGAACAGCCAGTGCTCGGCACTATTTAGGTCGGGGCTGATAAACTTGAAGTAGATGATGTACGCAGCGGTAAAGCCGATGCCCGTTACCATACCGGCAATCGCCCCTTCTTTGTTCATGCGCTTAGAGAAGATGCCCATGATAATAGCAGGGAAGAAGCTGGCCGCTGCCAAGCCGAAGGCGAAGGCCACCACCGATGCCACGAACCCGGGCGGGTTAATGCCAAAGTAAGCGGAGATACCTATGGCCACCATTGCCGCTAACCGCGCTGCCAGAAGTTCTTGCTTGTCGCTGATATTTGGCTTCAAGGTACGCTTCAACAAGTCATGGGACACCGAGGTTGAAATGACCAATAATAAACCCGCAGTGGTCGACAATGCCGCAGCAATACCACCGGCTGCAACCAAGGCGATAACCCAGGCCGGTAAATCAGCGATCTCGGGGTTAGCAAGCACCATAATATCGCGATCGACACTCACCTCATTGGCACTGCTTGGGTCGTTAACATCCCCTGCTGAGTAGTACATGCGGCCGTCATCATTTTTGTCATTAAACGTGATTAAGCCGGTTTTTTCCCAGTTTTTAATCCAGGTTGGGGCTTCGCTGTATAGCGTTCCGCTGCCATCTTTGCCATTGATAGTGTCAATCATATTAACACGCGCGAAAGATGCAACTGCCGGTGCCGTGGTATACACGATGGCAATGAACACTAAAGTCCAAGCCGCAGAAATACGGGTGTCACGCACTCGAGGTACAGTGAAGAAGCGAACAATTACATGAGGTAAACCCGCAGTACCAACCATTAAGGCGCCGGTTATAGCGAACACATCAATCATGCTCTTGGAGCCTTCGGTGTATTGCGCAAACCCGAGCTCGGTACTGAGACCATCGAGTTTATCGAGCATATAAGCGCCCGAGCCATCACTCAGTGTCGCCCCAAAGCCAGTTTGTGGCAGCAAGTGACCGGTCATCATCAACGAGATGAAGATTGCCGGAACCAAATAAGCAAAAACAAGTACACAGTACTGCGCTACTTGGGTGTAGGTGATGCCTTTCATACCGCCCAATACGGCATAGAAGAACACAATCACCATACCAATGTAGACGCCGGTTTCAATGTCTACTTCAAGGAAGCGCGAGAACACTACGCCCACACCACGCATTTGCCCTGCGATGTAGGTAAAGCAAATAAAGATGGCGCAGAAAATAGCCACCATACGTGCCGCTTGAGAATAATAGCGATCGCCAATAAAGTCCGGTACGGTAAACTTACCGAACTTACGAAGGTAAGGCGCAAGGCACAGCGCAAGTAACACATAACCGCCGGTCCAGCCCATTAGATACACGCCACCATCATAGCCGGCGAAAGAAATAATCCCCGCCATAGAGATAAACGACGCAGCACTCATCCAATCTGCAGCAGTTGCCATTCCGTTTGCCAAAGGTGGTACGCCACCCCCAGCTACATAGAAGTCGTTGGTTGAGCCCGCTCGAGCCCAAATAGCAATACCGATGTACATGGCAAAGCTAAGGCCAACAATTAAAAAAGTTAACGTTTGAACATCCATCACTGCGCTCCTTATTCGTCTACGCCGTATTTTTTATCTAACGCATTCATTTTGTGTGCGTAGACAAAAATAAGAACCACAAAGGTATAAATGGCGCCCTGTTGCGAGAACCAAAAACCCAGTTTAAACCCGAAGAAACGCACCTCATTGAGTACGTCGACTAGCAAAATGCCACAGCCAAATGAAACCACGAACCACACCACTAGCAATTTAAACACTAGACTGAGGTTTTCGTTCCAATAGGCTTTAGCGTGATCTGCATCTTTAAAAGCCATTTTTGTATCCCCTTCACGTCACACTAAAAGTATGACTGGTTGTTATCATCACTTTTGAATCTAGCAACGCCAGCGCCAGAGGAAATTCAGACCTTAGTCGTAACAAAAACTTAACGTCGATACCACCGAGAACATCATTTCAAATAAAGCTATAAATTTCATTAAGTTATATTTTAATTCAGGTAAACTCAGGACGTTTTTCGAAGGTGAACATGGGCTTAATACATTAGTCTAATAACCTTAAGTCGCATGCGCTGAGCACTTAAAAATCACTGCTAAATAGGTTGTGGGTTTGCTATGGTATTTGCTACTAATAACAATAACGCTACGGCTTATGACCCTCGCTCTTATCTTTGTATCCTTGGTGTACATCTCCTTGCTGTTTTGGCTGGCAAATTGGGGCGACAAAACCACGCCTTGGGCCAAATACATTAGTCACCACCCCTTTGTGTACGCACTGTCTTTAGGGATTTATTGCACCTCGTGGACTTATTATGGCTCAGTGGGCACAGCGGCAAGCAGCGGCTGGAGCTATCTGCCTATTTTGCTGGGCCCGGCGTTACTGTTTATTTTCTGTCAGGGCTTTTTACGCAAACTGGTATTGGTCAGTAAAAAACAAAATATCACCACCATTGCCGATTTTATCTCTGCGCGCTACGGCAAGCGCCAATTGAGCGCTATTTTAGTCACGTTTATCGCGCTGATGGCCACCATTCCTTACATTGCGTTGCAACTTAAGGCGCTTTCCAGCAGCTTTTTACTGCTCCCCGGCGGGGCTCAGGTATCCGGCACTATACTGGCGCTTAGTGGCGCGCTAATCATGGCCGTTTTTGCCATTTTCTTTGGTACCCGCAAGGTCGATGTCACCGAGTATCGCTCGGGACTGATGCTCGCGGTGGCGTTTGAATCCTTGATAAAGTTGCTGGCACTCATTTTCGTTGCAGGGCTTGCGGTGTACACCCTTTATTCGTTGCCCGGTTCTGTCTCCCTTGACGCAATCTGGCAGCATTGGCAAAGCTCCGATATGCTCAGCTTTGGCTTTATCGGTCAAACCTTGATGGCCGCCGCTGCAATTATTTGCTTGCCACGTCAGTTCCACGTCACCGTGGTTGATAATCAGGATATCCGTCATTTAAAGACCGCACGCTGGGCTTTTCCTCTATACCTTTTACTTATTGGCGCCATGATCCTACCCATCGCCAGCGCCGCCATCATGCCGCAAATCGGCCACGGACACAGTGCTGATAGCTTTGTTCTCGCCTTTCCGTTAAGTACTGGACACTGGTTACTCACTGCCTTCGTGTTTATCGGTGGACTATCGGCCGCGACCGCGATGATTGTTGTAGCGACACTGACCCTAAGCACCATGGTGTCTAACGATGTGGTGCTGCCACTGATACTCAAGCGTAAGTTTCGCCGCAACCAAATTAACCGCAGTTATCGAGCCCGCATCTTGTTAGTCAGGCGCTTTACTATTGCCGCCATCCTGCTGCTTTCCTACCTGTACCAACAAGTATTTGGTCACGGCGAAACGTTAGCGTCTATGGGATTGGTTGCTTTTTCGTTAGTAACTCAGTTGCTTCCGGCTATTGTTGGCGGCTTATACTGGCGCCGAGGCCATGCATATGGCGTGTATGCCGGACTGACTGCCGGAGTGATCTGCTGGATGCTGTTTTTAATGCTACCCATTATGAACACCCCCACAGTGTTAGATAGCACCGCGCAGCAAGAATTGATTACTCAAGGAACATTGATCGCGCTATTCGCCAACATTTGTTGTTATATCAGCTTCTCCCTTGGAGCTCAGGAGCGATTGATAGACCGTATTCAGGCCGCCGCTTTTGTGAACCCCAAAGAGCAGATTAACTTCGCCAAGCGACTAAACAAACACGTTAATGCCACGGTTTATGACTTTAAGGTACTACTGCAAACCTTTTTAGGCGCCCAGCGCAGTAGCCAAGTATTGAGCCACTACCAAGCCAACGACGAGCTCAATGACAATAATGCCCAACCCTCGAATGAATTTATTGCTTATTGTGAGCGCGCTCTTACTGGGGTACTAGGGGCATCGTCGGCGCAAGCATTGATACAAACGGTGGCCAGTGGTAAGCAATTAGCCTTTGAGGAGGTGGTCAACTTCTTTGATGAAACCACCCAGGCGTTGCGATTTAACCAAAACTTACTCTTTACCTCATTAGAGAACCTCAGTCATGGCATCTCAGTGGTCGATAAAGACTTAAATTTAGTCGCGTGGAACAAACGTTATGCCGAAATGTTTAACTATCCCGAGGGTTTTTTACAACAAGGCCAACCGATTGAAGAAGTGATTCGCTACAATGCGCAACGTGGCGAGTGCGGCCCGGGGGAAATTGAGCATCATGTGGAAAAGCGCGTCCGCCACCTGCGTAATGGCAGCTCACATCACTTCATTCGCCATCGGCGTAGCGGTCAGGTCTATGAAATGATAGGTAACCCGCTCCCAGACGGTGGTTTTGTGACCAGTTTTTCGGATATTACCGCACACATGGCGACACAAAACGCGCTGGAAGAAGTGAACATGGACTTGGAGAATCGCATTGAAGCGCGCACGCAAGAGATCCGTGCAATCAACCAAGACCTCAAAGCACAAATGGCCAGCCGAGAACAAACCGAGCAAGCCCTAAAAGCGGCCAAGCAAGAAGCCGAGCGCGCCAATGACAGTAAAACCCGCTTTCTCGCTCTAGCCAGCCATGACATTTTGCAGCCGCTGAATGCGGCGCGCCTCTACCTTGCGGCTATTGATGAGCAAACATTAACCCCGCATAACGCCAGCAGCTTAGATAAACTCGGCGATAGCCTCGATAGCACCGTCCATTTGATGTCAGCCCTGCTCGATATTGCCAAACTCGACCAAGGCGCGATGACCCCCAGTCCGAAGCATTTTCATATCGACGATATATTAGCGCCGCTGGTCAATGAGTATGCCATTTTATGCGCCGATAAGGGCCTCGAAATTACCTTGCGCTCGCGCAATGATGTGGTTCATAGCGATATCACTTATTTGCGCCGAATTTTACAAAACCTACTTTCTAATGCCGTTAAATATACCGAGCGCGGCAAGGTGCTTATTGCTTGTCGTCGCCGTAAACACCATTTAAGTATTGAAGTATGGGATACCGGACTGGGCATTGGCGAGCGTGAACAACAAAAGATATTCGACGACTTTTATCGCGTTGAATCTGGCGATAATAAAGGCGTGGGGCTCGGCCTCGGCGTTGTCAAGCGCATGGTAGAGCTTCTCTCACACCGGCTGACAATGCGCTCCACCTTAGGCCAAGGGAGCTGCTTTAAGGTAGAAGTTCCTTATGGCAACGCGCAGCGTATCAGCAGCCCTACAGAGCAACACACCGGTGCCCGCGCACAAGCTCATTATGATGTACTGGTCGTTGATGACGAAGCTGAAAACATCACCGCCATGACCCACTTACTAAATAAGTGGGGTGCCAACAGCCAAGGTTGCTCCAGTGGCGAGCAAGCACTCGAATGGGTGCAAAACGGGGGGGCTATCGATGTGATTCTAATGGACTATCAACTTGGTCATGATGAAGACGGCTTAAGTCTTATCGAAAAAATACGCGCCCTGCGTGGCCCCATACCGGCTATTTTAATTACCGCAGTACGCGATGACGAAGTAAAACAAAAAGCGAAAGAAGCGGGTGTTCACTATCTTTCTAAGCCAGTAAAACCCGCAAAGTTAAAGGCACTGTTAAATCATTCTCTTTAGGGCATAATGCCTAATGTGTTCACACATTAGGAATGAGGAATGAAAAAAGTACTATTGGCGCAATGCCCCGACGAAGAGGGGTTAATCGCGAAAATTACCGGGCTGTGTTTTGAGCATAACCTGAATATTACCCGCAACAACGAATTTGTTGATAAGCAGCATGGGCGTTTCTTTATGCGCACTGAGCTGGACGGAAACTTTGATAACCTTGATTTACTAGCCGAATTGCAGGCATCGCTGCCCAGTGGTTCTACGCTTTCCTTGCATGGCGGTGAAGCAACCAAGGTGGTGCTGCTGGCCACCAAAGAAGCGCACTGCCTTGGTGGAGTGTTACTTAAGTGCTTCGAGCAGGCATTAAATATTGAAGTGCAGGCAGTGATTGCCAACTACCCCGACCTCGCGCCTTTAGCTGCTGGGTTTAATGTGCCTTTTCACTGTATTAGCCATGAAGGCCTAAGCCGTGATGAGCATGATGCTTTAGTTGGCGATAAAATCGCCGAGTATGCCCCGGACATGATTGGCCTTGCCAAATATATGCGTATTCTCAGCCCCGAATTTGTCGCCCGTTTTAGTGGTCGAATAATCAATATTCACCACTCTTTCTTGCCTGCTTTCATTGGCGCTAAGCCATACCATCAAGCGTTTGAGCGTGGCGTTAAAATCATTGGCGCCACAGCCCACTTTGTTACTGATGAACTTGATGAAGGCCCCATTATTATGCAACAGGTCACTCCGGTGACTCACGCTGACAGCGCCTTGAGTATGGCTAAAAAAGGCCGCGACGTAGAGAAACAGGTATTTTGTAAGGCACTTGAGCTTGCAGCCGAGCACAAGCTCTTCATAAATGGTAACCGAACGGTGGTATTTGACTAAGCTTTACTGGTTATCGGCGCTCAGCGCTTGCAGTGCCGATAATGCCTGCTCGGCCTTGTTGCTGGGAACAAACACGTGATCATGATAAAACGCAGCGATAATGTTGGCACTGATATCCGCTGCGGCTAAGGTGTCCGCAACGGCGGCACTGAGGCCCACAGCATCTAAAGCAGAATGAACATTTAGGGTGATTTGCCGGTAGGTGGTGGCACTATCAAAACCGGCTTGTTGCGCCGCATTGGCCTCAAGTACCAGTGTCATACCCTCTTTTTCACTAAACGCAGCAAGGGGGTTAAGCTGAGTATAATCAGATAACAACCCCGGTACACAGCAAAAAACATACTCTTGGGGCTGTAATTGTGGCTCAAGATTAGCTAACAACGTGTGCAGATCCGTAATTGCGCTCATAGTTCCTCCAGTGGCGATTATTCGCTTTGATTTTCAAGAGGCTCCAACTGTAGCTTTGAGGCAATTAACACCGCTTGGGTACGATTATAGACACCGAGCTTGCGGAAAATCGCCGTAATGTGCGCTTTCACTGTCGCCTCAGAAATATTCAACTCATAAGCAATTTGTTTATTCAACAAACCTTCGTGCAAATAGCTTAACACTCTATACTGTTGCGGTGTCAATGAAGCGACTTGGACCGCCAGTTCTTTATCCTCACCGCTGATCGCCTCGACCTTGTCTTTGATCTCCTCAGGCAGCCACGTATCGCCCTCCAACATGTGCGATATAGCATCAGCAATTTGCTGTGCCGAAGATGATTTGGGAATAAAGCCCATGGCACCGTAGCCCATCACTTTTGATACTATGTGTAAATCTTCACTGCCAGAAACCACAGCGATAGGAAGGTCAGGATAATCTTCACGGATGCGAATTAAGCCATACAAATCGCCATTACCGGGCATGTGCAAATCCAGCAATAAAATGTCTAGCTCTGGCTGCGCATCGAGTACCGCCAAGGTACTGTCGAAGGTATCAGATTCAAATACTTCTAGGGGGGTAAACTGCTTTGTCAGTGCCCCTTTTAATGCTTCACGAAATAATGGGTGATCGTCCGCGATTAAAAACTGACTCATGCTGTGCTCCTAAAAAAATCGGCCGTCATCGCTTGATGACAGCCGATAGTCTACGTTTAGAATCGTTCGTTAATCAAGTTCTTAACGCCTAATTAACGATTTAGACGGTTTTCAATGAGATCGTCCACCACGCCAGGATCCGCCAGCGTCGAGGTATCGCCTAATTGCTGGTGCTCATTGGCAGCAATTTTACGCAAAATACGACGCATAATTTTACCTGAGCGGGTTTTAGGTAGTCCCGGTGACCATTGAATCATATCCGGAGAGGCAATGGGGCTAAGCTCTTTACGCACCCAGTTCCGCACTTCCTTAGTCAATTCATCGCTAACCTGCACGCCATCATTTGGGGTAATGTAAACGTAAATCCCCTGCCCTTTAATATCGTGAGGATAACCAACCACAGCAGCCTCGGCGACAGCCTCGTGCGCCACCAAGGCACTTTCAATTTCTGCGGTACCTAAGCGGTGACCTGACACATTAAGTACATCATCTACGCGGCCGGTGATCCAATAATAGCCATCCTCATCACGACGACAACCATCACCGGTGAAGTACACCCCAGGATAAGCCGAGAAGTAGGTTTGCTCAAAACGCTCGTGATCGCCGTACACCGTGCGTGCTTGCGACGGCCAGCTATCGAGAATAACAAGGTTACCGTCAACCGCACCCTCAAGGTTATTTCCCTCGGCATCGTAAAGTGCTGGGGCAATACCAAAGAAAGGTCGTGTCGCTGAGCCAGGCTTCATATCGGTTGCACCCGGCAGCGGCGTGATCATGATGCCGCCAGTTTCGGTTTGCCACCAAGTATCCACAATAGGACATTGGCTATTACCAATATTTTCGTAATACCATGCCCAGGCCTCTGGGTTAATGGGCTCGCCCACCGAACCCAATACCCGCAATGATGAGCGTGTTGAACTGGCGGTGGGTTCATCGCCTTTTGCCATCAGCGCGCGAATGGCTGTAGGCGCAGTGTACAGAATCGTCACTTGATGCTTATCGACTACTTCCCCCATGCGCCCTGCACTTGGGTAGGTCGGCACCCCTTCAAAGATCACTTGTGTACAGCCATTAACCAAAGGCCCATAAGCGATATAGCTGTGACCAGTAATCCAGCCGACATCAGCACTACACCAGTAGACATCGTCATCATGCACATCGAATACGTATTCATGGGTCATGGAGGTATACACCAAATAACCGCCAGTAGAGTGCACGACCCCTTTAGGCTGACCCGTGGAGCCCGAGGTATAAAGAATAAATAAAGGATCTTCAGCGTCCATCACCTCTGGCTCGCAGTGGCTAGGCTGATCGGCGACTAAATCGTGCCACCACAGGTCGTGACTGTGCCACTGCACGTCACCACCGGTAAGTTGATGCACAATAACATGCTCGACCGTAGTCACTGACTCTTGGCTCACAGCCTCATCGACATTGGCTTTCAATGGCACGGTGCCACCGCCACGGCGACCTTCATCTGAGGTGATCACCACTTTAGCGCCGCTGTCGTTGATGCGGTCAGCGATTGCAGAAGGCGAAAAACCACCGAACACCACCGAGTGCACGGCACCAATACGCGCGCATGCTTGCATCGCGTAGACAGCCTGCGGCGTCATCGGCATATAAATAGCCACACGATCGCCCTTACTAACGCCTAGTTTGCGCAGGCCATTAGCCAGTTTACATACCTCATCATGCAATTGCTGGTAGCTAATATGCTCGCTTTGGCTCGGGTCATCTCCTTCCCAAATCAATGCGGTCTTATTGGCTTTATGTTCTAAATGACGATCAATACAATTATATGATGCATTGAGTTGCCCGTCTTCGAACCACTTAATGCTGATATGGCCTTTATCAAAAGAGGTATTTTTTACCTTTGTATAGGGGGTATACCAGTGCAAACGCTTACCATGTTCAGCCCAGAAGCCCTCGGGGTCATCTATGGACTGCTGATATAGTGCTTTGTATTTTTCGTTATCGACTAGTGCGTTGTTTTTGATGTTATCAAAAACCGGATAAATGCTCTGTGACATAACCGTCTCCATATCTTTTGTTGCCTGTAGGCTTGCCCACAGCATTACTCAGGGCTGAATGTTTCAGTATTAGACCTTAGTATGAAATCCCACAAATTGGCCACAAACCTGCCTACACTCAGCAAGTTAACTAACCACATACTCAGAGTTCGGCTATACCTTAGTCGTAAGACCAATAGGTAATTGCTCAAAATCATGGCAACGACCATGTTTTCATAGCTAGCTTGCAACAGGACAACTTCATTATGACAACACAAAAACGACTAACAAAAACATTTATGGCGGTGTGCGCTGCGCTTGGCTCGGTAGTGGGTAGCGCTCACGCGGCCACGATTGGCGACACCGATATTAGCTATGGCGGCTACGTCAAAGTTGATGCCATGTGGAGTGATTACTCCGCTGGCACCATTTCTGGCGACAGTATTGGCCGTGACTTTTATGTTCCCAGTACCACCCCCGTCGGGCCAGACGCAGATACCGATGCAGTATTTGATATGCATGCCCGCCAATCTCGTTTTAATTTTGGTACCAGTACCAAAGTGAGTAACGGTAAAACAGTAAAAACTAAAATCGAGCTAGATTTTATCGGCTCTGTTGGAGGCAACGAACGTGTCACCAACTCCTACTCACCGCGTCTACGCCAAGCCTTTATTACCTACGATGGCTGGTTATTTGGTCAAGCATGGTCTAATTTCCAAAACGTCAGCGCGTTGCCAGAAACACTTGATTTCGTTGGCCCAGCGGAGGGCACGGTGTTCGCCCGTCAGGCACAAGTCCGTTATAGCGTGGGTAATTGGGCATTTTCGGCCGAAAACCCAGAAAGCTCTATCACCGTCAATGGTGCTCGAGTAGAAACCGACGATGCCAGCATGCCTGATTTCACTGCCCGCTATAATCACAAAGCGGACTGGGGCCATATTGCTGTTACTGCGTTGGCGCGTCAGCTAACATACAAGCAAAACGGCTTTGATGAAGACGAAACCTCGTTTGGGTTGAGTGTTTCAGGGCGCGTGAATCTCGGCTCTGACAACCTTAAGTTTATGCTGACTCAAGGCAAAGGATTGGGTCGTTATGTCGGTCTTAACGTCGCCCATGGTGCGGTATTCGATGGTGATGAACTTGATGCGATTGACTCAACCTCAGGGTTTATTGGCTATCAACACCATTGGAATAATCACTTCAGATCGACTTTCCTTTATTCGTTCTTCAGTGCTGATAACAATACCGATTTACTCGCCTTCAGTGGCGACCCTACTGAAAGCAGCGTCAGTTACAGTGCCAACTTACTGTATTCGCCGGTTAAGAAACTCACCTTCGGAGTTGAGTTTAAACACGCAGAGCGAGAAACCGAAAGCGGTGTCGATGGTGACTTAGACCGCTTACAGTTTTCTGCAAAATATGCGTTTTAGTAGGGCTTAAACTTTAAACGAGAGCCTTGCTCTGCAGACATTGGATGACTTTTGGCCGCTTATTGAGAGCGGCTTTTTATTTTTCGCAACAAAAGTGTGTTTGCAAATCATTCTCACTTAGATTAATCTATGCACGATTTTTAACTCTCTGTGCTAAAAGATTATGTCTAAGAAAAGCTTCACTTTAAGTAAAATAGCAACGCTTTGCGCCGTTGCCCTGAGTACTTCAGCTTTTGCTGAGCAAGCAAAAGACAAAGATATTGAACGTGTTTCCGTGTATGGTCAGCACCATAAAAACTACATCACCGAACAAGCGGACTCTGCTTCTAAACTCGGCATCACCATTAAAGAAACGCCCCAGTCTATCTCTGTGGTGTCTCGTGCATTAATGGATGACTTTTCACTGGACGATATTAACGCTGTGTTAGAGTCAACGCCGGGTGTCACTGTTGAGCAAATCGAAACAGACCGTACTTACTTTAAAGCCCGTGGTTTTGATATCACTAACTTCCAAGTTGATGGTTTAGGTATCCCTCAAGATGGTGGTGATGTGCATGGAACCCTCGATACCTCTATTTACGATCGCATTGAGATTGTCCGTGGTGCCAACGGTATTATGACTGGCGCGGGGACTCCTGCAGCGACCGTTAACATGGTCCTGAAAAAGCCTACCTATACGACTCAAGCCAGCGCCTCTGCATCTGTTGGCTCGTGGAATAAAAACCGTTTAGAGGTGGATGTTTCTGGCGCCTTAACTGATAACCACGCAATGCGCGCAGTGGTCACTAAGCAGCGTTCAGACTCCTACTTGGACCGCTACGCCACAGATTTAACCTTGGGTTACATCGCCTATGAAGGTCAGCTCACTGACAGCACAAAGGTATCAGTGAATTATATTCGTCAGTCAAAAGATGCCGATAGCCCTCTTTGGGGAGCCTTGCCACTGTTCTATGATGATGGCACTGCGACTGACTTCGACGTATCCACAAGCACGGCCGCTGATTGGTCTTATTGGAATAACGATAACGAACATATTTTTGTTGAACTTGAGCAAAGTTTGGGCACCTCTTGGTTTATACGCGCTCGCTACGCGCACATGACCAATGAGCAAGACTCCGAGTTGTTTTATGTCTACGGCACCCCAAGTGCTGAAACCGGGCTGGGATTAACCGGCTACGCCAGTGAATACGACTATAAAGATCAGCAAAACCTTTATGATCTATACGCCACAGGTGATTTCTCACTGTTTGGACAAACTCATAACTTAGTGTTTGGTGTCAGTAGCGCCGATATGAACTACCAAGATAGTTCACTTTACGACTACACCACAGGCAATGGCTTCCCGGCGATGCCACCACTGGAGGACTTTGAAGGTAACGCACCTATTCCAACACTCGAGGATGCTTACAACGGCTCTAAGGTCGAGGCTGACCAAAAATCTGCTTATGCGTCGGCACGCTTCAAAATCACTGAGCCTCTAGCCATTCTTGCTGGCGGTCGTTATACCGAGTGGGATTCTGAGGGCCTATCTTACGGTAATTCCAAAGTGAACAGCTCAGAAGAGTTTATTCCTTATATTGGTGCTGTCTACGACTTTGCAGAGAATTACACCGTGTATGCCAGCTACACTGAGACCTTTGCGCCACAATCAGAGCAAGACCAAACCGGCATGGCTTTAGACCCAATCACCGGTGAGAGTAAAGAGCTGGGGATTAAAGCACAGTTGCTAGATGGTCAGTTGTTTGCCACTTTTGCTATTTTCGATGCTCTGCAAGACGGTGTTGCCTTGCCTGACACCGCTCTTTCAACTCCTGACAACACGGTTTACTACGCTGCTGAGGGGATCAATAGCGATGGCTACGAGCTTGAACTCAGTGGTCGTCTCACTGATGACTTAAGTGCTAGCTTCAGCTACAGCCATGTAGATATTGAAGCAGGTGATGACGCCAATGAAGGTAAGTTAGTTCGTGATTACACCCCAGAAGACCAAGTTAAGGTGGCGCTGAATTATCAGGTCCCTGTAATTGAGGGTTTAAGCTTTGGTGCTAATTATCGCTGGCAAGCCAAAACGTCACGAGTGCAAAGCAATGGCACTATTCCTACAGTGACCACACAAGGTGCGTATGGCCTACTTGATTTAGTGGCCACTTACCAAGTGACTGAGCGCATCAGTGCCACCTTTAATGTTAACAACGTGACTGATGAAAAGTACCTACACAGCCTTTACTGGGCCCAGGGCTATTACGGTGCACCGCGTCACTATGCTTTCTCTATTAACTGGCAGCTTTAATTCCCTGTCTTAGTTAAACAGTAAAACGCCAAACTCTGTGTTTGGCGTTTTTTTATGCCTGGTTATTAGTCTTAAAGCCTAGCTAAAACTTATGGCAGGCGTGCCAGCGATGAAACTCCAGGCATAAAAAAACCAGCCCTTAGGCTGGTTTCGCTTACTCTTATTCAGTACTTCGCAGTCTTACTCGCTCTGCGCTTCAGCAGCTAGCGGGTTGGTTTCACCGTCTTCAGGCTTAATGGTTGCTTTAAGCAGCAACATTTCCCGTAGCTTACCTTCAATCTCATTGGCGATCTCAACATTCTCTTTTAAGAACTTAATAGAGTTAGATTTACCTTGGCCGACTTTAGACCCGTTGTAGCTGTACCACGCACCGGACTTTTCAATGAGCTTGTGCTTCACACCTAAATCAATCAGCTCACCTTCTTTGGAGATACCTTCACCATACATGATGATAAACTCGGCTTGCTTAAATGGCGGCGCCACTTTGTTCTTCACTACTTTGACGCGGGTCTCGTTGCCGATCACTTCATCACCGTCTTTCACTGAACCAATACGGCGAATGTCTAAACGTACAGACGAGTAAAACTTCAGGGCATTACCACCGGTGGTGGTTTCAGGGTTACCAAACATCACACCAATCTTCATACGGATTTGGTTGATAAACACACACAAGGTGTTTGAGCGTTTGATGTTTGCCGTTAACTTACGCAGCGCCTGTGACATTAAACGTGCTTGCAAGCCAACGTGGCTGTCACCCATTTCGCCTTCAATTTCAGCTTTTGGTGTCAGTGCAGCTACCGAGTCAACAATGACCACATCAACGGCGCCTGAACGTACTAGCATGTCACAAATTTCCAACGCTTGCTCACCAGTATCCGGCTGCGAAACCAGTAGCTCTTCAACGTTAACACCCAACTTTTCGGCGTAGACAGGGTCTAAGGCATGCTCGGCATCGACGAAAGCACAGGTTTTACCATCACGCTGAGCTTGAGCAATAACTTGCAATGTAAGGGTTGTTTTACCTGACGATTCTGGGCCATAAATTTCAACAACACGCCCGGTCGGCAAACCACCTATACCTAGAGCGATATCGATTCCCAGTGAGCCGGTAGAAATGGCTTCAATATCCAAAGCCTGGCTATCACCGAGCTTCATAATTGAGCCTTTACCGAATTGACGCTCAATTTGCGAAACCGCTGCACTTAAGGCTTTTGATTTGTTATCGTTCATGCTGTTCTCCAAAATCGTTCTGTGCCACACGCTGGCTTAATGTGTCTTAGTATACTGTATGGAATTACAGTATCAAGCAGATTCTATAATTTTTACCGTCATCGCCAGAGCATGAGCTATTGCTTGCTCACGCACGTACGCGCGATCGCCGCTGAATACCTGCTGTTGCACGCTCACCTGCTGATTAAAGAACACCGCAAACCACACCAGTCCTACCGGTTTATCATCACTGCCGCCGTCGGGACCGGCAATGCCTGACGTGACCACCGCCACATCAGCCTCTGCGGCTTGGGCTGCGCCAATAGCCATTTCACGCACGGTTTGTTCACTTACCGCGCCATAATCGGCCAATGTTTGCTTGCTCACGCCCAAGCGCTCGTGCTTAGCTTCATTGGAATAAGTCACCATCGCTTCGGCAAAATAGCGCGAGCTGCCGGGGGTATCGGTAATGGCATAAGCAATGCCACCCCCGGTGCATGATTCAGCGGTAGTGATCATCATCTGCTTATCCGCTAGAATAGCGCCGAGCTGGGCAGCAAGGGTTTTCGTATTGTTCGTTGACTGGTGCTGTAAATTCATAACCATCCTTATTCGAGTGCGTGCATGTCAGCAAATCTCTACAGTGAAGATAATATAAAACAACAAACCCCGATGATGCAGCAATACCTGCGAATAAAAGCGCAACATCCCGATATTTTGCTGTTTTACCGTATGGGCGATTTTTATGAGCTGTTTTTTGATGATGCCATTCGCTCCGCCGAGCTGCTTGATATATCACAGACCTATCGTGGCAAAGCCGGCGGCGAGCCTATTCCCATGGCTGGTGTCCCCTACCATGCGGTGGAAAACTACCTCGCTCGCCTAGTACAGCTCGGTGAATCGGTGGCCATTTGCGAACAAGTGGGCGATCCGGCAACCAGCAAAGGCCCGGTTGAGCGCAAAGTCGTGCGTATTGTCACCCCGGGCACCATCACCGACGAAGCGCTATTAAAAGAGCGTCAAGACAACTTATTAGTCAGTGTGTATAAAAACCCACAAGGCCGTTTTGGCGTTGCCTATTTAGATATCAACTCCGGACGCTTTAATGTCGTTGAATGTGCTGACAATGACGCATTTAAATCCACTTTGCAACGCCTTAACCCGGCCGAACTACTCTATCCAGAAACCTTTGCTGATATGGCGCTTATAGAGCATATTAAAGGCACTCGTCGACGTCCGGAATGGGAATTCGATTTAGATACTGCCGTTACCGCACTATGTCAGCAATTTGGCACCCAAGACTTGATTGGCTTTGGTGTTCATGAAGCGAAGTTAGCGCTGACTGCCGCTGGCTGCCTATTACAGTATGTCAAAGACACGCAACGTACCGCCCTGCCCCATATTAAAGGCATTAGCCTCGAGCAAGATACGCAGGCCGTGGTACTCGACAGCGCCACCCGCAAAAACCTTGAGCTGACGCAAAACCTTGGTGGCGGTCTGGAAAACACTCTCGCGGCCGTGCTCGACAAAACCGCAACCCCCATGGGCTCGCGGTTATTGAAACGTCGCATTCATAACCCTATTCGCTGTCGCAAGGAGCTCAACCTTCGTCTTAATGCCATTAGCACCATCATCGACCAAGCCTGGCATATGGAGTTGCAGCCACTGCTGCGTGCTGTAGGCGATGTTGAGCGTATCGTTGCCCGATTAGCGCTAGGCAATGCGCGTCCACGCGATCTGTCTCGCTTGCGCGCAGCGCTGGAGCAACTGCCTGAGCTACAGAATATGTTAGCGACCAGTCAGTGCCAGCGGATAAAACAAATTGCCACCGCCAGTCATCCCAATGATGAACTACTGCAGTTACTAACACGCGCCATTGTTGATAACCCACCGGTGTTGATCCGCGATGGTGGAGTCATTGCTGAGGGTTACAACGATGAGCTCGACCATTGGCGTAACCTCTCGCAAGGGGCCACCGATGTGCTCACCGCCATGGAAGAGCGAGAGCGCGAGAGCACCGGTATTAGTACTTTGAAAATTGGCTACAACAAGGTACATGGCTTTTATATTGATATTAGCCGCGCCAATTCTCATTTAGTGCCAAGCCACTATATCCGCCGTCAGACCCTGAAGAATAACGAGCGCTATATTATCCCCGAGCTCAAAGAGCACGAAGATAAGGTGTTAGGTAGCCAAACCAAAGCGCTGGCGCTGGAAAAGCAGCTCTATGATGAGCTATTTACCCTCATAGCCCCGCACCTAGATGCATTGCAACAATTGGCGGCGGCATTAAGTGAATTAGACGTACTGAATAACCTAGCAGAGCGCGCGCAAACGCTTAACTACGCGAAACCCGAGCTGCACGAAGGCGACGGCATTGTCATCAGTGAAGGGCGCCACCCTGTGGTTGAGCAGGTGATGACAGACCCCTTTATCGCCAACCCGGTGGAGCTCAATAATCAGCGCCGCATGTTGATGATCACCGGCCCGAATATGGGCGGTAAATCAACCTATATGCGCCAAACGGCACTGATTGTGTTAATGGCTCATATTGGCAGCTTTGTGCCAGCGGGACAGGCGCAAATCGGCTTGGTTGATCGTATTTTCACCCGTATCGGTGCCAGCGACGATCTCGCCTCTGGCCGCTCAACCTTTATGGTTGAGATGACCGAAACAGCCACCATTTTAAACAATGCCACAGCCCACTCGCTGGTGTTAATGGATGAGATTGGTCGCGGTACCAGTACCTATGACGGTTTGTCGCTCGCCTATGCCACGGCAGATTACTTGGCTCACAAAATTAATGCCAAAACCTTATTTGCCACCCATTACTTTGAGCTTACAGAGCTTGCCGAGCGTGAATCAGGGTTAGTAAACGTGCACTTAGATGCCATTGAACACAACGATACCATTGCCTTTATGCATAAAGTCTTAGAAGGCCCAGCAAGTAAGAGTTTTGGCTTACAGGTCGCGGCATTAGCGGGCGTGCCTAAGGCGGTGATCAACAGCGCTAAGCGCAAGCTCAAACAGTTAGAGCAACAACCTGCAATTAACGCCAACACCTCAAGCACACAAGCGCAGCTGGATTTATTGGCGGAGCCCGAGCCCAGTGAGGTTGAGAATGAGCTCAGTAATATTAACCCCGACGATCTAAGCCCACGTCAGGCTCATGAGCTGTTATACCGGTTAAAAGAGCTGCTATAGCAACAATACAGCCCGCAATTAAGCGGGCTTTTTTTCATATCTCAGGGTTATTGGCCATTGTTCATTTGAGTGAGTTTATCGCCAATGGGACCAGAGAAATTGTAACCATCGTACTTATCCCAGTTTATCGACCAGGTCATTACCCCACCAAAGTGTGGATACGGGTTACTGGGTGTAATGGTGCCACATGCTTGCCCCTTGGTTAAGCAATCCAACGCATCAATAATGTTTTGCGTGGGTGCTTGCCCTGAATTAGCCGATTGCGGCCCAGACGGCAGACCGATAGCAACTTGGTCATCACGCAGCGGCGCAAATTGCTGACCATTGGCAAGGGTAAACCCTTCTATCAACATTTTTGCATGCGCGACCATCATATTGACCGACCCCTCAGGTGCAGAGCCCGGCTCATAGGGGTTAGGTAGGCCACCATTGTTGTAGAGTTGCACATGGAGTAAATCCAGGGTATCACGCACATCGTCAATGAGCGGAATATACGCCCCCCAAATGCCAGAGTAAGCGACCATGCCCCCATGTACATAAGGGTGCTCCGGAGCCATTGTAAGATACATATCGCCCCCGATGTTTTGCTCAATTTGCTTCAAGGCACGCCCTAAACGCGCTTGGATCTGTGAGCCATGAACCAGGTTGGAACCACTCTCGTAATCGACATCTAGGCCATCAAAACCCCATTCATTGATGATGTTAGTCAAACTGGCGACAAAATTCGCCTCGTCACTATCTGTCTCTAAAGTAATCGTGCCTTCGGCGCCGCCAAGACTCAATACCACGACCTTTCCTTGTGCTTGTAAATCTTTTATGTCTTGCTTAAATTTAACCGGGTCTATCGGCGGACAATCGGAACGAATGTCCTCTTCAAAGGGGTGAAAGACAACTTTACCCGTGGCATTGCGGTCATTCTCAGCAAAGGCAATATCGATGATATCCCAAGCACTGGAAATATCGGACAAGGGAATAGGGCAGCCTGCCGGATTAACGAAGTTATGCCAATAACCGATGAGCTTGTGTTTTTTTCCCGCTGGGGTATCAATCACATTAATTGTCGCGGCCGTGCTTTGTGCGCTGTTACCTTGAGAGTCATTGGCAAGGGCGCTAACTGCATACTGGCCCAAACTCGCAGGGGTATAATTCAGCGTATAAGGGGCGCTGCTGTCACTGCCAACGATTTGTCCATTCACAGCAAAACTCACCTCGGTAATACTGCCGAGCGCAGAGCTTGCATCAGCAGCCAGTGTCAGGCTTTGCCCTAAGCGCAGCTCCTCTCCGCTGGCAGGAGAGTTCAAGCTCACCACCAAGGGCTGATCAGTGACAGTGACCAGCACTGACTGCTCGCTAAGGTTGCCTTCATTATCACTCGCGGCAACCGTCACCGCCGTCTCACCGAGCCCTTGCACTTGCCATGTCGCTTGGTAAGGCGCACTCGTGTCTGTGGCGATCACATTGCCTGCAACAGAGAATTCAACCGCACTGACGCTGCCGTCACTGTCGCTAACATCGGCGCTAATCACCGTACTTTGCCCTTGTAATAATGTGGCATTAGCACTGGGCGAGGTAATGGTGATATCCGGAGCAATTGCGCAAATACCAAGGTCGGTCCAAGCATCCTGCCAGTGCTGGCCGACTCCAGGTTCATATGCCCAAGCCGAACTTGAAGAGCACCAACCAGCGACGTCACAGCGATAGGCGCGATTGACATTTTCGACGGTGTCCCCTTGGCTATAACTGGTGCCTGCTACATAACTAGGCGTGCCTTGACAGATGCCAGCTGCGCCAGCATCGACGTTGACTTGCACACTGGCACTCATACTCTGGGCACCGACATCATCGGTGGCTTTGGCTTGGAACTGATGAAGCCCCGACTCGGCCTGCCATTGTATAGAATAGGGCGCACTGCTATCGCTGCCAACTTGTACTTGATCAACATAAAAATCTACCGCCGTAACAACACCATCACTGTCATCGGCATTCGCGCTCAAGGTCACTTGCTCACCGCTACGCGCTTGGGTTTGCGCCGTCGGCGCAGTTAACGTCACTGTCGGCGCAGCATTCCCGTCAGCGGGAAGCACCGAAATTTGTACTTCAGCGCTGACGCCCTCGCCTTGCTGATCATCTCGCGCCTGAGCGAGCAGAGTATGCTCTCCGGCCAAGGCTTGCCAATTTAGCTCAAAAGGAGCAGCACTATCGACACCCAGTGAAACTCCATTGATGAAAAACTCAACGGTGCTGACACTGCCATCACTGTCGCTTGCTTGCGCCCTTAAGACAACGCTGTCATTTTCACCAAAAGAACTATTATTAAGAGGCGAAGTAAGCTCGACTATTGGCATTTGGTTGGCACCATCGCATTGACCCAGTAAACGCCATTGCTGCCAGTCTCCTGAGTGAGTGGCTGGGTCTTGATTTTGCGTCCACCAGTTCGCTTCATATGCTTTTTCTTGGTATACAACTTGAGCACCACTGTTATAAGCATCATCGCTATTCCATACCGCCAGTGGGCTGCAGTCTAGGGCCCAAGTCATATTAGGCGCCGCCATGAGTGCTGCCACCACAGCAGGTATATATCGCCGATTGGATTTCATAAATCACCTCGTTTGTTTTTTAATCAGGTCCAGACTAACCAAAACAAACATGTTAATCAATTGTGTGTTTTTTGTGTTGATCAAAGTCATTATTAACAATCGACGAATATCAAAAGAAGGGACTTCAGCGAGCTTGAATTTATCTCACCACCAATGGGTATGTTAACGATGAGTGTTGGAGTATCAGGGAAAGCTCTTGGGCTGCAAGGCCTTTTGTATGTTGCCCTGCTAATTAAGTGCATAAAAAAGCCGCCTTTAAAAGGCGGCTTGTGGGTAATCAGTCATTACATTTGTTCAAATAGACTCTCGGTGTTAAGCCCTTCGTGATGGAGCATATCTTTTAATCGGCGCAATGCCTCCACTTGAATTTGTCTTACCCGCTCTCGGGTGAGGCCAATTTCTCGGCCTACGTCCTCAAGGGTGGATGGCTCGTATCCTAATAAACCAAAGCGTCGAGCCAAAACTTCCCGCTGTTTAGGGTTTAGCTCATCAAGCCAATGCACGATATGATCGTTGATATCTTTACTTTGCACTTCCCCTTCGGGACCACTGCCCTTCTCATCGGCAATAATGTCCAGTAATGCTTTATCGTTATCACCACCAATCGGGGTATCAACGGAAGAAATCTTTTCGTTTAAACGCAACATTTTAGTCACGTCTTCTACTGGTCGGTCTAAACGCTCTGCAATTTCTTCTGCCGTTGGTTCATGGTCCAGTTGCTGCGTCAGTTCACGGGCCGTACGCAAGTAAACATTAAGCTCTTTAACCACGTGAATCGGTAGGCGAATAGTGCGTGTCTGGTTCATTATCGCACGCTCTATCGTTTGTCGTATCCACCATGTTGCATAAGTTGAAAAGCGAAAACCGCGCTCTGGGTCAAACTTCTCCACGGCGCGGATCAGCCCCAGATTACCTTCCTCAATCAGATCGAGTAGCGCTAAACCACGATTATTGTAACGTCGGGCAATTTTCACAACCAGGCGTAGGTTGCTCTCAATCATGCGTTTTCTTGACGCTTCGCAGCCACGTAAGGCTTTACGTGCAAAGTAGACTTCTTCCTCGGCGCTTAACAGCGGCGAAAAGCCAATTTCACTTAGGTAAAGTTGCGTTGCATCGAGGTTTTTAACATTATCGTCCTTGGCAAAGATCTCTTCCTCAGCATTACTTTCCTCTACTTGCTCTAGGAGTTCTTCCTTTGGTTCGTCGATAACATTTGTATCAGTGGCGTTGTCTTGTGTGGTTTCAAGTTTTGCAGTGTGACCCATCAGAGTACCCTCCGGTGTAGCGCGGTAAAAATCCCAAACACCTTACTACTGTTTCGTGCTTGTAAAGCTAGGGTAAGTACTTGCTCGGATTGACTGCTTTGCCTCGATACCGGATTTCAAAACGAAGAGCGGTAACAGGGGACTCAGAGCTGCCCATCTCGGCAATCTTTTGCCCAGCTTTGACATCCTGTTTTTCCTGTACTAGTAAACGCGAATTGTGTGCGTACGCACTAAGATAATCATCGTTATGTTTCACTATGATTAAATTACCGTATCCCCGTAGCGCATCACCCGCATACACGACCACACCATCGGCGGCAGCGCGAACAGAAGTCCCTGTTCGGTTGGCTATCTGTACCCCTTTATAGCCATTTTCTTTGTTAGAGAAACGCTGCGTGACCTTTCCCTGTGCTGGCCATTGCCAGCTCAAATTTCGAGCCGACCTGTTAGCAGAACGTACTTTTTTGCTAACAGTTTTTTTACTAGGTTGTTTTCGAACATACTCCCGTTGTATCGGCTTCGCAACCTCTTTCTTTAATTTTTTGTTATTTTTTTGTGTTGATTTTGTAGACTTTTTACTCGAGTTACGATATTTTTCTCGCTTTTTCTTTTTTAGCCATTGCGACTCGATGTAAATCAACTGCTTTGGGTAAATAGTGTACGGCGGCTTAATGCCATTGATTTGCGCGATTTCCCGGACATCTTTGTTAGCACTAAAAGCAATGGCGTAGAGGGTATCGCCTTTTTGCACACGATAGTGCTCACCCGTGATATGAATTTTTCGTGACACTTTGGCCCGACCAGTGTCTAGGACAGAAACCGGTGCGGGTGTATTTCGAGACGAGCAAGCGCTCAATAACAAGCAAACCAGTACTATCAAACTGGTGTATTTAACTTGCATAAAGCGCCCTTGCATAGCTTAGCGGTAAACCAAATATAAACCGATGGCCAAGCTAACTACAAGCCAACCAAGCACTTCCACGTATTGTCGCAGTTTTTGCTCCATACGCGCTCCTCCCCACTTCATCAATGCAGCGACAAGAAAAAAGCGTGCACCTCGGCCTACTGCCGATGCCAACAAGAAAGGTAAAAAGGCCATCTGCAATAAACCGGCACCTATGGTAAAGACCTTGTAAGGTATCGGCGAGAAGCCAGCTATAAACACCACCCACACGCCATAATGTTCAAACCAAGCGAGTGCTTGGGCAAACTTATCTTGCCAACCCATAGAATGGATAAATGGTTCAACTAAGGGTTCAAATAACCAAAAACCAAGAAGATAACCTAATACTCCGCCAATAACAGAGGCTAAGGTGGTCAAAATAGCGAAACGCCAAGCTTGTGAAGTTTTCGCTAAGCACATCGGTGCCAGCATAACGTCAGGGGGAACGGGGAAAAATACCGATTCGGCAAAGCTCATCCCTGCTAAGTAGCGCTCAGCATGTCGGTGAGCGGCCCAACGCAAGGCGGCATCGTACAAAGGGGTAAATAACTGCAAGAAAACTTCCTTATATTATGTCGCCAGGTACCAAGGGCACAAAACGCACATCGGCCATAACCTGTTGATTAAATTGATTTCCATGGCGAGTATATACCATTAGCTTTTGTTCAGCATCGCCTATTGGCACAATCATCACGCCGCCATCATCAAGCTGCTGGAGCAGCTGCTCGGGAACACTGGATGCTGCGGCAGTCACTATAATACCCTGAAATGGCGCTTGAGATGCCCAGCCTTGCCAGCCATCGCCGTGCTTCATGCTGACGTTATACAAATCAAGCTGATGCAAGCGGCGTTTTGCTTGCCACTGCAACGCCTTGATACGCTCCACCGAATACACCTTGTCAAACAGCTGTGCCAATATAGCGCTTTGATAACCAGAACCGGTACCTATCTCCAACACCTTAGTGCTCACGCCATGCTGGCGCAGCAGTGCGGTCATCTGCGCGACGATAAAGGGTTGCGAAATAGTTTGCCCTTGGCCGATTGGTAAAGCGGTATTCTGATAGGCTTTATGTTTTAGCACTTCATCTATAAATACATGCCGAGGGGTGTGTGCTATAACCTCAAGCACGCGCTGATCAGTCACTCCCTCTTTGGCTAACAACTCTGCCAGTGAACTTGCACTGCGTTGCAGATTACCGATCATCACCAGACTCCAACAGCCATTCCTGCAAGGGAGTAATGCTTTCATGAGCGGTCATATCTACACTCATTGGCGTTACTGCGGCATAGCCTTGACGGATTGCATCAAAATCAGTGCCCGCCCCCGCATCCAGTTCAGGGCCTAGCGAGCCATACCAATACACCTTACGACCCCAAGGGTCACGCTGTGCAGTCATGGTTTCCGCTTTATGACGAGCACCCAATCGCGTCACTTTAATGCCTCTAAGTTCACGGTAAGGCACATCAGGAACATTGATATTAATAATTTGGTCTTTCGGTAATGGATGGCTCTTGAGCTTTTTGATTATATCAACCGTCACTTGTGCTGCCGTCTCAAAGTGCTCACACTCTGGTCCTACAAGCGACACAGCAATGGCTGGTAAGCCCATGTGTCGGCCTTCGGTGGCGGCGGCAACTGTGCCAGAATAGAGGGTGTCATCACCCAAGTTAGCACCATGGTTTACGCCCGCGACAACTAAGTCCGGTTGCTGCTCCAACAATGCATTCAAAGCAACGTGTACACAGTCGGTCGGCGTGCCATTGATACTGATAAAACCATTAT
Organism: Pseudoalteromonas sp. CnMc7-15; assembly: GCF_022347925.1. Taxonomy (NCBI): domain Bacteria; kingdom Pseudomonadati; phylum Pseudomonadota; class Gammaproteobacteria; order Alteromonadales; family Pseudoalteromonadaceae; genus Pseudoalteromonas; species Pseudoalteromonas sp. CnMc7-15. The sequence continues at coordinate 283,059 of NZ_JAKRFT010000006.1, forward strand.
CTAGCTTGTGGGCACGCAGTGGGTTCATTAACGTCAATGAGTTACTGGCACCACTGCAGTTTCGATCGGGTGCCACCACATCAACCTCAGCAATTTGCTGCAACGCTTGATATAAAGCGGCTATTCCCTTGGCATGCACACCATCATCATTACTTAGCAATATTCTCATCGTGATTCCTTGTAATACTGTTCTCACTTTGTCGATAGTCAACCAGCTCTCTGAGTAACGCCGTAGCAAAACAGCCTTTTTTTAGACTAAAACTCAGCTCTATGACATTCTCGCTTGGCGCTGCGACGGTTAAGTTTTCAGGGTAAAGACGCAGCATACGGCGCTCCCCTTTAAGCCCTAATTGCGCCAACCCCGCGCACCAATCATTAAATGGTGCCAACCATTGACGCTCTTGCGCCACCAGTGCCTTATCACCCTTACCCACCATGGGGGCAGACAGCTCAATATCACCTTGTACTAAGCGGGTGATGTTCTCAGGAGTAATGGCATCAGTGAAAAAGGCGTTACTGCCACTGAGCATAAACACTTCATGTTGCAGGGTTTTGGCAAGACCATGCTCGGCTACTCGCAAACTAACGATCTGATTAAAAATGTAAGACCGGGCGGCGGAGATCACCATCGAGCGCAGCTTTTTATCGCGGATACGCTCACCTTGGAACATCCGCTGCGCCATGGTGAGATTATGCCCGCCATGACCAAAACGTTGCTCACCAAAGTAATTGGGCACTCCCTGACGCACGGCGTTAATACGACTAAGCACCGCTAATGGCTCATCTACCTCACGCAAGCGTATTTTAAAGTGATTCCCCCGATGACAACCGAGACGCAAACGGCGACCGTGGCGTTGCTGCTCAGTAACAAAAATTGACTCATCATTTAGGGCACTGAAGTCAATATGCTTTTTTATCGGAACAGGAACACTAAACCACTGGCTACACACACCTTGTCGGTCTTTTTGCCCGGCGTAAGCCACCTCTCTGGGAGCCACCTGTGCATGCTTAGCAATGGCTTTGGCGACCGCCTGTGTATTAACACCACGTTTGATTATATGAATACAAACATGCTCACCTTCACCATCGAGCTCAAATCCAAGCTCTTCGTCGACCATAAAGTCTTCGGCGTGCTCTTTAAACAGCGCTTTTGCGCTTGGCTTGCCGTATAAATAGTTCAGCTCAGCTAAAGGCTGCTCCCAAGGTGATACTGCGTCACTCATGACGATTCGACCAACAGTGCCACCGCATGACTGGCTATCCCTTCTTTGCGCCCTGCGAAACCGAGCTTTTCAGTGGTCGTTGCCTTAACATTGACTTGATCCATGCGCACCTGTAAATCATCGGCTAAACATTGGCGCATAGCATCAATATGAGGGCGCATTTTCGGTGCCTGAGCGACAATAGTGACATCAACATTGCCCACCGCATAGCCCTTGTTATTCACTTCCTGCATCACCCGGCGCAGCAGTATACGGCTATCAATACCAGCAAATTCGGCACTGGTATCAGGAAAGTGTTTGCCGATATCCCCCAATGCCAACGCCCCAAGTAAGGCATCACATAAGGCATGAATAGCAACATCGCCATCGGAGTGGGCAATAAAGCCTTGTTCATAATCGATGCTCACGCCGGCAATAACGAGTGGCCCTTCACCACCAAAGCGGTGTACATCATAGCCATGACCAATGCGGATCATACAAACTCCGTTACTTGTTGGGCCAAAAGAAAGTTTGCTAACTGTAAGTCTTCTGGCGTGGTTATTTTGAAATTATCACTGCGTCCGGTGATTAAGCGTACCGGATGTCCAGCCCACTCCATGGCTGATGCTTCGTCAGTAATGTTGGCACCCGCAACAAGCGCATCGCGCAGCGCTTGGCGCAAGAGCTCATAAGGAAAGAATTGCGGCGTCAACGCTTGGTATAAATGCTCTCGCGGTATGGTCATGTCGATAAACTCGCCATCATCTTCACTATTGCAGCCGCGCTTGCACCCGCGCTTGCAGCCACGCTTTATCGTATCGCGCACCTTGGCGGCCAAAATGCCACCTTGCTTTGCAGCGCAGCATTGCGCTATCAGATTCTCGATGTCATGTGCACACACTAAAGGACGTGCCGCATCATGCACCAAGACCCAATCAGGGCTTTGTTGCTCTAAGGCATCCAACGCCGCCAACACCGAGTCTGCGCGCTCACGGCCTCCGGCGACAGTACTAATAACCTGTTTATTGATGGCGAGCGTGGAAAAGTAATCATCAGCTGCACTGATGGCCACTTTAATGGCGCTGATCTCGCCTACTTTCATAAGCTTATTCAGGGTGTGCTCTAAGACTGTTTTGCCCTGCAGTTCGATGTATTGCTTGGGTGTGCTTGATTGCATTCGGGAGCCCACTCCCGCAGCGGGAACGATGGCAACAATGCGAGGTTGTGTCGTCATATGAATTCAGTAACTATTATTCTTTTCTAAGCGATTGCTTGCTCGGTAAAACGCGGTAAAACACCTCACCGGGTTTGATCATCCCCAGTTCGTGGCGGGCCCGCTCTTCTACCCCCTCCAAATCCAACTTCAGGTCCTGGATATCTGCCTCAAGCAGTTTATTACGTTTACTTAATTGTTGATTAGTAAGCTCATGGCTGGCGACCGCTTTACGCAGTCGGGTGTAATCCTCAATGCCATTATGACCAAACCATAACAGATACTGTAAGTAAAAAAACAAAGCCACGAGGCCTAATTGAAATAGGCGCATTATGTATCCTTTACAGGCAATGGTTGCCTGAAGTTTTTCCAGTTTATTCGTGTTGTTAACAGCATTTCCCGCAAGCTTAATGTGCGCGGCGATGTGACCTTATATTGCTGCCAACGATGGCCACAGCAGGCCGGCGTAAAATGCTTCTTGCCAGGCCATAACAGCGTCACTTTTTGATGTTGTATGCGGCTATCTTGATACTGACCCTGCAAATCAAACCATCCGCTTTGATTGCAATGCACTCGGTTACTACTGACTTGATCAAGCGTATCGAGCATTACATACTGCATCCCTTGCTGCGCCACCAATACCGGGACTAACATGCCAATTTGCGCAAAGCGACTATAAAACGCATGATTTTTCTCGCTATCTGATACTGGCGCCTTAGTGGCCTGCTTGGCAATCCAACTGCCATTTTGCCCATCTAAGGTTAACGGGCTATGACCACGAACGATGTGAAACGCCGCGCGCTCGACATAATAAGGTAAGCTGGCTAGCATACGCGCCACACGAGCCGCATCACCGCTGGGTTCAAGGTGCTGGCTTAAGCGCTGTAGTTCTCGAGCATAAAAGGCATTACACAACTCAGCATAGAGCACCCGCTGCTGATCCAGCGCAAATAAATCGGCCTGCTGCGATGACGGTTGCTGCACAATACCTCCTAGTCGTAGAGGTTAAGTTTATACCATAGTTGTGCAAAATTTGAGAAGCATGATATCTGTCCGATGCTTCAAGATACTCGCGCTATTTAGGTTGCTCACCTAGGCGGGCAAAACCTGTTTCCATGAATTGCACCACTTGAGGGCGTTTTTTGCCGATCAAAATGCTGCCATCAGCTAAAAACATAAAGTTTTGCCAATGTTGTTTAAACACATCAAACCGAGTTTCGATAACTTCATCGCGGCTATTACAAAAATAGACTGTGGTGTTGTCTTGCCAATCTAAATGACTAAGAATCGGCTCAGGGATTGCTGTTTCATCTTCGAATGCCTGCTCCCAAAACACCTCTTGCGCTTGCCAATGCTGCGCTTGGCATAGCCAATCATCTTCGCTAAAGAAATCCGGGTGGTCCTTATCTCGACTGATAAAGGTCGACCACAGCACCGCAGAACGGGTTGGCGTCATCGGTTTTATCTGCGCCAACTGTTGTGGGGCTATCAATAGCTCTTGGTGCTTAAACACCCAAGCCTTTGCGTATTCATCCAAACACAAGTAATTCATTCAATATGGCAACTTATCGCAGCGCGAAACAATATCGGCCATTATACCTGTGTTAGCGAGCGCTGTCACAGCATGACTTGGTGTACAAATCGAACTATGGCAGACTAAGCACATTGATGTCAGACCAGTAACAGGATTATTCCGTGCATTTCGATTCTACCGACCACTACATTGCCAGTAGCGCCTTAAAACAAGCTGTCAACGCAGCGATTGCCCTACAAAAGCCGCTGCTGATCAAAGGCGAGCCCGGAACAGGAAAAACCTTATTGGCTGAAGAGCTCGCAAAAAGCGTTGGCAGTGAACTGATTCAGTGGCATATAAAGTCCACCACCAAAGCGCAGCAAGGGCTCTACGAATATGATGCGGTATCTCGCCTTCGTGACTCACAACTAGGGGATGAGCGTGTCCATGATATCGGCAATTACATAGTTAAAGGGAAGTTATGGCAAGCGTTTGCAAGCGATGAACAAGGTCCGCGTCCGGTGCTGTTAATTGATGAAATCGACAAAGCCGACATCGAGTTTCCGAACGATTTACTGCTGGAGCTCGATAAGATGGAGTTCTTTGTCTATGAAACCGGTGAGCGCGTAGTCGCTAAACAACGCCCCATTGTCATTATCACCTCCAACAACGAAAAAGAACTTCCCGATGCCTTTTTACGCCGTTGCTTTTTCCACTACATCGACTTTCCAAGTCCTGATGAAATGCAGCAAATTGTCGATGTTCACTACCCCAACATTAAGCAAACGCTATTGCGTGAGGCGCTAGAGGTGTTTTTTGGTTTGCGCCAAGTCGATGGCTTAAAGAAAAAACCTTCCACCAGCGAGCTTCTCGACTGGCTTAAACTGTTAATGGCTGAAGACATCAGCCCCGAGGTACTGCAACAAAGCGCAGATAAAGGCGGGTTAATGCCATTATTTGGTGCCCTGCTTAAAAACGAGCAGGATGTGTCGTTAATTGAAAAGCTTGCGTTTATGAGCCGCCGCTAATGTTAATTGAGTTCTTCTTCACCCTGCGTAAGTATCGCTTGCCAGTCAGCCTGCGCGAGTTGCTGGATTTGTTAGCGGCCCTCAAAGCGGGCGTGGTATTTGCCGATACCGAAGGTTTTTATCACCTTGCTCGCACTGTTATGGTCAAGGATGAAACTCATTTCGACCGTTTTGATAAAGCCTTTGCCGACTATTTCGAAGGCATAGAAGATATCGATTTACTCGAGGCGCTGAAAGCCCAGCATACGCTTCCAGATGAGTGGCTACGCAAAGAGTTTGAAAAGCACTTAAGCGCTGCAGAAAAAGAACAAATAGAGGCCATGGGCGGTTTAGATAAGCTCATGGAAGAATTAAAGAAACGCTTTGAAGAACAACAAAAACGCCATGCCGGTGGTAATAAATGGATAGGCACCGGCGGCACCTCGCCCTTTGGTGCTTTTGGCTATAACCCCGAGGGTATTCGCATTGGTCAACCAGGGTCACGGCAGCGCCGCGCGGTAAAAGTGTGGGATAAACGCCAGTATCGTAACCTCGATAGTAGCGCAGATATCAGCTCTCGGACCATGAAGCTGGCATTGAAAAAACTGCGTAAGTTTGCCCGTACCGGAGCCAGCGATACCTTAGATTTACCTGAGACTATTCGGGCAACGGCGAAACAAGGGGGCATGTTGGATGTAAAAATGGCACCCGAGCGACATAACGCCGTAAATGTCATTATGCTGTTCGATATTGGCGGCTCCATGGATGACCATATTCACCTATGCGAACAGTTGTTCAGCGCCGCTCATGGTGAGTTTAAACACCTGGAGTTCTTTTACTTCCACAACTGCGTGTATGAACACCTATGGCAAGACAATGACCGTCGTCACGACCAAGTCATTGATACCCACAACCTGATGCAGCGCTTTGGCAGCGATTACAAAGTCATCTTTGTCGGTGATGCCACCATGGGTCCATATGAGATAGCCTACCCCGGTGGCAGTGTTGAGCACTGGAATGAAGAGCCTGGCGCGTTATGGCTACAGCGTATTACCCAACATTTTGACAAAGTAGTGTGGCTCAACCCACAGCCACAATCGCATTGGCGTTATTACCACTCCATCGAGATGATAGACCAACTCATGGCAAGTAACGAGCAAAGCCGCATGTTTCCGCTCACCCTTGATGGTATTAGTGCAGCAATTAAAGCGTTAACTTAGCTGTGGCAACATGGAATAACATCTAGATTAGAAAAAGCACGTTATTTTTTCCGCAAATCCATCAGTGTTTAACTCGACCAAAACTGTAGGGCGACAAAACCCAGGCTAAAGCTAATTAAATAGGCCATGCCCAACCAGCTTAACGCCTTTAACCAAGTTGGCTGATTGATGTTTGCCTGTTTGACCAAACGCATATTAAGCCATGCAAATACCGGCGTGGTTAAAAAGGCAAGGGTCATGGCAAAGGTAAGCATTTCTTTTAAGTTGCTTTTAAAAAATAAGATCACTGCCATCCCGGCACCCGCTTGCAGTATCAGCCAGGAGTGGAGGTGACGTGGTAGCAACCGACGGTTAATTAACTTGGCACTGGTAAACAGCGTGCGGGCATACCCATCTAGCACCGTAAGCGTGGTCCCCAACATACATAAGAACGCCACGGCGGCAATCAGCCAACGCGACCACTCACCTATGGTTTGCGTATACATATCGATGAGCTGCTGTGCAAACGCGACCCCAGCCAAAGCAATCTCACTGCTGCCGCCGTATTGTATCAACACCCCTAAGGCAAAAAATACCACTGCCAAGAGCGCGGTGACCACATACCCCAAGTTAAAGTCGAATAAACCAGTGTTTGTAGTTATCGTGGTATTGCGCCGCTTTGCTTGCAGCCACAATGAGTTAAGCGCGGAGATTTCGATAGGTGCGGGCATCCACCCCATCATCACTACAATAAAGCTCAGCGCCGCCAAAGAAAAGAGATCGGGCGCTTGAAACTCTGCGCTCATCGCCATCGGTGCACCGCCGCTTTGCACCCAGGCAATGGCCAATGCACCTAGCGTGCTCAACGCCAGTACCGCCATAATTACTTTAGCCACGCTGTCTAAGGCGCGATAATGGCCTAACAATAGCAATATCAGACAAAACAACAGTATCAGGGCTGATAACGCCGTTAACCCAAGCGCTCCACCGAGCATATAATGGGCCAGCGCCGCCGTTAATAGCAGTACCCCGGCAGTATTAACGATGGCAGCAATCAGGTTCAAGGCTACAAAGCTATAGAAAAACCCAGGCCCCTGCTTTTTGTAACCCTCGACTAGGTTGTCGTTGGTCGCCAAGGTGTAATGCACGCCGAAACGAAAAAAAGGGTATTTAAGCGCATTCACGGCGATGATCAGCCATAACAACGGCCACCCAAATAACGCCCCGGCTTGGGTCGAAGCAACCAGGTGTGAGCCGCCGATGGCGGCAGTCGCCATTAATATTCCCGGCCCTAAAGCCTTTACATACTGCGCATAATTCACTAACTGCATGGGTTTTTCTTATATTTTTTTCTAGGCTCTCAGGCTAGGTGGAATCATCATTCAATTCAAGTACATAGTGCACTATTTTTAATCAACTTAGGTGCTCAAATAGCAAACAGGACTGACCACTTAGTTGCCAGTTGCAGCTAACCTTCTTATAATTCGCCGCGATTCGTAAGCAAGGAGCCCACATCAGGCTCCTTTTTTTATGGCTAAATTTCAGAGGCATCATGCGCTTATTTCGTTCACTTAGTGGTTTTTCATTGCTTATTAGTAGCGCGGCAGCACTGGCACAACCCGCTCAACTTAGCGGCTTTGCCACTGTCGGCGTAAGCTATAATGAATCCGAGCAATACGGGTTTCGTACTGATGTATCGGTAACCGATGGTAAAACAAACTCTGAATTAGACTTTTCCTCGTTGTCGCGATTAGGCATTCAGTTACACAAGCAGTTTAATACTCAGTGGGGCTTTACGGGCCAGTGGGTACTGAAAAGCCACCCCGACTATAGCCTTGGCGATGTTACCCAACTGGCATTTTTAAGTTACTCACCAAAGCCAAACTGGACCATCAAAGCCGGGCGTACCGCGTTTGATTTGTTTATGATGAGTCCTTATCGCAACATAGGCTATGCCTATACAGCGACCCACGCACCCATTGAGTTTTATGGCCTTATTCCCCATCGCAGCATTGATGGTATCGAACTATCTTCAGCCCACGCCACCGATCAGGGGATGTTCTCCACACGCTGGTATTACGGCAAGTCAAAGGATTACCTTACAAATTTCGATTTTCAATGGCGAATAGCTCTTGATGATATCGCTGGCGCTACGCTCACACTAGAGCAAGGTAACTGGCTTTGGCGAGCCAATTATACCCAAGCCTATATCGATAATGAGCCCGACCATTACGCCCAACTACGCGAGCTGGCGCAAAGTGTGCCTGAACAAATCTGGCCTCAAGCACAAGATATTGCCAAGCGTTTAAAAACGGTGAATACACGGTTGCAGTACGTGACCTTAGGCGCAAAGTACGATAACGGTCAGTACTATGTGCAATCGGAAATTGCCCGTGTCAGTGCTGATTCAGACATTCTCTCACATTTGCACAACGGGTATGTCGTTTTCGGCACAAGATGGCAAGATTTCACTGTGCAACTGGGTTACTCAGTGACGCATGGCAAGCGCCAGCAGATTGATAAACCACAACTAACAAACCCCCTCGCCAATGAACTGCATTTTCAGCTTGAGCGCGGCTTTAACTATTACGTCAACGATCAGTCAACAACTTCGCTCAGCACTCGCTATGATTTTCGCGCTGATATGGCGGCTAAACTGCAGCTCGAGTACATTGATTTAGACAGCAGCGATAACCAATTTATGCTGCGCCGCGAGGTGTTTTCTACGCCAGAATCATTCACCGTTGTAAGCGCGACGATTGATTGGGTGTTCTAGTATGAGAGCCTTCATCATCACGTGCGCACTTTACGCTTTATTGAGCGCGGTTGCGTACGGACAAGAAAAAATAGCCGTTATAGTTAATAAGGCAAACCCTACGCAAAGTTTAACCACCAAGCAGTTAGTTGACTTGTATATGGGTCGACTTATCGCTTTTCCCTCTGGGGAACATGCCGCACCTTTGGACATGCAACCGGATTCATTGCTGCGTGAGCAGTTCTATCAAGGTCTAACTAAGCGTCCGATTGGCAGCATTAATGCGTATTGGTCACGGGTCAAGTTCAGTGGCCATGCAAAACCGCCTTTAACTATGGCAAGCAGCGCTGAGGTAATAAAAAGGGTCCGAGAAATTGACAATGCCATCGGCTATGTAAAGCTTAAAGAAGTCACTAACGACGTGAAGGTAGTTTATACTCTTGTTCAATAAACATAGCCTGATCCTGCGCTTAGCCATTGCGCTTGTACTCACTTCGTTAATCGTTGGCGTTATCGCAGTGAAATACTATTACCGTAGCGTCTACCAGCAGGAGGTAGAGAAAGCCAACCTTGCTATTGCTCAGCTGCATATGACAGTCTCGAGCACTGCCTCTATTGCCGCTTACTTGCAAGACGAAGACTTAGCAATCGAAGTTATCAGTGGCCTGTTAAAGAACGACAGTATTCTTGCCGCGCAAATCCAAGGCACTCAGCCATTAGCAAGTCAAGGAGAAGGTGATTGGCAGCAAGCAAAAACTTTCACCTTGTATAATCCCTTTTTTGCCAATGAGGCGGTCGGACAAATGCGTCTATTACCGGCCTGGTCCATGATAGAACAGCGAGCACGGTCGATAGCGCAATCCAGTGCGCAACTATTGGTCTTTCAAACCCTCGCGGTATTACTCACCTTTACGATTTTGGCTTATTTTATAATTACCAAGCCAATGGCGCGACTTAACACTCAGCTTAAGGGCATCACCCCCGGCGGCGATAATCGCTTGCACACCCCATTCGCGCACAACGCCAGTGAAATAGGCGAAATTACCCACAGTATTAACGCTATGCTTGCGCAAACGGAGCGGCTCTTTAACCAAGAGCGGGCACTGCGTTCTGAGGTACAAAAGCTAGAAGGTCGGCTACGCTTATTATTCGAGCATGCGGCGTCAGCAATGATCCTCGCCCGCCGCGAAGGCAATATCATCCTTTATAACGCGTCCACAGAGCGGCTGTTTAACCGCCTCGGTATTCCTTTGGAAAAAGATTTGTATCAACTTGTGGCGCGTACTTTTAATGAGCCTGAAAAAATTATCCGCTCTATTCGCAACTCCTTAGATCAGCATGATATTGCCACCGGTGAGTACCAGCTATGCACTGACTGCCAACAAGATTGCATTTGGGCTCATATTCTTGTTACTCGCAGCTATGGTAAGGAACAAGATACCTACCTACAGATTTTTATTAATGATATTACTCGCCACAAAAAAATGGTCGCTGAGCTTAACGAAGCAGCCACCACAGACCGTTTAACAGGCTTATTTAACCGCCTAGGAGGCGAACAGGCGGCACAACAACGCCTTGATAACGACCAAGACATTACCTTGATGTTGATTGATCTTGACGGCTTTAAACCGATCAATGATGTGTATGGCCACGACGCAGGCGACGACATCCTTTGCCATGTGGCAACACAACTACAACACCATGTGCGCAAAGAGGATGTATGTATTCGTTGGGGTGGTGATGAGTTTGTCATCATTCTCGATGCGCTTGAACAAACACCGGCGTTACACCTTGCCGACAAACTCCGAGAGGCGCTCAGCCAAGCCACACGATTGGACAATGGCGAGCAAGTAAGTGTCGGTGCCAGTATAGGTATCGCCACTTCTCCTGGACACGGTACCACCTTACAAGATCTAGTGATTGCCGCCGATCAAGCCATGTACAAGGTAAAAAACCAGCAAAAAAATGCCGTTGCTATGGCTGATATTTAGCTAAACTCAGCGCCTCTATTTTGATATAGCGGATGCGGATACCTCTCTACAAAAACGTTATAAAGTCACATTAGTGTATTATAAGTACCACAAAAAGGTCTTCTTTTGTCCATCACTTTGCAATAACCGCTCCCTAGTATAAGCCCCGCTTTCAACAGGCAATTATATCGCTGCAGCGAGACCTTAGGTCGCAGTATCGACTGCAACATTGATTAAATAACTATAAGTGAAGGGGCGTTTCACATGCTTAATACTAAGCTAAAATTATCTTTTTTGACTGCTTCCATGGCCTTAGCGTTGGCAGCCTGCGATGGCGACGACGGTGAACAAGGTCCGCAAGGCCCAGTTGGCGAACAAGGCCCAGCTGGACAGGATGGCGCCGATGGCCAAGATGGAGCAAGTGGCGAAGACAGCGCAAATGCACAAGCAAGTGGCAAATTAACACGCTTGGCAACGGTACCTGCTGGAGCTGAAGTGACCGGTGCATTCTTAACTCGTCAGGGCGATTTGTTTTTCAATGTTCAGCACCCTGATGACACCAATGCCGCCATGGATGAGTTCAATGGCCGCGCTATTAATCGTGGTACCGTAGGCGTACTAGCGGGCGTAAACTTCAACCAGCTGCCTAAAAATATCGTTAGCTCACCAGTGCCAGAATCGGATTATGAGCGTCAAACCGTAGTGTCAGCGGTAGGCCAATACCAAGTGTTAGGCCAGACCGGTGATACCTTTGCTGATTTAGGTGATAAAGGCTTGCCCGGTGGGTTAGGTGTGCATTACTCCATGGTCGGCAATGAGAAAATTATTGAGAATGAAAACCCAGATTTTAACGGTTTTATCCCTACTAGCGACAGTGAGGGCTACTTATTCACTAACTGGGAGTCATACCCTGGGGGAGTTAGCCGCTTAAAGCTAAGCAAAAATACTCAAGGTACTTGGTCAATCGCTGAAGCCATGATGGTTGATTTCGATAATGTTTGGGGCACCGCAGCTAACTGCTTTGGTTCAGTGTCTCCTTGGGGCACCCCATTAACCTCAGAAGAGTGGATTGTGCGCTCAAGCGTTGACTCAACCACCGATGCCAGCTGGAATGACCCAGCAGACACTAGTACCGATGGTCTTGAGATGCTTACAGCACCGGATTTCCCTAACCCCTACCGTTATGGTTACATTGCTGAAATCACCGCGCCCACCAGCGCCAATCCAGAAGTGGTAAAACACTACACTATTGGCCGCTATGAGCATGAAAACTCAGTGGTTATGCCGGATAGAAAAACCGTGTACTCGTCACAAGATGATACCGGTGGGGTGTTGTTTAAATTTGTCGCCGATACCCCGGAAGATTTGACTGCTGGCACATTATACGGGGCAAAATTGACTCAGGATGAAGGCCTTAGTGACCCAGCGGTCACAGGATTTGATGTTGAATGGATAGCTCTGGCCAGTGGCGATAACACCACAATTGCAGCTTGGATTGCTGATTATGATGGCATTGATACCAGTGATTATGTTGCAGGTAAAACCAGCTATATGAGCATGGCTGACGTACAGGCCTGGGCTGATGGCGCCACTCATTACCCAAGTGAAGCACAAGGCGGAAGCCCTGTTACCGCTGGTGAGCCTATGGATGACCGTGCGGCCTTTTTAGAGTCTCGCCAAGCAGCTCGCTTAAAAGGAGCCACCGCAGAGTGGCGTAAGCTCGAAGGCATTAGTATCAATCATGACCGCGTTATGGAAGCAATCACTGGCCAAGATATGATTGCCGATGAAATCGTCACCGAAGCGTTTATGTATATTGGTATCGCTGATATCGATAACACCATGATTGACGATGAAGGAGACATGCAATTATCCAATCGCGTGGAAGACTGTGGTGGCTTATATCGTGCACACATAGATAGCAACTACAGCCTCACCCGTATTGAACCTGTGGTAATGGGCTCCACCTATCGCCGCAGTCTTGATGGCGCAGCACGTTGTGACGTAGAGCAGTTATCACAACCAGATAACACCATCGTCATGCGCGATGGTCGCGTGATCATCGGTGAGGATGGATTCCAAGAAAACAACACCCTTTGGTTGTACGACCCAGCAGGCAACTAATCCTCGCACTCTATGAGGGGGTTGCCCCCCTCATTTACCTATAACTTCCCATCGGTGTGCCATTATGATGAAACTTAACTCGGCGCTGGCCCTTGCACTGGCTGTTTTGCTGTGTGCATGCTCGGAACAACAGCGTACGCAACCATTATTAACGACCACAACTACCAGTGAGGGCGCAGACTTTGCCTACCAACCCACAGAGCAAATTCCTGCAACCGCCTATTTAGAGCATGGTGCAGTGTATAATCCTGAGTCGGTGATCCCGCCGCAGTGCTACACTAAAACACAAGGTAAACATAATCCTTGCTACGCCTGTCATCAGACAGACCGCCAAGATAGCAAACGTCCGAACCAAATGAATGATGGTAATCTGCAAGGTGAATACCAGTTCTCGGATTTGGGAATGAAGAATCATTGGCGTAATTTATTTATTGATCGCAGTGAGATGATCGCATCTATTTCCGATGAAGAAATAAAGCAGTGGATAAACGAAGATAACTATTCGCCATTTATTGAAAAACTGCTGGCAGACAGCGAGTGGCAAGGTGAAATAGCGCATATTCAAAACCTTGCTTATCCGCAGCAAGCCTTTGATGAGCTTGGTTTTGCTCGCGACAAGAGCCACTGGGTTGCGTTTAATTATAAACCCTTCCCTAGCACCTTTTGGCCCACCAACGGCTCCACCGGTGATGTGATGATCCGCCTTGGTGCCCCCTTTCGTGAACTTAACGGGCAATATAATCAAGATGTATACATTGCCAACCTCAGCTTAGTGGAGATGGCCATTAAGGGCTTAGAGCAATTGAGTACGCCTTCTATCTCCGAGCAAGCGATCGGTGTAGATCTTAACGGCAACAACCGACTCGAAAAGCAAATACACGCTATTAGCAAACGCAGTCACTACTTAGGCGATGCCCAAGATATCGAGTTGGCTTACCAGCTCTACCCTCAAGATACTGAGTTTTTGCACACCGTGCGTTACATTGGCGTGGACCCACAAGGGCGTATTTATAATGCACCACGCATGAAAGAAGTACGCTACATGCGCAAACACAACTTTAAATCAAAAGCACGCTTGGCCTCTTTCTATTACAGTGAGGCGAAAGAGAAGCATTTCGAAAAGTTGCCACGCACTCGACCATTAGGTGATAAAGGCATTAATAATATGTTTGGGTGGACCATCAATGGCTATATCGAAGATGAGCAAGGGCAACTACGCCACCAAGACATTCAGGAAATGGCATTTTGCAATGGCTGCCATAAAACCGTGGGAGCGACGTTTGATCAAACCTTTTCCTTTCCACGCAAAGTCACAGGGCGAGAAGGTTGGGGCTATATAAACTTGGCAAGTATGCACGATGCACCCAACATTGGTGAAACCCAAGGCGAGTTTTTAACTTACCTTCAACGAGTGGGAGGTGGCGATGAATTCCGACAGAACAAAGAAATGCTGCGGCGTTGGTTCAACTCAGATGGCAGTGTGAATAAAGCTAAGGTGACAGCCATCGACAGCATTTACGAGTTGATCACTCCCTCACCACGCCGAGCACTGGACCTAAATAAAGCGTATCGCACAATTGTCGCTGAGCAGAGCTATTTATTTGGCCGTGATGCAACTATTGCCAAAGCCACTAACGTATTACAGCAAGTAGATGAATCCCAGGCACCACTCGAAGAGCAACATCGGTACGTATGGGATATGCGCCTAGACTGGGAGCATGCTCAGCGACGCGATGAAGCCCGCACACCCACTGTTCAGGAGAGTGAGTGATGGGCACACCCATAGAAGCTTTTGTATTAGCAAGTCTGCTCATGGGCTTAGGGATTGGTGCTGATGTCGCCATCGCCACCCTAACCCAAGCGAAGCAGCTCTCGAGCCGGCGTAGTGTATTCACTTGGATAGCGGGGGTCACACTAACACATACGATGTTTCCTATGCTTGGTTACCTCGCGGCTTATTTTAGCGTGCAGCAAGTCCCCGTACTCACTCCAATTGTTGGAGTTATCGCATTCATATTTGTAGGTTATTACTTGCTCAGTGAGTATCGCAGCAATAGCGAGCACGCCCCTAGTATAGACCCCAAATTACTGAGTGCGGCACTGATCGTTACCGTTAGTTGGGATGCACTATGGTCGGGGCCGGCTAAATCTGCACAAGTCATCGACTGGGCGCAGTGGATGGTGTGGTTGTCATTTGTGATAGTGGGTCTGGTGGTCGCGCTCTTGGCAGTCGCTAGCTTACACCTTGGCCGCAAAGCTGTGCTTTATGCGCCAACACACTTCAGCCACCAGCTTGGCCTGTGGTTACAGTATTCGGTGATTAGCTATTTCGCGGTACTGGCTTTGCTGCGTTATACCTTTGCTTGGGATACCCCTTGGTGGGCTATTTGGGCACTGTGTGCAATTATTAACGCACTGCTATTAGCGCTTCGCAAGGTAGGCCAAGCAGGCACACCTAAGTGTGCTTAGCCAAGCTTAAAATTGCTTAAGGGTGCTGCTGTGATAACGCTCCGCGCTGGGCTCTACTTGGTAACGTTCGGCTAAGGTGTCCAGTTTGGCCTGCTCCAGTGCTAATTCGTCCATGGTGATGGTGTTATCGTCAAGTTGCCAAAGCTGGCGCGAACCAGAATAACTGAATTGCAAGGCATGCATGGCCTCGACATTGCCTTGTTCCGCCGCCGCCTTAATTTTACGCAGGCGGCGCGTGATCTGATTCAGCGCCTGCTTTAAGTGCCATACATACAGCACTTCTCGCAAATACGGGTGGTGTTGCACACGCTTTAGTACCAAGGCAATGGCCGCACAGGTGATAATCACGCCGAGCAAGTTCCAGTGAAAATGACTGCCGGATGCACTGGGAAAAGCGATAATCAGTAATCGCGCAATGCCGAGACTCCCCAAGACCAAGGCACCAATACAGGCAGCTAAAACTCGGTTTAAATGCTTTCTATAACGCGCTTTATCGATTTGCTGTAACTTCATAAGGGCAACCACAGATATAAAAACGCAGCGATTATAGCAAGCGCTGCGAGCAAAGTACTATCACTTATGGATAAACACTGGCCCACAGTCGTTGGCTATGGGCCTAGTTGTTAAATAACGATGAAACTCACCAATAGGTATGCAATAAAAGTTAATGCACCGCCGAATAAAGCATAAGGCATTTGCGTTTTTACGTGAGTAAGCAGATCGGAGCCCGAAGCAATGGCAGACACCGCACTGGTATCAGAAATTGGCGAGCAGTGATCGCCGAACACGCCACCCCCTAAAATAGCGGCTATCACCAGTGAAGGTGGTAATCCTAACGCTTGGATCAGCGGCACACCTATGGGTATTAAAATAGCAAAGGTGCCCCACGAGGTGCCGGTGGTAAAGGAGATCACCGCGCCGGTTACAAACAGCATTGGCACCACCAATACCAACGGCAGGTAATCGCCTACCAATGAAGCAACAAACACCCCTGTACCGAGCTCTTTTAAACTCGCGCCCAAGGTCATCGATAGCAAAACAATCGCCACCAATGGCAATAGCTCGCCCATGCCTTTAAAGCCCATGTCCACCAATTGGTGATGGCTGAATTGGCGGCTTGTACTGAGTAAGAAATAAGCAACAACACAGGCTAAAATAGTCGCATACAACACTGATTTCGAGCCACTGCCACTGGCAATATCACCGTTACCAGTCCAGAACATAAAACCAACCATAGAAACTATCAATGTCGCCAAGGGCACCAGCATAAAGCGTGCTTTAGTGCCTTTGTCCGCTGTTTCGTTAACCTCTAGGCGCTCCAACTTTTGCTCGGCCACTTTCATTGGTCCGTGTACTTTATCGAAGGCGATAGTGTAGGCCACGATCAATAAGGCGATAATGGCATAAAAGTTATAACCAATGCTGCCCCATAAGATAGACACCGCAGACTGCTCCAGCTCATAGTTTTCTAACAGCCCAAGCACATAAGCGCCCCAGCCATTAAGCAGAATTAAAATACACACTGGAGCACTGGTGCTATCAATAATATAGGCCAGACGCGCCCGGCTCATTTTAAATTTATCGAATAGGCCGCGTGAGAGGATCCCCGCAGTTAAGACACTGAGGTTTGACTCGATAAATACGGCAATACCGGAAAACATGGTCAAAAAGCCCACCTGCCGCTTTGACTTTGCCACCCCTTTGCCTATTAACAGGTTTACGGTTGCCGCCACCCCGCCAGACTCGCGAATGTAGGCAAGCAGTGCACCGATAAGAATACTGAATAACAGCACGCGACTATTCCCCGCAGAGGACGCCGTTGCCACCACACGTTCTATAGTATTAATAAAAGTGAAGAAAAGTGTGTTACCGTCACCCTGGAGTGCAAGCAAAAACTCCGAAGAGGCCACCGCGACTAACAGCGCCATTATGACCTCTTTGCGCCAAAATACGATTGCAATGGCAATCAACGGCGGCAAAATGGAATACCAAGACATGTTGTTATCCTTGTTCTTATAAAGCTTGAATAGTCTTGCAAATGAGCATAGATTATTCAATTAATTTTAAATTTACTGTAATTTTTTAGTTATGCATCCACTTCCCTACTTCCCCTACGTGGGTCAGCAAATGCAAGTCGAAGGCCTTGCTATAGAAGCGCTTGCTCAGCAGGTGCCAACGCCCTTTTACTGTTATTCCAGTAAAGCGATTGCCAGCAATTACCAGCGCTACAGTGACGCATTTGCAGGGTTGGATAGCTTAATTTGTTATGCCGTAAAAGCCAACTCCAATCAGGCAATATTGGCGACCTTAGCGCGTTTAGGCGCCGGTGCCGACACCGTCTCTGAAGGCGAAATACGGCGTGCCCTAGCCGCCGGGATCAGCGCTGATAAAATCGTCTTTGCCGGCGTAGGCAAAAGTGTTGCTGAAATACGCTACGCTTTGGCGCAGGACATTTTACAGTTCAACGTAGAATCCGAACCGGAGCTGATGCGCATCAGCGAACAAGCGCACAGCATGGGCAAACGCGCGCGGGTCTCGATTCGTGTTAACCCGGATGTTGAAGCCAAGACCCATGCCAAAATCACCACGGGAATGGCCGAGAATAAATTCGGTATTGCCATCGACTTAGCTCCTGCACTGTATAAACGGGCCGCCAATCTGCCGGGCATCGAGGTGAGTGGTGTTGACGTACATATCGGCTCGCAGTTAACCGAGCTGACCCCGTTTGACCAGGCCTTTAGTAAAGTTGCTGACCTGGTGACAAGCCTGCAGCATCACGGTATTGATATTCAGGTCATCGATATTGGCGGCGGGCTCGGGATCAACTATGGAGAGCAATCCCAAGAGCCAGATATCACCACCTATGCTAGCTTTGCCAAAGCCCATTTAGGCCACCTTGGTTGTAAAATTATCGTCGAGCCGGGGCGTTCAATACTTGGCAATGCCGGGGTGTTAGTGTCACGCGTTGAGTATGTGAAAACCGGACAACAGCGTCACTTTTTAATTTTAGATGCGGCCATGAATGACCTTATTCGCCCCAGTATGTACGATGCCTATCATCACATTGTCACGGTCACCGAGCAAACGCAAAAGGTCACTTATGATATTGTCGGTCCGGTGTGTGAAACGGGGGACACTTTTGCCAAAGGCCGCACCATTGGCCAGTGCCAAAGTGGCGATTTGGTAGCGATTATGGGCGCAGGCGCCTATGGTGCAGTGATGGCCTCACATTACAATTCCCGCCTTAATGCTCCAGAAGTACTGGTAAAGGATGATCAATACAGTATTATTCGCGAGCGTATCGATTACGATACTCTTATTGCCATGGATTCCCTGCCCTCTTGGTTATAGCCTTAGAGCCAAGCCTACTTGGCTCTAATCAATTCATACTTATAACTTTTATATAGATAACCTACAGAAGCCCAGGGGCACCTCAGGTGCTTAAGCGCGACTCCTTTTATATATTTTATTTTTACTTTAAAGAATAGTTAGAAAATTTTATTCTTGATTAATGATGGCAACACTTGTTTAATAGTTAAGCAACATTTGACGTTGCTCTTATACATCACAGGGTAAAAAGTCCAACCGATAAATAATTTATTATAAGGACGGGGATACAATGAAACAGATCACATCCGGGTTTAGCCTTAGCGCATTAACACAGGCTACTGGCCTGGCGCTGCGCGCACCAAAAACGGCACTCACCTCCACTTTAATCGCTGCAGCCTTTGTTAGCGCCCCAGCGCTGGCGGCGCTCACCGGTGGCATCAAAGGCAAGGTGATTGCCGAGCAAACCGACCAATCCATGGCCGGAGTCACAGTCATCGCCACCAGTAACGTCATGCCAAAACCGCGACGAGCCGTAACCCGAGCAGATGGTAGCTATGACCTCCCGCAACTCAAACCGGGTACTTACGAGCTGACCTTTACCAATAAAGACGGTGCCAGTCAGCGTATGACGGTACAAGTGCTCTTGGAGCAAACCTCAAAGGTGGATGTGGCGCTAAGCATGACCGGCAGCAACACCGAAGTGATCACCGTTACTGGCAGCCGACTATACCGCCAGGGTAATTCATCGTTAACCAACTCCTTAGGAGAAAGCGCCATTGAAGGCGTCCCCATCGGCCAAGATTATCGCGATCTACTGAAATTGGTCCCCGGTGTCGAGCTTTCTGAAAACTCCATCCTTGGCCCCTCAGCCGGCGGGTCTGGGGTCGATAACTCTTATGGTTTCGACGGCGTCAATGTCTCATTGCCGATGTTCGGCAACCTCGCCTCCGAGCCCTCGACGCATGATATTGAGTACGTAACCATGGATCGCGGCGGCGCTAAGGCTGTGGACTTTAACCGCTCCGGAGGCTTTGCTATCAATACCGTGTCGAAATCTGGCACCGACGAGTTTCGCGGTGGCGTGGAATATAAAGTGCAGCCCAAAAGCCTCGTAGCGAGCCCTGTTGGCGAGGAAAGTTATGAGCTCGATAAAAGCTGGCTGACAGCCAGCCTAGGCGGCCCGCTGATTGAAGATACACTGTATTTCTACACTTCTTACTACCGCCCGGAGGAAGAGCGCAGCAACAAGGGCACTGCTTATGGCGAGGTCAAAAATTATAAGAGCGTGCGCGATGAGTACTTTGGCAAGCTGACCTGGGCCCCCACTGACGACTTGCTGTTTAATATCTCGCAGCGGATGT
The DNA here is from genome assembly GCF_022347925.1 of Pseudoalteromonas sp. CnMc7-15. NCBI lineage: Bacteria > Pseudomonadati > Pseudomonadota > Gammaproteobacteria > Alteromonadales > Pseudoalteromonadaceae > Pseudoalteromonas > Pseudoalteromonas sp. CnMc7-15. Next base: position 303,202 of record NZ_JAKRFT010000006.1, read on the forward strand.
CGGAGAAAACCCTTGAGGGCGACTCCATCGGTCAGTTTGAAGCCGACAGCGTCTCGGTGGGCGGACAAACCGACCAAGATATTTTCACTGTTGATGGCTCGTGGCTGGTCGGCTCGGCCACCACTCTCTCGTTTCAATACAGTAAATTTGAGCTAGAAAGCGGCTCACGCCCTGATACTGAACTTAGCGTGCAGCCTTCGCTATCGGCGCAACTCGATATCAATAACCTTGAGCAAATGGGTTACTTTAGTGTCCCCACACCACTGGATGCTGACTCAGGCTACACCGCAGAGCAAATAGCCGCTTTTAACAGTGCCGCGAATGCGCTTATTGAACAATATGGATACAGCGAAAATGGTGTTAAAAAAGGCGGCGGCGGTGTTGGTGCGTATTATCGCTATGATAGCCAAGACTTCTACCGCGACTCCTTCGAGCTCGCCCTCGACCATGAATTTAGTTGGGGCGACAGCTACCACACTCTACACTTCGGTGGCCAATGGTCTGAAGGTGAGGAAGTGCTCACTCGCTTATCAAATGGTTGGGGCCGTATAGAATACGTTGGCGGCTTGGACGAAAGCTTAGAGCAAGGCAGTAGCACACCGGTGATTTACCGCGCCTTCGTTGAGCAAATGAGCCTAGTTGATAACCAAGGCGATACGGTGCCATCTATTATCTCGAGCACCGAAACCCTTAACTTTGAAATTAACGATACCATTGAAATCGGCGATTGGACCTACAACATTGGCGTTATGTTCAGCCAAGATACCTACTATGGCCAAGGGTTAAGAGCAAAATCAGGAACGGTTTCTGGGTATGAATTAGCCCCGGGTAATAAATATCAAATGTACCAGACCGACTGGGCCGATATGGTGCAACCCCGCCTCGGCGTCACTTGGAATTATGCAGGCGAAGACTCGGTATTTGCCAACTTTGCCATGTATAACCCCGATACTAGCTCACTGGCTCGTGCTGCATCGTGGGACCGTAATACCCGTGGCGAGCAAGAAATCGAATTCGATAGCGATGGCAATATTATTTATGCCGAGCCACGCGGTGGCTCATCAGGTAAAGCGTTCGAGAAAGGCTTAAAACCACGGCGTATTAATGAGTTCACCGTGGGCACAACCAAATACATTGGCAGTGACTTGGTGGTACGCGCCCATGTGCGTCACCGCCGAGGCATGCACTTTTGGGAAGATATGCCCAATAACGCCAGATTAACCGATTACAGTGGCCTTGATGTGCCAGGTATTCCTGCCGATATCGCCGAGCAAGGACTCTTCATTGATAACCTCGATGCCATTCGCGAGGAAATTGGTGGCTCTTCTTATGTTATCGCCGAAGTGCCGGGAGGCGAAACCAAATACTGGGAAGCCAGTCTTGAAGCTGAATACATGGGCGATAACACCTATGTCAACGCCTCCTATGTGTGGAGTCATTACTATGGTAATTTTGACCAAGACAACACCACTGCGACCAACGATGCCAATAACTTCGTCGGTTCGTCATTTTACGGTGACGGTCGCGGCCGTTACCCTTGGGATTACCGCTATGGCACCCTAGCTGGGGATAAGCCACACTTATTTAAAGTCTACGGCTATTACACCACCCCTTGGGATGCGAACGTCGGTGCCTACTTTGTGTTTCAATCCGGTAAGCCTTGGGAAAAGTGGCATGGCACCCCCTACGGTTATGCTAGCGATACCAGCCGCTATGCCGAGCCCGCCGGCAGTCGTCGTAGTGCCAGTCATTGGCAGTTAGACCTCAATTACACTCAAGAATTCACGGTGTATAACGATGTGGCGATGCAATTTCGCGCCGATATTTTCAATGTTTTTGACCGTCAAACTGGGTATAACAACAATCCCTATTTTGATGATGAAAACTTCGCTGAGCCGCGCCAATACTATAGCCCTCGCCGAGTTCAACTGTCGGTCAAAGTCGAGTTCTAAGCTCCCCCCAGCAACCACGTAAAGCGCCGCTTGCGGCGCTTTTTTTAGCTTTGATGTTCAGCAAAATCAGCTTGCGCTCTGGTTTTCATAAGCTGTAGCAATGAAGTATGAAAATCATGAAAAATGACTTCTCCCCATAGGCGCGAATACAGGCCAAAATGAGTGTTGTCTTCAACGCGAGTTCGTAACGTTAAACGACTTCTTTTACTATCAAGTACTTCTATAAAATAACCACCATCAAGTGGGGCAAAGTACTTGCCACCAAGTTTGACATGTTTGTCCAAGGCGTTATCAGGGATACGCTCTGGGTCAATATCAAAACGATAGGTCATTTGCTGATTTTCGACCCATGAAGTGATCACTTCATTAAATTGCACCTGCTTTTGCCAGTGACTGGTACGCACAGCGCCCACACCTTGACCAGACATATCTGCGGCGATGGGCTTAGGTACGCCAATGAGCGATGCGAAGGTGGTGGGTAACTCATTACTCTCAATCGTTGATACCGTTGCCAGCTGTCGCCAAACCGCTGCCGCTGGAGCGTTAATATCAATACTGTCTTCAATCACATAGGTGGCTGAACGAGTTAAAAAGTGCAGCTCTAACGGGGCAACAATCACAGGTAAAACGACGATGCTGAATAAGGCGCCACGCTTTTTACGATGCACCAAGCGCACACATAATCCTGCCTTCCAGTAAGGTCACGACACTGACCACTAAAAATACAAAAATAGGCTGCCACGCTAGGGCAATCATTTTGTATAAGACAGCGAAGGAGTGACTCTACATTGACAATAAATACGAATAAACCCGATCACAAAAGGGACTAAGAACATAAACGACAGGGTCACCAAACTCCCCAGTGATTGTAGCGCTTCTACTTCCCATAACAGCCGAAAGCCGAGGCCATACAGAGCGCCCAGAACAATCCCCAAATGCCGTGCAAATTTCTCGGTCATGGTCGCTCCTCATCGGAGGGATCTTTAGGTAGTGAGTCAGGCACTAACTCTGCCAATCGCTTTTGCACCTGCTGTTGTTCGTCAATCGTTAATGCTCCATAGCTGCGAACATAAGGCCAGCCATAGCCCCAGCGATACCAAGTTGGATAAAGTGGCCCACCACCGAGCTGAACGCCGATATGCATCAAAGTAGCGATTGCAGGCTCATCCAAATCGCGCACACACTGCGCTAATGCAGCATCGGCGGCATCGCGCTGTGTCTGAGTTCCACCCTGCCAATAGGCCAAGTCATGACTAATACAACAATGCTGCCACTTAACGCTGTTTGTTAGGGTACCATCGGGGAACAAGCTACAACCATCAGTGGTAAATGGGCGCAGCTCTGCGCCGTGCGCGAACAGCGGCAACATTAATAACAGCCAGTGTGAAAGTTTAGTCATCCTATCTCCAGCCCAGGCGGCTCATAAATAGCGAACGGACTGGACTTACATGCAATCCTAATCGGCATGTCTCTTCCTTGGGTAAGTAAAATAATTAGCCAGTTATTTAATAACGAATGCATTGAATTAGCAAATGACTGAGGCGCTAAAGGAAAAAGAAAATGGCATCTAAACGATGCCATTTGGGTCAGGTGCCCTGGCAGGGGCATCCTGTGTTAGTCGTTAACGTTCACTACAATCCAAGTATAGCCTCGTAAACGCGAGTGACCACCGAACCATATTGGCCGGTCTCAAACTGTTTACCCACAAATTGATACTGCTGCTCAGTGCCCATCACCGGGCTATGCCGGGCGTTGGTCAGCAGCACTATGGCTAAATCATACTCTGGGTCGATAACCGTAACTGTGCCTGTCCAGCCTGTGTGTCCATACGCTTGCGTACTGGCATAAGGGCCAAAGTGCCATTTACGCGCGCCATTTCCCGCTCGGCGCCAACCCAAGCCATAACTTTCGTCGCTCCTACTCGGTTTAGTAAACTGATCCAGCACCGACGCAGTAAATAGCTGTTTTTCACCGTAAGTGCCGCGATTAAGCAGTAGCTGACACAATTGCGCTAGGCTTTTGGCATCGGCGAATAGCCCAGCATGGCCTGCGACCCCAGCAAGTGAGTAGAAAGCTTTTTCATCATGCACCTCACCTTGTAATACGTAATCGCGCACGCCCTCGAAGTGCACCCGCCCACCCCGCGTATTTCCCTGAATTTCGGTGGCTGCAATTTGCTGTGCTAACACCCCTTTTTGCAGCGGGTTAAACATCATTGAGGTGATCCCAAGGGGCGCATAGAGCCGGCTTTCAACATATGCATCTAAGGGCATACCGCTGATACGTTCCACCAGCAACCCTAACAACATATAGTCAATATCACTGTACAGGTGGCGTTGCTTGCGCATCGCCGTGAAAGGCACTCCTTGGACAATAAGCTGCTTGGTCCAATCGCTACTAATGGAATAGAATTGCTCGCCAAGCTGGTTATCACGACGATGAAAGTCCACCACAGCAGGGTAGCCAGCGCTGTGTTCGAGTAAATCACTGACACGCCGTAACTCCCGCCCTTGACCGCGATATTCGGGCAAATAAAAGCTCACCGGCAATGAGACATCCAAGTGCCCTTGCGATACCAAATGCATCAACGCCAGGTTGGTGGCAAACATTTTCGTGTTCGAGGCAATATCAAACAAGGTATCGGTTTGCATGGGCTGCGGTGTGGCCATCATCTCGCCGCCATCATGATATTTACGCGCCTCACCGTAAGCCGAAAGCTTAACCAATTCCCCTTGGTGCACGACCGCCAACACGGCTCCGGGAAACCCTTGCTCAATTTCAGCATTAATCAGCGCATCAACCTGTTCAAAACGTTTAGGTATTGGGCGCTGCGTTAACACTGGCGCAGGAATACGAATATGCAGTTGCGCATCTTCTGGTGTTACCGACTTAATATGCAAACTATTCACCCCGGTGCGAGTGCGCTTACTAAGCGAATAACGGTATTGGGTATCCGCCGTTAGCGGCTTTGCGATATTCAGAGTTTGGCCATTGACGACAAGCTCAGCAGCAACGGCATTCACGTTATCAATAATGATCTCGCCACGGCCTTGGTACGCCTTAAAGCGGTACTTGTTGTTAACATCTTTTCGCGAGCTCAGCGCCTTTGCGGGATAGCTCGCCAATAGCTGCTCATGACCCAAAGGTTTACTGGGTGCTGGCTGCGCTGTATTCAAGGCCTGATAGTCACGAAAACGTGCTTGGGCTTTATCCGGCTTATAGCGGTGTAATAAGGCGAACAACACCGCTGCCGTTTTGCCATCTGCTTGACCATGCACCTGCCACGGCAGAAAGTGAGCCTGGAAGGCTTTGATAACTGCTACCGTTTTTCTATCTAGCTGGCCGCTAACGTCAACACCATAGCCATAATCACGCAGTGCTTGCTGCATCAAGGCAGTCGTCGGCGCTGCGGTACTGAAGTGCTGCCAATAATGCTCGACATCCGCTTGTTTGTACCAAGCGCCGACGCCGGCTTTATATAATTGATACCAAGGGAAGCGCGGGCCTGGGTCGCTTTTGCGCCCAGGCGCAATATCGGAGTGACCGACAACTTGTGTTGGTCCAATATCCGGGTTACGGGCAAGAATATCTTGGCTCAGGGCAATCAATAACTGCACCTGTTGTGGGTCGTAATCGGGGTACATGCACAGCTTTTGCTCTTGCCCTGCTGCGGCCTTGGCGGTGCGCTCAGCCGCAGCACAGCGCGGTACATTCACCACTTCAATACCAATGGAATGATCGTTTAAATCGCTGCGACCTTGCCAAAAACTGTTACCGGCATGCCAAGCTCTATCTTGCTCAGCCACCAACTGCACCACTTCAAGCTCACTGCGTTGATAACTCGGATCGCCACTTTGTGGCACCAGATAATGGGCACTGAGCCCGCCTTCATCAACCAGCACCCGCTCCGACTTTTGATAATCAATGGCGGTATAATGCATCACCAAAAACTTAATACGTTTTGAATAATTGTGTGACGGCTCCATGGGGTAGTGGTTAACGCAACTAAGGGAAGCCATGCACATTAGCAGCACTAAGCACGTTCGCATTGGCGTATCAAAGTATGGAAAATTCATATCAGCCTACATTATGTTTTGCTGCCCGCCTGTTCCTAGGCACTGGGTTAATACAAATAATGACCACAGTATAATAATATTTTATTTCGCTCAATTAAAAATAGGCGAAAACAATATTCATGGATTTAAATTATGTTCGGTTATGGCCGTTTGTACGGTTGCCAAAGTAAAGATATAGGTACTAGTGTATATCAAATTATTTATTCCTTTGTGTAGGAATATCGGGTTACACTGTAATTAACGTCGTTGTAAGTGTGCATTCGATGAGCCCATAAGCGCTCATTAGCACCAATATAATCTAACAATAAAGTACCTTCTTATGTCGACATTTGTAAAAATCAAAGCACTGCGTAAATCGTTTTCTAGCAGTGAAGCAAAATTAGCGGACTTCACCCTTAATTCTGCTAATGCCATTCGCGACCTCTCCTCTATTGAGCTGGCCAAGGTGGTTGGTGTTAGTCAGTCCAGCGTTGTGAAGTTTGCTCAAAAGCTCGGTTATAAAGGCTTTCCGGCCTTTAAGCTCGCGGTAATTGATGCCCTAAACACCGAGACACCCGCACCTAAGCTGCACGGTAAAATCACCCTAAATGATAGCTTAGAGCAAATAGCAGAAAAGCTGCTCAGCAGTAAAATGGCGGTCCTGAGTGAAACTAAAAACCTCAATGAGGCTGAAGCGGTTGAACAAGCGGTCAGCTTGTTAAAAAACGCGAAGCGTGTGGCTTTATGTGGCCTCGGTGGCTCGGCATTGGTGGCCAAAGACTTTGCTTTTAAATTGCAAAAGCTTGGCATTGCCGCTATCGCCGATGCCGATGGTCATGCACAGCTGGCCTACGTATCAACCCTAGGCAAAGACGATTTAGTCGTCGCTATCAGTGAGTCCGGGAAAACCCGCGAAGTGGCAGAAGCAGCCAGTCAGGCCAAAGCCAATGGCTGCCCGGTGATCGCTGTTACTAAGTTTGGCGCCAACCCAGTGGCCGATTGCGCCACCGTTAACCTTTACTCCGTCGCTGAGGAAGAGTCTATTCGCTTATCATCGATTTTGGCGCGTACCGCGCAAGACTTTGTTATCGATATTGTCTTTATCGCGTTGACGCAAGCCACACGTCCAGGGCGTAAGTTGCTGGAACACTCCAACGATGTGGTCAAAGCGTTCCGCGAGAGTTAATCATCAATCGTTGATAATTGCTGCGCATCAATCACTAGTTGGCGCACCCCGTGCGCCTGATGCTCGTTAAAGGGGTTGTCCTCACACCACTTAGCCAAGCTATGAATATCAAGCTTGCGACAATCCGGACGCACCGACCAACTTACTTGATAAGGCGAGCATTGATGTTGCGAGTAACTGGGCCCAGTGGTGGACCCGAGGTAGCGCACCGGCTCGCCACTGTCGTGTGGAATTTCATTGCTCTGGTAACGGCCGTGACGCTGGACGATGCGCGTCATCTCAGTAAAGTTTAAGGCGCCGGTGTCATTCACCAAAGTGAATACTTGGGCTTCAACGCGCAAATCGGGGTTCGCGCTAGCGGTACTGACGCAACTACCCAAGCCTGGCCCTGGGGAAACCCGCGCCGAACTATATACCCAATGCACCTCAATGGTATCGCCACTTTGTAGATTATCACAGGCCGGCGTAAGCAATGGCTTTTTTTCCTGCTCAGCAAGCGCTTTACTCAATTGGCACTGATAGCCAGTGTTTGTTGGGCTGGAGTGAGCAGTCACCGAAAAGGCTGCGGCGCGATGCTCAGCATTTTTATGAAAATGGATATTACAAAGGTTGAGCTCATTATAGTTAGGAGCTGATGCAAAATGCACCGGATTACTCCCCTCGCTAAGGTTAATATCGCGCGGTGACTGCGGCCCAGCCAAATCACATTGCGCCGCGAACACGGGCGACGTGGTAACGGCGGCCATGAACAATAGAAAGCGTTTAGGCATGATTGATCCCTTGTTATTGTTTGCCAACAACTGTGTATCATGCCCAACCTAAAAAAGGTACAAGAACTCAACGAATATGTAAAAAATTCAAGGATAAAGTAGGTATGGAGCACGCTGGCGTTTAAACTGCTGCAAGGGTTGCTGCCAACTTTGCTTTATTTGTTCGCTACTGTGCCCCTCAGTAATGGCCTGACGTAACTTATCGGTACCGGCAAGTTTGTCCATAAAGTCAGGGCGGGTAAATAGCAGCTGCTGCGCTTGCGCAAATTGCCGCTGAGCGCTAATCAACCACGTCAAATCCAAACCACGCACAGAGCTTTGTCGCAAGTCGACGCCTTTGACGAGCTTGCCCTGCAACTTCGGTGATGCCGCCGCGCCAACAATGCTGCGGGGGCGAAAAGCAAAATCGCCTAATGCGACACTGTCATGGCCCATCACTTGAAATGGGAAGTCAGTGCCTCGGCCGATGCTCACCGGGGTCGCCTCGAAAAAACACAATGATGGATACAAGCCAACGGCTTGGTCGTTTGGCAAATTAGGACTCGGCTTGAGGGGCAACGAATACTTCATAGTGCGATTATAGTGCGCCACCGGCACCACACTAAGCTGTAGCTGCGCATCACTGTTAAGCCAGCCCTCTCCTAAAATCATCTGTGCCAACTCGCCTACAGTCATACCATGTAAAATGGGAATGGGATGCATACCTACAAAGGAGCGAAAGTCAGGGTCGAGAATGGGCCCATCAACATAGGCAATATTCGGATTCGGCCGGTCTAAAACAATAAACTCAGCCCCCGCATCAGCACTGGCCTGCATCATATAGTGCATGGAGCTGATATAGGTGTAGAATCGCACCCCGACATCTTGAATATCAAACACCACCACATCGATGTCTGCCATCTCTTGCGCAGCAGGCTGCTTATTGGCGCCATAAATGGAAACGATGGGGATACCGGTGCGTGCATCTACGCCAGATTGAACATGGGCCCCGGCATCATGATCGCCACGAAAGCCGTGCTCAGGCGCGAAAATAGTGGTTACATTTACCTGCTGCGCCAGCAAAAAGTCAACCAAGTGGCTGTCTTGTACCCGCGAGGTTTGATTCACCACCAGGCCAACACGCTTGCCTGCAAGTAAGGGAGCATATTTGCCGAATTGTTCAGCGCCCACGCGAATTGCACCATCCTCCTTGTGTGTCTGCGCACAGCCCATAAGCGCGACGATGCAGGCCAGTATCAGCGCCAACGCTCTAATCATGAGCTTTACCTTGTACGGCGGCACGTAAAAAGCCTTGTTGCTTGGCTAGCATGCTTTTACCCTGGCGCGCATCAACGCCGCTGAGCAGCATCAAAATCGCGAGTTTGGCGCTGTGCTCGCTGCGCATCAAGGCTTCAGCCGCCTGTTCTGCGGTGCACTCTGTCGCCTGCATGACAATGCGTACCGCGCGCGCTTTAAGCTTGTCATTACTGGCATTAACATCGACCATTAGGTTGCGATACACCTTGCCGCTGCGGATCATACTGGCTGTCGTTAACATGTTAAGAATAAGCTTTTGTGCCGAGCCTGATTTCAATCGAGTAGAACCGGCAAGCGCTTCTGGGCCTACGATTGCCCCCAATGGGATCTGTGCGGCTTCAAGGACTGGGGCATTGGGCGAGCAGCTGATCCCCGCTGTCACACACCCTAATTGCCGGGCATAATTCAGTGCCGATACCACATAGGGAGTGCGGCCACTGGCGGCAATACCCACTAACACATCGTCGGCGCACAGGTTATGCGCTTTAAGATCGGCGATGGCTTGTTCGGCATTATCCTCGGCTCCCTCGACAGCGGTTTGAATCGCTTTGGCGCCACCGGCAATAATGCCCACCACTTGGCTGGGGTCAACACTGAATGTCGGCGGACATTCGGATGCATCAAGAATACCTAACCGACCGCTGGTGCCCGCACCAATGTAGATCAGCCGCGCCCCTTTGCTAAAGGCATGCACAATCGCATCCACGGCTTTAGCAATATCTGGGATAATGGCGCGTACTGCTGGAGCAACCTTGTGGTCTTCATCATTGAGCTTATACAAGATATCGTCTGTCGCTAATAAATCGATATCGAGGGTCTCGGGGTTTTGCCCTTCCGACACGATGCTATTTAGCTCATGTAATAATTTCGATCGTTGATCATCCAGTAAACTCATGTAGTTATTCCACTTGTATATTCTGTGTTGCCAGCACCCAGGCGCCATCTAAGGCATTGCCGCGTGCTGGCATAATAATTCGTTGTTCGCTGTCGCTTAGTAACTGCCTGCTTTTGTCTGCCAGTCCACCCAGTAACATCACCGGCAGCTCAGTATCTTGGCGAGTATCAGCAATAAGTTGCAGCACCGCGCTTTTATGCCGAGCAAGGATCTCCGAAGCAATGGGGCAATGATTAGCGTGCGGCCATACTCGCTCACTGAGTGTGGCAAACTCTTTGGCTGTGGCTTGGCGCACCCAGGCACTGATATCGGCCCGGGTCTCCCCCACCTCTTTAGCTATAGTGGCTATCAGCCCATGTAGCGGCTGCTGCCTGTCTACCGCCTGCATCAGTGCTTGTACCGCCATGGCCCCTAATCGCGCTCCGCTGCCACCATCGCCCAGTGTAAATCCCCAGCCGCCGACGAGCTGTAACTGGCCATGGCTATCTAAACGTGCCCCCACCGAGCCGGTCCCTAATGCCACGCAAGCCACCGGCGCACCTAAATTTGCGCCCAGGGCAGCGGTCACGGCATCCGAGGTCACACGGGTATCAGCAAAAGCGAATGTCTCTAAACGCTGCAGCAATGCGGCTCGATTATACGGATTCCCAGCGCCAGCAACACCTATTATACACTGGGTATGATGCGCTGGTATGGCTGTAGTGTTCATAATGCTTGCCACTTGCTGCATCATACGCTCACAGCTCAACTGTAAATCGTAACTCAATGAGCTCCCCGCGCCTTGCTCAGAAGCAATCACTTCGCCATTGCGATTAAATACTGCTAGGGCGGTTTTACTGCCGCCGCCATCAACCGCTAACACATAATTATTCATGGCTGCTCCGCCTATTGGGGCGACCCAAAGCACACACTAACGTGGCAAGTAAGGTGCCTAAACATAACTGCCAAGTAAATCCGAGGTTAAAGTGCCAAGCGTTTGGCAATAGCGCCGCTTGCACATAAGGCTGCATCAATAAGGTGGCGACAAAGCCAATAACCAGTGCCGCTAACACCGATGACTCGCTGCCGCGATGGAAAAACACCGAATTAATGTACACCCCTAATAATCCGGAATAAGAGAACACCATGACGCTGAGGGCAAATTTTAATAACGGCATTTGCGAGTATTGCTGCCAAAAATAGCAAATAACCGCCATCCCTCCCAGCGCCAGAGACACCACTAACATGGCCCAGCGTCCGGCCACCACATAGTGACTATCGTGTTGATCTGGTTTGCGTTTTTGCCGCCAAGGTTTATATAAATCTTGCACTAATACCGATGCCATTGAGCTTAGCCCAGAGTTCAACGTAGAAATGGCCGCCGCAATAATACCTATGGTAACCAACCCCCTCACACCTGCGGGGATCTCGTTAAGTACATAGTGCATAAACACCGTGATTTTCTCACCTTGGAACTGCCCCACGCCTTGGCTAGCCACCCCTTGCGCCATAATGTCTGGGCGTTGGTAGAAAACAAACAACAGCAAACCAATAATAATAAACAGCAACATCACCGGGATCACTAAGGCGATGGATAATAGCATCGCACGGCTACCTGATTTAGCGTCTTTACAGGTGAGCACCCGCTGGGTCATATCTTGGTCGAGACCAAAGGCGGCAATATTGAGCAGCACAAAGCCAGTAAACACGGACCATATATTAAATACCCCGCTGGCACTAAAATCGAGTTCAAACTTTAGCAGTGCTAGCTTCGAAGGCTGCCCGGGGGCGGGGTTTTGCAACGCTTCAATCACGGTGCTGAAGTCGGCCGGGATCGCCAGCCATAAACTCACAATGACGCATAGGGCGGCGCCGGTATAAACGGCACATTGGATCACGTCTGAGTAGATCACCGTACGAATGCCGCCAAACACGGTGTACAGCAGGCCCACCAAAACCAGCACTAAGGTGGCCATGATCACGCTGCTAGCGGCAATATTGCCATAAAGAATCATCGCCACGGCAATGGCCGCCATATACAGCCGCGCGCCACTGGCAAAAACGCGCCCAAATAAATACATAAAGCCCGCACTGCGTTTGGCTTTGGGGCCAATTTGCTGCTCCAGCAACTCGTACACGGTATACACTCGGTAGCGATAAAAGCGCGGGATCAGCACCTTGGCAACAATGACAGCGGCGATAAAGGCGCCAATGTTAGTCGCTAAATAGGATAAATCCCCCTGATAACCTTGGTCCGGACCGCCGATAAAGGTCGCCGCCGACTGCGAGGTGGCCAACACCGAGACAGCCACCATCCACGTGGGCATCGCATTACCACCGAGGAAATACTCTGAGCTAGTGGTGGCTTTTTTGCGGTTAAACCACCAAGCGGTGGCGCCGATAAGTAAGGCATAGGCGGCAAAGACCAGCCAATCTAGAGGTTGATAATGCGCATTCATAACCGTATACGCCTATCGTGGCAGTGCTGGCAGTTGCCAGTGTGCACGTTTGAGAGCATATTCCACACGCGGTACAATCACCATCAGCGGATGTTTGCGTTTATCGAGCCAGGCTAGTAAACGGTCCATATCCGCCTCGTCCATTGCCGTACACCCTGCTGTGGGCTTATCTGCGGCACGCCACAAATGTATAAAGATACAACTGCCGGCCCCATCTATATTGTCGGGATTATGCGCGACGATAACGCCTTTTTTGTATAGCTCATCTTGGCTATGTATATCTCGACGCATGGCTTCAGATGAGCCTTCAACGGCCTGACTCCCCACCTCCCGCGTATTGACCATCTGGTTATAATAGGGCGAGCCTTTAACGTCTATACAGTAATCGCCGGCATCCATGGCCTGGTATTCAAGCCCGGTCTTCAGCGACGGTAAGTAACCAAAGGCCTCACCTAAAGCAAATATCCCGGCGGGTGCTTTACCATCGCCTTCGACTTTTTGTTGACCTGGTTGTGCGGGGTGCAGACCTAGACCCCAGGCCAATCCAGTACGACCAATGACCACGGCACTGGGCTCGCCCACCCTCTGCCAGCGCTTTTGTTCGTTGCGCTCAAATAAGAGCATGTCGCCTTTTATATCGGTCCATGAGTCAGTTACCACCACCACCAATTGCTGGTTGTTCAGCGTTATGGGTTGTGGCTTAGATGCGGCGCCACCGCTCATTAAGGTACTTATTAGCAGTAGCAAGCTTAGTAATGTGTTATTCATTGCCATACTCCATCAGCTAGTTCGATAAGGCCGTCTATCGCCGCTATACCAAGCCCGGCTGTTTGATTAAGGCTGATCACAGGGCCTGAAAACCTCGTCCCACCCTGGATGGGGTCATATTGCCCCAGAGCCGGACCATCTAAATCAATGAGACTAATTTGCCGTGTCTTTGCTGCAGCCAGGTGAGCCGCTGCCGACACCGCAATACTGCCCTCTAGCATGCAGCCAATCATGCACGGGCAGTCATAAGTTGCCGCAACCTCGCCAATGCGGATTGCACGGCTTAAACCGCCACTTTTCATCAATTTAATATTAATGATATCAACGGCGCCGCGCGCCAATAGGGTAAGCACTTGTTTAGCAGAAAAGGCGCTTTCGTCGGCCATAATCTTCGATTGCACGCGCTCACTGATGTAGCACAGGCCATCAATATCATGAGCTGGCACGGGCTGCTCGACCAATTCCAGTACAATACCTTGGCTTTCAATTGCTTGCAGTGCACGCACGCTTTGCTTGGCATCCCAGCCTTGATTCACATCTAAACGTAAAGACGCTTTGCTATCGACATGAGCAGCAATGGCCTGCACCCGCTTAATGTCTTGCTCAAGCTCGTTGCCAATTTTAATTTTAAGCACATCAAAACCGTTGCTCAGTGCCCTATCACAGTCGCTGAGCATTTTATCTATGCTATCTACACTGATGGTGACATCGGTTTTCAGTTCACTTTGGTGCCCTCCCAGAGCCTGATAAAGCGGCACACCTAAGCTTTGGCTCCATAAATCATAGAGGGCGATTTCACACGCCGCTTTGGCGGAATAATTACCCACCACTGCCGCCGCTAGGTCATCACATAAGCGATTGATATCTTGTATGTGCTGGCCAATAAGCTGATGTTGAAGGACATGCTCGATAACACTTAGTATCGACTGGTGGGTGTCGCCGGTGATAACAGGCGTCGAGGGTGCACTACCATAACCTCGGCGGCCACATCGAGTGTCAATAATCAGCACTAGGTCATCAATATGCGTCACCGTGCGCAGCGCCGTTTTAAATGGCGTATGTAATGGCACCGATAAGCGTGCAAAACGCACAGACTGAATGATCATTGCTCTGCTCCTTGAGCAATGCGCTTAATCGCATAGGTGCGCTCAAGGTAAGAAGTGGTGCTATTTAGGTGCAAGGGTAATAGGGGCGTTACCGACACGCCATTGAGCTCGCCATCGTAAAACTCGCCATTTTGCTTGATATAACCTAGACCTTTCACATCATGAATGACATAAGGTTGGCCTTGGTATGAACCTATATACATCATTACATGGCCAGGGATGTAAATAAGGTCGCCCACCTGCATTTGCGCGATAACCTCGCGCTTTTGTGCCTCAGTACTGTCTTTATCAAAGCGCCAGTTGTGGCCATAGTCGGTTTTACCTTGCCACGATGAATTTCGCGGCATCCACACGCCAAAGGCCTTGTAAATTTCACCGACAAAGCCGGTACAGTCACGGGCATTATAGTCATGCCCCCAGCCGTAGCGTTCACCTAAAAACTTAAACCCTTGAGCTATTAAATGGTGCGCAGTGAGCGGCAAATAACCTAAATGCACATCGGCACTGCGCGGTATCAAGCCTTGAGCAAAGCTCAAGGTGCCATCGTCATTGCGCACAGGCAACATCACAATAAAACTGGCAAAGCTATTTTGCCCATGAGTTAGGTGTTTGACCTGCTCTTTTGGGGCTAGCGGCAAACGCACACCCATATCCAATTGCACCTCGGAAACACGCGGCTCATTAGGAACATAAGTGGTTTCTATTTTATCACCGGTCACTACGATAAAGTCATCAGCTTGAGTGAAGGTACGGATGCGGTTCTTATCACCTACCGCCACTGCGGAGCGTTTGACCCAAGCGGTATAGTTATAGGCTGCCACCAAATACCACTGACCATCAGCACTTTCATGCAATACAGCGACAGGCTCCGCCGGAAACGCCCCGGTTTCTTGAAAGCGGTCTAAGTCGATATCCATTTCACTGTTTAACACCCTGTCGGCGGTTGGGAAGGTACGCAATGAGGTGCGCTCAACAATCAGTCCAAAGCGCACCGGATTACTATCAGTCACAGCATCAATATTGGTATTGGCGTGATAACGCGCAAAATCGGCCCGTTCAAGTTGCTTGCCATCAACATAAAAGCGAGGACTTGAAGGCGTACTACTGGTGTTACGGATATAACTGCGTAACGCCTTAGCAGAGAGCGTATCAGGCATTGCTAGGGGATCGATAATGTAAGGGTTATTATTGATGAGGCTGCGATTGAAGGCTTGGATTTGCGACTGCGACATCAGCGGTTTACTGTCACTTTGGCGTTGCAACCAAAATTCAGGATTAAGCATAGGTTGCTGAACTAAAGGCACATCACTTACAAAAGGGGCGTAATTGCTTTGTTGGGCAACACTGTGCCCTGCACCTAATGTACAACCTAAAACTAACGCACACACTATCGATACTGGGGTTTTTGTCATTGTTATGCTCCGCATCACCTTGATAGCGCGCCGATTGGGCGCAACCGTCACAGATTAAATAAATGGCTTAAATTCATCCTATCAAAATATTATAAAAACAAACAACAAAAAGGAATACTTTATTCCTTTTTAACAATAAATCGTCCATGGGTCATGATTTCAATTTAGCCTTAACGAGCTGTAACCTGCTCTAGGCAATAACTTTGGAGCGAAGCTTTAGTTTATTGACATAGGTAGGTGACAAACAAGCAAGAGGACAATCCCAGCTAGCGCGCTATTTTCGCAGTGAGACAAAAGGTAGATAAAAGCAGAAACAGGTGCAGGACGACGAAGTAGTCAGACTGAAGTCTGACCTACAACGTGGGATAGACCGATGGATAAATAGCTGAGCGATTTAACTATTAAGTAAAGAATAAAGGGTTATATTTCAGGCACAAAAGAACCAACTTATCGTTGGTTTGTTATCACTCCTCTTTAAAGGAAGTGGCGGGTGTAGGACGGCAAAATTGTCAGACTGAAGTCTGACCTACAACGTAAGATAAACCGATGGATAAGTAGCTGAGCGGTTTAACTTTCAAGTAAAGAGTCGAGGGTTATATTTCAGGCATAAAAAAACCAACTTGCGTTGGTTTATTATCACTTCTCTTTAAAGGAAGTGGCGGACGCAGGAGGATTCGAACCTCCGACCGCCTGGTTCGTAGCCAGGTACTCTATCCAGCTGAGCTATGCGTCCGTTATATGTGTGAACTTACGTTCTTAATTTTCACTTAAATGATGGCGGACGCAGGAGGATTCGAACCTCCGACCGCCTGGTTCGTAGCCAGGTACTCTATCCAGCTGAGCTATGCGTCCGGTACATAAAAGTGATTTATAGATATTAGACCATCTTGAAGGAAGATGGCGGACGCAGGAGGATTCGAACCTCCGACCGCCTGGTTCGTAGCCAGGTACTCTATCCAGCTGAGCTATGCGTCCGTATCTATAAACAAAGAAAGCCATTTAAAATAAATGGCGGAGAAGGAGGGATTCGAACCCTCGATAGGGCTACAAACCCTATACTCCCTTAGCAGGGGAGCGCCTTCAGCCACTCGGCCACCTCTCCGTCTTTGTGGGGCGTATAATAAAGGTCTGAGCAAATATGTCAAACACTTTTATAGCAAAATCAATCCATCTGCTCAGACTTTACCCACAACCGCTAAAAAGGCATAAAAAATGACCCTTAAGGGCCATTTTTGGGGCGTTAAACATCTAAAAATAAGCACTATTGATCGCTTGTTGGCTTATCACTCTGCATTCTCTCGACGGCTTCTAAATCCTCGCTAATTTCGCGTAGAAACTGGTCGCGATATCCGAGTAATTCAAACTCGCGAATACACTCGCGGTAATAAGCTTGGCGCTTCTTATCCACTGGAATTTCTGGTAAAAAATCGTCGTTTTCCATTTGCCACACTCCCTTTTAATTTTATTTAGCGCATCGACTACGCCTAAATATTAGCCTAAGGACTTACAAATAATAGCGTGGCAAATCACAGCTTAATTAAAGCTGAAATTAAAAACCTATATATATCATGATTTTAACAAAAAGCAATACAGAAAACAGGGACTCATTTACGAGGGGACGAGGGACTTTTTGAGACATATCGCACACAAGAGGTACAAAAAACGCGGCACTAAGGCCGCGTTTTTTAAACAATTTAAGTTGTTACTCTTGTTCAGGGCGCATATGCGGGAACAAAATAACGTCTTTAATCGTCGGCGAGTCAGTAAACAACATTACTAGACGATCAATACCGATGCCCTCACCTGCTGTTGGTGGCAAACCATATTCAAGTGCACGAATATAGTCATCATCGAAGTGCATGGCTTCATCATCGCCGGCATCTTTTTCTTCAACTTGACGAGCAAAACGTGCGGCTTGGTCTTCAGCATCATTAAGCTCAGAGAAGCCGTTGGCTAACTCACGTCCACCGACGAAGAACTCAAACCGGTCGGTAACGAATGGGTTAGCATCGTTACGACGTGCCAATGGTGAAACTTCCCATGGGTATTCGGTAATGAAAGTCGGTTGAATCAACTGGTGTTCTGCTGTTTCTTCAAAGATTTCACACATGTACTTGCCCGCGCCCCATACACAGTTGTCAGGGATCTTGACATGAACTTGCTTGGCATAGGCAATCAACTGCTCTAGGTGATTTTCAGGGTCTGCAAATACCTGAGCGTCAAAATCAGGGTTGTACTTGATGATTGCATCGGCCATGCTCAAACGCGTAAATGGCTGACCAAAGTCATATTCTACACTGTCGATTACTTCACCGTCGTCATTCTTAGTGGTATTGACGATAGTGGTTGTACCCAATACGTCTTGCGCTACGGTGCGCAGCATATCTTCGGTCAAGTTCATTAGATCATTGTAATCAGCATAGGCCTGATAGAACTCGATCATGGTGAATTCAGGATTATGGCGTGTTGATAACCCTTCGTTACGGAAGTTGCGGTTAATCTCAAATACCCGGTCAAAACCACCGACGACCAAACGCTTTAAGTAAAGCTCAGGAGCGATACGCAAATACATATCGATGTCTAACGCGTTGTGATGAGTCACAAACGGACGCGCTGTTGCACCACCAGGGATGACCTGCAGCATAGGGGTTTCTACTTCCATAAAATCACGCTCAGCCAAGAAGCGACGGATCCCCTCTATGATCTTCGAGCGAACGCGGAAAGTCTCACGCGTATCCATGTTGGTGATCAAGTCAACGTAACGCTGGCGATATTTGGTTTCCTGATCAGACAAGCCATGGAATTTCTCTGGCAATGGACGTAAAGACTTAGTCAGTAACTCGTACTCATGCATATCAACATAGAGGTCACCCTTGCCTGATTTATGCAAAGGTCCAGCAACGCCAATAATATCACCGATATCTAGTTGCCCATATTTAGCTTTAAGATCTTTTTGTACATCTTTTGAAGCGTAGGCTTGTACGCGACCTTTCATGTCTTGCAACACCATAAATGGACCACGCTTAGCAAGAATACGCCCAGCAACGGCCACCTGATGATCAAGCTCAACTAATTCTTCTTTCGACTTGTCGCCAAACTCGGCTTGAAGATCAGCAGTGTAATGTTTTCGACGGAAACCATTTGGGTGGCCGTTAGCACTGCAGTTTTCGCGAATGGCGTCGAGCTTGGCACGACGCTCAGCAATTAGTTTATTTTCGTCTTGAATTTGATCTGTCATTTTCTAGCTCTATTGGTTTGGCGTTACATTACAGGCCTGATTTAAGGCTTGCTTCAATAAATTTATCAAGGTCTCCATCGAGTACCGCTTGGGTATTGCGGTTCTCAACACCGGTGCGCAAATCTTTAATGCGTGAGTCATCAAGTACGTAGGAGCGAATTTGCGAGCCCCAACCGATGTCTGACTTTGCTTCTTCTTGCGCTTGCTTCTCAGCGTTTTGCTTTTTCAACTCCAGCTCAAACAGTTTTGCTTTTAACTGTTTCATCGCTTGGTCTTTGTTTTTGTGCTGCGAGCGGTCATTTTGGCACTGTACCACGGTATTGGTTGGCAAGTGGGTAATTCGCACCGCTGACTCTGTCCGGTTAACGTGCTGACCCCCAGCCCCCGAAGCCCGATATACATCAATGCGTAAATCGGCTGGATTGATATCGATTTCGATATTGTCGTCAATCTCTGGGTAAACAAACGCTGAGGCAAACGAGGTATGGCGGCGTCCGCCAGAATCGAAAGGACTCTTACGGACTAAACGGTGCACGCCTGTTTCCGTGCGCAGCCAGCCATAGGCATATTCACCGCTAATTTTTACTGTAGCGCCTTTAATACCAGCCACATCGCCGTCAGTTGCTTCAACGATTTCAGCCTTAAAGCCTTTCGCCTCGGCCCAACGCAAGTACATGCGCAATAACATGTTGCACCAATCTTGTGCTTCTGTACCACCCGAACCCGCTTGCAAGTCTAAGTACGCATCGTTAGCGTCTTGATCGCCACTAAACATACGACGGAACTCGAGTTTTTCAAGGTGGGCATTGAGTTCTTCAAGTTCAGCTTGGGCTTCTTCGAAGGTCTCTTGATCTTCGGCCTCAACAGCCAACTCCACCAGCCCTTCGACATCGTCAGTACCGTCTTCAAGCTTGCCGATAGTCTCAACAATCACCTCAAGACTGGCTTTTTCTTTACCTAAAGCCTGGGCTTTTTCAGGTTCATTCCACACTGCTGGGTCTTCGAGTTCAGCATTCACTTCTTCTAAGCGCTCTTTCTTAAGAGCGTAGTCAAAGATACCCCCGAAGAAGCTCTGTGCGCTCGCGAATTTCCTTGATTTGATTAATCACAGGATTCACTTCAAACATGCATGTCACTCCGCAAAATGATGGTGGCGCCAAGGTCTATCTCTTTAGCCATCTTGATGTAAGCATTTACACTTCAAGTATACTGAGAATTCGGCGCATCAATAAAAGCGCTCGATTTTAGCAAAAAACTGCTGCATTTATTAGCGCTTTCACATGATTTTATCTAATTTTATTTGCTCTAAGCCAACTTGCTGTGGCTATTGTTTTTGCAGCTCTCGAACGATCAACTGCAAAGAAAATTGGCCACGAAATTCATTAATGTCGAGCTGGTAAGCTAGGTGCACATAGCGCACTTGGGTATCAGGCCAAGCGCGTACATCGACATTAAAAGCGATAGCATCAAGCACTCGGCCGCTGCTATGGCGCAGCACTAGCTTAAGGTGTTTATCACCAACAACGCGCTGTTGCAGCAACTCAAAGGTATGCTCAAAAATGGGCTCTGGAAAATGCTGACCAAAAGGCCCACTTTGACGCAGCAACTCAGCAAACTCCATATTCAAACAATCACTGGGCAGTTCACCATCAGTGAGTAAAATACACTCCTTCGCTTCTTCGGTAAGCACTTTACCTATCTCTTGCGCAAAGGCTTGTTGAAACTCGTTGAATCGCGCTTCCTCAATACTTAACCCCGCAGCCATGGCGTGGCCGCCGAATTTAGCGATCAGCCCTGGGTATTGACCATCGATATGCGCCAATACATCACGCATATGCACGCCATCAATGGAGCGACAAGACCCTTTCAGTAGGCCATTATCTCCGGCGGCAAAAATCGCCGTGGGGCGGTGATAGTGCTCTTTTAAACGCCCGGCGAGAATACCAATAACACCCTGGTGCCAATCGGACTGGTACAGACATAACGCATCGGGCGTTTGCGCACTTGTTAAAGAGAGCTTGGCCAGCGCCGCTTGCGCTTCTTGTTGCATGCCCTGCTCTATTTCTTTGCGCTCGGCATTAAGCATATCCAGTTCACCGGCAATGCGCCGAGCGTGATTAATATCCGGTGATAGCAAACAAGCAATGCCTAAGCTCATATCATCTAATCGACCCGCCGCATTTAACCGTGGCGCTAGAGCAAAGCCAAAATCTGAGGCGCTTAAACGCGCTTGCGTGCGCCGTGCCACATCAACCAGCGCTTCGATACCAGGGCGAGTCTTACCACTGCGGATGCGCGCCAGCCCTTGATGCACCAAGGTGCGATTATTCGCATCCAGCGCCACCACATCGGCAACCGTGCCAAGAGCAACAAGATCGAGGAGGTTGGCTAAATTCGGCTCAGGACGCTGCTCATTAAAATAACGACGCTCACGCAGCGTATGGCGCAATGCAATAAGCACATAAAAAGCCACACCGACACCAGCTATCGATTTTGATGGGAAAGTACAATCGTGACGATTGGGGTTAACAATAGCATCAGCGTTGGGTAATTGTTCACCTTGTAAATGGTGGTCGGTGACAATGACCTTAATACCGGCAGCCTTGACGTGCTCGATACCTTTTAAGCACGAAATGCCACTATCGACGGTGATCACCAAATCAGGAGCCATGGCGACAATATGCTCTGCCAACTCCACACTTAGCCCATAGCCAAAGTTAAAACGGTCCGGCACCAGGTAATCCAATTGGCTAAACCCAAACATACCCAAGCCTTGCATTAAGGTGGCAGTACTGGTGGCACCATCAGCATCAAAGTCTCCGACAATCAGCACCTTGTCTTGGCGCTGTAAACTGTCACTGAGTATTTCTGCTGCTAATTCAATGTCTTTAAATAGCCGGAAATCGTGCAAGGTATTGGCACGGTTATCTATTTGCTCATTACTATTGACGCCACGAGAGGCATAGATTTGACGAATAACGGGGTGAAGCTTATCGCTTAGGTGGCTGTCATCGACTCGCGGGCGAGCCATTATGGTGGTATGCGCCTGCAAGGCAAACTCCAAAAAAAGGGCCGTCGTTAGATGCGGCCCATTCTACATTAAGATTTGTTATTATTTAACTCATCAATCGCTGAGCTGATTGCAGCCGCAGGCTGATAACCTGGGATCATGCTGCCATCAGATAAAATAATGGCTGGAGTACCGCTGATACCAAAGCTTTGCCCTAATTGATAGTGCTCTGCCACCGGTGCGTTACAGTTTTCAATTTTTTCTGGTTTTTCACCTGCTTTTGCTTCCGTCAGTGCCTCTTGCTTGTTATCAGCACACCACACATTCATCAGGTCTGTGTACCCAGAGCCACGCAGTCCGCCACGCGGAAATGCCAAATATTGCACGGTAATGCCAGCATCTAGGTAGTCATCCAGCTCACGGTGTAACTTACGGCAGTAGCCACAAGTGATATCGGTAAAGACGGTGATCTTGCCTTTTTCGTTATCTGCTTTATAGGTGATCATTGAGTTTTGGTATTGTGCGACACCTTCAAGGCGCACATGACTCAGTGCACTTTCTGTTAAGTTTTCACGGTTAACAAGGTCAATCATCGTACCTTGCACAAGATAACGGCCGTCAGCACTGGCATAAAACACGCCCTTATCGGTGATCACTTCCTGTAAACCTTGCACCGGACTTGGATGCACTTGCTTTACATTCACCCCAAGCTCTGCCAGCTTGCTTTGGATCACACTCACCTGCTGCTCCATGGTGTCTTGCGGCTCTACACTGACGCCTTGAGCAAACGCTCCGGCACTGGCACCAGCAAACGCCAGCGCAACAACTAACTTTTTCATAATAAAATCTCTAACTGCTTCTTGCACAATAAACTAGACCGCGCTTATACAAATAAATTCCAGCACCTGAGCAATTTAACCTGTTGCCTAGGCACGGGGGTGATGTTCAGCATGGACCGATTTTAACCTTTCATTCGCCACATGAGTATAAATTTGTGTGGTCGACAAGTCACTGTGCCCTAACATCATTTGTACAACCCGTAAGTCAGCTCCATGATTCAACAAATGTGTTGCAAATGCATGACGTAGGGTATGCGGGGACAAATCTGATTTAATGTTCGCCAACATAGCATAGTGTTTAATGCGATGCCAAAAGGTTTGCCGCGTCATGCCAATGCCCCGCTTAGAGACAAATACAAAGTCAGTAGCGAGCTTAACCAATGATGGGCGCGCGTACTTTAAATAACGCTCTAGCCACAACAGTGCCTCCTCCCCCATAGGCACTAGACGCTCTTTGTTCCCCTTACCCTTTACAAACACCACCGCCTGACGCTGATTAACATGCTCCATGCGTAAGCCTATCAGCTCGCTGACACGCAGGCCTGTAGCATAAAGAAGCTCTAACATTGCGCGGTCTCTAAGGCCCATCGCCTCATCACAATCCGGTGCTGCTAGGAGAGCTTCAACGTCTGTTTCGCTTAGCGTTTTAGGCAATGACTGGCTTGGTTTAGGCCGAGATATGGTTTCCATAGGGGAGCTGGGCAAACGCTTTTCTTGCACCTGATATTGATAAAAGCGCTTTAGTGCACTGATACTCCGTGCCGTACTACGCGGACTAAGGCCTTTGTCTACACGATAGGCTAAGTAGTGTTCTACGTCGGTGCTATCAATTGCCAGCAGCGCTTGCGGCGCTATAAACTCGCTGAACTTAACGAGATCCGTGCGATAAGCTGACAGCGTATTCTCACTACTACCCTGCTCCAGATATAACGCATCTAAGAACATTTCTATATGCTCGATATTATCGCTGTGTATTGGTTGCTTGTTCACAAGTAAGGCGCTTAGTGTGTATTTACCTATTTGCCATCATATCATAAAGCACGCCATAGATAGTCGCGAGCCGATACGTTAAACTGCGGCCATTACTCACTCAGTTGTACGGCGATTATGAAGATTGGTTTATTTTATGGCTCGACTACCTGCTACACCGAAATAGCAGCGGAAAAAATCCGCGACATCATTGGTGCTGAGGTGGTGGACTTATACAACATCCAAGATGAGCCTTTGAAAAAAGCTGAAGATTACGAATTTCTAATCTTCGGGATATCAACATGGGACTTTGGTGAAATCCAAGAAGATTGGGAGTCGCACTGGGATGATATCAGTGGCGTCAATTTGAGTGGCAAAGTGATCGCACTTTTCGGAATGGGCGATCAGCAAGGTTATGGCCAGTGGTTCCAAGATGCACTGGGTATGCTCCACGACGAAATTAAGCCACAAGGTGTGCACTTTATTGGCCAATGGCCCAATGGCGATGACTATGAGTTCGAAGCGTCTAAAGCATTAACAGAGGATCAATCTCACTTTGTTGGCTTAGCGCTAGATGAGGACAGCCAGTACGATAAAAGCGATGAACGCATTGCTACTTGGATAGAACAAATCATGAATGAGTACAGCGCGTTATAACCTTGTTTGCTTTCTCATTTTTCTCAACCAGCCGCTAAGATTCGCTCAGGTAGGCAGCAATTTGTTGCGCTAGCCACTGGCTTAGCCGACCAAGCTGGCTATAGCGGGTTTGAATCATGCCATAAGCTTGCGATGTCATCGCTTGATCGTACTTCAAAACTTTAACACTGCCGTCGCGTAAATAGGGATTAATTAAAACCGAGGGCACACTGGCAAAGCCGGTGCCATCAAGCACGGCATTGCGCAGGTGCTCATAAAAAGGCAACGCGATGTAATTTCCTGAGACTGGAGTAACCGCATGCAGCCCCGTTTCATCAATAGTTGCTAACGCAAATTCGGTATACCTGGACAGGTCGGCTTTAACTACTTGGCTGAGTGTCGTGAGCGGGTGGGCTTTGCTGGCCACGGTCATCATACGAATTTCACCTAGCTTGACTTGATGGCTACTTGTTAGTTGCTGGCTTTGGGGTAACAGACAATAAGCAATATCGACGACCCCTTGCTCCACCATATCGTTGAGCTCCGGCGGCGGCGCCATATACACAGAAACGCTAATACTAGGAAATTGTCTGCTCATTTCATGAATCAGTTGTCGCCAATAAGCCTCAGGGAGAGCATCGTCACGGGCAATGCGCAGCGAGGCTTCAACGCCTTGCAAGTGCTGATGACAGCGACCGGTGATGTCGTTGGCGATCATCGCCAAGCGTTCACAGTCATTTTTAATCACCTCACCAATATTCGTTAACGAGACTTGATTACCGGTGCGAGTGAGCAGCTCAACGCCAAGTTCATCCTCAAGGGCGGTAAGTGCCGAGCTTAACGTCGTGCGGCTTTTGCCAATTCGTCGCGCCGCGTCTGCAATCGAGCCCGATTCGCTGATAGCGAGAAATATTTCAATTTGACTGACTTTCATACCGTGCCGCAGATATCTTGCTGGTTTTATTTACCATAGCAAGTTTATGCCTTTTCAGCGACGTAAATATCGTCGCTCAGCGGCTTTGGAAGTGAGTTCTATGACATTACGCTGGCAGCAAGTTGTTAATTGCTATTGAACACATCCCCATTGTGAGGTGGTTTATGATGTCTCCTTTAAATACTCAGAAGCTATTGCTGTTTTCTTGCATCAGCGCGCTTTTATTAGCCTTATTAGGCCTCATTTTGGGTCTATGGTTAGACTCCTTGGTGATTTTATTTGACGGTGCTTACTCCCTTGTCAGTGTGTTATTAACGGCTATCTCACTGCTTACCGCCGCATATCTAAATTCGCTAAGCTCTCAACGACGTGCCTTATTAAGTCAGCGCTTACCCTCCATTGTTATTGCTTTTAAGGGGTTTGTTATCGCACTGATGTGCAGTGTGTCTTTTATCTCTGCCCTGCTGGCTATGATGGATGGTGGTCGCACTATCAATACTTCGGCCGCACTGCTATTTGGTGTCATCAACCTGCTTGCTTGTATAGGTGCTTACACAGTGATTAAAGCCCAAGCTAGTGCATCTGCTTTGGTAATAGCTGAAACCAAGCAATGGTTTATGGATGCGGTGATCAGCGCTGCGGTTATCGCCGGATTTTTCATCGCAGCCCTGCTCACTTATTTCAATTTAAGTGTGTATGCGGCCTACGCCGACCCCATTATGGTGATTGTTGCCTCCGTCTACTTTATTGTTGTGCCTGTAAAAATGATGCTAGCAGCGCTTAAGCAATTACAAACCTGCCCAGTGCAGCATAGTTACTGTAGCTGTGAGTTGGATTAAATGGACAATTAACTAGGCAAGAAATTGCGGTAATAAAAGTCTTACTAAGCCTTTGCTATCTAGATTCATCTTTAGGATTGTGGTGTTATCATGGAGGAATGGGCCATAAACCCGTAGACAAGGGTTTAAAATTGAGAAGGATGCTCTAAATGTCTATAACATGCCTAAACTGTGGACACAAACTATCTCTCGCATGGTTTGAGCTATCTTCTCATTCCACCAAGTACAGGTGCGTGAAGTGCAAGTCGCTTCATGAGTTTACTCAAAGAAGAAAATACACATCGGCTATTTCAATCCTCTTGATGCTCGCTTTAGAAAGAGCGCTGAGTGATTTCATTGCCTTGGATGTGTTAAGAGTGGCGTTAGTATTGCTACTCTCGCTAGGCGTTTCATTATTGATCCCTGGCTTATATAAGTTATCGAAAGAGTAACTTTTGTACATGCCGATTGAACCCAAAACCTTAGGGCTACAATTTTACCTTAGTACATAAGGTCAAAAATGGGCTTTAACCTATCGGCTAACCCAAGTCAGGGTGATTTAGCCGCTCCTGACTTGGGTAATAAAGGCTAAAAACTTTGTATGAGTGCGGTATCGCTATTGAATTCAAAGGTGTTTATTTTGCCACATTGTGCAAAGTGATTTGCGCTCGCATAAGGGGTATTCGGCTGGTTAATATCTCCCTCCCAGCCTTGGCCATTGCGCACAAAGGCTTTAATTTCAAACCAGCCATTTACCGCGCGGCTGCAATCCATCTCAACATCCAGCATCCAATAATGCGGCCCCCACGTATTAAGCGCTGTCATCCCATAACCATCAACACTCACGGTGCGCTCAGTGCCCCAGTCGCTGGGCCAAAGGTCGGTGGTCCAGTCGGTCGCACTGCCGGGAGCATCACTGCTTTGCCCCTCCTCACTACCATACCAATCAAGGTAGTTATCATTGATTTTCCACGGCGCTGTGGTGGCGTTCCGTAGGTTGTTTTGACGAATAGGCATGGCACATTGGTAGTTACTGGTTTGGCAATCGCGCCCTTGTGTGGTGTTAGCATAGTGGTGGTCAATGCCGCCGCGTAGAAATAGATCCTCGCCGCTTGCGGTGGGTGCGTTGATAAAGATCACCGTACGCTGCCAGTCACCGTCATCGACGGCAGGTAATTTGGCTTGATGATGAATAGCCATCGCATCCCAAGGGGCCACATCAAGGTTAATAGTACCATCGGGTTGTACGGTAATGACCTCAGCGCTACAGCGACTGCCATCTTCACTCAGCGCACCTTTAAGTACATTGCAATAGCGCCCTGGAGCCATGTCGGTGGCGATCGTCGCCTGCAACGCGAACTCTTCTTTGTTAATGGCCACATGCCCGGCATCCGCCCGACCAAAGGCAATTTGGTTATTGCCATTATCCCACCACTGCGTCACTTGCCAGTGCTCGGTGGTGTTATTGCGAAAATCCACGCCACCGGCGATATAAGACCACCGGTGTTCGCACTGCCAATTGCTGCCAAAGCACGCTAACTCGCCGTTATTATGCACCGGCACACTGGGCCCGCCAGCATCGGTATCGCCGTGATAGTCATAACTCGACATCACCTTAGGGTAACCATAGGGATAGGCAAGCATAAACACGTTCGCTAAATCATATAAACGGCCATCGGCATAGGTGATCACATTACCGCCCCCACCGTGACCACGTTGGTTGTCGTGATTATCGACGAACACCACTGCTGAGGAGCTCGGCATAAACCCCCACCCTTCACCAAAATTGCTCAGCCAGGCGAGTTTGCCATTGCGAAAGGTGTTGCCAAGCTCGGTGCTGTATTTAAATTCGGTGACCAAGCCTGTGGCCAGATATTCCGAAGCGCTGACAGCTTCACCGCCTTGATCAATCACCTCTTGGAATACCACTGGGTTGCCTACCACCTTGCTCATTAAGCTGGCAATATCATCTGCTGCAACATGTTTCGCAGCATCAAAACGAAACCCTTTCACCCCTAGGCTTTGCAGTGAGTTAATGTAATTGGCTAAGGTGTTTTGCACATACTCGGCATCGGTGTCTAGGTCCGCGAGGCCCACCAATTCACAATGCTGCACCCGCCAACGGTCATTGCCATAATCTTCAGGATTGATAGCGCAGCTAGTATGGAAGTCTTGTGGGCTGTAATCTGGGAAATATTTATCCCCATAGCTGTGTCCTGCCGTGCCAACACCACTGCCCGCCGCCATGTGATTAATCAGGGTATCAACATAGATATCCACGCCGGCCTCGCCACAACGCTTGACCATATCAATGAACTCGCTGCGATTGCCACCGCGACTGGT
Source organism: Pseudoalteromonas sp. CnMc7-15 (assembly GCF_022347925.1). Classification (NCBI taxonomy): domain Bacteria; kingdom Pseudomonadati; phylum Pseudomonadota; class Gammaproteobacteria; order Alteromonadales; family Pseudoalteromonadaceae; genus Pseudoalteromonas; species Pseudoalteromonas sp. CnMc7-15. The sequence continues at coordinate 331,867 of NZ_JAKRFT010000006.1, forward strand.
GAGCTCATAACTGACCGGTTGGTAGCGAGTCCACCATTGGCTGCCTTGGATATGCTCATTGGGCGGTGACACCTGCACAGCAGCATAGCCTTTGGGGCCTAAGAACTGCTCACATTCTTGAGCGATGTCCGGCCAACTCCATTCAAACAAGTGAACAAAGGTGGTCGGGGCGGCATAACTTGTCGCCGGGATTGCAAGACCTAACGAGAGGCTCGCAGCAAGGAGGGTTTTAGTTGTCATAGTGTGTCTCATTTTCGTTATTAGCCTGCGCTTAATTTACAAAAATTTAACACTAGACTGAGCGCATCACTGTGGCAATTGAATACGTATTCATTACCGAGACAAAGGCGCTGAAAAATCAAAAACGCAGATAAAAATCCTGACACAATGCGCGATACTCGGCGCTGTAATCATCACCTTGATGGATCACCAGCTCGCTATAGTGGCAATCACTTGGCTGCCAGCTCCACTGCATTAAACAGCGCGTTACGGCTTTAGTGGCGGTGGTTTTCACTCGACAACAACGGCGTAAATACCCCCCTTGTTGCAGCACCAATTGGTGCAATTGCTCGGCGCCGGATAGTGGCAAAATCACCGCCAATTCAGTCTGGCTGTGGCTGGCTCGCTGCCACACACCCAGTAGTTCACTAAAAGGTAAACTATCGGTATGGCGCGCCAACGTGCGTTTGTCGCTACCGGCTTTAAGAGCATTATCGAAATACGGTGGATTACTGATCACTAAATCAACCGCTTGCTCGGGCGTGAAGGTATTAGCATCACAGCGGCTTATAGCCACCTCAGGCCAAGGGCTCGCAGCAACATTAAGCTGCGCTTGAGTGCAAGCATCCGGTTCAATATCAATGCCGTGCACCCACGCGTCAGGCGCCCGCTGCTTAGACATTAACGCCAGTAGCCCTGTGCCCGTGCCTACATCCAATATACGCCGCGCCTGGCTGACATCGGCCCACGCACCGAGCATGATGCCATCGGTTGAGACCTTCATGGCGACGTTGTCTTGTGCGATGGAGAAGCGTTTAAAGTTAAATCCTGCCACTTTTGCCCTTTGTGTTTGTGTATGTGCCACGTATAATTAACGCAATTGTCCTTCATTTTGACTCCTTTATGCAATTTGCCGATTTTGATCTTGATGCCGCGCTTTTAAAAGCCATTGATGCCATGGGCTTTAGCAAAGCCACCAGCATCCAACAGCTCGCCATCCCAGAGGCCCTTGATGGTCGCGACGTACTTGCGGGTGCACCAACGGGCACAGGGAAAACGGCAGCGTTCTTGATCCCTGCAATTCAATACTTACTCGACCACCCGCGTCGCAACCCTGGTTTCGCTCGCGTGCTGATCATGGCACCAACGCGCGAACTTGCTTACCAAGTCCATGAGCAGTGCGAAAAGCTCGCAGCCCACACGCACCTAAAAATTGGCGTGGTGACCGGCGGCATCAACTACGGCAGTCATAAAGAAATCTTTGAAAAGAACAACGATGTGCTGATTGCCACTCCTGGACGGTTAATGGAGTATTTGGATACCGAAAACTTCCATGCCGAGGATGTGGAAATGTTGATCCTCGATGAAGCCGATCGCATGCTAGATATGGGCTTTCGTAAAGAAATGCTGCGCATCTGTGAAGAAGCCAAAAACCGACGCCAATGTCTGCTGTTTTCGGCCACCTTAGAAGGCGAAGCGGTAGAAAAGTTCTCCGCGCGAATCCTTAATGAACCCGCAAAACTTGAAGCTTCGCCCTCGCGCCGCGAGCGCGGCAAGATCTTACAATGGGTTCACTTGGCCGATGATTACGAGCACAAGTTGGCACTACTCACCCATCTATTGAAACAAAGTGATGTGGAAAAGGCCGTGGTGTTTGTGAAAACCCGCGAGCGTTTAGAAAAGTTAGTGGGCGAGCTTTATACCAATGATATAAAAACCACATGGCTACGTGGCGAGATGCCACAGGATAAACGCATGGCAGCCATGGCTAGCTTTCACAGTGGTCGCACTAATATTTTGGTGGCCACAGATGTCGCCGCACGCGGCATTGATGTCAGCGATATCAGCCATGTCATCAACTTTGATATGCCACGCACGGCCGATGTATACGTGCACCGCATTGGCCGCACGGCCCGTGCAGGTAAAAAAGGCACCGCAATTTCCTTAGTTGAGGCCCATGATGTGGCCATGGTTGGCAAAATAGAGCGTTATACCGATCAAGTACTGAAACGGCGCAAAATAAAGGGCTTAGAGCCACAACATAAAGAGCCTAAGTTGCCACCGAAAAAGAAAAAAGATCCAGCCAAGATCAAAGCCAAGCGCAAAAAAGCCAAGGCTAAAATCAAAGCCAAAAAGTAGTTAAAAAAGGCCTCCCTAAAGAGGCCTTTTTACTCTCTAGTTAATGGGGTAACTCGGCTTGTCTTTGCCCTCAATGAGCCAATTGACCCAAAGTTTGCCGTCATCACCTTGGCACATGGACACAAAATTACGAGCGCGAATGTACTTTGCTGAGCCAAATGGGCGCAGCATGGAAGCCGTAATTTGCTCCCCTTCATCAATGTATTCCAAATCGTCATTGGTGATCGCACAAATCCCGAGCCACTGCATAAAGGTCGGCGCCGGGTGCACAATCCCCGAGGATACCACTTGGTGAATTTTCACCGCGCCTTGAGATTGTGGCGCCCTGATCACTCCCAAAGCCCCCACATGCACATCCCCCGAAAGCAACACGGTTTTGCCTTGACGTTGCTTGGCATTATCAATGAGTCGCATAATTAAACGAGCGCGCTCCCCTTCATGCTCTTTTGCCCGCCAATGATCTTTTAAATCATCAGTCAGCTCTTCTTGCCAAGGGGTGGCATCAACCGCACGCTCAGCGAAAGAGAAATCACGATAGACCACAGGCACAGCCGTCATCACCAACAAATCTCCTTGCTGGCATTGGCTATCGAGGTAATCGGTCACATGAGCCCAACAAGTATCCGACATCACTTGGCTTAAACTGCGCTCAGAGCGGTTATCCAGGGCCAAAATATGATAGTCGCGAAATCTCAGCGCAAATGAAAAGTCACAACCTTGTTCACCGGCAAGTAAACCGTGGTTATCGCTGCCGCGTAATTGCAACAAAGTGAACACCTCACGCGCCGCCTCATAGATACACTGATACACGGGGCAACTCTGCAAATCATCAGGGTAACTCCCCCAGCCATCGAAAATATCGTGATCATCCCACATCATTAACGATGGCACTGAAGCCAGCATTGCCGCCATTGGCGCTTTATTCCAGCGAGCTAAATACAGTTGGCTATAAAATCGCGTCACTTGGTTGCGCATCTCTTTGCTAACTTGGCGCGTTATTTTCTGCTCTTTATCAAGTTCATTCCAACGCTGTAATGTGGGGACTTGAGACCATATGGAGTCGGCGTAAACCTGATCGCCTCCCATTAACAGCAGCGAAAATGGTGCCTGCTGGTGTTGTGCGTGCATTTCACGCCATAAGTAGTAAGGCTTTTCTGTGGCATTCATCATCTTATAATCGGAAAAGCCATTACATGAGGCATAGGCTAAGCGCGGTTTTTCTCCCTGCTCAGGCACGTAAAATGTCCAAAGCTGTTGGCCTTGTTGGTCTGCGGCGTCCTCGCCGTTGATAGTAATGTGGTAATCAAGGTAACCTGAGGTGTCAAGTTCGATACGAGCTTTCCATACCTTCCCCGCACTGAGGGAACCGATTTCAACCGCCTCTAGGTTCTGCCCACCCACCGCGACATGACATTGCTGCACATTGTTATCGGTCACAAAGACAAAGGTGTATAGGATATCTGATTCAAGGCCAAGAATAGGCCCCAATAATAGCTTGGCTGACATTATCTCCCTCCATGGCATACAAATGAGTTGTCGCTCATTACCATAGCAGAAACACAGCAATAAAAAAGCCGCTCATCAACAGCGGCTTTTCGTGCAGATTAATGCTTATTCAAAGATGGTGTCGACCGCCAACACCTCTATATTCTCAGCGGGAATACGCAAAGGATAGCTTTGAATTTGCTTGTCTTCGTCAAGCAGCGATTGCGGTTTCTCAGTGTTGTACTGCAGCGGTGATTCCTGCTCCGAGGCTAGTCGTTGCTGCATATCGGCGCCATCTCCAGTAACAAACACATAGTGCATATTGTCGCTTTGTAGATTCTCACTGATCACCCGATTTACATCTTCGACGCTTAGGCTACTGAGCTGCTCACGCACATAGTCGACAAAGTTATCGGTGTCGTAAAAACGACTATCTAGGGCATAGCCTAGCTGTCGGTCTTGGCTGGCTACCAGTTGCGGCACATAGTTACTTAAGAAGTTTCGCGTTGCTTCAAAGTCCGCTTCGCTCATGCCATTCGCAATGAGTTTATCGAGCTCGAATAAAGCGGTGCGAGTAGCAAAGTGAGCATCGTTATTTGAGCGCAGCGGCCTTAGCCATACCTGGAAGATTTGCTCAGAGCGCCCTAGGTTGGCATCCGGTTTAGTTTGGAACATACCACGAGGGAAGTACTCGATGTAGGCATAGTCGCCATAGTTCATCCCCCGAACCTGACGAATACGCTGGAATAACTGGGCGTTCGAGTTACGGTGCTCACCTAAGTATGAACGCACTAACCATAATGCTGTCCAGTCTTTATGCGATCGCGTGGTATCAATAGGGAAGCCAAACGACACTGCCGTTGATTTTGCCGACTTTTCGACAATAGTCGCGTAACGTCCGTCAAGCGCTGGAGCGTCAGGCACATTAAGGCGGCGTTGCTCACCTTTTGGTAAGCCCTGTAGGTCCGTTAACAGCTGCGTTTTCAGCTCTTCTGGCATGGCTCCAGTAATACCCAAGTGCAGTTTACTTTGGGTCAGCTGTTGCTGATAAAAGGCCCGCACATCCGCTAAGGTAATATTTTCCAGATCAGATAAGTCGCCGTAATTATAACTTTCATAGGGGTGACCTTGATACAGCTTGCTATACAGTACCTCCTTGCCCAGCTCTTCATCGTTAGACGCTTTTAAGCCTGATTTAATGCTATCGACAAGCTCCTTTTGCAGTCGCTGGAAATCGTCTTCGCGAAACCCAGGGTTTAGCAATTGCTCGCTCACCAAGGCATACCATTTGTCAGCATTGTCTTTATGAATACGACCACGAAACGACATCATTTCCTTATCAATTTGATAGCTAAAGCTCCCCGCCATGGGATATAAAGCCTTTTGAATATCTTTATAGCTTTGTGACTCACTGCCGCCTTTGGCAATCATTGCCGCAGTCAGTGCCGCCAGACCTTTTTTGCCCTCTGGGTCGGCAGCAGCGCCGGTGTAGAATAACCAGTTAACATCCACCAGCGGTGAACTATTCGTGTTATCGAGCACGGTGAAATGGCGCTCGGTGGGCTTATTTTGATGCTCAGCGACTAAAGCATCAAGGCGCACCTCGTTGGCAAAGCCTGCGACCGACTCACTAGCCGACATCGTCACCGTGGTACGATTACTATCGACAAAGTACTTATTCGCCATGGCGCGAATATCTTCGGCACTAATGTTATCGGCAGTGGCATACAAGCTGTTGATCACTTCAGGGTCACGCTCGAAATGCATGTACCGCGCAAGGGTTGAAGCGATGCTTTGTGATGAATCTAAGCTATTAATAAAGCTATACTTTTGGTGAGATTTCAAGGCTTGTAGTCGGCTTTCATCGACCAACTCTGTACGTGCCTTGGCATAAGTGCGGTTGATAGCATCGCGCACGGTGGTGAGGTGCTGCTCATCATCTACCTTCACAAACACATGCATCAAGCCTGGATCTTTGGTTTCCGGGTTGTAGGTGAACATTTGGCTAGCAATTTGTTTATCAACAACCAGCTCTTGATACAAATCTGAGTTCTCAGAAAAGTATAGTTGTGAGAGCAAATCGAGCGCCGCGCGGTCTTTTTTCTGCGGCTGCCACGCTGCACCTTTGTATGATACTAATAACCAGTGTCCGGGTAGCCCTTCGTATTGCTCATGCACATAACGAGGCGCCTGTTGTTGCGGTTCAACAGGAATATCGGCTTGATAATCCCCTTGCTGCCAATTGCCCCAGTGCTTTTTCACCATCGCGATGGTCGCTTGCGGGTCAACATCACCGACAATTACCAAAGAGACATATTCCGGCTTATAAAAGCGCTCGAAAAAGGTTTGCCCGTATTCACTTTGATCTGGCATGGCTTCAATATCGGCAAAAAAGCCCATGGTGGTGTGTTTATAGGTATGCTTGTCAAAGGCCTCATTACGCACCGCCGCTAGTAATTTACGGATAGGACTGGCGTTATTCTTTAAGTATTCGCCTTTTACGGTCAGCGCTTCGGTACGGAATTGCTCTTCACTGTAACTTAAGTTTTGGAAGATATCCGCTTCAATTTCTAGCACCTTATCGAGGTGCTCTTTGGAGAAGTTAAGGTGATAATTGGTGTAATCATTCGTGGTGTAGGCGCGGTTATCGACCCCGGAGTTTTTCAAGATATCTGCATATACGTGTGCAGGAAATTTCTCAGAGCCTTTGAACATCATGTGTTCAAAGAAGTGTGCAAAGCCGGTTTTTCCTGGTTCCACCTCATTACGTGAGCCTACGGACACCGGGATTTGTAATGACACGACATCGGGGTAGTCTGTTTTCACCACCATGACTCGCAGGCCATTATCAAGCTCTTCAAGTACATAGTCTTGGGAGAACACCGCTTGTGACTGTGGCGCGGCCTCAGCAGCCGTTCGGGTGCTGGTCGTCGTTTGCGTGCTTTGGCAACCGCCAAGAGTGAGCGCGAAGGCGACACCTGTCGCTAATAGAGAAAGTTTCATCTTCAACCTTGATGTTTTGTTGTTTTTTAGCTTCCTCATTATGCAATAAATCACATCGCAAACGCACCTTAGGGGCGTCACTTTGCTGTAAACAAATATGTCAGCCACGACAAAATGGGTATAACGGTCAGCTCATGCTGAATAACGCTTTAACTTGAAGCAAATTCACTCGAGTTGAGTAAGTTTCATTATAAAAAGCTGTTTAGACGTCTAAATGGCTGTTATAGTTATTTCATTGTCAATTGCTGGGAATGAGAACCATGGCTTTATCACTGCGAGAAAAAATAGAGGACCCCCGTCAGGGCGTGTATTTAATTGGCACTACGCCACCTAAAGCAGATACTGATGAAGTCGCTATGCGCGCAATTGCCGAAAAGTTGCTTGGGCGTTTACACGAAATTGAATATGACGGTGTGGTGGTTTATGACATTCAGGACGAGAGCAGCCGCATCAGTACGCCGCGCCCCTTTCCATTCAAACACACCATTGACCCACGTGATTATGGCCAGTTATTGCGGCGCTTATCACGCGCCGATGTGATCACCTATAAAAGTGTGGCTCAGCGCAATCAGGATGAATTTAATCAATGGCTTGATAGCACCGCCAATGACCATGATTTAAATAACTTAGTCTTAGTCGGAAGTCCGTCGTCACAAGGGGATATCAAGCTAAGCTTAAATGATGCCTACACCCAGATTGCCGCTCATCACCAAGACTTCTTTTTAGGTGGCGTGACCATTGCCGAGCGCCATGCCAATAAGCGCAATGAACATGAGCGCTTGCTGACCAAAACGGCGCAAGGGTGTCAGTTTTTTATCTCTCAGGCGGTTTACGATGCGCAAGCGACCATTGATCTAATCACCAGTTATGCCCGCAGCTGCCGCCAGCAAGGGCTCTCGCCACAGCGTATTATTCTGACCTTCACCCCTTGTGGCGGTGAAAAAACGCTGGATTTTATGCAGTGGTTGGGGATTTCCGTACCAGAGGCAACTAAGTGGCGCATGCTTGATGCCGAAAACACCTTGAGTGAGTCGGTGCGCATCTGCCGCGAAAACTTAGATTTGATCTTACGTAGCTGCGCCCATCTGGATGTGCCGCTGGGGTTGAATATCGAGTCACTAACGAACCGTAAACAGGAAATCGATGCATCCATCAACCTGTATCGTTTGCTTAAAGCCACCATGGAGCTGAGCTTGGCAGAACGACAAATCGCCTAGGTTACCTTTCTTTTGCCCACCCAGTGCTATACCTACTGATAGCGCTGGGCATTTTGAGCGGAAAAAAGTGCAGCGTGCTACTGCACTGTGCTCACCCTAGTGCTACTTTTTACGCCACTGGCCGTCGACTTTAACCATATGCCCTGCGGTCGTTTTTTCGATAGCTTTGGCGCCTGCTAACGCCTCCACTTGGCTCAAACTGATACCATTTTTCTTCGCCAATGATAAATACTTGGCTTTACGCTTAGCGTTAATCTCGGCAATTAGCTTTTGCGCCTCACTGTTATTCTGTACTAAGGCTAAATAACCGTTGCTGGTTTCGCCGACGATACCTTGCGCCTTAGCTTGGTCTAAAGTTAGCGCCCAGGCACTGAAGGCCAACATGGCGGCACTGACTAACATACTCCATTTAACTAGTTTCATAACCCCTCCTAGAAAAGCTCGCTGTCATCGCTGAATAATTCGTCGAGTTCTTTATCCACTTTGACGCGGATCTCATGATCGACTTTGACATTTAGGTTGATGGTGATTGGCTCTTTACTCTCTACCTCAACCTTATGGGTGCATCCCATTAAAGTTAACATAGCGACCACTGCCACCAGCGATAGTTTGCTCATTCGCTTACTCCTTCGCTTGATACTCTTGCTCCACTTTCTTAGTGATTTCATCACTTAAGCGCAGCGCCTTAAATAGGGTATAGATATTTTCTTGATGATTATAGTTAAAATTTACAGCTTGCTGGTGCTCGGGGTTTTCCCCTTTTAATTGCATCGCCATGGTTAACCAACCATCGGTTTTTAAATCAACATCGGCGTTGATGCTGTTGATATCTAAGTTTTCCAACATGCCCAACATCGGCCCAAGCTCTTCCTGCTGTGCTTTCACCGCATCGAAGGCGGCGTTATCTTTAATCGTCAATTTACCCGGAGCTTGCGAATAAATACGGCCATTTTCGACACTGACTCCCTGCTCCTCTAACCGTATTGGTAGTTTTGCTGCCAATACCCCTGTGATCTCAATGCCCTGCTGTGGCTCTAGCGCCAGTAGGCTTTGGGCATTAATTTGTGCTACCTCAACTAAGGTGGGAGCACGACGCTTCGTTAGCCCAGTCACATAAAGTTTATCCAGCGACAAAGTGCCACCTAACACCTCGGCCTGCACCTCTTTGAGGTAGGCATCTTGGTCATAACCCCAGAGCCCTTGCACCTGTGACAACACCGGTCCAGCGCGTAGTTGGGAAATAGTAAAGCTAGTATCATCGAGCTGAAGTTGCCCTGAATTCCACTGTCCTTGCGGCGACGTATCGATATTTTCAGCTAAGTAACTCTGATAAAGCACGCTGGCGTCGTCCACCTCTAGCTGCCATTGCATACGCTGAAGGCGCGCATCACCGTGCAGTTGAGCGCTGAGTGTGCCGGCGGTCAGTGACAACTCAGGGGCCAATTGGCTGGCAATGGCTTGCAATGAAGGCAAAGGCGTCGGCGGCAATACCACGGTGATAGGAAAAGCCGTTTCTTGCCAGCTGTGCTTAACCAAAGTTTGAGCCTGCTGCCATGAGATAAGGTGCTCACCATCAATGCTGCGAGCAATATCAACTTGACTATCGACACTGAGCTCACTTAACCTCAGCTGCGCAGAATCTAGTTGCCCAATACGGCTTTGCACCTCAACCTGAGCGCTGCGCCGCCCTGCCCCTAAATCAGCCTGTACCTGATAATTTTGCTCGACATCAAGGAGTTTAATATCAGCACTCGCCGCAACAGCAGCAACGGTCTCTAAGCGCGCTGAAATCGAGTTATCTGCGCTGATAGTGGCATCAACAGTAACCGCTACCTGTTCGCCAGAATAAGGCGCCATTGTTAACTGTGCGGTTTTCAGTTGCCCATGCAGCGCAGTAGCCCCAGCAAAGTTATGGTCGAACTCGCCAGTGGCGCTTACGGGGGCAACATGCACGTTTTCACCCACCGGCGCAGCTACCTGGCCTTTAAAGGCGCCGCTAATGCGCTGCTCAGTTGCCTGTCCCGAAACACTAAGCCGCCCTAACGACTGGGTTTCTAGCTGTAAAGCATACTCGGCAGCCACCTGTGCTGTGCGCCAATTGGCACGCGGCGCCTCTAAGCGGACACCCACTTTAGTCTGTTCGCTGTTATGCGTAAGCAGCACTTGCGTTAGCTCCACCTCGCTTTTATCTATACTCACCCTTGGTTCGGCCAACGTTAGCTGCCATGACCCCTTGAGCAGCTCTGGGAAATAGGGTTTTAGGCTGGCTTGATAGTCACATTGAGCCTGCGCTCGCAATTGCGTTGTCAGTGCACTGGTGTCTAAGCTAAAGCGACGCATATTCTTGGAGCACACCTCGATGCGACCCTGGCTACTCACCTGCACCGGGCAAGGCGTATGTTGCCAAGTAGCTTGGCTGGCAATAGTGATCTGGTTATCGATGCGGTTTCCGTAATAGCGCCCTTGTACTTGTAGCTCCGGCAATGCCCACTGAGAGATATTAAAGCGCATGAGTGATGGCTCGGCCACAGCCATAAGCTGGGCTCTTAAGGCTTGATTGGCATGCAGTTCATAATCGATATGCTGCGAGGTTATGGCGATATCACCGGCTATATCACCATTTAACACCCACTGATTGAGTTGCGGCTCACTTACCGTCATACGCACAGGCGCAGCGGCATAAGGCGTGTACACGAAAAGGGATTCAACAGTTACCAACGGACGACTGTCTGTCAGCGGCAAATTAAGCGCCTGAGGTTCACCAGTACCACTGGATGGTTGAGTTTGTTGCTTAGCCAGGGTTAGGGCTGCTTTTTCAATATCGATATGCTGCGGTGTGATTCGCGCCTGCTCAATAACAAGCCGATGCTGGCGATAACCTACACATAACTTATTGACTGTGATTGTGGTCAGCCCACTCCCCCATTGCCAATCAACACAGGTTAACTCTGTTTCATCGGCATCAAGGTACTGTTTCGCTACCATAAAGGTGAGCTCAATGCGAAATAAGTAGGCGGTAGCTAGAGTGAGCCCTATCACTGCTAATCCAATCAACAGCTTGCGCAGCATAGTTTTCCTTAAAGCGGCAAATGGTAGGTGATCATTTTAAAAGTTTCTCATGAAGCGCAGCAGATTGGAACACATCAATAAGAGCAACAAAAAAGGCTGCCAAGGCAGCCTTTTTAGATTAGATAAGCACTAGATAGTTAGCCAATGTGCTTGCGCGCGTTCCGGAACATGCGCATCCATGGGCTGTCTTCTTGCCACTCATCTGGGTGCCATGAGTTCGCTACCGCACGGAATACCCGCTCTGGGTGTGGCATCATCACCGTAGCACGACCATCTGTAGAGGTCATACCCGAGATTGCCTCTGGTGAACCATTGGGGTTCGCCGGATATTGCATAGTTGGGTTACCGTAGTTATCTACGTATTTCACCGCCACAGTACCCGAGTTCACTGCTGTTTGAATAGCCGCCTCATTTGCAAATTCGGCACGGCCTTCACCGTGTGACACCGCAATTGGCATACGTGAACCCGCCATACCGCTGAAGAACACCGATGGGCTGTCTTGTACTTCGACCAAGGTTGCACGCGCTTCAAAACGCTCGCTTTGGTTGGTTACGAAACGTGGCCAATGCTCCGTGCCTGGGATCAGCTCGCGCAATGTTGATAGCATCTGACAGCCATTACACACACCCAAGCTGAAGGTATCTTGACGCTCGAAGAAGTGCTGGAACTGCTCGCGTGCCATGTCATTAAATAGAATGGACTTCGCCCAGCCTTCACCGGCCCCGAGCACGTCACCATATGAGAAGCCACCGCACGCCACAAGGCCTTTGAATTGCTCTAGCGTTAAGCGCCCCTCTAGAATGTCACTCATGTGTACGTCAACGGCGGCAAAGCCTGCACGGTTAAATGCCGCCGCCATCTCAACGTGTGAGTTAACGCCTTGCTCACGCAAGATAGCCATTTGTGGCTTAGCGCCAGTGGCAATATAAGGCGCGGCGACATCTTCGTTAATGTCGAAGCTCAGCTTCACGTTAAGACCTGGGTCATTGGCATCAGCTTTGGCATCATGCTCTTGGCGAGCACAGGCAGGGTTATCACGCAGGGACTGCATTTGATAAGTGGTTTCCGCCCACGCTAAACGCAGCTCAGTACGGCTATTATCCACTAGTGCATGACCACCACGGTTAATAACCAGCTGATCAGCATCGTTCAACGTACCGATTTCATGGCTTAGCGCCGAAAGACCGTTCTCGGCAAGGATGGCCTTCACCGCGTCTAGGTCATCATTGCGAACCTGAATAACGGCACCCAACTCTTCGTTGAATAGGACCTCTAAATCAGACCCCGCTAACGCGTCTAGCTCTAGCGTTACGCCAGTGTGACCCGCGAAGGCCATCTCCGCAGCAGTTACGAATAAACCACCGTCGGAGCGGTCATGGTAAGCCAGTAGTTTTTCTTTGCTTACCAGCGCTTGCATCGCTTCGAAGAAGCCTTTTAATAGTTCAGGGCTATCAACATCTGGGGTTTTGTCACCCAGTTGCTTGTAAACCTGCGCCAAGCTTGATGCCCCCATGCGGTTTTGACCAGCACCCAAGTCGATAAGCAAGAGCGTTGAATCGCCCTTATCGGTGCGCAGCTGTGGCGTGACCGTTTTACGAATGTCTTCAACACGACCAAACGCAGTGATTACCAAAGACAGCGGCGCAGTCACGGCTTTATCTTCACCATTATCTTGCCATGTGGTCTTCATCGACATTGAGTCTTTGCCTACCGGGATGGTTAAACCCAAGGCTGGACACAGCTCTTCACCCACGGCCTTAACCGCTTCATATAAACCGGCGTCTTCACCGGGGTGCCCGGCTGCCGCCATCCAGTTTGCTGATAGCTTAATGTTATTCAATGAGCCAATGTCAGCACAGGCAATATTGGTCAGTGACTCGGCGACCGCTAAACGCGCTGAAGCACCATAATTAAGCAGCGCCGCAGGTGTGCGCTCACCCATAGACATGGCCTCACCATGATAGGTGTCGTACGCAGCAGCTGTAACGGCACAGTTGGCCACCGGCACCTGCCAAGGGCCAACCATTTGGTCACGGGCAACCAAACCGGTTACCGAGCGGTCGCCAATGGTGATTAAGAAGGTTTTTTCAGCAACTGCTGGCAAGCGCAGTAGTCGTTGCACCGCATCTTGTACGGTAATCGCGTTGGTATTAAGCGCTTCACCCTGAGCCTGCTTGGTGCTGACATCACGGTGCATTTTTGGCGCTTTACCCAATAACACATCAAGCGGCAGATCCACTGGGCTATTGTTGAAGTGCGAGTCAGAAACCCGTAAGTGACGATCTTCGGTCGCAGTACCAATGACTGCGTACTCGGCGCGCTCACGTTGACATATTTGCTCAAAGCGAGCGAAGTTTTCTTCTGCTACCGCCAGCACGTAACGCTCTTGTGATTCATTACACCAAATCTCGTGCGGCGCCATACCGGGCTCATCGTTTGGCACATTACGCAATTCAAAATCGCCCCCTCGGCCGCCATCATCCACTAATTCAGGGAAGGCATTTGACAGGCCACCGGCGCCCACATCGTGGATAAAAGCAATCGGGTTGTCATCGCCTAGCTGCCAGCATTTATCGATGACTTCTTGACAGCGACGTTCCATTTCTGGGTTTTCACGTTGCACCGAAGCAAAGTCGAGGTCTTCATTGGACTGTCCTGACGCCATGGACGAAGCCGCCCCGCCTCCCAAGCCAATATTCATTGCCGGGCCGCCCAACACAATTAGCTTCGCGCCTACCGGGATCTCGCCTTTTTGTACATGATCAGTACGAATGTTACCTAAACCACCGGCAATCATAATAGGCTTGTGATAACCGCGCACTTCCTCGCCATTGTGGCTATTAACTCGCTCTTCATAGGTACGGAAGTAACCCAGTAGGTTTGGACGACCAAACTCATTGTTAAACGCGGCGCCGCCTAGCGGGCCATCAATCATGATATCCAGCGCTTCAACAATGCGCCCTGGTTTACCGTATTCGCTCTCCCATGGTTGTTCAAAACCTGGAATACGTAGATTAGATACGCTAAAGCCTACCAAACCAGCTTTTGGCTTAGAGCCACGGCCTGTAGCACCTTCATCACGGATTTCACCGCCCGAGCCCGTTGATGCACCTGAGAATGGCGAAATCGCGGTTGGGTGGTTGTGGGTTTCAACCTTCATCAAAATTTCGATGTTTTCTTGGTGGTAAGTGTATTCACCACTGAAATCAGGGAAGAAACGACCGGCCACTGAGCCTTTCATCACCGCTGCATTGTCTTTGTATGCAGATAATACGTTGACGCTATTTTGCTCGTAGGTGTTTTTGATCATTTTGAACAGCGACTTAGGCTGCTCTGTGCCGTCAATGGTCCAATCTGCATTAAAGATTTTGTGACGGCAATGCTCTGAGTTCGCCTGCGCGAACATAAACAATTCAATGTCGTTCGGGTTACGGCCAAGTTTTTGGAAGTTCTCTACCAGATAATCAATCTCGTCGTCTGCAAGGGCAAAGCCTTGTTCAACATTCGCTTTAGCTAGCGCCTCACGGCCTCCGCCAAGGATGTCCACCGATGACATGGCTCGCGGCTCATCGGTACGAAACAGTTTCGCGGCATCATCCATATCGCGGTGCGTGGCTTCGGTCATGCGGTCGTGTAGCAAGGCGGCCACATCGTTAAGCTGGCAAACACTCAAATCACCTTCAACATAATAGGCGATGCCGCGCTCGATACGATGTACCTGAGTTAATCCACAATTGTGAGCAATGTCGGTGGCCTTAGACGCCCATGGCGAAATTGTGCCTGGACGCGGGGTAACTAAAATAAGTGTCCCTTGGGGCTCATGTTCAGGAATATGCGGCCCATAAGTAAGCAGCTTTTCCAGCTTGCTGTGCTCGTCAGAATTCAGTGCTGCTGTGACATCAGCAAAGTGCATAAATTCGGCGTAGACGTTAGTTACGGGAAGTTTGGCTTGCTTACATTGAGTAAGCACTTTTTGAACACGAAAATCGGAAAGTGCTGGCGCACCACGCAGGATTAACATAGGTAATATCATCCGGGGTTAAGGATTGAACGACAGTTGCCGCGCATTATACTTAATTTAGTTAAAAATGCGAGTTAAAGGGCCGCTGGCAAGGACGATTGTCCGCTATTGCAGGGAATCGTTATAAGCCTCACTTTCTATGGCTAAAGTAGAGGTGACGCCAAGCCTTGGTTTTGTTATAAGTGGTGGTATCGGGGTAAAGGGGCAAGCCGTGAGATTCGTTTGGTTAATTGTGAGTATCTGGGTACTCGTAGGCTGCAGTGAGCCGCAAAAACCTAGCCAATTAGAGCGTATTCATCAAAGCAACACGTTGCGCGTGGGCACCCTGGCCGGTGCCAGCAATTATTACCAAGCCCCTCAAGGGGAGCAAGGGTTTGAATACGAACTTGCCCAAGATTTTGCTAACTACCTAGGCGTAAAGCTGGATATCGTGCCGTTCTTTAGCCTTAACGATATGTTTCAGCGCCTTGATAATGGCTCATTGGACCTGGTCGCATCGGGCATTGGCTACACTCCAAGTCGTGCCGAGCTGTACCGCTTTGGCCCCAGTTACCGCACAATTAGTCAAAAGCTGGTTTACAAACAAGGTCGAGTCCGGCCGCGCGACTTTGATGACTTAGAGGGCAACTTAACGGTATTGGCCCGCAGCAGCCACTCGCAAACTCTACATCGGTATAAAAAACAGTACCCTCAACTGAGTTGGAATGAAACCGATGAAATGGATGAAGCAGAGTTACTGCAAGCCATTATCGACGGCGATATCGACTACACCATTGCCGACTCCCACGCCTTGGCACTGTTTCGCCGTTACCACCCGAATCTGAGCATCGGCTTTTCCGTAACACGTAATGACCCAATTGGCTGGGTACTGCGCCAAGATAACGACGACTCGCTCTATGCCTTGGTAGTGGAGTTTTTCGGTGAGGCGAAAGCGAACAAGCGCCTTTATGCCTTAGAAGAGAAATACTTTGGCCACGTACGCCAGTTTAACTATGTTAACACCCTGGCATTTATTGAAGCCGTTGCCGATACCTTGCCGACTTATATGCCTTGGTTTAAACAGTATGCACAAGAGTTAGACTGGCGCTTGCTGGCTGCACTCAGTTATCAAGAATCGATGTGGGACCCCTTGGCAAAATCACCCACTGGGGTACGCGGTATTATGATGCTGACTTTACCAACGGCAAAACAGGTGGGCGTTACCAGTCGTCTCAAGCCAGAGCAGAATATTCGCGGCGGCGCCGAGTACTTACGTTATCTTATTGAACGCATACCTGATCGTATTGCCCAACCTGACCGTACTTGGTTTGCCTTAGCGTCATATAATGTCGGCTGGGGCCATGTAAATGATGCGCGGATCCTAACCGAACGTGCCGGTGACGATAAAGACAAGTGGGCCGATGTGAAAAAATACCTACCGCTGTTGATCAAGAAACGCTATTATCGTACAACTAAATACGGTTATGCGCGCGGAGACGTAGCGGTAACTTACGTAGACAATATTCGGCGCTACTACGACACCCTGGTATGGTTAGATGAAAACGATGCTTTGGTGGCCAACAACGCTAGCGCCAAGGAAGAATCGGCCGGAACGCCATAAAACTGTCATTTAATCGTGTTTTCATTGGCAGCTCTCCCCTCTCACACTTTCAAGGAGAATACACTATGCTAAAACGCCGTAGAACGCATCGCTTTAAGCGAAATGTACTATTTTCATCGACTAATCGTCGTCGAGTAACCCGTAAAAATACTCACAATAAGATTTTGTGGCGTCGCCGCTTGTTTGCTATGCAACAAATGGAAGAACTAGAAAAGCAACGCTTGGCGGAAGCCTAACCCCCTTCCCCCTGGCGTTGCTGACGCGCCTTTTTTCTCTCCTTATGCTCTTGCCGACGTCGCTTAAAAAACGCTGATAACTTAGTTGCACACTGCTGCTCAAGCACCCCTTTGGTGACTTCAACTTGATGATTAAGCCGAGGCTCCTGCACTAGGTTCATAATAGACCCCGCAGAACCCGTTTTTAAATCATTGGCACCAAAGACTAGCCGCGCAATGCGACTATGAACGAGTAAACCAGCACACATTGAGCATGGCTCTAGTGTAACGTACAAAGTGCAGTCAATAAGCCGATAGTTATTAAGGGCCACTCCAGCCGCACGCACCGCCATCATTTCAGCATGAGCCGACGGGTCGTTAAGGGTGATCGATTGATTCCAGCCCTCGGCGATAAGCTCACCATCTTTGACTAGTACAGCACCGACTGGGATCTCACCTAGTTGCTCGGCCTTATCGGCACAGGCTAAGGCTTTCGCCATCCAGTATTCGTCATTTAGCTCGGTCATAGGGTATCTTTTAACTACTTAGGGACAGCAATTATACCAAGCAATATCGGCAAGTGCGCGGAGAATCCTCTCGCTAACATCAGCAAATTCCCGACTATGCTTTACACTCATTATTAGAATTTTCTGAGTCTAGTATTAACACATTCTCACTATTTAGCGGATTTTATGGTTCGTACCATAGCCTGCACACCCAAAATTAAGCTATAATTCGCCGCTTTTTTTGTTCTATGGACACCGAAAACGGGTAAGTCATGAAGTTTCCTGGTCGCCGAAGACATAAACATTATTTCCCGGTGGAAGATAAAGATCCACTTACTAATCAAATCAACCCCGAATCGCGGTTGAAGCGCAGCTACATTGTAGGCATAGATCAGATCGTGGTGGATATTGAAGCCAAGGTCGATCAGGCATTCTTAGATGAATTCGGGCTGCAGCGTGGCATGTCACAGGTTATTGACAGTGACGTTACCAATGCCCTCTATGATCGGCTCAAGCTCAACGACATGGTTGATTACGAGTTTGCTGGCGGTACAGTAGGCAATACCATGCACAACTACTCAGTGCTGGCTGATGATCGTTCGGTGCTACTTGGCGTAATGAGCGAAAATATCAAAATTGGTAGTTATGCCTATCGCTTTTTGTGTAACACCTCAAGCCGTGTAGACCTTAATTATCTGCAACCTGTAGATGGCCCCATAGGCCGTTGCTTTACGCTGATTGATGAAAGTGGCGAACGTACCTTCGCCATTAGCGCAGGGTTAATGAATCACTTACGCCCTGAGTCCATAGATAAGAACCTGATCCAAGAATCATCTGCTTTGGTGATCAGTGCCTACCTTATGCGCACGCAAGGCAACGAAACAATGACCGAAGCCACTATGCAAGCGGTAAAGTACGCAAACGAAGCCGGGGTACCTGTGGTGCTGACGCTCGGCACCAAGTTTCTTATTGAGCAAGACCCTACATGGTGGGCCAACTTTGTAAATGATCATGTCGATATTCTTGCTATGAACGAAGAAGAAGGCCTAGCCATTACCGGTTTTGAAGATCCACTATTAGCGGCAGACAAAGCTCTAGAATGGGTCGACTTTGTCATTTGTACCGCCGGTGAAAAAGGTATGTTTATGGCCGGCTATGTCGACGATCAGCATAAACGTGCCACTGAGTACCCACTCCTTCCTGGTGCCATCGCTGACTTTAACCGTTATGAGTTTTCACGTGCCATGCGCAAGCAAGACTGCCAACAGCCTGTGCGTGCTTATAGCCATACCGCCCCTTTTATGGGTGGGCCAGATAGCATTAAGAACACCAATGGCGCCGGTGATTGCGCGCTAGCTGCTGTACTGCATGATATTAGCGCTAATGAGTACCACAAGTTAAATGTGCCAAACTCAGCCAAGCATGGTCAGCAAGCGATCACTTACTCTTCTTTAGCTCAGATCAGTAAGTATGCGAACCGCGCAAGTTATGAAGTGCTAGTGCAACATTCACCACGTTTAACCCGGGGTCTACCGGAGCGCGAGGATTGCCTAGAGCAAGCCTATTGGGAACAGTAACCCTCCTATCGTTTTAACCAAGAAAGCCGCTTTTTAGCGGTTTTTTTATGCCCGTAAATCGATGCCTATACAATGTAGGTCAGGCTCGAGGTTTGTAGGTCAGGGTTATACCCTGACTAGGATGACGCAAGGCTAAAGCCTTGCCTACAGGTGTGATGACCGATGATGCTCTTTTGTAGGTCAGGATTTATCCTGACTAGGTGATGCAAGGCTGAAGCCTTGCCTACAGGTGTGGTGACAAATGTTTGGCTGTGTTGTAGGTCAGGGTTTCCCCTGACTAGAATGACGCAAGGCTGAAGCCTTGCCTACAGATATGATGAAAGGTGTTTCGCTGTGGTTGTAGGTCAGGATTTATCCTGACTGGGGTGTTGCAAGGCTGAAGCCTTGCCTACAGGTGTGGGGTTTTCTGATGTTTAGTTATGTTGTAGGTCAGGATTTACCCTGACTAGGATGATGCAAGGCTGAAGCCTTGCCTACAGATATAGATATGGTGACGGGTGTGGGGTTTTTCTGTTGTTTGGCTGTGTTGTGGGTCGGGGTTTACCCTGACTAGGTGATGCAAGGCTGAAGCCTGGCCTACAGGCATAAAAAAACCCGCTGCACTGGTGCAACGGGTCTCTCTAATTAGGAGCCTGGTGATGACCTACTTTCACATGGGCGAACCCACACTATCATCGGCGCAGTTCCGTTTCACTTCTGAGTTCGGCATGGGGTCAGGTGGGTCCAGAACGCTATTATCACCAAGC
>NZ_JAKRFT010000007.1:0-208586 GCF_022347925.1 Pseudoalteromonas sp. CnMc7-15
CACCACCGTATACTTTTGCTAGTACGTTAGTGATCGCTGCAGTTAGAGTTGTTTTACCGTGGTCAACGTGGCCGATTGTACCTACGTTTACGTGCGGTTTCGAACGTTCAAACTTTTCTTTTGCCATGACGGAACCTATAAGTTTTTGTGTATCTAGATTACATATCAAACGATCGACGCAAGCGCCGGTCAATTCAATTCTTCAATTATTGAATATTTTTTAGACAAATCAAAGGGAGTAATTCAGGAAAAGTCAGGGACTGGTGCTGATAGGCAGATTTGAACTGCCGACCTCACCCTTACCAAGGGTGCGCTCTACCAACTGAGCTATATCAGCACACCAGAAAAACTGGAGCGGGCAGCGGGAATCGAACCCGCATCATCAGCTTGGAAGGCTGAGGTAATAGCCATTATACGATGCCCGCTTTTAGGAACCTGTTCTTAACTACCTCTAACCGTCAAGAATAAAAGTGGTGGAGGGAGCTGGATTCGAACCAGCGAAGGCAATGCCGTCAGATTTACAGTCTGATCCCTTTGGCCGCTCGGGAACCCCTCCACGCTAAAATTCTTTCTAAAGCCTTTCCAAGTTGAGGAAAATGGTGCCGACTATCCGAGTCGAACGGATGACCTACTGATTACAAGTCAGTTGCTCTACCAACTGAGCTAAGTCGGCACTGCTTTAGTACGGGGCGAGATTCTAAGGCATGGTTTTGAGTGATGCAACTATAAAATCAAAAAAAGTTACGGTTTCGTGCTTAAACGTTCAATATTCGTGCAGAACTGCGGGTTTTTAAACAGTTTGCGCACCAATTCGCCACTTAAGTAAGCCTTCAAAAACAAAATGCGGCCGATACACACTTGCCTTCAAGTGGTTATGTAACGCTAAACCATCACCGCCAGTTATATATAACTGCGCCTGGTCGCCATGACAATAATGTGAAAGAACATACTCCACTGCTCCCAAAGCACTGAGCAAGGCACCATTTTTTACTGCACTGGGTGTCGAACGCCCAGGACTGATATGACGACGCAAGCCATCAACACTGAACACCTTCTGTGCGCGACTAACAATACTGTGCTCGGTAAGATCGAGACCAGGCAAGATATAGCCACCTAAATGTTGGTGTTCACTGTTTACCACATCAATCGTCAGTGCTGTGCCCGCATCCACAATCACGGTCTCGCCTTGCGGGTTTTCACTGTAGCCAGCGATCACCGCCAACCAGCGATCAATTCCCAAGGTATTGGGGTTTTCATAAGCGCACTGCAACTGCTGCCAATGGCCACTCACGCGAGCATGGTGCACTTGCTTACCTTGCGCTGCCGCCAATGCCAGCACCTGAGTGAGGGCACTGGATTCAGCAACAGCCGATACCAACACCTCCTCCACGTGTGACCAAGGCACTTCTTGCAGCCCCACAGCACTGAGCTCACTTTGCTCTGTGGCCAACATTAGCTTTACTGCCGAATTACCAGCATCTACTAGTAGTTTCATGTCGTCGCTCGCAAACTGATTTCGCCACCAAAATAGCGCTTACTCTGACCATCAACACGGATCACCACCGCGCCCTGTTCATCAATGCCCTCACATATTCCGCGCCAATGGTTGTTGCCAGAGCTCAACTCCACACATTGACCGGCAAACGCATGCACATCATTCCATTGCTGATACATATGCGTTAACCCCTGACGCTGATACTGATATAAGCGTTTTTGTAAGAAGCAAGTCAACGCCGCCACTAATTGGTTTTTGTCTAATTCGGTCGTAAATTCGTTAAGGTCACACCAAGGTTGGTCGATATGCTGAGCCGCGTTGTCGGGCATACTGACATTCAAGCCGATGCCAATCACCAAGTGACAGGGCCCCTCGGCGGTGCCGTCAAGCTCCACCAATACCCCGGCTAATTTTCGCCCAGCGACCAACACATCATTCGGCCACTTTAACTGTACTTCTAAGCCATAAAGCGCTTTTAAGCAGTCATAAATGGCCAAGCCGACGGCAATAGACAGCCCCATTGCAGCGTGCATGCCATCGTCTAAGCGCCAGTAGTAACTGTAATACAAATTCGCCGCAAAGGGCGATTGCCACACTCTACCGCGACGCCCTTTGCCTTGGCGCTGCATTTCCGCCACTAACACCGTATCAGGCTCAAGGCTATTCGCCTGGATACGGCGCATAAGCTCACTGTTGGTGGAATCAATAATCGGTTGTACTTCGAAGCGCCCCGCCTGCCCTTGTAATTGCTCATACACCTCGGTAATTGCTGGTTGAGATAGTAAACTTAATGGTCGGCTAATACGGTAACCCTTACCATTGACCTTATAAATGTCGATGCCCATTTCTTGCAGCGAGTGAATATGTTTGGCGACTGCAGCGCGGCTAATGCCCAGTTCGTCCCCCAGCACTTGACCAGACAAAAAGCGTCCTTGATTGAGACGCTCCAATATAGCCAGTTTATTGCCATCAGGCGCTTTCATTGTCAGCCTCCACATGGATTTCACCTTGCGCGCCCAGCAATCGCACTTCATGCTCCAAAGCAATACCAAATTGCGCCAAGATAGTGCGCTGAATATGCTTAATCATTGCCATAAGTTGCTCTGCGGTGCCCGTGCCACGATTCACCAAAACCAAAGCTTGCTTATCGTGTACAGCAATATCACCAATGCAGTAACCCTTTAACCCTGCTTGTTCAATTAGCCAACCCGCCGCTACTTTTTGGAACTCGTTGTCCACATCGTAACAGGGCATATGGGGGTCGCGTTGTCGAAGACTAGCCACTTGTTGGCGCGGCAAAATTGGGTTTTTAAAAAAGCTGCCTGAATTAGCTAGTTGATAGGGGTCAGGGAGTTTACTTTGGCGTACAGCGACCACCTGCTCAAAAATTTGTTGCGCTGTGGGTTGATGCAGCTCTTGCAGTGGCCCATAACTGGTGTTTGCCTGCCACGCTTTCGGTAACCGCAAACCCACCCGAGTAATAATAAAACGCTCTTTTAAGGCATGCTTAAATATCGAATCGCGATAGCCAAACTCACACTCCTCAGCACGCAAAGTGTGAAAGCAACCCATAGTAATATCGTAACCTTGCACGTAATCTACAAATTGTGCCAATTCAACACCATAGGCTCCAATATTCTGCACAGGTGCTGCGCCCACGGTCCCGGGGATCAGTGCTAAGTTTTCTAACCCTGGCATTGCCAAGGCTAAACTTTGCTGCACCAGCTGATGCCAATTTTCACCTGCTTCACAATGCAGTAGCCACGCGTCGCTATGCTCTTCTATTACCAAGCCTTTGTTGGCAATTAACACCACGCTCCCCTGATACGGGGCCGTAAAAATAGTATTGCTGCCCTCACCCAGCACGCAAAACGGCTGCGTAAAATCAATATCATGCAGCTGCTCAGGTTCTTCGACAATCAACAGTTGTTGGCACTGAGCCGCAAGGGCAAAAGTATGAAGGCTTTGTAATGCAGGCAAAAGGCACTCTCTTGTCATTAATTTATTACTTAAGGCAAAGCTAGTGTAACCCAAGGAGCTCGTCTGACATAGCTGTCAGTGCTGGTTGAGATCTGGTATAACGAGTTCTTCTTATTTCGCTCGTTCTGAGGATACTATGAAATTAAAACCACTCGCTTTGGCATTGGCCATGGCAGGCTTAAGCCAACATGCGTTAGCTGCCCAAGATGAACACACCTATGCCAACTTGGATGAAGTTGTCTCAACTCACCTTTTTTTAGACTTAGATGTTGATTTCGCCGACAAACAACTTGAAGGCTTTGTGGAACATAGCCTAGAGTGGAAAGATAAAAGTGCGCGCACCTTGGTGCTTGATACTCGCGATTTGGAAATTGATCGCGTTATTTACGAAGACAATCAAGGCAAATGGCATAAAGCTGACTTTACCTTAGCCCCGCGCAACGATGTTAAAGGCGCCAAACTGACCATTCGCTTCGCCCAGCAGGCTCCTAAAGTACGAATTTACTACAACAGCTTGCCACAAGCTTCTGGCTTGCAGTGGCTTACGCCAGAGCAAACTGCCAGCAAAACCCAGCCGTTCATGTATAGCCAATCGCAAGCTATCCATGCCCGTAGCTGGATCCCAGTTCAAGATACACCAGCGATGCGCGTAACCTATAGCGCCCGCATTGAAACACCAGAAAACGTGCGTGCGGTAATGAGTGCCGACAACACCGGGGCTTTCATTAAAGACGGCGATTACTTCTTTGATATGCCGCAGGCCATTCCTCCTTACCTGATCGCCATTGGTGCCGGTAACTTGGAATACAAGGAAATGTCGCATCAAACCGCTATTTTTGCTGAGCCGCAAATTCTTGATGCGTCAGTTGCCGAGTTTAATGACACTCAGGCGATGATTGATAAAACCGAAGGTATGTACGGTGAATACGCATGGGGCCGCTACGACTTACTCATGCTGCCGCCAAGCTTTCCGTTTGGCGGTATGGAAAACCCGCGCCTATCCTTTATCACCCCAACCGTTGTCGCCGGTGATAAGAGTTTAGTGAACCTTATCGCTCATGAGCTGGCCCACTCTTGGTCTGGTAACTTGGTAACGAACGCGACTTGGGAAGATTTATGGCTTAACGAAGGTTTCACCTCGTATGTGGAAAACCGCATCATGGAAGAGGTATTTGGCCGCGAGCGCGCAGTGATGGAGCAAGCCCTGGATAGCGCTGGGTTACGCGCTCAACTAAAAACCATTGACGCTCCCGATACGCGCCTAAACTTAAAGCTAAACGGCCGTGACCCAGACGATGCCTTTAGCTCAGTGCCATACACCAAAGGTCAATTGTTCCTTATCTACTTGGAGCAGCAATTTGGTCGTGACACCTTCGATACCTTTGTGAAGCAATACTTCAGCGATCACGCTTTCCAATCTGTGACTACCGACGAGTTTGTGGCCTACTTAGACAAGCATTTATTAAAGGCCCACCCTGGAGTGGTCAGCTTAGAAAAAGCAAAAGAGTGGATTTACCAGCCAGGGTTACCCGCCGATGCGCCTAACCCCACCTCTGACGTGTTTGATAAAGTAGATGCACAAACTCAAGCTTGGCTAGCAGGCGATAAGCAGCTCAGCGACTTGCCAACGGCTGACTGGACTGTGCACGAGTGGTTGCACTTTTTGAACAACCTGCCGCGTGATTTAAACAATGATAAAATGGCAGAGCTAGACGCGCAGTTCAACCTCACGGCATCGACAAATAAAGAAGTGGCGTTTGCATGGTTTATGTTAGCGGTAGGCAATGGTTATGAAGCGATTTACCCTGCATTAGACCAACACTTGAGCAGCATTGGCCGCCGTAAACTCATTGTGCCCTTATACAAAGCACTTATCGCAAACGGTAAGCGCGACTGGGCGTATGACGTTTATCAGGGCGCACGCCCAGGCTACCACCCCTTAGCACAAGGTACGATCGACGCCTTATTCAAGTAACTGGGCCTTGCCAGTTTAAACGTTGCAAAAAGGGCGAGAAATATCGCCCTTTTTTGTACTTGTAACAACGATGCTAGTTTTACTATTGTTGGTTTGCTTTTACTTTCTCCAAGAAAGCTTGGCGCTCTTGCGCACTGGCTTGCTGCCACCAAAAGTCCAGCATAGCCGCAGCACTGACGTTGTTATTAACCACGACTTGGGCCGCTTCAAGGCTCTCTTTATCAGGGTTATTGGCGCTGACTACCGTCTTCGCCTGTGGTGCCTCAGCTGGCGCAACAGAAGCCATCGGCGCCGCTAATTTTTGCCCCCGCGCCTGTAAACGCACTGTCGGTGCTTCGGCATAAAGCTCGGCCGCTGCGGCATTACTGGCACGCTCAAAGATCACATCGTAATCCTCGCCCGCTTTTACCTCTAAATTTACCCAAAATGGTTCTGACTCCACCACTTGATGATCATCAAACCCACTTTCATACAAATCGCTGTATTGCAGCTTCAAGCGGTATTGCCCTGGAGCTAGCTCCAATTCATCGACCGTTGAGAAAAATGACTGCTCTATCTCTTTATCATCCACCTGTAACGGAATAATTTCCTCCGGGAAGTACACCATCTCGGCCTGCACCTGAGGGGCCAAAGCCAGTGTTATTAGGCTGGTCATTATCGTTTTCTTCCACATAGTCATTTCCTTGTTAGCAAATGGATTAAGCTTCAGTTTGACACTTCTGCTTTTCTTTGTCATTACTGGCTCATCCATGAAAAGATAAGGACCACACCGTGAGTGAAGAAACCATTTTCAGTAAGATTATTAACCGCGAAATTCCAGCAGATATCGTGTATGAAGACGAACATGCTTTAGCATTTAAAGATATTAATCCCCAAGCGCCGTTCCATGTGCTTATTATCCCAAAAACCCCGATAGCCACCATTAACGATATTACCGACGAACATGCCGCCACAGTCGGGCATTTGTATGTTGTTGCTGCAAAACTAGCTAAAGAACAAGGCTTTGCAGATGAAGGTTATCGCGTAGTAATGAATTGCAATGACCATGGCGGACAAACTGTTTACCACATTCATTTGCACATGCTGGCCGGCAAAGAAATGGGTTGGCCTCCTTATCAGGATAAGAAAAAAGTATAACTTTCGCTTATCTTTTATAAGGTTAACAAATATGGGCAGAGGTAAAGAAGGTGTTATCATTGAATCCGCTGCCCTGTACCTCGCATTCTGCCTGTATATACCCAGAAGTTGAAGATTATTAATCTTTTTTCACTAATAATTCTGAGCCACCTAATACAAAAGAAGTGAGCTCCATGATACGATAGTGGCAATAATGTAAAAGAGCCGCTAACCACAATGAGTAAGACTGTCTTTCTATTACTTGAACAAGACCCCATCAACCAAATAGGCGTCAATGTCCTTGAGCCACTTCTGCGTACACAGGGACTCGAAGTCCATAAAGGCACCGACGTTGCTCAGGTTAAGCCTGGCACCACTTACTTATTTATCGAAACATCATCAGACGATGCGTGGAGTCGTTTAAAAGAGCACTTAGTCAATTTAAAAGTGGAATGTGACATTGTGCTGTTCAATCTAGATGAGAATCCAGAGCTCGCTAATCGGGCGCTACTAAGTGGTATTCGTGGCGTGTTTTACACCACAGATAATGCCGATGTGATGATGAAAGGCATTCGCTTACTTCAAGAGAATCAGTTGTGGTATCGCCGTGATGTTATGTGTAACGTGCTGAACCGCATGCTGCAATTTAATAAAGATTCGCTGCACAAACTCACTGAAGGTGATATTGAGCCGGTGAAGCTGACCAAGCGCGAGAAAGCCATCGTCGCGTTAATGAGTAAAGGCGCTAAGAACAAAGAAATTGCCGAAGACTTAAACATCAGCCCGCATACGGTTAAAACCCACTTATACAGTGCATTTCGTAAGACCAAGTGTCGTAACCGTGTGGAGCTATTATCTTGGGCTCAAACTAACATGCCCAATGAATTACGCTAATCGCTAATATCAACAAAGCCGGCTATTGCCGGCTTTTTTGTCGGTAAAATTTATCTGCGGCAGAGCAAGTGAAGATTGTAAATATGAATGCTAGTGCAATACTCAAACGGTTGTGAGCCTCATACTTACTCGAGCCTTATATCGAAAATCCAAATTTTGAGCATTAAATTGACTCCTTTAGGAAGTTGATCAACCTTTTGCAAACTAACAATTTCTCTTGCTCATCCGCTTCTCTGAAATATGCGCCCTCTGCATCTGTTTTCCACTTAAAAACATAATCTATATCTGAGTCTCGAGAGGAATAATAGCGCGTGAGAATAAGTCGTCCTGAGTCAATATCCGCGTAGTTTTTGTTAGTCCATTGCTCAAATCTAGAGTGGTAATTTTCAGCAGGATTATGCTCTGAGCACAATTCTACATATAACTTGCGAGAAACATAGTTGGCGTAAATCTCTGCGACTCTATTTTCTTCCAGAGTCAATGTCGGTTGCGAGATTGCACAACTACTGAAAAAGAGAGCTGTTAAGAAAATATTATTTTTCAGCATGGCAGCTGGAGTTCTTTTAAGCAAAGTCAGCATTTTCATAGTTTAAGACGTTTTTTGAATTAGGGAGCTCTCGTACTTCTGAGATGAGTTCATTCTATTTTTGTTATTGGTAACAACCCACTAATTGCTTTTCAGCAATGATTCTTTTGGCCTCTTTCACGTCCTTTTCATTGGGCACTACAGCAGCCATTGGCAAAAGACTCATATGTATATCTGACGCCTCATTAGACGACAATTTACTGTTGGATAGCGGTCAACCAACAGTAAATTGACCCGTTTAAATGCTTCGTTGTATTCAGAATTCGTTGGGTTGTATGAAAACCACTCCTTCCTCTGTAATTTTCATTTTCCCATTCAAGTCTTTATCGTGCCAAGAGCTTTTGCCCATTTTCAATGATGCAACTTCCCCTGAATGAACAGTCATAGTACTCATTGCATAGCCAGCCTGTTTACGCATAGTTGTATCTACCGCATCTATTGGCAAACTATTTGGATATTCCAGTTGTTCTATCTCGACATTTTGCTCTGTTGTTTTTACTTGCCAAAATTCAGACTCTGTAATCCACAGCTGAAAGGTACTTGGGTGTTTATAGTCCTCCGGCGTATCTATCGTAGTAATTGACAAAATTCCACCGCCAGTCGGAACTTCCATTTTTGCATGAGCGTTTTTATACAATTGAAATTCGTTGTCAGTGGTCATCATGGGGGCTATTGAAGTTTCTTGTTCTATGACTTCAGCCGATTTTGCATCATGAAACTCAGGGTTTTTGTTAGAGCTATTGATCGCCGCAGGAATGACCACTTGTAAGCCAAGATACGCGATGAAAACGAAAGCTATGGCGAAGCCACTGCCAAAAACAAGTCCACTCAAAAACTTTTTAAACACGCAGATCCCTCTTTTAAATATAGCGCTAACGTAACCGGTGCGACAAAGGAGCATCCAGCGCCGCAGGCATGGAGTTGACGTTTTTGTTAAGCATGTTGTCTATACCCGAATATTCAGAGGGAAGCTAATTTCACCTTCACAATACAGTTTCCCCTCCTTGGTTAGCACCATACCGTTCCGAAGCCATAGATAGGAGGAGTCTCCCTCAGTGACGTCAAACTCCATCGCCAATAGTGGAAAGCCTAGCGCCATGCGTACATTAGCCAACTTTTCAGCAACAGACACAATTTCAAGTAATAAGGTGCCATCAGCAGCTGAAATCACCTCGATTCTATGATGAGCCTCGAGATCATGCAGCCAATTTAACATTCTGTCTTCCTGCATGAGTTCTAGCACAAAGTATTCTGCGGGTTCACCAGCACCAATTGTAACAAGGCATGGCTGGAGTAAAATTCTATCGTTAGAAATAAACGTTAAGGTTTTATCAACGCCGTCAACAACGAACCACCCGGCGATATTTTGTACAACTTCACGATTATCAATTCGTGATTTGATTTCAATAGATCCATCAATATTTTGCGCGTGAACAATGCCGTGACATTCTCGACACAGAAGAACACACTTATCAACCTCCTCAATTTGCTCAGCTGATAATGTTCTGTTCATCAGCGCCGAGTATTGAGGATGTTTTTCAGATGGATCTACATGGTGAAATTCGAACATGCGGTTAAACGTGCGATAACGCGCCACCATTTCCTTAACGGATTTTCCACATTGAGAACAACGATTACCTCGATACTCGTATAGTTGCGACCGGTTTGCCATTTAATACCTAACAGCATATCAGTAAGACCTTACAAGGTAGCATACCTTGTAAGGGTAAGATGCACCATTACTAGCGCGAAGGCTCTGTATTAATGTGCCGGGCCAGGCTATTCAAGCGCTGCTCGTCGGTATTGCTCGACCGGCAGGCCACCAATACCCCAGCTGTCGAGCTCGACTTCATCAATCACCACCATAGTAGTCGCTGGGGATTTATTTAATACCTCAACCAGTAACTCGGTAACCCCTTTTATTAAGGCTGACTTTTGCGCTTGGGTGACTCCCTCTTGCGTTACTTTAATATTCACATAGGGCATATCCTTCTCCTTACTTATCAATAATATGAAATACTTTTGCAATAATGCGCCACTGCCCAGCACTGCGTACCAGTGACAATAAATCAACATAGTCCTGAGCACCGATAGAGCAACGCACCCTAGCCTGTGCAGTGTTATCGCCAAGCAGCTCTATTGCATCTATGCTGTCTTGACGCTGCTCACCGCGAGAAGCGGGCGATGTACGCTGAGCGATCACCTCACGATAGGTGGGCATATCGCGATACAGCAAAGGTTGCTTATCTGCGCTCACATAAATTGCTTGGGGATGAAAAACGCTATCGAATTTCTGCAAGTCGCAGTGGTACAAGGTATCGAAGTAGCGTTGCAACAACGCAGTAATTTCTGGCAACTGCTTCATGAGGTGACCTGCTCAGACACCAGCCCTTCGGTGTGCATCGCTTTGCGCACACTGGGGCGAGCATTAACTCGCTGCCAGAAGGCATTAATGGCAGGCCATGGCGTCAGCGAAAAGCCAATAAACTGTGACCAGTTAATAATGACAAAGGCATAGGCATCAGCCACGCTAAAGGTATCGCCTTGCAAATATAAGCTGCCAGCACTTAACTGAGCTTCTATCGGTGCGAGACGTTTGCCAATTTTCGTCTGTGCCGCCTGGCGCTGTGTGGCTGTCAACTCAGCTCCTGAGAAAAAGGGGCTAAAGCTCTTATGCAACTCAGAGCTTAGGTAAGCAAGCTGCTCACGAAGCTGATAGCGCTGCCATGTGCCAATGCTGGGAGCAAGCTCCAGCTGTGGTTTTAGATCGGCTAAATACTCAAGAATGGCAGGATTTTCGGTCAGTATTTTTTGGTTATCAACGGCCAGCGCAGGCACATAGCCCTTGCTATTAATTTCGCTGTAGTTACCCCCTGTCTCGGTTTGACCTTTATCGGTATCAACACGCTCAAGTTTAAAGTCGACCTCGAGCTCATTGAGGATAATATGTGAGGCCATAGAGCAGGCGCCAGGTTTGTAATAAAGCTTCATTTCACGGTATTCCTGTTGTTGTCCTTGTGGAGCTTTAGATAATATCTAATGGAAATTAGATTACTAGAAGTAACCATGCATTTGGTGCTAGAATTGGGTTACCGCACAGAAACTTAGTCACTCTTATGTCATTGAAAGTTAGGCTGAATAAAAGCCCTAAACCACCCCAACCCTGTATGCTTACAGAATGTATGGCGGTCATTTCCGGTGCCTGGGCGCCCAATGTAATTTGGTGTTTACGCGCTGGACCGCGCCGCTTTAATGAGCTGCGAATTGATATCCCGCCGATTTCGGCAAAGGTACTTTCAACTCGCTTAACGGAGCTATTAGAGCGCGGCGTTATTGTTCGCCATGTACGTGATACCTCCCCGCCCTCGGTGGAGTATGAGCTTACCGAGCTTGGCCAAGAACTTATTCCAGCATTAGACGAAATCGTGAAGGTCGGTCACAAACTTAAAACCATGGGCTATCTACAAAAGCAGTACGACTAGCACTATAACCACGGATGAGTTGTGACTTTTCGCATGGCCATCGAGTGAATTTTGCGTATAGTAGTGGCTATCTAACGTAAACTTTTAACTTGTTGATGCTCGACGCAAAAGCCCTTTTTTACACCAGTGCCGCTGCCGTATTTGTTATGGCGCTGCTGAACTTTATTACTTGGCGGGCCAACCGTAATTTTGTCGGTATTGGCTTGTACGTGTTTTATCCCGTGTGCTTGTTATTGGCGATTTTACTGTTCGCGTTGAAGAGCACCGTTGATGTGGGCTCACAGGCGTTAGTGGTACTGGCTAACATTAGCTTTATGCTCGGCTCCATTATTCATGTGTTAGCCATCAGCCGTTTTTTAGATTACAAAGGTTTTGTTACCACCTTATTTATTTTCGTTAGTGCTTTTTTACTCCTTGGCTTTACCTACTTTATGTTCTTTGACAGTAACTTACGTACTAGAGTGTTATTGTCTGACTTACAACATATTGCTGAAGCACTGTGTCTAACCTACATTGTTATTCGCTACGGACGACATAAATACCCCAGTGCCAGTTTGGTGTATTTAATTGCCTTAGTGATGTGCTTAGGCATATTCAGCGCCCGCACAATTTGGATTGGCGATATCGACCGTTTCAGCCTGATCCGTAATGATTGGTTTAGTATGACGCTGCTAATTAATGGCGTGCTAGCGCCGATGCTCTACGCTGCTGGTTTGGCGTTATTCTGTAACGAGCGTCGCGAGCTTAACCTTAATCAACTCACAGCCAAGGCGCAGAAAGATTTAGAAATTCGCGGCCTGTTTTTATCTACCGTCAGTCATGAGATTCGCACCCCACTCAATGGCATATTAGGCAGTGCGCAATTGATCATGAACCAATCCAATAACCCCAAAAACAAACCCTATTGTGAAGCCATTATCAACTCAGCCGAGTCGCTAAACTTACTCATTGATAAAGTCCTTGAGTATGCGAGCTTGGACCAAAGTGATGAAGCCCTCTTTGAAGAAGACGTAGAGTTACGCACTTGGATTAATAACCTGTGTTTGTTGCTAAGCCCGCTGGCAGAGCAAAAAGGGGTCAAGTTTGAGTTGAACTTTAACTTGCCGCGACAAGCCTGTTATTACTGCGACCACCAAAAGATACGACAGGTACTGATTAACCTAGTAGGTAATGCCATCAAATTTACCGACCGAGGTGAAGTGATTCTACAGGTAGATTTATTGCGTGAAGGCCAAGAAGAGCACACCCTACGCTTTAGTGTTATTGATTCAGGCCCCGGCATAGAACAAGAAGAAATTCAGTATTTAACCGAACCCTATGTACAAAGTAGCGCCGGTAAACTCAAGGGCGGCTCTGGCCTGGGCTTAGCAATCACCAGCCGGCTGCTGGAACACTTAGGCAGCCAGCTTATTATTGATAGTGAAGTTGGCAAAGGCAGTACCTTTAGCTTTGATATGCGCTTAACTGTGGGCGAGCTTAGCCTCGTTGAGAAACGTCCGCAAACGACCCATTACCTCACCGGCCTTGATGTGTTGTTAGTAGAAGATCTCGACCTTAACCAAAAGATTGCCATAGAGTTTATGGCCGAGGACGAGCATCGAGTGAAGCTCGCTACCGATGGCCATAGCGCCATTGAACTGATGCAGCAGTATCATTTTGATGTGGTGTTATTGGACATGAATTTACCCGACTTAAGCGGCCAAGAGGTGATCCGACGCTTGAAGAATATCGACCATCGCAATCATCGCACGCCGTTTTTAGCCTTTACTGCCAGCCTCAGCCCCGATGAAGTGAAAGAATACCTGGCCTTGGGGATCAAAGACATTGTCGGCAAACCTATAAAACAAGAAAAGCTGCGCCAAGCGTTAAGTGACTCGCAGTCCAGTCAAGCACCTAATTTGAGCGTTGAGCTTAAAGATGTGCTCTACGATGAAACCGCCGCAGAGCAAATGGCCAATACCTTTGAAGAGCAAGAGCTGACCTCTATTTATAATGAGTTCGTGCTTTCAGCCCGTAATAAACTGCTGCGTTGCCAGCAGCTTATGGCCAATGATAAAGAGCAGTGCATCAAAGTGTTACATCGCCAAGCCAGCACAGCTTTGCAACTCGGGTTTAATCGCTACGGCATGGCGTTAAAGAAAATTGAACGGCGATTGCTTGAGGATAAGCCGCTAGATACTCACCTAAGCGATTGCCTTGAGTTATGGCAACAAAGCTTAGAGCTGTACCTTAAATCAATGCGCGCTCAAGTCTAACGGCCATAATCATCATCAAAACGGACGATATCATCTTCTTCAAGATACGCACCGCTTTGCACCTCAATCACCCGCGCGACAGTGTTTGAGGTGTTGCTCAGGCGGTGTTTTTGTCCCGCAGCGATAAAGGTTGATTGTCCGGCGCTGAGCTGGCTTTGCTGGCCATCAATCTCCACCAGCACAGTGCCGCTAACAACCACCCAATGTTCAGCGCGATGTTGATGTAGCTGCAAAGACAGTCGCGTCTTGGCATGAAGCATAATGTGCTTTACTTTAAAACCTGGCCCCTCATTGAGCACCTCGTAGCTGCCCCAAGGTCGAAATACTTGGCGGTGACGCAAACGCCGCTGTGGGTATTGCTCACTGACTTGGCTAAGTAGAGCTGGCATAGTGTGCAGCTGCGATTTGGCTGCCACCAAGGTGGTATCACCGCTTTGCACTACTGCCAAATCATGCACTCCTAAGGTCGCCACCACCTGATGCTCGTCAGTCACCACTAAGTTGTTATGACTATCTTGCAGCACCGCCTCACCAATCACCGCATTGCCCTGATGATCTTGCTCTGTGTGTTGCCATACTTGCGCAAAGCTACCTAGGTCGGCCCATTGCAGTGGCAACGGGCAAGTCAGCACCTGTTCGCTATGTTCCAGCAGAGCATAATCAATAGAGTCACTGGGCACGTGTTGCCAGGCATCGGCATCGACACGAACAAAATCAAGATCGCTGTGAAAGTGCGCCGCTTTGCGCAGCGCAGCCATCATCTGCGGTTGGTGTTGCTCTAGCTCTCGCACAAAACAGCCACTGGTAAACATAAACATGCCGGAATTCCAGTAGTAGTTCCCGTGTTCGATATACTGCTGCGCTAGCGCGTATGAGGGCTTTTCCTTAAAGTGCTGTACATGAAATAGATTGGTCGCCTGTGCTGCGGCTTTACCTTTTAAAATGTAGCCATATTCTGTGGCGGCGCGCGTGGGTTCAATGGCAAACGTAAGTAGCGCCTGATCACTGTGCTGCGCTAACGCCGGTAAACGCTCAATTAAACACGCGGGATTGGCAATCGCATGATCCGCCGGGGTCACAAATAAGCTCGCATCGGGATAATGTTGCTGTGCCCACAGCGCGGCAATGGCCACCGCTGCGGCAGTATTTTTGCTCTGTGGCTCGAGAATAATGGCACAGGGGTCAACCCCTACTTCGAGTAATTGCTGTGCGACCATAAATCGATGTTCGGCGTTACACACCACCAGCGGAGGCAGCAAGCTGTGATGCTGTACTCGCAGTGCAGCCTGCTGTAACAGTGAATGCTCGCCATCTAGGCATAAGAATTGTTTTGGACGGTCTTGGCGCGATAACGGCCATAAACGCGTACCGCTGCCGCCCGCTAAAAGCACAGGTAAAATCAACATACCAGCTCAGAACTAATAATCGAATAACGATTATACCAGTTCTTCATGGCGTTGATTAAGCCTTGGGTTGATCTGCAGAAGGCTCTCCATACTGAGCTAGTTGCTCTTGCAGTGCCGCCTCAAATGCAGGCCGAGCACAAGCCCGCTGAAGGTACGCATTACAGGCTTTAAACTCAGCCAAGGCGTCAAAGCGCGCCACTAACCGCAGTACATCGGCCATTAAAATATCGGCGATAGAAAAGTCAGCGGCCAACCACTGCCGCTGCGTCAACACTTGCTCCATGTGCGTCAGTCGAGCGCGTAAAAAGGCATCTAACTGCTTTCGGGCTGGGGTGTCATTGCTATCACCACAGAACTGGTAAATAGACCAGGGTAAACTAGCGGCTTCAACCGAGTTTAACGCCGCAAAAACCCATTCAATCACTTTACTCCGTTCGCTGGCGACACTGGGCGTCAGTGCGGTACTTTTCTCGCCGAGATGTAACAAGATAGCGCCGCTTTCAAACACCGACAGCTCGCCATCTTCGAGCCAGGGAATTTGCCCAAACGGTTGCCGGGCAAAATGCTCAGCGCTTCTATTTTTAAATGCCACAGTGGCAACGCGGTAATCAAGACCGGCTTCTTTTAACGCCCAACGTACGCGCAAATCACGCACATAGCCACGCGGTAGTTCTGGCACCCAGTCGTAGGTGAAAAGAGTAATCTGAGTCACCGCACACCTCCTTGTTATTGCTAATCCTCTTAGCCTAGCAGCTTAAAAGTGATTATGCCGTGGCCAGGGGTTTACAAGTTGAGCTCAAAGTCATCCGCATCCTGCCATGCGGGAAAAGATTCCTTATAGTCCTCTAGCTGCGCTAAATCCAAGGTGACCGTAATCGTCTGGGCCTTATTATCCTCGCCATAAGCGAGCAGCTTGCCATCGAAGCGATAAGCTGCGGTGCCGCCATTGTGCTCAACACCTTGACCATCTTCACCAACCCGGTTGACCGCTAACACGTAACACTGATTTTCTATGGCCCGGGCTTTTAATAACGTATCCCAGGCATCGCGCCGAGCAGCTGGCCAATTAGCAATATTAACCATCACATCATAATCATTACGGTTACGTTGGAATACGCCAAAACGCAGGTCATAACATACTTGAGGAAGGACTCTGACCCCTTTTACGGTGAACACCTTGCGCGCTGTGCCGGCGTCCATGTGCTCACCCTCTTTGCCTAAGCAAAATAGATGGCGTTTATCGTAATAATCCAGCTCGCCACTGGGCTGCACCCAATACAGGCGGTTAAACTTGCCTGTCTCGTCGGCACTAATAACACTGGCGCACAAAACCGCTTGGCGGCGCTGGGCCTGGTCTTTAAGCCAAACAATAATGCGCTCGCTATGACGCTCAACATTTGGTTCGGCGACAGCGAATCCAGTGGCAAAGGTCTCACTCAGCAAGATTAAATCAACCTCTGGTAGCGATTGTAGCTGCGTCGCTAAATGTGCGAGGTTTGCCTCTACGTCCAACCAGTGAATGTCATGCTGTAGCAAAGCGACGGTTAGTTTCGACATCGTTACTCCTGTTGCTCATAGATATTTACTGGCACCGATAAACGCGCCCCACCTATATCGATATGCTGCCATTGCGGCGTTGTTAAAGTAAACTCCCCTGCTGCCAAAGCCTGCTTAATTTGCTCTTCATCGTCAGTGGCGTTGGCCACTTGCAAGTGATAACTCTGCCACTGCTGTTGCTGGTTTTCGGTGAACATCACCCCTTGCAGATAATTGTGTTGCTGGTGCAGCAATAGCCATTCTAACTGCTGATCTTGGTTCACATCGGCAGCAATGAGGTATAAAGAAGCCCCCTTGCCATAATATTTGTAGAAGTTATTGCTATGGATAAACTGTAACAAGCTGGAAGGAGGTTGATTAGCCGCATTGGCAATGCGCACCCCTTGCAGCCATTGTGACCGCCATTTTTCAAAGTCGCTGGGTTCATCACGATTAGCATATAAGCGAACTATACGCGCTTTAAGAGAGTCATTATCAGTATGCTGTTGTATTTGCTGCAGCGCCTCAAAGCCAGCCTTGCCAAGTTCACTGTAAAAGTAATACACATCAAACTCATCGGCACTGACTTGCCCCGATTGCAATCGGTGTACTTGGCTTTGGGCACTGAGCTGTTGCAAATTAGCAAGCGGTGAATTGACCGCCAACAACGCCACAAATAATGCGGCGCAGCCGATAACGTTGATTTTGTGCACCCAAATGAGCCATTGCTGGCGCTTGATGATGATAGCCCCGCAGTAACTGAAGGCAAAGTATGCCAAGGTGGCGCTGATCAGCACTCCCCACCCCCGGCTCACTGTCAGGCCATACTGTTCAATGCGCAGCCACAGGCCGTAATGTGCCAACATTGCGTATAGCGGTAAAGTCAGCAGCGCCAATAGCATCACCCCACGCCACCAGTGATAGTAAGGCAGAGCATCGGTTCGGCTGTACACGGTATTAAAGAAGAACAACAAACTCGCTTGCATCCACAGTAGCATTAAGGTGCTGTTCTCCAGCCGCCAGAGCGACTCTAATCCGGTAAATGGCAAGCTGGCGATAAAGGTAATGGCCAGCACAGCAAGCACGGGCAGTAAAAATTTGGCTAAAATTTTCAGTAGCTTTTCAATATTTTCGACGGCCGAAAGCATGCTTCTAAGGGCAATAGCAGATCCAGCAAACGCACAGGTAAGCACTGGAATACTAACCCAAGGTTCATCGAGCAGATCAGCTAAAATTTCAATGCCGATGGTGCTGAATAGCTCGCCACCAAGAAGCAAAATAAGCCATAAAGCTAAAGCAAAGAAGCAACATAAACTGAACTGAATAAAATGCTGCCAAGATAGCTCGTACAACTGCCGATAGGTGATCGGCTCGCCTCTGCTATACAAAGTGGCTACATTAAGTAACTTTAACGTGGTGATTAAGGCACATAATACAAAGGTGACAATCAACGCGTCGTTATTAAAGAGCTCTTGTTGTGGCTGCTGCGCACCGATATACATCCCCAACACACTCAACAACAGCGAGTAGGGCACGGCTAAAGTTAAAAAGCGCCGCCAACCTGCGCGTTCTAATCGCGGGTAGCATAATCCAGGAAAGACGATAGTCAGGGTAACTAACCCCACCAACCAGGTGGGCGATTGCGCTGGCCAGTTGCCATTATCAACGGCTAAGTACAGCCACACCAGCAAGGCACTTTGCAGTAAAGCCTGAGGCACTAGCCACCGTAAAGTAAAGTGCTGTTTCTGGGTCATGAGTATGTTCCTATCCTTAGTCGTTCATACTCACCATACGCTATTTTTAGCGCGTTGCGCAAAATCCTTATCGGGACACGAATAACATTATTGTTGGACGTTGTATGGCCACGTGTGGAAGGTTTTAATATAAAGCTGCTCTACTTCCTCTCTCGCCCAAGGAGTACGACGTAAGAACTTCAGCGATGATTTCACCGAGGGGTCATTCTTAAAGCTATTAATATTGATGTGCTGCGCTAGCACCTGCCAGCCATAGTGCTCGACTAGACGAGTCACTATTTGTTCCAGCTTAACGCCATGCAGGGGGTTATTGGGTTGATTATCCATTGTACTTAGCCTTTTAAACAGGGCGCGATTGGCCTCGTAGCGCTAAGAATACCATGCAATGCCTAGGCAGAGAAAACCGCTGCAGGGCATTGTCTAGCACCCTGCTAACAATTGATTGTAACAACAGCCCCTAGCTCGTTAGCGCGGTCATTTGTAATGCGCGTACATCTCATCCAAGGTTTGCGACAAACCGTCTTCTTGCACCACGCGCACATGCTGACGATTCAGGCCACGTATGTTATTCACCCCACAGGAGTGAGCAATCAGACCGATGCCATAGTGAATATATTTGTTGTAGTTCGCAACGCGCTGAGTTTTATCAACCACATCAAGCCCTTTCATCAGTTTCGGGTTATGGGTGGTGATCCCTGTGGGACAAGTATCTTTGTTGCATTGCAGCGCCTGAATACACCCCAAGGAAAACATGTGGCCACGAGCCGAGACCACAAAGTCAGCGCCCAAGGCAATCGCCCAGGCCACTTTGGAAGGCACAATCAACTTGCCAGAAACAACGACACGAATACGACCACGTAATCCATTACGCTCAAGCAAGTCGACCACCCAAGGCAGGCTCTCTTTCAATGGCAAACCAACCGAGTCCAGCAGCGGTTGAGGGGCGGCGCCAGTGCCACCATCGGCGCTATCAATAGTGATAAAATCTGGCGCACTGTGCTCGCCACGTTGTTTAATCAGGGCCACCAGTTGCTCAAGCCACTGAGTTTCCCCTAATACCGCTTTAAATCCCGTTGGCTTCCCGGTCACCTCACGCACGTGGTTTATCATATCCAGCAAATCACTAACGCTTTTAATTTCCGGATGTCCATTCGGGCTAATGGAGTCTTTGCCCTCAGGAATACCACGAATTTTGGCGATTTCAGCGTTGACCTTAACCCCAGGTAACATCCCGCCTTTACCGGGCTTTGCACCTTGACTCATTTTGATCTCGAACATTTTCACTTGCTCGTGGGCCGCCACTTCCTTGAGTTTATGATCACTGAGCTGGCCATGCTCATCACGCACCCCATATTTGGCGGTGCCAATTTGAAAGACAATATCGGCGCCACCCTCAAGGTGATAGGGGCTCAATCCCCCCTCACCGGTATTCACCCAGCACCCCGCTTGGCGGGCTCCGCGCGATAGCGCCAACACGGCGCGTTTAGATAAAGCGCCATAACTCATGCCAGAGATATTAAACACCGCCTTCGCGGTGTAGGGGTGGCGAGATTGCTCACCGAGCACAATCGGCTCAGGGTCGATGGCGTCTTCTTCTAAGGTGGGAAAGGCACAATTCATAAACATAATAGTGCCGGCGGGGTCTAAGCTTTGTGTGGAGCCAAATGCAGAGGTGCGATCAACATTTTTCGCCGCTTTGTATACCCAGCTGCGCTCGGCACGGTTGAACGGCATTTCCTCGCGGTCCATGGCAAAGAAATATTGCCGAAAAAACTCGCCTTGGCGCTCGAAAAAATAACGAAACCGACCAATAACTGGATAGTTTCGACGAATTGCATGCTTGTTCTGATTAACATCAACAATATAAAAATAAATCACCACCAGTACGATGATGCCCAACGCCAGTAAAAACAGACTGGTCAAAAAGTCGATGGCGTAAATGAAAAAGTCGCTCATCAGCTAACCCCTTGTTGTCCCTAATGCTATGCAGATTTACATATAGTGAGGCAATTGACCAGACTGTTAATAGGGTTATTTTCTTTCTACCTAGAGTACAGCGATTGAAACAAAAGTACGCAGCACCATTAGTAGTAACCGTTTTTGCCGTAGGGCACTTCTAAAGTGTTATCTTGTTGGCGAGTCGGCTGACCGCACATTTCATCGTAAGCACTGCTATGGCGCAGTACCATGGAGTGATAGGCAATATCATCGAACAGCTTTTGAATATGCAATGGGCTATTGGCTTTGAGAATCTCGCCTCGAGGGTCTTTGACATAGTATTCAATATTGTTGATTACTACCGATACTTGATACAACGCCATATCCAATGAGTGGATCACTACTTTTTGAATCGGTTGATGATGCTGCAGGTTAGTAAAGTCGATACCCATGATTTGCTCCAAACATTAAGGTTTAAAGCTATACGTAAGCAAAGGCCATGGCGATTAAAGCATGCTATGATGGCCTTGTCCGTTAGTTACAGTAATAATCATGTCACCGCCTATTCGTGTCGCTAAGTTTTTATCTCATGCTGGCGTTTGCTCACGCCGCCAAGCCTCAAGGCTGATTACCGCCGAGCGAGTGAGAGTCAACGGTGCCTTGGCGCAACACATTACCCATGTCAGTGCCCATGACCATGTCACCGTGGATGGCGAGGAAGTGCTGGGACTGGCGCCGAAATGTTATTTTGCTTATCACAAACCGGTGGGCATTGATTGCAAGCTGCAACCACACAACCCTCAAAGTCTTATTCATCACCTCCCAGCAGGGCCCCGTGTTTACCCGGTTGGTCGCCTTGATAAAGACTCACGCGGATTACTGATATTGACCAATGACGGTGCGCTGTGCCAACGCCTCTCACACCCCGACTTTGCGCATCAAAAAGAGTATTGGGTTGAAGTTGATAAACCATTAAACCCCGAGTTTTTTGTGCAAATGCGCAGTGGTATTATTCTGGGCGAACACACGACGCGTCCCTGTGTTTGCGAACCTCTTTCAACAACTCGCTTTAAAATCATCCTGACCCAAGGGCTTAATCGGCAAATTCGTAAAATGGCGAAGCACTGCGGCTACCGGGTTATCGACCTTATGCGTGTGCGTATAGGAGACTATGTACTGCAACCCGAGCTGATCAACGAACACCATTTTCAAGCACTGACACCGGAGCAGGTGTACGGATTACAAAAATAACTTGACGACATTGACTACAAGTGTAATCTTTAGCTTAAGAATTACATTTGTGAGCAATACTATGATCGAGTTGTCGAAAGCCGAATTTGCCGTTATGGAAGCCCTTTGGCAAGGCCATCCAGCGAAAGCCAGCGAGGTGGTTGCACGCCTGAGCGACGACACCCAGTGGCATGAAAAAACCATAAAAACGCTGTTAGGCCGACTAGTAAAAAAACAGGCGGTCAGCTTTGAAAAACAGGGTCGTTTATACAGTTACACACCCACAATTGGCCGCGAAGAATATACCCTCAAGCAAAGTAAAAGCTTAATACAACGATTTTTCAGTGGCCGTATTGCGCCATTAGTCAGCGGTTTTGCGAAAACAGAGCAACTGTCACAGCAAGATATCAACGAACTCAAAGCCGTTATAAAAGAGTGGGAAGACCAACAAGGAAAGTAATATGTTTGCCTGGATCATCGCCCAACAAGCTTGGCTCTCTGCGTTGTTAATAACACTTGTTATTGTCGAGCGCTATGCCCTTAAATCATTGACCGCCCGTTTTATATACGGCCTGTGGCTTGTGGTTCCTGCAGCGCTCATAGCGCAACATGTTGAGCTCAGCCAGTCAGTGGCATCACCCACAGTGCTAAACAGTTACATCGTGACGCCTCTGCAGCAAGCGAGTACGCACGTTAGCATGAATTGGGAAATCGCTTATTGGTTTGTGGTCACAGTGTTATTGCTAGTTGTTTTCTTGCAGCATGCACAGTTCCAACGCCGCATAGGCGCTAAACTGACCAGCACTGTCAGCGTAAGTAATGCATCACTGCCTATTTACGAGAGCACAAAAATAAGCTCCCCCATGCTTATCGGCTTTATAAGGCCACGTATTGTGCTACCTAGCTATTTGGTAACACAGCATAACCCCGACACCTTGGCTTTGATGATTGAACATGAGCATGTGCACCTAAGACGCCATGACAACATCATTAATGCCGCTGCGTTAGGTTGTGTGATTTTAATGTGGTTCAACCCACTGATATGGCTAGGATACTTCAGCTTAAGACGCACCCAGGAGCTGGCATGCGATGAACTGGTATTGGTAAACAAATCGGCCACACAGCGCTTGCTGTATGGCAAATCCATGGTCGAGTGTGCGAGTCGTTCGCAACTGCACAGCTTGGCTTATTCATACTACGGAGATAAAAACATGATGTTACAACGCTTACATAATATGCAATCGGCGAATCGGGGTCATATCGTCGCTAAAGTGCTGAGTATTTTACTCGCATTCGCGAGCCTAACGCTGATTGCCACAACACAAGCAGGTGAAGGGCACAATCAAGACAAAACCGACCAACCGCAAGCAGTGATGCGCATAGAACCAAAGTACCCAATTGAGGCTGCGGAACAAAACATTTCCGGTTCTGTGGTTTTGCGATTCCAAATTGCGCAAGATGGTTCGGTGAACAATGTTACGGTGGTGAAATCACAGCCGGCCCAAGTGTTTGACAAAGAGGCGGTGCGCGCGCTTGAACAATGGCAGTACCAGCCTTATTCGGATCCTGAGCATGAGCACCTAGTGCAACTTGATTTCAAACTCAGCAACGACGTGCAATTGCCTGATTTAACCGAGCGCATTAACGTCACTTCGCACTAATTCGCGACCAACAAAAACACAAAGCAAGCCCCTTAAATTAGGTGCTTGCTTTGTGTTTTTCGTTAACACCAGAAAAGTGCTAAATACTCAGTGCGATCATAGCAATGGGACAGGCATAGGAAACCGCCCAAATTAATGAGCGCAACAAGTGTAAATCAAACCAATAGCAAAGACAGTACAACACCCGCGCAACAATATAGCTGATAGCTAAGGTATCCATAACTGCGGCTTGTTTATTGGCGCCAATCACCACAGCTAATGCCACAGCAAAAATAATCAGGGACTCGAAGCTATTTTGGTGCGCTGCTAATGCTCTTGCGCCAAAGCCGGTAAGCGCTTGTTGTTGCGCCCTAGGGTGGCGATTATCGTACCCCCCTTGCTGGTTCTGCGCCCAAGCGAGCGGCGCTTTGGCAAGTATAGGTAACACACAGGCGATCAACGCACACACAACTAATACACTCATAATCGTTCCTTTTTAAAGGCCACAGGCTTGGTACTACCCTAATCCAATGATAAGCCCGGTGCTAGGTTATTGTTTTTTACGCATCAC
Source organism: Pseudoalteromonas sp. CnMc7-15 (assembly GCF_022347925.1). Lineage (NCBI taxonomy): Bacteria > Pseudomonadati > Pseudomonadota > Gammaproteobacteria > Alteromonadales > Pseudoalteromonadaceae > Pseudoalteromonas > Pseudoalteromonas sp. CnMc7-15. Next base: position 23,859 of record NZ_JAKRFT010000007.1, read on the forward strand.
AGCTCCTATTTTAGCCCCTAAAACAGACACCAAGGTTAAATAATTGTAAATTTCAGCTTGCAATTGTACCTCTTTAGTCTATTTTCTGATCGGAGGTCACACCTCTACCCTGATGGAAATAACAATCAACAGGAACACACATGAAAATAAAACTAATCTCTCTCGCGCTTACGCTCGGAATGAGCCAAGGCGTTTTTGCAACTGAGGGCGTTGCCTTCATTCACGGCACAGGCCAGCAAAGCGATGCCTATAACGACTACTGGACCAGTGGTTTTGTTGATAAGGTTCGCCAAGGCATTGCCAACCCCAATAACTTTACGGTGATTAATTGTGACTTTGAGCAGTTTATGTGGGCCGAAGGCGCCGCAGGTTGCCTAGCCGACTCATTAAACAGCTTTATTGCCAACAAAAATATTACTGACTTAACGCTGATCACTCATTCAAACGGCGGCAATGTCGTGCGTTGGCTCCTCTCCAACCCCACGTGGGATAGCCGTTACCCAAGTATCATCAATAAAGTCAATCACACCATCGCCTTGGCCCCTTCCAGTGGCGGCACCCCTTTGGCCGATGCGGTGATTGCCGGTAACACCTTTGAACAAGGGTTAGGTTGGATCCTCGGCTACGGCAATGACGCAGTAAAACAACAGCAAGTATCTTGGATGGCTGCTTATAATGCCGAGTGGTTAAAAGGTACACCGAATCGCCCAACCCTCCCCTCACGTTTTGAAACCGTGATCGGCAGCGACGTTGAATCTGCGGTGTGGGATTCGGATAGTTATTGCGGTGGTTATCAAAATCAAGTTGGCCTAGAGGTCACGCAAAACTGGTTAGATGACTGTTCCGATGGTTTTTTAGAGTGCAGTTCTCAAGCTCTAGCGGGCTCAGTATGGTTTACCGATAAATCACGCACCCGTGGCAGAGAGCCACTAAGCCACCAGCAAAGTCGTCGCGACTGCTTTGGCCTGGGCGATATGCTGAAAAACAGAATATAGGAGCCAGACATGAAATACACACTAACCCTGAGTGCTCTGGCGATGATGACCAGCGCCGCAATGGCCAATGAACAAACCATATATCAGTGGCCTAATGTATATCAAGGCGACAACACCAGCTTGCAACAGTTAACAAAAAGCAGCCATGAATACTGGCAAACGGTCAGTGGTCGAGAGCTTAAACAAGGTGTGGCTGTGCACGTCACCCAAGCCGACCACCTTATCCGCGTTGCGCCAAAAGCGCGTTTTGACAGCGGCACCGTGATTAAACCGCAACAATTACAAATGGATAAACTGCAACTGCGAGATGCAAAAAGCAACGCCACACTGGCGCTAAAAAGCATAGCTGCGCAGCAACAAATGCACCAAGCGGGCTTTAAAGATGGCAGTGTGGCCATTCAGCTCAAAAATGTCAGTGCGCAGGGCAAACCGATGCTACAAAGTACTCAACCACTGGGTGACGATGACCAATACTTAGTGCATGTGGTAGAGAAAGGTTCGCCCTATGCACTTAAAGCCGAAGCTGATTTCAGGGTCGATGAACAACAGCGTTCTCTTGCTATGGACTTATCTATGGCGCAGCAGGGCAACGCTAGCAAGGCTGCCAACAATGTTTCGCTGCGCGTTCACAGCCCGGTGAATGAACAACTATCTGCTCGGTACGCCAATGGTAAAGTGATTTTCAGCCAGCCGTTACAGCATGTAGGAGCGGCGCAAGGATTTTATGAAATAGAAGCCGACACCACAGTAAACATTAACGGCCAACAGGTTAAACGCACCATAAAACTGCCTTTTGTGTATAGTAAAGACACTATTACCATGAAAACCGCAAAAGTAAGTGCGCTCGGTAATAACCGTTTCCAAGCCAGCGTACCGGTGAATGTGAGTGATGAAGGCCGTTACGCTATTCGCGCTACGCTGCAAGGAATGGTAGCAGGTAAGGCAACCAAGCTGGCTACTGTCGAGGTCGCGAAAGCGATAAAAGGTGTTGATACCTTTACCCTGCCTTTCGATGTTGCCACCGCAGCAACGGGGCCATTCAAGTTGGTGGATGTTGAGTTAAGTGACCACACTCGGATGCTGAAATTCACCCCCACCCAGAAGTTTGTTAAAGGCCCGGTAGCCGGGTTTTAAGCGCACGATGATATGCACCCAATATCAGGCTTGGCTTGGTATTGGGTTTATCCTACCTACGCCTACAAGTACCTTGGGGTAGTTATTACCTTGGTTAATAATGAGTATCTAATTTCCTCATTCGCCAACGCTACAACACCATGATAACTTAAAGTTTTTCTTGTTGGTTGAATTCATGGCTTGGGTGTTGTTGACATTGTTAGCGGCCTTTTCGCAAAGCTGGCGCAACGCTCTGCAGAGCCAGCTGAGTTGCCATACCTCCAGCCTTGCGGTCACCCTCGCACGGTTTATCGTTGCCGGCCCACTCGCTGGTGTTTATCTTGTTGTACTTTACCAAGTCCAACCAACCCAACTGATCACCCCATCACCGACCTTACTCTACTACGTCGTTGGCGCAGCGCTGATGCAAATACTCGCCACCGCCTTGATGGTACGGTTATTCAAAATGAACAACTACGCTGTGGGCGCAGGGCTGGCAAAGAGCGAAGCCTTGGTCGCGGCTATTTTAGGTATGTTATTTTTTGGCTCAACGCTCTCGATATTGGGCTGGTTTGGGGTTATTCTCGGCGCCATTGCGGTCATGCTGTTGTCGGGCCCAAGCTTACGCGCTCTCAATGGGCCAACGGTGTTGCTTGGGCTTGCCTGTGGCAGTAGTTTCGCCCTCACCTCTTTATGGGTGCGCCAAGCGAGCCTCAGTTCAGGACTGACCTTTCCGCATAGTGCTGCTTGGGTGTTATTGTTTGTAATTACCCTGCAAACCCTGATTTTACTGGCCTATCTCGGCTATAAAGATCGGCCCGCATTATTAAGTTTATGGCGATATCGGCGACTAACGGCTTGGATCAGCTTAACCAGCTGCATTGGCTCTATTGGCTGGTTTAGTGCGATGAGTTTAGAGCACGTCGCCTATGTAAAAACCTTGGGCCAAGTGGAGGTATTTTTCACTATGCTAATCTCCTATCTATGGCTCAAACAGCCAGTAAAACGCCGTGATAGCCTAGGCCTGCTGCTGATTGCTATAGCAGCAATTGCAGTGATGTGGGGATAACAGCGGGTTAAATATACTAACATCGCGCTGTATATTGCCACGCGGTATAGGCTCAACACGCATGTAGGTGAATGCCGAGCCAAAACATCTATGTCGACTACTTAATAAACGTACCCGATATATCGAAGCCAAAGGTAGTCGACGTTGTTGTGACATCGTCTTCATGACGCTCTAAATTATAGACGGTGATATCGGTATCATTCACTTCTATGCGGCTGATATTACTCGTCAGTGTAAAGTCGCTGATCGCTTCCAGGCTAGAATGTTTATACACAAACCCTTTCAAAACTAGCAGTTTGTTCCCCGAGTAATACTTCACAAGCGCATAATCAACACCGTTTTTATTAACGAAAGTGATACTCGGCGTGTGCCCTTGTATCCTTGCAGCCAAAAATGGCACCTTATTCTCATCGTAACTGAGAATATAAGTGTCTTGGGTCGGCAAGCAAATTCCTGATTTATCTTTATGGAGAAGCTTTACCTGAGTAAAACCCACACCGGCTTTATTATTAACAACTTCAATAGGCTTAGTAACTTTGATAGCGAGGCAATCAGAAGCACTAACAAATTGGCTTAATAAAAGAAAAATAATCGAGGCGAAAAAGCGATAGCTCTTCATTGTTTAAATCTCCTGGTTTAACTTTAAAGGTGAGAGCAAGCATCTTCCCTTACTTGTTGTCGCTGCCCGCCTTTTCTGCGTTAGCTTAGAGCTCAGCGATTAATTGAGAAAGCCTCTGTTGTATAGGCACCGCTTTTAGGCTCAAAATTGCTTATCTCATTTATTTAATAGCCATTGTATGTAGTAGTATTCTTGGGCACGGATAGAAAAGGAACCCCCCATGCAAGGAACTAAGCAGCTCACTTATATTACCCTTATCGTTATTCTCTTAACAATGTTCACTGCACAGGCTCATTCTGAAGATAAAGAGCTAACTTCCATAACGGATAACCCTGGCTTTAACTACTTTAAATCCACCTTATTACACGTTATCGAGCAAAGAAGACCTGAACTATCGGGGCAGCACCACTTTTATGTTGCTCACTACCGCGAAGGCAGCGAATACACTTATATGTTTTGGCAAGAAGCAAGGCTGTTTTGGGTTTTACACCTAGGTACCCCAAGAGGAATATGGTTGGATGTCAATGCTATTACCTAGTAGTGGTGAGTTACTGCATATTGATAAGGATGTCGTCGCCACTCAAGAGGAGGTGGGCGCAAGCACTTATATGGTAAGCCAACAATGGATAAATGATAAAATTTTTAAGTGTGTGGTCGACGGTGATTTAATCACCGTCACCTACCCCTAGTTCGCCACCTTTAAGGTAATCACTCCAGCGATAATCAATAACACGCCGAAATAACGCATTAATGATGAGCTATCGCCGTAGAAGAACACCCCAACCAAGAAGGTGCCTGCGGCGCCTATGCCTGTCCAAACCGCATAGGCTGTGCCAATAGGAATGGTCTTTTGCGCCAGCCAAAGTAAAAAGCCACTAACACCCATAAATACAATTGCCATAGCGACCCCTAACCAGCGCGTTTGTGGCTCCTGAGCCAGTTTTAACCCCACTGGCCAACCAATTTCAAATAACCCTGCGCAAATCAAATACAACCACGCCATTAAGAGGCTCCTTTAACTAACTTTACTTGGTACAGATCATCGCGACGATCCTTAAGGTTGCGCACTGTGCCTTCACTGTGGAGAATTTTCAACTTATCCATATCAAGATCAGAGAACAACAACATTTCAGTGTTAGGCGTGGCTTCGTTCAAGCAAGCATCATGAGGAAAAGAAAAATCCGATGGCGTTAATACCGCAGCTTGCGAGTACTGCACGTCTAAACTTTCCACTTCCGGTAAATTACCCACACTGCCTGCGATGACTACATAGCATTCATTTTCAATGGCGCGCGCTTGGGCACAATGGCGCACGCGTAAGTAGCTGTTTTTGGTATCAGTCCAAAAGGGTACAAAGAGAATATCTAGCCCCTGCTCGGCTAGAATACGCGCCAGTTCGGGAAACTCTACGTCGTAGCAAATCTGAATTCCTACTCGTCCGGCATCAGTGTCAAATACCGCTATTTTATCACCGCCTTGGATCACCCAATCATTGGCCTCATGAGGTGTAATATGGATTTTGCGTTGTTCATCCACTTTACCACTGCGATGGCACAGATAACTGACATTATAAATAGTGTCATTCTCAGCAACCGGCATTGAGCCGGTGATAATATTGGCGTTGTACTCCACCGCCATACGCGACATCGCATCAACGAGCGTGCTGGTATACTCAGCTAAAAAGCGAATCGCCTCGGTCTGGCTGCGATGTTCTTGTATGCCCATCAACGGCATATTGAAGAACTCAGGGAAGAGGATGAAATCACTTTGGTAATCGGAAACAGTATCGACAAAATACTCCACTTGCTTAAGCAGCTCATCGACGCTTTCAACACTGCGCATCTGCCATTGCACCGCACCCACACGAACAATCGACTTGGTGCTTTCAATAACTGTATCCGTAGGCTCAAAGAGAATATTATTCCACTCCAATAAGGTGGCATAACCCACCGATTCTTCATCCTCTGGCAGGTACTTTTTTAACAGCCGCTTGACCTGAAAGTCGTTGGCAAGCTGAAAGCTGAGGATTGGGTCATACACCTCTTTCCTATCCACTTTTTCGATGTATTCCATAGGCGACATCTGGGCGCGATAGTTGTGATAGAGCGGTATACGGCCTCCGGCTAAAATAGCCCTTAAGTTATACTGCCGGCATAGCTCTTTACGCGCATCATACAAACGTCTTCCTAAACGCATGCCTCGGTGACTCGCGGCAATCGCCACATCTAAGCCGTACAATGCATCGCCATTAGGGTCGCTAAACACTCGGTCATGGCCATCGACGATATCATCATAAGTATGAGGGTTAGAGAAGCGCGCATAGTCAACCTGCACACTGAGGGCGATGCCTACTAACTGCTCATCATCAACAATGCCAATTTGCCCTTCAGGAAACTGGTCAATCAAACGGAAAATCGTGTGGCTAGGCCAGGCACCACCTAAATCGGGGTAAGCTTCGTCCATCAGTGTTTTAATCTGTGGGTATTGCTCTTTGGTCAGATTACAAATGGCTAAGCGGGTTTTTTCTACCGACATCATTCCCTCCCATGGGCACTGTAAAACTCTATTGTGGTGTTAGTGCAGGCAAAACAAAAGAGCCAATACACTTATTCGCGATGAAATGCGTAGCGATTAATGTTGGAAAACGCCATCATAATATCTCGCGCATAGTTAACTCTAGGATGTGCCAACGCGCCTTTACGCCAGGCCAAATAAATATTGTTTTCCGGTCCCTCGGGGCCCAACTGCACCAAACGTCCGCTGCGAATATCGTCATGACACAAGTAGTCCGGCAACACCGAATAACCCACGCCGGTGCGCACAATCCCCGCCAGGGCACGAATATCAGGGCAGGTCGCCACGATTGGCGAGCGACAGTGAGCTTTAAAAATCACATCAAAATATTCTCGAATAAGCGGTAGCTGAGCATCGTAGCTCACCACTGGCAAAGTGTTTAAAACGCTGGCATCGATTGGTGCTTGGGCAAGCGCATCGGCAAGCAAGCGGTGTGCAACCAGCATCAGCCTCTCACTATCGAGCACCTGATAGTCATAAACCTTACTATCGGGTAATGAGGCGGTGATCGCTAAATCGGCATTGCCACTGTCCAATGCCGAATAAATTTGCTCGCGATTACCGGGCAAGATGGTGACCGTCACATTGCCCCCCTGCAATAGATTTGCAAGCTGCGCGGAGGCCACGTAACTAATGTATTCGGCGGGCCCGGCGAGGGTAATGGTTCCTTGCACATCGGTAGAGCGACTGCGCGTTGACGCCATTTTTTGTTCTATGGCATCGAAATGGCTGCCCAACTGGGCCGCCAACTCATGCGCTATGTTGGTCGGCTCAACCCCGCGATGACGGCGCGTAAAGAGCGATTTTCCCACGGCCGACTCCACCGTTTGAATATGCGCTGTCGCCGCCGGCTGTGATAGCCCCAGATTTTTCGCCGCTCGAGAGATATTCAAACAGCGATAGACTTCAACGAAGGTTCGTAATTGCACAAAGTAAGACATAAACTGATATCAGATATTTTATACCTAACCCAAATTAAACTGAATTCTGCTTATTATAGCCCTCCGCTATACTTGTCTCATCCTAAACTTGATTGGAGCAAGTATGCGTATCAAATCAATTACCACCCTAATCGCCACTGTGGCGACCTTAGTAACCACGGCGACCGTTAGCGCCAATAGCAATGCAGAGCAAGTGCTGGTGCTGCTCTCCAGTGAAACGCACATGACCCTCGCCGATGGCAGTATCTATGAAACAGGGTATTACCTCAATGAATTTGGCGTACCCGCTGATAAGTTACAAAAAGCGGGCTATGACTTGGTGCTTGCAACACCGAAAGGGAACGCCCCACAAGTAGATGAAAACTCGGTCAAAGCCATGTATTTTGGGGGTAATGAAAAAGAAATGGCACGTATTGAAAAGGTTGTGGCGAACTTAGATGGCATTAACGACACCTTGAGCCTCACGCAAGTGATCGACAACGGCCTAGACCAGTACAGCGGCTTATTCATTCCTGGTGGCCACGCTCCTTTGATAGATTTGGCCAATAACCCAGAAGTAGGCACCATTTTGGCGCACTTTCATCGTCAGCAGAAACCAACAGCGGCTATTTGCCACGGGCCTATCGCGCTGTTATCAGCACAGCAAAACCCCAGCGCTTACGAGCAAAAGATTGCCTCTGGGCAAAACGCGTCAGCCACAGACTGGCTCTATGATGGTTACCGTATGACTATTTTCTCAAACCCCGAGGAAGCTAGCTTTGAAGCCTCGTTGGCAGGTAAAAAACTACGTTATTATCCAGCCAAAGCCATGGCCCAAGCCGGTGGCGATATGAGCTTTGCCGACAAATGGCAACCTAATGTAGTGGTTGATAGAGAGCTGATCACCGCGCAAAACCCTTTTTCCGATAACAAACTTGCCGATGCACTTATTTCCGCATTGCGTCAACGTAGCCAGTAGGGTAGTAACACCATGTTAAACTTTGAATTTAAAAACACCACAGAGATCCTCTTTGGCGAAGGCCAAAGCAAGCTTATCGCCGAGCGCCTTAATAGCAATGACAAGATCTTATTGCTATACGGTGGTGGCTCGATTAAGAAAAACGGCGTTTATGACGATGTCGTCGCCGCCCTTGCCGGGTTCGAATTTGTTGAGTTCGCCGGAGTGGAGCCTAACCCCACCTATGAAACTCTCAGTGAGGCTCTGCAAGTGGTCAAAGAACAAGATATCAACTTTATTCTTGCCGTCGGCGGTGGCAGCGTGATCGATGGAGCGAAATATATTGCCGCAGCAGCACACTATCCTGGCGACGGTTGGGATATTCTCGTTGAAGGGGCTGAGGTAACAAGGGCGCTGCCTATTGGCGCCGTGCTTACGCTGCCGGCCACGGGGTCGGAAAGTAACGGTAATTCGGTGGTTACCAAAAAGGCCACACAGCAAAAGCGCGCATTTGGCTCGCCTTTAGTGCAACCCCAATTTGCGGTGTTAGACCCAACTTACACCTATTCGCTGCCCACTCGGCAAGTGGCTAATGGTGTCGTTGATGCCTTTGTCCATGTGATTGAACAGTACTTAACCTACCCGGTGAACGCGCCGCTGCAGGACCGTTTTGCCGAGGGCATTTTGTCGACTCTTATTGAGCAGGGCCCGCAAGCGCTAAGTACACCGCATGATTACGCTGTACGGGCTAATATCATGTGGTCAGCAACCATGGCACTTAATGGCTTGATTGGTAAAGGCGTGCCGCAAGATTGGGCCACGCACATGATAGGCCATGAGCTGACAGCGCTTTATAACCTCGACCACGCACAAACTTTGGCCATTGTGCTACCGGCGCTAATGTTTGTGAAAAAAGAGCAAAAGCGTGAGAAAATCATGCAGCTAGGACGGCGTGTCTTCGCTCTAGAGAATGCCGATGAAGAGGCACTCATCGATGCCACCATCAAAGCGGTGCAAGATTTCTTCGAGCAGATGGGGGTGAAAACCCGCCTCAGTGATTACGGATTAGATAGCCAAGCGGCTAGCGAAGCAGCTGAGAACCTGCGTCGTAATGGTTTGCATGAGCTCGGCGAACACAGTGATATTACCCCTCAGGTTGCCCAGTCCATTCTCGAACTGGCACGCTAAGGTGATAGGGCCGCCAAGCGGCCCTTACTTATCAATCTTGCTAGCTGTCCATCTGTGTCGGCATGACATGCACCTCACGCACATTTGCCCTAGCATCAGCGCTGATAGCATAGTAAACCGCGTCGGCAATATCGTCAGCGGCAAGCTTATCCGGTTTCGGTTCGTCGAAAAATGGCGTGTCCACCATGCCAGGGGTGATAGTGGTGCAACGCCCCTGCCACTGGGCCATCTCTAGTGCCAGGTTTTGCCCAAAGCCATAGGCAAACCACTTACTCGCGCCATAAATAGACCCCTTCAATGGCATGCGCCCAGCAACCGAGCTAGTAAGAATGAATTGCCCTTGGGTTTTCCGCAAATGTGGCAAGCTGGCATGAGCGGTATATAGCAAGGCATTAATATTAATGTCTATCATCTTCTGCCATTGTTGTGGGTCGCCCTTTTCTGTGCCCGCTTTGCTCACTCCAGTACCGGCATTAGCAAAAGTCACATCCAAGCGCCCATAATGCATCACCGTACGCTCAACAACATCTTTAAGTGCATCATAATCGGTGGCATCACAGGCAAACGCTACGGCAAAGTCTTCGCCAAGCTCTTGTACCAACTGAGTAAGCTTATCCTCACTGCGGGCGGTCAATGCCACCTTATGCCCCTCAGCCACAAGTTTACGTGCCGTGGCTTCACCAATGCCGCTGGAAGCGCCAGTGATCAACACAATTTTCTCGCTCATACACTCTCCTTTTAATTAAACTGACCTTATAGACCTTGGGGGGTTACAGGCAAAAACAACCCACTTGTGCAAAAACCTTGGCTTTGCTAGCGTGTCGCAACCACCATTGCACTGCCATAACCATGCATTTTATCGCCCTAACCGCTGAATTGAACGACACTATTGCTGAGCTATTGCACCGCTTTAATGAGCTTAGCCAAGAGCAACAACACCTTGCCCGAGTGTTAGCCGCCATTTATAAACCGATTGAGTTGCATGCCCTGACACGCATTGTGCAGCATCCGGACATGGCTGCAATCGCGCACTTCAGCGACAAAACCTTGAAACATGCCATTACCGAGTTAAAAGCCTTAGACCTGGTGCAGCAAAGTCGCCACGGCGTGGTCATTAACCGTTTAGTCGCCAATTCACTGGTGCGCAGCGCCATAGCTAAAAATCATTACTTGGCGATGTTAACCGCTGCCGAGACCGTGGTTCCGGTGTTGAGTAGTTACCAATGGCAAGAGCAAACCGCCGATCAGCGTCGCCTTATTCGCGATATGTATTTCCTCGGTGAACACAAGCGGGTGATGGAGCTGTTGGCACTGCCTAAAAACCCGCTACAACTTGATTGGCAACAAAGTCCAGCGCTGTGCGGCTTGGTGTTCTATCCCTTTAACCTTGATGAGTTCAAGACCCTGGATGCACGTTTACAGTATCAAGCCTTCGCCACCCTACTGGCAGCACATCGGCAACAAGGCCAAAGCACGGCAGTACTAGTGCAATACTTGCATCAAGCTTGTGTCGCAGTGCCGGACAACACCTGGCTACACAATCTAAAGGCGGAGCAATATCTATGGCGTGGCGATATCACTCAACTGGCGGCCCATATTAATCCGCAAGATACCGAGTTATATAGTTTATTACTGCAAGGCAGTGCTGCTTTTTTACAACAACAATTCGCAGCAGCGAAGCAGTTATTTGAACAGGCACTACAGGCCAAAAGTCGATATCAACGGCGAAAAAAGCAATACCTGGAAGGGATCTACGGACTTTTTTACCAGCTCACCTTGCTCACTCTAGGCAATGGCCAAGACCGCAGCCCCTTGCAGACCCTAGAGCAGCAACTGGATCACCAACAACAAGACAAGCAACGCAGCGAATTTGCACTGACTATCGAGTTGGTTTTAAGGCGCTTTATGCATCATCTCAAAGGCCGTGATAGTTACCGATTTCGCGCCGATTACTTGGGGTTCTGTCGCAAAGGGGAGTTGAATTATCAGCTTTATGTGGTGTTTGCGCTGGCAGCGTACCGCTGGAGTTCGCAATCACCGGAGCCGTGGTTATTAGCGCTCAAAGACCCAGCTCAACGCTTCTTCGAACATAGCCAATGCCAGCTATTTGGCGCATTTTTACAGCAGTTTGACGACTTATCTACCGACGTTCCCATCAATATTGCGCATTTACTCCGAAGCCAAGAAAGCTGGGATATCGCCCTTGAACAGCTGCTTGCACTCGATACTCAAACTGACAACACACGCGATGAAGACACACGGTTAGTATGGCAATTAACCTCTGAGCGTTTTGCCGCAACACTCAAACCAAAACAACAAAAACGCAGTAAACATGGTTGGAGTAAAGGCAAAGCCGTGTCGTTACAGCGCCTGCATAAAGAGCCTCAGAGCTTTAACCTGAGCCACCAAGACCAGGCTATCTGCGCCCAAATCGACGTGCGCACCGGCCATGACTTCTACCGCAGCAAAGAATACCATTTACCCCTTGCCAGCGCCCTACCCTGTGCCGTCGGCGCCGACAATATTGTTGATGAGCAAGGCCATGCTTTGGAGCTGGTGCAGCGCGAGCCTAGCCTCCGCATCGTCACCCATGGCGATGAGCTTAGCCTCAGTATCGCCCAGTTGCCCACCCAGATTTATCAGGCAGAGCCGCCACTTACCTCCGTACGTATGCCTCGCCCTGGGGTGTGTGAGTTCACCATTTTTCAGCAACAGCATCTGCAAGTGGTTAATATCGTTGGCGAAGCGGGGCTCACCATACCCAGTCACGCGAAAGCAAAAGCACTGCAAAGCATCCGCGCCATTGCGCCATTGATAAACATCGAATCAGACATCGATGGCATCGGCGAAGCACTCATACAAACAGCACCCGCTGCTGAATTGGTGATCAATATTACCCCTTTGGCGTCGGGGTTAAAGTTCGACTGCGTAGTGATGCCTTTTGGCGAGCATGGCCCGACCATGAAGCCGGGGGTGGGCAGCCGCAATGTCAGTGCTCATATTGACGGCAAGCGTATTGCTCTACAGCGCGATCTCGCCTACGAACAACGTTTGCTCGAGCAACTCGATGAGCATTGCAGTGATTTCCAGGCCATGACCGACACCAGCTTGTCACAACCCGATTGGCAACCTGCGCTGGTCACTTTAGAGCAATTGCAATTGGCGTTAGCCAACCAACACCCTGATTTACCGCTCAAGCTGCGTTGGCCGCGAGGAAAAGCTATTACCTTAACACAGCCACTAAAAAGTGGGCATTTACAACTCAGTATCAGCCAAAAAAATGAGTGGTTTGATATTACCGGCAGCGCCACATTGGACGATGGCAAGGTGCTGGAGTGGCAAGCTTTGATCACCGCTTTTGCTACCAGTGGGGGGCGCTTTATTACCTTGGAAGATAATCGTATTGTGGCGCTCAGTGAGCAACTCAAACAGCAGCTCGAAGTGCTCAGCGGGGCTGCCGATCAGGGCTTATATCACCCGCTAACCAGCCGCTTAATTCGCGACCATACCACAGGTATGCGCATGCAAACTGTGCCTGGCTGGGAGCAATTAGATCGCCGCATGCGTGAAGCCAATACGTTACAGCCGCCACTCCCCAGCACCTTTCAAGCACATTTGCGCGACTATCAATTGCAAGGTTTTGACTGGGCCATGCGTCTCGCCCACTGGGGGGCGGGAGGATGTTTAGCCGACGATATGGGCTTAGGTAAAACGGTGCAGGCTTTGGCGGTGTTAGTTGCCCGCGCAGGGGATGGCCCAGCGCTGATCATTGCCCCTACCTCGGTGTGCTTTAATTGGCAGCAAGAGGCGCAGCACTTTGCTCCGACCTTAACGCTAACACAATTCTCAGAACTAAAAGATCACCAGAGCAGAGCACAAAAAGTGCAGGCGCTTGGCGCCGGCGATGGTTTAGTGATCAGCTACCAGCAACTACAGCGTCATATTGAGTTACTTGAGCCCATCCGCTGGCATAGCATTATTGCCGACGAAGCTCAGGCGTTAAAAAACCCGCTGGCTAAACGCACTCGCGCTGCGTACGCCCTAAAAGGCGAATTTAAACTGATCACCACAGGCACCCCCATTGAGAACAACCTCACCGAATTGTGGAGTTTGTTTCGCTTTATTAACCCTGGTTTGCTGGGCAACTTAAAACGCTTTAGTCGCCGCTTTACCCACGTCATTGAGAATGCCGAGCAGGAGCCGGCCAAGGCTTTAAAGGCACGCCGGGCGCTCAAGGAACTGATCAAACCTTTTATGCTGCGCCGCTTAAAGTCGCAAGTTTTGCAGGAGCTGCCGCAAAAGACTGAGATTAACCAGTTAGTCCCATTGAGCGACGAAGAACAGCATTTTTATGAAGCGCTGCGCCAGCAGGCCCTTGAGCAACTGCAACAACTAGAGCAGCTCGATAATCCCGGTGAACAACGCATCCAAATGTTGGCGCAGTTGACTAAGTTGCGTCAGGCTAGTTGTCACCCACAATTAGCAATGCCACAAAGCACCTTAACCAGTAGTAAACTCGAAGCCCTTGATGAACTACTACAGGAGCTACTTGAGAATAATCATAAAGCACTTATTTTTAGCCAATTTGTCGGCCACTTGCGGTTATTGGAAGCGCATATTAAGCGCCGTGGCATCGCCTATCAATATCTAGACGGCAGCACCCCAGCCGCTGCGCGCAAAGCACGTATTGAGGCCTTCCAGCAAGGCCAAGGGGAAGTGTTCTTAATTAGCCTTAAAGCCGGTGGCTCAGGCTTGAACCTCACGGCGGCCGACTATGTTATTCACATGGACCCTTGGTGGAACCCAGCGGTGGAGCAACAGGCTTCTGATCGCGTTCACCGTATGGGGCAAACACGACCAGTGACCATCTATCGACTCATTGCCAAAGGCACCATTGAAGAAAAGATTCTCGCCCTGCATCAGCACAAGCGCGAATTAGCCGACACCTTACTCAGTGATTTTGATAGCACTGCACAGCTCAGTGTCAGCGAGATGATGGCTATGCTCAAAGACACCTTTTAACTCTGTACCACAGCAAGCACAAAAGCCCGCTTAAATAAGCGGGCCGACTGTCTACACTGAGTTGTACTTATTGCATGGGCATCAAAACGGTGTCGATGACGTGGATGACGCCATTGTCACTTGCCACATCCGCCGAGCTCACCACCGACTCGTCGATATACAGCGCTCCATCTTGCAGTGACAAAGTGCTCATATCACCGTTGGCCATGGTGACCATTGGGTTGTCTGAATTAGCAATATCAATGGCCGCATCAGAGCTCACCGTAGCATCAGCAACTACATGATATAAAAGCACATTTGTAAGCGCTTCAGGATCGGCTAACAGCGCATCTAAGGTCGCTTGGTCAAGCTTATCAAACGCCGCATCGGTGGGAGCAAACACCGTAAACTCGCGCTCTAAGTCTGCCAAGGTTTGCTCAAGCCCAGCCTCTTGCAACGCACTGACTAGGGTTGTGAAATTACCATCGGCTACGGCAACATCCACGATTGACTGCTCACTAGGCGGCATTAGCACGCTATCAATCACATGAATAACACCGTTGTCAGCAGCCACATTGGCGGTGGTTACCTGCGCATTGTCAATGTACAACATGTCATTTTGCAGCGATAACGTCGCTGTATCGCCATTGGCCATGATGATCATCGGCTGCTCTGAGTTAGCCACAGCAATGGCGGCGTCTGATTGCACTGTGGCATCAGGAAGTACGTGATAAAGTAATAGATCTGATAGCGCTTCAGCGTCGGCAAATAGCGCATCGACAGTAGCTTGGTCAAGCTGCTCAAAGGCCGCATCGGTCGGGGCAAAAACGGTAAATTCACGCTCTAAATCGGCTAAAGTGGTATCCAGCCCAGTGGTTTGCAAAGCCGCCACCAAAGTGCTGAAGTTGCCATTGCCGACGGCAACATCGATCACAGATTGTGCTGGTGCCGGGACTTGAACTTCACCAACAACAACGGTATCGAGCACATGGATAATACCGTTAGTAGTTTGGATGTCTGTCATGGTCACTGTGGCATCACCAAATTTTAGCGTGTCGTTTTCGCCATCAATGGTTATATCTATCTGATTGCCTGATACCGTCTGTGCTTGTTGGCCATTCAAAGAAAATGCCGTGATTGAGTCTACCGAGCCACTGACAACATGCTGCAACAAAATCTCTTTGAGCACTTCAGGGTTGGCCAGTAACGTGTCGATGGTGGCTTGCCCTAATGCCGCAAAAGCCGCATCAGTCGGAGCAAAAACAGTGAATTCCTGCGATTCGTCACTCAAGGTTGCGACCAAGTTAGTCGCTTCAAGGGCCGCCGCCAAGGTGGTGAAGTCGTCGCTGGCAACCGCTGTTTCAATAATATTCATCGTTGGCTGCTGCGGTTGCGATTGTGGCGGCGTCAATACCGCATCAATCACATGGATCACGCCGTTGTTGGCGCTAATATCCGTGGTGGTCACGGTGGCCGTGTTGACCAATAACTCGTCACCAGATAAAGACAAGCCCAATGCTGCACCATTGACTGTCGCAACAGTTGAGCCTGCGGCGTCAATTGCGGCACTTGAGCTGACCCGAAAGTCCAAAACATGATAAGTAAGGATCGCCGAGAGGGTATCAGGGTCCTCAAGCAAGGCATCAATGGTTTCTTGCCCAAGCAAGGCAAAAGCGTCATCAGTGGGTGCGAATACTGTAAATTGACTGTCGGTATCGCTGAGAGTGGCGTCTAGCCCGGTGGCCTGAAGTGCAGCGGTCAGGGTTTCAAAATCCTCAGACGCAGCGGCGACATCAACCACTGTAGTAATGGGCGCTTCGGGCGGTTCGACGACAGCAGTATCGTTGTCATCATCATCGCTACAAGCAGTAGTAAGCGCCAACAAACCTGCTATAAGCGTTAATTTCAGATAGTCTTTCACGTTTGCTTTCCTTTTTTTTAAGTGAGACAGCAAACTCAACTACGTCGGTAACGATAATAAAAGATCAATAAAGTGTTACTTTATTTATACAAGTTGTGCCTACCTCATCAACAAACAACGGTGATTCTCTCTATCACAACCACATAGTAACTATCTAAATAAATTGAGATTTTTATCGCTTTCAGAGCAAAGATAAAGCATCGAGAGTGCTCCTAACTATTGCTCAATTTTATATAAGCCTTATACAACCAAGTTGTAAGTGATAATTGTTTTCATTATACTTAAGTTCTGTTTTCAGTTTTACTTACTACAATAACTATGCGCTACTGTTCTATTTTCTTAGCTGTAATTAGCTCTTTACCGGCTCTTACTCTTGCCAATACGGACACCGAGCAAGATCAAGCGAATAACGATACCATAGAGAAAATTGAGGTAGTTGGTCGCGCGTTTTCTCTTTATCGGCCAACAGAATCAAGTTTCGGTACCCGTACCAATACACCTTTGGAAAAAATTCCACAGTCGATTCAGGTACTGCCACAAGCATTAATAAACGATCAAGCTGCACGGCAGATCACCGATTTATATAGCAATATCGCCGGCGTTAATGCGTTTAGTTATTCAGGCGTGACCTTTCGCGGCTTTCGCCAAGACGAAATTCTCTATGATGGTGTAAAGGGCGACCCATTTAATGGTTTTGCCGTTCCCCAGCTATTTAATATTGAACAAGTCGCCGTGCTCAAAGGGCCAGCTGGCGCAGTGTATGGCAGTGGTAACCCAGGCGGCATTATCAACTATGTGACTAAAAAGCCGCAGTTTAGTGAGAAAACCACGGTAGAACTGGAGATTGGTAATGATGATTATCTTAGCGGAGCGTTTGAAAGCACCGGCGCCATCAGTGATTCTGACGCTCATGCCTATCGCGTTGGTCTATACCGCGATAGCGAAGAGCCCTTTCGCGCCAACACCACCACCGACAACACCATTGTCGATCTGGGCTATATCTGGCTGGCCACTCACGATACCGAGCTGACGCTACAGTATACCTATATAGAACAAGAGCTAGGAGGCGCACGCTTGCGTGGCGTTCCTGTAGACGAACAAGGTAACTTCGTCACCGATATTAGTTGGAATCACAACGAAGCGACTGATTTTCAAAACGTTGAGGCCCATGTTTATCAAGCCATTATAAAACATGACCTGAATGATACTTGGCGAATGGATATCACCGCACGTTACTTCGACAACGAGGAATTGCAGAATTACCATGAGCCTCGCGGCCTAGTTGATACTGACAACGACGGCGTGGCTGACTGGAGCCATCGCGAATTTCGTGATCAAATACGCGAAAATGAAGGTTTTAGTCTAACAGCCAACGCTATTGCTGAGTTGCAACTTGGCGATACACAGCATCAAATACTGCTTGGTAGTGATTGGTATAAACATGACTTTGCTGGCGATTACCGTACTGCACGGCAACAGAGTAAAGGCGGCCCCGTGCCCGGGCTCGACCTACACAACCCTGAGTATGGTCTGACTTCACGTGCCGACTATAACATGGACGCCATTGCCTCTCGCTTGAGCGCGACTACGCTGACGCGTTGGGGTATCTATGCACAAGACCAAATCGACTTAACCGACCAATGGAGTGTGACCGCAGGGCTACGTTACGATCACTTTGAAGACCGTGATGAGCTCAATCACACCGAATTCTCCGACAGCGATATAACTTATCGTCTCGGCACCAGCTATAACATCAATAACATGTTCTTCCCTTATGCCTTGCACGGTACCGGATTTGTGCCGCAAAGCGCGAGCAATCAAGACCCTGCTGCTGGTGGCCCGTTTGACCCAGAACACAGCCGTATCAATGAGTTAGGGCTAAGAACTAAGCTTTTCGATGACAGCCTCGCGGTGAACATTGCCACCTACGATATTGTTCGCGAGAATATCTTACAGCCCAGCTTGCTCGGTGATATTGGCAATGATGGCACCGATGATTTGGTGGCCTTAGGAGAAGTGCAAAGTAAGGGTATTGAGCTGGAAGTGGTGGGAGATATTACCGAGCGTTGGGTGATCACCGCAAGCTATGCATACAACGACACGCGAATCACCGAATCCAGTGATAGCATTCGCAACCAAATTCCCGACAGCGACAAGTTTGCTAATGCGCCACAAAACACGCTGGGAGTCTGGACCCGCTATGAGTTGCCACAGCTTAATTCTTCAATTTCCGCAGGTTTAGACTATGTCGACGAGCAAATGAGCCTAGGTGGATTGCCGGTGAAGCCTTACACCATTTACAATATGGCATGGCAAACCCAGTATCAAAACTGGCAATGGCAGCTCTCGGTTAAAAACCTCTTCGACAAAGAGTATGCATCCAGCGGCTTTATTACCCGTACAGGGCACTTCCCTGGCGAGCCTCGTCGCATTTATGTGAGCGCCAAGTATCGTTTTTAAGGAATACCAGTGAGCGCTAGGCAGTGGTTTAATGTGCACTCATGGGCAGGGCTGTTTGTTGGCGCCCTGCTTTTTGTGACTTGTTTATCGGGAACTTTGGCAACGCTCAGTCACGAGCTTGAGTACCTGAGTGATAGTCAGTTTCGCGCTATCAGTGACAGTGGCGACACCGATTTTGCCGCCATTGAACGCACCTTGAATACGCATTACCCCGGTGCTCAGGTGATGTATCTAGCTCGCCATAAACAAGACTATCTCGCCACTGAAGTTCAGTTAAAAATACAAGGGTCTTTTCGCTTCGTGTATGTGGATGGTGCCACCGGTGCATTACTCGGAGAGGGGCCGTGGGCGCGTATCTCACGATTCTTGCGTAACTGGCATATGACCCTATCCATGGGCTGGACGGGGAAGCTGATCATCACCAGCTTAAGCTTACTATTAGTGGTGTTGTTGGTGTCCAGCCTTTACGTATACCGTCAGTGGTGGCGTCATTTTTTGAAGCGCCCCGCTGCTCTCACACTTAGCAAGCGCAATAGCTGGTCCGATTGGCATAAACTCCTCGGCCTGTGGAGCTACTGGTTTATCTTGGTGATGGCACTAACGGGGTTATGGTATTTAGTTGAACACGGCCTACAAACGGCGAAGATAGATCATTATGTTGCACCGCCGCCAGCAGTGACTCAATTGGCCAATCAAAATGAAAAGAGTACACGCCCGCCGCTCACTTTGAGTGCCGCTTATCAGGCAGCGAAGCAGGCCTTCCCAAGCTTGGATATTCGCTATATCAGCTACCCACAACACAGTCATCAGGCTATCCAAATTCGCGGTTACAACGACGATATACTGCTGCGTCTACGCGCTAATAAGGTCTATTTGCACCCAGCAACAGGTGCCGTATTAGGTATTCAAAAAGGCGAGCAGCTGCCCTTAGTGCCGCGCCTAAAAGACACCGCCGATCCATTGCACTTTGGTAACTTCGCCGGCCTCGGCACTAAGCTCATTTGGGCGTTCTTTGGCGCGCTGATGACCTTTGTGAGCGGTGCCGGTGTGGTGATGGGCTGGTTACGAGTGCGACGTAAAACCTCTGCTATTCGCTGGCTGGGGCTATCCGGTGTTATCGCTATTGCCTTAGTGCTTGCCTCGGTGGTTGCCACAAGTATGTCATTTAGTGTGCGCAACGTTCCGGCGCAGTTATTTTCGCCGGTGCTCGGCGTTGAGAAGTAAGAGGGTGTTGCAATAGTGCTACCACTCTAAAAATAACAATTAATCCCTTAACTATTGAGTTGAAAGTAAAAAATTAGCGCTTAATCAGCTTTATTAGCAAAAAATGAACAAATGATTATTGTTTGTACTTACATAACAGATCTATAATGCGAACGATTTTCATTTTTCATACAGGGAATTATTATGAAGTCCTCTCCCGCTCTCGCCCCCTTAGCCAGTGCTATTACTTTGGCGTTATGTGCAGCAAACAGCTTAACCGTTCACGCCGATGTTCAGGATATCGAAAAGATTATTGTCAGTGGTCAAAAAATTGATCGCGGTCTACAAGAAACCCCCACCAGCGTTGCCGTAATAACAGAGCAAACGGTAGAGCGTGAGAACCTCAATACCTTCTATGATGTCCTTGCTCGTACCCCCAACGTATCTGGAACTGACGGTGCAGGCTTTAATATTCGTGGCATTGATGCGTTTAATGTTACCGGCGGCGGTTCTGGCGGTTTAGCCAGTGTGTATATCGATGGCGCGCCTGTGCCGTACAGAATGATGCAACAAGGCGGCTTTTCTACTTGGGATATCAGCCAGGTGGAGGTTCTTCGAGGCCCGCAATCGACCCTGCAAGGCCGTAATGCACTGGCAGGCGCGGTGGTCATGAATACCCGCGATGCAGAGCAAGAATACAGTTTGAAAGCTCGCCTGGGCATGGGCGAATACGGTGCTCAAGAGGCCGCCATTGCTCTTGGCGGTGGCCTGGTTGAGGATGAACTGGCATTTCGTCTCAGTGCTGAAAAACGTGATAGTGATGGTTACAACACCAATGTGGCTACCGGTGAAGAGTCGGACTTTGACGACAATGAATTCTATCGCGCTAAGCTACGCTATACGCCGACAGCCTTACCCCAGTTTGAAGCACAACTGAGCTTTATGCACAGCGAAAACGAAAAAGGCATCGAATGGGTAGCGACACAAAGCGGTAATACGGCTTATCCGATTAACGATATCTTCGATGATCGTTACGTTTATCTCGACTCACCAACCTTTGAATTTACCGATACCGACATGTATGCGCTCAATATGCAGTACGACCTCACTGATTTTTGGCGCCTCACTGCAATCACTACTTACTCTAACTCAAAGTATGGCTATGAATGGGATGGCGATGCGTCGATGGTTGGACCGCAATCAACACTCACCGATCGCCGCGAAGACAAAACCACTTCTCAAGAACTGCGCTTAACCTATGATGGTGAACGCCTCAGTGGGTTAATCGGGCTTTACTATTCCGATGTTGATGTTAATGACATCAGCAGTGGCGAGCGTGGTGTCACCTTTGAGCAGCTGGGTGTACGCACGTTACTGACAGCCCCCCCTGAGTTTGGCGGGCTGGGACTACCCGCTGTGTTAGCCGAACAAGTTCTGCAATTATACCGTGGCGCTGACCCCTTGTTTATTAGCCAGTCTGCCCATTATGTGCAAGGGATCACCACCACCGCCTTGTTCGCTGATTTTACCTATGAGCTAAACAACCACTGGGACGTATTCGCTGGCCTACGCTATGACCGCGAACAACAGGAAAACGGCAACACCACCGATATCAGTATCAGTGCACGCACCGAACAAGCGCTACCACAACCCAGTGACTATGCGTTTGATCCCATGCTGGCACAACTGATTGGCGGCATTAATCAGCAATTATACGCGATGGCCGCCGACGCCTCAGGCGACGAGCCCGTTGAAGACGCTGACTTTGATGCTTGGCTGCCCAAAGTGGGCGCTACGTATCGCTTCAATGATGACGTATCATCTAGTTTTACAGTGCAACGCGGTTATCGCTCAGGAGGTGTGGGCACTAATATCGCCCAGTCGACGCCCTTTACGTTCGACCCCGAATACACTTGGAACTACGAGTTAGCAATGCGTTCCGTATGGCTTGACGACGCATTAGTACTCAACGCCAATCTCTTTTATTTGGACTGGGAAGACCAGCAAGTTGATGTCTATCTATCCAGTAACCAATATGATCGTGAGGTTCGCAACGTTGGCGCGTCCCATGTCCAAGGTTTTGAAACCGAGTTAAGTTACTCGCTCAACCCAAGCACTCGCTTCTATGGCGGTATTGGTTATTCGCAAACAGAGTTTGACGACTTCGTGCAACTCTTTAATGGCGTTGAGACCAATTACAGCGGACGCGAATTCGCCGGTGCGCCGCAATGGACTGCGCTAATGGGAGTTGATTACTTCTCACATCAAGGTTGGGTCGCCAATGTGAATGCCAGCTACACCGGCAGCTCCCAACGCCTATCCACACCCTTAGAGCAGGGGTTAGACCCACGCAATGACGCCTACTGGCTGGTCAATGCCCGTGTCGGCTACCAATGGCAGCATTATGGTGTGTACGCCTTAGTGCAAAATGCGCTTGATGAGCAATATGTTGTGTTAGCCCCAGCGGGACTTGGCAACCAAACCTTAGGCGCTCCGCGCACCTTCAGTGTGCGCTTCGAAGCACAATTTTAGTTAGGCATTCATCGCGCGGCCCAGCGCCGCGCTCAAGGGGCAATAATATGACAAAAAAACGCACCTTCAGTGCCACCAAGCGTCGGCACTTTCTTGCCTGCGTGTTGGCACTGCTCACCTCGGTAGTGATTATTCCGGGCATGACAACCTATTTACCTTTTGCCATGAGCGAGCAAATTCTCATGCCAATTATGCTGTTTCCGCTTATTTGGACGGCGCTATTTATGTACGCATATATGGCGGAAAAGGCATGGCATCCGTTGGCAGTAATGGTACTGCTGATAGTTATTCATGGCGTATTGAGTTTTATCGCCCTAACAGGAGCAACAGGATGAAATCATTAACCATCAAGAAGCTCTTTAGTATCCATAGTTGGGTGGGAGTTATTACCGCTGCATTGCTATTTATTGTCGCCTTTAGTGGTGCTATTGCGGTATTGAGTCGCCCTGAGCTGAAAATATGGGCGAACCCCGAAATTCAGCAAGCTCCAAAAATACCAGCGCAAGCAATCACTGAGCTTGTGAATCAATACCATGAGCAAGTACCCGCACCATTCGGTGAAAATATTCATGTGTACTTGCCTAGCGGCCATAACACTCATTTACTGACCTTGTTATTTGAATCGCATCATGGTGATGACAATTACGACCAGGCTGTGGCGCACGTTTTTCAATTTCATCCCAACACCTTGGCGTTGCAATCGACTTACTATGGTCCGAGCCAAACCTTCTATGCTGAGCGCAAAACAGATGCTGCCAGCTTTATTGGCCACTTTCATGCCGACTTACATCTCGGCCGACCGATTGGGCTAATACTCACAGGGGTGCTAGGTTTGACGCTGTTGGTGTCGACGCTCACCGGGCTGTTTATCCACCGTCAGTTTTTGCGGCAACTGTTTACCTTTCGCCGCCATAAAGGGACCAGTCTGTGGGTAAGTGACGGGCACAAAATCATGGGGATTTGGGGAAGTCTCTTTCATGGCGTGATTGGTTTTACCGGGGCATTCCTTGGCCTAGCGACGGTTATTTTATTGCCAGCCGCCGCTTTGGTTAACTTTGGCGGCGATCAAGATAAGCTGGTGGAAACATTTACCGCTATTCCTGAGCCAGTCATTAGCCATCAGTATCAACCGACCCAACTGGCCGATATTCTTGCTGATGCCGAGCAGCGCTTCGCCGATGCCCATATTCTTGATGCCACGATTATGGCGCATAACGACGCCAACAGCGAAGTCTACCTGCGTTTGCTTGGCGGGGAGTCGGTGGCCTCGCAGTTACTGCATTATCACGGCGATGGCGAGTACATAAAATCAATGAGTAGCTTTGGCGATATCCCCGGCGTGTCCATCAAAGTGTTAGAGCTATTGTTTCCCTTGCACTTTGGTAATTTCGGTGGGATTTTTATCAAGCTCGTGTGGACTGCACTGGGCTTAACCACAGCACTATTGCCACTGTCAGGGATCATGATGTGGTTAAGTAAACGCGCTCGAGGCAACAACCCGAGCTTAAGCCACAAAGCTTATCAGCGCTGGAATCGCTTTATTATTGGCAGCTGTGGCGGCTTAGTACTGGCCTGTATGTTACTGTTTCCGGCGCAAGTGCTCATCAATGCCTATGTTCCACCCACCGCGCACAATGCCGTTATCGGCCCGCTGTTTTTCTATTCGTGGTTGCTCTGGTTACTGCTGGGCGCATTACCTTGGCATTATCATCGCTATTTCCAAGCGACATTAGCATGCATAGGCAGCTTAGCGTTGTTGGTGCTACCGCTTAATGTTTTACTCTCTGAAAACCACGTGTTTAATGCTGGCAGCTTATTGGTAAGTAGTATTGATATCAGCTTTTTTGCTATTGGCTTGGGTTGCTACTACGCCCTTAGACGCCTCTATAAAGGCGCTGCAACTCAGTCGCAGCTTGTTAATCAGGAGCAACAAGTATGAAGCTAATAATACTCGTGTGTGTCTCGATGCTACTGTTGGCCGCCACCGGGTTAGTGCGTAAACACCCTAAAACCCCACTCACTGTGCTGAGCTCGGTGCTTGGTTATGGCTTAGCAGCTTGGGGGTTTGTTTATGTCTACGGCGTTATCGGCGGCGCTTTCACTTTCATTGCTAGTGCCTTATTAGCAGGGATAGTTATCGCCTTGAGCTTAGGCAAGCCTGACCAGCAATAACAGCCTCAAGCGCCACCACTGACCTCAATAAAAGTGCCAGTGGTGAAACTTGCTTGTTCTCCGAGTAGCCAGGCAATGGCTTGTGCTACTTCGTGAGCATGCCCACAACGGCCCAAGGGTAACTGCGGCCCAAGGCGATGCACACGCTCTAGTTCCCCGCCGTCGCCATGAATATCAGTGGCAATCACGCCTGGGCGCACGCCATTGACGCGGATCCCTCGCGCGGCAACCTCTTTTGCCAAGCCGATAGTGAAGCTATCCATGGCCCCTTTTGATGCTGCGTAATCGAGGTATTCAAAGGGCGCACCCGTGCGCGCTGCAGCTGAAGACACATTAACGATAGCGCCGTTATCAGGCATACGTAGTAATGCTGCTTGAGCACATAAGAAGGCGCTGGTTACGTTCACGCTCAAAATGCGATTGATGCGCTGAGCATTGAGCCCTGCCAGCGAGGTTTGCGCTGCCAAGATGCCAACATTATTCACCAAATGAGTAAGGCCGCCGTAATGCTCATCAATGGTCGCAAAGAGACGCTCTACCTCTGATTCTTGGCTGACGTCGCCAGCCACCGCGAGCGCTGTGCCACCACCTTGTTCAATTTCTGCTACGAGTGCCTGCGCGGCGCGATGGTTCTTCAGGTAGTTAATAACGACTTGATAACCTTGCTCAGCCAACAGCCGGGCTGTTGCCGCGCCAATGCCACGACTTGCGCCGGTGACCAGTACGGTATGTTTATTCATAACTTAACTGCACAAAAAAAAGCGGCTAACGCCGCTTTTCTTATTTTTCTTTCATATTCCAAAGAATACCTTGGTCTGAGCCCATAACCGTAGTCGGCATCTGACCATTCCATTGCTGTGCACGCATGTACTCAACTAGGGTGGCATTATTCTTAATGGCTTCAGCTTTCTTCTGCATCGCTTCAGCTTCCGCTAAACCTTTTAGTTTAATTGCTTCCGCTTCGGCCTGCGCCTCGATTTTAATCGAATAGGCTTTACCGTCTGCTTTTGCTTTTGCGGCATCACGTTGAGCCATTGCGGTATTTACTTCACGCTGAGCCTCAAGCTTCTGGCGCTCTAGACGGTGCTTTTCAGCCGCCGCAAGGTTCTTTTCTGTTTGCTTGGTCTCGATAGATTGGATGTATTTTTGCGGCAATACCAAGTCTTCGATTTGCGCCGAGTCTAACTTCACCGGATAAGCTTTCATTTCATCAAGTAACAGCTCCTCGATACGGGCGATAACTTGCGAGCGGTTTTGAATCAGCTCTTCTGCTTTGTAACGCGCAAGCGCATCTTTTGTTGCCGAGCGAAGCTTCGGGTCCAAGATACGATTTTCGAACTGGGTCAACCCGCCATAGCTTTTAAAAAGGTCAAAAGCTTCGGTGCGGATCACTGTCCAGTTGATACTCACTTCAGCGGTTAAGGGCATTTGCTCGTGAGTAGCGGCACGCAGCTTTTCTACGTTTTTGCGTGTGCGGATTTCTAACATCTCGACACTATCGACGAAAGGTATTTTGGTGTGCAGCCCCGGATTCACTTGTTCGGTGGCTTCGCCAAAGCGTTTAATGATGCCAACATGACCTTCATCAACGGTGTACATCGCACTCATTACCAAAAATACGGCTAATACCATGGCAATGACAGAAATGATAAGTCCTTTTTTCTTGCCTACCGAGGCGGTTAAATCAGGTAGGTTATTATCGTTCATCCTCGTTGTTCCTTAATTACTTCACTGTAGGAACAACGAGTATAAATTAACCATTCACATTTGTTAACTAAGCATTCATATTAATGCCCATGATTCTCAATGGTTAAACTACGGTAAAATAGGGTGGTTACTCGCTCTTTGGGTAACCAGTTGGCGTATTCAAGCTCAAGCGCCCCGAGTGGGTCTGCCGCCAATACTGACTCGAGGTCTTGATGCTCATCAATCGCAGCCACCATCAGTGATTTCGCTTTGCTGAGCAACTGATAATATCTCTGCAGCCCTGCTTTATTGCTCATAGGCCCGTGCCCAGGGATCACCTGAGTGGAGTCATCTATTTGTGTCATCACTTGCTCAACCGCAGCTAAGATGCCGTCCACACTGCCTCCGCTATCCACATCAACAAAAGGCAAGCTACCTAAATTAAAGTAGATATCGCCCATATGCACGACATTGGCGGTATCGAAAAAAATCACCGCATCGCCATCGGTATGCGCATGGGCAAAGTGTACCGCTCTAGCATGCTCGCCGTTAAAATGTAATGTTAAGTCTTGGCCAAAGCTTAGCTTGGGTAAGTACTGTGAACCCTCACCATGCTTTTGCTGCAAACGCTTATGAACATTGTGGTGGGCAATGACATGGGCACCAGATTGGGCAAACACTTCGTTGCCGCCGGTATGGTCACCATGGTGATGAGTATTGATAACAAACTCTGGCGCATTCGGGTTGAGATTTTTCAGCGCTGCTTTTATTTTTGGCGCTAACTTGGCAAATTGGTCATCAATGATGTAGGTGCCATCTTTACCTACGTGCGCGGCTATGTTACCTCCTTGACCGAAAAGAACATGAATGTGTTCGCTCAATTGCTGAGTTTTTATTTCTACTTCTTCAGCTTGAAGTGAGACGCTCATGGTGGTCGCCACCGCTGCCGCTGTAAATAACGAGGGTAATTTCATTGTTTTTCCTGTTGATGGTGTTGTTATTACTGTAGAGAACGCAATTGTCTGCAGTTTAGTTCATATTCGCGCTTTTGGCGGCGTCACTTTGTGGCGGTAACAGTACCCGATGACTTGTTAACAACTATCAATAGCTATATAAATCATATAGTTGCCAGCCTAACAAAATTACCCTTATGCACTATACTCAATAGTCATACGATTTTTCATCGGCAGTAGGTCGTCCATTGCAGAAGCTACCCAGCAATACACACTCAGCTGAAGGTATTTTTGAGCAGGTTGAAGAGCTCAAGTTTAAGATTATTGTACGCGTTGCTATCTTCGCTGCCGCGATTCACGCCGCTTTGATCCCCGGCTTTTATGTCATCGGCGCGACTCCTTTAGCGATTTTGAACATATTTAGTACCTTAAGCTGGCTACTCGGGATTTGGTTAATTAAAAATAACCGACAAAGTTGGGGGTTAAGGGTGGTCAGCGTTGAGGTAGTGGTACATTCAATTGCCGCCTGTGCCTTTATGGGCACGGAAACGGGCTTTCAGTTTTATCTATGGAGTGTCTCATGTATTTTAATGGTTGATTATAAAATGCGAATGGGTAGTGCAGTGGGCTTCAGCCTAACCTTGATCGCTATATTTGCTGCCATATACATTTTGTTCTCCGGTGTTGCCTATCCCTATGCGTATGGTGAGTTTTTACGCTATATCGAGGTCGCTAACATTCTTGTCGCCGGAGTGCCGATGATTTATACCCTTGCACTGATCCGCCGTATCACCCTAGAACAACGCTCTACGCTCGCAGATATGGCAGCCAAGGATTTCCTTACCGGATTATATAATCGACGCTTTGCCAAAGAGCTTATGTTGAAGTTACACAATCGCTGCAGCACAGCAGAGCAACCCATGTGTGTCGCTATCGGCGATATCGATTATTTTAAGCAGATTAACGACCAATATGGCCACGAAGTCGGTGACAAAGTGCTGGTAGCACTGTCGCAAACATTACTTGAACACACTCGCGCCAGCGATGTTGTCGCGCGCTGGGGAGGGGAAGAATTTATTATTGCCCTGCCCAATATTGATATTGATACCGCCTCGGCAAGGATAGAATCTATCCGCAGTGCCATCAAAACCATGGACGCACGGAAGGTAAGCCCCGAATTGTCATTGACTATGAGCTTTGGTCTTAGTCAGTGGCAACCACAGCAGAGCGTGGAGGACGTTATCAACGTCGCTGATGACGCTCTGTATCGCAGTAAATCCAACGGTCGTGACCAAACGACCTTAGCGGCGCCAGTGACACTGACACAAGTCACCTAATCAGCAGCCCGAAATTCAATGCGATGCAAGGGCTCGCCAGGTAATAAAGACGTCGCTTGATGCTCAGCAAACTGCTGATAACCCGCCCGATAAAACGAAGACAACGGATGTGCCGATTGACCACCAGGAATAGCTAAAATAGCGTGTTCCAAACGCCCTGGTTGCGCAATAAATCGCTGTGAAGCGCCAAATTCTGGGCGCTGCACTGCGGGCATAAAGCTATCACCAAACCCGGGGGTAATTGGCATATCCAGCCATGAGCTCAGCAACGGTATCTGTTTGCTGAACGGATGCTTGAGCGCTAACGCATTCACTTTGCCCCATTGCCATTGCTGCATATCATCGCCAAATTTGTCACGCAAACGCTGAGTCGCGAGCGCGAAGCTGCGCATCAGTAAGCTCTGTTTATCGCCCAACTGCCAGCGCTGAGGCTGTGCCAAAAGCTGCCAGGTGGCGGGCTCAAGGTTGCGTTTGATAGGCCCTAGAGACAAAGACTCTTGTGCTAGCGCCGACTCAATATCGGCAAACACGGTGTCCATCACTGCGCTGCGGAAGTAGCGAACTAAGGTATAGCCAATGGAATCAGTGCACGCACAGCGCCGCCAATTGCGAACCGCCTCTAAGTATGGGGAGTTAGGTTCGCTCTGCAAAGTCGTCACCAATAGCGCCTGCCATTTGCCTAAAAAGCGCGCTTCATTATCAAGTTGCAGGTCAAGGAATGCTTGCTCATCAAACTGTTCACGTGCAGCGAGACGGTCGCGAATTTGTTGCTGACGCGCTCCTAGCGCATAGCCACCATCACCAAAGCGCTGATGCTGCTGTGCCGACATAACACGCGCATTGGCGGTCCAAATGCGCCCCTGTTTAGGGTTCATCACGCGTGGTCGCTGCGGCTCATTACTAAACCAAGCTTGTTCAAATTGCTGCTCGGTGATGGCGGTATCACTAGGTTGAGTGCGTGCTGCAATAGCGCCCATGGGCTGCCAGCCTAGCTGGCCTTGGGCATCAACAACCACTAGATTTTGCACCGGCATACCGGCTGTATTCGCTAACTGAAAGGCTTCGGTGACCGTTTTGGTGGTGGCGAGTTCAGCTAAATCAAGGTTCAAGGCATAATCGTAATGACCCACCCAACTAAGCGCGTAGCGCTGACCACCGACTTCGCGCACCGGGCCATAATCGCTCATGAGTAAGCGATATTGATGCACACTGCCATCATCAAGGGCGATGCTCTCTTGCACCTCGACTAAATCAGCGTCGTCGCTAAGGCGAACCCAATCAGATGTGTCGACGTAGGCATTGGTGAATCCCCACACAATGTGGTTATTACTGCCAACAACAATGGCGGGCGCACCCGGTAACGATACGCCTGTTACTTGGGTATCGGCAAAATTCAGCTGCGCTCGATACCAAATAATGGGCACCGCTAAGCCTAAATGCATGTCATCGGCGACCATAGGTTGGCCGCTTGTGGTTAACTCCCCCGACACAGCCCAATTGTTGCTCCCCACTTCCAAACTAGGAATGATTTCCCGTATCTGAGCATGCTGCGCTAAAGCCGGCAGCAATGGAATCGTCACCTCTGGTGCCAAGAGTTCGCTGTTATCGAGTGCAGATTGATAGGATGAAGGCTGAGTTAAAAACTGCCGCATTGGCGAACCAAACTGCTGCTCAATACGCTCTAGCACCATGTCACGGGCAAAAGTACCGGCTTGTAAATCGAGGTACATGCTGTAAATCACTAATAAGCTGTCGACTGGCTGCCAAGGCTCAATATCGGCGCCCACTAAAAAATATTCAAAGGTTTTTAAACTCTGCGCCTGCTGGGCATCATTCACGCCTTGGCTATAGCGCTGAAGCAATTGCTGTTGTGCCGGTTTAAGCTGAGCATAAATGCGCTTTGAGCGTTTACGCAGTTGATGGAAACGCATTTTCTTATCCAATGGCAAAGCGGCCTCACCAAAAAGCGCACTAAGTTCGCCCGCTGCATTACGCCGCAGCAAATCCATTTGAAAGAAACGGTCTTGCGAATGGGCAAAACCCAGCCCATATGCAGCATCGGTCATTGAGTGAGCATCGACAATGGCTTGTCCTAGCGCATCGCGCTTTATCGTCACCACTTTATCAATGCTCTGACTTTGACCGCGACCATCGAGGCTTGGCAAACTGAGATATAAAATGGCATAAAGGACTGCCGTTACCAGAAGTAGCAAAACAATGACTGCTATCGCTAAGCGCTTAATCCACATCAACATAATCTGTCCATATCGAGTTTATTGTTATTCTGCCCACAGCTAGTGTATGACATTTTTTAAGCTTTGTTCGTGTTAAAGGCAAGTTACCGATATAATAACGGCCATAGTAAGATTTCTTCGCAATCAACTGCGTGTCGCTTTATTGAGAACATTATGACTGAACAGACTTTTATCAAAGGTAAAGACAGAGACTTAGAATCGTCTATCTCTACCATGCAAAACAAACTCGTGGCATTAGATATCAATGTGGAGGAGGCTTTGTGGCTGAACCCAGTGGCTAACTGCTACTCGGTCCACATCCGTGATAAAGACTGTGGGGTGATGTTCACCAATGGTAAAGGGGCTACCGATAAAGCGTGTTTAGCGTCGGCACTAGGGGAGTATTTTGAGCGTTTAAGCTGCAACTACTTCTTCGCCGATTTTTACTTAGGCGAAGAGTTCGCGAACGCCGAATTCACCCACTACCCCAGTGAAAAGTGGTTTGCCGTTGACGGCGAACAAGTGCCAGAAGGTTTGATGAATGAGCAGCTACGGGACTATTTTGACCCTGAGCGCGAACTCACCCCATCTCACCTTTATGACTTTAACTCCGGCAATACCGAGCGCGGTATTTGTGCGCTGCCATACACCCGTGTGCGCGATGAAGAAATTGCCTACATCCCCGTCAATGTCATCGGCAACATCTTTGTATCTAACGGCATGAGTGCCGGTAACACCAAATATGAAGCTCGCGTGCAAGGCCTTTCAGAAGTGTTTGAGCGCGCCATTAAAAACCAAATTATCGCTGAAGGAATTTGCCTACCCGAAGTACCTGAAGAGGTGGTGAAGCAATATCCGAAGATTCACCAAGCCTGTGAAGAGCTACGCAGCCATGGGTTTCATTTGCGCATCGCCGATGCGTCGTTGGGCGGTAAATACCCGGTTATGAGTGTGACCCTAATCAACCCAGTTGATGGCTCGGTGTTCGCTTCATTCGGTGCTCACCCGTCATTTGAAGTGGCGTTAGAGCGTACTGTTACTGAGCTTCTTCAAGGCCGTCGCCTTGACCAACTTGACGTATTCCAATGCGCCACTTTCGATAACGACGAAGTAGCGTCAGCAGAAAATATCGAATTACATTTTATCGACTCCAGCGGCCTAATCTCCTATGACTTCTTCCGTGACCAAGCCGATTTTGACTTTGTGCACTGGGATTTCAGCGGCAACACCGAGCAAGAGTACCAATTCTGTACGGATCTGATCCACGACATGGGCTACGACATCTACATCATGGATTACACGCACTTAAACGTGTACGCCTGCCGTATCTTGGTACCCGGTTTATCCGATATTTACCCTGTGGATGAGCTCATTTGGCGCAACAATAATGAAGGCGCTAAATTCCGCCAGGACTTCCTGTCACTGGATCAATACGACGCCGAACAATGGCTGGAAATCTACGATCGCTTAGAAGAAGCAGGACATAGCGATATTATCCGCGCTGCTGAATTTATCGGTGTGGTGACTGATGCCGACACGCCTTGGCATACGCTGCGCATCGGCGAGCTGAAAGCGCATCTATGCCTTGCCGCACAAAGCGAGGAAGCCATTGATTGGGTCGAGTGGATTCTGCATACCGATCAAATTAGCCCAGAGCGGATTCGCTTCTTCCGCTGCTTAAAAGCGGTCTTGGAAATCAAATATGACGAACAACGAGCGTACAGCACTTATCAAAGCTCATTGGCGCTGATGTTTGGTGCTGACAATGTTGAACTCGCGATTGAAATAGCAGAAGCGCGGATACAATTCCACGGACTTAGCTTCCCAGGCTTAGCACTTGAAGGCTTCAAAAAGCACCACGCACTACTCGATGGCTACCGTAAACTGCACAGAGCAAAAGCGCAGTTTTGGGATCGCCAAGTAAGCGATAGCTAAACTCTTTTGATGATGCGCCCAAAGCCTGGGCGCATTGTTCCTATGCCCGAAAAATCAGCACCTTAGCTGATATATTAATTAGACAACCCTCGCTACTGCACTATAGTTTAAGGTGTTGTTCAACCACCGACTATCTGCAGCCATGCCACCAGCTTCGAAAAGCCGCTTTTATGCCATTGCCTTTTACGGCCTAATAGCCCTCACCCTGGCTGTGGCTGTATTCCTCGATCACCTCAATTATCAAAAAGCTGAACAACTATATCGCCAAGATGTACGGGAAGTAGCACAAAGTTATCGCAGCCGATTACAGGCACTGATGACTGCCAACATTCAACTTGTACGCGGATTAATACCGGCCATCGCTGCCCAGCCCAACCTCAACCAACAACAATTCAGTGTCATTGCACAAAGCTTGTTTACCAGTTCTAAAGAACTGCGCACCATAGGTGCAGCACCGGATATGGTTATTCGAATGACCTACCCTCTCAAGGGTAATGAGGGAGCCATTGGCCTCGATTATATGGCCACCCCCAGTCAACGTGATGCAGCCTTGGCCGCTAAAGAAGGTGGAGAAATAGTCATTGATGCCCCCGTTAATTTAGTGCAGGGCGGTGTTGGCATTATTGCTCGACTGCCCATTTATCTGCAGCAGCCGAAACAAGAGTTTTGGGGGCTGATATCGGTCGTGCTCGACGCCAACAAGGTCTATAGCAATGGCGGACTCGTGCAGTTACAAGAACAATTCAATGTCGCCTTGTATAAGCGTAATCCAGATAAACACATGTTTGGCGATACCGCTATTCGCTATAGCGACCCCATTGAACTATCGATTAGTCTACCTAATGATACTTGGTATTTGGCAGTTCAACCGCAAGGGGGCTGGCAGCCTCCGTGGGAAAGCTTTGGCTATGCGCGCATCGCGATTATTTTAACCACCTTGTTAGTGGTACTGTTTTTAGCTTGGCTTCGAGCCTTATTCTTAAAACTCATGGTCAATGAGCAGCGCCTTCAAGCGTTATTCGACCTTTTTCCGCTAGGTATCGCGTTATGTGATGCCAAAACGGGCCGCTATATCAATGCTAATAAAGCCTTACTCAACTCGCTCGATACCCACTTACAACAGCTAAAACAACAACACTTCGCCAACACTCTGCGCTTCAACGAGCGCACAGTACCGGCCTTAGATCAATTGCGCCATGGTCAACATATTGTTGCGGGAGAAGCTCTTTGGCAAAACAACAGTACCTTCCCGGTGAATGTGAATGGGGTGCAATTTACCAATGCTCAGGGTGAACCTTTTGTGTGGCTACTCATTGAAGATTTGCGCGAAAAGAAGGCGACACAAGCAGAAATACTTGAAAAGAGTCAACGCCTAGCATTGATCGTTGAAAATATCGGTGTTGGAACCTGGGATTGGCAAGTACAAAGCGGCGAAGTGACGTTTAACGAGCGTTGGGCGCAAATCATTGGTTATGAGCTCGAAGAGCTCACCCCCATCAATATTGATACTTGGCTCAATCACACCCACCCTGATGACTTAAAAGAATCAGGACTACGTTTGGAGCAACACTGGCAGGGACACAGTGAACAGTATGTATGTGAAGCCCGAATGCGTCATAAATTAGGCCATTGGGTGTGGGTTCTGGATACCGGCCGAGTCATTGAATGGTGCGACGATGGTCGACCAAAACGTATGATTGGCACGCACTTAGATATTAGCTCACAAAAGTCGACTGAGGCGGCACTACGCCATGCTAAGCAAGAGATCGAGCGCTTCTTTGAGCTCAGCGCTAACTTTATGGCTATTCTCAACGTACATGGCTTTTTCGAACGCGCCAACTCACGCATATACCGGGGCTTGGGCTTTACAGCCAGTGAAATACTTGCCAAGCCGCTGCTCGACTTTGTCGCCTGTGATGATAAAGAGCGCGTACAACAACAATTTAATAAGTTGGGCCAGCAGGACAATGAAACTCAATTTGATTGCTACTTGCGCACCCACTCACACAAACAGCTGCTATGCCGTATTAACTTGGCTCTGGATCAAGAGAATAGCAAGATTTATATGGTTGCTAGCGACATCACTGAGCAGCAACGAATCAGCAAGCAGCTGTTGACGCATAAACAAATGCTCGAAGCAATGAGTACCCAGGCACGCATTGGCGCATGGGAGCTGAATAACGATACTAACCGCGCGTTCTGGTCCAAAGTGAACCGCGAGATTCATGGCGTCGATGACAGCTACCTGATCACCGCAGATAATCTTTTTCACTTTTTCACACCCAGTTCCCAATCCCAGTTAAATACGCTTATTACTCGCACCATCAATGACCGTCAGCCGTTTTGTACTGAGCTACAGATAGTCACAGCTCAAGGTGCTAAAAAGTGGGTACGCGTGCGCGGTGAGGCGGAGTTCGACCAGCAACGCTGTATTCGCATCTTTGGCTCTACCCAAGATATAGATGGCGAAAAGCGCGGCCAGCTCGCACAACAGCAATTAGCACAACGTAATAGCGCTTTAGCAGGGCTCACGGTCGATGACGCGATTCTCAATGGTGATTTAGACGCGGCTAAACACATTATCACCCGCATGGTCAGCCGCACCTTAAACACCCATAGGGTCAGTATCTGGTTGTTTGACGATGCCCATCAAGAAATGCATTTACTGTCACTGTACGAGCAAGAGAAAAACAGCCATAGCGAGAGCGGTGTATTAGTCGGGGAGCAATACCCAACTTACTTTAGCGCGATACAAAAGCGAGCGGTATTAAGCATCAGTGATGCCCACAACGATCCGCTGACCAGGGAATTTTTACAGGACTATTTGCAGCCGCTCAATATTCATGCGCTTCTCGACTGTGCCATTCCGGGGCGCCATGGCATGGTCGGTGTGGTGTGCGCAGAACAGCTTCATGAACCGCGTGTATGGAGTGAGAATGATGAAAACTTTCTTATTGCTATCGCTAATATCATCGGTGGTGTCTATGCCAACCACGAAAGACAACTAACGGAAATTGCCCTTCGCAACGCGAAAAATAAAGCTGAGCATGCGGCGCTCGTAAAAAGTGAGTTTCTTGCCAGTATGAGTCATGAAATACGTACGCCGATGAATGGCGTATTAGGCATGTTAGAGCTACTGGATCACAGCACATTAAATGACTCGCAGAATCATCACCTGCAACTAGCCCGCTCTTCTGCCAACACTTTATTAAGTATTATCAACGATATATTGGATTTTTCTAAAATTGAAGCGGGCAAGGTAGAAATTGAACACATAAGTTTTGATATTCACCAAGTGTTGTCACAGGTTGTTGAGTCGCTAGCCTTGAAAGCACAGCAACAAAACAACCGTTTATATCTGGATGCGCATCAGCTACCACAGCAAATAGTTGAGGGTGATCCCAACCGCTTGCGACAAGTGCTGGCAAACTTATTATCGAATGCGATTAAATTTACCGAAGACGGTGAGATAACGATTACCGCAACACTCGATGAGCATGGGGTATTTACCTGCAGTGTCCAAGACACCGGTATTGGTATCTCTAAGCAAGCTCAAGCGCAATTATTTGATGCCTTTACCCAGGCTGACAGCTCCACCACCCGGCGCTTTGGCGGCACCGGTTTAGGTCTTGCCATTGTCCGTCAGCTATGTCAGCTCATGCATGGCGATGTCAGTGTGAAAAGCACTGTGGATCAAGGCAGTACATTTACGTTCTTCATTCAACTGGAAGCCGATGAGCAATCTACCATCACTCAACACCTGGTGGGTGAGCACGTGGCTATTTTCTGTCATGACCGCCAAGAGAGTACCCTCGCTCGGCAACACTGTGAGTTGATGGGAGCAAAGGTCACCTGCTTTACGGATGGCAATGACTTGCTTGAGCATTTGGCTAACCAAAGCGTCGAGCGCCTCATTATCGATGCCGAACCGCTATTAAAAAATACCCACGAGTTACAGCATCGACTGAAAAGCACGCTTAGCGAACAATGTCAGCTGTTGGTCTTAGCGAATATGGAGCAAACTAATGAGGTCAGCGAGCAACTGGAATTTGAACACTTCCGATTGGCGTTTCATCCATTAACTAGCTTTGATATTTTCAGCGGTTATACGCGCTCAGAAGAGACTGGTGCGCAGCAGCTCTCAGGGACTATTAACTGTTTGCTTGTAGAAGATAATCAGGTCAATCAAATTGTTACCTCATCCTTATTGGACAAACACGGTTGCAACTACGAAATTGCCAATGATGGACAACAAGCGATAACACGCTTGCAACAGTGTCCTTCGGGGTATTTTGATGTGGTGCTGATGGATTGCCAAATGCCCATTCTTGATGGCTACCAAGCAGCCACTCAAATCCGCCAAGGCAAGGCCGGAGAGCAACATCAAAACATTGCGATTATTGCCCTGACCGCCAATGCAATGGAGGGCGACAAGGAAAAATGTTTGCAATCGGGTATGAACGATTATTTGAGTAAGCCCCTTAAGCCAGACGCGCTCTACGAGAAGCTGACCATCTGGGCACATATGGCACCGCCGTGTGAATAGCGCGAAGCAAAATAGCAACCCCGAGGTCGGCGCTTTAATTTTTTTGTAAATGCTTACATAATAGCTGCTTACCATCTTGCTCAAGCGGGGGAATTATGCGAGCCGAAATCGTTGCCGAAATGAAAGTGCAACCTAGCATTGATGTCCAACAAGAAGTTACTCGTCGGGTGTCATTTTTAAAACACAAGCTTCAACAAGCCCACTGCCGCACCTTGGTGCTTGGCATCAGTGGCGGTGTTGATTCCTCTACTTGCGGCCGTCTTTGTCAGCTTGCCATTGAAGAGCTCAACGCCGATCACGATACTGAACAATACCAGTTCATTGCCGTGCGCTTACCTTATGGTGTGCAAGCCGACGAGGATGAGGCGCAGCTGGCGCTCGACTTTATTCAACCCAGTCAGCGTGTTACCGTGAATATCAAACCCGCTACCGACCATATGCATGAACAGGTGCTAAGCAGCCTCGCTGGCAGTAATTTAAGTTTACCCGCACAAAGTCAAATTGACTTTGTTAAGGGCAATGTCAAAGCGCGCCAGCGCATGATTGCCCAGTATGAGCTAGCGGGTCTACATCAAGGTTTAGTCGTTGGCACCGATCATAGCGCGGAGAACATTACCGGGTTTTATACTAAGTTTGGGGATGGTGCGTGCGATCTAGCGCCGCTGTTTGGCCTATCTAAACGCCAAGTACGTGCGCTTGCTCAATACCTCGGAGCACCTGACGCCTTAGTTACCAAGGCACCGACCGCCGACTTAGAGTGCGATCGCCCCGGCCTCACAGACGAAGAAGCGCTGGGCTTGAGTTATGACCAAATCGACGACTTCCTTGAGGCGAAACCCTTAAGTGCAGAAATAGAGCAACGCATAATCGCCATATACCAGCGCACTCAGCATAAGCGTCAACCGATTCCGACCATTTACGATTAGTGCACATAGCCCATGTCAGTACATGGGCTATGACTACAACAAAACTAACCTCAGGCGTAAATGATCGACCGCTCTCGCCCATGCGTAAACACTGCAATCCTTTTGTCATTTGTTTATAGTAAGAGCAGTTCACGCTTAAACTGAAGAAGTTATGTCCTTTCCAATTTTAATAACCGGGGCCGGACAACGTATAGGTCTTGCCCTTGCCCAGCATTTTGTAGCTGAGCAGCACGATGTCATTATTACCTACCGTACTCGGCACAATGCAGTAGATGAGTTAGCGGCGCAAGGTGTTACTTGTATTCAAGCAGATTTTAGTGACGATGAAAGCATTGTGCACTTTATCAATGAGTTACGAGTCCATACGCCAAAGTTACGCGCTATTATTCATAACGCATCAAGTTGGGATAGTGAGAGTAAAAACGACGACTACGCAGCCTTGTTCGATAATATGATGCGTATTCATGCCAAGGTACCTTACCTTATCAACCAACATTGCCAAGACATGCTCGAGCACAGCGATGGCTATGGCGACATTATTCATTTAACCGACTTTGTGGTCGAGACAGGCAGTGCCAAACACCTTGCCTACGCAGCCAGCAAAGCGGCATTGGATAATTTAACTAAGTCATTTGCAGCCAAGTACGCACCACATATCAAAGTGAACGCTGTTGCCCCTTCGCTGATTATTTTTAACGAGGGCGACAGTGAACAGTATAAACACAAGACATTACAAAAATCCCTCATGGGCATTGAACCTGGGTGTCGAGAAATTATTAATGCTGTCGAGCTTCTGCTAACCAGCGACTATATAACCGGACGCAGCTTAGCCGTTGATGGCGGCCGTCATCTAAAGTAATTGAGAACATTATGCACGACGAATTAAAACAAAGTTACCAACAATTAATCTCCGCCGTTGGCGAAGACCCACAACGCGAAGGCCTACTAGATACCCCCAAGCGTGCAGCCAAAGCCATGGAGTACCTAACTCAAGGCTACCGTCAGACATTAGCAGAAATCACCAATAATGCGGTGTTTACCTCTGATGCTGATGACATGGTCCTGATCCAAGATATAGAGCTTTACTCAATGTGTGAGCATCACCTGTTACCCTTTGTCGGCAAAGCACATATTGCTTACATTCCCGACGGGAAAGTCTTAGGGCTTTCGAAGTTTGCCCGTATCGTTGATATGTTTGCCCGTCGCTTCCAAATCCAAGAGCAATTGACTCATCAAATCGCTCAAGCAGTTGAGGAAGTCACTGGCGCCAAAGGCGTTGGCGTGATCGTTGAAGCTAAGCACATGTGTATGATGATGCGTGGGGTCGAAAAGCAAAACTCTAAAATGCGTACGTCAGTTATGCTTGGTAATTTCCGGACTGATCCGAAAACGCGCAATGAATTTCTGCAGCTAGTGAAGAATTAGGACACACCATGACCAACGCCATTATCAATGTTACTAATCTCCGGCTAAGAACCTATATTGGGTTCAACCCCGAAGAACGGGAAAAAAAGCAAGATGTTGTGATTAATATCGAGATCCACTATCCGGCAGATAAGGCGTGTACCAGTGATGAGGTGCAAGAGGCACTCAACTATAAGACTGTCACCAAGGAAGTGATCGCACTGGTAGAGCAAGGACAGTTTTTACTTTTAGAAAAGCTAGTCGCGGATATCTTAGCGCTCTGCCACCAGCACCCTAGTGTGCATTACGCTAAAGTACGGGTGGACAAGCCACATGCGTTGCGATTTGCCGACTCTGTATCGTTGACCTTGGATTGGCACGCTTAGCTGTCTAGCTATGATTAAGCACTCGCATTAATTGGCGAGTGCTTCCCCCCCGCCATACAATGACTGTATGCCAAGAGCCATCAATATAACCACCCAATACCGCACGCCTTTACCGATACTGACAATAGCAACAAACAGCCAAAACCGGACCCGAAAGATACCACCTATCACGGTGAGTGGATCGCCAATCACCGGCAGCCATGCGAAAAATAGGCTATACACACCGTAACGATGAAAACGGCGTGTCGCTTTTTCCATCGCTGCGGCTGAGACCGGAAACCACTTTTTGTGCTGAAAGCGTGTAACTTGGGTCCCCAAGGCATAATTGACACAGCTACCAAGAACATTCCCAAGTGTTGCAAACAACCATAACAACACTAGGTGATAGCCCCCTTGCGTCACCATCGCAGTAAGTACCAATTCCGATGAGCTAGGTAGGAGCGTTGCCGACACAAAGGCGGTTAAAAATAAACTAAAATAGGCCAGCAAAACGCTCCTGTATTGCTATTTTGTATGTCTAATGCTTATAAAAACTTAATACACAGCGGATACTTAAACTCTTTGCCTTCGTAGGCTTTGATGCTAGCAATAATCACCATTACGAACGAGAAAATGGCGACTAAAGGCAGTAGCACAACCCCAATAGCCACAAAAATAAGTAAGAAGCAGACGATGAAAGCAATAAGCATCGTTAGCTGAAAGTTCAATGACGCGCGGCCATGACGGTCAACCACTTCCATCTCATCTTTTTTCACCAACCAGACAATCAACGGGCCAATGATAGATCCAAATGGCACTATAAAACCCGCGAGTGCGGCTAAGTGACACAGCATCGCCATGGTTTTCTCATCATTGCTTTGCTTGTTGTTATTGTTTGCCGGTGGCGGGGTGTCATTCTTCTCTGGTAATACGGGTTCCATATTCTCTCCTGCTTTATGGGTTTGGTATTCAGATTCGCAGGTTTTCTTGCTTGTGTCTAGATACCCGCTCAGTATTAATAACAAACCAGGTGCGTATAAGTTGGCTCTGTGAGGACAGCCTAAGCATTGGTATTACGGCGTATTAGCGCTAGACTAGGGCTCTTGTAATATCATCGTCGGAGTTAACGTGGGTACTGAAGTTGTTAATATTTTAACCATGGCAAAGGTCATTCAAACAGCCGTCGCTCCGGTATTTCTAATCACAGGGATTGCGGCCACCCTTGGGGTACTATCAAACCGCTTGGCGCGGATCACCGACCGTGCTCGTGCCTTGGAGAGAAAACTAAAAATCAGCAGCGATGAAGAGTTTAATCGCTCACTAGCAACAGAGCTGCGCGCCCTGTTAAAGCGTGCGCGTTGTATTCATATCGCTTTTAGTTTCAGTGTGCTCAGCGCCACCTTAGTGAGTGCTGTCGTTATGCTGTTGTTTATGGCAAATATCCAAGCCATTAACCTTGGTACTGCTATTGCTGGGTGTTTTATGGTCGCGATGCTGCTGCTTATATTGGCATTTATCGCGTTATTAGGAGAAGTCTTTTTAGCGACTAGAAGTATGCGCAGGGGCATGATATTCGCAGACATTGATCTCGGAGAATAACCACAATTGCACATACCTTCAGCGTTTAGTAGGACTTATTAGTCATTGCAGCGATTATTAGCACACTTGCTCTTGTGTTCACTGCCCTGCTTAGGTAAAAAGAAGGTTGTTTTACGAAAAGGGGCAAATGGAATGAAACTAAAAACATTATTGGCGGCGACTCTGATCGCCACATCGGGTTCAGCACTAGCAAACTCCGTGTTCGAGAAGCCGGAAGATGCGATTGAGTATCGGCAGTCGGTCTTTTCATTGATCCGGGTGCAAATTGGTGACATGGGCGACATGCTTAAGGGTAAGGTTCCTTTTGACGCAGCACGCTTTCAACAACGCGCAGATAACGCTGCAGCGCTATCACAAATGCCTTGGGAAGCGTTCACTGCGGGCTCAGATCAGGGTAATACCGATGCCTTAGCAGCCATCTGGGAAGACAAGGCCACCTTTGATAAAAAAGCCAACTCCTTTGCGCAATATGCCCAAGAACTTGCTGTTGCTGCTAAAAGTGGTGATAAAAAGCAAATCGCTCCTGCTTTTAAAAACTGGGCGAAAGGCTGTAAAGATTGCCACAAGTCATTTAAAGACTAAACAAACCCGCTCATGGCGGTATCAACCAGTATGAAGCTCAAGCTGATTACCATGTTGGAACACCTATAAAAAACGGCGCCTTCAGGCGCCGTTTTTATGTCCATAGCTCAACGAACTAGCTGCGACGACGACGCAACCACATAAGTGGTGCCATCAGTAGCGCTAGCCACCCTAATGAGCCCGAGCTAGTGCTCTTCTTCACAGGAACTTGAGGCTGTGGTTCTGGTTGCTCAGATGCTTCATCAGCTAGGTTAGTGACATTGACCATCACCGTTGCCGTGTTAGAAATATTGCCGCTGGTATCTGTGGCAACAACTTCAAACATTACCTGTTCAAGGCCACTGTCGTAATCAAGCTGTTCGGCATTGGCCACAACGACCTCACCATCGCTGTTGATATCAACGGCGGTCGAGCTTGAGCTCACAACAATAAACTCTGAAATAGCGCCAGCAAAGGTCGCATTTCGCTCAGCGGTAAGTGTACCAATAACCGTACCTTGTTCGGTGTTTTCATCTACCGAGAACTGCGCATCGGCCAAACTAGGCGCCACTTGCATATCATTGCGCGGTGAGGTGACAACGGCTTTGGCACCATTGGTAGATAGAATAGTGAAGTTAGCATCAGCAAATAAGAACTGTGCACTTTCCCCAGGAGCAATACTCTGTACTTCATCACCCTGAGCATCTACTGCCATTGCCACAATTTGTGCAGGTGCGAAGTTATAGTTACCTTGAGCAGTATCAACGGCGTTACTGCCACCTGTTGGGAAATTATCAGGTGCGGTTCTGAAACGTACCGTAGCATTGACATTGCCCAAGTCCGCCGCAGTCAGACCATAATCACCAATACAGTTTTGCAGTGTTACGTAGTTAGTCGCACTGTCGAAGTACAAGTTGCTCAGATTACCGCTTAGTTGACCATAAGGCGTTGTAAAGGTAATAGGTGTAGGTGTCGGACCATCAAACAGTGAGTAGTTTAGCGAGTGGGCTGTGACATCCCAGCGGCCATCACCATCCATATCAAAGTCTGCGGCGAAGCCACCCATATCAGCGTGGGCTACAGGCTGGTCAACAACCAAAGTTGTAAATACGCCATATCCTGATTCACAGAACGAGGCTGGTACAGCCAATGTCTCGACACTGCCAGCTACAATATCTAAACGACCACCATCACCCACTGTGTCTGTTACTGTATTTTCAACAATCACCGGTGTGAGCTCCGCAGCACCTTGGTTGTGCAATGTATAAACGACACCTTGCTCACCTTTTTCGGCGCTGATCACAGGTTTTGCCGCTGCGCGTGGAAGCACATGATAAACCAAGTGCAAGGCCTGTTCACCGCCTTCACTAAAGACCAACGCACCATCTAGCTCTGAGTCAGTCAGCAACTCAGTCGCTGCTAGGGTGTCAATATTGCTGCCACTTAGCTGCCACTCTGGCAATGTTGTGGGGTCAATAGTCATTGCCACTTCAAACTCGACGGATTGGCCCGCCGGAATAGTCACTGAAGTGGGATACTCAGCCATTAAGCTGCCGCGTTCAACATCGTCTGCAAAACGCTGCTCTAAACTGAGCTCATACGTCTTAGCGCTGCTTGAGAAGTTTTTAACTACCACGGTTTTAGTCATCGTGGTTGTTTCACTTAAGCTTTGCAGTCCGAATGACAGCGCAGCTTGGTGCGTGTCTTTTGCCCACGCCGCTACCGGTAGGTTCGCAGCCTTTTCTACGTCAACCAAACCAGAGCCAATGGCGCTAATCGGTGCCATTGCTGCGTTTTCATCAAGCGCACGTGGGGTGACGGTAACATCAAGGTTTGCTGCGTTCATCAGGGTTGCTTTAAGTTCCATCGCGTTGCGCTCTGGTAAAGCCTCTTTAAGCATACTGATAGCACCAGCAGTAATTGGGCCTGAGAATGACGTGCCTGTTGCTCCTGAAA
Source organism: Pseudoalteromonas sp. CnMc7-15 (assembly GCF_022347925.1). NCBI lineage: Bacteria > Pseudomonadati > Pseudomonadota > Gammaproteobacteria > Alteromonadales > Pseudoalteromonadaceae > Pseudoalteromonas > Pseudoalteromonas sp. CnMc7-15. The sequence continues at coordinate 68,086 of NZ_JAKRFT010000007.1, forward strand.
GCCCTGTGCCTGTGCCAGGCTCGGCGGTCATGATATTAACACCGGGGGCAGTGATCTCAGGTTTTAATAGGCCGCTGACCGAAGGTCCACGAGAGGTGAAATCGGCCATTGCACCAGGTGTTGCCACTAACTCAGAGGAAATATTGAAGCTAGCGCCGCCTTTCAATTGCGCCCCAGTGGCAAAAGTAACCCCGACTGATGGAATACTCACTGCTTCGTCAAATCCGCCCATAGGCGCAGGCGTGCCATCATCAACGTTATTGGCGATAATAACAAAAGCAGCACCCTTAGTTTGGGCAGCCAGTACTTTATCAGTGAAGTTACAGCCACCACGGTCCACCACTACAGCCTTGCCTGTAAAATCAACACCTTCAGCAAAAGGCTCACAAGCGGTTTGGTTGGCATCTGGATAAACCAGCTCAATGTCATCGCTGCTAAAGCTGAACGCACCTGGGCCAAAATTGGCGCCCTGAATAACAGCTTCTTCGCCTGCCACTGTGCCTTCAGCCACACGAGTCTCATCCGTTGGGTGAGTCATGGCTCCCACGGAAAGTGCATTTTCAGTAGTGCTTGGGCCACCAACGATAAATGGATATGCGCCATCGTTGCCGGCAGAGATAACCACACTTGTACCTAACTTGGCGGCGCGATTAATAAATAAGCCTACCGCGTCTTCCGCAAGGTCACCGTAGTCGCCACCTAAAGACATGTTAACTACATCAACACGGTCTTCAATATCCATGTCGCCATTGGGGTCCATCGCTGATTCTAGCGCCAGTAATTGTGCAAGCCCTGGACAGCCACCGCCACACACCGAATACACAAACAATTCTACATTAGGTGCAATCCCCGTTACCGAGTGTGAAACATGTGTACCGTGACTTGTGCCGAAGTCAATCGGATCGGCATCATCATTAAAGTAGTCATAACCGCCTTTAACAATACCTTGCGGCCAAGTTACCGTCGTGGGATCAGCAGTGGCTGCGTCATAAGCCGCTTGCGTACCCTCACCACCAAATACTGCGTGGGTATAATCAATGCCGGTATCAAGCACTGCCACTCGAACTCCTTCACCAGTCGCGATTTGGCTCTCAACTAAGGGCGTTGCTTTGATGTAATCAGCACTATCAGCAACATTAAGCTCATAGTCGTAAACCGGGTAGATTTCTTTCACATCCTCGTGCGCCAGCACTTTTCTCACTTCAGACTCATCGCCGTTAACAACAAGCGCATTAACCAGCTTAGTGGTGCGTGTGATCACATTGAGGTTTAAATCGGCGCTTTGAATATTACTTAATACGCGCTCTTGCGCTTGCGAGATATGCGCACTTTGCGTGGCTTGCTGATCTTTGCTTACTGAAAACATCGGCTCACTGTTAAGCTCAATAAGCCAAGATACAGCACGTTTGTTCTGTTTTTTAATGTCGCCAAGTTGGCGCTCAATTTTGCTTTGATGCTGCGGTGTAAAAATTTTATTCTGTGGTTCTAGCTCTGAAGCTGCGACTTGAGTGCTAAGCAGGGCAGACGACACGCCCAGTGCTAATGCACTCAATTTGAGTTTATTTGAAGCCATAATTTTCCTCTGAAAGACATCATTATTGTTGTTGTTCAATTGCAACTATAATGAAAACAAAAAGAGGGGCAAGATTAAATTAATGTAAAATTATTATAAGTAAGTTGGAAAGCGGGCTATGCCCGCTCAATGGACCTCATGAATATGTAACAAAGTATGTTTTAAATAAGACTTACGAGCGGCTCGTAACCCCAAGTACATAACAGCGCAGCCAGTATAGCTGCAAAAACCACGAACGCAGGCCAAGCAGGCTTGACTACCGCTGTTTCTTGCAATGCATTATTGCGACCGGTGATCATCGCTGGTACCAGTCTTTTACCTTTCAATGCATAAATCACAATAGCAGCAATATGCAAAGCAATGGCGGCTAGGATAAAGTCAAAGTTTTGATGGTGCACGGACGAGGCCCACTCAACCCAATCGTAAGATACATATTGGACTAAAGGACCATCGGTAAGAATGTCGTCTGTGGTCATCAATCCGCTGAGCAGTTGCACCAATAACAGTGCAAAAAATAGCAACACCATATAGCTGCCCGCCGCATTATGCCCGGCCACTTGTTCGCTTTGTCTTAGCGCCCTAAACACGGCTTTGGGTGAGTGTAATAACTTGTGCAAACGGGCACTTTCGCTACCAAAAAGCCCCCACAATAAACGAGTCGCAAGCAATGCTAAGGTAATGTAGGCGAGCACAAAGTGTAACTCCATCGCGCCCTCCTCCGCAGAGAAATAGAGGCCAGCAATACACAGCACTAAACTCCAATGAAAAAAGCGTATAAACCCATCCCAAACTTTCATTTTTGACTCCTTAACTTGGCAATATTGCGATTATGCCAAACTCTGTGTCATGCTGCGTGCTTGATCGTAAAAAACTTTGCTTATGTCTGCTGTTACAAACGCTAAAAACCGAACCCGCTTACATCGACTGGCCTTTATCAAAGGTCAGCTCGATATGTTACCGTTAAACTTAGCGGTTTTACCTTGGGGGCTATTGTGTGGCTCGTTAGCGATGCAAAACGGCTTCAGCGCCTGGGAAACACAATTGATGTCGTTGTTGGTCTTTGCCGGCTCGGCGCAACTGGTGGCCATCGAGCTTATCGCTGATCATACGCCACTGCTGACACTGCTGTTTACGACCTTCATTATTAGCTCTCGCCACTTTCTCTATGGTCTGGCAGTACGCCAAAAGGTGATTAGCCAACCGCTGCGCTGGCGCTTGCCCGTCAGCTTCGTGTTAACCGACGAGTTATTCGCCTTTTCCCACCACCGCAAGGCATATCAAACGAAAACACGCCTTATTTATGCGCTCAGCGCTGGCTTTAGCTTTTATGTGGCCTGGAATATATGGACTCTATTGGGCATCTTGGCAGGCCAACTATTACCCGATTTAACCAATTTAGGCTTAGACTTTGCCATCGCCACTACTTTTATTGCCTTGGTTGTGCCCACCATAAAAAACAAAGCAACCTTAGCCTGCGTGGTGATCACCGGGATTTGCGCCGCCACTTTCAAAGCTTGGGGGCTGGAACTCTGGTTGGTACTTAGCGCCCTAAGTGGTATGACGGTGGGCTACATGGTCAGTAAGGATAGCTAATGATACTGACGACCATAGTGCTTATGGCATGTATCACCTTTGCCAGCCGTTACCTGTTTTTACATCGCGCCTTACCCTTTCGGGTCGGGCCCAAATTGCAGCGCTTTTTAAGCTTCAGTGCGCCGGCGGTACTGACCGCTATTTGGGTGCCCATTGTCCTCCTTCCTGAGGGGCAGTGGCATATTAGTTATCGCAATCCTTATTTACTGGCCGCCGTACTGGCCATTATTGTTGCTTATCGCAGTAAAAGTATCTATCTCACTACCTTAGTAGGGATGGCTGCTTATTTTCTGCTGCGCTGAAAAACAAAAAAGGGGCTTTCGCCCCTTCCTAACTTTACTCGTTGAGGTAATCGTCAAAATCATCGTAGCCGAGATTTTTCCGCAGCTTACGCTGCTCTAGATAATCATCGAGCTTCTTTTTGACCTTGCGCTTACGACGGTCATGTTGGTTACGCCCCATCGCTTCGTATTCATCTTCAACAAATTCGTCATCTAACGCATCATAGGAATATGTTTTACCCACAATACACTCCAGTTAATTACAATCATTGTGCGCGGCTCAAGCTTAGCTCCACCACGACCAAGAGCCTACGCCCTTAAAATGAATAAATAGCTGCAAATGGCAAAACTGGAAAGTGAGATTTTTTTATCGTTTCAACAAATATCTTTTATTGACGATGATCATCAATGTGCGACTTTCACCAACATCTTGTTAAAAACGACTAAAAGTTAGCTTTTTTTAAACCTCTAGCAAAAATCTGCTCGTTATTAATGCATAACCTATTGTTTATTATAGAGTAATAATTTTGGCACCGAATTTGTAATGTATCTCTCGTAACAACAATCAACGGGAATAAAGACAATGAAAACGACAGCAGCCCTTCTTTTTGCATCCATGACGGTAACCACAAGCGCACTGGCACACGAGCAAAAGCCAGATAACCTCTCATTTGGTTCACAACAGTGCGATATTGAGTTTAAAAGTGATATTCGTATCAACCCTGAACGCATACAAATCACCAATGTCGATAATCAACACATGGTATACGATGGTCAGCAGCTGCTCGTTGATGGTGAAGTTATGCCTCTGACTGCAGCTCAGCAGCAAGCACTGGATAATTACTCTCAGCAACTACGTAGTTACGTCCCTGAAGTTGCTCAGATTGCCCTTGATGGCGTGAAAATAGCCGGTGTGGCCATTGAAGAAGTGAGTGCAGCGTTTGGCATTGAGCATAATGACGCATTGCAGCAGGTCGTGGATAATATTGGCAATAATATCGAGCATAGCTTTTATCAAAATGGCGAGTTTGTGATGGGCAAACAAAGCTTTGATGAGCTAGGTGAAGATATTGAGCAACAATTCGATGAAAACTTTGAACAAGCCGTTGAACAGGCAATGGTGCAATCAATAGGCAGCGTGCTGATGGCCTTGGGCTCACAAATGGTCAGCTCAGGTGGCGACATGGACGAGTTCGAGCAGCGCATGGAAAGAATGGGTGAGCAAATTGAACAGCGTGTTGAGCTTCAAGCTGCCAATATCGAGCAGCGCGCAGATGCCCTGTGCCATTCATTCTCAGAGCTGGCCGAGCAAGAGGCCCAACTGGTGAGCATGGTCCCAGAACTAAGTGACTTCCAGCTTTTAATTACTAAATAGTCGGAATAATCACCCCTTTCGCACTTGCTGGCAGAGCGCTCCCAACCGCGCTACTGCCACTTCCACTTTATCGCTCCAAGGAATACCATAACTCAGGCGCACACATTGACGGTATTTATCGGTAGCGCTAAATATTGAGCCCGGTGTAATGCTGATCCCCGCGTCCAACGCCAAATGAAAAAGTTCAATCACATCGTATTGGCTAGGTAACTGCAGCCACAATACACAGCCGCCCTTGGGATTAGTCATCCGCGTTTTTTCCGGAAAATGCTGTAACACCAGCGCCCGCATGCGCTCCTTGTTCAAAGCTAGGCGCTGGCGTAGTGTACGTAAGTTTTTGTCGTAATCGCCACTACTCATAAACTCGTACAGGGTCCACTGATTCATCAATGATGATGAACAGCTAATCGCCCGCTTTAAGCGCCGCGCTTGCGCTGCATACTTACCGGCAATCATCCACCCGACGCGATAACTCGGCGCCGCTGTTTTGGAAAGCGATGAGCAGGTGATCACTTGCCCTTTGCGAGAAAAGTATTGCGCCGGTTTAGCATGACTATGTTCATACGCCAATTCACCATACACATCATCCTCAATAAGCACCGCCCCTCGCTCCTCAATCATGCGCACCAGTTGCTGACGGCGCTCATCGGACATTTGCGAGCCCAAGGGGTTGCTAATTGTGGTAGAGAAAATACAGGCTTTGATATCGTGCTCTGCGAAGGCACGCGCCAAATCATCTGCACAGACACCTTCTTCCGGGCACATTGGGATCTCTATGGCTTTCAGTCCCAAACTTTCAATCATCTCAATGATGCCGAAGTAACAGGGCGATTCGATAGCGACAATATCACCCATTTGCGTAACGCATTGCAGCGCAATGTTTAATGCTTCTTGCGCGCCATTGGTAATAACGAGCTCGTCACTATTCACACCGATGGCAAAATCTAAATATCGACCAATGATTTCTTTTTTTAGCGGTGCAAAGCCATCCAGTGGGCCATAGTTAATCGCTTGGTCGCCGGCTGCGTTCATGACCTTGCGCATAGTTCGGCTCAGTACTTTATCGGTGGCACTCACCGCCACCGGGTTGGCGATCCCCAGCGGGATCACACCGGGCTGATGTAAACCATCGAAAACCTGTTCAATTAATGCCTGCTTGTTAACTGCCACGGGCGAGCGCGCCAATCGCGAGCGCTTTGGCTGGCTGCACGGGAGCACCGCCGCATTTAAGTAAAACCCAGACTTTTCGCGGGCGCTAACCACCCCTTGACGTTCTAACTCCTGATACGCTTGCTGTACCGTAGGAATGCTAACCGAGAGCTTCTGCGCCATGGCCCGCAGCGAGGGAAGTTTTTCCCCTGCATTTAAGGTGCCGTGTTGCTGCATATCTTTAATCAGGTCGACAACTTGCTGATAAAGATAAACAGCGCGCTGCTTATTAATCGTCCGCGACATAATCTGTATAGGTATCAAAATCACTTTTCTGTGTATGTACAGTATACAGAATCACTTTAAAATACCACTTTTTACGATCACGAGAATTCATCATGAACAACATCCTGCTTTATGTGGTCACTGTGCTCATTTGGGGCTCAACTTGGCTGGCGATTGAGTTTCAACTAGGTAGCGTCCCCGTGGAGGTATCACTGTTGCTGCGCTTTGCCATAGCAGCGCTATTGATGTGGGGGTATGTGCTCATCAAGCGCCTCCCTATGCGTTTTAATCGCCGCGATCATGTCTTTTTTGCCTTATTGGCATTGTGCAATTTTGGCGCGAATTATCTTATTCTCTACTGGGCACAAGCCTACCTAACCTCGGCACTAGCCTCGATTGCGTTCAGTATGCTGTTGTTGATGAATATCATTAATACCAAGCTGTTTTTCTCTCGCCCCATCGCCAAACGCATTTATTTTGGCGCCCTACTGGGCGTGGTAGGGATTGCCGTACTGTTTTGGCCGGCAATTTCGTCGTTGGATTTAAACAATGGCGTATTAATTGGTCTGCTGCTGGCGTTATCGGGCACCTTAGTGGCATCGTTAGGGAATATGGTCAGTGTTCGTAACTCACAAGCCGAGGTCGGAATTTTACAAGGCAATGCCTGGGGCATGTTGTATGCCACCCTAGGTTTAAGCTTGTATGTGATACTCACTGGCGCCAGTGTCGATTTCGCAGCAACCACAATGAGTTACTGGCTATCGCTGCTTTACTTAAGTACCTTTGGTACGGTCATCGCCTTTGCCTGCTACTTCGTGCTATTAAAAAATATTGGCCCTGAGAAAGCCAGCTATGTGATCGTCTTATTCCCGCTCGTAGCGGTGGTACTGAGCACTCTATTTGAAGGCTTTGTATGGCAAGCGAACACCGTATATGGCTTTGCCTGTGTACTGCTTGGCAATGCCATTGTGCTCACGCCAGTGCACAAAATAACGGCTCGCTTTCGTAAGCCCCGTGTTACCGAGGTACCACAAAAAGCAGTGCGTCCGCTTGGCAGCTAATCACAGCGGGCGTGGTGCCAAGGTATTCGCCATCGGCTTCAATACCCAACCCTACAGTTGTCACCTCACAGCGCTTTATAACCGCTGTGGTGATCTGTGCAAGTCGGGTATGCGCGCCAAAGTAACTAAATAATAGCGCCACAGCTTGGCGCAGTGGCGCGCCTTGAGCAACGCTGAGGTAATTTAGAGCGCCGCTTGTCACATTAGCATCCGGCGCGACCTTCATGCCACCACCAAAAAACTGACCATTGGCAAAGCAGCACATCAGCTGGCGTTGGTTAGTCACCTTGCCATCAATTTCTACCCTGACCTGTGGGTTAGAGTAGGTATACAAGTGCCTAAGCCCCTCCCAGCTATATCGCCAACGGGCTAATCGGCCTTTTTTGTTCTGCGTTGCGCGCACCACCTCAGCGTCATAACCAACTCCAGCCACATTAACAAAGTAACGATCGTTAATTCGCCCTAAGTCGATACGCTGTGCCGGCGCCCGTAAAGCTGTAGCTAACCAATGCGCTTGGCTAACACGCCACTGCCGAGCAAAGTCGTTGCCACTGCCACAGGGGATCAATGCCACCTCAACAGCGGTGTAGGCAAACGCATTGACAACCAAGTGTAAGGTGCCATCGCCACCGAGCACCACAACCCTTGTTAAACCATTGCTACACGCTTTCAAACGTTTTAAGTCACGCGCAAAATCCCCAGACGTAGCCAAGCAGGAGTAACCAATAGACGCTTGCTGCAAACATTTTTCGAGTTGGTCGAGCAACTTTTTTTGGTAACTGGGGTGATAGACCACCAACCAAGATGAACAAGTCGGCAAATGGACACCTTAAAACAAATATGTTTTATCTGAATAAATATGCAGCCTATTTTAATACAGAAAGCTTATCAAGCTTTAAACCCTTAATATAATAAGGATCAAGGTAAAAGCATACAAATATAATCATGCATAAAACACGCTAAAGCGAAACTTAACAAAAGCAAAATATATAAGAAAAACTTATGCGAAAGGGCCAAAATTTATCGTTTTATTTTTAACCACTTCAGCCTCACAATAGCCATGTTTTCAGACACAGACATAGCGCGGAGCAACCAAGATGAACCCAGTAAACACATTAAACCAAACGGCAGCAAGCCAAGTCGCAGTGAAGCCCAGCAAGCGTAAAGCAAAAATGCTGGCAAAGTTAAACCGCTTCGGTAAGGAACTCGCTCTTAGTGGCGTCGTTCGTTACAAGTAATAAGTTAGATTAATGTTACTTTGGGTGTAAGGCACCAACCAGCTTTACACCCTCAACCTTCCCCCATCACAGTCTAAAATACCCTCTATTTCACTGAATTAGCACAAAAATCAAGCAAACGACCGTTTTTCTATTTACACCTGCGTTTTGCCTCAGTATTATCCTAGCCCATGGAGAGATGGCAGAGCGGTTGAATGCACCGGTCTTGAAAACCGGCATGGGTTAATAGCCCATCTAGGGTTCGAATCCCTATCTCTCCGCCACATTTTACAAACTGATTCGCGCCGGAGAGGTGGCCGAGTGGCTGAAGGCGCTCCCCTGCTAAGGGAGTATAGGGTTTGTAGCCCTATCGAGGGTTCGAATCCCTCCTTCTCCGCCATTAGTTATAAGAGAACCGCCTTTACGGCGGTTTTTTTATAACTAAATTTCGAGTAGGCGGACTTGGTGAGCCCCCTCCGTTCGACAAAATGTCCGGAACATTTTGAGCCGCGAAGGCGCCCGTAGGGACGAGTGTATGGATACACGAGTGCTCATCCCGAGTCGAAGCCATTAGTTGAGTTAAAAAACCGCACATTGTTGCGGTTTTTTGCTTTTCGGCGTCCAGTCGCAAGCGTCCAGCCTTCGGCGTCTCAGAACTGCGAAGCAATACTTCGATTTCTTCGACCCTTCTCCGCCATTAGTTATAAGAGAACCGCCTTTACGGCGGTTTTTTTATAACTAAATTTCGAGAAAGCGGACTTGGTGAGCCCCCTCCGTTCGACAAAATGTCCGGAACATTTTGAGCCGCGAAGGCGCCCGTAGGGACGAGTACAGGGCGTGCGAGCGCCTATCCCAACAACCGCTATCAAAACCCGGTCATCTTACGCGCGGGTTTGCTATCACTAAATTTCCAGTAGGCGGACTTGGTGAGCCCCCGTAGGGGCGAGTACAGGATGTACGCGCGCTTATCCCAACAACCGTTATCAGAACCTGGCCTTTACTTTTTCACCACGTTTGCCACCATAGCGCCCCATTATCAGCAGCGATGAATATTCACTATGCTATTACATACCCAAGACGCAGAGTCTAGCCAGCAACTTTATCAGCACCTTGTCGGTGCCATCACCCCTCGTCCTATTGCTTGGGTCAGCACCCGCAGCGCCACTGGCGTCGATAATATCGCCCCTTACTCATTTTTTAGCGTGGCCAGCTGCCAACCGCCGGTGTTATCAGTTACTCATGTGACACCTCGCACAGGAGAGCCGAAAGACACATTGAAAAACTTGCTGGCAACCAAAGAATGTGTGGTCAATATTGTCACTGAAGACTTGCTCACGGCGATGAATCAAAGCTGCGCCAACTACCCGAGTGATATCAGTGAATTTACGGCCGTGGGTATTGATAAGCACACTAGCCACAGTGTATCCGTGCCAGGCGTTGCCGCTGCGCCAGTACGCTATGAGTGCACACTGCGAGAGGTGATTGAACTTGGCTCAGAGCCGGGAAGCGGGCAAATGATGTTGCTCGACGTTAAAACCATCGACATTGATGATGCTCTGTTGGTCGATGGTCGCATCGCACCGGAACGTTTGCCTACTATAGGTAAGCTAGGTGGCGATGCCTACGCGCATACCACCCGTCAAAGCGTGCTTAGTCGCCCAGTACTCGATTAGCAACGCTGAGTAACGCCGCAATATCTTGCTCATCATTATAGATGTGCGGTGAAATACGAATACCCAAGCGGCGCTCATCGACGCTGATACAGGCTTTGTTTAGTTCCGCTAGCAGGGCCTGTTGGTGGCGTCCGCCATGGACAATCAGGGTACCACTGCGCTTCTCGGGCTCCTTCGGCGAGACAATCCACTGCTGCAGGTGCGACCACAGCAATTGTTGCATGGCCAGGTTATGGTTACGCACCTTATCGATGCCGTACTCATTGAACCAGCTAATACTGTGCGCGGCCAAAACATAAGGTGCAATATTGGGGGTGCCGCCCCAAAAACGTAAGGCACTGGGATGGTAGTCAAAATGATGAATATCAAATTCAAAAGGATTGCTGTGGGAAAACCAGCCCACGTCTTTGGGCTGACAGTGCGCTAATTGCTGCTCACTAACCCATAAGTAAGCGGCTCCTGGCCCACCACAGAGCCATTTTACGCTCGAGCCGATCATAAAGTCGGGTGCCACTGCGGTTAAATCCAAAGGGATCACCCCCGCTCCCTGAGCTACATCGATTAGCGACAACACTCCACGCTTTTTCGCGTACTCACAGATATGAGCAACCGGGGCCTGCTGCCCAGAGTTGGAATACACCTGACTAACAAACACCAAATCAACCTCAGTGTCTAAGTAATGCTGCCATACCTGAGCATCACTGACATCTTCGTGAGCCGGTATAAATCGCAGCTGACAATCCTCAGGTAAGGCTTTTTGCAGCACAAAGCCCATGCTCGGGAAGTCTTGCTCACTGAGCAGCACTTTGCACCCACCTCTCGTTAGCCGTGGGTGGGCCATCAGCAGCTTGGTCAATGCACTGGATAAATTAACCTGCGGGCAAAATTGCCCAGCAGAGCTATTAAACAACCTCGCGAGTGCTTGAGTAAACTGTTCAATAACCTGCAGCCATTGTGACCAAGGCTCTTGTTGGCCCTGCTGCCAAGGCGCAAAGAACGCCTCATTGAAGGCGTGCTGTGCGGTTGTTAATGGCCGACCCACCGAGTGGCTGAGTAAGTAGGGCCCTTGAGGCAAGGCAAAGGTATCTTTCATTAGTTGTCCACCAACGCCGTTAATGTGGCGATATCGTGATAACGGGTGTGAATATCATCGCGCTCACGCGCGGCGCGCTTATCGCGCAGATTAGCGAGTTCGGCTAACAGCACAGGTAAGGGCGGTCCACCGGCCGTTACCTTTGTTTGATGCTGGCTACCAAGATTTTCATTAGGAATACGAATATACTTATCAACCAGCTGGTTATGGTGCTGAATTGCCGTTTGCCCATGCAATTTACACACCCTCAAAAATGCTCTGAGGTTTTGCTGAAACCAGGAACTGCTATGCTGCTGCGGTGCCACCGCTAAAAACTCATCCATAATCGATGGCAAACGCATGCAATTGCGCAGTACGCGCTGATCCTCTGGCATCATGTATAAAAACTTCTCTACCAGCATTTGTGAATAAGCCGGTTCATTGGCACAACATAACCCCAACAACATATCGATCACGTTAATACCAGCAAAATCACCGGCATTGGCGCCCCGATAGACTTCTTTGCCAACCCGGTAAGGCTTGTAATAAGGGCGCACGGCATAAAAGAACTGCTGTGCATCAAGGTGTTGAAATAAATAGCGGTTACTTTCCAGTACATCTTTTAGCGCTTGTTCGGCCACTAACAATAAATCAGGAACCACAGGGTGAGAAATGCCCAAGGGCTGGATACGCAACAACGCATCGGCGGCCCGCTTGAAGGCCACTATGCCCTTAGTGTTGTAGTCAACAAACAAGCGTTCATCGGGCAGATCAGTAAAGCGTTTATATTGGCCATTGATAGCGCGATTATGGGTGGTTAAATGCGCCGTTGCAAAACGAGGGGTAACGCCTATGGACGCGCCAATGTGCATGGCCAGAGTCGACGCTTGTTGCAGCGGAGAATGCGTTTCTCGTGACGGCTCGGTGATTTCATGACGCCGACACGCCGCCATATATAAGCCAACATTGCCGAGCAAATCAAAGGCACTATCGAAGCCCTCATCGGTATTGCCCTCATCAACTAAATTAGCTATTAACGCGTCTCCTTCGTCTGTGAGTTGCTGCTTCAGTGCATCGCCGACACCATGGACATTGGCACGATCGGCCTGTACTTGGTAGCGCTGTTCTAATTGATTATTAATTTCGACAAAGCGACTGCGGATCCAGTCATCAAATTGCTGTGCGTGCGGTGTCATAGGAGCTACAAAAATATTGCCTTACATAAGGTAAAAATAGCATAAAGCCGGTGGTGCTTTTTATTAACCTCCACTAACATAAACACATAAAAATAATAAAAATCACCATTTAACAAATGATAAATAGCGATAACCACTCAAAAATCAAAATAGATGCCAAGGACCTGCAGTTGCTTGCGCTGCTGCAAGACAATGGCCGGATGAGTGTCAGCGAGTTAGCGCAGCGCGTTAATCTGTCAGATACTCCTTGTATTCGCCGCATCACTAAGCTGCAGCAAGCCGGCTATATTCGTGGTTACCATGCCCGTTTAAATGCCCAACAACTGGGGTTTCATGTTACCGTCTATGCGCTTATTAAATTACAGCAAAACTCCGCTCAGGCTGCCGATAACTTCGAAAGCCAAGTGGATGGCTTTTTAGCGGTGCAGGAATGTGCGGTGATCACCGGTGAGTACGATTATTTGCTAAAAATTATTGCCAAAGACCTTGGTGACTACGAACACTTCGTCAAACATACTCTCGGAGGCCTTGCGGAGATTGCCGCCATTGACTCCACCGTGGTTTTAAAACAACGCTTCTCTCGCTGGCAGCTGCCGCTGTAGTTGTATATACAGGGTTGCTCGCTATCCGCTAGCTGTCAGTGCAGTGCTTTGGTATGCTGCTAACTTGGATTGATGGAGTACTCCCATGCGTATCGTTATTTTTATGCTGATGTTGATCAGCGGTGTAGGCCACAGCAGCGAAACTTGCCTCGATATAGTCACCGATGTCGACACCATAATGGCGGCGAAAGAACAAGGCCGCTACCGCTACGCCATTGGTGATGGCCAAGCTGCGGTTGATATCAGCGACAACCCCAGCTTTGCTACCTATTTACGCCGTGCCAATCAGTGGCTAAAGACACACAATCCCCGCGCCCACACTCCTTGCCCCGTAAAAACAGCCACAGTGCAACTGCTGCAGCAGCAACAACAGCTTCCTGCCAATACTCAAGTGCATCATTTACTCAGTCCGTTTGAGCTGCGTCAGCATAATAATGACAAGGTCGCGTTGCTGTTTCACGGCCTCACAGACTCCCCTTTTAGCTATCATAGCCTCGCGGCCTATTTCTATCGCCAAGGTTTCACCGTGCGGACAGTACTGTTACCAGGCCATGGCAGTGCCGCAGCTCAGCTTCAGGACGCCGAGTTTTCGCAGTGGCAGCAACTTGCTCGCTATGCCATAAACCGTGCCGCTAACGAGTTCGAACAGGTGGTGATTGGCGGCTACTCAACCGGTGCGGCGTTAGCCATGGCCGAGCTTGTAGCCGAGCCTGATAGAGCCAATATCCGCGCCCTTATGCTTTGGTCTCCCGCCAGTGAACCACATAATAAAAATGGCTGGCTAGCAAAGTGGATTGATCGGGTTCCATTCGTAAACTGGATCGATAAAGACGCTGACATAGATTTCGCCAAATATGAAAGCTTTCCTTTCGCTGCCGCAGCCCTAGCCCATCAAGCCATGTCGCGTATTAGTCAAGATACGCTGACTGAAGCCGAGCTGCCCAATATTCCGTTATTTGTTGTTCAAAGCGAGGTCGATACCACCATTGATGCACGCGCGACCTTAAATATGCTTAAGGTATGGCATGACCCACAAAAACGTCCGCAAACCCGGCACGATATGTTGGTGTTTTATGGTCAACAACAAGCTGCCAAAGCATTGTTAGGGGCCGCGTTTGATATTCGCAGTTATTCATGTCAGCGTGGACAGCCTCCTTGTGAGGACGTTATTGATATCTCTCATATTGGTGTGGTCAACGCGCCACAGCACCCGTACTATGGCCGGCAAGGGCTTTATCGTAACTGCGGCAGCTATTTAGAGGATGATGCCCGCTACCGCCAATGCAAAGTGGGTGAGGTGATCGTCGGTGAGCGCACCGCCGCTAACCTCTCGCAGCAGCGGCCGCTCAAGCGCCTGACCTATAACCCGTTTTATGCGCAGCTAGAGCAAGATATGAGCGCGTTTTTAGCTCGGGTCATGCACTAACATGGCGGCACTGACGCATCGCTTCTTTACGTCGGTCACCGAGGTTGGACAACCCACTTGGCAACGTTTTTTCAGCGCTCACCCTTTTAGCCAATATTCGTTTATTTACGCCCTAGAACAATCCGGGAGTGCCTGCGCACAATCCGGCTGGCAGCCCTACCATCTAGGTTTATACCGAGGTGAGCAGCTGGTCGCCCTATGTATAGGCTATATAAAATCTCACTCTTATGGCGAGTATGTATTTGATTGGAGTATTGCCGAGGCCTATCAGCAATACGGCTTTGACTATTACCCTAAATGGCTTAGCGCCATCCCCTTTACGCCCATCACCGGCCCGCGTATCGCTTACCGTGATATTGACCCACAGCAAGCGGCTATCGCTCTCGCCAACGCCCTAGATCACGAAGCCGAGCAACAGCAATGGTCGGGATGGCATATCAACTTTTACAATGACGACGTCAGCCAACACTTGGCACATCCCCCTTTACTAAAGCGTCAAACCGTACAGTTTCAGTGGCGCAATCATGGCTATAACAACTTTGAGCACTTCTGTAGCGCACTGAAGTCTCGTAAGCGCAAGCAAGTGTTAAAAGAACGAGCACAGATTGCGGCGCAGCAGTTGCAGGTACAAGTGCATCAAGGCCGGGAAATTAGCCCCGAGTTAATGCATGCAATGATCCGCTTTTACCAGCAAACCTACCTCAAGCGCTCAGGCCACCTGGGCTATTTAAGCGCAAACTTTTTCACCCAGCTACTCACGCTGATGGCTGACCACTTGGTCATTATCAGCGCTTGGCACCAAGGCACCATTGTCGCCGCAAGCCTTTATCTGCGCGACCAGCAAACCTTGTACGGTCGATATTGGGGTTGCGATGAGCAATTCCAGCACTTGCACTTCGAACTATGCTATTACCAAGGTATTGAATTGTGTATAAGCGAGGGGCTAACAACCTTTAATAGCGGCGCTCAAGGGGAGCATAAAATCGCCCGTGGCTTTGCGCCGATTTACACCCACTCCTGCCATCGCTTTTGTGACAGCCCATTCACTGCCGCATTAACGGACTTTGTGGCTCGCGAAAGTGCGCAGCTGGACTTGTATAGACAACAATGCTTAGCGCTTAGTCCGTTCAAAGTGCAGTAACTGATTATTCGCAGGCATCGCTACATCATCAATCAAGGTCAGCCCCGCTTGCTTGGCTAAGGCGACCAGCCATTGTTGCTCCCTAATACCACTGCGTGGATCGCGTTGTTTGAGCATGGCATCAAACTGTGCATTGCTAGCACTGGTGAACTGACCTTGATACTTAAAAGGCCCGTAAATACATAACTGGCCATGTAATGGCAAGTGCTCACTAACCCCTGCAAAGAACGCCTCAACCAGCGCTTCGCTGACAATATGAAGGGTATTGGCAGTGAACATACCATCTGGTTGCGATACCGGCCAAGGCTCGCCAATATCGAGAGACAATGGCGGTAACAGGGTGTCACACTGTGCCTCTTGCAGCCATAGCTCGATGCCATCATGGTTAGCAGGTAAGTCGCTGGTTTGCCACAATAAGTGCGGCAATCGAGGAGCGAAAAAAGCAGCGTGCTGGCCAGTGCCCGAGCCAATCTCAAGCACCTGCTCAGTATTTTTAAAAATACGCTGTAATTGCGCCAATATTGGCGCTTTATTGTTTTCACACGCCTGTGAAAAAGGTTTATTGATGCTCATCTTCAGCCAAAGTATGTAGGAAGAAGTTAAACTCAAGGGCTTTCTCTTGCAGGCTTTTGAATCGCCCAGAAGCCCCACCATGACCCGACTCCATGTCGGTTTTAAATAACAATAGGTGATTATCGGTTTTGTACTCGCGCATTTTCGCAACCCATTTCATCGGTTCCCAGTACTGCACTTGTGAGTCATGCAGCCCAGTGGTTACCAAAATATGGGGATAATCTTGCGCCTTGATATTATCGTACGGGGAATAAGCCGCGATGGTTTGATAATCGCCCTCATCGTTGGGGTTACCCCATTCATCATACTCGTTAGTGGTCAGCGGAATGCTCTCATCCAGCATGGTGGTCAGCACATCAAGGAAGGGCACATGACAGCCAATCGCACGATACAAATGCGGAGCCTGGTTAATGACCGCCCCCATCAGCAGGCCACCGGCACTGCCGCCGCTGGCGAACACTTTATCCTCAGCACCATAACCCTTGGCAACCAGCGCCTCGGTAACATCAATAAAGTCATTGAAGCTATTTTGCTTATGTTTGAGCTTGCCTGCTTCATACCATTGCCGGCCCAGCATCTCTGAGCCACGAATATGCGCAATAGCATAGACGAAGCCACGATCGAGTAAACTCAGGATGGTGCTGGAAAAGCTTGGATCGATAGTAATGCCATAGGCACCATAACCATACTGTAACAGCGGGTTGCTGCCATCGCCTTTAAATAAATCACGACGGTATACCAGAGAAACAGGCACTTGCTCACCGTCACGCACAGTGATAAACAAGCGTTCGCTGGCGTAGTCATCGGCATTAAACTCACCCACCACCTGCTGCTGCTTCAACAAGGTTTTCTCACCCGTGGCTAAATCAAACTCAAACAAGCTACCCGGCGTTGTTAAGCTCGAATAAAACACCCGCGCCTTGCTCACATTCGGTTCGGGATTCATGGCCACACCGGCAAAGTAACAGGGGTCGGCAAATTGCAGTGGCACCGGCGACCCCGTCGCCATGCCTTGGCGGTGCTGGTACACCACAAAGCCTATCTGCCCTTGCTGGCGCTCGGTGAGCAACCAGTAGTGCTCAAACAGCTCGACACTCTCTAACAGCACATCCTCGCGGTGGGCAACGAGCTCTTGCCATTGCTGTAAGTCGGCTAATTGCGTGGCAGTGGCTTGCATAAAACGGAAGTTCTTCGCCTGCCAATTACTGACGATATAAAAGTACTCACCTAGCTTATCAATATCATACAGGTGCCCTTGGGTGCGCGGCAGCAGCTCCGTTACTGGAGCACACGGATTATCGGCATCAATAGCGAAGGTATGGCTGGTTTCTGTGGCTTCTAAATCGATAAAGATCAGGCTCTCGTCACGGCTTTTGCCCAGCCCCATGTAAAAGCTGCGGTCACTCTCTTCGTATACCAGTACGTCTTGCTCTTGCGCCGTACCTAAGCGATGACGAAACACCTGATAACCCAGCAGTGTTTGTTCATCTTTACGCACATAAAAAACTGTTTGGTTATCGTTGGCCCAGACTACTTGGCCTTCGGTGTTAGTGAGGGTGTCGCTAAGCAGCTCACCGGTGGCGAGATCCTTAAAAGCCACGGTGTAGATACGTCTTCCCGAGGTATCTTCGGCATAGGCAAGAAGCTGCTCATTGGGGCTCACTGCCACCTCACCTAAATCATAGAAGTCATGGCCTTGTGCAAGCTGATTCACATCCAACAGCAGGGTTTTATTATCACCACTAAAACTGGTGGCACGAAAATGTCGGCCGTACTCTTCATCACCACTGACTTCGCTGTGATACCAATAAGCGCCATCTTTGACCGGCACGGTATTGTCGTCTTTCTTTATGCGCCCTTTGAGCTCGGCGAACAGCTGTTGCTGGCGCTGCGCAGTTGACGAAAGCATTTGCTGACAATAACGATTTTCCGCCTCTAAGTGCGCTAGAACTTCGGGGTTTTCACGCTTATCGTCACGCATCCAATAGTAATCATCTTGGCGCTGCTGACCATGGTGGGAAAGTAAGTGGGGAACCTTTTTGGCGATGGGTGCTTGCACAAATGACCTCAATACACTGAAACTGAGCCGTCAGTGTATCATTTGCTCAACAGGGCGACTATTCCTCTACTTCTTGCCAAGCTGTTTGCCAATTTAAGCCAACGCCTGGTTCGTATTGATCGTGGTTTTTACCACCCAAACGACACAGTTCGGTATACGGCCAAGGCTTGCAACGGTACACCTTTCCAGTCGCTAAATGCAGTACTCGGTCACCAGCGCGATAGGACTCGTGGTTAACAGGAAAAATGTGATCATAGCCGGAAGCCATTTCTCCTACCTGATCTTGGCTTTTAGCTACACAGTTATAATTAATGACTACTTCAGTAATGCCACAGCGACTACTGGCATAAATTTCATTACCACGATAGCCAACAATCAATCCTTGCTCGGTCATGCGCCCAGCCTGCATTAAAGGAATATGAGTGTTAATGTATTGCGCCACTTCACGGGACCAATTCTGAGGTTCCCCTTGCTGGTCCGATTCAATATTGATGACAAAACTGAGATCTTTGACTAGCCCTTGGGTGTCGTATACTTCTACTTCAACCACGTCGCCACGAAACAACTGGGTATGACTACTGAGCGTGCCCACGCTGATCCATTCACTTTCGGGTAAAGACTTCACCATTGCAAACCTCACAATTTGGCTTTCCTAAACAAACCAGGTAGCAACCCAATAAAGCTTAATTAAAACTTAAAGGTAACTTAATTTTTAACCAGCTGAAAGATTAATATTCTACTTTCACCCTTTGCCATAGCGCAATAAAGTATTGGTTTATTGAAGCAATATAATACTTTGATACTAAAAAAGGGAAGTCTCCTTCCCTTCTATTAGTTGCTTACGCCTTTGCCGCTTTTGGCCTGCGACTGAATAACTGCCAGAACTTAACAAATGCTCGGCGCACATCAGCGAGTATCATATATAAGCAAGGTACCAAAATGAGTGTCAGTAACGTTGCGTACATTACCGCAAAGCCTAATGCTACGGCCATAGGGATGACGAATTTAGCTTGTAGGCTGGTTTCGAACATAATGGGTAGGACACCGGCAAAGGTAGTAATCGACGTCAGGGTAATAGCACGAAAACGGGCGCAGCCACCCTCAACCACTGCCCTGGCCGTGCTGTGTCCTTCACGGCGCGCTTGGTTGACAAAGTCAGTCATTACCAATGAGTCATTGATAACCACCCCGGCGGCGGCGATTAGGCCGAAGAAAGACATGGTACTGAGGTCAAGACCGAACCAAAAATGCCCCCACAATGCCCCTGTTAAGCTGAACGGGATCACCGACATCACAATGAATGGCTGGCTATAACTCTTCAGCGGCACAGCCAAAAGAATATAAACAATGATCATTCCCGCAATGAAAAACAGCACTTGCTCATTTGCCTGTGCTTGCTGCTCTTCAATGGAGCCGCCAAGCTCTGTTTTAACCGAGGGAAAGTCCTCTTTTAGCTGTGGCAGTAGGTCTTCTTTAATGCGTTTAACAACGGCTGTTGGCTCCACCATTTCTTCATCGATGCTGCCATACACATAGACGGTGCGGTAACCCCCCTCGCGGCGAATATAGCTCACGCCCGGGCGCTCTTGAAGTTCAACCACATCACCTAACATCACTTCTTGACCGCTAGGAGTCATCACTACGGTGTGTTTTAACGATGAGAACGCCTCGCGCGTGAGTTTAGGGTAACGCACCATCACCCGTACTTCTTCACCATTGCGGATCACCCGTTGCGCTTCACCACCATAGAAACTTGCCCCAACTTGATTAGCAATATCTTGCAAATCTAGACCCAAGTCATAGGCCACTGGCTTGAGACTAAGCTGCACTTCCTTGCTTGCTGGGTCGATGGTTGAACTAATATCAAACAACCCCTTTTGCTGTTGCAGCATGGAGATAAACTGACGCCCAGCGACATTAAGCGTATCAATATCGGAACCAAACAATAGGTAACCGAATTCGCCGTCCCCTCCCGGGTTACCGTTGACATCATCTTGGATAGTCAGTGATTTAATGCCGGCTATTTCTGGCATAGCTTCGCGCCAACGGCGCGACAATTCAAAGGCGTTATAAGGGCGAATTTCTTCTTCAACGAGTGGCGCCAATACCGTGGCTTCCGTGCGGCCTTGGTTAAACACCAACAGATCACGCACCATTTTTTGCCCAGCTTGTTGTTCGGTTTCGCGATCAACTTCACGCACCATGGCTTCAATTTTTTGCACCGCTCGGATAGTTTGCATGTCCGAGGCATTATCGTTCATCTCGATATTAATTTGCGGGAAGTCATGCGGCACTTTTGGTGTAGGAACCATACGCACATGGTTGCTGGCTATAAGTGTAAAACTGAGCACTAACATACCGAAGAAACCTAATAGCACCACCCAACGCCACTCGATGCACTTTTCTACCGTGCGTCGGTAAGGGCCATTAACGAAAGCAAAGAACCGAGTATTAAAGCGCGTTCTGAACCCATCTTTTTTAATAGGTGGGAACTTAGTATGAGCGATGTGCGCGGGTAAAATCAGTTTTGATTCAATCAAGCTAAACGCCAAACACGCCATCACTACCACGGCGATACCGAAGAAGAAGGCTCGTTCAGGACCACTTGATAATGTAAACGGCGCGAATACCGCCATCGTAGTAAGCACCCCGAAGGTCGCCGGTGTGGCGACACGTTTAGCGCCGCGCACCACATTTTCAACGCCACCGCCTTTTCTCTCAATTTCGGTATAGGCACTTTCGCCTATGACAATGGCATCATCCACCACGATTCCAAGTACCATGATAAAGGCGAATAACGATACGATATTGATACTAATGCCAAATAACGGCATGGTCATCAGGGCACCCAAGAAACAGACAGGTAAGCCCACCATCACCCACAGAGCCAATTTAAAACGTAAAAACAAGCTCAACATAATGGCCACCAAAATGGCCCCTTGGAACAAGTTTTTCAGCATCATGTCCAAGCGCGCATTGAGGTAGTAAGTCATATCCATCAAGGGGACAAGACGCACTCCAGAGGGGAGCGACTCATTCTTACTGTCGATATAGGCTTTAACCGATTCGGCCACAGGAATCATATTTTGTTCTTTGGTTGCTTTCACACTGAGGTAAATGGCGTTTTTACCATTGAACTTGAAATAACGTTCACCCTCGGTGAAACCGTCTTTTATTACCGCCACATCTTGCAGTAAGACCTTCGCGCCATTAGCACCAACTTTCACTGGAATAGAGCGAAACTCCTCACCAGAGTATGACTGCGCCTCTACACGCACAGAGATAATGCCGGCATCGGTACGTAATTGACCAGCGGAGAAGTTAGCCGAATAACGCCTTACCGCACTGGCCACATCATTAAGTGTGAGGCTATAACGGCGCAAAGTATCAGGCTTGATTTCAATAGCAATCTCATCGAGTGGCACATCGCTTTGCACCAACGACACATTGCTTAGCTGTAGTAACTCATCCTCAATGTTATTGGCTATAGGCTTGAGTTCTGTCAGAGGTAAATCAGCCACCAAAGACATGCCTATGACATCTTGGCGGAATTCTACTTGGCTAATGGTGACAGGCTCCATTCCCGCAGGAAAGGTCGCGATGCCATCAACACGCAGCTTAACTTTATCTAAAACATCGGTGAGCTCAACATCTGGGTCTATCTCTAACTGCGCGCTTCCTGAGTTGCGAAAAGCACGATACACCCCTTTTTCGATTTCAGTGACATCCTTAAGTGACTCTTCAATTTTGATCAGGATGCTTTCTTCAATCTCTTGTGGTGAGGCTCCCGGGTAATTAGCCTGAACGGTGATATAGTTGACTTCAACATTGGGAAACATCTGCCGCTGGATGGTGATGTAACTCACAATACCCATGATGATAATGAATAACATCATCAAGTTGGCAGCCACAGGGTTATTGGCAAAGTAAGCGATAATGCCGGTTTGTTTTTGCTGTTGCATTATCGGCTCCTACAGTTGATCCGTTGTCTTGGGGCTATTTTCAGAGCTATTTACAGCTCCGGCAATACGCACTTCCATGCCTTCTTGCGGGTACTCAGGCAAAGTGATAACCACACGGTCGTCAGCATCAAGGCCACCACTGATCAGAAAAAACTCATCTTCTTCACGTACCACTTTGACTTGTCGAGGTTGCAGCAGGTTGTCTTTATTCACCACCCACACCGTCTGGTTATTCACCAGCTCTTGCGGCAGGCGGAAAATCTCTTTCAAAGTTTGTCCGGCGAACTGCACTTGCACATAGCTGCCAAACTTCAGCTTAGGCAATTGCCCGTGCATAGCGTAGGGATCGTTAACACGCACCACCAAGTTACTCATACGCGTAGCGCTGTCGACCACGCCTAAATCGCGATCGATCACGGCACTGCGAGTGAAACCGTTTAACCCCTCCCGGATAATGGTGGCCGGCGTGCCAGCAACACGCTGTGGTAAAAAGGCACTGTCAAAACCAGCCACGGGGACAATCACTTCCGCCGTCTCGATATTGTTAAGTTCAGCTACTTGGCTACCAACAGAAACGAACTGTCCTTGGCCTACGTTTCGGCTGATCACTAAGGCATCGTAGGGGGCGCGGACTTCGCAGTTGTCTAAATCACGCTGAGCACGCTTTAACGCTGCTTCTGCTGATTTAACAGCAGCTTTGGCGCTGAGCACCTGAGGTTCACGCAGGAATAATGCTGAACGCTTTACACCCGGTGTACGGGCAGCTTCGTCTTTGGCGACGTCTTGTTGTGCTTGCTCTTCAATTAATGCCGCTTGGGCCCGAGCAAGCTCTGCTTCGGCTTGTAATACCGCAGCTTCATAGTTATCTTTTTCAATAGTGAACAGCAGCTCGCCACGCTCAACAATACCGCCTGCAACAAAGCGTTCGTTCCAGCTTACCACCTCGCCGGTAACCTGCGCGGCAAGCTGAGTGCTTTCAAGAGGCTGTACCTCACCATATGTGGATAGCAACACTTGATGATCGTTGGCCGCAAGCTGCTCTACCTCAACGACTGGGCGTGTATCAACTTGCTTGGTCTCATCTGGCTTCTTTGCCGACACCATAACAGCGGCTCCAGCAAGCCCTGTTACTAACACGACTCCCAGCGCCACCAACAACTTTTTCAGTACCTTGTGCATACCCACTTACCTTGATAAATCTATACTCACGTTATATTAACAAGTTGCCGTGTATAAGTAAGGTGACATTTGTAAGGAAGTATTACTACTTTGCAGTTTCTTTACACCACGGCATCACCTGTAGCCATGACCGATAATACGTATCAACGAGATGGAGAGATTAGGTGACTTGAAAGGGCGACAAGAGAGGGCATAAAGTGGGGTATCTAAACGATGAAAAAGGCTGCATACGGGCAGCCTTTTTTACTTCGAACTTATGCCATAGCAGGACGATGACGGTAATATTGAATACAGGCTAATTGCGCTGCATTGGTCAATAAGATCATCACAAAGTTAAGAATATGCGACACGCTGGGCGCCGCCATATAAAGTTCAGCCGTCAGACCAAAGCACCCTGCCAGAAGCTGCAACATAAAATAGCGCGCACTCAAGTTACTAACATCACCACTGCGCAAAGTTTTATAAGTTTGTGGCATAACGCGAATTGAGCTCATAACCAGACCAACATACGTCAGAGCGATAAGCAGACTATCGGCATCAACGTAAGGGCTAGCCAATAAAGAGAACGGCGCCACGCTGAATAGTAGCATGTACAATAATTGCTTACGCTGCTTGGCTGCGGCATCGTAACGAAGAAAATAGTACAAAATAAGGCTACTGAGCATACCGGTCACCACAAAAGGTAAAACCATGTAGTAACGCTCAAAAAATAGGTTGAAGGCAATAAAGTAAATACTTTGCGCTACGCCAAAACTCATCATAAGCAAAGAAAGCCCAGAAACACTGCGGTTTTTGCGAACTTTATTTAGCATCGGCATAAAGCTAAAAGCTAAGATAAAAGACGAAATAATGGGCAAATACTCAGTCAAAGCAACCTCTTTTGTTGAACTAATCGTTAAAATAGAAAACAAGCCGTTAATAAACAAACAATTAATGTAAACACATGATTATTAACAACTTTTTTAAGGCGCGCATTGTATAGATGCTAGCCAACTAAGCAATAGCAATACGGCACTCAACGCACCATGCAAACGTAAAGATATAATTACATTTTCAGCTTATGTTTACGCTTAACGAGTATGGTTGTATTATTTTTGATAATCGTTATTATTTGCATAACCGTCAGAAAGCTCGCTTAGTCCCATGCGTAAAACCCTATTTAAAATTCATAGCTGGTTAGCTCTTGCTGCCATGCTGCCATTACTGTTGATCAGTATCACTGGTGCTATTTTGGTGTTTAAAAGCGAAATAGATGGCTGGCTAATGCCGCAAAAACACTTTGCCGTCGCCAATACTGAACAGCGGTTGTCGCTTGATACGCTCACCGAGCGCATCGAACAACGTTATCCAGAACACGTTATTGCTGCGTGGGAAGTGTTTGATAATGACACTGCAGATAGAGTGTACACAATCAAAAAAGGCACCGAGGATTGGTACAAGTTCCACGTCAATCAATACACTGGCGAGACACTTTCTGAACCTGTTAGCACCACACATTACATTACCGATTTCTTGGTAGAGCTACATTACACCTTTATGCTCAATGACTTGGATTCTTTACCAGGACAAACAGGAACAGTACTGGGGTTTTTCTTCGCACTGTTCTTACTGGTGTTAGGGGTTACGGGACTTATCATTTATCGCAAATTTTGGCGTCGTTTGTTCACTTTACGCTGGCGAGCAACGCTGCAAATTGTGCTCAGTGACATTCATAAAATGACGGGGGTTTTTGGCTCTCCCATTCTCATTATTTTGGCGATCACCGGGGGCTACTTTAACTACGCTGTGTGGTATCACGAAGTAATTGAACATGCCGATGAAGAGCACCCTGTGGTGATGAACAAACAACATTCGGCAAACTTATCACTGCAGTCATTAATGGATGACAGTCGCACACAAATTGCCAGCTTTAAGCCAACTTTTATCACGTTACCTCATGAGGGAGATGACCATATTACCTTTTGGGGAGAAGTCGACAGCAGCAATCCGCTTTTCAGTGAATACGGTAATATGGTGACTTATAACCGTGACACAGGTGCCCATATGAGCAACTGGGATATCCGTGAGGTAGCATTTGGTTGGCAATTAATCGATAGCTTTCGCAAGTTACACTTTGGCTATTTTGCCGGTCTTGTTAGCAAAATCATCTGGGCAGTGATCGGTTTAAGCCCAGTTTGGTTGGCGGGCACAGGGTTTTACTTGTGGTATGTGCGAAGCCGCCGTAAGAAGGCTTCTAAGCGCAACCGTCGTGCACAAACACACCACAAGCGGGCTTATAGCTAGGCAAAAAAGCCATTAGAACCAAGCGCGCTGGTCGGTTTCGATATGAAATAACAGTCGATCGGCCAGCATCCGTGCTTGCTGCTCAGGCATAAATGGCAAGGTGAGACGCTTTGAAGCAAACTGAATACTAATGGTTGCGACCTGAGCTTTGGCCATTAATGCTGTTTGCACCACGCTGACCTGCTGCGCTTTAAAGAGCTCACACACCGTGAGCACACTGCCAATTAGGCCACTGCGATGGATTAGAAACTCCTGCCCTTGATGACTGACTAACTGCCAGCCAAGGCGCTTGTATATACAATAATGGTAAAGCGCTAAAGGCAGTATTAACAGCGCTAACGCAATGAACGCCCAATGCATAAAAACCGCCAATGAACAACTCACTGTAGCTAACGGCAATGCGGCAAATAAACCGACGCGATGCCAAAAGTAGCGCCGAGATACCGGCTGCAAATCACTATCATAGTTAGCAAACCAAGGAAACATCGTTGCCATCATCTGGGTCATCTGCGCATGCGTTAACACCGGCAATAACAGCGATTGCTTATCCTGCTGGTGTTTCGGGCCGAACGTAGCCACTTGCGCAAAACTCAGGGTATAACGGCGCAATAATACCGCGACCCAGTTTTGCTTAATGGTCGCGCTTTGCACCTTGGTAAAACGCATACTGAGTTGCTGGCGCTCTAACAACCCAGCAACTCGACGAAAACGGGCCTGCTCGATAAAAAGTTCAAAATTATAAAACCGTAATAACGCCATGATCACTGAACCACCGACAGTAAGTATCACTGCGGCGATAAGCAAAGTGATCAGGGTTAACTCTTCAGCGTATGCAGCCAAGAGGTCGTGAGCATTGAAAAAGGCATCTAAGTTAGCGATCACCAGTTGCTCAAATAGTCCATCGACCATATTCGCAATAGGCATGAGGGCCGCTAGCGCCAGCAATGCCATATTCGACATTAACCCATATTTGGCCACTTCATGGTTCGGCAAGGCTAAATCAGCCGAGGTTGCTACTTGAGCCTCTTGCTCTGTATCGCCCTCCACTTCATCACTGCGCTGCTTCGACGCTAAAATAAAGCGACGTAGTTGCTGCGCATAGGCATTACTCAAGGCGGGTAAGACTATCTCTTTGTCACTGCTACCAGCAGCGTCAAACTGGCAGTTTGTTCTTCCCAGAGGAGCAAAGTAAAAAGGCGTGGCAAGGTTAATATTTTGCACCCGTGTAAAACGTAACGCCAGACGCTCTTTAGTAAACACACCTTTATGAAGCAACACTTGAGCATCGCCTTGCACCCGAAAGCGAAATGTTGCGTAATAAGCACAGCCATACGCAACTAATGCCAGCAGCGCGATTCCTCCACCCCATGCTGCCCAAAATATCTTACGTTCAACATTTACAACAAAGAGCACCAAGACCGGCAACATATTTAAGAAGCCATCAGCGATAAGTCGGTAACCGGTATTCACAATGAAATAAAGAATCGCCCATGGGCTCAAGCGCTGCCACTGCTGCGCTGGTTCAGCCGTATTGCTGCTATTATTGCTCATCGTTGTGGTACTGCTGTATAACGTCGCGCAGGGCTTGGTTTTGTTGATGATGCAGTCCACTCATGGTTAGGTCGGCAGCAAAACCACCGGCACTAAATAACTGCAAGGTACTTACAGACCAGAGCCGCTCAAGTGGCCCATGATGAATTTCGCTGTGCTGAATACGAGCAAAAGGAAGTAGGGTGGTTGTTCGCCAAATAACCCCCCGTTGATACATCACATCATGCTCGCGAATCGCATAACCGCTATGGCGATAAGTAAGGTACTGCCAGAGTATGTGTAGGCATGCATAAGCTGGGAGAACGTAGGGCAACCAAGGCCGCAAAGCGGCAAAATCAAGCGGTCGCAAATAGGCAACAGCGGCTGTAGCAACGAGCAACCCCACTAACCACAACAAGGCCCTTGTTAGGCGATAACCTAACGCCGCTCCCGGCAAAGGTTGTAATTGCACGGTTTGGTGCTGTGGCAGGTGCTCAATCTGCTCATTACTAAATGACGAGCCCATAGACCGTTACTAGCCCCAGCGAATAATGGTTGCTAGTGTATGGCTTTGCTGCGCCGCAAGTTCAACTTTATCGTCAAGCACATTTGCGGCCTCTAAACACAGCATTTTGTGGTATTCGTCGTCCGCAAAGTTCGATAACCGCTGAGACTTATCTACCCAGGGGTTCCATAAAACACACGAACGCGAGTTTTCCCGGGCAACCTCAATGGTGCCGTCAGGGGTACGAATACGCTGCAATGGCTGTGCATCACTGTAAACCATATCGGTTTCACGGCCAAAGTGAACCACTTCTTGTTGCTCAAAGGGCCCTTCACCAAACTCGATGTACTGTGCCCCCTGCAAGCCGTCTACGGATGTTTGCGTAATATCTGGGGTCGGTAAGTAGCTATGCAGTGCTTGTGTTAGTTGCACTGGGCTGTCACCTAAGTTGGTGTTAGTCAACCGTACCTCGAGCTGTTTATCGCTCAGTACATATTCAACCTCTAACTTGGTGTTGTGAGGCCAATAGGTTTTATCCACCTGCGCCATCGGCAAAGACAAGCTGATGCGAATGGCGTCTTGTTCTTCTTTTACTTCTTCTGCACGCCATAACGATACTCGAGCCACACCATGAATGGGCCATTCGGGATTTTGATGCACTCCAAACCAAGGCCAACAGATGGGGATCCCGCCACGAATACTTTTGCCCTCTTGGTAATCCTCCTCGCTCGATACCCAAATAAGTGGTTTTTGGTTAGCTGGAGTGTATTCGGTCAGTTGTGCGCCTTGAAGAAAAATACGGGCTTGGCACAAGGGTGAATTAACCTGTAAGTATTCTAAACCCGACTCACATCGAGCAATAGTAACACTAGGTGAAAGCTGCATACTTCGTTCCTTCTTAAAAAAGCCAATGCAGCTTCACCATACCCAAATAATCATAATTAAGTAAATATATCGCGAAAATAATTCATCTCGCGGTCATGTTTTTACTTTGCATTTAGGTTTTAAAGCGCCCAACTAGAGCGGCCAATTGTTTCGCAAGCGCATCTAAACGCTGGCCACTGCTGTCTGTTTTAGTCGCCACCTCACTGACTTCATCAGCGGCGGTTTTAATCTCTACGACATTACGATTAATATCTTCCGCCACGTGCTGCTGTTCCTCTGCAGCCGTCGCTATCTGCGTATTGAGATCACTAATATCCATCACTGAGCGATTAATTTCCACAAACTGCTGTTGCGCCGCATTGGTTTGCTCAACAGTTTGGGTGCTGCGAGCCAAGCTTTGATTCATCTCCCCCGCAACCCTCTCGCTCATCGCTCTGAGCTTATCCAGTTGCGTGGCGATTTCTTCTGTCGATTGTGAGGTTCGTTGTGACAGCGCCCGCACCTCATCGGCAACAACGGAAAAGCCACGTCCATGCTCACCGGCACGGGCCGCCTCAATTGCGGCATTGAGTGCTAATAAGTTAGTTTGCTCAGCAATGGCACGAATAACATCCAAAATGGAGGTAATACTTTCGCTCTCTTGTGCGAGCTGGGTAATGTCACTTGCCGCCGAGGTAATCGCCTGCGACAACTCAGTGACACTGGCCACGGCTTCGGTAATGACTTCTTGCCCTTGCTCGGAGGCATCGCGTGTTTGCTGCGCTAAATCGGCGGCATTGGCACAACTTTGCGCCACTTCATTTGCGGTTGCCGCCATTTCGTTAATGGCCGTAGCAGCCATTGCAAGTGCCTGCTGCTGCTGGTCAGTATAACCGTTTAAGCTACTCGAAAGTGACAGCGAATGTGTTGCGGCCTCATTCACTTCTTTCGCGGTGTCATTTATTTGTGCCACCAACTTGGCAATAGAAGTTAAGAACACATTGAAGTTCGCTGCCAAAGCACCCGTCTCATCTTTCGAGCTTACTTGCAGCCGCTGGGTAAGATCGCCATCCCCTTCGGAGATATCCTCTAAGCCTTTGCTAACAGTAATAATTGGGCCGCTGATAAGCCCCGCTATGGTATTACCTAACAACGCAAATATCCCAGCAAGTACCAAGCAAACGATTATAATCGTCCACGTCATGGCGTTAGCCGCCGCCATCACCTCGCTTTGCGGTACTAAACCAATGAACTTCCAACCTAGCTGTGGCGAGGTATAGAGGTGGGCATAGTAGTCCTCACCGGCCAACGTCACCTCAAAGTCGCCATTACGGCTTTGCGCCAATTCGCTAAAAGCGCCGTTGCTGACTTGGGAGAATTGTTTAAAATTATGCTCTGGATCCTTAGGGTTAACTAATACCGTACCGCTATCTTCTACCAGCATGAGGTAACCCGACTCACCCAAAGTGATTTTTTTAACCATATCGGTGAGTGCCTTTAACGACACATCCATCCCCTGCACACCCACGACTTGCCCGCCTTCTTTCACCGCTTTTACGGTGGACACGATCACCGTATCATCAGCAGCCCAATAATAAGCATTGGTGCGCACCGTCTCGCCATTTGCATTTGCACCATGTTGATACCACGGACGTTGGGTCGGGTCGTAGCGAGGGCCAACTGCTGATTGTGGCCACTGAATATAGCCGCCCTCTTGGTTGCCCATATACACATAGGCAAGGCCTGGATGGGTTTCGCCAAAATGGCTAAACAACGTAAACGCCTGCCGCTCAATTTGCGAGCCAGCTAGCGCATCGAGTTCGCTGCTGGTGTCACTGTTTTTATACAGAGTGACATCCGTGGTTGCTGCCAACACTTTGGGGTGTGAGGCGAGAAAGTCCACATCTTTCACAACCTCGGCAAAAAACGAACTGAGGCCTCTATCAATCTGGATGACTTCGCGATTAGTTAAGTCTTGAAAGTTACTCAGCGCTTGGTCACGCG
Source organism: Pseudoalteromonas sp. CnMc7-15 (assembly GCF_022347925.1). Lineage (NCBI taxonomy): Bacteria > Pseudomonadati > Pseudomonadota > Gammaproteobacteria > Alteromonadales > Pseudoalteromonadaceae > Pseudoalteromonas > Pseudoalteromonas sp. CnMc7-15. The sequence continues at coordinate 98,689 of NZ_JAKRFT010000007.1, forward strand.
CTTGATTAATAACAATAACAGCAATGATACCCAGAGGTAGAATAATTGCACTGACAAAGGCCAGTAATAACTTGCTTCTAATACTCATAGTTGTATTGCGCTAGGTAATAATGATTAACTTTAGTTTCAATAGCCTAAACTCGCCACGTTTTTATAAACCTTAAACGTAACGGTTTTTATCAAGGGGGTGTAGTCCGCTTGGTATTTAAAGGTATAATGGCTGCTTTAGTCAGTTGGAGGTTGGAAATGCAAAAGTATGACGAGTTATTAATTGCCCTGCGTAAGGTCATCCGCGCCATTGATCTGCACTCCAAACAACTGAACAAAACGTCGGGCCTCACTGGCCCACAGCTGCTAATTATGCATGAAGTGGCACAAACCGACGGCATCACGGCCAGCCGCATTGCCCAAAATGTGAATCTTAGCCCGGCAACAGTCACCAATATTTTAGATAGGCTAGAGAGTCGAGCGCTGGTAAGCCGCGTGCGCAGCCAACTTGATAAACGCCGAGTGAGCTTATATTTAACCGAGCAAGGCAAAGCGCTGCTTGATCAGGCACCACAACCACTTCAAGATCACTTTATCGAGAAGTTCAGCAGTCTCTCTGAATGGGAACAAACTCTGCTACTTTCGTCGATGCAGCGCATCGCCGCAATGATGGACGCAGACAACATAGATGCCTCTCCGCTACTGGAAGTGGGTGCAATTACCCGTCAGGTTGACCCTGGAAAATCAGAATAACTCTAATATTAGTAAACACTTACACATTTCCCCAAAACGGTTCCTCTTGCTACACTAAAGCACGGTTTGGTATAGAGGGGTCGTATCTAGGATGATCCCTTAACGCCACTGGCCAGTATTTAATCTGGTTAATCAACTTCGAAAAATTCAAATACTTAGTCTAGGCTAAGTGATTATGGCAACAACATAGGGCAATTATGACTACGTTCAAGAAGACCGCATTGGCTCTTGCCATTACCTGTGTTTCTGGCACCGCAATGGCGAACCCAGAAATGGAGGCAATGAAGGAGCAACTGGCACAGTTGCAAAAGCAAATGCAGCAGTTGCAGAAAAAGCTTGATGCCGCTGAGCAAAGTGCAGAGCAACAAGCACAGCAGCAAGAAGAGATTAATACCCGTATTGCTCAACAAGAACAGCAGCTTGAGCAAACAGTGGCGATGGAAAAGAGCGCCGAGAAAGAAGATGGCATTCATGTTGGTGGTGCAGTACGTACTAACTTCAGCCATACCTCTTACGATGATGATAATAAAAATCGTGGCGGCGACTTTGACTTCGATATCTTCCGGTTAAATTTCTCTGGCGATATTGGTGATGTCGAGCTCAACGCTGAGATTCGCTTCTTCGACTACATGACGGCCGTGAAATATGCCTATGTTGGCTACGATTTCGCAGAAGACTGGCAAGTGCAGGCCGGTATTACCAAAGTGCCTTTTGGTAATTGGCCGTACAACTCACACAACTGGTTCTTCGGCACCACTTACTACATTGGTTTAGAAGATGACCATGACATGGGTGTGCTATTTAAGCGTAAAGTAGCCGATAACTGGCAGCTCGATCTTGGCTTTTTCAAAAATGATGAGCTAGGTGGCGTTGATGGTTACGTCGATAATCGCAGTGATCGTTACTCTTATGATGTTGTTGGCTTTAGAAATGTGGGTGATGGTATCTACGCAGAGCCAACCAACCCGATTGGTGAATACAACACCTTTTCAGGTCGTTACGCTTACCACTTAGAGCATGAAGGTGGCAAAACTGAGATTGGTGTTTCTGGCTTAGCCGGTGGCCTGCATGATGGTAATGACCGTGCCGGAGATTACCAAGCGTGGGCTGTACACGTAAATAGCAACATCGGCCCCTGGAACTTCCAGTTGCAACATGGTGACTACAACTACGATATCGACAACGTCGATCGCATGGCGGTAGGTGCTTACTCCTTCTATGACAGTATTGCCGCAGAAGCCACAATGACCAACGCCAACATTGCCTACAGCCTCCCTGTTGAGTGGGGTCCGGTCACCAGTCTGCAGTTTTACAATGACTACGGCATCATCTACGACAAGTCTGACAACAGCGAAGACACGTGGATGAACGTAACCGGCGTTTCTGTTGCCGCAGGCGGGTTATTCACCTACTTTGACTTAGTACATGCTAAGAATCAGCCATTTGTAGGGGGTTCTATTGCTGGTGACAGTGACGAAACAGAACGCCGCTTCAATATCAATATTGGTTATTACTTCTAAGTAGTGAGTGATTCAAAAAAAGGGCCTGATAGCCCTTTTTTATTGCCCTGTGCGACCCGATGTACCGTTATTTTATTTCACCGCACCTTAGATGGGTGTGAAGTCAGATATAACTAAATCTTATTTGAACAAACATTCAAATAAGCCTAGTCTACTCCCTATACACCAAAAGGAGATAGCGATGAAAGAATTTACTTTACATACCCCAGAGACCGCGCCAGAAAGCAGCAAACCCTTACTAGAGAAGTCACAACAAGCTTTTGGTAGTATTCCTAATTTGCACGCAGTCATGGCCGAATCGCCACAGCTTTTACACGGATACCAAGTATTGCATGAAGCCTTTTTAAACAGCTCATTCAATAATGCCGAAAAAACAGTGGTATGGCAGAGTATTAACGTTGAACACGAATGTCATTACTGTGTCCCTGCGCACTCAGCTATTGCCAAATCAATGAAGGTAGATGACGACCTTAATCAGGCTTTGCGTGACCAGGCGCCATTAGGTGATGACAAGCTAGAAGTACTGCGTGATACCACGCTCGAAATTGTGCGTCAGCGTGGTCACTTGAGCGATGAACAAAGTAAGACCTTTTTCGCTGCCGGCTATAGTCAGCAGAATTTATTGGATATTATTCTTGCTCTTAGCCAAAAAGTGATGAGTAACTACGTAAATCACCTCGCCGACACACCACTGGACGATGCCTTTAAACCTTTTGCCTAGCACCATAAAAAGGGCTGCGTTTGCAGCCCTATTCAGTTTTTATATTTGCGCACCTTGGTGCGCGTCGTCAGCACGCCAACCATAATGTTGCGCCAATTGTGCAGCCTGTTGAGGCACATCGGTTGCTACAAACTGCTGATGCAATACCTGAACGCCAATCATGTGATTAATCACCGCATCCAACTGCACCTTCAATGCATCATCAGTGTCAGGGGCATCGTGAAGGGCAAATAAATCCGCCACAGCTTGCGGGTCTAACAGGCCCGATTGTGCTAATGCCTCGTCGCTTAGGTACTTGTCAGCTAACTGCTTCATCGCTTGCCACTTTTTCTCATCGGTGTGAGCGGGCGGCGCCATAAAAGCAAACTTTTCCCGTTTGTATAAGGTCTCCGGCAGTAACCCTTTCATTGCCTCACGTAACACGTATTTTTCTTTGTTGTCTTTAATACGCAGATGAGGAGGGATGTTAAAAGCAAACTCAGCAAGGTGATGATCTAAGAACGCTGGCCGCGCTTCCATCGAGTTAGCCATATCGACTCTGTCACCACCCCAGGTGAGAATCTGCCCTTCGAGCATGGTTTTAATCCATACATACTGCGCCTTATCGAGAGGGTGACGCCCTGCTAACATATCGTTGTCAAAGGTGTCCGCAATGGCTTTGCCAGCATCGTAATCAGCTAAGGCTGTTTTATGTTGCTCAGCCACCAACCCATCGGCGAACTCACCACAAGCCAGCCAAGGTTGTAAACAACTGGGGGTAAAACCAACTAGGCTTTCCAAGGCCTCATTACGACACTCATTGCGCGAGAGCATCGCGCCCTTAAAGAGCTTATTGGTTTTTTGTAACATGCTCTGCCACTTTGCGCGCTCATCGGCATCCACTTCATCCATACCGTAGAGGAATAAGTCGTTACGGAACGAAGGATAGCCAGCAAAGAGCTCATCGGACCCTTCTCCAGTCATCACCACTTTATAGTTTACGTCGTTCACCTGCTGGCTCATGAGGTATTTTGCCACACCTAAGGTGTTGTAAATGGTGCGCTCGGTATGCCATAAGGTGCGCTCAAAATGACTGTAAAGCTCATCACCGCTGAGTGACATGATGTGATGATCGGCCTGCGTGGCTTCGGCCATTTCTTTTGCTATGGGGGTTTCATCATAATCGTCGCTATCAAAGCCGATGGTGAATGCCTTGATAGGTTGCTGACTCGCCGCCGAAGAGAGCCCAAGAATCGCGCAAGAATCAATGCCACCAGACAGGTAACAACCAACTGGCACGTCTGCTGTTAAACGCAGCTGCACCGCTTCTAGTAACTTTTCGCGGACTCCTTGTATATACAACTGTTCATCGGCGTCATTTTGGTGCTCCTCAGCGCGGGGAAAGTTAACGTCCCAATAGCGGTTATCCGTTATTTGCCACTGCCCATTTTGCCGTTTAAAACTGACAACATGACCCGGCTTGACTTGGTGTACGTCAGCGAATGCCGTGCTCCCCGGCACCATCACTTGAATAAGCTGATGATAGAGCCCAGCACTGGAAAACTGTCGCTTAACCTTGGGGTGCGCAAACAGCACTTTTAACTCTGAGCCAAACACCACTTCGTCTTGTGTTTGCGTGTAATACAGGGGCTTTATCCCGAAGCGATCACGCACTAAATGCAGCGTGTCTTCTTTGTTGTCATACAGTGCAAAAGCAAACTCCCCACGCAGTTGCTCCAGCATCGCTTGCATCCCTTGGCGCTGATAAAGATGGAGCACAATTTCTGAGTCACTTTTCGATTGGAAACGAGCGCCTTGAGCCACTAAGTCGGCTCGAATTCGGGCATAATCATAGAACTCGCCGTTGTGTGTAAGCATCAGTTGCTCATCACTGTTCATAAAAGGCTGTCGTGCTCGTTGCTCATTCAGGTCAATAATAGAAAGGCGGGCATGACTAAAGCCGATGCCTTTACCCTCAATACGACGGTAGCCGAAACCATCGGGGCCGCGATGGTGTTGGATAGCCGCCATATTGACAAGCAGCTGTGGATCAATGGATTGAGTTGGATCGAGATTAAATACTCCCGCTATACCGCACATGTAAAATCCTTACTAAATTAAACTGCTAGCTAAATGACATCCATCACTGTATCGGCTCGCTGCACCATACAAGTGAGAAGTGCCATGCGTAAAAATACTGCGCCTCGCGCTTGGGAGAAATACCAATTATGAGGCGTATCATCTAAACAGGTGGAGAGCTCTTCACCTCGAGCTAAAGGGTGCAAGATGATGGCGTCTTTTTTCAGCTGAGATTTGCAATTGAGGCCGTATTTTTTGCCATAGGTTTCAAAGCTATCGCCTACCCAAGCAATGGCATTGATGTACACCACATCTAGCTGAGGCAGAATCTCATCCATCTCCTTGCTGGTACGAATATGGATACCGGCATCGATGAGTTGCTGTTTTTGGCCAGAGTCGAATATGGTGTTTTCATCTTGGTCGTTGAGTAATACTATTTCATCGACAATCTCGGGGAAATGCACAAACATTTTAAGCAGACTACGCACCGTGCGCATTTGATTCGGAACACCAACAATGCCGATTTTGAGCTGGCGAAAATCCTCATGCTCTGGATTAAGTAGCGCTGGGCACCATTTGAAAATAGTGTATAGGTCGGACATTGCTTGTGTTGGGTGTTCATCAATACCGTTACCGGCATTAATAATAGGAATACGCAGCGGCCCAACCATCTCCGCTATAGACTCATTGGCATTGTCTCGCAGTACCACACAGTCGCCGTAGTTATTAAACATCTCTGCGACATCGGCGAGAGACTCCCCTTTGGCAATCCCTGTAGAGGAGCGATCAGTAATTGACATGATATCGCCACCTAGGCGATGCCAGGCACTTTCGAATGATAGCCGCGTACGCGTACTTGGTTCATAAAAAGCACTGATGAGAATCTTCCCTTGCAGCGGCGAGCGATAGCGTGCAGGGTTACTTTCATATTTCGCAGCCAGACGAAATAGCTGCACCAAAATATCGCGGTTCAACTGATCAGCACTGATGATATGCTGATTTTCGACTTGATGGAGTAAGTCTCCATCCTCTTCAATTGCTCGTAATAACGCCTTCGGATGAGCATCACCGTAAACATCAGGGCGAGCTCTATCAAAAGCGGCTTTTTCAATGGCGAGGGCACTTACCATAATTTTCCCTTAATATGATCGCGAACAAATAAGGTCACGAGTAAAATAGGACACAACAACGCCAGCACCAGAGCGGCGTATATCAACAGAGAAAACAAACTGCTAGAGATCATGATTGTCCTCCGTTGGTGTCTTTAGTTGCTGCCAATTAAAGGGCGTGTTATTCAGCTTGCATGCAATGATGCAAACCACCAAGGACACGGCACAGGAAATTAATGCCGCGACGTAAAAACCAATTGCAAAGTAACCAATCAACCCACTTATTGTGCCCAAGAGCATGGCCAAACCAGCACTTTTACCAATTAAGCGGCGGTAATATAAGCCAAGTACGATGGGCCAAATGGTGCTTGCAACGAACGCACCGGCAAAATTAAGTAAGGCACCCAGAGTCGCTAGTTTGGGCAGGCACAATACCCATGTAGCGACCCCCAGAATGACAATAACTCGCTTGCCGATACGCATTAACGTTTCAGAGTCAGCATCAGGATTAATATGCTTGTTATAAATATCCTGAGTAATAAGGTCAGAGGTGGCTGCTAAAAGTGAATCAAGACTCGAGGCAAGCGCGGAGAAAACAATGATAAACAGTAAAATAGCGCCCCCATAACCAAGCACATTTGCCGCCACCATGGGGCCGACCATATCCGCACTGGGAGGGAAAATACCTAAGGTTGGCGCGGCAAGGGCAATAAACCCTGTCACTATGGGTATCGGTAACCATAATAATCCGGCGGTGAAGTACGCTTTTTTAGCGGTATCAACACGAAAGGCGAAAGCCCGTGACCACCATACGTTAGAGTGAAAGATCTCTCCTAAGCCAAAAAAGATGTTGTTAAACAAAAACAGTAATGCCGCAGGAAACAATAAATCCAACAGCATGGGATGCTCTGCGGCGAGGTTCTGATGCACCGTTTCCAAGCTGTAGTTATCGATCACCACACCAGCCACAATGATCACGCCAATCACGATAATCAGCGCTTGAATAAAATCGGTAGCAATCACCGCGCGCATCCCACCGAATAAGGTGTATAGCACGCACATGGTGAGGATTACAGTCATCCCCAAGTGATAATCTAGGCCACTGAGTGATTCCAGCAAAATCCCCCCTGCCATGCCTAAACTGACTAGCCAGCTAAAGGCGTAAACCAAGGAAATAATGAGAAATATGCGCCAGCTAAAGCGACCAAAGCGTAAGCGAATAAAATCGCCACTGGTAAACCCTGTGGGCAACAGCCGCTTAATGCGTTGACTAAGCGGTGCAAATAACAGCAGCCCTAACGCGGCCAAGGAGTAACCTACCATCCCCCAAATACCAAATTGGTACGTCAATTGTGGTGCCACCAAGGTGGTATTACTGGTGACCCAGGTTGCCATAGCGGTTGCGGTTGCAAAGGCAAAGCCAACATTACGTCCTGCCAAAGCAAAGTCTTCATGGGATTTAATATGACGTCCAAGCCACCAGCCGAAAACAACCCAAACGATAGCAAAAATAGCGGTGATAATGAGCGCAGTTTGCGTATCTAACATGCTACTTCCTAAGAATCCGGCGCTCGGTTATCGGCTACATAGCCCCGCATTAGCACCACGAACAAAGCGATGAAAAGCACCAAGCCAAGCGTAAATAGCGGCCAAACCAAAGCCATACTGTGGTGCTGCACAACAACAGTGGCGCTGTCGCTGAGCGCTTGACCCTCTGCAACTAAATTAACGGTGTAATGACCCTCTGCCAAACCACTAATAGTGACAGCTTGCTGGCCGTTGACTGCAGCTTCTATGGGAAACAGGTGGGAATCAGATTCAATATGCAAGTACGCATTGGCTAATATTGAGGTGAGTTCTTGCTCACTAAGGGCCAAGGACGGTGCAGCACGCAACTTTACATCAAAGTAGCCGGCGCTAACGTTCTGCTCTGCGGGTTCAATAACAATAGGACGCTGACTCTGCGCACCAGCCACACCCAATCCCATTGCAAGCGCAAAGATGGTGAAGCTTACCAATACACACTGACTTAGTAATTTCATACTGCCGCAGGCGTCCCTAATGCGTAAAAATTAACCCTAACACTCAAATTTTTTGAATTCAAACTAAGCATTTAATTAAAAAAGTTTAGTGAAATAAGCCTAGTACATCTTTATGCAATTGCTGTTAACCCACTTTTTTATTTGAGTTATTAGCAATTTTTGTGACTTTTTTATCGCCTTTACGCGTCGCTTTGACTAACCCAGAACTGGTTGCTTGGGTGGCAACGCAGGCCAGCAACAAGTTGGCTCCGGCCTCTACGTCATGCCAATGCGACCACTCATCAGGGGCATGGCTTATGCCATTGACCGAAGGGATAAATATCAGCCCAGTTTCTGTGAGACTGGTAAAAAACTGACAATCATGGCCTGCACCACTGGGCATACGTTGATAGTTCAGCCCCAGCTGCTGCGCTTGCTCGGCAATAAAGTCTGTTAACACAGGGCTGCAATGCTGCGGTGCTAACCAACTTACCTGCTCGTATTCAAACATTAATTGATGGCGTCGAGCGATAGCAGAAAGGGCTTTACGGCAGGCTTGGCTCAACGCCTCCATGATATGTTGGTCCATATCACGAACCACTAAGGTGAAATCCACCTCACCGGCAATAGTGTGGGCAAACCCGGGCTTTAACTCAGCTTTGCCTACGGTAATACGGCTGTACTCAGTGCCATCTTCATCAATAATACGGTTTATTTCATGGGCAAAATCTGCCAGCCCCATAAACGCATCAGAACGCATTTCCATCGGCGCGGTGCCCGCATGGTCGGCCTTACCCACCAGCTTCACAATCCACTTAAATACACCAGAAATGCCATCAACAACGCCAATTTGTATACCAGTTTGGTCAAGCACAGGGCCTTGTTCGATATGCAGTTCAATAAAGCATTTTAAATCCTCTGGGCTAAATGCTGCGCTCAGCGCTTGCATAGGATCAAGGCCGCAACTTTTCATAGCGTCACTAAGTAGGTAGCCGTCTGCATCATGCATAGTGAGAATATCGTGCGGGGTTAATTTGCCCGTCAGTGCTTGCGCACCAAACATCCCGCCAAAGCGCCCTTCTTCTTCTGCAGTGGCGACTACCCGCACAGGGTGCTTCAAGGCAACGTCATGGTGTTTCAATACCCGCAAACATTCGAGCCCAGCAATCACCCCCAAAGTACCATCAAACATGCCCCCCGCAGGCACGGAGTCAAGGTGTGAGCCGACTACAACCGCACTGGTATTTTCCGGTCCATACTCAATGTGTATATTGCCTGCACCATCCATGTGGGTGCGAAAGCCTTCGCTTTGGGCCAAATCCATAAGCCAATTGCGCGCCTCAAAATCGGCAGCGCTAAAGCCAGGACGATAAATTCCCTTATCTTCCTCGTTATACCCGATCCGCGACAAAGTAAATAAAGTTTCTTTTAAGCGTTCGATATTAACGTTGTACATACTCCCTCCAAAAGCAGAACAGCTGTCCCCTCAGTGTAGAAGAAAGCGCCTGTTTGTCAGGTGAACACGTCATATTGCCTGTTATTTCCGACACATGGGCTTATTAGTAAGGAAAGACACAACAGCAAACTGGTCTGAGTTGTACTTAAAACACAAACAATATGTGGAAAAGTTAATGCGAACCATTATCATACGCACCTTCTTGAATAGGAGCACATTGTGAAAAGCAGTACAATTTACTCATTATTACTATGCAGTTTTTATGTTTCCGCCAACCCCTCTTCTCTTCAAGAGCCCATTCAAGAAATAGAAGTGATCGCCGTTGAGGGTCAGCAGCTGTATTTAAAGAAGCGTGAAATCGAGCATGCCAAAGGGTTTAGCAACGCCGATATTTTCTCCACCTTTGCCAGCATTGATGCCAACAATTTGCGTAATGAAGCGGGGGCACTCGATATTGGTATTCGCGGCGTGCAAGGCGAAGGGCGAGTACCGATTTTTATTGATGGAAGTTTACAATCGACCCACACTAACCGGGGGTATATGGGTACTTCTGAGCGCACCTACATTGATTCAGATCTCCTCAGTACAGTGCACATCAGCAAAGGAACCAGTGTCAATGCAGCGCCTTTCTCAGCCGGTGCGATTGGTGGTTCCGTGACTATGACCACGCTAACACCCGCTGATATTGTTAGTGGAGGTAAGCAGTATGGTGGGCTAATTAAGCTTAAAACCTACAACAACAATAAAATGCCCAACGTCAGCGATGATGCAAGGCAACAAAGTTATTATCAGATTAGCAATGACAGCGATGTCACCGATTTTAATCACGGCTCTGTGCTTGTAGCCTCTGCGTTCGCCGGTCCACAACTCAGCGCTGTACTTGCGTACAGCGATAAGAAAACAGGGAACTACTTTGCCGGCTCTCATGGCTACCACGAATTTGTCGAGTACAACGATTGGGGCGACGTTTTACCGCCAGTAAACCGTGGCGGTGAAGTGGTTAATACTAGCTTTGAGAGTCAATCGGCTCTGGCCAAACTGAGCTACCAGCCCAGCGATGAGCACCTATTTGAACTCAATACCCGCCACCATCAGCAAAAAGCCGGGGAGATGCTCGCGTCTTATTGGTATAAACAGCGGGCTGACGATATTTGGCAACTTCCAGATGGCTCTTGGGAAGTCATGCCCGAAGGCGTCGAAACCATGCCACAGTGGCAGCCCGGCACGGCACAGGTTAATACAGTGAGTGCTAGCTACCGTTTTCTACCGACAAATAATGCGCTTCTCGATGTTCGCGTGAACGCTTGGAGCACACATGCCAAGTTAGAACAATACAATGCGCTAGGCAGTAACTTTGGCCCCAATGCCCTGCAATACTTCCACAAATACACGAATAAACGTCATGGTATTGGCGCATACAATACCGCCTCTTTGATGCTCGCCAACACGTTACCGACTACGCTCACTTATGGCTTGTCTTGGCAATCTGAACGTTTGCAGCCAGAAAAGGACGCTGCCAATTACTTTTATGGCGACCAGCCCACTTCTCGCAATGGTAAACAAGTGAAGCGCAGTGCGTTTATAGATGCTGAATTTGATCTTGCGCCGTTCGAGCTAGCCCTTAACTTTAACCATCACGATTCCGAAACTGAAGATTACCAAGGTCATTACAGACTCGAGTTCAACGGCAAAACTGACGCAATCGCACAGCTAACCTATAGCTTTTCCAATAACGCCTATGTATTGGCTAAATATAGCAGCGCCTATCGCATGCCGAATGTCTATGAAACAACCGTCTCCAATGAGGTGTTTTCATATTCACCTTACTACCCACTCTCACCGGAGCAAACGAAATCATTTGAGCTAGCTCTGGGTCAGCAACTCTCCGACTTATTAACGCCAAAGGACACCCTTGCCTGGTCAGCCACCTATTTCCACACTCGTATTGATGACATGCTAGGAACCGCGCAGTTGGCCAATCCAGACCCTCAGGCGCAGGGATGGCAAAAATCAGCATTCACCTTTAGCAATTACGATAGCTTTACCCTTCCAGGTATTGAATTAACAGTTAATTATCGCGGTGCCCAATTCTATGGCTCTATCGCTTATACCCAATATACGGGGGCTCAGATCTGCGCCACTGATGCGGCTGCGTTTAACGACGCTCAGCGCTGCAGTGCGCAAGGTTTCTCTGGCAGCCTAACGCCACTGCGTATTCCACCGAAACGAAAGTTGGTTGCCACTCTAGGTAAAACCTTCTTTGCTGATACGCTTGATGCAGGCCTAATTTACAAGGGGCATTCGCAAAAATATCATCCGGGCGGATTTTTAGTAGGCACCGGAGTTGATGCATTACAAAGGATTCCTGCCAGTTACCAGCTAGATATGTACCTTGACTACAAGATAAGTGACGCACTATCAAGCTCCCTTGCTATCACTAACGTCACCGATCGATACGTGGTTTCCTCGGGATCAATTGTTGCCATGCCAGAGCCGGGACGAACTGTCACGGTCGCTTTGGAAGTGAAACTTTGATGGTCACTCACCAGTGCCACCATGCGCTGGTGACTTACATTCACACCTTATACCTATAAACCGTTTAAAGACTACCCGGAGTAATACATGACCCATAGCGATACCCTACTCTCTCGCAGTGAACGCCTTAAGCAAAGCACTCACGACTTGCATGAGAAAATTGATACCACCATTATGGCCAAGCACCCCTTCGAAAGTACCGAAAACTATTTACGCTTCCTGTCTTTGCAGTTTTATTTTCTACGCGATGTGGAGGTTCTTTACACTCATCCCGCATTGCTTGAATGCATTGATGATCTGCCCATGCGCTCACGCATCAGGTTATTGGAGCAAGATTTTTTCGACCTCGGCTATCCTTTACCCAGTGGTCGTTTAGAGCCAGTGTTAAGTGATACCACAGAATTAGCTCGCGCTTTAGGTTGGCTGTACGTGGTAGAGGGCTCTAAAGTGGGCGCGGCGATGCTGGGTCAGCAAGTACAAAAGAAGTTATCTTTGAATGGTGAATACGGCGCACGCTTTCTTGCTGGACCGGGTGCAGGACGTGGCAGTGCCTGGCGACATCTAGTACACTTAATTGACAATATTGAGCTCGATGCGTACCAAGAAGAAGCCATTGTGTTTGGCGCGCGTCAAGCATTTACGCGCTTTCAGCTTTATCAAGCACAAGTGTATTCAGGGTAACGGAAGTACAAGTGAGCAAAACCACTGCTGCGGGTCTGATGACCCGCTATAAAAACTACTGCTTACAAGGCCTAGGGCTTGGTTTTGTTGGCCTCGGTATCATTGGTATTGCGCTGCCAGTGATGCCCACCACCATTTTCTTTATTCTCGCCTTGGCATGTTTCACTCATTCCTCACAACGCTTGGAAGAATGGCTACTGAATCACGCGCGCTTCGGGCCAATTTTACACAACTGGCAGAGCCATAAAGTAGTGCCACATAAAGCCAAGTGGCTCGCCGCGATAGGAATGAGCATAGGCCTATATTTTATGATGCATTCCTCTGCCCCGACGTGGGCTGTTGCGATAGTTGCGGCAATTGAAGCCTTGGTATTGGCCTATTTAGCTTATTGCCCAAGCTATCCTCAACAACCTGCGCACCGCGCTCGCGCCATCATTGCCGTTGTAAGCGCTGTGCTATTCCTAGGTGGGTGTTACCTTATGGCCTGGCTAATGAATAAATTTTAGTCATCCTCTTCACATGTTCTCGCTTAAACTTTAAGCTAGCTAAGGAAGGTGTTTCGCACCGCCATTTTTTATTACTGTAAACAAGGATGTATTATGCTTAAAACCATACCACTGATACTGGCGCTGGCAGCCAGTGCTTCAATTGAAGCCAAAGAGGTGATTCACGCCGATGTGAAAGTGCACTACCTAGTAAGCCAAGACGGGGAGCAGCTTTGGCAGCCACTTGATACCATAAATACCCCCCGCTACCCTATTGAACTAGCACGGGATGGAATTGCTGGCTGTGCAGTTGTAGGCTTTGATATTAGCCCTGAAGGCAAGCCTAAAAATATCGAGGTCATTGCTCGCCAGCCACAGCGTCATGCTCGGGAGCTTCGTAAAGCAACACGCGAGTACATTCGCAATTGGCAATTGCCATCCAGAGAAAGTAGCGAGGATCTGCCTATGGCTTTACGCTTCGATTATTGCATTGGCGGTAAAAACGACGAACAAGCCCAGGCTTTATGCGCTAAGGCGATTACCAAACCCTGCGCTTAGCCACGATCAATTATGCGCCACAAGCCCATCGTTATTGTGCTTATTACTGTTACGGCGATGTGGCTTGCTTGGCAGAAATTATTACCAATCGAGCAACAAACGCACGAAACCAGCACACCAAGGGTTACAAGCTCAACGAGCTTTACGGTTGATAAAGAACCAGTGCTATCACTCAGTGATGCGTCCACTTCACTAGCAAAGCCCAGCATCCATCAATGCACCAACGAATTGGCCCAGTATGAAAATCAACGACTCAGGTATTTCACCACTTTGAACTACCAGGCCCTATTACGCCAAGGGTACTCCTTAGATCAAGTCACTCTCGCTATCGCGCACTTTCTCGGGCCAGGCCATGCAACAACATGGCGCTATCAACAATTAAAAGCCAATACGCAAATGGCGCAGCGAATCGCGACTGCCAGCCAACAGTTCAGTGAAAATACCGCAACGGAGCTACTCGTTCAGCCGCACTCTCCACAACCTTGGCTACTGGAAAAGTTAGCTCATCCTTCATTCTCCCTCGCGCCAGGGCAACAGTTATATGTCGACGATATAGCCTGGCTAATTAGTAATATTGACATTTTAGATGCGCAGATTGTCGCCGTTATTAAGCACTTTGATGACATTAACCTCGTCGTATCACAAGATTATGCTGATGCCTTGCGGTTAATTGATTTAGCCGCCAGAGCAGGACGAACGGAGGTGGTTAAAGCCCTATTAAACGAAGGGGCCGCGCTGAGTGACGACAATTATCTGCCTTCCACATTAGAGTGGGCAATATGGGGGTTGAGTAACGCTCCACAGTCTCGTTGGCCGGATTATGTCGAGGTGATTGAGTTATTGACCAGCCAGGGGGCTAGAGCAGCATTTATCTACAACGAAAAGGGCGACATTATTGAAGCGCAGGGGCGTCTCTTTAAATTGACCGCTGAGCGCATACAGCAAATATATACTCACCACCAACTCGATTTTGACAGCCTATGGCAAAGAGATGCTTTGCACTTGGACCTTGCTCAGCCGCTGATTCAGCAACTGCAGGAGCGCGCCGACCAGCAACTGGTTATGAGCCAACAGTTGAAGAACCGTTTAAGCCAGTGCCCCAGTTTACTGAGAGAGTTTCGTACTGACTGGCAACCGCTCGGGTTAGCGCATGTTCTGGCACAGGTGAGTTACGAAGACGACGTTGATTTGGCCGCGTTGAATGCTCGCTCCGTGCAACTTTACGAGTGTTACACCCGCAACCAAGCGCGCAACGCCGAGCGTACCGTTCATCACAGCCAAGCTGCAAAAGCTTATTTAAAGGTGCTGCGCAGAGAGGGGTTAGAGGCCGCCTTAGCATCGTTATATCAGCAACCACTCACCGAAGCGTTACGCCGAGATCTATTTTACGCCTCACTGAGCCGCGTCGGGGCACAGTCATTCACACGACTGCAGAGCTCACAACTGGGTCAATCCCAGCTGGACTACGTGCGCTTGCCCGCAGGTTTGACGCTCCCGCAACTACGGGAGTATTTGCCGCGATTCGATAGTCACGGACATTCGCTACTGTATTATGCGATTAGCCACTACGATACCGAGCTACTAACGCAATTAGTGGCCGCTGGAGTCCCCTACCATCAAGGCATAACCGCGATGGATCCGCTTGCCCTGAGCCTACAGGGCATTGAGCTATTCGCGGGCCAAGCACCGAGCTTGCAGGTACTCGATGAGGTGATGACCTATCAGCCTTCGCTTACATCCTGGCACCGTAGTATGTTGGCACTCATCGCCCGCAAAAACCCAACACTATACCAGCAGTTGCACACTCGTCACCCACAGCTACGCCATCAAGACGCGCCACTGCCTGAGTATGACTGTAGCAGCCAGTTTTAGCTAAGCTGCTTGCCCTCACTAAAAGTCAAAGCCGATGGCCACTCGATTCCAGCCGTTAATTTGAATAATAACCGCGCATAAAGCCACTATTTGCTCTGCACGGTAATGCGCTTGCAGCCTTTGTATATCAGCCTCCATCGATTCATGCCTCGTAAGTGAGGTTAATGCCTCAGCCCATTGCAGCGCCGCCCATTGAGTCGCTGTAAAAGTTGATGCCGCTGGCGAGTTTAGCAATGCAGCTATCGTCGCCTCAGTAATATTGCTTTGCTGGGCTTCACGAGTATGCATGGCAATACAAAAGCGGCAGCCATTAATAGCCGACACCCGCAAACGCACCATATGTATTAACTCTGGCTCAAGTTGATGCTCTGCGGATTCGGTCATCGCCATCAATGCTTCAGGGAGTTGTGGTAATAGTTGATAAAGCTGCTGCTGAGATAGCATGGTTAGTTCCTCCTATGAATAATCACTATCAGCTTACAGCGCGCCACAGTGGAACACTTGAACGTTTACGTCATTTCATTCTTTTAAAACGAACGAAATAGCGTAATTTAACTAATTTTCATTCTCTCATGTTAAACCTATAGTGATTACATCGCCACTGCGGTGGCACACTTTTATCGAGGAGAGAACCATGAATATCATTAACATCACCCACACCGAAGCCTTTAACAACATTACCAAGCTACTTGCTCGTTTTGCCTTAGCGGCGCTGTTTATACTCACTGGACTCAGTAAGGTTGAGTTTTACGATGCGACCGCCCAGTACATGGCAACAATGGGTGTACCCGGCGTCTTACTGCCTTTAGTTATCGCTCTTGAGGTGATTGGCGGCGCAATGGTGGTACTAGGTCTACTTACCCGCTTAACCGCGCTGGCCTTCGCCATTTTTAGTATCGTCAGCGCCCTGCTATTCCACTTTGACTTGGGTGAGCAAACACAGTTTTTGATGTTTTATAAAAATATCGCCATTGCCGGTGGCTTTTTAGCTCTCGCAGCTAGTGGCGCAGGAAAATACAGCCTAGATCAGCTATTACTTAAAGACCGCAGTTAAGAGCACAGAGCCAGTGCTAAGGCGCTGGCTCACCCCATATACTATGGCAAAAATACTAGAAGCAACGCAGCACGATATTGGCGGCCTCACGGTCAAGCGGATACTGCCGCACCTAGAAAAGAAAATGGTTGGCCCCTTTATCTTCTTTGACCATATGGGCCCCACCACCTTTGCACCTGGACAAGGTGTGAATGTTCGCCCGCACCCACACATAGGTCTCTCTACCCTCACCTACTTATTTACTGGCAGCTTGTTACATCGCGACTCGCTAGGAAATCACGTTGAAGTAAGCCCTGGCGATGTTAATTGGATGACCGCAGGGCGCGGTATCGTCCATTCTGAACGCGAGTCGATAGAAGTCCGGGCCAGTCACCACGATATAAATGGCTTACAATACTGGGTCGCGCTACCGCCAACTTTATGTGAAATTGCGCCTAGTTTTACACATATCAATAAGGCCGCCTTGCCACAGCGTATTGTTGATGGGGTCACCATGCGCCTTATTGCTGGCGATGCCTTTGCTATGAGTTCCCCGGTAAAAACCTACTCACCGCTGTTTTACCTCGATATTATCGCCACGGCTCATAGCCGTATTGCGCACCCTAACCCGCTGCAAGAAGCGGCCATCTACGTTATTTTTGGCGCTGTCGAAGTAGGCGAGATCACTGCAACAGCTCATCAGTTTGTGCTTCTGCAAGAGGGGGACACCGAGCTCAAATGCCAAAGTGACTGTCGCTTTATTCTGCTCGGTGGCAATGCCTTTAATAAAGCGCCTTATTTGCACTGGAATTTTGTTGCTTACAACCGCGAGCGCATCGAGCAAGCTAAATCGGATTGGCAACAACGCCTCTTTGCCGATATTCCCGGAGACGATAACGAGTTTATACCGTTGTAATTAGTTTGTAGTTCCGCCACTCTAAGTGGCCTAACCGTGATTGAGTAGGATAACCTATGTTATTGATGGCCCTTATTTATTTGGGAGCAGCGATTATTGCTGTGCCGCTTGCTAAACGCCTTGGTTTGGGCTCGGTATTAGGTTATCTGCTCGCCGGTATCCTAATTGGCCCCTATGCCTTGGGCTTGGTCGGCGACCAAACAGAGGTGATGCACTTTGCCGAATTTGGCGTAGTGATGATGCTCTTTCTCGTCGGTCTAGAACTGCACCCGGCACGGCTTTGGCGCATGCGTCATGCCATTCTCGGCCTGGGTGGCTTACAAGTCACTTTAACGGCGGCAGTACTATTTGCCCTGTGTTACTGGCTGTTGCCATTACCTTGGCAAAGCGCATTAGCCATTGGCTTGATGCTGGCGCTGTCATCCACCGCCATCGTCTTACAATCGCTCGAAGAAAAAGGCTGGTTGCGTATTGAAGCGGGACAAAACGCATTTTCGGTGCTGTTATTTCAGGATATCGCCGTTATACCCATGCTCGCCCTACTGCCACTGTTGGCGTTTGCACCCACGTCCGCGCCAACGGCCCATAGTAACCTTATTGAAGACTTGCCAGTACTGGCGCAAGTAGGTATTTCCACCACTCTTATTGCCGCAATTATTCTCGCCGGCAAGTATGTATCCGCACCGCTGTTTAGGTTTATAGCGGAAACCCGTATGCGCGAAATCTTCACTGTGTTTGCGCTGTTCTTAGTGGTGGCGATCGCTTTGCTTATGCAGCTGGTGGGGCTGTCCCCGGCGTTAGGCACCTTTCTCGCGGGCGTGGTACTGGCAGAGAGTGACTTTCGTCATGAGTTAGAAGCCGATATCGAACCCTTTAAGGGGTTATTATTGGGGCTATTTTTTGTTGCCGTTGGCGCCAATATCGATTTTGCCTTGTTGGCTGACAACTTCGCTGACGTGTTGCTAATGGTGTTGATACTAATCACCGTTAAGGCAGTGATTCTATTTGCCCTTGCCCATATATTTAAGCTTGCAAGTGGTCACAAGCTGCTATTTACCCTGGCGCTCGCTCAAGGGGGTGAATTTGCTTTTGTGTTGCTGACCACTTCTTCATCACTGCAAATCTTAACCACCGAGCAAGTCAATCTAGTGACCTTAGTGGTGGCCATTTCGATGTTGATGGCCCCCCTTTTACTGATCCTTTATGAACGCTTACAACGTCGCAGCAATAGCAGTAATACACCGGCCTATGATAAACCCGAGCACATCGCAGCCAGCAAAAATGTGATCATCGCTGGTTATGGTCGCTTTGGCCAGGTCATAGGGCGCTTACTCAGCGCTCAAGGCTACGATATCACCGTGCTAGACCATAGCCCTAGCCAAATCGAGTTGTTGCGACGCTTTGGTACGCAAGTTTTCTACGGCGATGCGGGCCGCAAAGAATTACTCGATGCTGCAGGTGCTGAACATGCGCAAATGCTCGTTATTGCCATTGATGATGCCGATAAAACCTTGGCCATTATCGAGCTGGCGAAAAAACATTATCCGCACCTGAAATTGGTCGCTCGCGCACGTGATAGACGCCATGCTTACCAATTGATTGGTGCCGATATTGATGCCTTTAATCGTGAAACAGTCGACTCCGCCATTAACCTTGCCGTTGAGTCACTGCAACTACTAGGAAATAGCGAGCCCGATGCACAACGCGCTGGTGAGCTATTTCGCAACCATGATCGGGAATCGCTATTGCAATTGGCTGAGTTGTGGGGCGATGATCACAGTTATGGTGTCGCGGTACGCCAGCGTATGGACGATTTAAAACATGTGTTAGCGCAAGATAAGCAAGCACAGCAGAAACTCAATACCTGTGATAATGGTGATTGTTAAGTGTTAAGAATAACGTTAGAACAGTGGCGCATGTTTCGCGCCGTGGTGGAATATGGCGGCTTCAACCAAGCGGCCGCAGGCGTGCATAAAAGCCAGTCCAGTATCCATAATGCCGTGGCAAAAATAGAGGCCGCTTTAGGCGTGAAGCTATTTACCGTGCATGGCCGTAAAACCACCCTGACCGAGGCCGGTAATATGATGCTGCGCCGCGCTCAGTACCTGCTTGATGAGGCCGCCAAGGTCGAAGCCATGGGCCATACTCTAGGTGAAGGCATTGAATCACAATTGCGTATTGCCGTTGACGAGTTACTCCCCAAAGAGCTGCTCTTCAGTGTGCTTGAAGCCACCAGCAGCCAGTTCCCGCTGCTGCGCATTGAACTGTTTGAATCGGTATTAGCCGGTGCCAACGAACTACTGCAAGACAATAAAGTGGATATCGCCATCTCGCCATTGGCCAATGATGATTTTTGTGAGGAGCTTGGCCACTTTGAGTTTATCGCGGTTGCGCATCCGCAGCACGCATTGCAGCAAATCCCCCGCGCCCTCACCTTTGAAGATCTCAAAGCACATCGGCAAATCGTGGTGCGCGATTCAGCGCTAAATGCGCAGCAAAGCTCCGGTTGGCTTGGCGCTGAGCAGCGCTGGACGGTCAGCCATTTACACACCTCTATCAATATGATCAGCAAAGGGTTGGGCTTTGCCTGGCTGCCCCGCATCGCTATTACCGAGCAGCTTGAGCAGGGCACCCTTAAGGCGCTTAATATTGCCGGCGCAGACACCCGTACGGCGTTGTTATATCTGCTCTTTAAAGATGGCGATAATCTCGGCCCCGCCGCGCGTACATTTATTGGTGAGCTGCGCTACCGACTGATGGCAGACGAATAAGCCCGAGGCCTCAAGCAAATACATTCGTTAAAAACGAACGCTAAGTACTTTTTTAACTCATTTTATTCACTTTTGTATGCTCTTAAACTGGCTCTATCAACATACTTTTGGAGTCTACTATGAACTATATTCGTCGCGCTGAGCAGCGAGGTCAGGTTAATCTAGGTTGGTTGCAAAGCCAGCATAGCTTTTCATTCGGCCATTACTATGACCCTCAGCATATGGGCCTGTCCACCTTACGCGTTATTAACGAGGATAAGGTGGAACCGGGCCAAGGCTTTGCCACCCATGGCCACCGCGATATGGAAATCATTTCCTATGTCATTGAGGGCGCTTTAACCCATCAAGATAGCCAGGGCAACACTTTTACCCTCACTGCCGGCGAAGTACAACGAATGAGTGCCGGCAGCGGCATTATGCACAGCGAATATAACGCCTCGCAAAGCGAACATGCGCATTTCCTACAAATTTGGATTCTGCCAAAGTTTAAAGGGATCACCCCCAGTTATGAGCAACGGCGCATACCACAGCAGGGGGCGATGACCCCGCTAGTGACGCCGCAAGGTGAAGGCAACACCCTAAGCATTAACCAGCAAACGCGCTTATCGCGGCTGATGCTCACCGCGCAGCAAAAGTTTCGCTTACAAAGCGGTACTAACCTTGGCTATGTGCATATTGTCAAAGGTGCATTAACAGCCGATGGCGCGCATTTTTCTAGCGGCGATGGATTTGCCTTGGAGCGCGAGCAAAGCATAGATCTACAGGCTGAAAGCGCGCTAGAAGCATTGTATTTCGAGCTGCCTTAATGACCTTACTGACTCTTGCTGTTATCGCTTTGGTCGTGGTGCTGACCGGCATTTCCAAATCCGGATTTGCTGGCGCCCTCGGGGTGTTTGCTGTGCCTCTGTTACTGCTGGTAATGCCGGCGGTGGATGCTATCGCCCTGATGCTGCCAATTTTAATTGTTGCTGATGTATTGAGCTTAAAAAGCTACTGGCGTCAGTGGCGGGGGGATTTAATTACCCAGCTATTACCTGCGGTGATATTGGGTGTAATTGTCGCGCAGTGGCTCATTACTGCGATCGATGGGCGCTGGTTAAGCGCCGCTATCGCCACTTTTAGTGCAGGTTTTGCCATTCGCAGCCTATTTTTTGCGAATACTCGTTATGCGTTGTTGGCCAGTCATTGGGGAGCGAAAGCGATGGGCCTGCTCTCTGGTCTCGCCAGCACCTTGGTTCATGCCGGCGGCCCACCACTGATTATGTACTTTAATGCTAAAGCACTGCCGCCCCGCCACTATGTTGCCACCGCCGCTGCCCTGTTTGCACTGATGAATGGCGTAAAACTGATTGCCTTTAGCAGCCAAGGGTTGTTAACCCTCGATATCCTGCTGCTCGCCCTGGCTTTCTCCCCTTTGGCGCTAGTAGGTAATTGGCTGGGGGTCAAAATTCAGCAAAGGTTCGACGCCCAGCGTTTTGTGCGGGTGATGAATGGGTTACTGCTGTTACTGGCCGCCGTGTTATTTATCAAGCTCATGCTCAGTTAACAAAAAAAAGCCACAGCAATGCTGTGGCCTAATGTTATAGATACTTTAGCCACCACTGATGATGAGTGCGCTTGTAATCGCTAAACCACTTCACAGGCAAGTAAAGAGCCACGGCAAGCACCACAGCGATAAGCCATATCCAAGCAATGTGATTAACCCCCACATACTCGCCCTGGTTATTTCCCACCAGCCAATAAGCAGCTTGGTACAATGCCAGTAACACGTACAAATGGACGACGTAAAAGAACATGGGTACCGAACCAAAGGTACGCAATATGTTAGTGGCGCTTCCCAGCGGCTTTTCAAAGACATAGAGGCCGACAAACATACCCGCCAGAGTAATGAGTAAAAAGCTCAAAGAGGGGGGATACTTAGTGATATTGAAAATCGACATAGTCGTTTGCATCGCCGAGTCGAAAGAATGCCAAGGCAATGTTTCACCATAAATATTGCCACCGCGTAACAAAGCAAAGAGCAACACACAGATTAACGCAAGCCCTAATAGCCAAGCCTGACGTCGTGGCATCGCGATACCTTTGCCATACAGCGGTCCGGCACAATAACCAAGCAAGATTACGCCAATCCATGGTAACACTGGATAACTGACCTTCACATTGAGCCAACTTGTTTCCAAGATGTAGCCGCGATCATGCAAAATACGCCACAGCGTATACCCCCACTCATTTTTATTAAACTCGATAGGGGTGAGCATGTTATGAGTAAATACAATGGTTAAACCTAAGGTCAGCAACACCGGCATAGGTAGCTTGTGCAATATCGCCAGCACCAGCATACACAGGCCAATCGCCCACATAACCTGTAGCCATAGGGTATGGTAACTGCCCATCCACGAGTAGCTAATCAGGGTTACTTCAAGGGCTATAATAAAAAGCCCACGTTTGAGCAAAAACCCGGTGGCACTGCGTGGTTGGCCTTGCCTGGCGTGCTGATATAACCACGCCGACATGCCAGTTAAAAATATAAATGCAGGCGCGCAAAAATGAGCGGCGAAACGACTCCAAAATAACCCCGGCGAAGTCGTTTCTATGACCATAGGGTCGCTCACTTGCATGTGTAAAAAGAAACGCTCACGCACGTGATCCACCAGCATCAGCAGAATCACCACACCGCGCATAATATCAATGCTATGAATACGCTTCTTTAGCTGCTCAGAAGTCATAACCGACACTCAGTTTAAACTGTGTTGGCGCACCCGGATACGCCCACATAGCATTGTAACTACTGGCAATATAGTGCTCATTAAAAATGTTATCGACATTCAGCGCCACCGATAGCTGCTGTGATGCAAACCATTTTGCGTATAGACCAACAAGTTGGTAGCTGGGAATACGAAAACTGAGATCGGCGGGGTCGCCCAGGCGGTCAGAGTTATACTTGTAATGAGCCCCTACTTTTATGTCTTGCTGCCACAGTGTCAGGGCATGGTTTATAGCCACAGCAGCATTATGCTTGGGTACGTTTACCAGCGGGCTGCCTTTGGGTATCGGTACTAACCAGTCAGCGTTAATTACGTCGTTGGCCGTTTTCGCATCAACATAGGCATAAGACAAGATGTAATCGGTGTTACTACCGAGCGAGCCGGATAAATCAAGCTCAACGCCTCGGCTATTCGCCTCGCCTACCGGCGCTGAGTAACCGACATTGATTGGATCAGACACCAGCATGTTACTCTTGGTCGCATCAAACCACGCCAGCGTACCGCTAAGGTGTTCGGTACTAAATTTTATTCCGACCTCAAACGAGTCACTTTCCTCAAAGCCAAACGGCTTGCCGTTGGCATCGGTGCCACTGAGCGGTAAAAAGCCTTCTGAATAGCTGGCATATAAATTAATAGCGCTATTAACGTCGTAAACCACACCAAAGCGCGGGCTTATACGATTTTTAGTGCTTTTTGAAGCCACCCCAGACTTGGTTTCGAAAATATCTTGGGCTATTTCATCAAATCTGAGCCCGAGCATCACTTTTAGCGAATCACCTAGGTCGAGCTGATCTTGTACATAGATACCATAGGCATCTTGCTGTTCATTGTTCTCATATTGCATGCTCACATCAGGGCCCGGCATAGAGTTATAATCAGGCTCGAATATATCTAGGGTATAGGTGGAGTAGCCACCTCGATACCGATATAGGCCCGTGCGCAACTCATAGTCATAACCATCCACACCGAGCAACACATGGTTAGTAATGCCGGCAACCCCAAAGTGGCCGCTTAGCTCGATACGTGCCGATAGATCATCAGACTTATAGTCGCGATAACGATGCTGACGCGTGAGGGTACGACCATCATCGTATACAGACTGTCTTGACGGCGACAATTCCGCATCAGAAGAATAACCCGTTAATGTACCCGTTCGATAACTGGCACCGACAAGCAGTGACCAATCGCTATTTAAATCATTATGATATTGCAGCTGGTGGCCGCGCGAATGTACCTTGGTAGGTGTATCGTTGGGGTTTCCTAAAAATCGCGATTCAGGCAGGGTTTCAATATCACCATTTAAAACCACAATACCGCGATCGTACATTTGCTGCTGATCAACATACTCAAACTCATAGGTCAGTGAAGAGTCATCCCCCACTTGGTAGTACAGGGACGGCGTAATTGCGAACTTGTCATGGTGCACATAATCCCGGTAACTATCACTGTCTTGCCAAGCCCCGTTGATGCGAAAAGCCACATCGTCGTTAACTGCGTTCGTGTAATCTCCTTGCACACGCGTGTGATTGTCACTGCCTATCTCAGCTTGTAACTGTCCTTGCTGATAAAACTGTGGCTTTTTAGTAATAATATTAACTGTACCGCCCGGCTCTGAGCGCCCATATAATGCCGAGCCTGGCCCCTTAAGTACCTCAATATATTCAATATTGGATACGTCTCGCGGCCCAGCAAAGCCACGGCCACCGCTGAAACCATTGATAAGGTACCCCGAGGGCATATTTTCGTTGCCCGACAGGCCACGAATTGAATAGCTATCCCACAGCGCGCCACCATTATTTTTGCGCGAGATACTGGCAGAGAAATCAAGGGCATCACGAAAACGTGTAATGCCGTTATCGGAAATTAAGTCTTTGCCCAGTGTGGTAATTGATTGTGGCAACTCTTGTGCGGGAATATCACCGCGAAAAGCTTGCTTGTGCTCAACGGTAATCGTTTCTATGTCATTGTTTTGCTGTGCAAATGCCCAACTCGGCAAAGCCAGCACTAAAAGCGAAAGTGGATACTTCATAACATCACCCAAGTAGAATTTGTTATATCATAACAAATGATATAAAGTAACAAAATGCTTGTATGATAAATATGACTTATCGCGACCAACCGATGCAGTGATGGGCTAATTCTTATGGATAGGTTAAAGCGGCTCTGCGCTACCCATCAGATAGCTAGTGCCAGGGAGTTTGGTTTTCTATATACAACAGGGCCAACATGTCTTCCTCATCGTCGTCCATGCCCTGTTCAATGAACCCAAACTGGCTGTAAAACTGCTTCGCAACAGGGTTGGAGGGGTTATAGCAAATTTCAATTTCTGTGATCTGTGGCTGTTCTTTAATTTCGGCAATGGCCAACGTTAAGGCATAACGGCCATACCCTTGGCGCTGATAGCGCTCGTCAATCATAAACCGCCAGATTGAGACTTTGTGCGCACTTTCCTGTACCCACATAAAGAACCCGATAGGCTGCTCACCCAAGTAAATTGCCCGGGTGCTATAGCCGCTATTAAATTGCGCTTCAACTAAGGACCACATATTACAGGCCACATAATCTTGTTGCTGCTCACTTACATCAAGATCACATACGGCCTCATAGTTGCCTTTAGTAATCGCGCGCAACGACAAACTTATTGCTCCCATGTTGCGACCCTCTTTTTAGCGTTAGCAATGGTTTGAGCGTAATTTGCAGGGATGGGCATCACTTTAAACGGGCTGACATTAGCGCCACCGGTGTTGCCCCTAGGTACCCAGCCCAAGGCGGTTTTGCTGGCGGCTCCGAGAATCCGCACAAGTTGCCCCGTAAACTCTGGTAAAACGCGGTTACACCACGCCCAACGGAGTATCAACATATGCACATAGGTATGCCAATAGGTGGACTCTTGACCCAATACATGGGCATTTTGTAAGTGAAAAAATTGCTTATTGGGGTCGTTGGCATACTCTGCTTGGCGTGCATACACCAACTCACGTAACACACTAAACCGAATGGCTTGACTAAAGGTCATGGACGCTCTTAAAAGTGAACAAACTTTCACCTAGCATACTACTTAGAGTTAGCTCCAAGGCAAGCATTAAATGGTGACTTCTTAATCGCTGAGCTGTACTCGCAATTGTTTTAAGGTATGTTGACTAAACACACTCACGTGATTTGCTCGTAGCAGTGCACTCACGACCCCTTGCCCCGGCACCTTGCGAGCACCAAACTCGCCATTGTAAATGGTATTGCTACCACAGGAAGGGCTCGATTCTGTTAACACCGCATAGCGAATGTCGTGCTGTTTGCACAATGCTAGTGCCTGGCGAGCGCCTTGCAAAAATACCGCTGTGACATCCTCACCATCTGCGGTCACTATTTTAGCGCGCCCTGCGAGCACATCATCGCCATCACCCCCTACAATTTCTGCTGCCGCTCTGGGAATCGGCAAGCCCGCAGCAACCTCTGGGCACAATGGCATGATATGACAATGGCTACGCAGCCATTGCATATGTTCGCACTCTGCACTTACGCAGGTGGCGTTATAACGCACTTTACTGCCCAACAGGCAGGCATTCACTAAAACTGGGGTCATCACGATAATAAATGGCTGATATCAGCCAGTAACTTAGCGAAAATATCAGCGCTCGGCTAGTAAGGTGCTGTAATGACCCGTAATGGTTAATAATTTTGAGGGTGTTGTACTAATTGGCATGCTTTTTCGGCTTTTTTACTATGTGTCAGAATCATCAACTCAGCGGCCAAGTAGCCGCATTTGCGCAGCTCTCGCTCTGTTTTTCGCCGTTGGATATTCTCAATTCATTGCCTAAGTTAACAACTCTGCCTTGGGTTCCTCATGTAAATACCCAACATTATCAGGGCCAGTGGGATGTTGTTCCGTTACGTTGCCAAGCCCACCATAAAAGCGCCCATGAGATCTTACAAAGCTTTAGTATTGACCAAGGCGAACATTGGACCAACTTACCGTTATTACAAAACAGTCATGCGCTTGTTGAGGTGTTGGCGAGTCTGCCTTGTCCGGTAAAAGCTGTGCGACTCATGCGCTTACGAGCCGGCGCGGAAATAAAACCCCACCAAGACCCAGGGCTCGCACTGGAATTCGGCGAGGCCAGATTACACTTGCCATTGCGTAGCGACGAGCACCTTATATTCAACGTAGCTGATCACCGTGTGCCGATGCAGTGCGGAGAGCTTTGGTATCTCAATGCCAACATGACACATAGCGTGCACAACCGCAGTACTGAAGACCGCATCAATGTGGTGATCGACTGCCAAAGTAACGCCTGGCTTACTCACCAAGTTTATAACAGTGCTAATTGCCTGTGGGTGTAAGCGTCATCGCGAAACCACTGTTGCATAACGGGAAACCCCTGTGGTTGTTCGGGTGCAAGACACATAAACCAACTATAAAGTAGCGGCACACCTGGGCCTGGGTTAGTGCTAAAGGCAGTAATTAAGTTAGCGGCAGCGCCGCGATAGCCGTGTTCGTGAAACACGACACTAGGCGGCAGACCTATCGCTTGAAGTGCTGCCCACGACCACGCCATTGCCGCCATTTCTTCGCCGCCTTGGTGCCCCCATTGTTTAACATCACCGCTGAGTGTGGCGCGGTGATGTCGGTCTGTAACCGCTAAGTGCCCAGCCTCATGGAGTAAATCCCCTTCATGGGCTAAGCGCTTTTTATCAATCACTAATATCCCTTGATGAATATTGATACCCGGAAGAAAGCTCTCTTCAGTCACTGGAGCAAAGCGATAAGGCAGCTCGATATCATCGAAGAACTGCAAAATAGCAGGCAAGTGAGTGTGCACCATGATTACCTCGTCAACTGTTGTGATACTTGCAGCTTACAGCGGCGACACTCACGCTTGCTATTACAGGCCATTACCCGGTTTTTGAGCTTAATGCCGCGTAGAGAGTATCTAAATGTTTCACTAAGTCGAGGCCTAAATCGGTTAAATAACCCCCATCGGGACTATCGGTAATGCCTTTATCGAACAACCGCTGCGCGGCATCACGCAACGTTGCATCAGCATCACTGTGTACCTTTATGCCCTGCATGTGGCTAGCACGTGGAAACTTTGCCAACAGCTCCATTTCATCAATCATGGTTTTATTTATGCGCACGGTGATTCCTTATAATTGTTGTTGCTATCACTTTAATGCTAGTTGAAGTTCAAATTTATGCTGTTTTTTTAAAGTACTTTATTTCTTGCTAAGTAGATGAAAGTAAATGCTTTACAAAGGCAACTAATGCGCCCATATTAAGGCCATAAAAGCCAAGATGGCGGAGGAACAATGTTGCTTGCAATAACAGCAATTGTAGCTGGTTTTATACTACTGGTTTACAGTGCCGGACGCTTTGTAGACGGCGCTGCGGCCACAGCGGCACACGCAGGGTTACCCACTATTTTGATCGGTATGCTTATTGTCGGGTTTGGCACATCCGCACCGGAAATGGTTGTCTCGGCGATGGCTGCGAGCGATGGCAATCCGGCGCTAGCACTAGGCAACGCTCTTGGCTCAAACATTGTCAATATTGGCCTAATTTTAGGGGTCACTGCACTGATTGCTCCCATCACAGTGCACTCGAATATTGTTCGCAAAGAGCTACCACTGCTTTTGGCTGTGGTGTTGCTGTGTGGCTATTTGCTCTACGATGGTCAATTGACCACATTCGATGCCACCTTGCTGCTTGGTGGCTTTGTTAGCGTGGTGGCATGGTCAATATATTCAGGCCTGCGCCACCACAACGACCCACTGGCAAGCGACACCGAGCAGGGTGTCACCAGCCAAACCATGGGGCTAAAGAGCGCACTGTTTTGGTTAGTTTGTGGCTTAGTGGTTCTAGTGCTAAGTTCACGCATATTAGTGTGGGGTGCGGTGCAAGTCGCCTCGGCATTGGGAGTCAGTGATTTAGTCATTGGCCTGACTATTGTCGCTTTGGGTACTTCACTACCAGAGTTAGCTGCGTCTATTATTGCGGCAAAAAAAGGCGAGCATGATATCGCCATTG
The DNA here is from genome assembly GCF_022347925.1 of Pseudoalteromonas sp. CnMc7-15. Taxonomy (NCBI): domain Bacteria; kingdom Pseudomonadati; phylum Pseudomonadota; class Gammaproteobacteria; order Alteromonadales; family Pseudoalteromonadaceae; genus Pseudoalteromonas; species Pseudoalteromonas sp. CnMc7-15. The sequence goes on from NZ_JAKRFT010000007.1 coordinate 127,953, forward strand.
GCAACGTGGTAGGCTCGAACATGTTTAATATTCTTGCCGTTATTGGTATCGCTGGAGCGATTGAGCCCTTCGGCCTTGGCGCAGATATTTTTTATCGTGATTGGGGAGTGATGCTGGTGTTAACGCTTGCTTTGCTGGTCATGGCCTATGGCATCGGCCGTCAAGGCCGTATCAACCGGGCAGAAGGGGGGCTATTGCTCAGCGGTTATCTCGCCTACAACGGCTACTTGCTGTGGACCTTAGTGTAAACGCGAGTGCGAGCAAACCCACTCTCTAATCATTGAACACCTTAGTTAAGGACAACCTATGCAATATAAGAAAACATATTATGCAATTAAGGCACTCGCTGTTTTATCTTTTGCTGCCATTGCTTTTACATATTGGGGAGCCGGTCTGGCTCTGTTATTGCTGCTATCGCCCTATGCTATCCTGTATTTTTTGGCCAACAGTCACAGCTATCGCAATACAAAATTAGCCGTGATGCGAGCCACGCCGGCGATATTCAGCTTTTTCATCATGCTGGGCTTAGTGTTTGGGATTCAATCAGACCCACAGTCAGGTATCGGCGTTATGCTAGGCGTAACGGCGCAATTGGCCGCCATTAGCCTCGCCGAGTTAATCATTCTATTTTTCTTGCGAACGCCAGAATACGCACCTTAATCTGTACGATAAACGCATAACTGTTACCCTTTAATATGGTGTGCGCTGTAATCAAGTACTGCCCGGGTGATGCAGGTGCAACACGCCAACACTTCTGCCCGATACACCACAGCCATTGTTACCAACAGGTACTCTCTGGCTTTGACGTCGCCCTAGGCAACTAGGGCAACGACTGTTAACTCTGTGGGCACGCAGGGTGTTCTAAAAGCACTTGCGTGACAATTTGCCCAAACAGCGCTTGCTGCTGCTGGTCTAGCTGAAGCGCCGGATTATAGGGAATGGCGTCCGCCAATTCGCCAGTAATGATCTCATAAAAGGTCATTGCAGTGAGCACCTTCCCTGCATAAGATGCATGATTACCATCTGCATGATGTAGCTCAACCGTTGGCATAACGTCTAATACACGATTCCAAACCAAGCCTACGGGCGCGACACAGCTAAGCTCTTGTTGGCTAATTGATTGATGTAAATTGTATACCCGCTCTGCCTCAGATGGGTCACCACGTTGTGGGTGCTCTGGAAATAATATCGGTGTGATGTTGTTTGATTTAGCCTTTGCAATTAAACGCTCAGTTGCGTGCGTTGGATAGTCGGTTGCGCCGGACTGAGAGTACTTTTGCCCTTGAAATATGGCGTGGCTCCAAGTGTTTTTTTCTAATTGCTCTACGTTTGCAGTAACCGCAGCAATTTCATCTAAAAACCGCCCACTAATTGTTACCGTTTCAATCGTCTTATTTGGAAGTTGGTCACTGATCAGTGTTTCAATGATTGAACCTAATTGTGAGCTATGACTGTTACCATAAATAACCAACCGATAGTCAGCAACAGCACTATTATCAACGATGTTACCTGTCGGTGTTGGTGTCAGTTGCTTCGGCTCATCATTTTTTGTGCCAGAGCCACAGGCCGTTAGGTTTAGCCCTATAAAGGCTATGAAGGATATCGCTAAAGGTTTTATCGACATGATCACCTCCCTGTTACATTGCGCAAAAGCGCATAGACGATAGATATATGATTCTTTTAGAAAATACACACATTAGTAGGCAACTGCAACAGTAAAAAAGCACAAATAATGTGCAGCACCAGATAAAAGAATCAAAGGTTCACTATGATAATTAAGCGCGATAAAAACCCATAATGGCAATAACTTACATTATTTGATACTAATAAATCAGCGACCAAAGCAAACTTATCATCATCTTAGTCAGTGGAGGTTTTGTGCGCAGTTTTGAAAGTCACGGAGGTCATATGTCTCAACGGGAAAAGGTTACAACATGGTTAATGTTAGTGATTTCATTCGCTGTATTTATTGCTGCAACATATATAATTGGTTCGCTTATCGGCAGTCTGTTTATCACCGCAACGGTTGAGTTATCAATTCTGCAAATCGGCATTATTTGTGGGGGGATCACAGCAATATCAGTATTTATACGTTGCGTGAAAAAGTTAAAAAATCATGCTGAATTAGCTCGCACCTCTAGACCGTAGTCTACGGTAGCTTAAAGCGAGCGTCAGACGGCCACTCCCACCAAAACCACAGTGATACACCCATAATCGTTGAGTTTCTCATACAGTCAGGTAAACGACCCAGAGGGTCGTTTTTGTCGTGCCCACGCTTAGAGCAATGTCGCGTAACTTCAGCGCTGGTAAGTATTTCCTAAATTTGCTATCAATGGTCTAAAGACTAAAACGAGACAGGTTGCGGCAGAAAAACGACCCAATCGCTCGATATTAAATTGTTAGATGAATAAGATCATCTGCCACGAGAGATAAAAGGAAGTATGAGTAAGCAAGAAATCAAGAATTTAGCAGTGGAACTGGATATACCTTACCTGCTCCACTTTACACATATTAGTAATTTAGAAAGCATCCTGGAAAATGGGCTTTACTCTCGTGAAGCGGTTGATGCTATGGACCAAGAGATCATTACTAATGATGAAGGTAGGTATGATGGAAGGATAAATACTATTTCGCTATCTATCGCTCACCCAAACGATAGAATGTTTACAAAATACCGCGAGGTGGATGAAGATTGGTGTGTTTTAGCGCTTAGGCGCAGAGTTCTTTGGAAGCTTGATTGTTTATTTTTCAAACATAATGCCGCAGATGGCAGAATAAGTGGAAAGGACAATAACGAACTATCCGGTATAAATGCCTTTAGATCAATGTACGAAGAGCTGGATGAGCTAGACAGCAGAGAGGGTCAGTGTCTGGAAGCTTACGACCCGACTGATAAGCAGGCCGAAGTGCTCGTTTTTGACCACATACCAGTCGATTATATATTTGGTGTAGTTGTTTCCAATAGGCAGGTTAAAAAGAATTATAAAGACATTTTGGAAAATTTTAAGGTTGCAATTAATTCACCTAGAAAAGGCGTCTACGCAAGCAGGTTATATCGGAGGAAGTGGCAGTAATGGCTGTTCGCCCAATTTTTATCCCAAAAGAAAAGTCGGTAGGGGTTTTTGAGAAGCCTATTGATTTTAAGTGGCACGCAGGAATGGCTGCATCTCAAAAGAAAAAATCTATATTCGAATTACATGAACAGGCAAAAAAATCTGGAGCAAATTCAGTTTTAGAAATTTCTAGTAAATCTGAAGTTGAACTGGGCATACAGTTAAGCGCTTTTAATTTAGTAATAACTACAAAAAAACATGGGAAAAAACTTACTGTAGAAACTGCCTTTCAGGGAAGTAAGGTTTTTGAAAGAGGTGGCCCTTATAGTGATTTATACGGTCTCGACTCTAGAGCAGCCAAAAAAGATATAAGACTAAAAGAGTCTGGTAATTTGATTAATTTCTGCTTTTTCGGTGTGGACTTTCCTTTGATTCCAAGAACATATTTTTACGATTGGATATATATCAATGCCTTGGTTCAAAATGAATCTTTAGCTGAAGAAGTTAAAGGCTTTGATGCTTTTAGTGATATTGAATTTAATCCGAAAAAATCTATAAATTGCCAAGCTCACGCTGTCGCGCTCTACAGAAGCTTGGTTAACAATAACCTTTTGGTTGATGCACTAGATAGTCCAGATTCTTTTCTCAGTATTTGTCAATCACATTATGATATTCAGTCAAGAAATATTGGCGTGCAGGGTTCAATCATCTAACAAAGCGCTGCTACGGACAAATTTTCCGCGGCGTTAGACCAGCATCTGCTTTCTCATAACATAAAGCATGGGTGACTAATGGTTGAATGGCGGTTAATGGCACTGCGCTGACCGTCGGGCCAGCTACTAATAACCGTTCGGTCTAACACTTTATGCCATTGCAACAAAAAAGGCGCTTTCGCGCCTTTTTCAATTTCTTCTTATTCCACCGTTACCGATTTGGCTAGGTTTCGGGGCTGGTCAACGTCGGTGCCTTTGATAACCGCAACGTAGTACGAAAGCAATTGCAGTGGAATGGTATAAACCACTGGGGCAATGATGTTTTCCACATGGTTTACATTGATTACGCGCATGGTCTCGTCCGATGCAAAGTGGGAATCTTTATCAGCAAACACGTAAATGATACCACCACGGGCACGCACTTCCTCTACATTCGATTTCAGCTTTTCGAGCAACTCGTTATTTGGTGCCACGACGATGATCGGCATATCGGCGTCAATCAAGGCTAATGGGCCATGTTTGAGCTCACCCGCAGCATAGGCTTCGGCGTGAATGTAGGATATTTCTTTGAGTTTCAACGCCCCTTCCATAGCAATAGGGTACTGCGAGCCACGGCCTAGGAATAACGAGTGGTGTTTGTCGGCGAATTCTTCCGCTAACTCCTCAATGCCTTCGGCTAGGGTCAACGCTTCTTCAAGCTTGTTAGGCAGGGTCTTAATCGCACTTACAATAGCACGTTGATTAAGGCCTTTTTCTTGGGCGATAGACGCCGTTAGCATCAATAAGCCAACCAATTGTGTGGTAAAGGCTTTTGTTGAAGCGACGCCAATTTCAGCCCCAGCTTTGGTCATAAAGGCTAAATCAGACTCGCGTACCAGCGATGAGCCCGGCACGTTACAAATGGTCATTGACGCCATGTACCCTTGCTCTTTAGCCAAACGCAAGGCAGCCAAAGTATCAGCCGTTTCACCCGATTGAGAAATCGTTACTAATAGGCTATTTTCGTGCACGAATGACTCGCGATAGCGGAATTCTGAGGCAATTTCGACATTACAGCTGACGCCGGCAAACTGCTCTAGCCAGTAACGCGCGACCATTCCCGAGTGATACGAGGTACCACAGGCGATAATTTGCACGTGTTTTACGTCTTTAAAGATTTGCGTTGCGCCCTCACCAAAGGCATCGACACTGACGCGCTCATCGTGCAAACGACCATCCAAGGTATTACGCACTGCCAATGGCTGCTCGTAAATTTCCTTCAGCATATAATGGCGGTAGTCGCCCTTGCCAGAGGCGTCTTGAGTAATGTTAGACTCCACCACTTCACGCTCAACACTGTAACCGTTGCTATCGAATATTTCCACGCTATCGCGGGTAATACGAGCCACATCGCCCTCTTCTAGGAAGATAAAGCTGCGAGTTACAGGTAATAGTGCAAGCTGATCAGAGGCAATAAAGTTCTCGCCGAGCCCTAAGCCAATAACTAGCGGGCTTCCTGAGCGCGCAACAATCACTTCATTATCGTTGGCTTTATCAAATACCACCGTGCCATAGGCACCCTCTAGTTGTTTCACCGCCGCTTGTACGGCACTGAGCAAGGAGTTGTGCTGTTGGCGCAATTGATGGATAAGGTGCACCATAACTTCGGTATCTGTTTGCGATACAAACTCGTAGCCATCGCCTTGTAGCGCTTCGCGCAAACTAGCATGGTTTTCGATAATGCCGTTATGAACCAGTGCTAATTCACTATTAGAGACATGCGGGTGGGCATTGGCTTCGGTAACGCCACCATGGGTCGCCCAGCGAGTGTGGGCAATGCCCGTTGTGCCAGAAACATTGGCTTCATTGAGCGCACTTTCCAACGCCGCCACCTTACCTACAGCTTTAACGCAATTTAAGGTGCTTTGTTGCGATAGCGCTACGCCTGCTGAGTCGTAGCCACGGTATTCAAGGCGCTTAAGGCCCTCAATTAAAATTCGGTTCACAGGGCGTTCGGCAACAGCCCCTACTATTCCACACATAGATTCTCCATTTGCACAGTATGTGTTGTTAAAAAGCCCGATGTTGTCGGTCGGGTTATGTGTTTATACCTTGGCGCAAATTAAATGTACGCCATGCGCGCTGATCTCTTGGCGCAAGTCTGCAACCAAGGTGTTGTCGGTGATCAGAGTGCTGACCTTGTGCCAAGGCAGTTCTAAATTCGGGATACGGCGGCCTATCTTGTCAGACTCCACCATCACCACCACTTCACGGGCCGCTTCAGCCATCACTTGGCTTAGGCCGATAAGTTCGTTGAAAGTAGTGGTTCCACGGGAAACATCGATACCATCAGCACCGATAAATAAAGTATCGAAATCATATGAGCGCAATACCTGCTCTGCTACTTGCCCTTGAAAAGACTCTGAATGTGGATCCCAGGTGCCACCGGTCATCAATAAGGTCGGCTCGTTCTCTAACGCCAGTAAGCGATTTGCAACATTAATGGCATTGGTCATCACCACTAGGCCTCGTTTGCTCGCCAGTTCAGGGATCAAGGCGGCGGTGGTGCGCCCGCTATCGATGATAATGCGATGATGATCTTTAATAAGCTGAGCGGCTGCCTTGGCAATGGCGCGTTTACGGGCTGAGTCTTGCGGCTCTTCACTGGCAACGATTTCATTGGGTAAGGCAATCGCGCCACCGTATCGGCGTAGCAAGAGGCCGTTTTTTTCAAGTGTTGCTAAATCCTTTCGAATCGTAACTTCTGATGTTTGCAGCTGCTCCGCTAACGCCTCTACTGAGACTTCACCCACTTCATTAACTTGGCTAAGAATAGTGTGGCGGCGTTGCTGGGTATTGCGCTTAGTCATTCAGTTACACTTAAGTTTCGATTCGAAAGATAAACCATTATAGTCGAAACTTTATGTCAAGCTCAATGCACAAATGGTATGCGCACAAAAATAGTCGCAAAACGCTTAATTACGGCTTAAGCACAATCAGTTAGTGATCAACACTGATACGAGCAACGTAATAATTTCAATACTTAATTTGCGCTTGCTCTCGCCAGCGCCTAGCCTAAAACAACGGAGTGTTTAATAAAGGAAGTTCAACTTGGTTAAATCCTCATCATTGTTCATATCGCTGTTTATTATTCTCACCGTTGAGTCGCTGGCACTGGGTTTGTATTACGACAACATCGGCCAAGGCTTAGTCATCAGCTTTATTATCGCTTCTTTACCCATATACCTGCTTAAAAGCGCCCCGCAAAGTCGGCTGACACATCATGTGAGTGCTGCCGCATTGATGATGTTCTCATTTTTGCATATTCATCAAGCCTACGGCCTCATTGAAGTGCATTTTGAGATTTTTATCTTTATGGCGATTTTGGTCATTTTTAAAAACTGGCGCATTTTTATCACCGCACTTTTACTAGTCGCTGCGCATCACATCAGTTTTTACTTTATGCAAACGGGCGATGTGGGCGTTTACGTATTCGATCCACAAAGACTCGCCTTTAGTACCGTGCTTATCCACGCTGTATACGCCACAGCAGAAGCACTCATTGCTGCTTATATCGCACACATGTTGTATCAGGAATATCAAGGTGGAAAAGCGCTGGAGTCTGCCATAGAGAAGATAGCCCGCGACCCAATGAAGCTAGACCTTTCTGTGCGTGTTGATGCGAAAGGTAGCAATGCACTGGCACAATTCAATACTCTACTCGATCAACTCAGTAGCGTTGTTGATTCGGTCCATAAAGAGCAGCAAGCGCTTATTCAAGGCGCCACCAAGGTGGCTGAGCTACAACAATTACTCACCCAAAACGCCGAACATAAGCAAACGCAAAATAACCTGATTTCTCAAGCAGGAGAGCAAGTGAGTGATGGCTTTAGCCAAGTTCAAAGCCAAAGCGAGCACGTGGCCGACCAATACGCGATGATCTCAACGCAACTGCAAGGTGCCATGAAAGAAGTCCATGAGACCGATGCACAAAGCCATGCTTTAGCGCAAATGCTCGACACCACGCAGCAGCAGTTAAAGGATTTGGAGTCTAGCTGTGCGCTTATCTCTAACCTGCTCAATGACATTAATGCCATTGCCGAGCAAACCAATCTATTAGCATTGAATGCCGCTATAGAGGCAGCCCGGGCGGGCGAACAAGGCCGAGGCTTCGCGGTAGTCGCCGATGAAGTAAGATCGCTTGCCAATACCTCAAAGCAAGCCACCGACAAAATAGCGCATACGCTTAAAGAGCTGGTCGCTAACAGCGATAAGTCGACCACCTCCATGGGGCACTGCATTGATAAAGTGAATATTGTCGAGCAACTGAGTTCCTCGGTCCTGGAGGCTATCTCAGCGGTGGAACAAACCATGATAGTGATTAAGGATGATTCTGATAATGTTAAAGAAATTGTTTTGCAGCAAGCCAGCAATACTCAGCAAATAGCCCAGCAAAGCGTTCATGTTCGCGAACTATCAGAAAAAGACAGCATCAACATCCATCAGCTTGATGAGCAGGTGGCCAATATGCTCAATGCTTTAGATGGTTTGAAGGCTCAGGTATCTCGTTTTGTCCAGCGCTAACAAACAAATATTGAAGTTGGTTATCAGCGGCCTATGGCTGCTGTGCAGTGCAGTGGCTTTGTGGTTTGTGGCCGACAAACGGGCCACTGTATTTGATCCAAACAACATGTTGCAGCAGCCACAGTGGCAACGCTCGTTAATGCCGGTATTAGCGGATATTGATAGTGAAAAGCACGGCACCACCTTGCTGTTGGTGGGCAATGAGCAATGTCGTTGCCAACGGGTCGCTGCGCCTCACCAAAGTAAGGTCATAGCTGATGCTCGCCGAGCCGGAATAAAGGTTCGCCAGGTCGATGCATCGTCACTGCCCACAGGCCTGCTACCTGCTGTGCCCGCAGCCATTATGTTAGCGCAGGGCAGCGTGCTTTACGCTGGCCCCCTCTCTGTGGGGCTCGGGTGTGCCATCGAAGATGGCATTATTGATACTGTTATAAACAACTACGAAAATGGCTTTCACAGCTCGATGCTAGTAAGCAAGGTCTCTGGCTGCTACTGCCGTGTGTAGCAGCGCTACACCGTTGAGCCGGCTCGCTTGAGCTGACGAATTTCCATATTGCTGATGCCATCACCACAAAAATCACTGGGTCCTATTTCTTCATACGCAGACTGCATTTTCAATAATGCTTGAGTCGCGCCGAGTTCAACCAGCGCACACTCGGCTTCACGCAAAGAATTAAAGGGTTTCAATGCGTCGTTGTTATCACTCAGAATATGATAATTACCGTCGGTATCAAGGGCTCCGGCTAAATAATGATTAGCATCGGCGTAACTAAGGATAATGGCGCGATATTGGCTATCGGCTAACGCGGCTTTAAGTTGATTTGCTTGCATAGGTTGCACTCCTCACTCTATTAACTGTTAAACGCAGCAACAACGGGAATGGATTAAAAAAAGCGCACTTTCGTGCGCTTTGAGTAGGGTTGGGTTAATTATTCATAGCGCAGCGTTAGCGAAGGCCGGGTGCTAGCCGCTCTAAAGGCGAGGCTAGCCACAGTTAACCAGGTGATCATAGCTACCAAAGCGGCGGCGACAACGTAAAACCATATAGCCTGATCAATACGCTCGTTAAAGTTGGCCAGCCAGTCACCCACTAGCCAGTAGGTTAACGGAAAGGCAATGGCAGTACTTATGGCCACCAGCAGTAGGAACTCTTTGGCGAGCAAGTTAACGATACTTAACCTAGATGCACCGAGCACTTTGCGCACAGCCACTTCTTTTTGACGGCGTAAGGTAGAGAATGCAGCTAATCCAAAGGTACCTAGGCAGGTTAATAAGATTGCCAAAATACAGAAGATGGCAACTAAGGTAGAAACACGTTCATCGTTTTTATATAACGCGCGGTAGTTATCTGCTACCAGCTCAATATCAGCATTGTGCACATTTAACTGGTCACTGACGATCTGCTGCACCTGCGTTTTTACTGCGTTAAGCTGGCTCGGCTCAAAGTTAATAATCAACTTGCCCTCGTTGGCCCAGCTAAAGCCGCACACCAAGATTAATGGCGATGCCGAAGCCTCACGCGCTGAACCAATGGTGACATCATTGATCACGCCCACAATTTTGAGCACTTCCTGGTTGTCTCCGGAGCTGCTGTAAAGCTCTTTGCCAATGGCTTGCTCAGCACTGTCATAACCGGCCACTTTAACGAATGATTGCGATACCAGCACCCCAGCCCGGCCGTTGCCATCGTCGCCTAAGCTATGCCAATCACTGCCATAATCGGCGCTCAGGTCGCGCCCAGCGATAACCTCTAGCCCAGCGGTTTCAGCAATATTAAAGCCCACGCCAATAAAAGGGATCACAGCATCATTTAACTCACCGTTATCCGAAGTCACAGTAAAGCTAGTGTTGAATGACGAGGTAAAAGAGGCATCGGTAATGCTGCTAGAGATCACCCCTGGTACAGCATTGATGCGCTGACTCAAGACATTGTTGTGCTTGAAGTACAATTGTCTAGCCGGGATATCATCCACCTCTAAACGGTATTGTTTTTCATAGCCAACCGCCAGCGATTGCAAGTGACTGAGTTGCTGATGCAAGGAAAATGCGCCGATGATCAGGGCAATAGATAAAGAGGCTTGCAAAGTCAGCAACAGCTTGCGCACCAAAATAGCAGTACGACCGCGCTGAATATCACCGCTGAGCACGCGTTTCGCACTAAACGCTGACATAAAAAATGCGGGGTACGCGCCAGCTAACACGCCCACCGATACCACGACCGCGACTAAAATAATGCCAAACTCTGAAAAATAGTTGATCACCAAAGTGCGTCCTACCAATTGGTTAAACGCTGGTAATGCTAATTCCAGTAGCGCGCACGCAAGCACCGCTGCCACACTAGTTACCAATAAGGATTCCACTAGGAATTGATTAATAATTTGCGCCTTGCTCGCCCCCAGCGCCTTACGTACACCCACCTCTTTGGCTCGTTTAGCCGACTGCGCGATGCTCATATTAATGAAATTAAAAGCCGCCAACACGATTAATAGAATACTCAGCGAAAAGCTGATCAACACCACGGTGTACGAGCCATTTTCTTTAAGCTCATAACGGCTATCGGAATGCAGATGAATGCCAGGTAGGTGCTCAAAGGATAAGGTCACGAAACCGAGCGGTTGATCTGGGTAAACAAGTTCAGGGTAAGCCTCGGCAAAACGTGCTTGCTCGGCTTTGATGTCAGCGTCGGCAGCAAAGCGTACATACACATAAAAGTTATTGAGCTGGTAATTGGGGTTTTCGTCCTGCATTGCCACTAACCCGGAAAAAGCAAAGTGGGTATTATCTTGCAAATCGGCGAATACGGCGGTAACTGTGTAGGTCGTTTGCCCTTTGCTTAAGGTCTCACCAATGGCATTAGCCTGGCCAAAAATACGTATGGCTTCATGTTCGCTCAACGCGATTCTGTTCGGTGCGCTCAGCGTGCGCTGCAAATCACCAAACAGCACATCGAGCGCAACAAAGTCGGTGATATTGGTGCCCGTAGCAAATAAATCTTTCATTTTGTAATAGTTGCCATGGGCACTAAAATCTCCAGATAGCCGAGGGTGCATTTTCAAGGCAAAGATATCCTCTACCGCACCATTTTTTGCCACCTCTTGCGCTGCGTAGTAATTAGTAATCGGCGCATTCACTCCCATTTCACGAAAGTGTTGCGATAACCGATAAGTGTGCTCAAAGTGGGGCTGATGCGCGTCGACACTGGCCTCAAAACGGGCAAACAGTGCCATTAAAATAGCCGCAGCCAAGCCCACCGCCAAGCCAAATACGTTTAATAGAAAATGTTGTTTATGGGTTACGAATGCGCGTAGCGCAGCCGATAAGTAACTAGTGAGCATAGGTGCACTCCTGCTGATGTATATACAAGCTGAGTAATGCCAATATCTGTCTGCTTCGCGCGCTATTGTTCGCCACTTCGAAGTCGTTATTGTTGTTCGCCGGCATATTGCATATGTTTTTTATCATTGTGATTTTTTGCGGCGACGCCCTAATGGCGCCGCCTACACCTTATTCGTATCTCAGTGTTAACGAAGGGCGCGTACTGGCCGCTTTAAAGGCTAGCCCCGCAACCGTCAGCCAGGTAATACCGGCAACAGCGAGAGCGGCGATGCCATACACCCAGATAGCCTGCTCAATACGGTCGTTGAAGTTTGCTAACCAGTCACCCACCAGCCAGTAGGTCACTGGATAGGCTATGGCAATGCTCAGCGCCACTAGCAGTAAGAATTCTTTAGCTAAAATGTTGATAATACTGGTTCGGGAAGCGCCAAGAACTTTGCGTACAGCAATTTCCTTTTGTCGGCGAATAGTCGCGAATGACGCTAAACCAAAGGTGCCTAAGCAGGTTAAGAACACGGCCAACGCAGTGAATATAAACACCACTTGCGACACGCGCTCATCGCCACGCAGTAAGTTTTTATAGTCCTCTGAGAGTAAACTGATTTTAGGCTCATAAATCTTGGCATGATTGGCTAATACCGTTGTTACTTGCTGCTGAATGTATGGCAAGTTTTGCTGATCGATATTCATTATCACCTCAGCCACAGGGCCATAACTCAGCCCACATAGGAACATGATGTTCGAGTTTGCATCTTGGGCATTGCCCACTTTTACATCGGCTACCACGCCGACCACTCGCATTGCCATCCCTTGCCCTTGAGTGGTGATGGTTTTACCCACCATCTCACTCGGCTGTGAATACCCCGCTTGCTTAGCAATAGATTCGGTTACCAAGGTGCCAACCTGAGTGGTACCGTTAATTCGCTGCGCCCAATCACCAGCATACTCGGCGCTAAAGCCACGACCGGCAACGAGCTTAAGACCTAAGGTTTCCACAACATTAAAATCGGTACCTATAATTGGCGTTAAGCCTTCGGTGCTCTCACCATTAGGCCACACCGGTGCCACGGTATTGTTGATTGAGACAGTGAGCTGAGTATCCACCACACTGACATTGTTTACGCCTTCAATTGCAGCGAGATTTTTAACTAAGGCACTGGGCTCTTTGGTCAGCACCATTTTGCGCGGCAACTCAGAGATAACTAAGCGCTGTTGCGTTTCATACCCCAAAGGTAAGCTTTGTAAGTAGGCTAATTGCTGCTGCAAAGTCACAGTAGCGATAATTAAAGCTATAGATAACGAGGCCTGCAAGGTAAGTAAGCTCTTACGAACAAATATTGCTGTATTACCTCGCTGTAAATCGCCACTTAACACCCGTTTCGCGCTAAATGACGAAATAAAGAAGGCAGGATACAGCCCTGCAAGTAAGCCCACCGCAACGGCCACCGCAAGCACCACAACGCTAAACATGGAGGCGTAGTTAACCACCAGTTCTCTATCTACCAAGGTATTAAAACTAGGGAGAATAAGCTCAACGGCAATGCACGCGAGCACCATAGACAGCAAAGATACCAACACCGACTCTGATAAGAACTGCGTCACAAGCTGAGCTTTACTTGCACCTAGGGCCTTGCGCACACCCACTTCTTTGGCGCGTTTAGCCGATTGCGCCACGGTCATGTTAATAAAGTTAAAGCCAGCGATAAGTATCAGCAATACACTCAGCCCTGCACAAATCACCACCACCTGCTTAGCACCCCCCGTTTTCATTTCAAACGGTGATTTGGCAGTTAAATGCAGATCACGCAGTGGGTGTAACTCAATGCTCACCTGATAGCTTTCATCGTTAGCGAAGTACTGCTCTGTGAGCGTTTTCGCCAGAGCCTGGGTGTCGGTGTTAGGAGCCAGCTTTAAATACACATAGCTGTGGTTGGCACGCAGGTTTTCCGGGTTATGTTCAAAATAGGCCAGGGACTTGAAGGCAAAATGGGTGTTGTCGGCCAAATCGGCGAACACGGCTCGCACGGTGTACTGGCCATGCTCGTGTACCAAGGTTTCACCCACTGCATTCACCTTCCCGAAGATACGCAGTGCCTCAGATTCGCTCAATGCCAAGCCATTTGGCGTACTCAACGCCTGACTTAATGAACCATCCAAGGTGCGCAAGGCAATAAAACGCTCAATATTAGCGGTGGCGCCAAACAAGCCATCCAACTTATAACCTTGAGAGCGATAGGTCACATTGGCAGGGGTAGCCTGAGTTTGTTCTGACAAAGTTAGGGCAAACACATCCTCGATTTGACTGTAACTTTGCGCATTTTTTGCCTGCGTGTAGTTAGAGATAGGGATCACCGCCAAGCCAAGTTTGCTAAAGTCTTGGCCCACGCGATAAACCCGCTCAGCGTCAGGCTGCTGCGCGTCATAGGAAAGCTCATTGACGGCAAAAAGCGCCACCAAAATAGCTGCGGCTAAGCCCACGCTCAAACCAAACACGTTGAGCGCGAAGTGCTGCTTTTGTAGCTTAAAAGCACGCAGCGCTGTAATTATGTAACTTAAGATCATGGCTATGCCACCTCTGTATTAACCGCAGGGTTAGCGGCATTGGCTTTATCCACCATGATTTGGCCATCAAGCAGGCGAACTAGGCGGTCGGCATAGTTCCCTTCTTTCTCTGAGTGCGTCACCATGATCACTGTGGTGCCCTCGCGATTAAGTTCACGCAGCATGGTCATGACTTCATCCCCGTTTTTAGAGTCCAAATTACCGGTGGGCTCATCGGCGAGGATCAGCTTAGGATTAATTACCAGTGCTCGCGCGACGGCGACGCGCTGCTGCTGACCACCGGAAAGCTGTTGCGGTAAGTGATCGCCACGGTGATCTATGCCTACGCGCTTTAAAATAGCTTCAACACGTTGCTTGCGCTCAGCTTTATCTATTTTTTGATATTGCAGCGGCAGCTCAACGTTTTCATACACGGTGAGCTCATCGATCAGGTTAAAGCTTTGGAACACAAAGCCAATGCTTGCTTTTCTCAGCTGCGCTAATTGCTTTTCGTTGTAGCCAGCAATGTCCTCACCCAGAAACTCAAACTGTCCGCTAGTTGGCGAGTCAAGCATGCCAAGGATAGATAACAAGGTAGATTTACCACACCCTGAAGGGCCCATAATGGCCAAGAAATCACCCTCTTTAACACTGAGGTTAATATCGTTAAGTGCAGTTGTTTCAACGTCTTGAGTACGAAATACGCGCGATAAGTTAGTTAGCTTGATCATCATTGTTCCTTTAAAATTGTAATTGTTGTGCTTTATCGAAGTTGGCGTAGCTTGAGGTGATCACTTTGTCACCGGGCTCAAGACCGCTGAGCACTTCGTAATAATCTTGGTTTTTTCGACCTAGGCGGATGTCGCGGCGAACGGCGCCACTGTTATCATCATTCATTACATACACCCAGTTACCGCCTGAGCTGCTAAAGAATGCGCCTCGCGACAACAACAGCGCATTATCTTGACTACCGCCAAGCATGAGCTCGACATCCAAGCTCTGTCCCCGCTTGATGTTGCTCGCTTGCTCTGGCAGTTCGACTTCAATTTGAAATTGTGATTGCTGCACGCGACTGTCTATTTTGGTGACTGTGGCGCTGACATCCCCTTGTTCAAGTTCAATAATGACCTCCATACCAGAGCGTACTTGGCTGAGATAAAACTCGTCTAAGCGGATCACTAGCTTGTACTCGTTGGGTATATCAATCTGACCTAAACGCGCGCCACGGCTCTTTGATGCGCCAATTTCGACATCCAACTCACTCAAATACCCGTCCACAGGGGCAGTGATCAGCAAGTTATCGAGGTTGCGGCGCGCAAACTGAAGGTTTTTCTCGAGCATTTCAGCACTATCTTGTAGCTGTGCCAACTGCACTTCGCGAATGCTTTTCTCTTGCTGTTGACGCTCAATGGTGAGCTCTTTACGCGCTTGATAATAAGCTAAGTCTTCTTTTAGCTCAGAGAGCTGCTCTTGCGAAAGCATGCCTTTTTCTACCAAGGGCGCAGTTTGCTTAAGGCGGCGAGTTAGATGAGTGATTTTCAGTTCAATTTCTAATAAATCTCGACGTAAGTTTAAGCGGCTGGTCTCCATATTCATCTGGGTGTTACGCAGAAAGTTAAGTTGCTCAGTAACTTGTGCTTCCCGGCTCATTACATCAAGTTGCAAATTGGTGTTACTTAAACGCACCAGAGGCTGACCTTTTTTGACAAACTCACCCTGCTCTACAAGACGCTCTTCCACCTGCCCACCGGCAATGGTGTCGAGATAGATGGTGGTTTTTGGTACTACTTGCCCACGTAAACTTAGTGCATCGACAAATTCGCCTTGGTTCACGGTGCTTACCGTTAAATTACTGGCATTAACCGTTTGGCTACGACCTTGTGAAGAGCTTTGACTAAACCCGTACGCAGCGGCCGCAACACTGAGAGCAATAACCGACATTGCGACTTTCTTCGCGTGCTTTTTTAAGCCTGATGATTCTATTTTTCTATCCATCTCAGTCACCCAATATATGTGTTCGCTATATAAGGGGTAACTATCAAGCTCCGTGCCAAAATTTAATTTTCATATATTTCAGCACTTTAGTGTAAAAACAAGATTATTCTGAACAATACGGTGTCCGCTTATAGAACACCTCAATTCTTTACAGTGCCCATTTGTGGACAGGGAATGAATAACTGGGGTAGGCTAAAAAGAAAAAGCCAAGGCAGG
The DNA here is from genome assembly GCF_022347925.1 of Pseudoalteromonas sp. CnMc7-15. Classification (NCBI taxonomy): domain Bacteria; kingdom Pseudomonadati; phylum Pseudomonadota; class Gammaproteobacteria; order Alteromonadales; family Pseudoalteromonadaceae; genus Pseudoalteromonas; species Pseudoalteromonas sp. CnMc7-15. The sequence goes on from NZ_JAKRFT010000007.1 coordinate 144,370, forward strand.
GATATGAAACAGGCAGGCTCTATATTAGTGGTTGATGACAACCCCGATATTCTTATCGCCGCGCGTTTATTACTTAAACAGCATTATCAAAGCGTTAAAACCACAGATAATCCCTTTGATATAGAGGGTATTGTTAACGAGCAACAGCAGGCTGACCAGCCCATTGATGTGATTTTATTGGATATGAACTTTACCCAAGACTCCATCAGTGGCCAAGAGGGATTCTACTGGCTAAAAAAAATCGCCGCGCAAGACCCCACGATTGTGGTGCTGCTTATGACCGCGTACAGCGATATTCAACTGGCTGTAGATGCAATAAAGGCTGGAGCCGCAGATTTTATCGCCAAGCCATGGCAAAACGACCAGCTGTTAGCCAGTGTCGCTGCTGCTTTTAGCCACGCCAAAGACAAGCGCCAAGTGGGCCAGCTCAAGCGCCAAACCCAAGGCTTAAACGATGCATTAAATAGCAATAAGTTTGCCTTTTTAGGGCAAAGCGATGCGATGTTAAAAGTGTTCGATACCATCGAACGAGCAGCCCAAACCGACGCCAATATTCTTATCACCGGTGAAAGTGGTACCGGTAAAGAGCTCACTGCCCATGCTATCCACCAGCAAAGCCTACGTCATAGCGGCCCTTTTATTAGCGTTGATATGGGAGCTATGAGCGCATCACTGATGGAGAGCGAATTATTTGGCCATAAAAAAGGCGCTTTCACTGATGCCAAAGAAGACCGCGTTGGCCGCTTCGAACTCGCTGGCGGTGGCAGCTTATTCTTGGATGAACTGGGCAATTTGCCGCTGGAGCAACAAGTGAAGCTGTTGGCAGCATTGCAAAATCGACAAATTACACCCATTGGTGGCAGCAAAACCATCGATGTCGATATTCGTTTAATCAGCGCCACCAATGATAATTTACATGAGGCAGTCGGCGAAGGCCGTTTTCGTCAAGATTTACTGTATCGAATCAATACCGTGGAAATCGCCCTGCCGCCGCTGCGCGAGCGTCATCAGGACATTCCTTTACTGGTTGACTACTACCTCAACCATTTTGGCCAAAAATACAAACGCGAACTTAGCGTTAGCAATTCCAGCATGCAGGCGTTAAGTAGCTATCAATGGCCAGGCAATGTACGCGAATTAGCGCATGCAATAGAACGAGCGGTGATCCTCTCTACCGGCACTGAGCTAGATATTGGCTCAGTTATTAGCGCACCGGCGACCACCGGTAGCGCAGCACCACAGCAAGGTGAGCAGTATGATACCTTCAACCTAGAAGAGCTGGAACATCGCGCAATTCGCGCTGCACTCACTCACTACCAAGGTAATGTGAGCCACGCCGCTAAAGCATTAGGGCTGACTCGTGGTGCCATGTATCGACGCTTAGAAAAATACGGGCTTTAACACTGATGTCTGCAAATACAAAACTGTCGTTATTGTTAGCTGGCGTTATACTCACGGCATTAGGCGCCCAATATAGTTGGTACAGCTTACAATTACCGGCGCTAACCACAGGCATGGTATTGGTCGCACTGGCCTGCATTTGCAGTATTTTAGTGCTATTTAAACGCCAAAGCCGCCAAGCGCAATTAGCACTTAAAGCCCTGGCTAACGGGGATAGTAGCCTAGGGTTGCCTCGCAACCATCCTATGCGGGTACAGTATAACGAAGTAAAAGAGCAAATCTTGCAAGCCCGGTTGGCTGCGGAGCAACAAGCCCAGTTTATGCAAACCCTGCTAATCCATATCGATATGGCGGTGTTAGTGTTCGATGCGCAGGGCAATATTATTGAGCAAAACCCGGCTGTCGCTAGGCTGCTCGGGGCTCCCGTGAAAGACCTGCAATCGTTAGCGCAGCTCGGTGAGTTTATTAGTGAAGCACAAAGTCAGTGTCAATCAACCGCTCTATGGCAGCGAGGAGAACAGCAGGACACCTTGTCTATACAAATAAGCTTGGCCACCATCCAAGGGCAAGAGCTAAAAATTGTCACTTTGCAGTCGATTCATGAGCAATTACTACTAAAAGAACAACAAGCCTATAAGCGCTTAACGCGCGTTCTCACGCATGAAATTGCCAACTCGATTACCCCACTGTCATCATTGGCACACACCTGCACCGGTCTGTTGCCACAAGGACTGAGTTTTACCGATAGCGAAGATAAAGAAGACTTAGCACTCGCCTTACAAACCCTGCATAGCCGCACTGAAGGGTTAAGCGCCTTTATCGCACGTTTTCGATCCATCAGTAATCTGCCCAAGCCAGATCTCAAGGCGCAATCTCTTGCAGATGTGGTAACACGTTGTTGTGCCCTATTCAAAACAGACTTGGAGCAACAGCATATTGCTCTAAAGCTACAAACCCACAGCGACACTTTAGTGATGTGTGATGCCCAGCAAATTGAGCAGGTATTAATTAACCTGATCAAAAATGCTATAGAAGCGATGAGTGTGAACTGTGCAGACAAAACCTTGTCTATGGTTGTTGATAAAAATAGCCAAGGGCAGTTATACATTGCCGTGTGTGATACCGGTGGTGGCATCAGTAAACAAGCTCAAGAAATGATGTTTGTGCCTTTTTTCACCACTAAACAGCAAGGTTCAGGGATAGGTTTAGCGCTAAGCAAACAAATTATGGTTAGCCATGGTGGCGACCTAACCTACCATGAGCAACCCCAAGGGGCATGTTTACACTGCGTCTTTGGCTAACGCCAATGGGCTCTGAGGGCGCAGTTAGCAAGCCTTCGCTTCAGCGGCCGCTCAGATTTAGCTCACCTTATGTTAAGGTGTCAACGCTAAGCTGATTCGCCGAAATGACCGAATTCAGCTTATAATTTAAGTAGCATTTATGTATCGAATTTCAGCGCTATTAGTTTTTTTGTTCCTCGCGGGTTGCCAGAGCATGAGCTCGAAGCCCCCTGTAAACAATGACATCGTAAAAACCGAGGCTCAGTCTCCAAGTGTAAGTGAAAAGGCGGTACCGCCGTCAGTGCAACCGAAACAGCCGCAACAAACGCCGCAACAAGTGGACGATGTATGGCAGCGTATCCGTATGCAATTGAGCTTTGCAGACTCGACTCACCCGGATGTGATGAAGCGCGTTGACTGGTATTTATCACATCCTAATTATATGGATGAAATAAGCCGTCGTGCCGAGCCTTACTTGTATCATATAGTGACAGAGGTAGAAGCGCGAAACCTGCCAATAGAATTAGCGCTAATGCCGCTGATTGAGAGTGACTTTGATGCCAGCGCCTACTCTCACAAGCATGCTAGCGGCCTATGGCAGTTAACGCCTTCGCTTGCTCAATACTTTGGCGTTAAAATCACGCCTTGGTACGACGGCCGTCAAGATGTATTCGACAGCACAGCGGCGGCGCTGGACTTTATTGAGTACCTGTATAAGCGTTTTGATGGCAACTGGTATCATACTATTGCTGCATACAATGTTGGCGAAGGTCGAGTGCGCAATGCTATTGCAGCCAATAAAAAAGCTGGGAAAAGCACGGACTTTTTCGCGCTCAAACTGCCCAAACAAACACGCAAATATGTGCCCAAACTGCTTGCTGCAGTGCATTTGCTAAAACATGAAAAAATGGACTTCCCAGCAATTGATAACAGCCCAGCCATTTCGCCTCTCCCCATCAAAGGCGCAGTTATTTTAGCCGATAAGTCGCAATGGCAAGATGTGCAAGACCTCAATCACGGCGTAATCCGCTTTCCTGCGATCATCGATGCTCCGCATTTGGTCGTACCCAAGGCTAAACAGCAACACTGGCAGCAAGCCATTGCCAAACAACAAAGTAGTGATTACAGCCAATGGCAGCATTACACCATTGCTAAAGGAGATAGTTTAAGTGTTATTGCCGAGCGTTATGCTCTTAGTGTTAAGCAGCTAAAGACGTTCAATAACCTTAGCTCCGATCGTATTCGCATTGGTGATAAGCTGATTTTACCGGTATTAGCCGATGAGCAAATCGAACACAAGGTCAGCTCGGGGGAGAGCTTATGGAAAATTGCCCGCCATTACCAAGTAAGCATTGCCAAATTAAAACAGTGGAACAACCTTTCAAGCAATATATTACAGGTTGGCGACACCCTCACCGTGTTTCTATCACGCAGTTAATCCTGCAACCATTTACTCATGGCCGCATCAAAGGCGGCCTGCTTTCTTTGTTTGAGATGCGGGCAAATGACTTCACCTGCGGGCATATCCGCTTGTGCCATCGGTGAAGAAGCATCCATGACGAAGCAGCGGCCACCTTGGCGTAACAGGTAGTTACCCGTCACCTTGTCACCAGCGAGCACCTGCATCGCGCCCGTTGATTGCTGCACTGATGTGATATCTGGACCGGAGTAACGAGGAAGCTCATCAAGCTGTACCTTGCCCACCCCAGCTGATGACTGAGTTTTTGCAAACGCACGAGTGACGCGTTGCTCAAAGTGCGCATAAGGGTTTATTCTCACCGGGGTTTTGTCTGCTTTTTCAGCAGCAGCCGCTCGGCTTTTTAGAGCTTCACTGTGCTGATTAGCTTTTCCTTCACCTTCCTCTTTTTGAACGGGCGTGGCTGAGTGAGAGTCATTATTCACTGAGCGCTGCGGCTTAATCGGCTCTGGCGCATGCACGGGATGCTCTATCTTATTTTCTGGCGGTGGCAAGCTAATCATCGCCACCTGCATGGTTGCCGGTGACTCTCCCTGATGTGCTCGCATTATCGCCGGAGTGGCGGTGCTCAAAACATACCCAAGAATTAGCATATGGCAAGTAATTGAAATGAGTAAGGCGCGTAAAAACATATCCCTATGCTACAAAAATAACATCACCTTATAAGGACTGCAGATACGACGATTTAGTTCATGGGGCTGCGTAAAAATAGAACAAGCCGCATAGCGCGACTTGTTTAACTTGCGTTAAAAACTAACTACTTCAGGTTTTCAATGAGCTTATTGGTACGCAGAACGGTCTCATGCAAGCTGTTTTCCAATACGGCATCGACCTTGTCGTTGTGACAGATTTCAATATCCGTCACCCAAGCGGTGGCAAATGATTCATTATGCAACAAGGTGAAATCCGGACATGACTGATAACCACTATGCGATGCTCTGATAGGCCAGGCCACATAATTGGCACTCACAACAACGACAATTAAAACAAAGAAAACCACTGAGGCCTTTCCTAATCTATTTAATGCTAATTTAATATGTTTATTTTCTTGCCATATTTCATTCATAGAGCCAAAAATACCTACTACAAAAGCGAATATGGTAATAGCCCAACTTATAGGTATGAGGGGGAATAGAGGTTCAAATACTACGAGTGACAAACCACTTGCTGGGTAATTAAATTGTATAGCTGATAGCTCAAATCCAAGCGCTAACATAAACCATGTAAGTAAAATAACGACAAGTAAAAGAAATACCGTAGCGTACAAGTAAAAAGTATCCACATCCCTGCTCATTGTACTTTTCCTTCGAAAACACATTCAAAAAAGTGACTCAGCACACTTCTTAAACAGCGCTACTGTTTTATATTTTCAATAAACTTATTGGCGCGCAGGACGGTCTCATGCAAGTTGTTTTTTAATACAGCATCAACCTTGTCATTGTGACAGATTTCAATATCTGTCACCCACGCAGTAGTAACAGGATCTGTAAAAAATAAGGTAAAACTAGGGCAGGGCTGATAACCATTGTGTGACGCCCATAATGGCCACAGTAAGTAATCCATAACTAGCACAGAAATAGTCAATATTAGTAATACTGGGAGTGTATTCCCAAGCCACTTTATAGCTATGTTGATATGTTTGTTGTCTAACCAAAGCTCCCGTATGGCCTTCAATAGACTAAATATAAAAACTATTACACTGATCACCCAGCCCAAAGCTAAACAAGACACAATGGGTTCAAACAAGATAAGGGCCAGACCGCTGGTTGGGTACGTAAAGTGTGTTGCCGTTATGTCAAACCCAGCAGCAAACATAAACCACGTTAGTCCAACAACGACTAGTGACATTCCTGCTAAACAGTACAAATAAAAAGAATCAACTTCCTTGCCCATCTTGCCTCTCCTGCAATACAACCAAACCCATAAATATTGAGTATGCTCTAGGTACTCAGCTAGTGTAACAGTGGGTATTAGGGGCTCGATTTATAACGAGTGACATTTCATTCACAGTGCCAGACAATTCGCCGCCATTGCTAAAAATTCAGATGATACGCAAGAATGTTTTATTCTTTTGCTCTACTTCATTACCCACTGAGTTACACGTTGAGCACTATTTATCTCTAAATGAGCCGTTAACTAATATTTAATTGGCCAACGAATGATATTCGAGTATTGGTAGGTTTTTGATGTAAGAATGGATCTAACATTTCGCGCTCCTTGCTAATGATTAATACTTAGATCTCTATCATAGGATCCCTTTGAGTAAGTTATCAGTTTTGAGGCATAAATAAAACGTATGTCGAAGTACTACAGATATAGCAAGCTACACAAACCTAATAAGGATGGCTTTACACAGAACAAGCCGCATAGCGCGGCTTGTTTTATTATCACTTGGCGAATGCTTAACAGCTTAGCTCTTTTTTGTAGGCCGTTGCCAGCCGTCTAAATTACGCTGCTTGCCTCGCGCTACCGCCAGCTGCTTATCGCCCACATTGGTGGTCACGACTGAGCCGGCACCCACTGTGGCAGTGGCGCCAATTTCTACCGGAGCCACCAGCGAGGAGTTAGAGCCAATAAAGGCATGATCGCCGATAATAGTTTGCGACTTATTAACGCCATCGTAATTACAGGTGATTGTGCCGGCGCCTATATTCACCTTTTCGCCTATCTGTGCATCGCCCAAGTAGGTCAGGTGATTGGCTTTTGAGCCTTTTCCTAGACGGGACTTTTTCATTTCCACAAAATTGCCGATATGAGAGTCTTCTTCCATAACTGCCCCGGGGCGTAGGCGCGCATACGGGCCTAAGGTGCACTTCGCAGCGACACTAGCATCTTCAATCAAGGTATTGGCCTTAATCACCACACCATCACCAATTTTGCAGTCTTTTAATACGCAGTTCGGGCCGATAACAACATCGTCGCCGAGCTCTACCTGACCTTCAAAGATGACATTAACATCAATGTGTACATCCTGACCTGTGGTCACTGTGCCACGTACATCGATGCGGGCCGGGTCGGCTAGACTCGCACCGTTGATCATCAACTGTTCGGCTTGCCAACCTTGATAGGCACGCTCTAACTGAGCGAGCTGTACGCGATTGTTAGCGCCTTCTACTTCCATAGGGTGCGATGGTTGGCTTGAACTGATTTCAACGCCTTCTGAGTGGGCCATAGCGACAATATCGGTAAGGTAATATTCGCCTTGAGCATTACTGTTCGATAGATTGCCCAACCACTTTTTCAACAACCCGCCATGACAGGCCATGATACCGGTATTAATTTCGGTAATTTTCAGTTGCTCTTCATTGGCATCTTTTTGCTCGACAATGCCCACTAGTTTGCCATTATCGCGCAGCATACGCCCATAGCCATTAGGGTCGGCCAAATCCACGGTAAGCACCGCTAGGCCACGCTCAGGAGTGGCTTTTAATAACCCTTCTAAGGTTTCTTGCTTGGTCAGTGGCACATCGCCATATAAAATCAGTACTCTATCGTCATCGCCAATATGTTCTTTGGCTACAGCAACAGCATGGCCCGTGCCTAGCTGCTGCTCTTGTAGCACCCAATTGACCTCATTATGACCGAGTTGTTGTTTAAGCAACTCGCCACCATGGCCATAAACTAGGTTGGTGCTGGTGGCCCCTAAGGCCTTAGCATTATCAATGACGTGTTGAACCATCGGCTTGCCGGCAACCGGATGCAGCACCTTAGGCAACTTAGAACGCATGCGTGTACCTTTACCCGCAGCTAAAATTACAGTCGTTAAATTCATTCTAATATCCTTTTTTCGCGACGTGACAGCGCACACTCAGCTCACGCTTTAAGTTGGCACATCCTGTGTCCGAACACAGCTGGCTAAAAAGCCGCCAGCGATGTTCTGGTATGGCTATCGACAATACCGACCATTGTATCTGCAACAGTGTGAACATAGAAAGAACAGACATAAAAAAACCCGCGCTTAAAGCGCGGGTTTTTGCAAACCTATGAGGTTGGAAGCGTTTAGCTGTTACGCAATTGACGAATAACACGAAGCTGCGCAAGCGCCTCTTCGAGTTGGATCGCTGCTTTATGGTAATCAAGCTCGCCACTGCCAGCTTTATCCATTTGCTCTTGCGCTTCACGCTTAGCCTGCTCTGCCGCTTGTTCGTCAAGCTCTTCAGCTCGTACAGCGGTATCTGCAAGGACAGTTACATTATGAGGTTGTACCTCTAATGTACCGCCAGCAACATAGATGATTTCTTCACCACCTAGTTGCTTTACTAAACGGACCATTCCAGGTTTGAGGGCAGTTAGTAGCGGTGCGTGGCCAGGCATAATACCAAGCTCACCTTCACTACCTGTCACTTGAAGTGATTCTACGCGGCCAGAGAAAATCATCTCTTCAGCGCTTACAACATCAAGATGTACGGTCATAGCTGCCATACTCCCCTCCTAGTTACATGCTTTTCGCTTTTTCAACAGCTTCTTCGATTGAACCTACCATGTAGAACGCTTGCTCTGGTAGCTCATCGTATTCGCCGTCAAGAATGCCTTTAAAGCCTGCGATAGTGTCTTTCAATGAAACGTATTTACCTGGCGCACCTGTAAATACCTCAGCAACGAAGAACGGCTGAGATAGGAAACGCTGGATCTTACGTGCACGTGATACTACTTGCTTATCTTCATCAGACAGCTCGTCCATACCTAGGATGGCGATGATGTCTTTCAGCTCTTTATAACGCTGTAGTACGGTTTGAACGCCACGCGCAATGTCGTAGTGCTCTTGACCGATAACAAGCGGATCTAGCTGACGTGAAGATGAGTCAAGTGGGTCAACCGCTGGGTAGATACCTAGTGACGCGATATCACGAGATAGTACAACGGTTGCATCCAAGTGCGCGAACGTCGTTGCTGGTGACGGGTCAGTCAAGTCATCCGCTGGTACATATACCGCTTGGATTGAAGTGATTGAACCGGTTTTAGTTGAAGCGATACGCTCCTGTAGTACACCCATCTCTTCAGCAAGTGTAGGCTGATAACCTACCGCTGATGGCATACGACCTAGTAGTGCTGATACTTCAGTACCGGCTAGGGTATAACGATAGATGTTATCTACGAAGAATAGTACGTCACGACCTTCGTCACGGAACTTCTCAGCCATAGTTAGACCAGTCAATGCAACACGTAGACGGTTACCTGGTGGCTCGTTCATCTGACCATATACTAGCGATACTTTATCGAGTACGTTTGAGTCGTTCATTTCGTGATAGAAGTCATTACCCTCACGCGTACGCTCACCAACACCAGCGAATACTGAGAAGCCGCTGTGCTCGATTGCGATGTTACGGATAAGCTCCATCATGTTTACGGTTTTACCTACACCGGCACCACCGAATAGACCAACTTTACCACCTTTAGCGAATGGACATACAAGGTCGATTACCTTGATACCAGTCTCTAAAAGTTCAACTGAGTTGCTCTGCTCTTCGTATGAAGGTGCAGCTCGGTGGATGGACATACGGTCTTCTTCACCGATTGGGCCAGCTTCATCAATTGGGTTACCCAATACGTCCATGATACGACCTAGGGTCTTAGTACCAACTGGAACCATGATTGGCTCGCCAGTATTCTCTACTGCTGTACTACGACGTAGACCGTCAGTAGTACCTAGTGCGATAGCACGTACCACACCGCCACCTAGCTGCTGTTGCACTTCTAGTGTCAAACCTGCTAGGTCGCCTTCTGTAATTTTTAGTGCGTCATATACGGCTGGCACGTTGTCTTGTGGAAACTCGATGTCCACAACGGCGCCGATAATTTGGACGACCTTACCTAAACTCATGTCAATTCCTCTCGTTAAACTTTGCCGAAGCGTTAAACCGCTGCCGAACCGCTCACAATCTCACTGATCTCTTGTGTGATTGCTGCTTGACGCGCTTTGTTGTACTGCAATTGCAACTGATCCATCAGGTCGCCGGCATTATCAGTTGCAGCTTTCATTGCAACCATACGGGCGGCCTGCTCAGAGGCAGCATTCTCAACCACACCTTGATAAACTTGTGACTCAATGAAACGCACCAACAGAGTTTCCAAAATGGCCTCTGGTGTTGGCTCGTACAAGTAGTCCCAAGCGTGGGCTGATACTTCTTCTTCAGCTTTTGGCAAAGGTAATAACTGATCGATTACTGGCTCTTGCTTCATGGTATTAACGAAATGGTTATATACCACGAACAAACGGTCAATTTTGCCTTCAGCGAACTCATCGAGCATCACTTTCACAGGACCAATTACGTCCTGAACTGAAGGGGCATCTCCAAGGCCTGCCTTTTTCGCGGCAAGCTGACCACCAAAGCTTTGGAAGAACCCAGCAGCTTTGCTGCCTAGGGTTGCGTAAGTAGCGTCAACGCCCTTTTCTTTCCAAGCCTTTACGTCTTGTGAGACTTTCTTGAACTCATTAGTGTTCAAGCCGCCACACAGACCACGGTCTGTAGAGATAACAATATAACCAACTCGCTTTACATCACGCTCTTCTAAATAAGCGTGACTAAAGTCAAGATTCGCTTGAGCAATACGACCGATCACTTTGCGTAAGTTCTCAGCGTATGGACGGCTAGAAGCAACACGCTCCTGTGCACGCTTCATTTTTGAAGCGGCAACCATTTCCATTGCGCTGGTGATCTTCTGAGTATTTTTAATACTCCCGATCTTGCTTTTAATCTCTTTTCCGCTGGCCATGACTCTCTCTCCGAATCTCGGTGAGCGCAATGCACTCACCTTAGATAACTAAATTACCAAGTTTGCGTTGACTTGAACTTCTCAAGAAGTTCTTTCAACTGTGCTTCAATCTCGGCGTTGTAGTTACCAGTTTCATTGATTTGCGCCATTAGCTCTGCGTACTCGCTTTTAGCGAAGCCGATTAGGCTTGCTTCGAAGTCCATGATTTTGCTTACTTCGATGTCAGCAAGGAAGCCTTTTTCAGCAGCGAAAAGTGATAGAGACATTTCCGCAACAGACATTGGCGTGTACTGTTTCTGCTTCATTAGCTCGGTTACGCGCTCACCATGCTCAAGTTGAGCACGTGTTGCTTCGTCAAGGTCAGAAGCGAACTGCGAGAACGCCGCAAGTTCACGATACTGAGCAAGCGCTAGACGGATACCACCACCTAGTTTCTTAACGATCTTAGTTTGCGCAGCACCACCTACACGCGATACAGAAATACCGGCGTTAACCGCAGGACGAATACCTGAGTTAAACAAGTCAGTTTCCAAGAAGATCTGACCATCGGTGATTGAAATCACGTTGGTTGGTACGAAGGCAGAAACGTCACCACCTTGAGTTTCAATGATTGGCAATGCCGTCAATGAACCTGTTTGACCTTTCACTTCACCATTGGTGAACTTCTCAACGTAGTCAGCGTTTACACGTGCTGCACGCTCTAGAAGACGTGAGTGAAGGTAGAAAACGTCACCTGGGTATGCTTCACGGCCCGGTGGACGCTTAAGTAGAAGTGAAATCTGACGATACGCTACCGCTTGCTTAGACAGGTCATCGTATACGATAAGCGCGTCTTCACCACGGTCACGGAAGAATTCACCCATAGTACAACCAGCAAACGGAGCTAGGTACTGTAGGGCTGCAGATTCAGAAGCCGATGCAACAACAACAATCGTGTTTTCTAGGGCACCGTGCTCTTCTAATTTACGTACTACGTTAGCAATAGTCGATGCTTTTTGACCAACCGCTACGTACACACACTTAATGCCTGTGTCTTTTTGGTTGATGATAGCGTCGATTGCTAATGCAGTTTTACCAGTTTGACGGTCACCGATAACCAATTCACGCTGGCCGCGACCAACTGGAATCATGGCATCGATAGACTTATAACCAGTTTGAACTGGCTCATCTACTGATTGACGGTCGATTACACCTGGGGCGATTTTTTCGATTGGCTCGAAACCTTCGCTGTCCAGTGCACCTTTACCATCGATAGGCTGACCTAGGGTGTTTACTACACGACCTAGAAGACCATTACCGACTGGTACTTCAAGAATACGACCTGTTGATTTAACTTTTACGCCTTCTTTAAGGTCAGCGTAAGGACCCATAACTACTGCACCTACTGAGTCACGCTCAAGGTTCAATGCGATAGCATAACGGTTGCCAGGAAGCTCGATCATCTCACCTTGCATACAGTCAGCTAGACCGTGGATGCGGATGATACCGTCAGTAACAGATACGATAGTACCTTCGTTACGTGCTTCACTTACAACTTCAAACTGCTCAATGCGTTGCTTGATCAGCGCAGAAATTTCTGTGGAATTAAGTTGCATGCTCTTTTTCCCAATTACGATTGTAGTGTGGCCGCTAAGCGGTCAACTTGGCCGCGTATAGACCCGTCGATTACGGTGTCACCGGCACGAATTACCAACCCGCCAACGACGGAGGCATCAACACTACAATTCAGCTTAACTTTGCGTGCGAAACGTTGTTCGAGTGCCGCGCCTAGTTTCTCTTGCTGCGCTGCAGCAAGCTCCGTTGCAGAAATCACTGTGACTTCGATTTCTTTGTCGAACTCAGCCTTAAACTCGGCAAATAGTTCGGCAACGTCAGGCAGGGCGGCTAAACGTTCATTTTCGGCCATTAGCTTGATAAGATTTTGACCCTGTTCGTTGAGTTGGTCAGCACAAACCTTGATGATTACATCGGCTTGGTCAGACACAGACGGCAGGCTGCCAATGACTGCATTAACCTGCTCATCGCTGGCCACTTGGCCAGCGAAGTGCAGCATTTCATGCCATTGGGCAACCGCGTTTTTCTCAACGGCAAGCTCAAAAGCCGCTTTAGCGTATGGGCGAGCGATGGTAGTCAATTCAGACATGCTCATACCCTCCTAGTTAAAGCTCTGCGACAAGTTTTTCAACGATGTCGCTGTGTGCGGCTTGGTCGATCTCGCGCTCAAGAATACGCTCAGCACCGACTACTGCTAGAGTAGCAACTTGCTTACGTAAATCTTCTTTCACACGGTTACGCTCTGCTTCAATCTCAGAGTGACCTTGAGCTATGATGTTTTCACGCTCTTGCTGACCACGAGTTGTCTCTTCGTCAACAATAAGCGAGGCACGCTTTTTAGCTTGCTCGATGATTTCAGCAGCTTGAGCTTTCGCTTCTTTTAACTGTTCCGTGGCTTTTTGACGAGCCAGTTCCAAGTCTTTCTCAGCTTTATCAGAAGCAGCTAAACCATCTTCAATTTTCTTTTGGCGAGCTTCAATCGCACTATTTAGCGGTGGCCATACGTACTTCATACAGAACAGCACGAACACCGTAAATGCGATTAATTCACCGATAAGAGTGGCGTTAATATTCACGACCGCTCCTCCTTATTGACAGTTGTTCTAAGAGCTACTAGTGAATTAAAGTGCGAACAACATGTACATAGAGATACCAACACCGATCATAGCTACGGCATCGATAAGACCAGCAAGGATGAACATTTTAACCTGTAGTGAAGGTGCAAGCTCAGGCTGACGCGCACACGCTTCTAGGAATTTACCACCCATGTTACCGAAACCAACTGCAGTACCGATTGCACCGAAGCCGATAAGTAGAGCAACAGCGATATACTTAAGACCTAATACTAGTTCCATTTTTTTCTCCAAAGTTTTTAAAGTAAATTAAAAAATAAAAGTTAATAAATCAGTTTATTAGTGGTTGTCTGAGCTAGCCATGCTTAGATAAACAATGGTCAGCATCATAAATACGAATGCCTGTAGTACGATAACCAAGATATGGAATACCGCCCATACAAAGTGCAGTGGTAACTGCATTAAACCCACAGCGCCGATAAGGATGAAGATCATCTCACCTGCATACAGGTTACCGAACAAACGCAGTGCCAATGAAAACGGCTTAGCAATCAATGAAATTAGCTCTAACAGCAAGTTACATGGAATTAAGAACACCATTGCTAGTTTGTTCTTAGTGCTAAACGGGTGCAGCGTTAACTCAGCAAGGAAACCACCGATGCCTTTAATGCGAATTGAGTAACCAATCATTAGCAAGAATACGCCAATGGCAAGACCTGCAGTCATGTTCAAGTCAGTGGTTGGTACGATTTTCATGTATACGTCATGAGAGTCCATACCAAATGCTGTTTCGCCCACCCAGCCTGCAAATGCAGGAAGGAAATCAACCGGGATCAAATCCATAAGGTTCATTAGGAATACCCAAACGAAAATCGTTAAGGCAAGGGGGGCAATTAACTTACTTTTACCGTGGTAAGTGTCGCGTACGTTGTCACCAACAAACTCAACAATCATCTCAATGAAACATTGAAACTTACCAGGTACACCTGTGTGTGCTTTTTTAGCGGCGCCACGGAAGATCCATAAGAATATAAGACCTAATCCGATTGACCATGCGAGGGTATCTACATGCCATGTCCAGAAGCCACTGTCCGCACATGCTTTGTTGAACTCAATACCGGCATCGGTTGAGCACATCTTTGCATTGGTCAAGTGGTGCTGAATATGGCTCGATAGAGTCACTTCTTCTGCAGCCATGTTTTATCCCAAAAGTTAATGATTAAAAAAAATCGGTGCTATCCACTGTGTGGCAAATATCAACACATAAGCGCTGAAAAAGGGTACTGGAAGCAATAAAAAATGTTTAAAAGCCAGTACGAACATACACACAGTGAGCAAAAACTTTAACGCCTTTCCTCGTTTCAACGAGCTTAGGACTTGTTCTGATTTGCTTGCGCCCATATATCTAAATGCATAAGCGGCAAATACAAAATTAGGGAGTACAACAGTCAAGCCTCCAAGCCATGCTGAGAGACCGGCTTCTACTCCCCAACCTACTAAAACTATTACTGCAGCGATTGTTGCTACGACACCCTGAAAAAGAACGCCCTTAAATGCGGCGCGGCGATACGGGCCTGCTAACCTTTGCGTCACTTTTTATTAACCTTAATAACGTTAAATTTTATTAGGGTGTGAAAACTGGCGAAATTATACTTGTTTTTGGCTGATTTGCAACTTGAGTCAGTGCGATTTGGGGGAATTTCACCCCCGCGAAACGGGGGTGAGAGCGCCTTAGCGACTAATCTTTAAACTGTGGGTCAATACGGTGAAGAATTCCGTCTAACTCTTCGAGATTTGTATAAGAAATAACCAACTTACCTTTACCTTTTTGGTTGTAGTTAATTTCTACCTTAGCGCCGAGATTATCTTCGAGCTTTTGCTCTAACTGTATGACATCTGGATCTTTTTCTTTCTTCTGCGGCTTTTCTACGGGCTCTAGAATAGAACGCACGAATTTTTCGGTTTCACGCACGGTTAGCGCTTTAGCTACGGCAGTGCGTGCCGCTTCAGACTGCAACTCACCACTCAACGCTAATAAACACCGAGCATGACCCATTTCAATATCGCCATGCTCTAACATGATTTTAACATCATCGTTAAGGTTATTGAGTCGTAATAAGTTAGTGACAGTGGTGCGCGATTTGCCAACGGCATCAGCCACTTGCTGGTGCGTTAACTCAAATTCATCAATCAGTCGACCTAAAGCGATGGCTTCTTCCATAGCATTTAAATCTTCACGTTGAATGTTTTCAATCAACGCAATAGCAACTGCTGCTTCATCCGGAACTGCCTTGATAAGGCAAGGCACCACATCAAGTTTAGCTAACTGGGCGGCGCGCCAACGGCGTTCACCGGCGATGATTTCATAGCTGTCAGGTGCAACTTGGCGCACGACGATGGGCTGAATAATACCTTGTGCACGAATGGAGGAAGCAAGTTCTTCTAACGCTTCCTCCGACATATCTTTTCGCGGCTGATACTTTCCAGGACGTAAAAATTCGATCGCTAACTTTTGCAACTCACCACTTTGCGCATTCGCTTGCGCTTGTGAGTGTTCTTCAACAGGTGCATCTGCGCTTGGCGCTGGGCCAGGAGCTGGCTTAGATGACGTCAGTAGGGCGTCTAGACCCCGTCCTAATCCACGTTTTTTAGCAGACATTGGTTGGCTTACCTCTACGTTTAGGCGACTGCAGGTGTTTGTTTTTCTTTTCTGCGCAGTATTTCACCGGCCAAGGCAAGGTAGGCTTTGGCGCCTGCAGAGGCTCGGTCATAATACATGGCCGGCGCACCAAAGCTAGGGGCTTCTGCGAGACGAACATTGCGCGGAATAACGGTTCGGTAGACCTTATCGCCAAAGTGCTGTTTCAATTGCTCAGAAACATCATTGGCAAGGCGGTTGCGCGGATCGTACATGGTTCGCAAGATGCCTTCAATCTGTAATTTAGGGTTCACTAACTGCGCCAATTGCTCGATGGTTCCCATCAGCGCTGTAATTCCCTCAAGGGCATAGTACTCACACTGCATAGGCACGAGTACCGAATCAGCGGCGGCCATGGCATTGACGGTCAGCATGTTCAGTGAGGGTGGGCAATCGATGAAGATATAATCATATTGCTCAAGAATTTTCTCCAACGCGTTGCGCAGGCGCACTTCGCGTGCGAACAATTCCATAAGCTTAACTTCAGCGGCAGTCACATCGCCATTGGCAGCAACTAAATGATACTCACCCGAGGTTTGCTGGATGACAACGTCATCAAAAGGTTGCTCTTCAATGAGTAAGTCATAAATAGTGGCGACATCATCGTACTTATCAACGCCGCTACCCATGGTCGCATTGCCTTGAGGATCGAGATCGATAAGTAAAACTTTGCGCTTGGTCGCAGCCATAGAGGCCGCCAAATTCACGGCTGTGGTGGTTTTACCCACGCCTCCTTTTTGGTTTGCAATTGCAATGACTTTAGCCACGGTGATCCTCTGCCAATTAAGCTTTTTTTAGAATTATAAGATGACGTTCGCCCTGAAGCTCTGGAACTGATAACTCAATGTCCTGGGTAAACGAAAATCCAGCAGGGAGGTTGGCGAGTTCCTGCTCAGGATATTGGCCTTTCAAAGCTATAAAACGTCCATCTTGATCAATTAAATGTGCGCACCAATGCAACATATCATCAATAGAGGCAAAGGCACGAGAAAGCACTCCATCTAATTTAACACTTGGCTGATAATCTTCAACTCGACTCTGTACGGCGGTTACATTTTTTAGGCCAAGCTCATGTTTTACTTGCTTAAGAAAAGTCACACGCTTGCCAAGGCTATCCAGTAGTACAAATTCGGTGTCCGGTAGGGCAATGGCTAACACCATACCCGGTAAACCTGGGCCGGTGCCAACATCAATGTAGTATTTACCCCCTAAATGTTCAGCTACCACCAAACTATCCATAATATGCTTTACCAGCATCTCATTAGGGTCGCGAACAGACGTTAAATTGTATGCTTTGTTCCACTTGTTTAATAAAGCAACATAAGCGAGCAACTGATTAATTTGTTGCTCGCTTAGAGAGATATTGGCTGCGGCCAATAACTGCGTAAATTTTTTTTCTAACATGGATGTGTTATGTGGTTACGCTGACTTGCGTAACATGCCCTGCTTTTTCAGATACACCAATAATAGCGAAATCGCCGCTGGAGTAATACCAGAAATACGCGATGCTTGGCCAATGGTGTCCGGGCGAGCTTCGCTCAGCTTGGCAACAACCTCATTTGATAAGCCTGATACTTGGCTGTAATCAAACTCCGTTGGCAAAATAGTTTGCTCATGGCGCAACTGCTTTGCGATCTCGTCTTGTTGGCGAGCAATGTACCCAGCATACTTTGTTTGAATCGCTACTTGTTCAAGTGCTTGCTGGTTGTCTGACTCACTCGCTAAACCTTCGATAGCGGTAAGATCGCGATAATTGATCTCAGGGCGACGGATCAACTCTTCTAAACTGGCTTCACGGGTCATCGGTGATTTTAATAACGCATTCACTGCGTCCTGTGCTGGGTGATCTTTATGGATCCAAGTGGAACGAATACGCTGTGTTTCCTGTTCCATCACTTCTAATTTTTCATTAAAGGCAGCCCAACGCTGGTCATCAACCAAACCCAGTTCTCGGCCTTTCTCGGTAAGGCGCAAGTCAGCATTATCTTCGCGAAGTAGTAATCGGTATTCGGCACGTGAAGTAAACATGCGATAGGGCTCTTTGGTACCTAGCGTGGCTAAGTCATCAATTAATACCCCTGTGTATGCTTCATCACGTCGTGGAGTCCAAGCTTCTTTGCCTTGTACTTGCAACGCGGCATTCATACCTGCAATAAGCCCTTGTGCTCCGGCTTCTTCATAGCCTGTGGTGCCGTTTATTTGCCCAGCAAAGAAAAGCCCTTGAATAAACTTCGTTTCTAATGACGGCTTAAGATCCCGAGGGTCGAAAAAGTCATACTCAATGGCATAACCAGGGCGACAGATGTGGGCTTGCTCAAATCCAGCGATGCTGTTGACTATTTGCATCTGCACGTCAAATGGCAAACTCGTGGAGATACCATTTGGGTATAGCTCATAAGAGGTTAACCCTTCTGGTTCAACAAAGATCTGGTGCTTATCTTTATCGGCAAAACGAACTATTTTATCTTCAATCGATGGGCAGTAACGCGGACCGATCCCCTCAATCACGCCTGAATACATAGGCGATCGGTGCAGATTCTCATTGATAATCTCGTGCGTTTTGTCGTTTGTGTAGGTGATATAGCAAGGGATCTGCTGCGGATGATCTTCCACCTTACCCATAAACGAAAACACAGGTGTAGGCGTATCACCAGGTTGTGTTTGCATTTTGCTGAAGTCGACGGTGCGAGCATCAATTCGTGGAGGCGTGCCTGTTTTTAGACGATCAACGCGAAAAGGTAATTCACGTAAGCGCTGTGCTAACGCAATTGAAGGCGGATCCCCAGCGCGGCCACCTTTAAAGTTTTCTAAGCCAATATGGATTTGGCCACCTAAAAAGGTTCCTACGGTGAGTACCACGGATGGCGCACTGAACTTCAATCCCATCTGGGTGACAACACCTGTAACTTTATCACCCTCTACAATCAGATCATCACAGGATTGCTGGAAGATCTTTAAGTTTTCTTGGCGCTGCAGAATCGCTTGTATTTCCGCTTTGTACAACGCTCTATCAGCTTGGGCACGAGTTGCACGTACAGCAGGGCCCTTCGATGAGTTTAATGTTCGAAATTGGATCCCGCCTTTGTCGATCGCTTTCGCCATGGCACCGCCAAGGGCATCGATCTCTTTCACCAAATGGCCTTTGCCGATCCCACCGATTGCAGGGTTGCATGACATTTGCCCTAAGGTGTCCATATTATGCGTTAGCAATAGCGTATTCATGCCCATTCGTGCAGAGGCCAAAGCGGCTTCTGTACCAGCGTGACCGCCGCCAACGACAATGACATCAAAGTGCTCATGAAAAATCATTTAATGCTTCCTACAACCAGTGAAATATTAAGAGGAGGCGTATTCTACCTAGAAATTAGCTTAAGGGAAATGGTTAAATAATGTTCACTCAAGGTAAAGAGATCTTATATATAAAAGGATCTTTTAAAGAGATCTTTTATTGATCTTACTACTAGGATCCTACTTTTCTGTTGATAACCCTATAAAACGTATGATTAACAACAAATTAAGCGATCTAAGTTATTGTGAGTATGATCGGATCTAGTAGGGGAGAACATCTGATCAAAATGCCCTTTTATACACAGGCAAGATTCGCTTCGATCTTATCAAGTGTATAATCATGGTTAAGATCGCAAGATACCAAGCTTTTATCCACATACCGATCGAAAAAACAATAAATATGTGCATAACTTTTTAGTAAGATCGTTTTCTTACAAGTGTTTTAATAGTTCTGGTAACCACCGTTCAGCCGTATCTTCAGGTAGATCTTCGCTAAGAACATCTATCTCCAAGCGAGGTAAGAGTGGCTGAGCTTGTTTTGATAGCAACAACTGCTCGATGTTTTTGGCTGCATAGTTATAGGTATCGTAACTAGAATCTCCTATGCCAATGATCGCAAAGCGAATATTGTCGAGATTAGTGAGGCCATTGAGATCTTCAACAAAAGGCTGCAAATTATCAGGATAGTCGCCAGCGCCATGGGTTGATGTGCAAATCAACCACGCAGCCTCCATTTTCATATCCTTAAGATCAGGTTGCTCATGTAAAGTACAGCTTATGCCTTGATCTTCCATTAAGTCACTTAACTGTTCGGCCACATATTCAGTGCCGCCCATTTGACTACCAATAATAATTTCGAGCTGGCTCATTGTTACTACGCCTAAATGTTGTTGCGCCCATGATACCTGATCTGTGGTTAGGCTCAATTGATCTTAATCCCTGTGTGTAGTTCTGAACATCAACAGCTGTTTAAAATGAATATATAGTTATGATAAATATAGAGTTTTTAATTTTTAAAGCTGTTGATAAAAAGTCGATAAGCTTAGGTTAAAAAGCCATACCCGTTCATCATAACTGAGTAATTTCACACTGTTTTCTACTGATAAAGAAAAATTGCATGGGTGTGTATGCTTTGCTTGTGGATAATGATCAATAGAGATTATCTCGGCGTATTTTTGGATCTATAAAACTCATTTAATAGATCCAATACTTCTATAAATTTTCTATTTATTGGCTTCATTTCTTTTGTGAGTGCCCGTATTTTTGGATCTGATGCCCTTAATGTGCCAAGTCTCCAGCCTCAAATGCTTTGCTAATGTTAAAACGCATGAATGACTGCTACCCAAACTAGCTATGTGTGACAGATCTTTTCACTGTTAATCACGTTTTTTGGTGCAGATAGGCATGTCAGTTTTTAATTGATCGCTATAAAAATTGCTTAGTAACGAGTCGCTGGTAGCTAATATTCACACAAAATAGCGCCGATTTTGCCGCCAATATGCATCATCACTATTGTTGTTGCTGTGGGCACCTAGCATCGGTGAGATCTTATTTAACGCTAGTTTAGCGTTGTTTTATGCCAATAAATTAGGGAGTGACGAGCTCACTTATGTGTTCGTTTTGCCCTGATAGCTGTCATTTTTGGATTGAGTTGTTGACTATTAGGTGAGCCGAGCTTTGCTTTTCTGATGATTTGGAGTGTTGAGTTACAGAGAGGGAGCTGAAAAAAGCCCACACAAAGATGGGCTCGCTAGACTTTATTAATCTATTTACCGATACAAAAGGAGCTGAAGATC
Source organism: Pseudoalteromonas sp. CnMc7-15 (assembly GCF_022347925.1). Taxonomy (NCBI): domain Bacteria; kingdom Pseudomonadati; phylum Pseudomonadota; class Gammaproteobacteria; order Alteromonadales; family Pseudoalteromonadaceae; genus Pseudoalteromonas; species Pseudoalteromonas sp. CnMc7-15. The sequence continues at coordinate 165,651 of NZ_JAKRFT010000007.1, forward strand.
TTGCCGAGCAGATCGTCAGAGGTGAATTCGCCGGTGATCTCGCTTAAATACTGCTGGGTTAAACGCAGCTCTTCTGCCAAGATCTCCCCGGCAACATGGGCTTCAAGTTGCTCTTGACCGGTATACAAGTGCTGCTGCGCTCGCTCTAATGCATCTAAATGACGGCGGCGAGCCATAAAGCTGCCTTCTTGGGTGCCCTCAAAGCCAATGCATGATTTAAGGTGCTCTCGCACATGGTCAATGCCTTGTGCCTGTTTGGCGCTGAGGCGAATAACCGGATGAGTAGGGTGGTCGTCAAACCCCGGTTGCTCGCCACTGAGATCGACCTTATTCCTGATCACGGTAATGCCCATATTGGCGGGCAGCTTAGCGGTAAACTCTGGCCAAATTTGCTCTGGAGTGGTGGCATCCGTCTCCGTGGCATCAACCATAAACAGCACGCGATCGGCTTGGTTGATTTCTTCCCAAGCGCGTTCTATTCCTATTTGCTCGACCTTATCTGGGCTTTCACGTAGTCCTGCGGTATCAATAATATGCAAAGGCATCCCATCGATATGGATATGCTCTTTTAATACATCACGAGTGGTGCCTGCGATATCGGTGACAATGGCGGCATCACGCCCAGCAAGGGCGTTAAGCAAGCTTGATTTACCGGCATTAGGGCGACCAGCAATGACCACGCGCATACCATCACGAATAATGCTGCCTTGCTTCGCTTGTTTGCTAACTGCCGCGACCTTATCGAGAATGGCTTGCAAGTCGTTGCCAACCTTACCATCACTAAGAAAATCGATTTCTTCATCAGGGAAGTCAATAGCCGCTTCCACATACATGCGCAAGTGAATAACTTGCTCCACCAGCTCTTCAATATGTTTTGAAAACTCGCCTTGTAGTGAGTGCAGGGCACTTTTAGCCGCTTGTTCTGAGGTTGCATTAATTAAATCGGCAATTGCTTCTGCTTGGGTTAAATCAAGCTTATCATTGAGAAAAGCCCGCTCCGAGAACTCACCAGGCTTGGCCAAGCGTACACCCTCAAGTTGGCTAATCTCTTTTAACAACATGTCGAGAATCACAGGGCCGCCATGGCCTTGTAGTTCTAGCACGTCTTCGCCGGTGAAAGAGTTTGGGCCTTGAAAGAACAGCGCTATGCCCTGGTCTAACTGTTGTTGCTGCAGGTCATTAAAAGGCAGGTATTCGGCGTAGCGGGTACGTGGGCAGCGTCCTAAAATGCGCTCTGCGACCAGCTTTGCATGGCTGCCAGAAACACGAATAATACCCACACCACCACGACCTGGCGCGGTGGCTTGAGCAACGATTGTATCTTGTGAAAGCATAGAATTACTCGATAAAGCCTGAATAGATGTATTGTAACCTAATGTTGTTATAAACAATAAAAAAGCGGCTCTTAGGCCGCTTTTTTTAGCTTCAATAGCGGGTTATTAACCGCGTACTTTCATGCCTTTTTTCTCCATACCGCGATAAATAATCAGCATTTGCGCAATGGAGATAAGGTTAGACACGAGCCAGTATAGAACCAGACCTGATGGGAACCATAAGAAGAAAACCGAGAAGATTACTGGCATCCAGGTCATCATCTTTTGTTGCATCGGGTCGGTAACCGTCATTGGCTGTAGTTTTTGCATCAAGAACATACTCGCACCGAACAAGATAGGCAGTACGTAGTAAGGGTCTTTTGATGACAGGTCAGTTAGCCATAGGCCGAACTCAGCATGACGTAGTTCTGGCGATTCTAGGAATACATAGAACAGCGCCAAGAAGATAGGCATTTGCAGTAACAGCGGGAAACAGCCACCCATCGGGTTTACTTTTTCCTTCTTGTACATTTCCATCATGGCCTGACCGAACTTCTGGCGGTCATCACCGTAGCGCTCTTTCAGTGCTTGCATTTTCGGTTGCAGGGCACGCATCTTCGCCATAGAGGTGTACTGTGCTTTCGTTAATGGGAAGAGTAATGACTTCACGACAATAGTGATGGCGATAATAGCCAGACCCCAGTTACCTAAGAAGCTGTAAAGGAACTTAAGTAGGGTGAGCAACGGTTGTGAAATGAACCACAGCCAGCCATAGTCAACAGCCAAATCAAGGTTAGGGTGAATGGCTTCAAGGGCATCAGTGTCTTTAGGGCCCATATAGTAAGTGGCGCTGATGTCCGCTGTGCTATTGGCTGCCACCGTAATTGGCTCTGACTTTACACCAATTTGCGCAACTGAAGGCGTGATAAGGCGCATATAGACGGTGTTTTGTTGCTCTTGGTTTGGTACCCAGGCACTGACAAAGTAGTGCTGAAGAAAAGCGATATAGCCGCCTTGGGTGGTTTTATTTAATTGTTTGTCTTCAATATCAGAGAACGAGTATTTTTCATAATTTATCTCGTCTGTACCGTAAGCACCACCAAGGTAGCTTTGATCAATTAAACTGCCTTTTTCTTGCACTGTACGCTTAACTTGTGCAAACAACTGCACTTGCAGTGGCGCTGCGGTGGTATTTTCTACGTTGTAGTCCATCGCTACATCGTACTGACCCTGTTTAAAGGTGTAAGTTTTAGTAAAGCGAACGCCTTGGTCATCAACGAAAGTCAGTGGCACCGTTAAGGTATCGCCATTGAGAGTATATTGTAGCTTCTCAGAGTCATACACTGGGCGTTCGGCCTGCGCATCAGGACCATTTAAACCAATTAAGCCACTTTGTGAGAAGTACTGATTGCCATCAAACTCCCCCAATAATAGGTAAGGAGTATCGCTGCCATGGGTTTCAGCGTGCTTAAGCAACTTAGTTTCGATGATGTCACCGCCCAAGGTATCAATTTTTACGGCAAATACATCGGTAGTCACTTCGATAATTTTACGGTCCACAGCAGTGGCAGTAAGGGAATTATCAACGTCTGATTGCGGTACATCTGACTGACCGGCCTGCTGGCTTTGCGTCTTTTGTTGCGTTTGGGCACTAGGCTGCTGCGGTTGGTTGTAGTCATTATTCCACTCTTGGAATAATAAAAACGACACCAACAACAGGCCGATTATTAAAAACGTGCGTTGCGATTCCATAACAGCTCTTATTTCTCGTCGTTTAGATTAATGATGGTTACGTTTGCTGGGTACGGGGTCATCCCCACCAGCATGTAAAGGATGGCATTTTACTATTCGTTTCGTTGCCAACCAACTGCCTTTTATTGCTCCGTGCATTTTTATAGCTTGCAGAGCATACGAAGAGCAGCTCGGATTAAAGCGACAACTGGGCCCAAGTAGGGGGCTTATCCACTTTTGATAACCTCTAATTACAATAATGAGGCTGTGTTTTGGTATGGCCAAAATATGGGCGATCATAGGTAAGCCTCAGTACTGAGCAGAGTGATTGTGAATACTCAGTGAGTGTCGATTAAAAGGTGAGCTAAAGATACCTGAAAAAGACGCTAAATTCTATGATTGCTGGCGCTTTTGCTGCCCATTAGGACGCTTTTTGCCATGACGTCTGGGTGGTGGCTTGTATCCTGGTTTACAACGCTCATTGATTTTTCGCCATAACTTATCAAGTTCAGCACGAATCTCGGCATTAGAACGCTCATCAATACCGCGCTTAACCATAAGCACAATATCAATGTTATCTAACTGATGTTGATTGAGACGAAAACTCTCACGGGCGATACGCTTAATGCGGTTGCGTTGGTTGGCTTGCTTCACATTTTTTTTAGCTACGGTTAAACCAATGCGAGGATTATCTAAGTCGTTTGGTTTAGCTAATAATGTGAATAGGGCGGTTGCTGCCCGAGCGGGCTCGTTAAAAATGCGGGAATAATGCGAGGGAGTTAACAGTCGTAACTCCCTGCCAAAGCGAAAGTCTTCCACTAATTAAGCAGAAAGTACTTTGCGGCCTTTAGCACGACGACGTGCTAGTACTTTACGGCCATTTGCTGACGCCATGCGAGCACGGAAACCGTGAGTACGCTTGCGCTTAAGTACGCTAGGTTGAAAAGTTCTTTTCATAACAATTCCATCCGATCGGTTAAGGTTTAAATTAACTGTGTGGGTCGCGATCCTCACACAGACGCAGACACTGCACAAAGCCAAGTGATTTACACCGGACAATAAGCGGTGCCTTAGCGAGCGCGGAATTCTATAGATAGTCTTGGTCAAAGTCAATGAAAATAACAGTGCTATAGGAGTAGGGGAGCGAAAAAATTGTGCTCAGATCGGCAAGCGATCCTAAAAAGATCGGTGATTAATTGAAGTTTTCCACAGGCTCTGTTTAAAAAGTGCATAAATCCACTTAATAACCTTAATTGATCTTAAAAATTGAATACGATCAAACCCTAATTAATGGTCTGCCTAACTTCTATTTTTAAAATTTATATTAAATAAAAACAATATCTTATGTAAATTTTGCGCAGGGAGCATAATTTCTAAAAAAATCAATATTGAAGTTGTGGATAAATAGGCGTCATAATGGACAGCCGGATCGCACCAAGGCGCAGATTCAGGGAAGACAAGCAACGACAACCTTCACCCGTGATGTACGGGTATCAATAATACAAACCTAATTTCGGGAGTACACTGTGTATCTGTCAGTTTGGCAAAGTTGTTTATATGTGTTGCAGGATGAACTACCGTCGCAACAATTTAGTATGTGGGTGCGCCCGCTCCAAGCTGAAAGTACAGACGACACTTTAACTATTTATGCGCCTAACCGTTTTGTGCTTGATTGGGTTCGCGAAAAGTACCTTAATCGGATCAATGAACTATTAGTTGAAATATGCGGTGACGAAGCTCCTGAATTGCGCTTTGACGTGGGCAGCAAACCGATACTCAACGGTAACACGCCCGCCCCCAGTAGCAATACGAATAATATCCAGGCAGCGAGTGCTAGCAGCGCTCCAGCGGTCACCCAAAGTGCGCAGGCACCTGCCGCCGTAGAACCGGCGCCCAAGTCACAGTACAAATCGAATATCAAAGAAAATTATACCTTTGACAATTTTGTTGAAGGTAAGTCAAACCAATTAGCTAAAGCAGCAGCCACACAGGTGGCCGATAACCCAGGTTCAGCATTTAACCCTGTCTTCATTTATGGTGGTACAGGCTTGGGTAAGACGCACTTACTGCATGCCGTGGGTAATGGTATTTTAGCTAAAAAAGAAAACGCTAAAATCGTTTATATGCATTCCGAGCGCTTCGTGCAAGATATGGTCAAAGCGCTGCAAAATAATGCCATTGAAGAGTTCAAGCGCTATTACCGCAGTGTTGATGCCTTACTTATTGATGATATTCAGTTTTTTGCTAATAAAGAGCGCTCTCAAGAAGAGTTCTTTCATACCTTTAATGCGCTGTTAGAAGGTAATCAGCAAATTATTCTGACTTCTGATAGATACCCAAAAGAAATAGAAGGCGTTGAAGACCGTCTTAAATCACGTTTTGGCTGGGGCTTAACTATTGCGATTGAGCCACCGGAGTTAGAAACTCGGGTCGCTATTTTGATGAAAAAAGCGCAGCAAAGTAAGATTAATTTACCCCATGAAGTGGCCTTCTTTATTGCGAAGAAACTGCGCTCAAATGTGCGTGAGTTGGAAGGCGCACTTAACCGGGTCATCGCTAACGCAAACTTTACTGGACGACCAATTTCAATCGACTTTGTTAAAGAAGCATTGCGCGATCTACTCGCTTTGCAAGATAAGTTGGTGACTATCGATAATATTCAACGCACAGTGGCAGAGTATTATCGAATTCGCGTATCAGATTTACTATCTAAACGCCGCAGCCGCTCTGTAGCTCGTCCACGACAAGTGGCCATGGCGCTATCTAAAGAATTAACCAATCACAGCCTGCCAGAAATAGGCGATGCCTTTGGTGGGCGTGATCACACAACCGTGCTGCATGCATGCCGCAAGGTTAAATCACTGCGTGAAGAAAATCACGAAGTGAAAGAAGACTATCAAAATCTAATAAGAACTTTGTCATCTTAAGGTCAGCCTTATGCAAATTACTATCGCTAGAGATCAGTTTTTAAAACCACTCATGCAAGTGTCTGGTGCTATTGAGAGAAAACATACCCTGCCAATTCTTTCAAATGTATTGCTAGAGGTGCGTGATGGTCAACTTTATATGACTGGGACAGACCTTGAGATAGAGCTTGTTGCCTCGGTCACTTTGGAGAAGCCCACTGCCGACACCAAGATTACTTTGCCAGCTAAAAAGCTCTTAGATATCTGTAAAAGTTTGCCTGATGGCAGTGACATCAATTTAAACTCGCAAGAGCATCAGGTGGTACTGACCAGTGGTAAAAGCCGTTTTGCGCTGTTGTCGTTGGCGGCCGAAGACTTTCCTAATTTAGAACAGTGGGATGGTGAGGTTGAGTTCCAGCTAAGCCGTATGGAGCTGAGAAAGCTACTCGAGAACACCCATTTTTCCATGGCGAATCAGGATGTTCGTTATTACCTTAATGGTATGTCATTTGAATTAGAGAATGATGAAATAAAAACCGTTGCCACTGATGGCCACCGCCTCGCATTAGCGTTTAAAAAATTACCTCAATCGCTTAATTCGCAGCGCCAACTTATAGTGCCACGCAAGGGCGTGCAAGAAATCATGCGGTTAATGCCGGCAGATGATAATCCTGTGACTATTCAGTTTGGTGCTAATCATATTCGAATTAGCGACGCAGAATTTACATTTACTAGTAAATTAGTTGATGGGCGCTTCCCTGATTATCGCCGCGTTTTACCTCGTGGGGGTGACAAGATTATCACTGCAAATCGGGAGTGGCTACGCAATGCTCTGCACCGAGTGTCTATCTTGTCTAACGAAAAGTTTCGTGGTGTGCGCTTAAATTTGAGTAATGGCTTATTAAAAGTCAGTGCCAATAACCCAGAGCAAGAACAGGCCGAAGAAGTTGTCGAGGTTATGTATCAAGGTGATGAGTTAGAAATCGGATTTAATGTTTCTTATTTGCTGGATGTTCTAAACACGGTAAAAACTGAAGACGTTACAATTACGCTTGCCGATTCGAATAGTAGTGCGCTGATGGAAGCGACAGGTGATAGTGAAGCGCTCTACGTTGTTATGCCTATGCGTCTATAGATAATGAGCATTACTTCTCTCAGCCTCAATGATTTTCGAAATGTTGAGGCTGTTTCTTTATCTCCCCAAGACATAAATATCATCTACGGGGAGAATGGCAGCGGCAAGACTAGTTTTCTCGAAGCCATATACTTCCTTTCCCATGGACGTTCTTTTCGTACCAACAAGTATCGCAACGTGATTCGTCATGGGGCGCAAAAATTTACTCTGCACGCAAAAAAGCACAGTAATAATCTCACTATCCCAATGGGGATAAGTAAAAATGTACAGGGTGAGACCCAAGTCCGTATTCAGGGAAAAGCAAGCCGACGTATATCAGATTTAGCTCAGGTATTGCCTGTGCAAGTTATCACACCTGAAAGTTACTCTTTCTTCTTTGGAGGACCGAAGGAGCGACGGGCATTTATTGATTTGGGTGTGTTCCACGTGGAACATGAGTTTTTAAATGCGTGGCAAAACTTTAACCGTATACTTAAGCAACGTAATGCTTTACTCAAGCAAAGACCTCGAGATATCAAGCTTCAACTTGCTGTATGGGACAAAGAATTTGTCCGTTTGGCGCAGCATATTACCGCGCTAAGAGAATCTTATATTGAGAGGTTTAAAGCGCATTTTTTTGATAGACTGTGTGCTGAACTTGAATTGATGCAAGGCCTGAAAATCGAGTTCCATTGCGGGTGGAAACAGTCAGATTCACTCGCTGATGTACTGTCAGAAAACCTCGAACGCGACCTTGCACGTGGATATACATCGAGAGGGCCCCACAAGGCGGATATAACGATAAAAACCGATGTGGGTGCAGCAGAGCATGTCTTTTCAAGAGGACAGCTAAAACTGCTTTTATATGCGCTTAAAGTAGCGCAAAATAGCTTAATTGAAAAAGAGACCGGGAAGCAGTCACTGTTGCTAATAGACGACTTACCCTCGGAGCTCAGTGAAGATACAAAGCGCAAGGTGGGCCAATTATTATCCCATTGCCAAGCGCAAATATTTATAACGACAATTGAGTCCGAAAGTGTCTCTGCCGTGTTAGAAGCTTTGGATAGAACTGAGGCTTTGTTCCACGTGAAACATGGCAAACTAATAACAAGATAAATGGAAACACCATGTCTGAAAATTACGATTCATCAAGTATTAAAGTACTGAAAGGATTAGATGCAGTACGAAAACGGCCAGGAATGTACATTGGTGATACCGATGATGGCACCGGTTTACACCATATGGTTTTCGAGGTCGTCGATAACTCAATCGATGAGGCATTAGCAGGATACTGTGACGACATCTTCGTAACTATCCATACCGATGGCTCAGTATCAGTTCGCGACAATGGTCGTGGTATCCCAACTGAAATCCATGAAGAGGAAGGAGTCTCAGCGGCTGAGGTTATCATGACCGTACTACACGCCGGTGGTAAATTTGATGATAACTCATACAAGGTATCCGGTGGTCTGCATGGTGTAGGTGTTTCGGTTGTTAACGCATTATCAGAAAAGCTAGCGCTAGAAATTCGCCGCGAAGGTAAATTACATAAGCAAACCTACACCATGGGTGAGCCAGATGCGCCGCTTTCAGTGATTGGCGATTCGGAAACCTCAGGCACAGAAATTCGCTTCTGGCCGAGCTCAGAAACATTCAGCGATATTAACTTCCATTACGATATTTTAGCTAAGCGCTTACGTGAATTATCATTCCTGAACTCTGGCGTATCTATCATCTTGACCGATGAGCGCGAGGAAGATAAGCGCGACCACTTTAAATATGAAGGTGGTATACAAGCTTTCGTTGAATACTTGAACCGCAAGAAAACACCAGTTCATCAAAATGTTTTCCACTTCACCCATGAGCGTGAAGATGGCATCAGCGTTGAAGTATCGATGCAGTGGAACGATGGCTTCCAAGAAAGTATTTTCTGCTTTACCAATAATATTCCTCAACGTGATGGTGGAACGCACTTAGCCGGTTTCCGTGCAGCGCTTACCCGTACATTGAATGGTTATATGGAAAAAGAAGGCCTTAACAAAAAAGCCAATGCGTCGACCAGTGGCGATGATGCCCGTGAAGGTTTAACCGCAGTTGTTAGCGTTAAAGTGCCAGATCCTAAGTTCTCATCGCAGACCAAAGATAAACTTGTTTCCAGCGAAGTGAAATCTGCTGTTGAGCAAGCGATGGCCGAAAAGTTAGGTGAATTCTTACTTGAGAATCCCAGTGATGCGAAGGTCGTTGTCAGTAAAATAATTGACGCCGCACGTGCGCGTGAAGCAGCGCGTAAAGCACGTGAAATGACGCGTCGTAAAGGAGCCATGGATTTAGCTGGCCTTCCAGGTAAGCTCGCTGATTGCCAAGAGAAAGACCCTGCGGAATCTGAACTTTACATAGTGGAGGGTGACTCAGCGGGTGGCTCTGCTAAGCAGGGGCGTAACCGTAAAAACCAAGCTATCTTGCCACTAAAGGGTAAAATCCTAAACGTTGAAAAAGCCCGTTTTGATAAAATGCTTAGCTCGCAAGAGGTGGCTACGCTCATTACGGCGTTAGGTTGTGGTATCGGCCGTGATGAATACGACCCTGAAAAGCTTCGCTATCACCGTATCATTATCATGACCGATGCTGACGTAGATGGCTCGCACATCCGTACTCTGCTACTGACTTTCTTTTATCGTCAAATGCCAGAAATTATTGAGCGTGGTTATGTCTATATTGCTCAACCACCGCTGTACAAAATTAAAAAAGGTAAGCAAGAGCGGTACATCAAAGATGATAATGCACTCGTTGAGTACTTAACTTCTCTCGCACTAAACGGTGCCGCACTGTATACCAGTGAGGGAGCAAGTGCCATTCAAGATAACGCGCTAGAAAACCTAGTTCGCGATTATCAGAGTACCGAAAAAGTTATTGAACGTTTAGCGAGAAAGTACCCATCTTCAATGATGAACAGCTTAATCTACCAACCTCGTATTAGTGAGTCTGAGCTTGATAATGAAGAGAAAGTGTTAGCATGGACGAAAACACTGGTAGAAGATTTAATTGCTAAGGATGAAGATGCGGCTATTTTCAGCGCACACACGCAATTCGACGAAGAGCGTAAACTCTATTATCCGCTGATCAATATTCGTCAGCACGGGGTTGATAAAGTCTATGTACTGAACCACGATTTCTTAACCTCCAAAGACTATCAGCGTATTAGTGTTACAGGTGAGAAAATTACAGACCTGATGCAAGAAGGCGCTTATGTTCAACGCGGGGAGAAAACGCAGCCAGTGAGCAGCTTTGTTGAAGCACTAGAGTGGTTAATTACCGATTCTAAGCGTGGCCTATACACCCAACGCTACAAAGGACTGGGTGAAATGAACCCTGACCAGCTGTGGGAAACGACAATGGATCCTAGTGCTCGCCGTATGCTTAAAGTGACCATTGAAGACGCCATAGCGGCAGACCAATTGTTCGCAACTCTAATGGGTGACCAAGTAGAGCCGCGCCGTGACTTTATCGAGCAAAACGCACTTCGTGTTGTGAATCTAGATGTGTAGAAATACAGCTTAATAACGTATAACTAAAAGCCCTTACACAAACATGTAAGGGCTTTTTTTTGATTTAATACTTAATATTAAAGATGGATAATATCATCGGCATTGCCATCTGGATCGTTCAACGCCGATCCGTCTGTGCCTGGATTACCATTGCTCATCATGATCACCGCGCACGCCGCTGGTGAAGCCATTGATGTGCCAGACATTGTGGTAGTGCCACCCCCTTGGCGTGTGGAAAGAATACCGACTCCAGGTGCGGCATAATCGATAGGTGGGTTGCCAAAGTTACTGAAACTAGCAAAGCGGTCGCTGCTATCTGTTGCTGAAATAGTATAAACCCGGTTATGGGAGGCGCTCGCTGGAGAGACATTATTGGCATCTTGGCTTTCATTGCCTGCGGCCACTACAAAAAAGGCTCCCGATTGTTGTGCGGCATTTTCGACCGCATCGTTAAGTTCCTGATTGAAGCCTCCGCCTAAACTCATATTTGCACAGTCGCCTGGTGAGGCATTAGCGGCGACATGATCAATACCTGCTAGTACCCCAGACCAGCTGCCAGAACCGCGAGAATCGAGTACTTTTACAGGGACCACATCAGCACCTGCTGCAACACCAACGACATCGATACCGTTATTAAGAGCAGCGATAGTGCCGGCGACATGAGTACCATGACCATTGCCATCATCCATGTCTGCGTCACGCCCTTTAGTAAAAGCGGTAAAGCCACGGTTAGCATCAACGTTGAGATCAGCATGGTCTAAGTCAATACCGGTATCGAGTACCCAAGCGGTATAGCCGGAACCATCCACTGGACCTCCAACACGCGTGACGCTCCAAGGCGTTTGTTGAGATTGACTGCCGCCGCCACCGGGCTTACCTTTTTTTGCTGGTGAGGCATAGGCAATGCCATCTTCGGTGAAGCGCATCACATCGGCCTCGTTTGCAAATACCGTTTTCGCTTTAGCGCAGCTCATATTAACAGCCATACCTTTGATCGCATTTTTATATAGGTGCTTGGCTTGAGCTTGTGCCTTAGTCAACATACCGCGTGCTTTACCTTCGACATCAAAGCGAGAAACCGAGTCATTAAAACGGATAATACAGGTATTATCGATCTCCATCTGTGCCGCCATGCCGGTAAAACTAGGGGCGCTTTGTGCAGTGGCTATACCGGTGGATGCAGCGAATATCGCTGTGGCTAAAAGTGTCTTTTTCATTTCGAATCCTATCTTAGTTATATTTTATTGGTCAAAGTGCGGTTAACACTAATTTAACAAAGTTAGACTACTTTGCTGATAATGCAATAAAGAAGAATTAAAAATACGAATAATGAACTAGGTGAGAAGAAATAATTCAGTGATGCTTAAATGAATAGATTATGAATGTGAAAGGAAGGGGCTGTTAGCTACAGAGCCACTGTAAAAGAAACTGCTTAAAACACAGCGTGGCAGCAGGTATACTGTGAGCAATAAAACCGCACTCAAAGCAGCAGAATCTAACCTCATTATGCAAAAATACGACTTACAAACCTTTCAGGGCCTTATCCTAGCGTTACAGGATTACTGGGCACAGCAGGGCTGTGTTATTGCACAGCCTTTTGATCTAGAAGTGGGCGCAGGCACGTTTCATCCACTCACCTTTTTAAAAGCCGTTGGCCCAGAGCCAATGTCGAGTGCGTATGTGCAGCCTTGTCGCCGTCCTACCGATGGCCGCTATGGTGAAAACCCTAACCGCCTACAGCATTACTATCAATTTCAGGTAGTTTTAAAGCCGTCTCCGGACAATATCCAGGACCTATACTTGGGCTCACTCGCTGCATTGGGAATTGACACACTTAAGCATGAAGTCCGTTTTGTTGAAGACAACTGGGAATCGCCAACTCTGGGTGCTTGGGGATTAGGATGGGAAGTGTGGCTAAATGGCATGGAAGTCACGCAGTTCACCTATTTCCAGCAAGTAGGGGGGCTTGAGTGTGCGCCAGTAACCGGCGAAATCACCTATGGTCTTGAGCGTTTAGCCATGTATATTCAAGGTGTGGACAGTATTTACGACCTCGTGTGGGCTGACGGCCCGATGGGCAAAGTGACCTATGGTGATGTTTTCCACCAAAACGAAGTAGAGCAGTCGAAATACAATTTCGAACATGCCGACGTTGATGCGCTATTTAAGCAATTCGACCAGTGCGAAAAGGAAAGTCAAAAACTCATAGAAGCAGAGTTGCCATTACCAGCTTATGAGCAAGTGATGAAGGCATCGCACGCATTCAACCTTCTCGATGCACGTCACGCTATCTCAGTGACAGAGAGACAACGTTATATTCTGCGCGTTAGAGCCTTATCTAAAGCCTGTGCAGAAAGTTACTACGCGGCGCGTGAAGCGCTCGGATTCCCGCTGTGTAAGGATTAAGAATACCTATGTTACAACAGAATCTTTTAGTTGAAATTGGTACTGAAGAGTTACCACCGAAATCACTGCGCACACTTGCAGAAGCCTTTGCTGATGCATTAACCGCACAACTGGACGAGCTTACTCTCGGGCACCAAGGTGTGCAGTGGTATGCATCGCCTCGCCGGTTGGGGTTGATGGTGTTGCAACTGGACGAAAAACAACAAGACAAAGTGGTCGAGAAGCGTGGCCCAGCAGTCAAAGCTGCGTTTGACGCCGATGGCAACCCAACCAAAGCGGCATTGGGTTGGGCTCGTGGCTGTGGTATTGAAGTCAGCGATGCGGAGCGCCATATCACCGATAAAGGCGAGTGGTTACTACACAAGGCCAATGTTCCTGGTCAGGCGGTACAAGAGCTGATTGTAGACGCCGTAGCTAAGGCATTAACTAAACTACCTATCCCTAAACCTATGCGTTGGGGAGCTAACAAGACTCAGTTTATTCGCCCGGTACACACCGCGACCATTTTCTACGGTGCAAGCTTAGTTCAAGGTGAAATTCTTGGTAAAGCGATCGGTAACGAGCTTCAGGGGCATCGCTTCCATCACCCAGAGAAAGTCGCGATTCATCACGCCGATGAGGCGCTAGTTAAGCTGAAGGAAGCCTACGTTGTCGCGGATTACGAGGCGCGCAAAGCGATGATCCGTAATCAAATTGATGCCGCTGCAGCAAAAGTGGGTGCCCAGGTCGCGATGGATGAAGAACTGTTAGAGGAAGTGACCTCGCTGGTTGAATGGCCGGTGACGTTAACCGCCTCTTTTGAAGAAGAGTTCTTGGATGTGCCAGATGAAGCACTGATCTACACCATGAAAGACGACCAAAAATACTTCCCACTGCTTGATAGCAATGGCAAGCTGATTAATAAATTCTTATTTGTTTCCAATATTGAGAGCAAAGACCCAAGTGTAGTGATCTCTGGAAATGAGAAAGTAGTGCGCCCACGTTTGGCTGATGCACAGTTCTTTTATGAGGCAGATAAAAAGAAAACATTGGAAAGCCGCTTAGCGTCTCTTGATTCCGTGTTGTTCCAAAAGCAACTAGGTACCCTGAAAGATAAATCAGAGCGAATTAGTGCGCTATCAGGCTACATTGCTGAGCAATTGAGTGCCGATAAAGCCTTAGCAGAGCGGGCCGGTTTGTTAAGTAAAACCGACCTGATGACAGAGATGGTGATGGAGTTCACTGATGTTCAAGGCGTGATGGGGATGCACTATGCTCGCCATGACGGCGAGCATGAAGATGTCGCCAATGCCATGAACGAGCAATATATGCCGCGTTTCTCTGGGGATGAATTACCACATAGCACTATCGCTTGTGCTGTGGCTCTGGCAGATAAGTTCGACACCTTAGTGGGTATTTTTGGTATCGGCCAAGCTCCGAAAGGTGACAAGGACCCATTTGCCCTGCGTCGTGCAGCAATTGGCGCGCTTCGGATCATGGTAGAGAAGCAACTACCTTTAGATGTGCTTGATATTATCGCCAAAGCACAGCAACTGTTTGCTGATAAGCTCAGTAACTGTAATGTCGCTGAGGATGTATTTGATTTCCTCCTAGGGCGTTTCCGTACTTGGTATCAAGAGCAGGGTATTGCCGTTGATGTAATCCAGGCTGTGTTGGCGCGTCGACCTTCTAAACCCCTTGATTTCGACCTGCGTGTAAAGGCGGTAAGCCATTTCCGTAGCTTAGAGCCTGCAGAAGCGCTGGCTGCGGCAAATAAACGAGTGGGTAACATCCTCAGTAAAAATGACATCAAGGAAGTTGGTGCCATTGATAAAGCGTTACTTCAAGAGCCTGCCGAGCAGACTTTGGCTGAGCAAGTAGCGGCCTATCAAGCGAAGTTATCGCCATTGTATGAACAGGGTGATTATCAGCTGGCATTAAGTGAATTGGCGAATATACGTCAAAGTGTTGATGCCTTTTTCGATAACGTAATGGTGATGGCTGACGATGATGCCGTTAAGAACAATCGCTTGGCGCTATTGTCACAATTACAATCGCTGTTTCTACAAGTTGCTGACATTTCTGTTTTACAGAAATAGTGAGTATTTTTCATAGTGATAGTAAAAGCCAGCATTAAGCTGGCTTTTTTATTGAAGCCTTTGCACTAATTTCTTAGACTGGAGAAAAGTGCGCTTAAAGTGGAAACAAATAATAATGACAAAGCAAATTCCGTTACTCGTTTCAGCCTTACTATTGGGGGCTTGCTCAAGCTCAGTGACTATCGATGATATCGTGCCTGCTGAGGAAGTGAAAAAGCCGTTATTCTTGCGTGGTGATTTCTCGTTGTGGGATGCACAGCCAGAGTATCAAATGCAACGAGTGGCGCCAGCCATCTATGAGACCAAAATTCGCTTCTCTACGCCGGGGAAGGCCTATGAGTTCAAAATTGCCGATGCTCAGTGGAGTGCTGGTTATAATTGCGGTTATCTTGACGAAGCGCTCGATAAAACGTTAGAGCTTGGCCTACCGGTTCAGGCAGACTGCAACAGCGTCTACAACTATTTTAGCTTTACGCCAGAGGAGAAAGGTTGGTACAAAGTGTCTATCAATTTCTCTCGCTTTAAAAAGCCCTTGGTAACAGTCAATCAAGTGTTTGAATAAGGCCTACTGGCCTTTTCTGATCAAATACTGATACGGGGCTTGCTCGGTTTTCTGGGCCACCAAGGTGTGGTCCATAAAACGACAAAAACTGGGAATATCACGAGTCGTTGAAGGGTCATCAGCGGTGATTAGCAGGGTCTCGCCTTGGCGCATTTTGCGCACGGTGCCGCGCACCATCATCACCGGTTCGGGGCAACGTAGGCCCATGGCGTCAAGAACATGGTCAGCTTGGTCAAAGTTCATTGGTGTCGTTGCCTTAGAATAAAAGCGCTAGTTTACCCAAACTTTAGATAAGAAAAAAGGCGGGAGCAATAATGCTTAACCCGCCTTTTTGTCACCAAGTTGATGTGGCTATGGACGTTCGAACACCGTAGCAATACCTTGGCCTAAACCAATACACATGGTTGCAAGGCCGTATTTAGCGTCCTTATCTTCCATAATATTGATAAGCGTGGTGCTAATACGCGAACCAGAGCAACCCAATGGATGCCCAAGTGCAATTGCACCGCCATTTAGATTCACTTTTTCATCGACCTTATCCAGTAGACCTAAGTCTTTAAGCACTGGTAAAGATTGCGCTGCGAATGCTTCATTAAGCTCAGCAACGTCAATATCATCAATGCTGATACCTGCCTGCGCCAATGCCTTCTTAGTCGCAGGGACCGGACCATAACCCATGATTGATGGATCGCAGCCGGCGACTGCCATTGACTTAACACGAGCACGAATTGGCAAGCCTAGCTCTTTAGCTTTTTCTTCACTCATAACCAACATGGCAGAAGCACCGTCAGACAACGCTGAAGATGTGCCTGCAGTGACGCTACCCGAGGCCGGGTTAAATACAGGACGAAGCTGAGATAAACCCTCGACGGTGGTTTCTGGACGAATAACTTCATCATCTTCAACCAAGGTCAATGCACCACTTTCATCATGGCCTTCCATCGGTAGGATCTCGCTTTTAAAGCGACCCTCTACTGTGGCTGCATGAGCGCGTTGGTGTGAGCGAGCGCCGAACTGGTCCTGTTGCTCGCGGCTAATACCGTGCAAGGTGGCAAGATATTCAGCTGTTAGTCCCATCACACCTGCGGCTTGAGCTACAGAAGTAGCGAGCCCTGGGTGGAAATCATTACCATGGGTCATTGGTACATGGCCCATATGCTCCACACCCCCGATAAGGTAAGTATCGCCAGCACCGGTCATAATTGCGCGTGCCGCATCATGTAACGCTTGCATTGATGAGCCGCATAATCGGTTTACAGTGACTGCTGGCACTGTGTGTGGAATACCCGCCAACAGTGCGGCGTTACGGCCGACGTTAAAGCCTTGTTCTAAGGTTTGCTGTACGCAACCCCAGTAGATGTCGTCTATTGACGCAGGATCCACAGCAGGGTTGCGCTCTAATAGGCCTTTCATCAAGTGGGCACTAAGGTCCTCAGCACGCTTGTGGCGGAATACGCCATTTTTTGAGCGGCCCATAGGTGTACGAATACAATCAACGATGACAACATTATTCATGATTATTGTCCCTCCACTTGATAAAACACGCGGCCTTGCTCGGCCCATTGACGTGTTTGGTCAGATACTTGGTAAATCGCACCAAGGTGTGCGTACTTATCAGCAGTTGCTACAAAGTTAGCCAGGCCGACTTGGTCTAAATAGCGGAATACACCGCCTCTGAATGGCGGGAAGCCAATACCATATACCAACGCCATGTCTGCTTCTTGTGGTGAAGCAATGATGTTTTCTTGTAGGCAAAGCAGTACTTCGTTGATCATCGGTACCATACAGCGGTCGATCATTTCCTGCTTATCAACGTCTTTCTCACTGTCGCTCAGCGTTGATAGTAACTTTAATGCCTCGTCATCATGGC
The DNA here is from genome assembly GCF_022347925.1 of Pseudoalteromonas sp. CnMc7-15. Taxonomy (NCBI): domain Bacteria; kingdom Pseudomonadati; phylum Pseudomonadota; class Gammaproteobacteria; order Alteromonadales; family Pseudoalteromonadaceae; genus Pseudoalteromonas; species Pseudoalteromonas sp. CnMc7-15. The sequence goes on from NZ_JAKRFT010000007.1 coordinate 183,176, forward strand.
TCTTCTTCAAACGGCCACGGCGATCAGGAGCATAGCTGTAGAAGCCTTTGCCATTTTTCTGACCGTAGCGTTTAGCTTCTGCAAACACGGCGACCGGGTCTTTCTCTTGGCGAGCCATACGTTCAGGGAAGCCTTCAGCCATCACGCCAGTGCAATGGAAGGCGGTATCAATACCCACCACGTCTAGTAGGTAGGCAGGCCCCATCGGCCAACCAAAGACATTTTCCATGACTTTATCGATTTTTGCGAAGCTGATTCCTTCGCTGACCATTTTGCTGAAGCCAGCAAAGTAGGGGAATAGCACACGGTTTACGAAAAACCCAGGGCAGTCATTCACAACGATGGGCGACTTACCTAGCTTAAGGGCATAGTCGACTACAGCGTTAACGGTATCTTCTGAGGTTTTCTCGCCACGAATCACCTCTACCAAAGGCATCTTTGGAACGGGGTTGAAAAAGTGCATACCGCAGAATTTTTCAGGTTTCTCTAGCGCTGTGGCAAGTTCATCAATACGAATAGTCGACGTGTTTGATGTTAGTACAGCATTGTCACCTAAGGTTTTCTCAAGGTCGCTTAATACTGCTTTTTTCACCTTCGGATTCTCAACCACGGCTTCAACTACGATATCAGCACTTTGCACATCCGCATCGTTAAGAGTCGGTTTTATTTTTCCTAGTACGCCGACCATCTTATCCATGTTCATATGGCCGCGTTTTACTTTTTTACCAAGTAGCTTTGCTGCCTCGCCCATACCTAAGTCGAGAGCATCTTGGTTAATGTCTTTCATGACAATAGGTGTGCCTTTGTAGGCTGACTGGTAAGCGATACCGCCGCCCATAATGCCTGCACCTAGTACCGCAGCTTGGTTGATGCTGACACTACTACCCTTGGCTTGCTTTTTAGCTTTGCCTTTAATGAACTGATCGTTCAAGAAAATACCGGTAAGCGCAGCAGCTTCATTGGTTTTAGCCAGCTTGGCGAAGTTGGCATTTTCCACTGCCATGGCTTCGTCGCGACTCATATTCGCGGCTTCTTTAATGGTTTTCACTGCAAGCACTGGCGCTGGGTAGTGGCCTTTAGTTTTGCCCATAACCATGCCTTCGGCCATGGCAAAGCTCATGCCTTGCTCTACCTTATTCATCTTCAATGGCGCTTGTTTTGTCGCGCGGCGCTTTTGCCAATCAAGCTTACCCGCAATGGCTTGCTCCAGCATGTTGATACATGCATCAACAAGCGCGTCATCAGCAACCACAGCATCAAGTGCGCCTACTTTTAGTGCATCATTGGCACGGTTTTCCTGACCCGTAGTGATCCAAGTCATGGCATTGTCTGCACCGATGATACGAGGTAAACGCACGGTGCCACCAAAGCCTGGCATGATACCCAGTTTGGTCTCAGGTAAACCGATTTTAGCTTTGCTGCTACCAACACGGAAATCGGTCGCCAGAACCCACTCACAGCCACCGCCAAGAGCCATGCCATTGATGGCACTGATAGTAGGGAAAGGTAAGTCTTCTAAAGCATCAAACACATCGGTTGCGTTTTTAATCCAGCTTACAAGCTCTTGCTCTGGTCTTTGGAAAGTGGGTAGGAATTCAAAAATATCAGCACCAACGATGAAGTGATCTTTATCGCTGGTAAATACCATGCCTTTAATGTCGTCACGTTGACGTAATTCTTTGATGGCCTCTAAGCAGTCGTTTAAGGTTTGTTGAGATAGTTTATTCACTGAACCAGGTACAGTGAACTTAAACTCAGCAATTTGGTCCTTTATAAAAGAGACTACAAAGGAATCGCTCTGAAATATCATGGGTATCTCCCTTTGTTTCATGTGAAACTGGTACGATGAGTTGGGTTTTCGATCAGTGTCGCGTCTTTAATCCGAAAATGCAATGAAAATTTCCGGCTAAAATTTACATTCGGTTAAAAATTAACGCTGATACGAGATGCGACCAAAACACGTATAGATGCGGTTACTAAAGGTCAAAACTCATCCATTAATGTAGTACAGTTAAGATGGTTCGTTGAACCAATAATGGTAACGTGCCTTTTTGAGCATTTTTAGTGTTATTCCGTTACCTGTGTTTCGCGCGATAAAACGTAGGATTATCATGAAACGATTTATACATGTGTTACTGGCTGCATCCCTACTGCACGCCTCCAGTGCTTCTTTAGCCAGTGACAATGACGATTTTTTAGAGGCGGAAAAGGTGGCCTGGTCAGGCAACTATAAAGAGTTTAAGCGCCTCAATAGCCAACTTGATCACCCACTTAAGCCTTATGTAGAGATGGCCTTTTATAAACGCCATCCGCAGTTAAAATATCAAACAGAAATAGAGCGCTTTTTGAGCGTGTACCAAAATACTCCCCTCGAGTGGCCGGTGCGTCGAGCCTGGCTTAATTACCTAGCTAAAAGAGGGCGAAAAGCCGACTTTGTTGCTAACTATCAACCCACAAGCGACGCGCAGTTAAAGTGCCAGTACCTAGATTTTCAATTGCAACTAGGCGCCCCTGAGCGAGCAATATTAGCGCAAGTTGCTGATCTCTGGGTGGTTGGGCAATCTCAACCGAAACAGTGTGACTCCTTATTCGCTAAGTGGCGTGATGCTGGGATGCAAACTCCACAACGGGTATGGCAACGGGTAGGGTTGGCAGCACGAGAGGGCGAATACCACTTGCTGCGCTACCTGAAAACGTTGCTACCGAATAATGAGCGTTATTTAGCTGATTTATATTCTGCGGTGCGCAAAGACCCCAGTGCTGCAGCAGGTTTGTACCGGTTCAAAAACAAAAGCAGCAGAGAAGCGGAAATTGCCCATTATGGCGTTAAGCGTTTGGTATGGCGAGATCCGGAACTAGCGATTCGAGCATGGACCAAACTCGATAACATGTTCACTTTTACCGACGAGCAACGCCAGGAAATTAACTATGCCTTTGCTTATGCATTGGCGGTAAAACAGCATGATGAAGCGAAGTTTTGGTTAAATAAAGTGCCCGATGCGGGCCATGATAAAAAGCTAATGCAGTGGCATTTGGCGAATATGCTCAGAGAGCAAGATTGGCCAGGGATATCAGCTTACTTCACTAATAAAACCAATCTCAGCAATGGCCATAAATACTGGCTTGCATACAGCTATTTTCGTCAAGGGCGGGCACAAGAGGCCCAAGATATATGGCTGCCGCTGGCACAACAACGAGATTATTATGGCTTTCTTGCCGCCGCACGCTTGGACCAACCGGTTAACCTTAATAGTAAACAGTTGATGTTGCCGCCTGGGTTGAAGGAAAAGGTGGCTCAGGCGCCAGGCTTCAAACGCGCCAAACGTTTGCATGAACTGAAGCGCTACACCAGCGCGCGCAGGGAATGGAATTACCTAATAGATACGTCAAGTGAAGCGGAGAAACTAGCGGCTTCGGTATTAGCGGGTGAACAAGGCTGGCATGACAGTACCATCTTTACATTGGCGCGTATAAAGGCTTGGGATTACGTGGATTTACGCTTCCCTGATGCATTCACCGACTTATTTAAGCGCTATAGCCGCCGCAACAAGGTGGATATGGATTGGAGTATTGCTATTGCTCGGCGTGAGAGCTCTTTTGCTCCGGATGCTCGCTCTCGGGCCAATGCCCGGGGCTTAATGCAGCTTCTTCCTAGCACCGCGAAGTACATTAATCGTAGTACCGTGTCTTCACGGCGTTTGTACGAGCCCAGCACTAATATCAATTTGGGCACCAAGTACCTCAAGTATTTAGAGGGTAAAACTAATGGCAACCAAGTGCTAGCAACAGCGTCTTACAATGCGGGTTATCACCGTGTACGTAAATGGTTACCGGATCAAGCTATGCCTGCGGAGCTGTGGATTGAATTGATCCCGTATCGGGAAACGCGCGACTATGTCAAAAATGTATTTGCTTATCGGCAAGTATACCTTACTAAACAAGGCAAAAACGAAAACATCCTAGCGTCTATTCTTGATATGCGCATAGGTGGTTAGCCGCACAGCTGGCGGCTGTGATAGACTGCAGTTAATAATATTTAGCAAAGTGGGTGATACATGAATAAATTAGCGGTGTTATACGCTGAACATATTGCAACCTTGCAAAAGCGCACGCGCGAAATTATCGAACGCGAAAACCTAGACGGCGTTGTTTTCCATTCTGGCCAAGCGAAGCGCCAGTTCTTAGACGATATGTACTACCCGTTTAAGGTGAATCCACAATTTAAGGCCTGGTTGCCAGTGATAGATAACCCACATTGCTGGATTGTCGCGAACGGCACCGATAAGCCTAAATTGATTTTCTATCGCCCTGTGGACTTTTGGCACAAGGTCCCCGATGAGCCGAATGAGTATTGGGCTGACTACTTTGATATTGAACTGCTGGTGAAACCGGATCAGGTAGAAAAGTTACTACCCTATGATAAGGCGCGATTTGCATATATTGGCGAATACTTGGAAGTCGCTCAAGCTTTGGGTTTTGAGCTGATGAATCCGGAGCCGGTAATGAACTTTTATCATTACCACCGTGCCTACAAAACGCAGTACGAACTTGCTTGTATGCGTGAGGCGAATAAAATCGCCGTACAAGGTCACAAAGCTGCGCGAGATGCGTTTTTTCAAGGCAAGTCCGAATTTGAAATTCAACAAGCCTATCTGTTAGCGACCCAACACAGCGAAAATGACACACCTTACGGCAACATTGTGGCGCTAAATGAAAACTGCGCCATTTTGCACTACACGCACTTTGATCGTGTTGCTCCTGCTACCCATCGTTCTTTTTTGATTGACGCTGGCGCCAACTTCAATGGTTACGCAGCCGATATTACTCGAACCTATGACTTTACTGGTGAAGGGGAATTTGCTGAGCTTGTTGCCACCATGAAGCAGCACCAAATTGCACTATGTAACCAGTTGGCGCCTGGCAAGTTATATGGTGAGTTACACCTTGATTGTCACCAACGTGTGGCGCAAATACTGAGTGACTTTAACATCGTCAACTTATCGGCCGATGAGATTGTTGCCAAAGGCATTACCTCAACGTTCTTCCCACATGGTTTAGGCCATCATATTGGTTTACAAGTACATGATGTGGGTGGTTTTATGGCTGACGAGCAGGGCGCACACCAAGAGCCGCCTGAAGGTCACCCATTCCTGCGTTGCACCCGTAAGATTGAAGCGAATCAAGTATTTACCATTGAACCTGGGTTGTACTTTATTGATTCCTTGCTCGGTGATTTAGCAGCGACAGATAATAATCAGCATATTAATTGGGACAAGGTCGCAGAACTTAAGCCTTTCGGTGGTATTCGTATTGAGGACAATATCATTGTTCACGAAGACAGCCTTGAGAATATGACTCGCGAGCTAGAGCTCGATTAACCACCCATTCACTGCGGGGCCTAAGTGCTCCGCAGTTTGCTATCAATGATCCTGCCGTTATGTCTGAATACTCATACCCTAGTGAGCCCTTAAGTTACGAAGAAGAAATCAAAAAGAGCACCTTTATTGTACATGTGGCGCACACGCCGGATATTAGTGCGGCAAAAGACTTTATCGCCGATATTAATCGCCGTTACCCCGATGCCCGCCATAACTGTTGGGCTCATGTAGCAGGGGCTCCAGGAGGCAGCCATGTGTATGGCTTTTCCGATGATGGCGAGCCCAATGGGACTGCTGGCAAACCAATGCTGAATGTACTTCAAGGCAGTGGCCTTGGCGAAATTTGTGCTGTGACAACGCGTTACTTCGGTGGTATTAAGCTTGGGACCGGTGGGTTGGTTCGTGCCTATGGTGGTACGCTTAATAACGCGCTGGCGCAACTAGTTACCCAGGTTAAGGTGCCTAGTGTGGTACTCATTGGCGACAGTGACTATGCTCTACAGGGAGTCATAGAGCAAAGGTTGCAAACTCACTATCAAGTCCTTGATATTGAGAAGCAATATGATAGCGCCATTCGTTGGCAGATATGTATTGATGAGCGCCAAAGCGATGCAGCGATAAAAGATATCTTTGATTTAAGCCACGGTACTGTTGAGTTAAAAATAAAACAGTAAGACAATAACATGCAAACAAAAGTCACGGCGATGCGCTAGATGCAATACCGCACGATAATAAAAATACTGGGCCAGCTGGTGGCGTTATTCAGCATCACTATGGTGCCGCCAGCCTTGGTCTCACTAATATACAAAGATGGCGGCGGCTTACCTTTTATTCTCGCTTTTGTCTTTAGCGTCATTGCTGGCTTAATTGCCTACTACCCCAACCGTAATGAGCATGGAGATTTAAAGGCTCGGGAAGGCTTTTTAATTGTGGTGTTGTTTTGGCTGGTGCTGGGCTCGTTCGCATCTTTACCGCTGATTTTTCTAGATGCGCCCAAGTTATCGATGGCAGACGCTGTATTTGAGGCGTTTTCTGGGCTGACCACTACCGGTGCGACCGTATTGACGGGCATAGAGTACTTACCTAAGTCGGTGCTTTTCTATCGCCAGCAATTACAATGGCTGGGCGGTATGGGGATCATCGTACTTGCCGTTGCCGTGCTCCCTATGCTTGGTGTGGGTGGGATGCAGCTGTACCGTGCTGAGACGCCAGGGCCGGTGAAAGATTCAAAAATGACACCACGAATTGCCGATACGGCAAAACACCTGTGGTATATCTATGTGTCGCTTACCTTAACTTGCACGCTGGCTTATTGGGTTGCGGGAATGAATTGGTTTGATGCGATTTGTCATGCCTTTTCAACCATAGCCATTGGTGGTTTCTCTACCTATGATGCGTCGATGGGGCACTTTGATAGCCCCGTGATTAACCTGATCTGTGTGGTGTTTTTGCTAATTGCTGCAATCAACTTTTCACTGCACTACGCAGCAGTGGCCAGTCGTAGTGGTAAAGTTTATTTGCGCGACCCTGAGTTTAAAGCATTTTTTCTGATTCAAGTGGCACTCATCATTATCTGTTTCGCAGTGCTTTCCTCTAATAACATTTACGCCAATGGTGATGAAACGCTCGACCAGGCGATGTTTCAGGCCGTTTCCATCAGTACCACCGCCGGTTTTGCGACCGATAACTTCTCCGCTTGGCCGCTGTTTCTACCTATGCTGCTGATCTTTTCCAGTTTCATTGGTGGCTGTGCGGGCTCCACAGGCGGGGGAATGAAAGTAGTGAGGGTGTTTTTGTTGTACTTACAAGGTATCCGGGAGCTTAACCGCTTGGTCCACCCGCGCGCCATCTATTCGATTAAGCTAGGTCGTAAAGCCCTGCCAGATAAGGTTGTGGAGGCGGTATGGGGCTTTTTCTCTGCCTATGCCTTGGTGTTTGTAATTATTATGATCAGCTTGATGGGGACGGGGCTAGATAATATCACTGCCTTCTCGGCGACCGCCGCCTGCCTTAATAACCTGGGTCCAGGCTTGGGTGAAGTAGCCGCTCACTATGGTGACATTAGTGATAGCGCAAAGTGGATCCTGACATTGGCAATGGTCTTTGGCCGGTTAGAGATATTTACTCTCCTCGTGCTGTTTACCCCAACATTCTGGCGTGGGTGAGGCACGGTCGCTTGCGACTGCGAGTGACTTAACGTCACTCGTTGAGGGCCGAACGCGAAGGCGTGGATGCCTGAGCCGGGCGTCGCTTCAGGATGAATTCCTGCCACCATGCTCTCCCTTTTCTATCTCGTGGCGGTGACTTAACGTCATTCGTTGAGTGGCGTTGAGGCGTGGATGCCTAGCGTAGGCACTCAATTGTTTTTTATCTCTTCTGTATTTCTTTTTGTCCTAAATTCCATCTCTTTACTGAACCAAAGATGCGTTGTTGCTAAAAAGCAACACAGCGCTTGGTGTGCAGTCGGGGCTCAATAAAAATCCCCTTACAAATAGTTATTTAAATTATAAGTTGTTGAATTTTATATAAATAAACATAAAAAATAATTTATGAGAATGATGGCATTACACTTTCATTCAGTTAAAAGTCACCTTCAGCGCAATCCAGGCAGGTAATTGGCTGAATTCAAGGTGAGAAGTTGCAAAATAACCTTTTGAAAAATATAGATATTATCTTTTAAGCCTGAACTGTGTCGCAAAAGAGCAACAGAAAAACATAGTGTAATGGCCCTTAACTCCCCTTACTTACATATATCTCCATGATAAATAATGCTTTTTTAATGTTGGCATCGGACTTGTAATAGTCAGGGTGAGTTTAAAACGCAGTAGCAATTAGCACAGAACGTTACTGACACAGATTTCAACAAGTAAAGAAGGATATTGATTATGAAACGCATGACTTCAACTTTAGCACTTATCACTTTAGCAGCTTCAAGCGCAGCGTTTGCAGCAGATTTCTCTACTTTAGATGCAGACGGCAATGGCGCTATCAGCAAGCAAGAAGCAGCAGTGGATGCAGAGCTTAGCAAACACTTCGACAAGCTAGATACCGATGGTAACGGTGAGCTGTCAAAAGAAGAGTTTGAACAAGCTTAAGCGCTTAGTTTAAACATTAATTTCAGATTTCAGATTTTAGTTTTCAGTCCAGAAGGATACTTATTATGAAACGCATGACTTCAACTTTAGCACTTATCACTTTAGCAGCTTCAAGCGCAGCATTTGCAGCAGATTTCTCAACTTTAGATGCAGACGGCAATGGCGCTATCAGCAAGCAAGAAGCAGCAGTGGATGCAGAGCTTAGCAAGCACTTCGACAAACTAGATACCGATGGTAACGGTGAGCTGTCAAAAGAAGAGTTTGAACAAGCTTAAGCGCTTAGTTTAAACATCAATTTCAGATTTTAGTTTTCAGTCCAGAAGGATACTTATTATGAAACGCATGACTTCAACTTTAGCACTTATCACTTTAGCAGCTTCAAGCGCAGCATTTGCAGCAGATTTCTCTACTTTAGATGCAGACGGCAATGGCGCTATCAGCAAGCAAGAAGCAGCAGTGGATGCAGAGCTTAGCAAGCACTTCGACAAGCTAGATACCGATGGTAACGGTGAGCTTTCAAAAGAAGAGTTCGAGCAAGCTTAAGCGCTATTCGCTCTTTCTCACGCACTTTATTTCCATTAAGAGGGATTTGTTATGAAAGGTATGACGTCAACAATCGCATTTGTCACTTTAGCTGCATCAAGCGCTGTATTTGCAGCAGATTTTAACGCACTTGATGCCGACGGCAATGGCGCTATCAGTGTTCAAGAGGCCTCTGTCGATGCCGCTCTAATGGAGCAGTTCGATCAACTCGATACAGATGGCAACGGTGAGCTCTCAAAAGCAGAGTTCGAAAAAGCCGAGTAACCCAATTATTTACCAAACAAGGTAAGGAGCAAGTTATGAAAACCATGAAACACACAGTCGCATTAATGGCACTTGTAGGCGCATCTTCAGCTTTCGCACTGGATGCAGATTTCAACACTATCGATGCCGACGGCAACGGCGCTATCAGTATGGAAGAGGCGTCTAAGTATCCTGAGCTTATGAGTCAATTTAAAGACTTGGATACTGACATGAACGGTGAGTTATCTGAGCAAGAATTTGCTAAAGCGCAGTAACGACTGCGCAACACCGGACAACACCACACAGTAAAGAGGATACATTATGAAAAATTCGACAAAAGCAGTCGCTATCGTAGGTTTAGTAAGCGCATCATCAGCATTCGCATTGGATATGGACTTTAACAGTGTAGACGTAGATAGCAATGGCGCTATCAGCATGGAAGAAGCGTCTAAGTATCCAGAGCTAATGCAGCAGTTCAAGGATTTGGACGCCAATAAAGACGGTGAGCTGAGCGAAAAAGAATTCGCAAAAGCTGAGTAATTTAACGCCAACTAAGAGGAGAGCGTGATGAAAACGACTAACACACTACTTGCTATGGCGATTTTGGCTTCTTCTGCAACAGCTATCGCAGGTTCTACTTTTGATACATTGGATGTCGACGGTAATGGCAGCATCAGCAAGGAAGAGGCAAGTGCAGATGCAGCGATTCTAACTAAATTTGATGAGCTTGATATTGATGGAAATGGCGAGCTATCTAAGGAAGAATTTGCTCACGCTGAGTAAATACCCAGACCCATTAGAGCAACGCAAAAGCAGTCTTAGTCCACCCACTAAGGCTGCTTTTTTATGTTTTACAGAAACATTGCGCTGACCTGGAAGAGCTTCTCAACCACATGAATGTGCTTTTTATCTATCAAGAACATAATGACATGGTCACCACTTTGGATCACTGTATCATCATGGGCTATCAGTACGTCATCATTGCGCACGATAGCGCCAATAGTCGTCCCTGCAGGTAGTTTAATTTCAGAGATAGCTCTGCCTACCACTTTAGAGGTGTTCTCATCACCATGGGCTACGGCTTCAATTGCCTCTGCCGCGCCTTTACGTAACGAGTAAACATTGACGATGTCACCGCGTCTTACGTGAGTCAGCAGGGCTGAAATGGTCGCTTGCTGTGGTGAAATAGCAATGTCAATTTCGCCGCCTTGCACCAAGTCAACATAGGCGCCACGTTGAATGAGCACCATGGTTTTTTGCGCCCCCATACGTTTTGCCAACATCGCTGACATAATATTGGCTTCGTCGTCATTGGTCACTGCAATGAATACATCGACTTGCTCAATATGCTCTTCTGATAGCAGCTCCTGATCAGACGCATCACCACAAAAAACCACAGTATCATCGAGCATTTCAGATAGTTGCTCAGCTCGTTGTGGGTTACGCTCCAGCAGCTTAACGCTATGGTTTTTTTCCAACGAGCGGGCCAAGCCAGCACCAATGTTACCGCCACCGGCGATCATGATCTTCTTATAAGAACGCTCAAGCTTTTGCAGTTCACTCATTACCGCACGAATATGCTTGGTTGCGGCAATAAAGAAGATCTCATCGTCGGCTTCGATCACTGTGGTGCCCAAGGGTTTGATAGCCTTGCCTTGGCGGTAAATTGCAGCAACACGAGTCTCTACATTGGGAATGTGTTCTTTCAATGCTGATAGCGCATAACCAACGAGTAAACCGCCATAGTAGGCTTTGACTGCGACCAGAGACAACTTGCCATCGGCAAATTGCAGCACTTGTAAGGCGCCCGGATAATCAATAAGGCGGCGGATGTACTTGGTAACAAGTTGCTCAGGAGCGATATAGTGGTCCACCGGCAAATCGTCATTATGGAACAACTGCTGACGATAGCGCAGGTATTGCTCCGAGCGAATACGGGCAATCTTGGTGGGGGTATTAAAAATACTGTAGGCCACTTGGCAGGCCACCATATTGACTTCATCGGAGCTGGTGACGGCAATAATCATATCAGCATCTTCAGCGCCGGCCTTGCGCAAAATATCGGGGTGAGCACTGTGCCCAGTGACTCCTTGCAGGTCATATTTGTCCTGTAGCTCGCGCAAGCGATCGCCATCAATGTCGACAACGGTGATTTCGTTCTGCTCGCCGACAAGGTTTTCAGCCAGTGTTCCGCCGACTTGCCCCGCGCCTAAGATGATAATTTTCATTGCTATATCACTGTTTTATTATTTTTGCGTAATAGAAGCCATCGGTGTCGCCAGGTAATAATTGCCACCCTGGTTGAGCTATAGAGTCTTGCTCGTGCAGTGGGCTATGCTGAGCATCACGATGGCGTGTGAAGAAGGCTTTCATCTGCTCTTGATTTTCTTCTGATAGCACCGAACAAGTTGCATAAAGTAAAGTTCCGCCCGGCTTCAATAATGGCCAAATAGCATCAAGGATTTGTCCCTGTAGCTTAGCGAGCTCGTCAATATCAGAGTGTCGTCTTAACCATTTAATATCAGGATGACGGCGTATCACCCCTGTTGCTGAGCAGGGAACATCCAATAAAATGCGATCAAATTGCTGACCTTGCCACCATGACTCTGTGTCTTGTGCTTGGGCGCAAACAAGTTCGGCATCAAGATGTAATCGCTGTAAGTTAGCGCGCACTTTGTCTAGGCGTTCGGCATCACAGTCAAGTGCCATCACTTTTGCATCGGCCAACTCAAGTATGTGGCAGGTTTTGCCGCCCGGCGCGGCGCAGGCGTCGAGCACATATTCACCATCTTGTGCGCCAAGCAGCCTCGCGGCTTGCTGAGCAGCTGCATCTTGGACAGAGCTTGCCCCTGCGAAAAACTCTGGTAGTTTCTGCACATCCACTGCTTTTTTAAGCTTTATTGCATCTTGGTAATCGGCAAATTGACTGTACTCGATACCTTGTTTGCTGAGCAGGTGCGCATATTGCTCGCAAGTATACTGACGTTGATTCACGCGTAACCACATGGGCGCTTGCGCCTGGTTTTGGGCAACAATGGTGTGCCAATGTTCTGGGTAGTCGCGCTTAAGTTTTTTTAATAACCAGCCTGGGTGATTATATTTACAAGCATCGATCTGTGTTGCTGCGGCTTCGAGCTCATCGCGTTGGCGCTGAAAACTCCGTAATACGGCGTTAACTAGGCCTTTCAGGCCTGGTGCGCGCATCGCTTTGAGTGCATTAACGGTTTCACCCACTGCGGCATGCTCGGGAACACGCATATGTATTAATTGATACAGGCCAACATAGAGTAAAAACTGATAGACACGACGTTTACCTTTGAGGGGCTCATCCAGCAGTTGCTGACAATAAAACTCTAGGCTTGGCAGGTAGCGTAAGACGCCATAACAGATCTGCTGCATCAAAGCCTTATCTTTTGGATTGAGGTCCCGGCTGTAGCGGGGCAGAGCTGCCGAGAGAGAAACCCCGCGATCGACGACGTGATAGAGTGTGTGCGCCGCTTGGGCGCGAACATTACTCATGGGTTTCGCCTGCAATATGTGCCAAGGTGCTACCCACACTGACCCAATCGGCTCGGCCGTTTAAAAAGTCTTGGGCGGACATGGGTTTTTTACCTGGCGGTTGAAGCTCGGTAATGCACAGAGCATGGTTGGTGCAGGCGACCACAATACCGTTTTTATCGGCCCGCAATATTTGCCCTGGTGCACCTTGCTCGGTAACAACGTCGGCTTGCCATACCTTGACGGTATTGCCTTGCATCTTGGTAAAACAAATAGGCCATGGGTTAAAGGCTCTCACGTTGCGAGCTAATTGCTCGGCATCAAGCTGCCAGTCTAACTCCGCCTCTTCTTTAGATAATTTTTTAGCGTAGTTTGCTTGAGCATCGTCTTGGGGCTCTGGCTCTATGGTAGAGAGCTTGGCTAAGGTATCAATTAACGCTGAAGGGCCTAGCTGCGCAAGCTTGGCGTACAATGAAGCTGAGGTTTCATCAGCTGCGATAGGGCAACGAGCAATACTCAGCATATCGCCAGTATCAAGACCTTCATCCATTTGCATAATAGTGATGCCCGTTTCCTTATCGCCAGCCCAGATAGCGCGCTGAATAGGGGCTGCGCCTCGCCAGCGAGGTAAAATGGAGCCGTGGACATTGAGGCAACCTAATCTGGGGGTTGTTAAAATCGCTTTTGGCAATAACAACCCGTACGCAACTACCACCATAACGTCGGCGTTTAGCTCTGCAAGTTGCTGTTGTGCCTGCTCGTCTTTTAGAGAAGTTGGCTGATAAACAGGTAAGTTATGCTCTAAAGCAAGCGTTTTAACCTCACTGGCCTTGAGCTTTTTTCCTCTACCTGCGGGGCGATCAGGTTGGCTGTACACGCCAACCACCTCATGTTCTGAGTCAATAAGTGCCTGCAAATGGCGGGCGGCAAAATCCGGCGTACCGGCAAATACGATGCGAAGAGCTTGAGTCACTGTTTATCCTTGTTACTGAGCTTTTGCGGCAAGACGCGCTTCTTTTTCAAGCTTCTTGCGAATACGTTGGCGCTTCAAAGGAGATAAGTAATCAATGAATAGCTTACCTAGTAGGTGGTCTAATTCATGTTGAATGCAAATGGCCAGTAAACCGTCGGCGTCAAGGCTGAACTCTTCACCTTGTTCATTCAGGGCTTTTACTGTCACCGTTTCAGCGCGATCAACCTTCGCATAGGAGTTTGGAACGGATAGACAACCCTCTTCACTGACCGTAGAGCCGTCTTTATGAGTAATCTCAGGATTAATAAGAACCAACGGCTGGTCGCGCTCGTCGGAAACATCGATGACGACGATACGCTGATGAATATCAACCTGGGTGGCCGCAAGACCAATACCATTTTCATCGTACATGGTCTCTAACATGTCTTTGACGATGGTGCGAACATCATCGTTAATATCGGTTACTGGTTGAGCGACTGTGCGCAAACGTTCATCAGGGAATCGAAGTACTTCTAAAAGTGCCATAGCTACCTTATTAAAAATTGTGCTAAATATCGGGTATTGTGTTATGTTTTTATTTTAGCCATTCGTGTGCACCTTTAACAGGTTATTGGGTAATAATTATAATAAAACAAGCTTGAGGAAGCTCATTACAATGATAAAACAGCTATCGGCTGCCGTATTAGCACTTGCGGCTGCTTTTCCATCATTAGCAGATGTTCTAACGGTAAAAGAAAATGCCCCTGAGCAGTATGTGGTAGAAAAGGGAGATACGTTATGGGATATCTCTGCTATTTATTTGGACAAGCCTTGGTTATGGCCAGAGCTGTGGCAAATGAATCCACAAATTGATAACCCTCACCTTATATATCCGGGTGATACGTTATACCTTGTGTATGACGCTCAGGGTCGACCTCGCTTAGTGATGGAGCGTCCAGAAAACTATCAAAAACTAACTCCCCATGGTCGCAAAACCATGAAGAGTGATAGCGCTATTCCAACTATTTCTTTAGAGCTATTGCGTCCATTTTTAACCTATGAACAGGCGCTAAGTGAAGAGCAAATAGCGGCTCAGCCCTATGTGTTAGGTGCTAACGAGAACGTTAAGCGCCCAACTAAAGGCCACATTCTTTACGTTAAAGGCGATTTAGAACGTAACCGTAACTACGCTATTTACCACAAAGATGATCCTTACATTGACCCACAAACAGAAGAAGTGCTTGGCTACGAGGTGAAGCTTGTTGCTACTGCGCGTGCGTTCCGCTCGGGAGACTTCGATAACGGTGTGCCAGCCTCTGTGTTTGTTAACGATGTGAAGCGTGAAATTAATGCTGGTGACTTCTTACTGCCCGTCAGCGAAGGGCAAAGCTTGCCTGCGTTCTTTAAAATGCGTCGCCCTGACAAGGAAATTGATGGCGAAATTATTGCGTCAACTAATGAGCTGCGTGAATTCAGCAAGATGGACATCGTGGTACTCAATCGTGGCCTGACAGACGAAGTGAAAGCAGGACATATGTTTGATATTCGTCGACAGTCACCCACCGTGGTTGATGGTGACGATGGGCCAAGTTATAAAGAAGACGCGAGCACTTACGAGAAAGTTGCGTCTAACATTGAAGAGTCCTTTAATTTCGAAGAGGATGGTGACAACACCACGTGGCATATGCCGAAAGAGAAAGTCGGCGAGCTTATGGTACTGAAAGTACAAGATAGAGTGAGCTATGCTATTGTCACAAAAACGCTACGCCCAATTCGCGTTGGCGATGTAGTCAGTGTTAATTAGTAACAGCTGATCGTACACTGCGTTGGGTTGTGCTCAAGGAGGGAGCATGGCACAACAGTTACCGTTATCATCGGCCTCGTCAGAGGCCGATTTACATTTCCATCAAGCCGCATTACTGGCTTTGTTCTATGTTCGTGGACTTAGCTGCCGCGATGTCAATAAGTTGCTTACGCATGTACCGTTAGCCCGCATGGTTACGGAGCCT
The DNA here is from genome assembly GCF_022347925.1 of Pseudoalteromonas sp. CnMc7-15. Lineage (NCBI taxonomy): Bacteria > Pseudomonadati > Pseudomonadota > Gammaproteobacteria > Alteromonadales > Pseudoalteromonadaceae > Pseudoalteromonas > Pseudoalteromonas sp. CnMc7-15. Next base: position 198,894 of record NZ_JAKRFT010000007.1, read on the forward strand.
GAGTGTTTGCAATGCTACGGCGTAAAAGCCAACATCATTGGAGCCCTTTCAGCGCTTAATATTGCTAACTACAAGCGCAAGATTCAAGCATTCAAACATCAAGGTATTGATGTTATAGCCTTGGGTACGTCTGCTTACCCCGAGCTGTTAGCTGAGTTACCCGATGCACCGCTATTACTGTTTTGCAGAGGCAATACCCAGCTTCTCAAACTACCACAAATCGCGATGGTCGGCAGTCGCAGTGCTTCGCTTGCTGGGAAGCGATGTGCCCAAGAAATAGCCCAGCAATTGAGTGCTGCGGGGCTAACAATCACTTCAGGCATGGCAATGGGCGTAGACGCCATGTCGCATCAGGGGGCATTGATGGCGACAGGTCAAACTGTAGCTGTGCTTGGCACTGGTGTTGATATTTGTTACCCCCGCCGCAATAAAGCCTTACGTGATGATATTTTGACAAATGGTCTGTTAGTCAGTGAGTTTGTGCCCACAACTCCGGCTCGGGCTATGCATTTCCCTAGACGTAATCGCATTATAGCTGGCTTATCGGTCGCTACTTTAGTGGTTGAGGCTGAGCGTAAAAGTGGTTCATTGATCACGGCTGAACTGGCTGCAGACTATAATCGAGAGGTGATGGCTATACCGGGCTCGATTAATAATCCCTATGCCAAAGGCTGCCATAAGCTAATAAAAGAGGGCGCGGCCTTGGTCGAATCGGCAAAAGATGTATTGCTCGAGTTAGGTTTTTCTGCACAAAACAGTCTATATATAAAGAGTGAACCTACTTACCGTGAGGATGAAAACAGCATACTTCGTCATATTGGTTACGAGCCTACTTGCGTTGATGACATTGCTAGTAGTGCCGAAGTACCCATTACAGAACTACTGACGCAACTAGTCGATTTAGAGCTGGAGGGGCTAATAGAGAGCACCTCAGAGGGCTATGTAAAAACAGGGGGCGGGTAATATGTTTGATATCCTAATGTATTTGTTTGAAAACTATATTCACAGCGAGAGTGAAATTTTTGTCGAAGAGAACGTACTCACCGACGAATTACGTAAAGCGGGGTTCAACAACAGCGAAATATTTAAAGCACTGGATTGGTTGGAGCAGTTAGCTCAGTTGCAATATAGTGATGAGCGCCCTTATTTGCATAATGCCCCAACTGGAGCATGCCGTATCTATACCGAATACGAAAGTATGAAACTTGATACTCAGTGCCAAGGCTTTTTGATGTTCCTAGAGCAAATTGGCGTTATAAATAGCACAACTCGAGAGATGGTTATCGATCGCGCTGTAGCACTGGACCAAGAGCAAATTGCACTGGACGATTTGAAGTGGGTGGTGCTGATGGTGTTGTTAAGTGTGCCTGGGCAGGAGCAGGCTTATGCACAAATGGAAGATTTAATTTTCGATGACCCGAACCCAACACTGCATTAAGCTTGATCTCTGTGTTGGGGTCAGTATATTGGGCGCAAATTCACCAAAGTGCGAGTAGTGCGTGAGCAAGATCGACCATTCGTTATTTAATGCTAATCAACATGCTCTAGAGAAAGAATACGAAGTGTGTCCCCAGTGTGGTTGTGAGTTGGTGATGCGGCACTCTAAGAACGGTCCTTTTTTAGGGTGCGCAGCCTACCCGAAGTGTGACTTCATTCGTCCTTTGCACCAACATGACACAGCCGTACTTAAGGTATTAGACGATAATCCCTGTCCTGAGTGTGATTCGCCTTTAGCGGTGAAAAACGGCCGCTTTGGCATGTTTATCGGTTGTACCAATTTCCCTCAGTGCCATTACATCGCCGATCAAAAGCAACAGCAGCCAGAGCAAAACCTAGTAACCTGCCCAAAGTGTCATGATGGTCGTTTAACTAAACGTAGTAATAAATATGGTAAAACTTTTTACTCTTGCGATGCTTACCCCAAATGCAAATACAGCTTGAACTATGAGCCCGTGGCTCATGCTTGCCCTCAGTGTGATTGGCCGGTCATGGTCAAGCGTAATCTTGCTGGGGGACCTGTGTTACAATGTCCGCAAAAGTCCTGTGGGCATAAACAAGCTGAGAACGTGGAGAGTTAGAAGGTGTCAGAGCCAATCACAGTAGACCCGGTTGTAGAAAGCTTACAACAGGGTGAGGTTATTCTTTACCCAACAGAGGCCGTGTACGGGCTGGGTTGCGACCCAATGAACCAACAGGCAGTAGAAAAGCTATTGGCTATTAAGCAGCGTCCGGTTGAGAAGGGTTTAATTCTTATTGCCGATAATTACGGTCAGTTACTGCCTTATGTGGCCGATCACAAAATTCCTATGGATAAGCGCGCTGATATCTTTTCGCAGTGGCCAGGCCCAGTCACTTGGGTGATGCCGGCTGCCGCTGATACGCCAAAATGGCTTACTGGCAAGTTTGATAGCATAGCGGTGCGAGTGACCAATCACCCAACTGTGAAGCGTTTATGCCAAGCCTTTGGTGGCCCTTTAGTGTCAACGAGTGCCAACTTGAGTGGCGAGCAGCCGGTTAGCTCAATTGCGGCTGCGAAAGCGGCGTTTGCCGAACAAGTGGGTTGCTATGTTGATGAACCTTTAGGTGGCCAGCAACAGCCCAGCACCATAAAAGACGCCCTCAGCGGGCAAACGTTTCGAGGTTAATCATGGCATCACAACTTTTAGCACAAGTGAAAGAATACCTTAAAGCGTTGCAGGATGAGATCTGCGCTGGTCTAGAGCAGGCTGATGGCAAGGCACAGTTTGTAGAAGATGCTTGGCAGCGAGAAGAGGGCGGTGGCGGACGTACGCGCGTTATTCGTGACGGCGCTATTATCGAACAAGGCGGTGTCAATTTTTCTCACGTGTTTGGTGCGTCAATGCCGGCATCAGCAACAGCACATCGGCCTGAGCTTGCTGGACGAAGTTTTCATGCATGTGGTGTCTCATTGGTTATTCATCCGAAAAACCCGCATATCCCAACCAGCCATGCCAACGTACGCTTTTTTATCGCCGAAAAAGAGGGCGAGCAGCCTATTTGGTGGTTTGGTGGTGGATTTGATTTAACACCTTTTTACCCTGAACGTGAAGATGTAGAGCATTGGCATCAGGTTGCTAAAGATTTATGCGACCCATTCGGGGAGGATGTGTATCCAAAATATAAGAAGTGGTGTGATGATTACTTCTATTTGAAACATCGTGATGAAACTCGAGGTGTTGGCGGATTATTTTTTGATGATCTTAATGAATGGGGATTCGAAAAAAGTTTTGCCTTTATGCAGGCGGTGGGTAATGGCTATTTAGATGCTTATCTGCCGATAGTCAGTAAGCGAAAAGACACTGACTATGACGAACAGCAGCGCCAATTTCAGCTTTATCGTCGCGGTCGTTATGTAGAGTTCAATTTAGTTTGGGACCGAGGCACTTTATTTGGCTTGCAAAGCGGTGGCCGCACAGAGTCTATTCTCATGTCTATGCCACCGTTGGCGAGGTGGGAATATGACTATACTCCTGCCCCAGGCACTGCTGAGGCGAAACTATACGAGCATTACTTAAAGCCACAGGACTGGCTAGCTATGAGTGAAAAATAGATGGTTTCACGAGGTTGATAGATTCATCAATGTGGTAAGAACATGACAGCCCTGATAAAGCACGTTCATGTTCTTACCATAAGTAGATAGTGATAGTGTTTGTTAACTGTTGTCCAACCTAAAACCGCTAAACCTGTTGAGCTATTAAGGTTCTGATTTCGTCAAGGGTTGTCTCTTTTAATAACTTACCATCTTCAAAAACAACGTCTAAAAGTCCTTGTTGCTCCTCTTGTTCTGATACGTTATCAAATAGGGTTAGTTCACCATCGATACGTTCTACCTTTAACAACCCTTTCGATGATTTCTTTTTAGCGTCTGTTTTGGGGTCTTTGAAGATGGCTAAACGTTGACCATCCTTTACTACACTTGTGGCTTTAACTGCGGAGCCATGTGTATCTCGAGTTACGTATTGGTAGCTATATGAACCAATACCTAAAACAACCTTTGATGCGAAGCCTTTGTCCATGAGTCGTTGTAGTATCTGACGCTGACGACTTAGGGTGATTGCGTCCCCGTAAATTGCGCCAATATGATCGTCCAACAACTTGTATCCTTGAGCCGTAGTCGTGCCACCAAAAATGTCCCAGAGGCACTCTATCAAGCCTTTAACTTCGCACTCCATGAGCCTAATGGTCGAATTATTTTCGAATCCAAAGTATTCACCATTAAACCTGTAGGCCTCATACCCTTGCGAAATTGCTTCTTTTTCAGCCTCGCCCTGGTTCTGAAATAGCTCACTGTAATCTGAGACAGGGGAAACTTTGTATCCTGTGAGTATTTTTACAGGGTCTCCTGAGTCAGGACGAATAACTAACGTACCGTCCCGCATCATAATATCGTCTTTTAATTGTGGGAGATAATCAGTGACTAAAGTCCAAAAATCCCATGTATCAGACACTACGCTTAGTATTCCTTTTGGGGATTGTTCTTTCATTAGGTATTTAAAAAACTCAATTTCTCCCTCCATAATCCAAGAGCAAGTTACCGAGTGTTCTGTTGCATCTACTGAGCAGCCAACTAGTTCTTTATCAACATTTGCACCGTAGTATTTCTCTGCGAATAAAACTGCGGGAATAGTATCTGTGCCAACTAACCCTGATGCTAAATGGCCAAAGCCACTCATGGCAGCTGCATGCTTGCCAAACATTCCCCTGAAGCTGAAGTCATGACCTTGAAATGGCACAAAATCAGCGGGTAATCCCGTTTTAGTTGCAAACTCTTTAAATACTTTGAAATAGGCAACAGAAGTAGTTGCGCTTGTTTGAATTGGCCAATTCTCGCAACTTAACACGGTTTCGATCATATTGGTCAGCCATTGAAAACCCGGTTTTGTATTAACTATTGTGATGGGGGGCACTAAATAAGGAACCAGTGTTCCTTCTGGCAGTGCTTTGATTTTGAGTGGTAAATACCCTAAATCATGAAGATCTTCTAGGTATGTAACATCAACAGAATAGCCAAGCATTGAGCTCATAATTCGCTTATGAGTTGCAACAGCAACTGCTTTATCTTGTTTAAAAAACTCGTTCCACTCTTCTAACAGGTAGCTCTTTATAAAATATTGCAAGCCAACAAAAGCTACCTTGTCATTGTCTGTTATGTTGCTTAGCTTGCCACTTCTAGAAGTATAATTTGCATATACTTCGGTTACACTAGGGTGGTAAGCGCGACTATGAAACTCTTTATAAACATCCTTTTGCATACTTGCAGCTGTAATAGTCATGGTGTTGTCCCTACATCTCAATTATTTGTAAATTTATATCGCTGTTACTTTTAAACTCATTCGCGGGTCTAAAGGAGTCGGTTGTGTAGATGTGATCGATCAGCCCCTCAAACACATCGAGTCCTTTGGAAAAAATTCCATGGGTAATGAACAAAGACACTTCTAAAGCCCCTTCATTCTTGAGTACTTTCGCTAATTCAATAAAGGTTCTCCCACCATCACAGATATCATCTGCGATCAGTACATTTTTACCTTTAACATCGCCTAGTACTTCGGTTTTTATTATGTCGCCCGTTTTGAGATCTCTGACTTTGTGAGCTTGAATTACTTCGGGCACTCCATTAAATTTTTCGGAAATCTTAAGTGTCTTTTTGCTGGCACCAGCATCAGGAGAGATTAGCGTTAGTTCACCCACAGATAAGCGTTTGCTTAACTCTTCACACCGTCCCAGTAACGCGACCTGCTCGATATTGGTTACTCGATGTATTAGAGCTGGTGAGACATCACTGTGTGAATCCCAAATGGTTACTTTTGAAAAGTTTAAGCTGTTAATGATATTTGCCATAACAGCGGCACCCAATGCTTCACCTTCTACACACACTCTATCTTGCCGAGCGTAGGGAAAATAAGGGATCACAAGCTCAATAGTCGTGCTCTTAGCTGTTATTCTTCTTAAAGCATCAACGGCCATCATCAGCCTGATCACTTTTGATGAGTCGTTAAGCCGTTCAAAAATTTCTATTTTTACAGTATGAAGTAATGAGGCTGGGCTGAATCGAATATGTTCTTCACCCCCTGAAAAGCTGAAGTTATCATAATCGAGCTGTGATTTATTACCTGCTGAGTCATAGCTAAGTACTTTCATTTGGCATCCTTTCAATCTTTGTGTCCCATCGACACAAAGAAGGTTATCAAACGTACCTAAATCAAGCAAGATATTTTTTGAGCTAAAGTGCGACTAGCATAGTGGAGCGGTTAACTCTGCTAGTTGAAATTTTTGGGGCTACCAGATATTTTGTCGCTAAGATCTTAGTGTGGATGGGAAAGTGGCTGATAGTTACGATATTAGAAAATATAAAAACCCTCTATTTACAGTTGATAGTGTGTTGTTCACTGTAAAAGATGCGGATTTAAAGGTTTTGTTAGTCAAGCGAGCGAGCGACCCTTTTACCGGTCAATGGGCGTTACCGGGTGGCTTTATTGACATAGATATCGACCATGATGCGGATATGACCGCATTACGTAAATTAAAAGAAAAGACTAATATCGCCCCCCAATATTTGGAGCAATTGCATACCTATTCGGGAGTGAGTCGCGATCCACGAGGATTTAGTGTTACCCTGGTCTACTTTGCGCTCGTCGCAGAGGGAAACGCATCAGCACATGTAGCCACAGTTGATGATGTGAAATGGACAAGTGTGAGGGATTTACAGGATCTACCTGTGGCCTTTGATCATAAATATATTGTAGAGCAGGCAAGGCAGAGGTTGAAGCAAAAGGCTTTGTATTCAATGGTGCCAGTATATTGCTTACCAGAATACTTTACCGTTGGGCAGTTCAAGTCTGTTATCGAAACTATTTTAGGCAAAACTGTACAGCGCAAGACCATTATCAGGCGTATAGAAGCAACTGATATGTTGGAAAAAATGGATGAAAAAGTTAGGTCAGGTGGCCGGTTCGCTCAGTTGTACCGAGTTAAGCCAGGCGTAGATATCGTTAATTTTGAACGCAACCTTAGTACATAATCCTTTGGGGATTATTTTATGGTGACTGCTTAATTTCGGATAAATTGTCCCTAACCTAATAGAGATAACATATTTAGTGCTGGTTTATCATATGACTAGCAAGCTGTGCCAATGATTGGCGCAGGTTTTCTCGCAATACTGGGTTGTCAATTTCTTGATCAAGCGCTTTGTTCATACAATGCATCCACTGGTCGCGTAAGTCTTTATCAATAGGAAAGGGCATATGGCGCTGTCTTAGGCGCGGGTGACCGTATTGTTCTACAAATAAATCAGGCCCACCGAGCCAGCCAGAGAGAAACTCAAAAAACACCTGACGAATTCGGTCTAATGGCTGGGGATGCATATCATATAAAGGTTTCGCGTATTCATCTTGAGCCATAATGTCGTAAAATCGATTAGCTAAGGCGCGGGTCCCTGGCTCACCCCCCATCATATCATAAGGGGTCTGTGACATGGTCGGGTGCTCCGTTTTGGCAGCGGTGGTTGATGAATTTGCATCTTTTTTGAGGATGCGTTTAAGTAACTGCTTCATAGCCTGCTCAATTATTAGGAAAGATAATGGATAAATACGCGGTTTTTGGTAACCCTATTAAGCACTCTAAATCTCCCCTTATTCACCAAGCGTTTGCTCGCCAGCAGGGGGCAGAGGTGGATTACCAGCGCATTTTAGCACCGTTAGAAAGCTTTGAGCAGTCGGTGGCTGACTTTTTCGCCGCCGGTGGCAAGGGAGCCAATGTCACTTTACCTTTTAAAGAGCGTGCTTTTGCGTTGGCTGACACATTAACTGAACGCGCGCAATTAGCGGCAGCGGTTAATACCTTAGTGCTTACTCCGCAAGGCAAGTTAATGGGCGATAACACCGACGGCATTGGCTTGGTCAGCGACTTGCAAAGGACCTTTGGTCAGCTGCGCGATAGACATGTATTGTTACTCGGAGCGGGAGGGGCTGCGAAAGGGGCTGTGTTACCCTTAATTGAAAGTGGTATTGGCTCACTCACGATCGCTAATCGTACCGCAAGTAAAGCACAGCAGTTGGCAGAGCGTATAGATAGCAACGTAGCGGTTCATGGCTGTGGCTTTGCGCAGGTAAGTGAAGGCCCTTTTGATATTGTTATCAACTCCACTTCGTCCAGTGTTCACGGTCAGGTGCCAGATATTGATACTAAGGTAATGCAACACTGCCAGTATGCTTATGATATGTACTATGCCGATCAGCCAACCAGCTTTATGCGCTGGGCAGGTGACATAAACAGTTATGTTTCTTGTGCTGATGGTCTCGGTATGCTGGTGGCTCAAGCCGCTCATGCATTTGCCTTGTGGCGTGGCTTTATGCCTGACTGTGAGCCAGTCATTCGTGCCTTAAGAGAGGGGCAGTTAAAATGAATCAAGCTATCCAATTCGTAGACCGTGTAGAGTACATTAATGGTGTACTCACCTTTTACGCTATGGCCAGTGGCATGCTAATACCCTGCACTATAGATATGGACAATATCGAACGCAGTGATGCGCTTACACACTTTGCGCAATTAAGATTTGACTACGAAGAGGTCGCGCAGCAACTTATCGAAGATGAGGAGTTTACCGCCGAGGGCCAAGTGGTTATTCCACCACTGGCACCACTTCGTTAAGATATTCGTCTTTTAAGCGCACATAATTATCTGCGGATACTTTCAAAAATGTACGTTCGTCATCGCTCAGTGGTCGAGCTTGCTTTGCTGGGCTGCCAACATACAGGTACCCAGACTGCAGCGTTTTATTCGGGGGAACAAGCGCGCCACCGGCGATAATCACATCATCTTCGACGGTGACGTTGTCCATGATAATGGCACCCATACCAACGAGAATACGGTTTCCTAACTTGCAGCCATGGAGCATGGCCTTGTGTCCTACCGTGACATCGTCGCCAATAATAAGAGGGTAACCTTCGGGTTTCGCTTTGCTGGCGCGCGTCAGGTGCAATACCGAACCATCTTGAATATTAGTGCGTTTACCAATGCGCATATAGTTTACATCGCCGCGAGCGGCTACCAGTGGCCAAATACTTGCGTTCTCGGCGACCTCTATATCTCCAACCAGCACAGCTGACTCATGAACATAGGCTGTCTTATCAATATTCGGTGCTTTACCTTTATAGCTTTGTATAGTCATAGTTATCCCTTTAAGGTGATCTTGTTCCACTTTAGCTAGAGCTCTGCCGGAGCACAATAGAGTTGGCGAAAATGTGTTCGGGAGATCGGTTTTCTCCCTAACATGAGGTAATTATAGCGTTAATAACGTAGTAAAAGTGTTTATATAGGCCGGAATTTGAGCGAACGATCCATTTTTTGCAGTTTTCTTTAAAAAAGGGGTTGCGTGGAAATCGAATCTCCCTATAATGCGCATCCACCGACACGGCGGACTGCTTACAAACAAGCACTTCAACGAGTTGGGTGAGTCAAGTAAAACTGAGTTTTAAACAGTGCATTGAAAAGTGCAAACTTCTTAAAATAAAGTGTTGACAATAAAACAGGGTTGAGTAGAATGCACGGCCCTCGAGACGCGAAAGCAACTCGAAACGTTCTTTAAAAATATGAAGCAATCATCTGTGTGGGCACTCGTACAGATTGAGTTCTAACAGCCGATTCTAGTTCGCTAGATGACGCAAACAAATTTAG
>NZ_JAKRFT010000008.1:0-87691 GCF_022347925.1 Pseudoalteromonas sp. CnMc7-15
AGAACGAATTGACTGTGCGTTATTACTTTCACTTTTAAAAAAGTAAAATCAAAACAGCTCAAGGCTGAATCTTTTAATAACTTATGGTCACTCAGCTCAAATGAGACTCTAAATTTGTTTGCGTCATCTAGCGAACTAGAATCGGCTGTTAGAACTCAATCTGTACGAGTGCCCACACAGATGATTGCTTCATATTTTTAAAGAACGTTTCGATCTGCTTTCGCGTCTCGAGGGCTGTGCATTCTACTCAACCCTGTTTTATTGTCAACACTTTATTTTAAGAAGTTTGCATTTTTCAATGCGCTTTTTAAAACTCAGTTTTACTTGACTCACCCAACTCGTTGAAGTGCTTGTTGAAGTGCTTGTTTGTAAGCAGTCCGCCGTGTCGGTGGATGCGCATTATAGGGAGATTCGATTTCCACGCAACCCCTTTTTTAAAGAAAACTGCAAAAAATGGATCGTTTGAACAAAAATAAAACTAAAACTACTGTATTTAACAGTTATAGATCTATTTAAGATCTAAATTGCTACATTTAAGATGTTTTATATAGAGAAGGGTTTAGCTAAATAGCTATATATAGAAGAGCTGAAATTTAATTTTGGCCATAAAAAGAAAAAGCCGAGCATAAGCTCGGCTTTTTGTGTCTTTTACGACTTACTCTGCAGACTGTGCGTCTTCTTGAACGTCTTCGCTCGCAACTGGGCGATCTACTAGTTCAATGTAAGCCATTGGTGCGTTGTCGCCTGCACGGAAGCCACACTTCAAAATACGAGTGTAACCACCAGGACGGCCTTCGTAGCGAGGACCAATCTCGCTAAACAACTTACCAACAACTTCTTTATCACGCGTGCGAGCAAATGCTAAACGGCGATTTGCAACGCTATCAGTCTTAGCCAGTGTGATTAAAGGTTCAATTACACGGCGCAGCTCTTTCGCTTTAGGCAATGTTGTTTTGATGATTTCGTGCTTCACCAAAGAACCAGCCATATTGCTGAACATCGCTTTGCGATGGCTGCTGTTACGGTTTAATTGACGACCACTCTTACGATGGCGCATGACCCTATCCTTCTAACTAAACTAAATATAGTGATTTAGATTACTCAGCTAAGCTTGCTGGCGGCCAGTTTTCTAGGCGCATGCCTAGAGACAGACCACGTGATGCAAGCACGTCTTTGATCTCAGTTAGAGACTTCTTACCTAAGTTAGGTGTTTTCAGAAGCTCAACTTCGGTACGCTGTACTAAATCACCGATATATTGAATTTGCTCGGCTTTCAAGCAGTTTGCTGAACGAACTGTTAGCTCAAGATCATCAACTGGACGAAGCAGAATAGGATCGAATTCTGGCTTCTCTTCCTTCTCTTCTGGCTCAGAAACATCACGTAAGTCTACGAATGCTTCTAATTGCTCAGCAAGAATGGTCGACGCACGGCGGATCGCTTCTTCAGGATCTAAAGTGCCGTTTGTTTCCATATCAATGATTAACTTGTCTAAGTCAGTACGTTGTTCAACACGTGCTGATTCGACCGAGTACGCAATACGCTCAACTGGGCTGAATGATGCATCAAGCAACAAACGGCCGATTGGGCGCTCATCGTCTTCAGAGGATACGCGGCTAGAAGCTGGTACATAACCACGACCACGCTCAACACGGATGCGCATACTGATCTCGCTATTGTCAGTTGTTAAATGACAAATTACGTGATCAGGATTGCTGATTGTTACATCACCATCGTGCTGGATATCTGCCGCAGTCACAGGGCCTACACCAGATTTAGTCAGGGTCAGAAAAACTTCATCTTTGCCTTCGATATTAACTGCTAGACCTTTAAGGTTTAACAGGATTTCAATGATGTCTTCTTGTACGCCTTCTTTCGCGCTGTACTCATGTAAAACGCCATCAATTTCTACCTCAGTAACTGCGCATCCAGGCATAGATGACAACAGAATACGACGTAGAGCGTTTCCTAGAGTGTGACCAAAACCACGCTCAAGCGGCTCTAGTACCACTTTTGAACGAGTTGGGTTGATAGCGTCGATATCGACTAACCTTGGTTTTAGGAATTCGGTTACAGAACCCTGCATTTTATCCTCTCTTAACTCTTAACTTTACTTCGAGTAAAGTTCGACGATTAGTTGTTCGTTAATGTCCGCAGACAGATCAGAACGCTCAGGTAGGCGCTTAAAAGTACCTTCCATTTTCTTACCGTCAACTTCAACCCAAGTTGGCTTCTCACGTTGCTCAGCCAATTCTAGAGCTCCAACGATACGTGCTTGCTTCTTCGACTTCTCACGAATTTCTACCTGATCTTCAGGAGTAACGTTGAAAGAAGGAATGTTTACAACACGACCATTAACCATAATCGCTTTGTGACTTACTAGCTGACGCGCTTCAGCACGTGTGCTTGCAAAACCCATGCGATATACAACATTGTCTAGACGTTGCTCTAGAAGCTGAAGTAGGTTTTCACCTGTATTGCCTTTAAGGCGAGCAGCTTCTTTGTAGTAGTTACGGAATTGCTTTTCAAGGATGCCGTACATACGACGAACCTTTTGCTTTTCACGTAGCTGTAGACCGTAGTCAGATAAACGACCCTTACGGGCGCCGTGCTGACCAGGTGCTGTCTCAAGTTTACACTTAGAGTCGATAGCTCGTACGCCGCTCTTAAGGAACAGGTCAGTACCTTCACGACGACTTAGCTTGAGCTTAGGGCCCAAATATCTTGCCATGTTCTTTCTCCTAACCTATTGTTATACGCGACGTTTCTTCGGTGGACGACAACCATTGTGTGGAATTGGCGTCACGTCAGTGATGTTTGTGATACGGAAACCAGCAGCATTCAATGCACGTACAGCAGACTCACGGCCTGGACCTGGACCTTTAATGAATACTTCTAAGTTCTTCAAACCGTATTCTTGTGCAGCAGTACCTGCACGCTCTGCAGCTACCTGAGCAGCGAATGGTGTAGATTTACGTGAACCACGGAAACCTGAACCACCGGCAGTTGCCCAAGAAAGTGCATTACCTTGACGGTCTGTAATCGTAACAATAGTGTTGTTGAAAGACGCATGAACGTGAGCCATGCCATCAGCAACTTGCTTTTTGACCTTCTTACGACGAATTGGTGCTTTAGCCATAATTTACCCCACCTTATTTCTTGATAGGCTTGCGAGGACCCTTACGAGTACGCGCGTTAGTCTTAGTACGCTGACCACGTAGTGGTAGCGAACGACGGTGACGTAAACCACGGAAGCAACCAAGGTCCATAAGACGCTTGATGTTCAAAGTAACTTCACGACGAAGATCACCTTCTACAGTGTACTTGCCAACTTCTTCACGAAGCGTGTCAAGAGTTTCGTCATTTAGTTCACCGATTTTAGTATCTTCTGCGATACCTACCGCTGCCAAGATCGCCTTAGCGCGGGTTTTACCTACACCATAAATTGAGGTTAAGCCAATAACCGCATGTTTATGATCAGGAACGTTAATGCCAGCTATACGGGCCACTAACACATCTCCTATAGTTTAAATTTGGTAATCATCTTCTCGAAAAGCCCGTTAGGATACTCAAGTGATGACCAAACTACAATGAAAAACACAGGCCGAGCATACCACTCAGCCTGCATGACTTGTTTAATTAGCCTTGCCTTTGCTTGTGCTTAGGCTCACTGCAAATCACACGTACAACGCCGGCACGTTTGATTACTTTGCAGTTACGGCAGATTTTCTTAACGGAAGCACGTACTTTCATTACTCAACTCCGTAAACCGACCTTATCGGCCATAGCCTTTAAGGTTTGCTTTTTTCAGCACAGAATCATACTGATGTGACATCAGATGGGTCTGTACTTGTGCCATAAAGTCCATGATCACAACAACGATAATCAAGATTGATGTACCGCCGAAGTAGAATGGCGTTTGCCATGCCATGGTCATAAACTCGGGCACTAGACAGATAAAGGTAATGTACAAGGCACCTGCCAATGTCAGGCGTGTCATTACTTTATCAATGTATTTCGATGTCTGCTCACCTGGACGAATACCTGGAATGAAAGCTCCAGATTTTTTCAGGTTGTCTGCAGTTTCACGCGGGTTGAAAACCAACGCAGTGTAGAAAAAGCAGAAAAAGATAATAGCAGCAGCCAAGACCATTGCGTACAGCGGTTGACCCGGAGTCAATGCTGTGGAAATGGCTTGTAACACGTCAGCTACAGGACCTTCACCCTGGCCGAACCAGCTTGCAATTGTACCAGGGAACAGAATGATACTACTAGCAAAGATTGGTGGAATAACCCCAGCCATATTTACTTTCAACGGCAAGTGTGTGCTTTGAGCAGCGTACACCTGACGACCTTGTTGGCGCTTTGCGTAGTTAACAACAATACGACGTTGACCACGTTCAAAGAAAACCACCAAGTAAGTAACGGCAAACACGATTACCGCAATCAATACCAGTACCAAAATGTTCAATTCACCTTGGCGCGCCATTTCGGCTGTCGAACCAATAGCAGACGGCAGGTTAGCTACGATACCAACAAAAATCAGAACTGAGATACCGTTACCGATACCACGCTCTGTAATTTGTTCGCCCAACCACATTAAGAACATACAGCCGGTTACTAAGCTCACTACAGCAGTGAAATAGAAACCAAAGCCGGGGTTAACAACTAACCCGTCCATCATGTTCGGTAAGCCAGTAGCAATACCGATTGATTGGAACGTAGCAAGCACGAGCGTACCATAACGCGTGTACTGACTGATTTTCTTACGCCCCTGTTCACCCTCTTTTTTCAGCTCTACCATCGCAGGATGTATATGCGTTAGTAGCTGCATGATAATTGAGGCCGAAATATAGGGCATAATACCCAGTGCAAGTACCGAAGCACGCTCAAGCGCACCACCGCTGAACATGTTGAACATTTCAACAATGGTGCCCTTCTGTTGCTCGAAGAATTCGGCAAGTACAGCGGCGTCAATCCCAGGGATCGGCACGAATGAACCTAAACGGTAAATAATGATAGCACCGAGTACAAATAGTAAACGACGCTTCAACTCCGCAAGCCCGCTTTGTGCACTTTGCATATCGTGACCTGGTTTAGCCATAAAGTACTTCCTTACTCTTCTACCTTGCCTCCGGCAGCTTCAATCGCTTCGCGTGCACCTTTGGTCACTTTAAGACCTTTAACAGTGACGGCGCGAGAAACTTCACCAGATTTAACTACTTTAACGAACTGGATGTTCTTCTTAACCAGACCAGCTGCTTGTAACGCGTTTAGATCTACCACATCGCCTTCAACTTTAGCGATTTCGAATAGATTCACTTCTTTAGTCGCAAGAGACTTGCGTGAAGTGAAACCAAACTTAGGTAGACGACGTTGCATAGGCATTTGACCGCCTTCGAAACCAACGCGTACTTTACCACCAGAACGTGATTTTTGACCTTTGTGACCACGGCCACCAGTTTTACCTAGGCCAGAACCGATACCACGGCCCACACGTTTGCCGGCTGATTTTGCACCTGCAGCAGGTGAAAGTGTATTCAAATTCATTCGAATTACCCCTCAACCTTAACCATGTAAGAAACTTGGTTGATCATACCACGTACTGAAGGCGTATCTTCTAGCTCTACAGTGTGGTTGATACGACGTAAACCAAGGCCACGTAATGTAGCTCTATGCTTCGGCAAGCGGCCGATTGAACTACGTACTTGAGTTACTTTTACTGTATTTGCCATGGTGTCTTACCCCAAAATTTCTTCAACGCTAAGACCACGCTTCGCAGCAACTGCTTCTGGAGACTTCATGTTCTCTAGTGCTGAGATAGTTGCGCGAACAACGTTGATCGGGTTAGTCGAACCGTAGGCTTTTGACAATACGTTTTGTACACCAGCTACTTCTAGTACTGCACGCATCGCACCACCGGCGATGATACCAGTACCTTCAGATGCTGGTTGCATGTACACTTTAGAACCAGCGTGACGACCCTTGATAGGGTGCTGAAGTGTATTGCCTTTAAGCTCTACCTTGATCATGTTACGACGTGCTTTTTCCATTGCTTTTTGAATAGCAGCTGGAACTTCACGTGCTTTACCATAACCAAAACCTACTTTACCTGCGCCGTCACCTACTACTGTAAGTGCAGTGAAGCTAAAGATACGACCACCTTTAACCACCTTAGACACACGGTTTACCGCGATTAGCTTTTCAGCCAAATCAGGCTGTTGTTGCTTTGCTTCTACGTTAGCCATTGTCTACTCCTAGAATTGCAGACCGGCTTCACGCGCTGCATCCGCAAGCGCCTTCACACGGCCGTGATATTTAAAGCCACTGCGGTCAAAAGCGATACTTTCGTTAACGCCTTTTTCAGCCGCACGTTCTGCAACTGCTTTACCCACTGCTTGAGCAGCTTCGATGTTGCCAGTGCCTTTAACTGTTTCAGCAATTGCTTTCTCAACAGTAGAAGCAGCAGCCAGTACACTACCCTCAGCACTAATAACCTGAGCATAGATGTGACGTGGCGTGCGGTGGATAACAAGGCGGATTTTGCCCTGTTCAATAAAATTTCTACGTGAGCGCTTAGCGCGACGTAGACGTGCTGTTCTCTTATCCATCGTCCTACCTTACTTCTTCTTAGCCTCTTTACGACGCACGTATTCGTCAGCATAGCGAACACCTTTACCTTTATAAGGCTCTGGCTCACGGTATGCGCGAATGTTTGCAGCAGTTTGACCAACTAGCTGCTTGTCTGCGCCCTTAACAACGATCTCAGTTTGGCTCGGAGCTTCAATCGTGATGCCCTCTGGGATCTCGAAGTTGACTGGGTGTGAGAAGCCTAGCGTTAAATCTAGTACTTTACCTTTCACCGCAGCACGGTAACCAACACCAACTAGCTGTAGCTTCTTCTCGTAACCGTCGTTCACACCAACAATCATGTTGTTGATAAGTGCACGTGCAGTACCAGCTTGAGCCCAAGCGTTAGCAACGCCTTCTACAGGTTTAGTGGTGATTACATTGTCTTCGAATGAAACTTCAACCGCTTCGTTGATAGCACGGCTAAGTTCACCATTCTTACCTTTAACTGTGATGTCCTGGCCTTTAAGCGTGATTTCTACACCGGCTGGAACATTAATAGGTGCCTTTGCTATACGCGACATAGTCCCCTCCGATTACGCTACAAAGCCAATGATTTCACCGCCCACGCCAGCGCTACGCGCAGCACGGTCAGTCATCAGGCCTTTAGAAGTTGATACGATAGCGATACCTAGACCACCCATTACCTTAGGTAATGCGTCACGTTTCTTATAGATACGTAGACCAGGGCGGCTAACACGCTGGATGTTTTCGATTACAGCTTTGCCTTCGAAGTACTTAAGCTCGATGTTTAGTTCAGGTTTAGCGCCTTCTGTTACTGAGTAACCAGAAACATAACCTTCATCAGTTAGTACTTTAGCAACTGCTATTTTCAGCTTTGAAGATGGCATTGAGATAGAAACCTTCTTCGCAGTCTGGCCGTTACGGATACGTGTGAACAAATCCGCAATAGGATCTTGCAAGCTCATTGTCTTACTCCCGTGATTCTATTACCAACTAGCCTTTTTAAGGCCAGGAATTTCACCGCGCATAGCTGCTTCGCGAACTTTGATACGGCTTAGGCCGAACTTGCGAAGGTAACCATGTGGGCGGCCCGTGATGTTACAACGATTACGTTGACGTGCAGGGCTTGAATCACGCGGAAGAGTCTGAAGCTTCAGAACCGCGTCCCAACGCTCTTCATCTGATGAATTAACATCGCTGATGATAGCTTTTAGTGCCGCACGCTTTTCAGCGTATTGGGCAACTAGTTTAGTGCGCTTTGCTTCGCGCGCTTTCATTGAATTCTTTGCCATAACCCTACCCTTATTTCTTGAATGGGAAGTTAAACGCTTCTAACAACGCACGGCCTTCCTCATCATTCTGCGCAGAAGTAGTGATAGTGATGTCTAGGCCACGTACACGGTCTACACGATCATAATCGATTTCTGGGAAGATGATTTGTTCACGTACGCCCATGCTGTAGTTGCCGCGACCGTCGAAAGACTTAGCGCTTACACCACGGAAATCGCGAATACGCGGGATAGCGATTGAAACCAAACGCTCAAAAAAGTCCCACATACGCTCGCCACGTAGGGTTACTTTACAACCAATTGGGTAGCCTTCACGGATC
Organism: Pseudoalteromonas sp. CnMc7-15; assembly: GCF_022347925.1. Classification (NCBI taxonomy): domain Bacteria; kingdom Pseudomonadati; phylum Pseudomonadota; class Gammaproteobacteria; order Alteromonadales; family Pseudoalteromonadaceae; genus Pseudoalteromonas; species Pseudoalteromonas sp. CnMc7-15. The sequence continues at coordinate 8,202 of NZ_JAKRFT010000008.1, forward strand.
TTAAAGCCAGCAACTGATTTGCGTGCTTTCGTGATAAGAGGCTTCTGACCAGAGATTGCTTCTAGATCAGCAACAGCGTTTTCTAGAATTTTCTTGTCAGCTAGGGCTTCGCCCACACCCATGTTTAATGTGATCTTTTCGATCTGAGGGACTTGCATGACAGAGCTGAAACCAAACTTCTTTTGAAGTTCAGCGACTACTTTGTCTTTATATACTTCATGCAGTTTCGCCATCGTCTACTCCAACTATTAAATAGTTTTACCAGTAGATTTGAAGATACGTAATTTCTTACCGTCTTCAATCTTGAAACCTACACGATCTGCTTTACCCGTTTCCGAGTTGTAGATCGCAACGTTTGATACGTCGATAGACGCTTCTTTCTCAACAATACCGCCAGCTTGGTTCAACTGAGGAACAGGCTTTTGGTGCTTCTTGATAAGGTTTACGCCTTCAACAAATACTCGACCAGTTTCAGTAACAACTGAAAGCACTTTACCGCGCTTACCTTTGTCTTTACCGGCCAGTACGATTACTTCGTCATCACGACGGATTTTTGCTGCCATGATCGACTCCTTATAGTACTTCTGGTGCTAGTGAAACGATCTTCATGAACTTTTCAGTACGAAGTTCACGAGTCACAGGGCCGAAGATACGGGTTCCGATTGGCTGGTTGCTATCGTTTAAGATAACAGCCGCATTGCTATCGAAACGGATCAAAGAGCCGTCTGGACGACGAACGCCTTTTTTGGTACGCACAACAACCGCGTTTTTAACATCACCTTTTTTAACTTTGCCGCGAGGAATCGCTTCCTTAACAGCAACTTTAATGATGTCACCAACCGATGCGTAACGACGGTGTGAACCGCCAAGGACTTTAATACACTGCACTTTGCGGGCGCCGCTGTTATCTGCAACGTCCAGCTGAGTTTGCATTTGGATCATCTTAATGTGCTCCGGTGTAGTTACAACTCGCCATAATTCCGTTAAAAATTAAGGCATTAAATAAATTATCCGCTCAATTAACAGGCAACTTTTCGGTTACTTGTGTGCTGAGGGCGGGCAATTGTATCAGTAATGGCGGGCAAAAGGTAGGCTAATTTTTAATTAATTTCTTTACTTAGCTCGGTTAATAAAGGCTCTGAGAGCCCTAAGGTGAGAACTGAAAATTATCGAAAACAGGCTATTTTTCGCACCATCAATTGCTTATAAAAGCATCAAGGCACAAAAGTGCCTTGATGCTGCATGTATATATGGGGGGGATTAGCCGCCAAACAAGCCTTTGAGTTTGTCTTTTACTTTTTCTTTGGCTTTTTCTTTCACTTCCTCTTTGGCTGCCTCACCAACGTCCAAGTTAACCGCCACGTCATGGAAAGGACCTTTTATACGAACCGGAATTTTGAAACCGGTGCTGTCATCGGTGGTGCCTTGACCTTCGATTGAATCCACAATCCCCGTTACTAAGCGGTAGTTTACCTTGGTCGCGGGGAGATCCACTTGGCCTTCACCAGTAATACGAATGAGCGGGCTTAGCAACGACAAATCTGAGTTGACGCCAACGCCTTTGGTAAAGTTCATACTCCCCGTTAAAGCGGTAAAGTCTGTCTGCTGAGACTTATCAAAACCAGTATTAAGGCCTTGTGAAAGTGCGGATGTATTTCCCTTAATGAGTTCCTTCGCCTTTCGCACCAATTCAGCAATGTTCGCTCCTTTAACAGCACCATCGGCAAAACTGAATGCTAATTTGCCAGCCAGCGCATCAACGAAGTCTTGTTGGCTTTGCCCTTCGGTAGTCAGTTGCCAATTGAGCGCCCCTTTACCCATTAACTTATCAAACTTCACCGCATCGCTAAGAAGAGGCTCAGCATTTATACCACTGAGGTCAAACTGAGTATCGATGTGGTAAGGCTGTCGCGCTGCGTTCAGCGTTACCTTGCCGGTTCCCTGGCCTTCATAGGCAGCGAATTTATCCATACTGAGAGTGGCTACGGCATTATCAAGCTTAATACTGAATTGGTTCTCACCGAGTGTAATATCACGCGCTTTTAAGCCACTTGAGCGAACCACAATATCGGCATTAAGGGCATTCAGGGCAGAAAGGTCTATCGGCGTATCATCCCACTCTAAGGGTTGAGCCTGAGAATCATCGTTACTTGGTTGCTCGGTATTCGCGGCAGGCTCCGGTAAGTAAGGGTTTAAATCTAGCATGCCCAAATCTACATTGGCAGTAAGCGCTAAACGCTCGCCAAGGTGAATCGTACTCATACCTTCAATGGCAAGCTGATCTAACGTCGCCACGAGCTTATTAATAGTAAAAGCCTGCCCTTGCAGCTGCATACTGCCCTCTACACGGAAATCATTAAACGCGTTGTCTTTGGCATTAAGCTCAACGCCTTGCCACTTGGCAATGCGCTTCACCGAATCCCCTTGCAACATCAAGGTGCCGCTAATATTTCCACCCTGCTCAGCAATGTTGCCTTTAAATTCCATATCAACAAGCGCAGATGTTAAGTTTTGCGTAAGCGTAAATGGTCGACCTTCGATGGCTTTGATTGGGTTATCCAATTCTATATCAAGGTTAAACCGCTCACCCATGTACGTTATACCCCCTTCTAGTTCTAAAGGTTGGCGTAACGATTTAAGTAATACCGCTAATTCCAAGTCGCTAATTTGTTGTTTACTTCCAGTTTGCCCGTCCAGATAGGTAAACTGACCACCATAAATAGCCACTTCTCCAAGCTCAATATCAAAGTTGTCTGGCAGCTTGACTTGGCCTTGCTCAGTGCTTTGTTGCGATTGCTCAGTTGCGACCTTATCAAAGAGCTGCCAATTGCCTTGGCCTTGGGCATTTGTTTCCAGCAACACATCCGGCTCACGGATAACAAACTTATCCAGCTTCACTTCGCCAGAGAATAAGGTGCTCCAGGGGATATGCACATCCAATTGTTTCATCGTCGCCATATTGGCTCGCGATCCCCCTTCCATATTGCTAAAGCTAACATCATTAAGCTCTAATCGTAGTGAAGGGAAAATCGCTAAGTCTTTATCGCCGGCAATCGTCAGTGTGCGCCCTGTGGTGTTTTGTACCTGCTCTGACACTTTATTGAAGATGGCATCGACAGGAATAAAGAAAGGAATGGCGATGAGTAAGCCGATAATTACGACTATGATTACGCCCAAAACCTTGGCTAGGGTCTTCATGGTGAACCTCGTTCCATTAAAGCAAATGTGTTTAGCATAACCTAAAGTAGTTATCTGTGTAATTGTAGTTAAAGTTCATGAATATAGGATGATAGTTGCTGAGCCAGCGTATGCACTGCTTGCGCCATGGATTTCTCCCAAGGTAGGGCGAAGGTCATACGAAAAAAACGCGCATAATCGATTTGTGGCATAAAGAGTTCGCCAGGCGCAATGGCGATACGCCGGGTAATCAACCGTTGCCATAGCTCATCACTGCAGCCCCCTTGAGGAAGCTCAAACCATAAGCTTGGCCCACCACCGATGTCTTGGTACAAATGCGCAACGCCAAAGTGATTGAAAATTTCATCAACCTGCTGGTACTGCCTTAATAGTTGCGCTCGTAAACGTCGGGTTAAACGGCGATAGTCACCACTGTGATACAAATGAGTAACCAGCTCTTGGCTCGCGATGTCGCTTGCCTCACTAAGCACTGATTTAGTCAAAATAATATCAGCAGCGCAATTACGGCAGAGCATATACCCCAAGGTTAGAGCAAACGACAATGTATCACTGTAGTCACATATGCTGATCACCGCTAGAGAGCTATCTTCATCTAAGAGGCTCGCAATTGACGGAGGTCGAAACTCACTAAAACTAAGCTCACCACGGTCATATTCGATTAACGCAACATCATGGCGCTGCGCCCAAGCCAACAATGCACGTTTTTGTTGTTCGCTCAGCAGGCGCCCTGTCGGATCTTGATAATTAGGGTTAAAAATATAAGCGCGAATGTCATGCTCTTGTCGAGCCTGCTCCAATAATGCCAATTCGGTTTCGAAGTCCGGCTGTATAGGGACACCCACATAAGCTTGAGCGCTGTGGTGCAAATGCGCCAATATAAAAAATGAGCTTGGAGACTCAACTGCCACCTTATGCTCACTCAACCCTAATCCCTTTAACGCCAAAGTAAGTGCCGAACTGCGTCCATGGGTGATCACGACCTCGGCTGGATTTATAAGCTGCTGACTCAACGCATAATGTGTCGCAATTTCTTGGCGCAGCGAATCAATACCGGCTTCACGATTGTCTTGGAGTAATTTAAATGGGCGCTGCCTGCGCACACGCTTTTGCGCCCGCGTGAGTAGCGCTTCGTTGTCTAATACCGTACTTGGCCCAGTGCAGGATAGCGGCACTATATCTGCATCGTTAAAACTGTATTGCACCGCTTTGTGTAACGGCATGGAAATCAGCTCACTTGGGATTAATTTATCACCAAAGTTTTGTTGCGCAGTGCTTTGTTGACGAGCACAAACGTAATAACCACTGCGCGGCCGGGCCTCAATGAGTTGTTGTCTTTGCAAATGTTCATAAATTTTAGCAGCTGTCGATATCCCAACTTTTCTTTCACGAGCGAAATCCCGGACAGAAAGAAGCCTATCCCCCTGTTTTAATTGACCATTATTAATTGACTTAGCTAGTACCTCGGCCTCTCGCTGATAGATAAAACTAGGCATCTGTATTGCTTATTTTTCATTTTCACTGTGTCTGTTTTGCTTTTTTACGTGCCATTACACTGGTTGTCAAACGAAAAGGAGCTAACATGACCCTATTAATAGACACACCAAGGCTGCAGATGCGTCATTTCCGACTTGCTGATGCCGAAGCAGTGCGCGCATTTAATGCCAACACCGAAGTCACTCGGTATACCGGAGACCCCGCTCAGATAAGCACCAGCGAACAGGCTCGGCGCCTCACCAAAGACGTTTGGTTACACGAATATGAACGTTATGGTTACGCTCGTTATGCCTTGATACACAAGCAACACAACAGGTTAATTGGGTTTTGTGGTTTTAAGTTCAACCCACAACAACAGCTTGCTGATTTAGGCTACCGCATGCTTCCTCAGTATTGGCAACAGGGTCTTGGCTATGAGGCGGCACAAAGCGTCATGACATATGGGCTAACCACCCTCGCATTACCGGGAATTTATGCCGAAGTAGATAGTGCCAACACGGGCTCTGTACGCATTTTGCAAAAACTTGGTTTTACGCACACGGATTCATATCGTCAATGGGGGCTCAACCTACAACGCTATGATTATCTGTGTGCTCCCTATAGTAGATAAGCCTCCAAGCTACTTAAAACAGCAAAGTCAATATTGCATCAACACACAATGTCAGTATGATGCACAGCCCCGCTCAAAGTGGGCTGTGTTGTATCAAGTGGAGTTGTAGTACCAAGCATGAAGAAGTTGCTTATATCCCCATCAAAAATGGCGCTGGGTGAACAAGAAAGTCAGATTTATCAAAATATTTTAAAACAGGCGACCGATATCAGCCTAAATCTAATGGCGGTGAAGGTTGAAAACCACCCAGACGAGTTCTTAGGTTGGTGTTATGAGTTACTTGACGCACTCAATAACCGCCTAAACTACGAGTTACTAGAGCCTCAGCAGCTCCCTTGTGTAAAAAAGCTACACACACTGCTTACTGAAGCCATTAGCTTTTTGCAACTGAAGGCCTTACGTATTACTCCCTGGCCAGTGCTATGTGAATACCTGCAACAGCAGCAATCACGCGTTTTATTAGATGAACACTTAGCCTTATGTGACTACATCGACAGGTTACGGGAACAGTCGTTAGCTGAACTCAGTAAAGAGGACCGCCTTGTAGTCGCGGGTAAACACCTCAACAGCCATGACCCAGCAGTCTACCGCTTTGATGTCGAGCTCTTTGCTGCAACGAGAAGCAATAAAGCATTTCACCAATTGCTGGCTGATTTCCCAGCTCTTTTTGATCAGGCTTTGGCGCACATTCCACTACAAGGAGAGGTAACGCGCGAGCATTACAGTGCCTTTGTTACAGCCTATCAAAGCATCTTCATCGATGCCGATGAAAAGCCTACACTTGCTCCGGCAACGCGCCTGTTAGCCATGCGCCGACCCGATGTATTCACTCCTGCCAGCCAAGCTAAATTAGATACTTTGTGCGCTGCGCTAGGTATTGCCAAATTGAGTAACCGCGACTTCGAACGATATTGGCAGGAGCTGGTATGCACTATAACTCGCCTACCCTGGTACACTATGGCCAGCGGCGACAATGACCTAGAGCAACGCTTGTGTGCCAACAAAGCACTCTTACCATGCTTATTTTTCTATTTCGCCGAGGATAGTGCGCAGCAATCAAACTACTACAAGCTGCTCCATAAGCCGAAGCGTTCATCTTCCAGCAAAGCACCTAGGCGCAGCAAAGAGTCTGCAGCAACGCTGGTAGATAGAGCTTTAGCCGAAGATGATATCCCAGAGCATATTCGCGCCAAGCGCGACTCTATCATCGCCGAAGTGGAGAAAGGCCGCAGCATCAATGATACCCTCACCTTGATGCGCACCATTTTCGGTTAACCCCTCATCCCATACAGAGCGCCGCTCGGCGCTCCAGCTTATCAAGCGCCTCCCCCAGGTTTGCAGCAACAGTACCAGCGCATAACGAGTCACGGTGGTGTGAATTATCTCGGTGCATCCGCATAAAATATGCACCAGGGTCGTGCAACAGATCACTTTGTGAAATCTGGCCATTTCCAAAAATCAATACCAAGCTGTTGAAAAATATTTAATTATTAATTTATTTCATACTCTGGCATGGCCTTTGCCCTGTTTATGCCAACACAGCGCGAAAACGGGAATGAAACAATGATAAAAACAACACGCTGGCAAGTCTCGGGGCTACTCTGTCTCGCCCTGTTGCCTATGACAGGCCATGCTAAGAACAGTCTAACTGCGAATGTGGCGGCTAGTTCAAACTATTATTGGCGAGGGATCACACAAAGTGATGACCAAGCCGCAGTATCGGGCGGCTTAGATTATGCTACGGACAGTGGCTTCTATATGGGAACTTGGCTATCCAATATTGATTTCGGCGAAGCCGCAAGCACTAGTTATGAAATGGATTTGTACGCTGGCTTTGGCGGCACAGCGGGAGAGATCGATTACGACGTTGGTTATATCTATTATGCCTACCCTGATGCCGCTGACGACATTGGTTTTGGTGAGGTTTATGGTTCACTAAGCTGGCAATGGCTGAGCGCAGGGGCGAGCTACCTACTTAATGCCGAAGACGATGCCACCAGTGAAGAAGATATGCTTTATTTAGAGCTCAATGCTAGTTTTCCAGTTTTCACCGACACTGAGCTCGCATTCCACTTAGGCCATTCTAGTGGTGACACCGTTCGGGAGTGGTATGGTGAAGATGATAGTTACTTAGATTATGGCGTTAGCATCAGTAAAGCCGGGTTCACACTTGGCCTGTTGCAAACTGATCTTGATGCTGATGACGATTTGAAAGCCTACGTGTCCTACAGTATGGACTTTGATTTGTAGGTATTTACCGACTTATTGTTGCTGCAAACCAGGGGCCGTCAGGCCCTTTATCTTTTATTTTTCTCATCAAAAACCTGCTTTAGAGCTTGCACTAATTGAGGATCAGAGTGTTTATTCACTGCCAAGCATAATGGCGTTCGTTGACTTTGCTGTAACTCCCACACCTTGATTACTGTATTGGCCGATAACTCCCTTTGGCGCAGCGCTAAGGTCATCGCAGCTTCTGTATTTAAAATTAAATCTAACCTTCCAGCTAGAAATTTAGTCATGCTGACCTCAATACTAGCCGCCACATCTAAGTGCCGCTCATCACTAAACCCCTGTTGCCGCAAATGCTGATGAGTCCAGCCGTCTCGACTCACTGCGAGCGTATACTGCTTCACATCAGCCAATGAATGCACTTTTATGCGCTGATCATCACTGCGCTTGTAGATAAACATAGGAGTGGGCGCACTGATGGGACAAAACCAGTGAAATAACTGGTGCCGCTGTGCGGTTTTATAAATTGCGAATATACCGTGGTTAGCGCGAGTTTTAGCTAAATTATAGGCTCGCGCCCAAGTAGTAAGGTGAATATCAGCATCAATATTGGCGGCTTCTAAAGCCCCACGCACAGCTTGCGTTGCCCGGCCAACCACCTGACCCTGCTCATTAAGGTAGTTGTAGGGCGGCCAGTGCTCGGTATAAAGCTGTAGCTGGGGCTGCGCAACAAGGCTAAAGCTAAGACTCATTGCAATTAGCCACACCCAGATGTGATATTTAAGGTACTGCATGGCCTTTAGATGCCTGCCATATTCGATACCATTGCTCATGGCTTAATTCTAGCAGCTGAGCGCCAATTGCACTGCGAATACGCTCAATATTCCCCGTACCTAACACCACAGCAGGCTGGCTTGGGTGCTTCAACAACCACGCATATACCACTTGATCTAGGCCGCTTGCCCCGATTTCCTGTGCGATTTGCTCTAGTGTTTGCCGTAACCTTTGTGCCTTTTCAGTCATACTCGTAAATATCTCGCCGCCCGCCAGCGGCGACCAACACATCGGGTTTATGCGCCAACGTTGACACTGATCTAAAGTACCCTCATCTAACGCATTCATCTGATAGGGAGAGAACTCAATTTGGTTGGTTTGCAGCGGGAAATCCAACCGCGACTGCAATAACTCAAACTGACTGGTGGTAAAGTTAGAAACGCCGAAGTGCAATACATCACCACGCGCTCTCAAGGTATTGAATGCTTCAGCCACTTCATCTGCCTGCATTAAGTAGTCTGGGCGGTGGATCAACAAGCAATCTAAACGATCGGTGTGAAAATGCTGCAGTGACTTTTCAGCACTGGCGATAATATGCTCACGGCTGGAATTATAGTGATTAACATGCCCGGGCACAGCGCGCTTACCCTGCTGCAGCGCAATGCCGCACTTGGTGATGATACGAATTTGTTCACGTACGCTGGGTTTGAGCTTTAATAACTCTCCGAACGCCGCCTCACAGCGATATTGACCATAAATGTCAGCATGATCTGTATCGACAATGCCCTGCTCAATACATTGTTCTACAAACGCGAGGTTTTGTTGGGCGCTGCGCTGCCAATCGAGCATGCGCCAAAACCCTAACACTAAAGGCGAAATTGTTCTGTGTGCCATACTTTGCAACCTGATATTTTTTTGCCACTATAGCACAGCCCATTGGCAGCCCTTCAAGGTACATCATTGTCGTGATCAGTTTATATTTGGTGTTTTACAGCGCATTTCTACTTTGGCAACAGTGGGTGTTACCAGCTGCCAGTGAAGACATCCAGGGCATTGTCTCAACGCCACGGCAATGCGCGCAGCAACTCAGAAAACCAATCACCACGCACACTGACGTCCTACCACAGCGTATTGGAGTCCTCAGTTGGAATATTTATAAAGCACAACATGAACAGCTGCTACCGGATTTAAGAGCGCTGTCTCAGGGCGTTGACTTTGTGCTTTTACAGGAGGCGTTTCGCGACCAACAACTCTTTGCTATCAAGCCTTATGCACGCTTTTCCCCCGGCTTCCGAGGGTGGTCAAAACAAACCGGTACCTTATTGCTCAGTGATTTTCAGCCGCAGCTCTATTGTCGCTTTTACCAACGCGAACCCTGGCTGCGAACACCGAAGGCATCAAGTATAAGCCGTTATGCGCTAGCGCAGGGGGGCAGTTTACTTGTAGTGAACCTCCACGGTATCAACTTTACCTGGGGCACCGAAGACTATCAACGCCAACTAAAAACCTTAACCCTGCTCATTGCTCAGCATAACGGACCTGTTATTTTTGCTGGCGATTTCAATACCTGGAGCGACTCCCGTCAACAATTAGTAAAGCAGCTATTAACTCCTTTGCAGTTAGCACCGGTGACCTTATCCCCTGACCAGCGCACGCGTTTTTTTGGCTACGCTTTGGATCAAGTGTGGACCCGAGGGGTAGAAATAAAAAGAGCTCAAGCGTTGGCACGCGAGAGCTCAGATCATAACCCGATATTGGTATCGTTAAGCTTATAGCTTTTTCACGTTATTAGCGCTATCACGATCGACTAATTTAATGAGTGGGTCGACACCTGCAAAACTTGGCCGCTCATCAACATACAGCTCTAGTGTATTGGCGCCTGAGACCAGCTCATGTTTTTGTAAGTAAATTACTGAATCATTGGCACTTAACTGTTCAGGGTCAAAGTGGAATAAGCCGATATCCACCAGCTGCTGCATGGGCTCTTCTGTCTCGACCCCCTCACCATTGGCATATACTTTTTTGGCATCAATGCTCAAGGTCACTTTAAACTTACCGCTTTGCTCATTTGTTTCACTCACGACTACATCTTCTAGCGCTAGCTCATACAAAGTGATGCGTTTAAACTGATCATCAATAAAGGCCTGTTCTTGCTCATTCGCTTGCGCTTTGAGGTGACGCAACAGGTCAAGAGTTGTGGGGTAAGGGTTCGTTTGGTACTTAAACTCCTGTAAAAAGTGCCGCAATGCCGTATTGGTGCGCTTATCGCCTAACCTATCAGCAACCGCCATCATCACTACCGAGCCTTTACGATAGTGCAAATATTGCTGATTTTCAGAGCGATATAACGGCATCTCGCGATAACTTTCCATAGTGCGGCCCTGTAAATAGCGATCTAACTCATATTTGAGGAACTTACGCAGCTTCTGCTCGCCATATTTTTCCGCCATCACTTGCAGTGCACTGTACTGAGATAAGGTTTCAGATATGACCGCCGACCCCTGCACATTGGCGGCACCAACTTGATGTCCCCACCACTGGTGCGCAACCTCGTGAGCGGTTACATAATAAGGCAGGTTAATATCATCTGGGTCTCGCAAGTCGGTGATGAAGCCAATACGTTCAGAATACGGAACGGTGTTTGCGAAGCTCTGCGCAAAGCCACGGTAACCTGGGAACTCGAGGATTCGTAGCTGTTTATGCTGGTAAGGACCAAACTCTTTGGTGAAATAATCGATAGAGTCCTTGGTAGACTGGATCATCGTATCGACATTCCACGGGTGGTCACGATGATAATAAACTTCAATATTGATGCCTTTGTAACGCTCTTTCTTCACCTCTAAGCGGGCCGACATAATATTGTAGAAGTCCACCATAGGCGCATCCATCTCATAGCGATAAGTCCGGCGTCCGCGTTCTTCATCTACTTGCTCACTTTGCAAATAACCTGGGGCGATAGCAAATTGGTCAATATCAGTGCTCACCGTGGCGCTGAAATCAATAAAACCGACGTTGGCACCAAAGAAATTTTGCCCATAATAGCGACTATCCTCGAGGTCATTGGCACGCTCAAGCTCGGGTAAATCACGTTTGCGACGCTCGTTGCGATCCCATAACTGGTAATCAAGGCGATAGCCAAATACCGGTAATAGTTCCGCGTTATTAATAAAGGTGCCATTTTCAACCAAGCTGGTATCAAAGCCGCTATCTTTAAAGCCTTGGTGGGCACGTACCACAGTTAAAGTGCCTTGACGCACCTCCCCTGGCTGCATAGGTTTTTCGAACTCAAACCACCAAGTGTTTAAGTCATCAATCTTTTCACCTAAGGCACCGCCTTCTAGTTGCACCTGCCATTGTTCACTGTACTGCGGTTTACTCACCAAGAAACGTTCAATCACTTGCTCAGTTGGGTTGGTGAACGTGATATCGGCTTGTGCTTCAATACGTCGGCGCTGCGGATAGATATCAGCGGTAATATCCACCTTAGTTAACATAGGCACAGGCGCTTCTTTATATTGGCCCAATTGCTTTTCGTATTGCACCTGCAGAGCTTGAATATCGTCTTTGGAGTGAAATTCGTTCAGTACCCGCGTGTTGTGGTATATCCACGCGCCACTGGCGACAAACATCACCAACCCACAGACTGCCAATACTTGCCCTTTACCGCCTAAGTTATAACTGAGCAGTCGTATACGCGCCAATAGGCTTTGTTGCGGACCTCGGTGCCATAAGCCGTAGCCTAATGCTGCCAAAGCTAAGGTCATACCTAACCAATACACATTGTACCAATGCACTGCATTAAGAAAGTGACCGTAAGTATTCAAATCAGAATAAGGCGCGGCTGGGGAGCCGGCAAAGTCATACATGTTATGACTAAAGCCATAGTTGTTAAGGATCAAGCTTACGGCGTAATAGACAATAAACAGTACCATGCCCACATATTTATTGGGGCTGATCACTTGGAAGAAAAAGGCCAACACAGTGGTCATAAATAAAGGCACCAAGGTTAAGTAACCCAAGCGGAATAAGTATTGACCCAGTTCGATATTAAAGTGACCTTTGATCAGCTGATAACTAATAGTGAGCGCCATCCCCACTACATATAACATCACTAATACAGCGGTCACAGCGGTTAACTTCGAGCCCCAAAACACTAAGTTATGTGCTGGGTAAGAATCGATAATATCGCCAAACTTTGAGTTGCGTTCGCGCCATACCACTTCAGCAGAGTAGTACACCAACACAATGACCATCAACACGCCCATGGCCCCTTGAATAAGCGGAACCATAGTTTGAGTCAGTGGCCAGTTGGATACGCCATAACTGACCCCTGGTGCGAGTAGCGGAGCAATCAGCATAAACAGCGTGATGGTCGCTAAAATCAAAAACGCTGGGCTCATTAATACCTGAGCAAACTCAAAACGGGTGCGCATCATAAACTGACTGCGGGTATTAATGCTCTGTACTCGCACCGAGATATTGTTGGCTAATGCTTGTTGCGCGCGCTTACGCATTGATTGCGATACACCTGGGCGCTTTTTATCTTTACCTTGGCTTTGATAACCACTTTTGAGTCCTAGCAGCGCAAACACGACTCCTGCGACAGCGAGCCATAGCACGCGGTTATACAGCAGGTAGCTGGAAAAAGGTAATAACAGTTCATTCTTCTCAACCGTGGTCCAGTAACGCGTTACATCTGCAAATGCACCATAACCAAAGGGGTCTAATATTGCCGCCCACACCCGTACCGACGGCTCTTCAAAATACACCGAAAGAGTCGAATAAGTGAGAAATAGAATCACAGCGGCAATATATACAGCCATCATGGTACGAAAACGCAGCGCCGCTACATGACAAAACACCGCAATCACAAACAAAGTGGGCAAAGCGAGAAACAGATAAGGCTGCAAGTAGTGAGATAAATGCTGCTCGCCCAGCAGCTCGGCTGGCGACCAACCAAGCATGACGCCAAAAGCGCTCCCCGCAAACACACCTAAAGGTACAAACAGCATTACCACCGCAGTCACCACAAAAGAGCCTAAAAAGTGACCCAAGGTGTAAGCCTGCTTATTAAAGGGCTTGGTGTACACCAGCTCTAGCATGTTTTCAGTATCGTTGCGTAAGCTGGATGAAGCGACAAAGTTCACCACCGCAAAAAGCACGAAATTCAACGCCACAACTTGCACAAACGCATTCACAAACGGGCCGTTGAGATGCACGTTAGAACCCCACAACGGGAGGTTATCGCTCATAGTCATGGCAAACGAAAGTAGGAAAAATAATAAACTACAAACGTAAAAAGATGGCTGGCGCAAAAAATAGCGCAGCTCAAAGGTGAGCATTTTAAGTAACATGTGCCCTCCTACGCCTGTGCCGCTGCACGTTGCTGGTATAAAGTCGAGAAATACACGTCTTCTAAGTTACTGGGCACGGCCTCAAATCCTTCCGGCGGCGCATCGGCAAATACATGTAAAATAGTATTGCCAGCAAACAAGCGTTTAGAAATCACCGGTAGGTGCTGCTCAAGCTCTAACGCCTGCTGCTGATTGGCCACTTCTTTTCGCCAAATCTGGCCATTAAGCTGATGGGTCAAATCGATAGGGTTGCCTTGCAAGAGAATTTCACCACCCGCTAGCACCGCCATGTTAGGGCATAGCTCACTGACATCATCAACGATGTGCGTTGATAAGATCACCACTTTTTGCTCACCCAAGCTAACTAATAGGTTGTGAAAGCGATTCCGCTCTTCAGGGTCTAAGCCCGCAGTCGGCTCATCGACTATCAGTAGGTCAGGGTCGCCAAGCAGCGCTTGAGCAATGCCAAAGCGTTGGCGCATGCCTCCTGAAAAACCACTCACTGCTTTCAGTTTATGCTCATACAAATTGGTGTGCGCAAGTAGGCCATCGACCACTTCTTTACGCTCTTTGGCGTTGTCTAAACCTTTTAATATCGCCATATGATCGAGCAAATCTGCTGCACTAACTCGGGGATAGACGCCAAAATCTTGTGGCAGATAACCCAGTCGGCGGCGCACTTCCTGCGGCTGTTTAAATACATCCAGTCCATCAAATTCGATGGTGCCGCTATCCGCTGTTTGTAAGGTTGCAATGGTGCGCATCAATGATGATTTTCCGGCACCGTTCGGCCCAAGGAGCCCAAACATGCCTTTAGGGATTGTTAAATTCACTCCTTTGAGCGCTTGCACGCCATTGCCATATGTTTTGGTAAGGCCTTGAATCGAAAGCACGGGGTATTCCTTTTTATATTTATTATTAGTGCCTAGGGTTATACCACAGGGGAAAGCGGGTACAAAGATGAACGCAACGTTAATATGTAAGTAAATATGATGTAGACAGAAATACCATTCGGACCTAGGCTAAAATCACCACCACCATTGAGCGAGTACACTATGCAGCCCCACCAACATACCCCGTTAACCGACTTTATTGAGTACCCTGCCGCGCAAATGCTGACGCGTGCGCAGGAGTTTTTAGACACCGCCAAACGTCGCCACAGTATTCGTAGTTTTAGCGACCGTGCGGTTGATAAACGCATTATCGAAACCTGCATTCAGGCGGCAGGCACAGCGCCGAGTGGAGCTAACCACCAACCCTGGCACTTTGTCGCTATCAATTCCGAAGCCGTAAAAAAGCAAATTCGCGAGCAAGCAGAGCAGTTAGAGCGCTCGTTTTATGAGGGCCGCGCTGGGCAGCAGTGGCTAGATGCACTCAAACCTTTGGGCACCGATGCGCAAAAGCCATATTTACAACATGCGCCTTGGTTAATCGCGGTATTTAGCCAGAAAAAAGGCGGTTTACACACCGATGAGCAGCAACCCAATTATTATGTTCACGAGTCTGTTGGGCTCGCTACAGGCTTTTTAATTCAAGGCTTACATCGCGCCGGGCTAGCCACCCTCACGCACACTCCCAAGCCGATGAGCTTCCTGAGCGAAATTTGCGGCCGTAACAAGGACAATGAACGTCCCTATATGCTTATCGTGGTTGGCTACCCAAGTGACGATGCCACGGTGCCTAACCACGCTTTACAGAAAAAATCGCTGACTGAGATAGCAACATTTTTATAGCGCTGCGGGCTGCGCTTCGGTGGCTATTATCTCACCGGGGCTCAGCCCTGAAAGCACCTCGACCTGATCATCCACAATTTGCCCCAAACGAACATAACGGCGCTGCAATTGTCCTTGCTTTACCACCATGACCATGTCCAGCTGACCATGTTGGTGCACCCACTCGCGGGCCACCAGCACTCCTTGGCGTGAAGACGCTGGCAGCTCCAGCTGCGCATACAAGCCTGGCAGCAGCTTCGCACTTTGTGGCGCCGCAAAGCGCATCAACAGTGAGCGCGAACCACTGTCCGCTGCGGGGACCACCTCCACCAACGGCACGTCTGCGTGTAGCGCTAACGCGGCGATTGAAACTCGTCGCTGTGTGCCAATATCCAAGGTTAATGCCTGGCCTTCACGTACCGCAAACTCAAGCTGTAGTTGCTGCGGGTTGTAAATGGCCAGTAGCGCCTGCCCTGGGCTGGCGGTATCGCCCGGCTCAGCGAAACGCTCGACCACGCGTCCAGCAATAGGTGCTTTAATGGTGGCGTACTGTAAGGCAATCTGCGCTTGTTGCAACGCTTGTTGGGCCTGTTCAACACTGGCTTTGAGGTTGTCATGCTTGGCGGTAGCTACATCAATATCGTTTTGCGAAATCAACCCTTGTGCAAATAGCTCGTTAGCACGGCGAAGCTGTTTACTGGCCTGCGTCAATGACGCTTGCAATGCATTTACTTGCGCTTTGGCTTGCTGCACTTGACTTTGTAGCGCCTGTTTATCAAGCTCAATCACCACTTGTCCTTGCTTTACGGTGTCGCCTGCACGCACTAAAAAGCGCTCAATCTGTGCTAATACCCGTGCTGAAACTTGGGTATTTTGCTTGGCAATAACCTGCCCTGGCACCACTTCTGCCACATTTATGGCACTAAGCTCAACCTGATGGGTGGCGCCTCGGTATGATTGTTCATCGGTTTTAACTCCTGGCGCAATATGCTGAGTAAGCACCCCAGAAAACCACACTATTACGGCGGCTAAAATAGCTATGACGAGCGCCGCTGTTAACTTAGTTCGCATTGTTTGCTTCCTCTTTTGCAAAGACTAGGTAATACACCAAAGGCACGACCAGCAAAGTGAATAGGGTTGAGGCGAGAATGCCGAAAATAATCGCGATTGCGAGACCGCTAAAGACGGGATCAAAAATGATCATTATATTGCCCAGCAGGGTGGTCCCAGCGGTTAACAGCACTGGCCGCATACGTACCTGCACAGCGTTAATAAGCGCCGTTTTAATGGCTTCACCTTGGCGTCGTGATTGTTCAATAAACTCCACGAGGATCAGTGAATTACGTATGACGATACCGGCCAGGGCAATCATGCCAATCATCGCCGTGGCGGTAAATAACACCGGCTCCGGCGCGCCGGCAATAGCGCGCTCACCCAATTGATTCAGTAACCAAAAGCCGGGCATAATCCCAATAATGGTAAGCGGAATGGCCGACATAATAATTAATGCCAAGCTCATGGATTTTGTTTGCACCCGCAACAACACTAAAATGGCCGCCAACGCAAAGGCAAAGGCAATGCCCATATCGCGAAACACATCAATGGTGATGCGCCACTCCCCTTCGCCGCTAAAAGATACATCAATCCCCTCGCCAAGGTGCCATGCTTGAGTGCCACCCGAATCAACAAAAGTACGCTGCTGCCAAGGGATGCTTTGTAATTCTGTCACGTCCTTATCGGCACTGACATCGGCAATCACTTCCGCCGGGGTACGGCCATTGAGTTCAGCCATGACATAGATAACCCGTTGTAAGTCTTTGCGCACAATGGGCTGGGGTCGCGCTAATGAGTTAAACTCGCCCAACTCGGACAGCGCCACCATAGGCTGAGGAGCGCTAGATAAACCAAGCTCCGAGCTACTTTGGCTAATATTGCGCTGACCTTTCACCTGCAGGGCGCCAACATGTGTTTGCGTACGGTGGCGATATGGCAGCGTCACCTCGATAGGCAGCGGGTTGATTTCATCATCAACATAAAGTTGACCGACCTGCTGACCTTTTAATGCCACCCTTAGCGCCGTAGCGATATCGGCGCTGGCTACCGCCGACAGTGCCGCTTTGCTAGTGTTGGTAACAAAGCGCAGCTGTGTTTGCGCGGCGGCCATGGAGCTGTCAACTTCAACAACATGGGGCTCTTGGCGCAGCCGCGCCATCACTTGGCGTGCGGCCTCACGATGCTGTTGCGCATCAATAAACGGTTTGGCATAGACCTCGGCGACCAAAGTACTCAGCACCGGAGGTCCGGGCGGCACCTCAATCACTTTAATAGTGATCCCGTCTTGATTAAATTCGGCCAGCTTATCACGCAGCCGTAACACCACGGCATGGGACTGATGCTGGCGTTGCGATTTATCGTGTAGTAATACCCGTAACTCCCCCTGATGCTCGCCAACGCGGCGGTAATAACCTCGCACCATACCATTAAAGTCCATACTCGAAGGCTGGCCGACGTACGCGGCAATGGCCTTGACCTCATTAAGCTGCCACACCTTGCGCTGAACCTGCCGGGTTACCGCCGCAGTATGCTCCAATGCCGTCCCTTCGGGCATGTCAATGAGCACCTGCACCTCACTTTTATTATCGTAGGGCAGTAACTTCAGCGGTACGGCACGCATCACTGGTAAGCTGGCACTGAATACAAATAACGCTAAAACCGTATACAGCACCCATTTGGCTCTGCGTGGTTGGCTAAGGATATAACCCAGCAATTGCGTGTATTTCTGCATCGCTTTGCTTGGCTCCCTGAGCGCCAGACCTTGCTCTGGCTTGAGGATACGCATAGCTAGCCATGGCGTTACGAAAAATGCCACCAGCGTCGATAGCGCGACACTGATTGGCACGTTAAACGCCATGGGCGCCATATAGGGACCCATCATTCCGGTAATAAAGGCAAGTGGAAAGAAGGCCACCATAATGGTCAATGTTGACATCAACAGCGGCGTGCGAATTTCGCTGATGGCAGCGACGATGTTATCTTTTCGATCACCAGAGCGATTAAGGTAGCGACTGATATTGTCTATTCCGGTGATTGGGTCATCGACTAATAGCCCCAAGGCTAAAATGAGCGCGAACAAGGTGACGCGGTTAATGGTGTAACCAAATGCCCAATCTAAGGTGAGGGTGAGGCCATAGCAAATAGGCAAGGCCAAGGCGATCACGATCGCTGGACGCCACCCTAGAAACACGCCAATAAAGAGCACCACGGTAATAATGGCAAAAGCCAGGCTGGCGCCGAGGTTATTGACTTTGTCATTCGCTGTTTGGCCATAGTCGCGTAGCGTCACCACTTTGACTTCTGGCGGCAACAGCTGTCGTTGCAAACGCGCCATTTCTCGATGCACCGCATCGGCAACCGCTACCGCATTACTACCCCCTTGCTTTGCCACGCTTAAGGTCACTAAGGGCAGTTGCTGGTGATCGCCGTGCTGTAACCACTGGTAATGACTGGGCTCACTGGGGCCGACGGTGATCTCGGCGACGCTATCTAAGCGCACTGCCTGACCATTGACAACATTAACCACTAACTCACTGAGCTGCGCTTGATCACGTAATGCATCACCGGCTTGAACATGCACCCGCCATGGGCCTTGAGCATCGTTGACTCGACCCACTTCATGCAGCTGATTTGATACCTCTAGCGCATAGAGAACATCTTGTACCGTGGTTTGATGGGCATTGAGCGCGCTGATATCGAGATAAACATAGGCGCTGCGTTTACGCCCAGCGACCACCTTTACCTCGCTCGTATCCGCCAAGCGTTGTAAATTGGTGGCTAACTCCTGGGCCATGCGGGTGAGGTCATAATCGTTATAGAGCTGCGGTGCCTCGCTATATAAGCCCAACATCACAATGGCCACATCATCGACCGATATGGGCTTAATCTGCCACTGCTTAACCACCTGAGGCATGGTGTCTTGATAGGCATATAATTTTGCATAAGTGTCTATCAAAGCTTGCTCGCGGGAATGACCTACCTCGAAACGCAGTGTGGTCACTAATTGCTCATTAGCCGTGGTGGAATAGATGTGTTCAACCCCTGGAATTTGCGCCAGCAGCTTCTCTAGTTTGATGGTCACCAGCCGTTCGACTTGTGGCGCCTCAATTCCGGGCACGGCCACCGTGATATCAAGCATAGGCACGGTGATCTGTGGCTCTTCCTCACGCGGGGTATAGCTTAAGGCCAAGGCACCAAGCACTAAGGCCACAATGAAAACCACCAACGCAAAAGGGCCGTTCAAACTCGCTTTTACTGTTTTATCCAAGGCGTTCACAGCCTACTCCTGACAAAATAGCGTGTATAAAGTCTGCAAAATGGCCTTAGCGTTATCATCACACAACTGGTAGTAAATGGTCTGACTCTCACGCCGCGTGGTCACCATGTTTTCGTTACGCAATACAGCGAGGTGCTGTGACAATGCCGACTGACTTAACGGCACTGCATCATTGAGCTGGGATACGCTGAGTTCACCCTGCTGCAAACTGCATAGGATCATTAGACGGTTTTTATTTGCCAGAATCTTCAGCAGGCTTTGTGCCTGCTCAGCGCTGTCGGCTATTTTACTGAAATCCACGTGTCGCTCTTGTTGTGAACTGAGAATGGCAGAAGTATAGAAAGGAATATTAGCCTTGTCTAATATTAATTGTTGCTAATTTAGATTTTACTAATATACTGAATATAGTCTCTCATCTCTAACAAGGTGTATTGCTATGAATATATCTGCTGCGCTGCGACTGATTGCTGGCGTTATGGTCCTGATATCCTTACTGCTGGCGCATTTCGTCGACTCTAACTGGCTATTTTTTACTGTATTTATTGCCCTTAATCTTATCCAATCAGCATTTAGCGGTTGGTGTCCTATGATGTATATATTAAAAAAGCTAGGCATGGAGGAATAATATGCTGACCCCAATCCCAGATTTACTAAAAACCATCACCCCTAATCAACGCCGCATTAGCGCCGAGCAAGCGAAAGCGGAGCTAAGTGATAATCATGGCTTATTGATTGATGTACGCGAACCCGCCGAGCATGCAACCAAAGCCGCCACTGGCGCTATTAATATTCCTCGGGGGCTATTGGAAATGAAGCTGATGGAAATTGAAAAAGACGCCAACCGCCCTATCTACTTACACTGTGCCAGCAGTGCGCGGGCGACACTAAGTGCCGAGCAGCTCACGCGCGTTGGCTACAAAAATGTCACCGTCATAACCTGTAAGGCCGATCATATTTGTCAGGTGTTTTAACCTAACAGTAACATGACTCCGATATGCTCTGTATTTTTAGGTTAATGGGTACAGAGTAATGACGTTAACGCGGAGAAGTTTTTTAAAGGCATCGGCAGCCGGGTTTGGTGCTGCCGTTTTATCGCTCGGCCTCAGTGGCTGTGTATTCGATAGTGACGATGACGATAGCGTCGATGTGAGCTTTGATCACGGTGTCGCCAGCGGCGACCCACTCAGCGATGCCCTCATTATTTGGACTCGAGTAACACCGCAACAGCCAGTTAGCAGCCTCAAAGTGCAATGGCAGGCGGCGACCGATCCCGAGTTTATCAACATCAGCCATGATGGCGAGGCGCAGGTAAGTGCCGACAGTGATTTTACACTGAAAGTGGACTTACAAGGTCTCGATGCTAACACTCAGTACTATTACCGCTTCAAGGCATATGGCAAAACCTCTCCTACGGGTAAGGGGAAAACGCTGCCAACAGGCAATATCGAGCAAGTTAAGTTCGCCGTGCTTTCATGCGCAAACTACCCTGCTGGCTATTTTCATGTATATGGCGAGGTTGCCAAACAACCCGACTTAGACGCGGTATTACACCTTGGCGATTACCTCTATGAGTACGGTAATGACGGTTATGCCACTGCCGATGCAGCGGCCCTTGGGCGCCTACTACCGCAAGATAACAGCACAGAAATGTTATCGCTTGAAGATTACCGTAAACGTTATGCACACTACCGCACAGATACCGACCTGCAAGCAGCGCACAGCCATTGTCCATTTATTGTGGTGTGGGACGACCATGAAATAACCAATGATACCTGGCGTGATGGTGCCCAAAATCATAGTGAGGACGAAGGGGATTTCACTCAACGTAAGCTTTATGCCTTACAAGCTTACTTCGAATGGATGCCCATACGTAATGTGGCCGACAAAGAGCGTATTTATCGTCGTTTTGATTTTGCTAACCTAGTGTCTTTGTACATGCTGGATACCCGCGTACTGGCCCGCGATGAGCAACTTAGCTTTGCTGATTTTGATCTTGCTAGCGCCCCAGGACAAGCGCAGTTTGCCAGTGCTATTAGCTCCTCATCACGGGCTCTTTTAGGTAGCGAGCAATTAACTTGGCTACAAGATGGCATTATGACCTCTGACTGCCAATGGCAAGTACTCGCACAGCAGGTACTGATGACGAAGATGCATATGCCGGTGGAAGTATTACAGCTGCTCGGGAGCCTGCAAGTAGCCTTGGCTAGTGGCGAAGATACAAGCGCCCTGCTCACCCAAGCCAATGCATTGTTCGCTGAGTTGGCGCAAATAAAAACACGCATACTAGCTGGGGATCCCACTGTCAGTACCAACGAGCGCGCCCGGGTAGAAACCAAAGTACCCTACAACCTTGATGCCTGGGACGGTTACGCTTATGAGCGCGAGATATTACTCGCCAGCGCCGTAGCTGCGCAAAAGGATTTAGTTGTACTTGCTGGCGATACCCATAATGGTTGGGCAGGTCAATTGCGAACCGACGCCACTAACCCCATTGCTGCTAACCAAGCGGCTGGCGTTGAGTTTGCCACCGCTTCGGTTTCTTCCCCTGGACTTGAAAGTTATTTATCCCTGAACACTCAGGATCCGCAGGCAGTAGCACAAATAGAGCAGGTCATCACCTTGCTGATTGACGACCTTACCTATAATAACTTAGTGGATCGGGGTTATCTTACGGTGACGTTCACCGCCGAGCAGGCACAGGCGCAGTGGCATTACATCAACACGGTAAAAGACAGCAATTACCAAGTGCTTTCAACACGTTCAAAGCAGTTATCGGTGAATGCCGGTAGTCGTCAGCTGATAAGTTAATCTGAACGCTGCTCAAGATGCTTGAGTCGCGTATCAATCCGTTCTACAACTTCGACCAAGCGTGCCAACAGCGCTTGGTCGCTAGGTTGTGACATAGACTCTGATTGTGTTTGTTGGTGCTCAGCTAAACGCTCTTTTTGCGCCAAAATGGCCTCACGGAACTGCTGTGCATCCACCACTCCAATGAGTGACACTAACGCACCGGTACCCGACTGGCCCGCTGTTTCAAAACTCAATTGATGAATACCAAACAGTCGCATCAATGGCCCTTGCGTTAACCCCACATCGGTAATTTTATCAAGGGGAATGGTTTTTTCAGTGCGCACCAAAATACCGCGTTTAACAAACAGCTTTTTTTCACTCAAGGTTGCCGACATAGCCGCCAACATACGCCCTGATACGAGCCACACAACAATGGCAATAACGGGGATAAAAACAATACCAAACAAGGTCACAGTGGCAACCAATAACCACAAGACCAACCAGTATTGTTTCACTTTGGGGTTAAATTGCGCGCTGTGTAAAATCGTTTCACTACTCATTAGTACTACCTAGCTGGTAGTCAAATACGTAATGGTGAGCGCCATTGTCCATATTGATGGTCATTTTCCCGCTCAAGCCTCGCAATTCGCCGCTACCTGAATCCGGCACCACCTCAAGGATCAATGTATCTTTGCCTTGGTTCATGGTACCGAAGTGCTGGAGTACGAAGCTGCCTTTTTTGTCAGCCAGTGTCCCAGTGACCTGCTCTAAGGCGACATAACCAGCAGAGCCTTGCACTGGCGTGCGGGCACTGAGCATTTCACCCTGACTAATACCGTGGAGCTCACCACTAAAGGTTTTATCTATCGACATTCTTCCTAAATCAATACCGTCTACCCCAGTGGCATAACTTTGTTGCGGGTTTAATTTAACGGTAAAAGTTCCTGTTGCTTGCATGGTGGCTTCCTGTTGGTTAGTCCTTGTACTCTAGTTGTATAGAAAAACCACCAACAACGCAACGTTGGTATCATAGCAACCATGGCGCCAGTGCACAGGTTTGATACACTGAGCACTTAATCCGCAGCAAAGTACGCATATGAACACAGCCGCTAACGAAAAAAGCGCTTTGCGCTACCTCCGCCCTATTTTTAAATTTGTGTGGCCTTATAAGTGGGTGGTTATCGCCGCCCTCGCAGCGCTACTACTGACCGCAGGTATTAACCTTTCGTTGGGACAGGGGCTCAAGCAAGTGATTGATGACGGCTTTATTGCTGGTTCAATTACTCAGCTACGACAATCTGTGATGGTGCTTATTGCCTTAATCGCGATCATGGCGGTGGGAATTTTCTGCCGCTTTTACATGATGTCATGGCTAGGTGAGCGCGTTAGTAACGATATTCGCAAGGCGGTGTTCGCGCGTATTGTCTCCCTGCACCCAAGTTACTTTGAAGAGAATCGCAGCGGCGAAATTATGTCGCGCCTAACCACCGATACCACCTTACTGCAAAGCATCGTCGGCTCGTCTTTATCCATGGCACTGCGCAGTGCGTTGATGCTTATCGGCGGCATCATTATGTTGTTTATCACTAATGTGAAGCTGACGTTGATCGTACTACTGTGTGTACCGCTGGTGCTCTTACCTATGAAGTTATTCGGCCGCCGCGTACGCACGTTAGCAAGTAGCTCCCAAGACGCTATCGCTGATATCAGCACCTATGCTGGCGAGGTCATGCAAAACATCAAAACTGTTCACAGTTTTAACCGCCAAGCGATGGAGCAAAACGCTTTTAATGGTGAAGTAGATAAAGCTTTCTCAGTCGCCAAACGACGAATACTTCAGCGCGCCATCCTGATAGCCCTCGTGATTTTTATCACCTTCTCGGGGATCAGTTTTATGCTCTACAGCGGCGGCGTGGATGTTCTCAATGGCGCTATGACAGGCGGTGAGCTGGCAGCCTTTGTTTTTTATGCTGTGGTGGTGGCGATGTCGGTAGGCACAGTGGCGGAAATATATGGCGAACTGCAACGCGCAGCAGGGGCCGCTAAGCGCCTAGTAGAACTACTGCAAGTACGCAGCGATATAATCGACCCAACTAATCCGGCCCGCTTTGATAACAAGCAAAGCGAAACGGCCATCTTAGCTTTTAATGAGGTGAGTTTTTGCTACCCCTCGCGACCAAACACACCCGCACTGAATGGCTTTAACTTAACCATTAACGCTGGCGAGACCATTGCAATTGTCGGCCCTTCGGGGGCGGGCAAAAGCACCTTGTTTGAGTTGTTACAGCGTTTCTATGACGTGAGCAGTGGCCAAATTAAGTTGCACAACAAAGAACTTAGCACTTTGTCTTTACACGCGCTTCGTGACGAAATGGCCATGGTGGCCCAGCATCCAGTGCTGTTTAGCGCCGATGTTTATCACAATATCGCATATGCGCGCGAAGACGCCACACAAGCCCAAGTTATCGCTGCCGCGAAGCAAGCCTATGCACATGAATTTATAAACGACTTACCTGATGGCTACAGTAGCTTTTTGGGGGAGCGGGGGGTGCGCCTATCGGGAGGGCAAAAACAGCGCATTGCCATTGCTCGTGCGATTTTAAAAGACCCTAATATTTTACTTTTAGACGAAGCGACCAGCGCTTTAGACGCCGAAAGTGAGTTTCATGTGCAAGCCGCGCTGACCCGACTCATGCAATCCCGCACAACGCTAATTATTGCCCATCGTTTAAGTACGGTGATGCATGCGGATCGCATCGTGGTCATGGACCAAGGTAAAGTGGTGGCCGTTGGTGACCACCCGACATTATTGCAACAATCGGCGCTGTATCAGCGCCTATGCGAGTTGCAATTTAATCAGCCTTCGCAGTTATCTAGTTCTTAACGTTAGGCACGATTTGGATTTCTACACGACGGTTCAAGGCGCGACCGTTAGCCGTGGAATTATCCGCAACAGGGCGACTTTCGCCAAAGCCTTGAGTGCTCACACGCGCCGCTAAAATTTGCTTGTTCACCAAGTAATTTTTAACGCTCTGAGCACGCTGCTCAGATAAACGTTGGTTATAATCACTGGCGCCGGTGCTGTCGGTATGACCTTGAACGCTCAGGTAGGTTTTCTCGTACTTGTTCATAACACTGGCAATTGCGTCTAAAGTACGGTGGAAACCACTAGAGATATAAGATTGATCGGTGGCAAAGGTAATATTTGAAGGCATCACTAAACGGATGTTATCGCCCTCGCGTACCACTTCCACGCCCGAGCCCGCTAATTCATCTCGAAAAGCCTGCTCCTGCTTATCCATGTAGTCACCTACCGCAGCACCCGCTAAGGCACCAATGGCGGCACCGATAAAAATACGCTTGTCGTCATGGTCGCCCGTCGCTTTACCTAGTACGGCGCCAATACCGGCACCGATACCTGCACCTTTTTGCGTATTGGTTGCTTGGCAACCTGACAACACCACTGTTACCGCTACTGCTGTAGCCACTGTAGAAAAACGAGTCATACGTTTAACCATTGTGAATTCCTAAATAGTTGGGTATGCGGGTGATACTAGCAAAGATTAATGAACTAGAGGTTAAAACCGTGCTAATTAATTCCGTTTTGAGGCATCACTGGAGGTAGCGCATAAGGTTTGACCAACGCACTTAACTCGCCACTGTTAAGCATTTTCTGGTACTGCTGATTAATTTTCTCAGCCAGTGTGCTGCCAGCAAAACGCGATGCAAACGCCATATGACCATAAATGGCGTCTTGGTACCTATATGGGTGCTTCATAAGTTGATGTGCCGGACGTTGCAGTACGCCCATGGCATGTTCTGCCGTCGCTTCAACGCCAATAAACAGGTCTACGCGGTCTTTAAGTAACATATCTAAAGCGATTTGCTCTGACGTCACTGGTACTTTTATCAGCTTTTCATCATTGTCAAAGCGCGCAAAGTGCGCCGCTCCGCGCATCACCGCAATACGTTTCCCATACAAATCGTTGTAGTGCTCGATGTTAAAGCTGGGTGTCTTTAGTGAATAAAAGCTAAATGATGAGTGCAATGCCATGTAAGCTGGCGTAACAAACTGCAGTTGTTGTTCACGAGCAGGGGTACGTATTAGCCCGCCCATTATATCGACTTCATTATGAGTGAGTAAGTAAACACAGCGAGAAAACGGGCATGCAATTACGTTGATATCGAAGTTTAGCTCTTGTGCTATAGGGCGCAGGATATCAATAATCAGCCCTTTAGGTGCGCTCGATTCGGTATTGCTATACGGCGGCGCATGATCGACGGCCACACTAACAACCGTGCGAGCACTGGCACAAAGCGAATATACCAACGTAACTATCAGCAAAAAAAAGACGCGTGTTCTTACTACCACCTGTGCCCCTTGCAACTAACACCGCTGTGCCTGTACTGTCATATTAATGACAACTAATCGAAGTATAGTTTAGCGATGAAACTTTTATCGTTATTTTACCAGTTTTTCCTCCTCGGCTGCACTAGCTTTGGTGGCCCAGCAGCACATTTAGGTTACTTTCAACGCCACTTCGTTGAAAACAAGCAATGGTTATCACAGCAGCAGTACGGGCACTTGATCTCGCTCAGCCAGCTATTACCAGGTCCCGGCAGTTCGCAGGTAGGCTTCGCAATTGGCTTACACCATGCGGGCGTGCTTGGTGGCATCGTTGCTTTTGTTGGCTTCACCTTGCCCTCTATGTTGATTATGGTGTTATTGGCTGTTGGCGCGCAGCAATTAGGCTGGGGGCTGTCTGGGTTGATCATTGGCCTAAAACTTTTCGCAGTCGTCATTGTTACTGATGCACTGATAACGATGACTAAAAGCTTTTGCCCTAACTGGCAAACAAAAGCGTTAGCATTGCTCAGTGCCTTGGCACTTATTTTTGTTCCTTCCCTTTACACTCAACTGGCCATTTTAGCCGTAGCTGGCGTAACCGGTGCTTGGTTATTAAAACCGATGGAGTGCGCCGAGTCCGAGTCGCCTACACGACTTAACTGGCCGGCTTTACTGCTCTTTTCAGTGCTGTTTTTACTTACCTTTAGCGCGGCTTCTGGCTATTGGCAACTGGCTGGGCAGTTTTATCAAGCGGGATCTTTGGTATTTGGCGGCGGCCATGTGGTGTTACCGCTGTTAGACACTATTCTAACGGATGTTGACAGCGATGCATTTTTATCCGGCTATGCAGCCGCTCAGGCTATTCCTGGGCCGATGTTTACCTTTGCTACGTACCTTGGTGCTATCATGACACCGCATGCGCCTTTGCTAGGTGCTACCTTAGCCACCTTAGCCATTTTTACGCCTGGTTTTTTGTTGGTTATCGGCTTTCATCGCCACTGGCAGTCGTTATTGAGCAACCCACTCGTTGCTGGGGTAAGCAAAGCCATTAATGCTGCAGTGGTGGGCTTTATTGCTGCCGCTTTATACAACCCGATCATCCCCGCAGGCATAAGCCAATGGTGGTATGGTCTTTTTGCCATTATCGGGCTGTGGGTGTTGCGCCAGTATAAACCGCCAATACTTATGGTAATCGCCAGTTTTGCAGCGCTAGGGCTACTGCTGGCAAAGTTGCCCTAACCGCCGGTTAGTTTGGGCTACTCATTTGCCCAGTAATACTCTGATATGGGCGTAATTCGAACACAGGCAGCATCGCGAGCAAATGATCCATAATCTCAGCCTGCAAGTGCTCATAAGAGATCCAGCGTTTATCGGCACTAAAGCAGTAAAATTCAATAGGCAGGCCGTGGTTTAGTGGCTGCATCTCGCGCACCATTAAGGTCAGTTCATTGTTGATGCGCTCATGCTGCTTCAAGTAGCCTTCGGCATAGCGGCGAAATAACCCTAGGTTAGTGACCTGCTCCGGCAAGTTACTGGCTTTGACATAATCATCAATATTAATGCTGTCGCTGATACGTTGCTGCAATGCCTCGTCGGCGAGGCGAATACTGTTCATATCGATATTCAGCGAGCGCTTTATCCGGCGACCACCAGACTCTTGCATACCGCGCCAATTCTTAAATGAGCCGGCCACCAGCATATAAGTTGGAATGGTGGTGATAGTGTTATCCCAATTGCGCACTTTAACGGTGTTCAGGCCAAGATCGATAACTTCACCGTCAGCGCCGTAGTTATCAACCTGAATCCAATCTCCGTAGGTAACCAAGCGATTAGCGGCAATTTGAATACTGGCAACGAAGCCCAAAATCGTGTCTTTAAACACCAACATAGTGACCGCTGCGATAGCACCAAAGCCAGAGATAATGTAGGTGGGAGACTTCTCCAGCAGTAATGAGAAGATTAAGATGGCACAGATTATAAAAGTCACCAGCTTTACCAGCTGGATAAGACCTTGAATCGGGACTTCTCGGGCAAACTCAAACTGATTATAGATAGCACCACCAACACTGACGACACTACTGACGATAAAGCCGCCATAAACAATAAGCGCTATCTGCGCTAAGGTCCGTACAACGCCACCCACCAGCTCGGTGCTTGGAAAAACGTTCTGGAAAAAGGCTAAAAACACCACACAGCAAATAATACCGGCGACGCGACGATTCAGCTTTTGTAGCAACGGCGCCAGCATAGTAATGCGCTCTGGTGATAACTTGGCGGCCAGCGACTGTACACCTGGCAACATCAAGCTGCGCAGGAAAAAATACAGCAACAGAATCGCCAGCATCCCCAAACCTGTGGCGGTAATCGCACTGAATAAACTGGCTTGCTCCATGCCCTCAAACCAAGGCTCGACTAGGGTTTGTAACTGGCTCTCATTCATAGTTCACCTGTTGAGTTCGCAACATCAGGACACACCTCAGTGACAGGCGCATGATTGTGAGCAATCAACGCATCTTTCTGATGCCACATAACATTGAGGTGTTTTTGAAACTCAACGCGAAAGGCTTTGTCTTGCTGATAATCCCCCACTAGTTGTGGCGCAATTTCTCGCACCTCTACTGAGAGTTCAATATGAGTAAGTCGGCCAGTTAAAAAATCGCGACAGATATGGCTGCCCTGTGATTGGTAGTGCAACGTTGCATCTAAGAGACCGTCAAATTGCTCCCCTAGCACTTGCAGTGCAAAGGCGATACCGCCAGCCTTGGGCTTTAGCAAATGGCGAAATGGACTCTCTTGGCGTTGATGTTTACTCGCAGTGAAACGTGAACCCTCGACAAAATTAACGATACACGATGGATACTGTTTAAAGTTATGGCAACTGCGTTTGGTTCGCTCTACGTCCATACCTTTGAGCTTTGGGTTCTTGGCTATTTGCTCTTTGCTCGCACGCTTCATAAAGGGCATACCCATAGCCCATGCACCGCTGCCAATCAGTGGCACATATTTTAACTCATCTTTGAGGAAGAACTTCGGTGCGGGTAGCTCATTCACCGCACTAAGTACAACGATATCAAGCCAGCTAAGGTGATTAGATATCAGTAAATACCAAGCGCCTTTTTGCACTTCACCGTTGAACGACACATCAAAGTTCTCACAGCCGATCTTTAACCCTAAACGATTACCACCACGCCAGCCATTGTAGGCGCTATGTAATAATACGGTTACTACATGCAGAGGCAACACTAACTTCACTAAGCCTAAGAGGAATACGATTACTCCCCACACCAGTGTATTCACTAGCAACACACAGCCAGCTAAAATCCCTGCTAACCAATTGGGTAGAAATCGCTTGAGCATAGTTAACTCCTGTTATGCTTTGCTAAATCGTCAAATACACGGTCTTTGTCATGCCACATATCATTAAGGTGCTGCTGAAAAGATACCCGAAATTCATTGTCATTGCTGTAGTCACCCACCAACTTTTTATCAAGCGGGAGTACCTCAACATGCACAGCAACCTCTTTCACTTTGCCTGCAGCCAAGTCCAAAAATGTGGGGATGCCGCCGGGGTAATGAATGGTCACATTCACTATCTTACTGATCTGCTCTCCCATCGCTTGCAGCACAAACGCGACACCACCCGCTTTAGGCTTCAGTAAATGCTTAAACGGACTGCGTTGGCGCTGATGCTTGTCCTCGGTATAGCGCGTTCCCTCTACGAAGTTGACAATAGACACCGGCATTTCTTTAAACTTTTCACAGGCTTTGCGTGTGGTTTCGATGTCTTTACCACGCAGTTTAGGGTTTTTCTTTAATTGCGACTTGCTGGTGCGTTTCATAAAAGGAAAATCTAATGCCCACCAAGCTAGGCCTAAAAAAGGCACGTACAGTAGCTCTTTTTTCAAAAAGAAATTCAAAAATGGTATGCGGCCCCGAAAGATACGCTGCATCACCAAAATATCGACCCAACTTTGATGGTTGGCAATCACGAGATACCAATCTTTTTTGCGTAGCTTATCAAGGCCACTCACTGTCATCTTATAGGGAGTGAGCAATTTTTGATTCAATGAGTTACCACCCACCCATAACCCTGCCATGGCTTTTGCCGCCGCACTCATTAACTTTTGCCAAGGCTTGATTGGCAATAATTTCAGTAACCCGCAAAGCACAATGGGGAAAAACCAAAACAGAGTGTTAATCGTGTACAAACTAACACTTAAAACTTGCCTAACTACAGCTACTACAGCGCGCAAAACGACTTTCCTATATAGGTATAAAAAACAAGCGCTAATAATAGCGCTTTTTATCGACAACAGAAAACCGATCTGTTGGTGTTACTAACAACAAAGTTAATCTTCGAAATAGGTGTATCCGCTCAGACCTTGTTGTAGCTGTTCAATATACGCCTTTTTGATGTCACTATCGATATCAAGCGCGTTGATACGCTGGTGATAGACTGCTGCTAAGTCATCGCTATCGTAATGCACAAATTTTAATACGTCCTGAACACTGTCGCCCTTGAGTTTATGACTTAATTTAAACTCGCCATTATCACTGTGCACATGCACCGAGTCGGTATCACCGAAAAGGTTATGGAGATCGCCAAGAATCTCTTGATACGCACCCACCATAAACATAGCGACATGATACTGTTGGCCGAATTCATAACGCGGTATCGGCAGGCTCGTTTCAATCCCCGCCCCGTCAACATAATCGCGAATTTGACCATCGGAATCACAAGTGATGTCTTGGATAATCACACGCTGCTCCAATGGCTTATCTAAGTTTTCTATGGGTAGTACCGGGAATAATTGGCCAATACCCCACACGTCAGGCAGTGATTGAAACAGCGAGAAATTCACAAATAGCTTATCAGCGAGCTTTTCGTTAAGGTCATCCAATACCTCGCGATGGGCACGCACCGAATCCCGTAAGCAATCACGTACTTTATGTAAGGTGCGGAAGTAAAGCTGCTCCACTAACGACCACTGCATAATGCCCAGCATGCCATGAACATACTGGCTATGAGCCTCACTAAATAAGTGCATGGCATCGTGATAGCTCTCCAAGGCCATACGACTGCTCACCGCTTCACAGGTGTGCTGCATTTCTATCACTACAGAAGGCAAATTTTGGTACTGGTCGATGGCTACATCGTTATTTGGGATGCGCTCAACGTCCACCACATCGGTAATCAGCACGGCATGATGAGCCGTCAGTGCTCGTCCTGACTCGGTAATGATATGTGGATGTGCTAAATCATGGCTGTCGCTTACCTCACTAAATGCGGCCACCACATTGCGCGCGTATTCTTCCACGGTGTAGTTCATAGAGCAGCTGCTGCGCGACCCCGAACCTTCGTAGTCCACACCTAGACCACCACCGACATCAACGGTTTTTAGCGGCACGCCCATTTGCGATAGTTGCGCGTAGTGGCGTGCACACTCTTTGAGCGCGCGTTGAATGTCGCGAATATTGGCAACCTGTGAGCCAATATGAAAATGCACGAGTTCCAGCAAATGTAACTTGCTTTGTTGACGTAGCAGTTCGACAGCTTGCAGTACCTGCGAGGCTGTCAGGCCAAACTTGCCTTTTTCGCCGCCGGTATTTTGCCACTTGCCCTTACCCACAGAGTTGAGGCGAATACGTATACCTATTGCTGCTTCAAGGTTCATGGCCGCCATTTCTTTGAGTAAGGCATCCAATTCAGAGAGCTTTTCGATAACAATATTAACCTTGTGGCCCATGGCTTGACCAATTAATGCGAGACGCAAAAACTCACTATCTTTATAGCCATTACACACTATGGTGATATTTTTTTGTGCCAGTCCCAATATCGCCATTAACTCTGGCTTAGAGCCCGCCTCTAAACCGACTTGGTTGCTATCATGGGCCAATAACTTATGCACCACCGAGCGCTGTTGATTCACTTTAATTGGGTAAACACAGGTATAGCCGCCTTGATACTGCTTCGCCTCATTCGCCTTAGCAAAGGCACCAATAAGCCGTGAGGCTCGGTGCTGCAGAATATCGGTGAAGCGCACTAATACCGGTAACGTCAGACCTTGGTCTTTAAAGCTTTCCACCAGCTTATTTAAAGGCAAACCTGGGCGACTATGATCGCCATCCGGGTACGCCACGAGCTCGCCCTGCGGATTAATCTCAAAGTAACCGTCGCTCCAGTGACTTACGTTATATACGGCCTGAGCAGCCTGGTAACCCCATTGCATAAAGCACTCTCAATATTGACCTGTGAATTTGCCGCTAGTGTAATACCTTAAAGTGTTCCTAGCGAATAGAAAATCGTACGGATTGGGCTAAAATTTCATTGAGCATTATGACGCTCACTGGCAAAATTGTCCCTCCACTTTACTGGCGATTATTGAGCACATGACAAGTTTAGATAAAAACCACTGGTTTACCGAGGTAAGCGACCGTGACGGTAGCGCGTTCTCACTGCGTATTAATAAGTTGCTTGAACAGCAACAGTCTCCGTTTCAACACGTGGCAATGTATGAAACCACCGATTTTGGTAACCTGATGGTGATCGACGGCTGCACTATGGTCAGTAGCCGAGAAAACTTCTTTTATCATGAAATGATCGCCCACCCAGCGCTATTTAGCCACCCGAACCCAAAAAACGTGGTGATTATCGGCGGTGGTGACTGCGGAACCCTGCGCGAAGTGCTAAAACATGACAGTGTTGAAACTGTCACGCAAATCGACATTGACCAAGTTGTCACTGAGATGTCGCTGAAATATTTCCCTGAGTTGTGCAGTGCCAATGATGACCCCCGTGCCACCTTGCTCTTTGATGATGGCATCAAATACATGCGCGATGCGCAAGCCGAGTCGATTGATGTCATTATTGTCGATGGCACTGACCCTGTAGGCCCCGGCGAAGGCTTGTTTAATCATGCTTTTTATCAAAGTTGCCTTGCAGCATTACGTCCAGGCGGTGTGCTGGTGCAACAAAGTGAAAGCCCACTTATGCATATGCCATTGCTGCTGGAAATGCGAGCGGCCATCAAGCAGGTTGGTTTCGGCGCGTTGCAAACCTTGCCTTTTCCACAGCCGATTTACCCATCGGGGCTGTGGTCAGTCACCTTAGCACGCAAAGGCCTGGGTTTTGACGGCTTTAGAGCCTGTGACCCTGACGCCCTCAACACCTTATATTACACGCCGGGCGTACACCAAGGTGCGCTCGCGGAGCCACCTTTTATGACCAAGGCCTTCAATCAGCAAGGCTAATCAGATGGGCGACTATTCGCCCTGACTCTCACTATGTAATATGTGAATACGTATGCAGAGTCGTGTATTTCATCGCTAACCCCCTTACTCTTAATGCTTCCAATACAAGTACCTGTAGGCCTGCGTTTGCCAGCACACGTGACAGCCATCGCTTTAGCCTCGGGTATAACAAGCAGGATAGGTTGATGCGATTATTACTTCCCTTACTACTGGCCTCACCTTTGGCGTTGGCAAAAACAGTCGATGTTAGCTCTCCCGATGGCAAAATCACGCTTACATTAAGCGACGAAGGGGCGCCACATTATCATGTGAGTTACGCTGGCAAAGCGGTGATAAACTCATCTAAACTGGGTTTTTATTTTGCCCATGCCGCCCCGCTAAGTGATGACTTAACTATTAGCCACAGCGAACGCCACAGTGCCGACATCACCTGGCAGCAACCCTGGGGTGAGCAACGTTTAATTCGCGATAACCATAATGAGTTGGCGGTTACTTTTAGCGACCCAGAAGCAGCTGAGCAGTCTTATACCGTACGCGTAAAAGTGTTTAATGACGGCCTTGGATTTCGCTATGAGCTTACCGGTAAAGAGCGCCCAGATTACCGTATTACCGATGAGCTCACCGAATTTGCCCTTGCTGGCCAAGACAATGAAGCGCTGTGGATCCCAGCTCGAGGCTGGAATCGCTATGAATACGTTTACAACCGCACTAACACTGCTGAAGCCGCCCATGTACACACCCCCTTCACTGTAAAAATGCAAAACGGTATTCACCTCAGTATTCACGAGGCAGCACTGGTCGACTACGCGGGCATGACTTTGAACCAACGCCGACCAGGCACGTTCAAGGCCGATTTAACTCCTTGGTCCGATGGCATCGCAGTGAAAACAAAAAATGGTTTCACCACTCCTTGGCGGACCATCCAAATTGCTGATAAAGCCACTGGATTACTCAACTCACACCTGATTTTAAACCTCAATGAGCCCAATAAACTCGGTGATGTGTCTTGGGTTAAACCCGGTAAATATGTCGGTATTTGGTGGGGCATGCACATCAATGAAAACACCTGGGGCAGTGGCGACAAGCACGGAGCCACCACCGAAAACACCCGCAAATATATGGACTTCGCCAGTGAGTATGGCTTTGATGGAGTGTTGGTTGAGGGCTGGAACCAAGGCTGGGATGGTGATTGGTTCTATAACGGTGACTTATTTAGCTTTACCGAGAGCTACGATGATTTTGACATTGAGGCCATTGCCAAATACGGCGAAAAGCGTGGCGTAAAATTGATTGGTCACCATGAAACCTCAGGCAATGTTAGTAACTATCGTCAGCAAATGGACGCCGCCTTCGCCCTCTATCAGCGCCATGGTGTTAGCCAGATCAAAACCGGTTATGTTGCCGATGGTGGCAATATTAAGCGCCTTGATGAACAAGGCATTGCTCGCTATGAGTGGCATGACGGCCAATTTATGGTCAATGAATATCTCCACAATATTAAACTTGCCGCAGAGTATCAGCTCAGTATCAATACCCATGAGCCAATTAAAGCAACCGGCTTGCGCCGTACCTACCCAAACTGGATTACTCGCGAAGGAGCCCGAGGCCAAGAGTTTAACGCCTGGGGAACGCCGCCCAACCCCCCCGCGCACACGCCGATGCTGGCTTATACGCGTATGCTCGCCGGACCTATGGATTTTACACCGGGCATTTTCGATATGGGCTTCAACGGCTTAGGGGCTGACACTAATCGTCCGCAAACAACGCTGGCAAAGCAGTTAGCACTGTATGTGGTGTTATACAGCCCGATTCAAATGGCCGCCGATTTGCCACGGAACTATCTCGCCAAACCAGCAGCATTTCAATTTATCCAAGATGTACCGACCGACTGGGAAAAGAGCCAAGCCATTGCTGGCGAAATGGGTGAATATGTGGTTTTTGCTCGTAAAGAGCGTCAACGCGATAACCACTCTGGCAAGGATTGGTACCTCGGTGCTATCACCGATGAGCAAGCTCGAGACATCACTATTAAACTTGACTTCCTTGAGCCAGGGAAGCGTTTTGAAGCGCAGATATATGCCGATGGTGAAGATGCTGAGTGGGTAAACAACCCCTACAGCATGGACATTCACACCGAAAACGTGAGCAGCCAAGATAGCTTAACCCTGCGCTTGGCACCAAGCGGCGGCACCGCCATTCGCTTTAAAGCACTAGACTAACCGCACTCACAGGCCGACGCCCAGTCGGCCTGTATTACCTGAACCGTTCACACATGCCCTGCCGACGCATGCACAGTGATTAGTTTGATTGTGGCGACGCCGCGCCCGCGCTCTGCAAGTTTAACTCGCTGCGCTTTATTTCACGTAATATTGAAGTGCGGTTCATTTCCATAAATAGCCACAATTTGATGGCTATTTGCACCAACAGCCCAGCGATAAACCACACTCCCCAAAATACCTGCTCGTTGATAACGGTGGCCATGTAGAATCGGTAACCAGCATAAATAAAAGCCGCCGTCGCGAGTAGTGCAAGCAGCGTCGAAAGCCAAACCCAGCGGCGCATAGAGCCACTATAGATGTGCCCAAGGCGATTAAATAAGCCCTGTTCACGAGATAAAATCTGATCTAACTGCGCTTGCTCACTGTGTAAACTCGCTTTAATTTGTTGCTCAACACTCATAACGCTCTCTCCTATTGCTGTGCCCATTGGCTTAATCTTTTTCTGGCCTTGTGCAAGCGTGACTTCACTGTGCCTTGAGGAATATCCAACACCACTGCAATGTCGCTAATGGCTAGCTCTTCAAGGTAAAACAAATACACTGTATGACGCTCCCCCCAGGGCAGTCTGGCTATCAGACTCAACATATCTAGGCTTTGCTCCAAACTTATAGGTTGCGCCGCCACTAACGGTGCTTCGGCTATACCCTGCTCTTTGTACTGACGCCGTATTACATCAATAAAGCGCCGGTAAATAGCACGAAATAACCAAGCTTTAAATGCTCCGGGCTCCAGCAACGAACGTATATCTTTGGCTACCTTACTCCATACTTCCTGAGTAATATCACCAGCATCTTGGGGAGATTGGCACAGCTTATAAGCAAAACGATAACTCGCTTGATAGTGAAGCTCGCATAATTCGTTAAACGCCTGCTTATCACCGCCCTGCGCCGCTAAGACCAGCAATGCCGTATAAGATTGTTTCATAGCTTTTCCAGGTGTTTATTAGCAAGACGCGCTATGGCTTACAAAGGTTCACGTATATTGAAAATAAATAACGCTTGATTGCCGCTATCGCTCATATAAACGTGTAGCGCAAAAGCCAATAGTAAGCACGCACATCAGCCATGTCGGCCCACTCAGCTAACAAAGCATGGGGTGCAGGGCTAATATCCTTCTCCGTAGACGTCATTTTATTTAGCGAAAGTGCGAGTTGCAGTGAGCTTTATCACCGCGATGAAAATACATCCCTTCTCACAGCAAGCGATACAGCTCAGCGCATTAGGGGAAAGAGCGTCAACCGCGAGCCCATGGGGCCGGGCCCGCAGTCCAATATTGGCAGCTATTTACTTGTACAACAGCGAGAACTGCTATGAGTACAAGCAATAGTTAAGGCCATTTAACCTCGGATGCCAACACCCGTTCAGGGGCAATGTAGTGAATGATATCGCCACCTTGGATGGCATAATCCAACGGCGGATTTAAATCCATATCTAAGGCGCTGCGATTATGAGCAATCCCTAAAATAGTGGCGTCGTATTGGTGTTTGAATACCGTAAAAATATCGTTGTAGGTAAACTGGCCGACATCGTTGGGGATCATCATAGAAAAATGGGTATCCCCATGCAGGCTAGACATAATTTCCTGTTGCACCCGACTCGCCCCTGGGTCCTCCATAGAGCGCACTAAGACTTCCGCTGTGCGGTTAGAGCTGCACTCCACATTTGCACAATGTTCACCTAGCATCTGTGCCTTGCTTTCATCATCAAAATAAGCACAAATATGGGCACTTTCCTTTACCAGCTTGCTAATCTTTAGCGCCGTAGTGAAGCTTTGGTTATCATCGGCTCCCTCAACAATTATTTTATCTGCTGTGGCAATGCCTACGCGTTTAAGTTGCTCTTCATCGGTGTAACTACTGAGCTTAACAAAGCTGACATCGGGCTCAGAGAAAAACGGGTGCTCCATATCATCGGTTACCGCGAGTACAATTTCACGCTTTACCCGTTTTTCATCAGCAAGAATATAGCGCACCATTTTTCTGGTACGCACTGGGTGCCAACCAAAAATAATGATGTGATTAGCAAAATGAGTCACGTCTTTTTCACCTGTCATAGCGCGCCTTATTAAATGTGTGATGGACTGCCCTGCTTTACCCAGCAACATGCCGAACAAGGCCAAACCGAAGGGGATCTGAACCAAAGCCACCAATAAGCGGCCCATCTCTGTAGTCGGACTAAAGTCGCCGTAACCCACCGTTGAGGTAGTCACGACATAATAATAAAAAAAGGCATTCGCAGAGGTAAGCGCATGCTCCCCAGCAATTGACAATAGCACCCAAGTGAGTGCCATATGTGCCAAGGTGACAAACACCACAACCTGCCAACTAAGTTGGTCAATATGATTGCGTATCGTCAGTAGCACACGCTTTAAAATAATCGGCATAGCTCGCCTTATTAGTATACTTATGGGCGCAGTTGCGCCCTTCCCTTACTTCGCTTTGGCACCGTTTTGGTTGTTAGCAAGTGCCTCGTCGATATAGTTATCTATTTGTTGTTCCAGTACATTAAGAGGAATTGAGCCATGGCGCAAGACCTGATAGTGGAACTCGCGCACGTCAAAATCATGGCCTAAAGCGTTTTCCGCTTTAGCGCGCAAGCGCTTAATGGTGAGCTCACCAATTTTGTATGACAGCGCCTGGGCCGGCCATGAGATATAGCGATCAGTCTCGGTTTTCACATTATGCAGCGACAGCGCGGTATTATCACGCATAAAGTTCAGCGCTTTATCACGGCTCCAACCGAACATGTGCATGCCTGTATCGACCACTAAACGCGCTGCACGCCACATTTCATAAGTAAGACGACCAAAATTACTGTAGGGATCTTGATAGAAGCCCGCTTCTAAGCCTAAATACTCACTGTACAGCCCCCAACCTTCGCCAAAGGCCGATAAATAGGCGTCGCGTCGATAGCTAGGTAGGTAATCAAGCTCAGCATTGAGGGCAATTTGTAGATGGTGACCCGGTACGGCTTCGTGTAGGGTCAAAGCTTCTAAAACATATAATGGCCGTTTATCCAGTGCATAGGTATTAACCCAGTAGTAACCAGGCTCATCATCTTTGCTTGCCCCCACATAACGACCTGTGGTGTATTTTGGCGCAATACTCGCTGGCACCGGAGCGACACCGTAAGGTTTGCGTGGTAACTGCTTGAATAGTCTAGGCAGCTGCGCATCCATCTTTTTGGCGATGAATGAGGCTTCTTTCAATAGCTCTTCCGGTGTTTTAGCGTAAAATTGTGGGTCGGTACGTAAAAATTCAATAAACTCAGCAAAACTGCCTTCGAATCCTAAATCATCAATAATCGCCTGCATTTCGCCGCGAATACGAGCCACTTCTTGCAGACCGAGCTCATGAATTTCTTTCGCAGTCATCTGCGTGGTGGTGTAATGACGCGCTCGATTAGCATAATACGCTTTGCCATTTGGCACTTCAGAAATCCCTATCGATTCACGTGCACCTGGCTGATAGGTTTGCGTAAAGAAATCGTAATAGCCTTGGTATGCTGGCAATACCTGTGCACCGATAACGCGCTTAGCTTGCGCTTGCAGCTCAGCAAAGGCCTCATCACTCACCCCTGCAGTGTTACGCTTGAAAGGAGCATAAAACGCAGACTCGGTGACATCATCGACCAAGTACGCGCTTATCGACTCCTCATAGCCGGCAAGCACGGCTTTAGGTTGCGTTAACCCTGTTTCGAGCCCTTTTTTCATCCAATAGATGTTTTGCTCAAAGAACCGAGGCACTTGGCGCAGGCGCGCTAAGTAGGTTTCAAACCCTTGAGCAGAACTGTAATCTCCACGCTGCACCATAAATGACAAGGATGAGTGAAAACCATATTCGGAGGTAAGGGGCATATAGTGCGCATTGAACACATACTCATCGACACTGTTTTGCACCTGCGCAGTCAATATTTGCAGATTGATCTGATTCTCTTCACTGAGCGTGCTTTTATCGATAGCTTTAAGCTTATTCAATAATGCTGTTTTATCTTGGTATTGCTGCTCTAAGAATTCAGGCGATAAATTGGGGAGCAAATACCCGTCAACCTCTTGCTTATACGGGTTGACGCTTTCTCGATAACTGACAACCTGCTCAGCCAATGTGGTGAACTGATTATTGGTATTGGTCTTGTGTGCTGAGCTTGCGCAGCCACTCAAAGCAAGGGGAATCGCACAGGCCAATGCCAGTTGCTTAATATGTGTTCCTAGGTTCATGCTTTATTCTCATTGATTGTGCATTTCGCCATACTCTAGCCTACCACAGCGCGCGAGCCAACCGCTTGCGACCAGCGTCCAAATGTCGGTTCTGCGCATAAAGTGGGCGCTTGGTCGCAATTATGTAACCAGAGTATTCCAAAAGAGAACAATTTGCTTTTTAATACCGCCAAGGGATGTATAAGCAAGCTAGGATTGGCTGCACCTCCATTTCAACCTGGTGATTGTGATTATGATGTTCCATGACTCCATGGCCAACGCGCAAGAGAAAATGACCCAAGTCTGTCATTTGCTCGAACTGCATGCGCTGCCGCCAACACCTTTAAATTACCATGTGCTGTACCAGCATGTGAGTGAAGGCGAAAGTGCACTGAGTGAGGCCTTACAAGCTGCTGTAACCGAAGGCCGCACCATTGACTCAGTGTTAATGGAAGAGTTGTATATACAATATCTCACACCGGATCATCAAAAGCAGACCGCTATGGTTGAACGTATTAGCGAATTGATAGGTAATCTAGAGCGCAATAGCAAAAGCAATCAAAAACACATCGACCATTACCACCTCGAAATTGATCGTTGTGCTCGCGCTTTAGATGAACATGATGTTGATAAAAGCCGACACCAGCTGCGTAAGTTAGCCGAGCATACCCTAGTGTTAAAAGGGCAAATGCAAAAGTTTAAGCAACTACTGGAACAAATAAAACAGCAATACCTTAGTACTAAATCGCAACTAAAACGCCTTAAAGACAAACACCATCTCGACCCACTCACCGGCCTTTATCACCGTCATTATCTCGATAAAAAATTTGAGTATTGGGCCAAGAAGCAGCATCAAATCTCTTTGATCCGTATTGATGTCGAAAACTATCAACAGTTTTGTCATGACTACGGCGACAGCATTGGTAATTTAATGCTCGAAAAAGTGGCCACCAAAATAGACAAATATGTCAAAGAAAGTGGTTTTTGCGGGCGCACCCAAAATGAGCAATTTACCATTATGATGGCCGACGTCGAGGCACAAACCGTGGACCTCATTGCCGAAAAAGTACAAGCCGGCATCAGTAAGCTTCGCTTTGTAAGTTCACGCAGTGGTAAACAGCTCCCCGGTGTGGCGTTTCAATGCCAAACCATACATCGCCAGCAAGAACCTAACTTTAGCGCCCTCGTCTCATCCACTCATTAGCTTCTGCGCTTGCTAAAAACGGCTTAATCCTTGAGCTGTTACAGGGCCTCAAGTACACTATGACAAACTCTCCCTCTGGGCTTAAATTAGATGAAAGAAGCTGAGCAAAAAACCACCCACTTTGGCTATAAAACGGTTGCTACAAGCGACAAAGTTAACCATGTAGCGGATGTCTTCCACTCTGTTGCTGCCAAATACGATTTAATGAATGACTTGCTCTCTTTTGGCATCCACCGCTTGTGGAAACGGGTTACCATTGCCAGTTCAGGAGCCCGCAAAGGGCAAACCATACTAGATTTGGCCGGTGGTACAGGCGATTTAACCGCTAAGTTTAGCCAACTAGTGGGCGAGACTGGCAAGGTGATTCTCGGCGACATCAATGACTCGATGCTTAAAGTGGGTCGCGATAAACTGCGCGACCGAGGCCTAGTCAGCAACATTGAATATGTACAAATGAACGCCGAAGCGCTGCCATTTCCCGATAACAGCATAGATGTGATCACCATTGCGTTTGGTTTACGTAATGTGACTGATCAGAGCAAAGCCCTCGCTTCGATGTTTCGCGTATTAAAACCCGGTGGACGATTACTGATTCTTGAGTTTTCCAAGCCTGAACATGAAGTGCTTACTAAACTGTATGATATGTACTCATTCAACATTTTACCGCAGGTCGGTAAAGCGGTACTCAATGACAGTGAGTCATACAAGTATCTAGCAGAATCAATCCGTATGCACCCGGACCAAGACACCTTGGAAGCCATGATGAAAGAAGTGGGCTTTGAGCAAACCAGTTATCAAAATATGACCGGGGGCATTGTTGCCCTCCACCGTGGCTTTAAATTTTAAGAGGCAAATATGCTCTCTCACTTTGCTGTAGCCAGCGCTGAAAAGCTGGCTAATCGACTGATACTGCTTGATCCGCAGTTGCAGCAAAGGCTGCAACAGATAAACACTCAAGTGCTGGTACTGCACATTCGTGACTGGCAGCAGTATGTAAGTGTTCACTATGGTGATGCAGGGCTAATGCTGCAAGCCCATAATGAAGCACCCGAGCAACACCAATGCTTTATTAGCGCTGATACTGATACATTAATGAAGCTAAAGGATCCCTCTTTGCTCACCCAGCTCATCCGCCAAGATAAGCTCGACCTTGAAGGCGATATTCATCTGGCCCAAGCCTACAGCCAAGCCTTTAATGATTTGGATATTGATTGGCCCGAGCACTGGTCTAAATATATCGGTGATGCGCCAGCACAGTTGCTATGGCAAACTCTCAGTAAAGGTAAAGCGCAAGCTCAGCAGAGCCTCACTAAACTCGACCATATCGTGCTCACGCTCTTGCAGGATGAGCTTAAAGTGAGTATTCACCCGCTAGAATTAGAACAATTCACGCGCCAGAGTCGCCAGCTAAAATCCGACGTCCAGCATCTTGAACAACGTATAGATGCGTTGTTGACGCACGTTCAGCAAACACAGTAAAGAGGTGCCCTTTGTCTGCGGCAAGACTGTATTTCATCACTAAAACCTTATTGCAGTATGGCATCGATGAACTGCTGCCACAGCAGAAGCTTCCTTGGTTTGCCAAATTGGCTCGACGCAGTATTTTTTGGTTACGTAATCGCCATAAGGATAAACCCGCAGGCGTGCGTTTACGTTTAGCGCTACAAACATTAGGGCCGGTGTGGATTAAGTTTGGGCAAATGCTCTCTACCCGTCGTGACTTGCTACCACCGGAAATCGCCAGTGAGCTGGCTCTGCTACAAGACCAAGTTCCTCCTTTTGCAGGTGATCAGGCCAAAGCCATTATCGAGCAAGCACTGGAAGTTAATGATATCAGCGACGTGTTCAGTGAGTTTGATGTGACTCCCTTGGCTTCCGCATCAATTGCGCAGGTGCATACGGCCACTCTCATTGACAACGACGGTGACCACCAAGATGTGGTCGTTAAAGTCATTCGTCCTAACATCAAAAAGCAAATAGATGCCGATTTAGCGCTGATGCAGCAATGCGCCCGAGTTGTCGCCAAACTACTTAAAGAAGGCCGCCGTTTACGTCCGGTGGAGGTTGTTAAGGAGTATAAGAAAACCCTTCTCGATGAACTCGACCTGATGCGCGAAGGCGCCAATGCGATTCAGCTACGACGTAATTTTGAAGACTCGGAATCACTTTATATCCCCTTTGTGTATAGCGATTTTAGCCGCACCAATGTGCTGGTTATGGAACGTATATATGGCATTCCCGTATCCGACACCGATGCCTTATTAAAGCAAGGTACCAATATGAAGCTATTGGCGGAACGTGGCGTTGAGGTCTTTTTTACCCAAGTATTCCGCGATAGCTTTTTCCATGCGGATATGCACCCTGGCAATATTTTTGTTTCCTTTGATAACCCTCACAACCCGCAATATATCGGCATCGACTGTGGCATTGTTGGTACCTTAAATAAAGAAGATAAACGCTATTTAGCGGAAAACTTTATCGCCTTTTTCAATCGTGATTATCGTAAGGTTGCTGAGCTGCATGTGGATTCCGGCTGGGTCCCTGCCGATACCAGTATTGAAGAGTTTGAATTTGCTATTCGCACTGTTTGCGAGCCCATTTTTAACAAGCCGCTAGCGGAAATTTCGTTTGGTCATGTATTGGTTAATTTATTCAATACCGCTCGACGTTTTAATATGGAAGTGCAGCCACAGCTCGTACTACTGCAAAAAACACTGCTTTATGTCGAAGGATTAGGGCGGCAGCTTTACCCTCAGCTAGATCTGTGGAAAACCGCCAAACCCTTCTTAGAAGACTGGGTTAAACAACAAGTAGGGCCTTGGGCGGTCGCCAAACAAATGTACGCCAACTTACCATTTTGGGCAGAGAAGTTTCCTGAGCTACCGGATCTGATCTACCATAATTTGAGGCGTCAACAGCATCCTCCTGCGCCACCAGCAACCAATCACAAAGCGATTATTTTAGCGTTAGCTGGCTGCACAGGACTG
Organism: Pseudoalteromonas sp. CnMc7-15; assembly: GCF_022347925.1. Classification (NCBI taxonomy): domain Bacteria; kingdom Pseudomonadati; phylum Pseudomonadota; class Gammaproteobacteria; order Alteromonadales; family Pseudoalteromonadaceae; genus Pseudoalteromonas; species Pseudoalteromonas sp. CnMc7-15. Next base: position 52,956 of record NZ_JAKRFT010000008.1, read on the forward strand.
ATCGTTGCTTGTTTAGTCGCGCTTGCGCAACATCCTGTATTTTCAGCAGTCAGTGCCGTCGCCGGGTTTGCAGCGCTGTTTGCTGCTTGGCGTAAAGGCTAACAGCACTATGACATCATCTTTGTGCGCGGTATACTTCGCCACAGTTTAGTAGGACATTTCGGAGACAGTTATGGGTTTTGGCGGTATTAGTATTTGGCAGTTGTTGATCGTATTGGCGATCATCGTGCTACTTTTTGGCACTAAAAAGCTGCGTAATATAGGCGGTGATTTAGGTAATGCTGTAAAAGGCTTTAAAAAAGCGGTATCGGATGACGATAATAAGCTCGATGCAAAATCAGATGACGCTAAAATTTCTGAATCGAAACAACAGGCTGAAGAAAACCCTAGTCAAAAAGACAAAGATAAGGTGTAGCCACCCATGGGCATGTGGGAATTATTGGTGGTGTTCGTAGTAGGTCTTATTGTCCTTGGTCCAGAACGCTTACCTGTGGCCATTCGAACGGTAAGCCGCTGGGTAAAAACAGCCAAAGGCATGGCCAACAATATTTCTGCACAGGTCAACGAGGAACTGCGTGTACATGAGCTACATCAGAACCTTAAAAAGGCTGAGCAGCAAAATATGGAAAACCTTCCTGACGATGTAAAAGACTCGGTGGCAGAGCTGCATAAAGCGGCGCAATCAGTCACTCGCAGTTATGACAACGCACCAAAAAAAGACAGCAGTAACAAAGATGAGTGAACCCCAACAGAGCGGCTTTATTGCCCACTTGGTCGAATTACGTAATCGCTTGATGCGCTCATTGCTTTGCGTATTGTTGGTGTTTGTTGCGCTCGTGTATTTTGCCAACGACATTTACGCCTTTGTTGCAGCGCCTCTGCTTGCACATTTGCCAGCAAACAGCCAGATGATCGCCACCGATGTTACCGCACCGTTTTTTACGCCTTTTAAGCTTACACTTTTTGTTGCCATATTTGCTGCCATCCCCTTTATCTTGCATCAAGTATGGTCTTTTATTGCGCCGGGACTGTATCAACACGAAAAGCGCATGCTGATCCCTATCTTGCTTTCAAGCGTCTTACTTTTTTACGGTGGTATCGCTTTTTGTTACTTCGTTGTCCTACCCATCGTACTCAGCTTCTTTACCGGTATTGGCCCTGAGGTTATGACGCTGACGCCAGACATCAGCAGCTATTTAGGGTTTGCATTAAAGCTATTTTTCGCCTTCGGTATTGCCTTTGAAATCCCGGTAGCCATCATGCTGCTTTGTTGGAGTGGGGCAACGACCACCGCGAGTTTAAAGCAAAAGCGCCCTTATATCGTGGTTGGGGCTTTTGTGGTCGCGATGTTTCTAACGCCCCCCGACGTGTTATCACAGACCTTGCTCGCCTTACCGATGCTGTTATTATTTGAGCTCGGCCTGATTTTGGCCGCCTTTTATAGCGCTAAATCACCACAGGAAGAAAAACAATGAAAAAATATTTAGTATCCGCCGTGCTCACCGCTTGGGTGGGAACACTTTCTCCCGCAGCCATAGCCAATGACGGCGTGAATATTCAAGCGCTAAAGGCCTGTAGCTTTATTGAAAATGATTTTCGTCGCCTGCTGTGCTACGACAACATCATGGCCGGCAAACCTATTGATGCCATGCCTAAAGGCGAAGTGAAAAACACCAACGCTGCACCGCAAAGTAATAAAAAAGCGCAAGCCGCAAGTGTTGCCGGTGCGCCAGCAAAACATAGCAAAGTCAATAAAGCAGACTTTGGCCTAGAGCATAAAAAAGAAAAAGAACAAAAAGACGATAATAACGAGCTTCGCGCGCGTGTAAGCCAAGTTGATGAAGCCCCTTATGGTGAGCTTATTTTGACTCTAGACAACGGCCAAAAATGGCGCCAAATTGGCACCGAACATTTTCGTTTGAATAGCAATGATACAGTGATTATTAGCCGTGGCATGTTCAACTCTTTCCTACTGAAAAAACAAGGTGCAAATAAGTCTATCCGTGTTAAACGCGTTGATTAAGTAGCTGCCATGATAGATATCGGAGTCAATCTCACAAGCAGCCAATTTGCAGCAGATACTGACGCTGTGGTTGCTCGTGCTCGCGACGCAGGTATCACCAATATGGTAGTGATTGGTTGTGACGAGCGCGATAGCCAGCATGCAGTTGAGCTGGCACGTCGCCATCAGTTGTTTTGCACCGCCGGTATTCATCCCCACAATGCAAAAGATGCAAGCGCCGAGTTCGAGCAAGTTATCGCCCAGCTAGCCAGTCAAAGTGAAGTACTGGCTATTGGTGAATGCGGCCTCGACTACAACCGCGACTTCTCACCGCGACCTGTACAGCGCGAGATTTTTGCTCGCCAGCTAGCTTTGGCAAATGAATTAGCGCTGCCCGTGTATTTACATGAACGTGATGCTAGTGCGGATATGCTAGCACTGCTGCGAGAGTACCAACCGCGTGGAATTTTGCACTGCTTTACCGGCAATGCTGAACAGGCTCAGCACTATCTTGAGTTGGGCCTGTATTTAGGGATCACAGGCTGGGTATGTGATGAACGTCGCTCGCAAGCGCTCAATGAAGCCTTGGCGCATATTCCTAGGGAGCGATTACTAGTTGAGACTGACGCTCCTTACCTCTTGCCTCGGACAATACGGCCAAAACCAAAGTCACGGCGCTGTGAACCCCATCACCTTGGCTACGTAGTCACCCACTTAGCTCAACGCTACGCATGCACTGAAGCAGAGATCATCGCGCAGACCAAACATAATTTTAGCCAATTGTTTAATGTGGAGCTGCGTTAGTTATGCGTGTGCTTGCTTGGGCGATGATGCTGCTGTGGTCGTGCTCAGCACTCGCCTCAAGCATGAGTATCAATACCGAAGCAGACTCCTTAGCAACAGCGCAAAATTCACCCCATTGGCAACCCCTTAATAAGCCGTTTATCAACTTGGGCAACAAAGTGCGTTATGGCTGGCTGCGGGTGAATTTAAGCTCTCACCAACACCCACCCAGCGTGTATATTATTGCCATTGATAACCCATTAATAGACAGCCTCAAAGCGTTTCATTTACGTGATAATAAGCTAATCAACACGCGTACTATAGGTAGTCAAGTTGATAGTACAGATCGACTTTTTAAAGATGAATCACTGTCCTTTTATATTGATACCCGTAGCCCCGGGGAGCACTGGGTCTACATCGAAGTGATCGCCAGTGACGGCTTTAGACTGCCGGTTCAGGTGCATACTCTGAAGAGCTACTTTGAATACAAAAGCAGCTTCAATAGCCTATTCGGGGCGGTAATGGGCCTCGCCGCAACGCTGATATTGACCACCTTATTCTTTTTTATTCTGTCACGACAAGCCCGCTTTTTATTGGCCACGGCATACATTAGTGCTTTGGCACTGATAGGTATTTACATATTTGGCTATGGCTATCGCTATTTGCACCCCGATACACCTTGGCTACAAACGACGGTGCTGCCCCTACTACTGATGGCTGCACCAAGCCTCTTAGTTGCCTTGAATCAAACACTGATAGCGCCAGTCAAACGTAAAACGGCGATTACTGTCCTGCTCATTACTGTGGCTATCGCCCTACTTCCAAACCTTTTGCCTGCCGCTATTGCCGACCCTATCGTGGTTGTTGCGAGTACCTTATTTTGTTTATTCGGCACGGCCTATAGTGCTTGGCAAGGGTATCGTAAGCAACAACAACAGTTATGGGTACTCAGTATTGCTAATCTGATGTTACTCGCGCTGATGGGCTATTTTTGTTTCAACTATTTTGGTTTCGCATTGCCGATTAACAAAACCAGTTGGTGGCTTTTCTTGCCCCCTGCGAGCAGTGCCTTACTTGTCTGTTTTGTAGTTATTCGCAACTTGTTAAGCCAGCACAGTGAACGCATGCGCGCGCAGCAACAAGCACTGGCGGAGCAGCAAACACGAGACCAATTACTGGCTCAGCAGCTGGCACTAGAGGAACAAACTAAAGAAGAACTAGAAAATAAAGTAGAAGAGCGCACCATAGAGCTACAAATTACCCTACGGGAATTAGAAGAAAAGAACACAGAGCTAGAGCGCATTAATAACGAGGACCCATTAACGGGTGTCAAAAATCGCCGCTTTTTCGATAAGCGTTTAGAGCATGAGTTACGGCGCTCACAACGGGATGACGCTCCGTTGAGCCTGCTAATGATAGACATAGATCACTTTAAAAAGGTCAACGATAGCTATGGTCATCCCGCTGGCGATGCAGCTATTAAATTGGTGTCACACACTATCAAAGCCTGTTTACGCCGCCCATTTGACCATGTGTGCCGCTACGGTGGTGAAGAGTTTGCCGTTATTTTACCCAATACCACGCACGAGGGCGCCCTCAAGCTGGGCGAAGAAGTATGCACTGAGGTAGGTCAACAACAGGTTGAATTCTCAGAGCACCAATTTTCATTAACTGTTAGTATTGGCGTGCATACCGCTTACGGGGAAACCACCGCTCACGCTGGCGACATCACCCATATGGCGGATGAGGCGCTATACCATGCTAAAGCGCATGGTCGTAATCAAGTAATTAGCTCACAATCTTTGCCTTAGGAGAGCATTATGGCCCAATCAGGACTCGACCTGTTTCCTTATACGCGTATGCGTCGTTTACGTAAAAATGACTTCTCTAGACGCTTAACTCAAGAGCATGAGCTCAGCGTTAATGACTTAATTTATCCAGTGTTTGTCTTGGAAGGCAAAAACCGCCGCGAACAGGTTGAATCTATGCCTGGCGTTGAGCGCTTGTCCATCGACTTATTGATTGAAGAAGCTAAAGAGTTGGTCGCTTTAGGTGTACCCGCTATTGCCCTATTTCCAGTCACACCCAGTGAAAAGAAATCGCTGCATGCCGAAGAAGCCTATAACCCAGAGGGGTTAGCACAACGCACGGTGCGCGCTTTGAAGAGCGAACTGCCTGAGCTAGGGGTGATCACCGATGTTGCCTTAGACCCCTTCACCGTGCATGGTCAGGACGGCATCATTGACGAGCAAGGCTATGTTATCAATGACATCACCACCGAGGTGTTGGTGAAACAAGCGCTGTCACACGCCCAAGCGGGTGCCGATGTCGTTGCTCCCTCAGATATGATGGATGGTCGTATCGGCGCTATTCGTGAGGCGCTAGAAGAGCAAGGCCTGATCAATACCCAAATTATGGCTTATTCTGCCAAATATGCGTCAAGCTATTATGGCCCATTTCGCGATGCGGTCGGCTCAGCAGGTAACCTCAAAGGGGCTGATAAAAAGACCTACCAAATGAATCCGGGAAACTCCGATGAGGCCCTCAGAGAAGTCGCGCTGGACTTACAAGAAGGCGCTGATATGGTCATGGTGAAACCTGGCATGCCCTACTTAGATATTGTTCGACGCGTTAAAGATGAGTTTTCCGTACCCACCTTCGCCTATCAAGTCAGTGGTGAATACGCCATGCACATGGCTGCTATTGAAAACGGCTGGTTAGAAGAAAGAGCCAGTGTCATGGAGTCTTTGCTTGCCTTCAAACGTGCAGGGGCTGACGGTATTCTCACTTATTTTGCTAAACGCGCGGCGCAGTGGCTTAACGAATCTTAAGCTTAACACCCAACTTTTTTCTGAGAAAAAGCGCTAACAAGTTAACAACTTGAAATTTTCGTGTAACTTATTGGGGGCATAATATGTCCCCCTTTAGGGATAAATAACAATACACGGGAAGCTATCTAATGAAAAACACAGTCACACCTATCGCTCTAGCGGTGGCGGCCTCATTGGCATCGCTCAGCGCTCAAGCAGATATCTTAATATCAGAATATGTCGAAGGCAGTAGCAATAATAAAGCTATCGAGCTTTATAACCCCAATTCAGAGTCAGTCGATTTAAGCCAATATAGTATTGAGTTTTACTTTAACGGCAGCACTACGGCTGGTTATACTCTCGATCTCTCAGGCTCACTGGCAGCTGAAGGCGTTTTTGTTGCCGCACATGAATCAGCAGATTCTGCAATTCTAGCAGTCGCTGATCAAATCGCAGGCGGTGGTTGGTTCAACGGCGATGATGCCATTGTGCTTCGTAAACAGGGTGACGTCATTGATAGCCTTGGTCAAGTTGGCCTCGACCCTGGTTCGCAATGGGGTGAAGGACTCACCTCTACGCAAAATAATACCCTGCGCCGTATTGATGGCACCGGTGCTCGCACCACCCTTGACACCGCCTATATCCCTAGCGACTTCTTTACTGGCTATGAGCAAGACGACTTCAGTGATCTAGGCACCTACCAAGGAGGTTCCGGCCCAGTCGACCCCGACCCTGATCCAGAACCAACCCCCGAGCTCACATGTGCTGATCCAGCCACTACCATTAGCGAAATCCAAGGGCCAGGCATGGCCAGTCCCCTGCAAGGCGAACAAGTTATTGTCGAAGCGGTGGTCAGTGCTGATTACCAACAAAGTGACGCTCTTAATGGCTTTTTCTTAGCATCACTCAACGCTGATAATGATCCCCTCACCTCTGAAGGTATTTTTGTTTATCACAGTGATGATGACGTTAATGTCGGCGACCGTGTACGACTTCAGGCCACCGTTGATGAATACTACGGCGCCACACAATTAAAGAATGTGACGGCGCTGAAGAGTTGTGGTACTGCACAAGCTGATATCACTGAAATCACGCTACCGGTTGACAATATCGACGAGCTTGAAGCCTATGAAGGCATGCTCATCAGTGTTGCCCAGCCAATGTACGTAGTAGATAGCTATAATTTGGCACGCTATGGAGAGCTCGGCCTAGCAACAGAGCGCTTATATCAAGGCACCCAAGTGGCGCTACCAGGTGATGCCGCCAATGCGCTGGAAGCGCAAAACCAGCTAAAACAGTTATTACTTGATGATGGCTCAACACAGCAAAACCCTGAAGTGATTCCTTATCCTGGAGCTGGACTGGATGCCTACAATACCGTGCGCTTAGGCGATAGTGTAGAAGGCCTCACCGGGGTGTTAGGCTATGGTTTTGATCGCTACCGTTTACATCCAACCACGGCTGTACAATTCACTGCCAGCAACCCTCGCACTGAAGCACCCGTACTCAATGAGCAGGGCGATATTAAAATCGCTAGCTTTAATGTCTTAAACTACTTCAATGGTGATGGCCAGCAAGGCGGCTTTCCAACCTCTCGCGGTGCCGATGATTTGCAAGAATTTATTCGCCAAGAGCAAAAGCTCGTTACCGCCATCACCGCCATGGATGCCGACATTGTTGGCTTAATGGAAATTGAAAACGATGGCTTTGGCGAGTTCAGTGCTCTAAGTTCGTTAGTCACTGCACTGAACGATGCAACCGATAACGGCGAATATGCCTTCGTTGATTTTGCCGTAGCCGAGGTTGGCACCGACGCCATTACCACCGCGCTCATTTACCGTAGCGACCGCGTACAAGAAGTTGGCACAGCCAGCATCAATGATGAAGACGCCTTATCCTATGGTAACCGCGCGGCGATCGCACAGAGCTTCCGTGATATTGAAAGTGATGAAGTGTTAACCGTTGCTGTCGCTCACTTAAAATCTAAAGGTGGCTGTAGCCGTGCCGAAGGGCTCGATCAAGACCAAAATGATGGTCAAGCCTGCTATAACGCAATGCGCGTAGCCGGTGCCGAGCAGTTCGCTTCATGGTTAGCGAGCCAACCCACTGGTGTGGCTGATGACGATGTGATCATTGTCGGTGATATGAATGCTTATGCGCAGGAAGACCCCATGCAAACCTTTGCCGACGCCGGATTTGCCAATGTCATTCCTACGCTGGAAGGTAATACGTTGGGTTACTCATATAACTTCCAAGGCCGCTTAGGCAGCTTAGACCACGCTTTGGCATCACCCAGCCTTATGAACAAAGTGGTCGCTGCTACCGATTGGCATATTAATGCTGATGAGCCTCGGGTGTTAGACTACAACTTAGAGTACAAAACCCAGGCACAGCAGGCCAGCTTGTATGCCGAGCATGCATACCGCGCCTCAGATCATGACCCCGTCATCGTCGCCATTGCTGCCGAGCAATCTGAGCCCGAAGAGCTTGTGGGCGAGTTTACTGACCTTAGTGGATGGTTTTGGCCTCGCAACTTTACTATCGACTTACCAGAGGGTTACCAAACGCTAGATATCGAGCTCGTGGGTGGCTGGGGTCAAGTTGATCTGTACGTTAGCCACCAACGTCGCCCATCTATTTTCCGTGCCGATTGTGCCTCACGTAACTGGGGGACTGCAGAGCAATGTCACTTTGATAACCCTGCTGCTGGAAAGTGGAAAGCCCGTATTCTTGGCCCTCTGCCCTACGGTAATGTCACATTACGCTACCGTGCGGTTAAAGCCGACTAATAGGGTTTAATACCGAGCGAGAATGGCGTCACGAGCGCCATTCTCGATTATCTTTTTTAGCCCCTGTTCAAATAACTTTTGCAGCCGCTCGCCATCTGGGTGATGGGGAGAAAAAGCAAGAAAGATATCGGTTCCTTCATTAATAAATGCCACTTGAATATTATCGCTAATCCCTTGGGTACGACGTAGATAATTTGCTGATTTAATGAAAATAAGCGCACTGTCTAAGCGCCCTAACATCAGCCTTCGCATATTAGGCAAATCGGAGTTGGCATACGCCGCTACCACTTTATGTTCGGCCACCAAAGCAAGAAACTGGTCGCCATAGCCATATCCTCTAACAATACCTACTAACTCACCATTAAACTGCGCACGATTGGTAATTTTCAGAGCCCGTTGGGTATTGTGATAATACGCAGAATAAGCCTTATAAAGAGGTGTACTACCGAGTAAGTACTTTTGTTTACTGATAGCATCGATAGGCACGTTGAACCCTGCTACATAGGCACCGGTATCGAGGTAATGCAGCACCCGCGCATAAGGATAAATATGGTAGTCGACTGACACGTCTACCGCTGCAAAAGCGGCCGTGATTATATCATTCGCCATGCCCGTACCATCGGCATTGGCATACGGCGTCCATGCGTCTTCTGCAGCAATAACCACGCGCTCGGCTTGGCAAGGTGAAATTAGAAACAACAAGGCAAGAAATAGGCAGCCGCGACTCATGCTCTCTCCAGCACACCACAAATCATTTTATTATAGGCACTGCTTGGTTGGTCGCGACAAATTATCCTAGATATCTACATGATCAATGGTGGTGGCCGCCTGACATAGCTTGGCCATCACTGTGATAAAACCCTGATGCACCGTGCTCAATAAAGCCCTGATTTATCATTTTCGCCAAAAATGGATCATGTTCATTATCGCCCACATCGGCATAGTCCGTAGTTTGATAACGGTCCCAATGAGCAAATTGTTGCTGCACTTGTTGCGGGTTAAGCTGGTAACTTTGCAATGTTAGTTTGCTTATTTGTTGCCACCTGTCTTGATGGTCAGCGTCTTCACGTGCCACCACAAGCTGCTTGACCAGCTGCAATGCTGGCAGCCATACTAGCGTCATTTTATAGCCATTTTGCTGGCGTTCGAAGTGCTGCTCTTGGCCGCAGCCCTCACCTTGCGTACGTGATGGCGACTGTGAAAGTAGGTCACTGTGCACTAACTGATATTTTTGTGACCAACTGACTGGTTGCCCGCCCTCTTTTAGCTCACCAGGTTGGTATTCAATGCCTCTTTGGTAATGCTCAAAATAACGAATAGGCCGCACTTGCTGATTAGATAGACGTTGCCAGAGCTCAACGACCCCCTGGCTGTTGGCCTGATGCGCTACCTGATCATGCAGCCGCCAAAGCGAAAATAGCTGCTCTTCTTGAACGCCTTGCTGCTGCATATAATTGGCTTTTAACACCTGCGCATTCGCTTGGCATTGCTGTTGCGCATACACACTGGCACTACACATGGCGACTGCCAACGTGGCTAATTTGACATACTTCATCATTTTATCCTCCACTTAGGGCCGAGGACATAGCAACCTATGCCCTCGACCTTAGGTGATTAATTACCTAGCTTGGTTTCTGCTTTACTCACTAAATCTGCAGCGTGATTAATCACGTGGAAGATATAGTTTTGCTCATTAGTTCCGGTCACTAGGTGGGCTCCAGGACCCTGGGCATACACACCCACATCTTCACCCGCATGAGTTTCTGAGCTAAGTGGCACCAGTGCTTCTTGGTGGAATCCAGCTGTGGTGGTGTCAATGGTGCTCAAATCCACACGACCAGTGACAATCTCACCGTTGTAGCCAGCATCAGCGTTGGTCTGTGCGCCAAGGTTCTTAAAGCCGTTGCCATTGGTGTAGCCCAAAGTGGTGTAAGGCATGCCATCAGCTGCCAAGGTAGGCTCGTCGCTGCCAACGCCAACCACTTTACCTAAAATGGGGTTACCTCGTTTCGGGTAGCCAGCAATGGTAAATACATGGCTATGATCTGCGGTTACGATGATCAGGGTCTCATCCGTGTTGGTCTTTTCCATCGCGGCTTGCACCGCCTCGGCCAACTCCACCGTGTCGTGAAGCGCATTATAGGCATTACCTGCATGGTGAGCGTGATCGATACGACCCGCCTCTACAGTCAGAAAGAAGCCCTCGTCGTTATTATCAAGAACATCAATGGCTTTTTCCGTCATCGCCGCCAGCGACGGTTCCCCTGCGATATCATTGCTTCGGTCTTGCTCATACTGCATGTGCGATTCGTTAAATAGCGCAAAGATGCGTTCAGTGCTGGCAGGATCGATAGCATCAAAGCCCGCTTGATCCATCACATAGGTGCCATTGGGGTAAGCCGCTTGCCATTGCGCCGTTAAGTCACGGCCATCGGTGCGGTCACCCTCGGTGCTGCTTTGCGCATCATTGCTATTAAATGCGGCATCTTTTGGCAGGAAGTGACGACGACCACCGCCCATTACTACTTCAATACCATCAATATCGACGTCGAATCGCGCTTCCAGATTAGGCTCAAAGTTAACTAATTGCGAAGCAATGTCTTCGCACCCAGCAGCGACCGCATCAGCAGGCATATCGGAGATGTCTTCCCAGTTACGGTCGGCCGATTTGGCATAGGTAGCAGCCGGTGTGGCGTGAGTGATCCGCGCGGTTGACACAATTCCTGTTGATTTACCTGCGATTTCTGCCAGCTCTAAGGCGGTTACTAACTCATTGCCGGACACCGATTCACAGTCACCACGGGCAATCCCTTCAGCCACGCCAATCACACCCACATCGGTTTTGACGCCTGTCGCCATAGCCGTCATCGTGCCAGCTGAATCAGGAGTTTGCGCATCAACATTATAGGTTTTAGCAAAGCCAGAATAGGGCATGGTTTCAAAGCTCAGCTGGTGATCTTCACCCATCTTTCCTTGTAGTTGCCCAGCTAAAATACGTGCAGCTGTGACCGTGGAGATGCCCATTCCATCACCTACGAACAGAATCACGTTTTTCGCTTTTTGATTGCTGCTGCTTAGCTGCTCGGCACGTTGTTGTGCCTGCGCTACTTTATCCTGAGCATCGCTAAACCAAGCGTTGCCCGTTAGGTTAGCCAGTTCATCATCATCTAATGTGGTTTTAATCGGGTTACAATTGGTCGTTTGCGCTGCAACTTCATCGCCATCAAGCTCGCCATTGCCATTGTCATCGGCACCCACTTGAGTGTAGACACCACCATTAATACATTGACTATCACCCACAGCTATGTCGGTGTTAACAGTTAAAGTCGGCGCGCCATCATCGTCAGAGCAACCCGCCAGTGCCGCAACCACGGCAAGAGAAAGAATATTTAGCTTGTTCATTGTAATACCTGCTTACTTAGTGAGCTCAAGGGCTGAGTCGATAATGTGGAAGACCATGCTTTGTTCAATCACTCCCTGCGCTAGATGCGCGCTGGGACCCATAGCATGAAGGGAAATATCTTCGCCTGCGTGTGTCTCTGAGCTAAGTGGAATGGTTGCTTCTTGGTGAAAACCTGGGGTGGTGGTATCGATACCCGCCAGATTTTGACGCCCGGTTTGCGGCGCATCGCTGTAGCTGGCATCAGCGTTAGTTTCCATGCCTAGATCGCGAAAGCCCAAGCCATTGGCATAGCCGAGCGTGGTGTAAGGCTTACCATCCGCTGCAAGCGTCGGCTGCTGCTGCCCTACCGCCACTACCTGACCTAGAATAGGGTTACCACGTTTAGGGTAGCCGGCAATGGTAAAGACGTGGCTGTGATCCGCAGTCACCAAAATCAATGTTTCTTCGGGGTTCGTGTTCTCGATGGCATACTGCACGGCATTAGCCAGTTCAATTGTATCGTTCAGCGCATTGTATGCATTACCCGCGTGGTGAGCGTGGTCAATACGCCCGGACTCAACCGTAAGAAAAAAGCCTGTATCGTTATTATCAAGCACAGATATTGCTTTAGCGGTCATTTCCGATAAGGAAGGCTCACCCGCAAGGTCATTGCCTCGGTCAGCTTCATATTGCATATGAGATTCATTGAACAGTCCAAACACCCGCTGAGCGTCATCGGCTATAGCATCAAAGCCAGCACGGTCCCATACGTAGACACCATCGGCATACTTTTGTTGCCATTCCTGAGTCAGGTCACGACCATCGGTGCGGTCCCCTTCGATAGCGCTGCGGGCATCAAGAGTGTTATACGTTTCGTCTTTCGGTAGGAAGTGACGGCGGCCACCGCCCATAACCACTTCTATACCATCCACGTCAGTACCAGCAAAGCGCGCTTCAAGGTTTTGTTCAAAGTTAACCAATTGCGTAGCGATATCCTCACACCCTTGCGCAACTGCCTGCGCCGGCATGTCTGACACGTCTTCCCAGTTACGATCTGCTGATTTGGCATACGTTGCTGCAGGAGTGGCGTGGGTAATACGAGCGGTGCTGACGATACCAGTACTTAAACCTCGAATTTCTGCAAGCTCCAGAGCAGTAATTAGTTCATTACCAGCTACCGTGGCACAATTTCCGCGCTCGATATCTTCATCTACACCAATCACACCTACATCAGTTTTAACCCCTGACGCCATGGCGGTCATGGTGCCTGCTGAGTCTGGGGTTTGTGCATCAACATTATAGGTTTTTACCTGCGCCGAGTAAGGAAACTTCTCGAAGCTAAGGTAACCTTCTTCACCCATTTTGCCGTTATTTTGGCCCTGTAGAATACGAGCTGCTGTGAGTGTTGACACCCCCATACCATCGCCAACAAACAGAATCACATTTTTGGCCTTAGTCAGTTTTTGCTGATTGGCCAATTGCTGCTTCTCGTTGAGCTTATTCTTATCTGTTTGATACCACTGACTATTGGTCTGAACGTCAGGCAAGACTCCGGCCTGCACTGGTGTGCACACCAGCGAGGAGATGGCCGAGGCTGCCGCCATCGCCAAGGCTAACTTTGATACTTTCATTTTTTGTTCCCGTGAGTTTTATTATTTAGCGCTGTTAAGAAGCTGTTCTTAACCACAAATATGTACCAGCAAGGGTTGTACTGGCGTCGTTACTGTAGGGAACGAATGTTTCTAAAATATAACCATTTATTGACGGACAGATGATGAATATATGACAGCGAATACGGGAGCAGAGGAATAGGCATAAAAAAACCCAGGCACTAGCCTGGGTTTTTCTTAGAAGAGGCGACTATTACTTCGCTTCTTTTTTCGCTTTTTCTGCAGCGATTACTTCGTCAGCAACGTTTTGCGGACAAGGTGCGTAGTGTGAGAACTCCATAGAGAACTGACCACGACCAGAAGTAATAGTACGTAGGTGGCCGATATAACCGAACATCTCAGATAGTGGTACTTCACCCTTGATGCGTACGCCCATGCCGCCCGCTTCTTGGTCTTTGATCATACCACGACGACGGTTAAGGTCACCGATTACGTCACCCACGTTGTCTTCAGGAGTGAATACGTCAACTTTCATGATTGGCTCAAGAAGTTGTGCACCCGCTTTAGGGATAGACTGACGGAATGCGCCTTTTGCAGCGATTTCGAACGCGATAGCTGATGAGTCAACTGCGTGGAAAGCACCGTCAAATAGTTCAACTTCAACGTCTAGTACTGGGAAGCCGGCAAGAACACCTTCTTCCATCATAGATGCGAAGCCTTTCTCAACTGCTGGCCAGAATTCCTTAGGAACGTTACCACCAACAACGCTTGAGCTGAACTTGTAGCCTGAACCTACTTCACCTGGCTTGATACGGTAATCGATCTTACCGAATTGACCAGAACCACCTGATTGCTTCTTATGCGTGTAGCTATCTTCGATTTCTTTGGTGATAGTTTCACGGTAAGCAACCTGAGGCTGACCAACAATAAGGTCTACGCCGTAAGTACGCTTAAGGATATCAACTTTGATATCAAGGTGTAGTTCACCCATACCTTTAAGGATGGTTTCACCTGAATCTTCATCAGTCTCAACTTGGAAAGATGGATCTTCTGCAACCATTTTACCGATTGCGATACCCATTTTCTCTGTACCACCTTTATCTTTAGGTGCGACAGCGATTGAGATTACTGGATCAGGGAAGATCATCGCTTCAAGCGTACATTCGTGCTTAGGATCACATAATGTGTGACCAGTTTGCACGTTCTTCATACCAACAACAGCGATGATGTCACCCGCCTGCGCTTCGGTAAGTTCGTTACGCTCGTCAGCTTGCATCTCAACCATACGGCCGATACGCTCAGTTTTACCTGTTGCTGAGTTAAGTACTGTGTCACCTTTTTTCATGCGACCCGAGTAGATACGGATGAAGGTAAGTGCACCAAAACGGTCGTCCATGATTTTGAACGCAAGCGCTTTAAGTGGCTCATCTGCAGATACAGTTGCAACTTCACCAGTAGGCTCACCAGTGTCTTTGTCAGTTAGTGGCTGCGGATCTACTTCTGTTGGTGAAGGTAGGTAATCAACTACAGCGTCTAGCACTAGCTGCATACCTTTGTTCTTGAACGCTGAACCACAGTAAGTTGGGAAGAACGCAAGATCACGAGTACCTTTACGGATACACGCTTTGATTTGCTCTAAAGAAGGCTCTTCACCTTCCATGTATGCTTCCATTAGATCGTCGTCTTGCTCAACGGCAGTTTCAACAAGCATCTCGTGATACTCATTTACTTTGTCTACCATGTCAGCTGGAACGTCTTGTACTTCGTAGTTTTCAGGAAGACCTGTGTCATCCCAAACGTATGCTTTCTTCTCAAGTACATCAACAACACCAGAGAACTGGTCTTCGATACCGATAGGAAGAGTCATCACTAGTGGGTTTGCGCCAAGTACTTTTTTCACTTGCTCTACAACGCGGTAGAAGTCAGCACCCATACGGTCTAGTTTGTTTACGAAGATACAACGTGCTACTTCTGATTCGTTCGCATAACGCCAGTTAGTTTCTGACTGCGGCTCAACACCACCAGAACCACAGAATACACCGATACCACCGTCAAGTACTTTAAGTGAACGATATACTTCTACTGTGAAGTCAACGTGTCCAGGAGTATCGATTACGTTTAAACGGTGACCTTTCCACTCACATGTTACAGCTGCTGATTGGATTGTAATACCACGCTCAGCTTCTTGGTCCATGAAGTCGGTCGTTGATTCGCCGTCATGTACTTCACCGGTTTTGTGAATTTTACCGGTGAGCTTCAGAATACGCTCTGTCGTGGTCGTTTTACCCGCATCTACGTGCGCGAAAATACCAATATTTCTGTATTTTGATAAATCTGCCATTGCTTTACTCTATTGGTCGAAAAATTATTCGGCGGGAGTATATCACCTCTTGTGGCGAACATCATCATAGAAACCGCTTAAAATGCAATCAAATTAGGAAAATCTTGGGGTCGCCAATAAAATCGTTTGAGCCAAGGTAGGATGCGGCTTTGCCGGAGCTAGAAAGATATGATTTCACGCCGATAAAACGCCACAGTAGCAATATAAAAATTTGCCAAAAGGGGTATAGCGTTTTATTTAAAACAACGCAGGGTAATTCATTGTAAGGCTTGAATATGAACGCGACACGCCGTGGTGGCGACCCTAGGTCAAATGGACTTGAAATAGTAATTGGTAGTGAGCTCTACCAAGAATTGGTTGCGGGAGCCGGATGTGAACGCGACACGCCGTGGCGACGACCTTAGGTCGAATGAATTTAAAATAGCAATTGGTAGTGAGGTCTACTAAGAATTGGTTGCGGGAGCCGGATTTGAACCGACGACCTTCGGGTTATGAGCCCGACGAGCTACCAGACTGCTCCATCCCGCGTCAATATAAGGTGATAACTGGCGATAAAAGTTGGTTGCGGGAGCCGGATTTGAACCGACGACCTTCGGGTTATGAGCCCGACGAGCTACCAGACTGCTCCATCCCGCGCCAATTATCTGTGGACGCTCGCAACTTTTAGAAGTTGGTTGCGGGAGCCGGATTTGAACCGACGACCTTCGGGTTATGAGCCCGACGAGCTACCAGACTGCTCCATCCCGCGTCCACATTGTTGGGTCTAGGGAAGCCCCTTCGCCAACGAGAGCGCCATAATATAGCAACAAAATTTAAATGCAAGTTTAATTACACTGAAACCATATCAGCTGCTGGTTTTTCCACCACCGAAGACTAATTATGATGAGAGCGCTGATGAGGGCTAATCATTTTTTGCCACTCCCAATCGGGATGCCCCATTACAATAAAGTCGGGATTTTCTGTTGATTCACGCTGGTTATAAGTGAGTGGATTAAATTCCGCATCGGTAATACACCCGCCCGCTTCTTCGACAATCACCTGCGAAGCGCCGGTGTCCCATTCACCGGTTGGACCAATACGCATAAAGCAATCGGCTTTCCCCTCAGCGATAATACAAGCCTTGAGTGAGCATGACCCTAACGGCACGGTGTCGAAGGTGGCATTTAAGTACTGACTAACGGCCTCTAGTTTTTGCCTGCGGCTAACCGCTAAAGTAAGGTTTGCCGGTTGGGCGACACTGATGCGCTCAACCCCTTGGGACGTTTTCTTATACGCCCCTTGTTGATAAGTTGCGAAGTAGGTGGTGTTTTTCGCCGGCCAATGAATCACGCCGAGCACCGGTCGATTGTTTTCAATTAATGCGATGTTGACGGCAAAGTCACCGCTTTCAAGGATAAACTCTCCGGTGCCATCCATTGGGTCCAGCAGCCAATAGCGCTGCCAGTGCTGCCGTTTTTCTAAACTGGGAATGGGCGTCTCTTCAGACATAATCGGGATGTCAGGCGCCATTTTCTCGAGCCCAGCCATAAGCACATCATTCGCTGCAATGTCTGCTTTGGTCACTGGGGTGTGATCTTGTTTTACCTGCTCTCCAATATCATTCTGGCGATAAATAGCCATAATGGCCAAACCTGCTTGCTCGGCCAACTCAATGCATGGAGCTAGAAAATCTTGCAACACGACCCCCTTTTTTACTGCTGAACCTCGTGGCTTAATTAGATGCCTGTATTAATAATAGCAAAGCTGCCACACTTCGTGCTTCGGTAAAGTCCGGCTCGCCAAGCAAAGCTTGCCATTGCGCCATTGGCCAATGCACTACCTCTAATGGCTCTGGTTCATCACCAGCCAACGTTTGGTGGTAAAGGTCGCGGGCGGTGATAATGTGCATATGAGCATTAAAGTAGCTAGGCGCGAGCGACACTTTTTTCATCTCATTAAGCTCATGAGCGCCTAAGCCCACTTCCTCTTGCAGCTCTCGGTTAGCAGCTTGAAACGGCGTTTCCCCCGGATCGATTAAGCCTTTTGGGAACCCCAGCTGATAATCATTGGTGCCGGCACAGTACTCACGCACTAATATAAGTTCATCGTGTTCGTTAACCGGAACGATCATGACCGCACCACGGCCTCCGCCTCGAATACGTTCATACTGACGTTGCTCGCCATTGGAGAAGCGCAGCTCTAGGGCCTCAACAGTAAATAATCTACTTTTTGCCACCACGTTATTATCAAGTATTTCTGGAGGCGTTGGATGCTTTTTCTGTGTCATAGCCGCGACTTTGTTATTATCAACATAAATCCATGATAATTGTTTTAGTAGGAAAAGCCCATGCCAAATTGGTCCAATATCGACACCGTATTACTCGACATGGATGGCACTTTATTAGACTTGCATTTTGACAACCATTTTTGGCTCGAAGTCATCCCCCACCAACTCGCTAAGCAGCAACAAATTCCGCTGCAACAAGCCAGAGAACAAATGGCGGCCCGCTATGAAGCAGTGCAAGGACAAATACAATGGTATTGCTTAGATTATTGGCAACAACAATTACAGTTGCCCATTATGACGTTAAAGCGTGAAATTCAGCACCTGATAAGTATTCGTGACGATGCCAAGGTGTTTTTGCAGGCATTAAAAAATTCAGGAAAAGAGCTTATTTTGCTCACTAATGCGCATAGAGATAGTTTGAGCTTAAAAGTAGAACGCACTGAGCTGGACCGCTATCTTGATAAGCTCGTTTCTACCCATGACTACGGCGTTAGTAAAGAGCACCAATCGCTGTGGCAGCAGGTGCAAAGCGACTTGGGCTTTGATAAAAAGCGGACGTTGTTCGTCGACGATAGCGCAGCGGTACTCGATGCAGCGAAGCGCTTTGGGATCAATCATCTGCTAGCAGTGGCTAACCCCGACAGCAAGCAGCCACACAAGCCGCTTGCCGGATATGAAAATGTCACCGATTATCGTGACATTTTGCCTGCCTAGCTGGGGTAGCGCTGCTGCAAGCCTTGATAAACGAGCTTGGCGAAGTCTGGGTTATCAGTGTCCAGACTTTTTACCACAGCGACCAAATGCTCATTGTCCTCTTGGCCATGCCACACCTTGATATAGGTTCCATCTTTATACCCATGGTCTTGGCGGAAGAAGTTCAGGGTGTTCTTACCAACGTAGCCACGATAAAGATCGTCGATATTCATTCCAATTTGCTGCATACAGCCGGCAAAAGCAGCAGCATTAAAAGCTTTATCAGCTACCGCGCTGGCTGCTAACGTCTCCAACGAGACTTTAAAATCAGCTCCTTGAATAGGACTTTGCATTTCCTGCTCAATTTGCGCCGCCAACTCAGCAAACGAAGTGTGGCCGTCAATGCGCAGACTCAAGCCGAAGTGGAAGATATCCACCAGCTCCAAAATCACTTGCTCTGTATCCGGAGTTTGTTTTTTCCACCATTTCCAGCCATAGTGGTCCAGCATTTCTGCACACTCAACCCAAATAGCCCGATACCACTCAAACCCTTGCTCGAACCATTGCTCGTGAACTTTGGTATTCATGGCATGCTGCATTTCTAACATGATGGCAATTTTATTTGCTGCGCTAGACATTCTTTAATCTCTCATTGTCTGTGTATTTGCCTATCATACCTATAGCGTGAAAGATTATCACCCTAGGGCCGTTCTAGTTGCATTGCTTTCACAGTTTTAATAAAGGAATTTTATGTTATCTAAAACACTTGCGAGCTCTGTTGTAGGAGCCATCTTATTGTTATTCAGTGGTGTCGCCAGTGCAGCGGTCATTACCAATATCAGCGACTCGGCTGAGGGCGTAAGTCCGCTCCTGCCTGGCTTGAGCGTGCCCGATGTCACGTTAAAAGACACCCAGGGCCAACCGGTTGCGTTAAAACAACTATTAGCAAATAAGCCTACGGTGTTGGTTGTTTATCGCGGTGGCTGGTGTCCTTACTGTTCAAAGCAATTAAAGAATATCCAAAATATCGAGCAACAAATCGCCGAGATGGGCTTGCAAATCATCGCCGTCTCACCAGATAGTCCTGCAAAGCTTGCGCAAAGCACCATTAGCTCACCGACCTACCAACTGCTCTCTGACGATCAGCTGGCATTGGCACAAGCAATGGGATTAGCTTTTTTCTTAGATGATAAAACGGCTAAAGTTTATCGTAATAAGTTGGGCGTCAACTTTGTTGGCTTGGATGGTGAGCAAAAAGTGGCGCTGCCAGTGCCTGCCGTGTTTGTGCTCGATACGCAAGGGATGGTGCATTTCCAATACGCCAACCCAAATTATCGTGTTCGTTTATCAGAGCCGTTATTACTGGCCGCTGCAAAACAAGTTATGAACCATTAAAAAAGGAGCCCTAGGCTCCTTTTCGTTATTAACGTAGGCGGTAATCACATTTGCCTTGCGTCACGTAACGGGTATCAAATGAAGAGCCCGTGGTAAACTCAAAGCGCATATCTCTGAGCTCAAAGATAGGGTGTGGGTGTTCACTGATCCACTTTTGTGTCGCTCGACAAATACCTTCAAGCTTATGCAAACGGAAGGTATCAACTACCACTACAGCGTTGTATTGTTCCAAATAGCTACGCTGAATGTTTTCTACCCAGTTAGTACCGCCGTAGTTAGAGCGCAAGTAATAAGTCAGGTCACTTTCGTCAGCTTCTTTAGGGCCCACATCCGGTGTTTTGCGCGCTTTTTCAGCAAACTGAATAAGCGATAACTGCTCACGCATAACCTCTTCACGATGCCCTGCAGGACAGCGTTTAGTGGTGTAGGTTACTTTACCTGCGGGGCTAATACATTTACTGAGCTTTTTTTCATTGCCCTGCGCTGCGAATGTTGCGCTCAGGGCGAGCAATAATACAAACCAATAGTGCATTGTTGTTCTCTAATTTTAGGCACAGCGGCAATTTTGCCAAAACCGCCACAGGTAAACAAGTCTTTGCAAATTGTTACATTTTCATTTCTGTACCAATTTGCTAAAAAAGACTGCTATAAAATCATTAGAAGCTAATTATTTATCTATATTTAACAAACAATTAGATCTAAAACGCTTACCGATTTTCGAGTCGGTTATAATCTAATAAGCCATACTCTATTCCCCGATATTTTTTCACCTGCTGGTGCAAAATATCGCTAAAGCGCCAAAATTGCGGGTCAGTGCGACGTACGGCAAAACGACTTTTTAAGGTTCGGTAATCAGCCTCGCTGGTCATTTTTTGCATATGTGCAGCAAAATCTTCCAGCTGCTGTGGTTGTAACAACCATAGCGCTTCAGGGTAATCGCCAATAAAGCCGGGGATGACAAGTGCTTTATCTTCATCGTAGGCGCGCTGATCTTCCTCGTCTAATAAGCTGCTGATGTTGTAGTGGGCATTGTGATGCAGCAAAGTATAAGCCTGATAATCATCCTCACCATTGGCCACCAAGATATAGCTCACTTGTGGTAATAAGTTCACCGCCGTGCTCGGCATGGCATTCAGTTGGCGCAGCACATCAGGTACTTTTTGATAATCATAACGCTGACTCAATACCGCCGAGAGCTTTGTGGCTAAGCGCTGGTAAAGCTCTTGTTGTGGCTGTGACGTTTTGTAGTCAATGCCTGTCGGTTGCTCAAAGCGCACATTAGTATCTTTCATAAACTCGACAAGACTGGTGGGTGATTTTCTATACCAATGAGCCCGTAGTGCCTTGCGCTGCTCTTTCGGTAGTAAGGCAAGAAAGTTGTCTTCGCCTTCCATGCGCAGGAAGTCCATGTACAGACGAGTGATCAGTTGATGGCCAACATTGCCGTATACATCAAACCCAGCCACCAGCAGATAATGAATTCGTTCAAATAATGAGTAATCTAAAATCCAAGCGGTTTTGGGCTGCTCGCCGACCCAGCCTTTGACCACCGTTGCCGAGTTGAAGTGCCGGAAAATCGTTAATGCGGCATTGTCATTATGCCCTTCCCCTTGCCAAATAAGGTTTTCGGTGAGGTGTTGGCCATTGGCAAAAACTTCATTGGCAAGCTTCGACTTGGCCTCCAAATACGTACTTTGTTTCGCGGCGTATTTGACCCAGCTAGAAATAGGCAAAGCGTTCGAATCTTCCTGGGCAGGCATATCGAGCATATCTTCGTGGCGCATTAAGAATTCATCAATTTTGGGCTGACTCACGAATTTAGGGTCAACAAAGGCGACCCAAAACTGATCATTAATCACATTCAAAGCAATCTGACCTCGACAGACAGGCCCTTGAATAAAACCACGAATAATAAGCTCAGCCTCATCGAGCATAAATTGATATCGAGAGCCTACGGGAATAGCTGCAAAGACTTTAAACGGGTTTGAAGCGACTTTTATGTCATACCCAGGCAGTGATGGCACGGCATATTCCGGCGCAATAAATTGTGATCGCAAGCGAGCTAGCTTGTCATTATTCAACGCCAGTGGAATATTGGTTTTGGCCAGTACGGTACTTTTTCGAGGCAGCAGGCGGTAATAAACGCGCGCTACCTTAGGATCTTCATAAGGGCGGCGAGTAGCAATAACATCGATGGCTTCACCGGGAGGCGTGCGCGAACGAACTAAGGTGAAAAACTCCGAGGTGCTGATTTGATCAAAATAGATATTGGCCAGGTACCAGTGCTCATAAATATAACGAGCGCTTAAGCGGTGTTTGTTATCATCTTGATTAAGAAAACGTTCCCACTTGTTCACTTCAGTTTGCAGCTCAGCGCTAATGGGGCCGTGCTCGGGCATTTTCGCGCCATCTTGCAACCACTGTGTGAGCACCGACATTTCTTTACTGGTCAGTGCTGGCAAACCATAGGGCATGCCCGCGTGAGGTTTATCTTGCGCGTATTGTTGAAACTCGCCAATAGTGGGACAGGTTTGGTCTCTATCCAGAGCAAAGTCAAATTCCTCTCCCAGAATGGCTCGATCTGGCAGCGGGTGCTGCTGTTTCAATGCCAAAGCTTGATACATCACGCTGCCCACTAAATTAGCATGGGCGCTTTGCTCGCGCTCGTTAAGCACCGGTGAGAAGCCACGCTCACGCCACTGTTGCGTGGTGTGGGCATCAACGAATAAGCGGCTAGGCTTACTTGCAAGTAGCCGCGTGCCATCATAGACCAAGTCTTTAGAGGTACCACGTTCAATGCCCTCAGGAGATGACATTTTCAACTGACAAGGCGCATCATAGCACCCGTGGCAGACGACACAGCGGTTATCTATCACGGGTTTGACTTGCTCAGTAAAAAAGTCGCTTTGCGCAGGACTTACATCGTTACTGCGGTTTTGAACCTGCTCAGGGCCAAAGAGGCTATCATACTTCTGCGCACCTAATACGGCGCAGCCCGTACATAGCAGCAACAGCAAACCCCACGTCAGTTTATTCATCATCATCCCCTAGATCAAAGGTCGGCATCATTTCCAGTTGGGGTGATACGTAACTAACGCCATTATCGCGCTCTAAAGTGGCTGCTAAAAGTGGCCCATGAGTGAGCATTAACATGGCACTGTGGGATTCACTTGGAACAGACTCGGTATGCGCCAGCAATTGATAATCGGCCAATTGCAAGCTGACGCTCTGATCTTGCGCTGGGTTTTGGCACAGGTGAGCAAGTAACTGCTCGTCAAGAACCACTTCTAAGTATAAATCTGGGTGGTCTAAATCACGATTTGGTAATTCATCGTTGAATTGAAAAAGCGGTAAGCTGAGTACAGCGCCTTGCGATAACTCCATGGCAAGCCCCAATAAGGTAAGACTAAAACAGTTTTCATGATAGCAAAAAATGTCTACATGTTGGCTGATTTTGTGCACAATTCAGGTATAGTTAACCCAATTTTTTGCGCGAGATCTTTAATATGGAACTATTTTTAATCATCACGGCAGTGGTAGTCGTCATTGCCATAGTGATTTACAACTCGCTGGTACGCTATAAAAACGAATACCAAAATGCCTTTGCGCAAATAGATGTGCAGCTGCATCGCCGCCATGATCTTGTCCCTAACTTAGTCGCCACCGCTCAGGCTTATTTAGACCATGAAAGTGAGACCTTAAAAGCGGTTACCCAAGCAAGAAATCAAGCTGTAAGTGCTCTACAAAGCCTCTCGGGTGGTGAATTATCTTCGGCTAAACTTGCCCATTTAGCGCAAACAGAGGGAGCCTTGAGCAGTGCCCTAGGCGCCTTACAAGTGAGCATAGAAGACTACCCCGAATTGAAGGCCGACGCGACAATGGCCAATCTAAGTGAAGAGTTATCAAGCACCGAAAACCGTATCGCTTTCGCACGCCAAGCATACAATGACTCAGTACTTGCCTATAACAGTTACCGACAAAGTTTCCCGCCGGTGTTGATTGCCAACATGACGGGTCATAACCAAGATGCCAAGCTGCTAGAACTGGATGATCCACAAAGACAACGCCAAGCCCCTAGCGTGTCATTTAAGTAGCCGTGAGCGGTTTCTTTTCTCAGCAGCGCCAAGCAAGGCGTAAGACTTGGCTACTGCTGGTATTATTTGTGCTCGCGGTGGGTGCTCTCATCGCCCTCGCACATTGGCCATTTTTATGGCTGATGAGCATTTTTTCAACTGATCCATACACCCTGTTTAATTATGGTATCGCGCATGGAACTGACGCTTCAATCCACCTAGGGCTCACCCTTTCCATCACTGCAATTATCAGTACAGCCATACTTTATAAGTACTGGCAATTGCGCCGTGGTGGCAGTGTTATTGCTGAGCAACTAGGCGGGCAGCTGGTGCAAACAAACACCTACCATGAACAACAGCGGGTGCTACTGAATGTTGTTGAAGAGGTCGCTATTGCCGCCAGGATGCCCGTTCCGAGCACCTATTTACTTGCCAACCAGCCCAGTATTAATGCGTTTGCCGCGGGCTATCATCGTCGCGATAGTGTCATTGCCATCACCCAAGGCGCGCTCGATCAGCTAAGCCGAGCGCAACTACAAGCGGTCGTCGCCCATGAATTCAGCCACATAGTCAATGGTGATGTACGCCTCAACGTGCGTATGTCTGCCTTACTTTATGGCATCACCTTTATAGGCCAAGCCGGTGAAAACTTAATTTATAGCGCCATGAATGCGTCCCGTCGCCACAACGCGCAACGCACAGATGGCGCAGGGTTTACCACAGTCATCGGCGTTATTCTGACGCTGTTTGGATGGCTGGGGACACAACTTGGCGACATTATCAAAGCGCTGGTATGTCGCCAGCGGGAATATCTTGCTGACGCTGGTGCAGCGCAGTTTACCCGTAACCCACAAGCACTGGCCGGGGCTTTACTGGCTATTGCCGAAAATCCTCGCAAAAACACCTTAAGGCAAAATAATGCGCACCTATTTAGTCATTATTTTTTTAGTGATGCATTGAGCCCGTGGTTAACCTGGTTAAGCACTCACCCGCCGCTAACGAAACGTATTCGCAGGCTTGATCCACATTGGCATGGACAATTAAAAGAGCGTCCACGCACGGCGCCAAGCCGAGCAAATACCATGGCTTTTAGTGCTAGCCAAGGGCGCAACCCGCAGCCACAAGTAGTGTATGGCGACTTTCGAGAAAAGCTCATGGGGATAGAGGACTCTCTAAGTTATTTAGCTCATGAGCCGAGCGATGCGCGATGGTTAGTTATGTTACTGTGTCTTCATCAACACTGGCCGAATCGCCAAGCACAACTAACGTTTATCGCCGCGCTTCCTTATGTTGATATGTATAAGCTGGATAGGGCTGAGCTTGCATTAACGAAGCTCAGCACCGAACCTCAATTTCGCCTGCTTGAGGTTGCCATTGGTGCAATTCGCTGTTTGCCCAAAGCGCAACGCAGCCAATTTCTTGCCCAGCTAAAACAGCTCGCTGCGCTGTGTGAGGACTGGGAGCTTGTTCCTTGGTCTTTTCAGCAGCTCAGTGCTCATGCCCTCGCTGATAAAACCGTTGGTGCGTTGCCGGTTATGAATAAAACAGTGATTGTTGCAGCTTGTGAGCAGCTTCTTGGCGCTTTGGCAAGCTATGGCCATGCTAACCCAGAGCAACAACGCCTGGCGCTTGCTGCAGCGGCGCAGCATTTACAGATACCGCTTAACTTAGAGCATGAAGCGCGATGCCAGCTGACACGATTGCAGCGCGCCCTGCGAGTCATAAAAGGCCTCCCTGTGGTCAAACGGCAACAGTTGCTGGAGGCTTGTCGTGTATGCGTAGAGCACGATGCACACATTAACGAGGCGGAGCAAACGCTGCTCTACACGCTTGCTGCCTGCTTAGAGATAGATGGTATCGATTGCTAGCTTACCACGGTAAGGTTTCACCGTTAGCATGCCAAAAGCCGCCACTGTTATTTAAGTTTAGCTCGTCAATACGCTCACTGATGCGCTGTGCTGCAACATCTGGGCCTATATCGCCAGCGTAACCGACCATTTCGGTTTGCACGAATCCGGGGTGAATTAACCCCACCGCCACATCTTGTGCTTTAAGTTCATGGGCCAAGCTCACTGAGGCTGCATTTAACGCGGCCTTGGACATACGGTAGCCTATATAGCCTCCGGAACCATTGTCGGCAATAGAGCCCATACGTGAGGTGATCATCGCCACTTTCGCGCCTTTGCTAAAGTTATCACGTAATGCATGAGTCACACGCACAGGAGCCACTGCATTGACCGAGAGCTGTTCATTGATAGTGTCAAAGTTCATCTCTGCCAGGGTTTCGTTACGAAACACACCGGCATTATTAATCAATAAATCGATGTGCTCGTTTTTAAGCTCAGTGCGCAAGCGGGCCACATCGTCAGCGTGGCTTACATCAAACCCTGTGCGCACATCAACACCTAGTTCATCAAGCTCATCGCTGCTACGCCTAACCACGGCAATAACCTTAGCTCCAGCAGTTTTATAAATTTTCGCTAGCTGTAAACCGATGCCCCGATTGGCACCGGTGATCACCACATGTTGGCTCATAATCACTCATCCTCTTTTTAAGTTGATGAGTTTAGGGTGGGGGTGAATCAATAAAACCCAAGTTATTGGTTAAGGTTTATGATTGAAAAGACCGCTCCTTGTGGATCTGTGAGGACGCAAAAACGGCCTACTTCAGGTACATCCATGGGCTGCACACATACTTCGCCACCAAGTTTTTTTGCTTGCTCTGCTTGTGCATCACAATCGTTGACACTAAAGTAGATCATCCAATGTGGCGGAATATCATCTGGCCACTGCTCATCCATGGCCACCATACCACCGACCATAGTGTCACCCGCTTTAAACAGGGTGTAATCCATCCCTTCCATGGCTTTTAGTTCGGCGCGCCAGCCCAATAACTCACTGTAAAAATTAGTACTAGATTCAATATCGCGGGTCGCTAACTCAAACCAGCACGGCGTATCAACCTCATTTTGCACACTGGCCCCTTTGTGTCCCTGACCCTGCCATAGCGCTACCATGGCGCCCACAGGGTCGCACAACAACACCATGCGACCTGCCTCGGGCACATCATGTGGACCGTGTACTATGGTTGCCCCCAGCGACTTTGCTTTGTCTGCCATCGCGTCTACATCATCAACGGCAATATAGCTCAACCAATAACTGGGAACACCCTGAGCATGTTGATCGGCGGGCATTTGATACATCGCAGCCACATCCCCTTGTGGCTTTTTTAGCATGGTATAGTAAAGCCCATTGCCGATAGGCTGGTCCTCAGCCGACCAAGTAAACAAATCACTATAAAATGTTTTCCCACCTTGCCAGTCGGATGAACACAATTCGGTCCAGCAAAAGTGTCCCTGGGGGTAATTCTCGCTCATAAATTACATCCTTTTGTTGTTTTCATTAACCATAGACTACGCATTCAGAAAACGCTTGAGGTACTGCTCATGAGTTTCCAATTGGGCAATCACGGTCTCAACCTCTTGGGCTCCCTGACTATCATTCATCACCTGCGCGGCATTACGACATTGCACTAAGGTTTTGTGTTGCTGTGAATTCAACTCTTCAAGGAAAGCTTGCACACTGTCGCCCACTACGGACTCAAGCTTTGCCTGCCACTCCTTCAAATCTCCTAATAAACTGGTGTCGACTTCGTCGAGTTGCTGCTGTTGCCCTACCGCTTTTGCTAACTCGGTTTGCAAATAACGCTTATGATCATGTAAGACTTTCATGCGTGCTTGCAAAGATTCGTCTTCAGCGTGTTTTTGCACATCTTGAATTAGGACTCGCTCATTTTCTAAAGACTCAATTAATTGATCAATAATTTCAATATCTTGCTCTTGTTCACTGGATACAGAGGTAGAAATTTTTAAACCCATAACATGGCTCCTTCTATCGTTACTGTCCTTAATGCTTACTCAAGAACTATTCCAACAAAAAAGAAGAAAAATAAATTTAAATAATTTCAGTTGGTTATAGAAAAACACAGATATTAATGAGAATTATTTGCAAAAAGCGTTGACACAAAGGCAAATCTTATTGATAATCAATATCAACAAAACGGGAACGCATTCGAAAGCAGTGATGTCATTAAACGTTTTGTTGCGGACAACTTTGTTTCTCGACCCTGAAACACGTGTTGCGCACGTAATGCGCTTTGGTTGGTGGCTGCACTCCTCAACGCCCCTTGAACTGTTAGGCCGCCAACCACCCTACTATTTTACTTGCTACATTGCTCATATCGGTGACGGTAGATATGAAAACAAAAAAGCCCGAAAGGGCTTTTTTTATGTCTAAAATTTGTCGTGATATCAGCGACGGTTTTTCCGTGCTCTTGCACGTCGTTGCCGCTTTTCTTCTTCCTTAGCGGCCTTTTTAGCCTCTGCTGCCGCGCGCAATTCGGCAACCATCTGTTCCTCTCGCTCACGCATCTGCGGAGTTTCCATGGTAATACGCCCAATCACCGCATCACGTAACTCGTTAATGAGAATTTCAGCGAACTTATGAAGATCAACCTGATTACCACCACGCAGACAGCCGCGATTTTTGCCCGCTGCAAGCATAAAGTCATAGTCATGTTCTGGCAGTGGTAACACTTTATAGCGTTGGCTCAATAGTGCCGGATACGCTTGCAGCAAATACTCACAGGTGTAGCTGGCAACCTCTTCATAATCAATAGCGGTATCACGAATAGCGCCGGTTGCCGCTAAACGATAGCCGGAGTTCTCGTTTTCAACCTTAGGCCATAACATCCCAGGGGTGTCGTAAAGCATGATCCCTTCGTCTATTTTTATCCGCTGTTGCGCTTTGGTGACCGCAGGTTCATTGCCGGTTTTAGCAACGATGCGCCCCGCAAGCGTATTGATAAGCGTTGACTTACCAACGTTAGGGATCCCCATAATCATGGCTTTAATCTGTTTATCGGCACCTACTTTGTGCGGCACAAGCTTTTTACACAGTTCAATGACTTTGCCAGTATGGCCCGCTTTATCGTTCGCGAGCGGCATGGCTTTGACACCATTTTCACGCTCAAGGTAGTCCATCCATTGGGTGGTCATCTGCGGGTCGGCCAGATCAGCCTTATTTAGGATTTTAATGACTGGCTTATCACCGCGCAACGCGCCAACCATAGGGTTCTCACTGCTGTAGGGAATGCGCGCGTCCAATACCTCAATGATGACATCCATTTGTGGCATGATCTCTTTTATTTCGTTACGCGCTTTATTCATATGGCCTGGGAACCACTGGATTGCCATGTTTTCTCTCCCCTAAGTGATGAATAATTATTTTACCTTCGAGACACGCCAAGATCACCCGTTAATGTGTATACTGCCCGCTTTTCTTCTCTCTTATGGAACAGGCATGGCCCTAAAAGCAACGATCATCAAGGCACGGTTGAACATTAGTGATTTAAACCGCCATCATTACCAGCAATACTCTTTTACCCTCGCGCAGCACCCATCAGAAACCGACCAACGGATGATGATCAGAGTGCTTGCCTTTGCCTTAAATGCTAATGATAATTTAGTTTTCACCAAAGGCTTATGTGCCGATGATGAGCCCGAGCTGTGGTGGATAAACGACGATGACAGTATTCACTTATGGGTAGAACTTGGTCTCGCTGATGACAAGCGCCTAAAAAAGGCCTGTAGCCGAGCACAGCAAGTATTACTTTATGCCTATGGTGAAGGAAGCCAGCAAGCTTGGTGGCAAAAACACCAAGCGAAACTCGCTGGGTTTGATAACCTGCGTATCGTCAGCCTTGCTTATGAAGATACGCAGAAGCTAGCAGCAATGGCCTCCAGAAGCTTAGATTTAACGATTACCATCGAAGATAATGAAGTGTGGGTGAGTGATAGCGAGACCAGCTTACAAATCCCCTTGACCTTGTTGCAAGGACAAGGCTAAATACTAGCGCCATTGTTATCAACGGAGTCACTATGATCACTAAGGTAGTTGTATTACACGGATTGTATATGTCTGGCTTCGTAATGCGCCCTCTTTGCGCACGTCTTAAAAAGCAGGGGTATGGCATTTTAAATGTGTCATACAACACCCTGAACCCAGATACCGATAAAATCTTTGCGCAAATTAATGACTTCATCGCCGATGACCAGTGCGCTTTTGTTTGTCATTCCTTGGGCGGCCTTATTGCTCGGCAATACCTCAGTCAGGCGTTTCCACAGACGGACCAGGTAAAAAAGGTCTTTACCCTTGGCACCCCACACAAAGGGGCACAAATAGCCCGCCATATGCAGGACCGGGGCATGCAAGCACTGTTGAAGAATAGCCTTGAGTACCTCGTGAGTGAAAGCCAAGATTGGCCCTTCTCAGCCCAACTGTACAGTATCGCCGGAGACTTGCCCTTTGGCTTACTGCCATTATTTGAGCAGGGCAAGCCGTCAGATGGTACGGTGATGGTTGATGAAACCCGCGTCTCAGGTATGGCGCAGCATAAAGTTTTTCACCTTAGCCACACCAGCCTCATTTACTCGCGTAAGGTGGTCGATTATATCTTGGCGCAGCTAAAGACTTAATCCTCAGCAGCCGCTGCGATTTTATACGCAATTACCGCAATAACACCGACTACCAATGGGATTGGCGCAGCAATAATGCCAAATGCATCAGAGTTGGCATAACTGGCTCCAGCTAAATGACCAACAAGACCGATTACAAAGGTTAGTACGGCGATAATACATACTGTAATTTCTGCTTTTTTTGCTTTTGTCATTGCCCTATCTCCTCATCGTTGATGGTTTCAGTATGGCCTGCACAAGGAAAGTAACCTTGCGCTAAATCAAGTTTTCACTGGGCAATAAATCATCAGTATCGAGTTGTTGCGTTAGATCAAAAATTCATCTCCTCGGCCTTGTTTTTGGCATACATCATGCCCAAGTATGATTATAGGGTCGGTGTTGTTATCGCTAAAAGTGATGTCAGGCATCGAATTTATCTGCTTGTTATCAGGTGCCTTTAGGCCATACTGATTATCAGCAAACAACCATGCACAGGAGACAGCTATGTCGCAAATCAATGCCATTGGATTAGATAGTGAAGAAACTCAAAACGTAATTGAATCACTCAATCGGCTATTAAGTTGCTATCAAATTCAGTATATGAATGCCCGTGGCTTCCATTGGAACATCAAAGGTCGTGATTTCTTCGAGCTGCACGTGAAGTTTGAGGAAATTTATAATTTGCTGTTGGAAAAAGTAGATGAAATAGCTGAGCGTATTCTTACCTTGGGTGGTGAGCCCCTACACGCATTTTCGGACTTTATCGAATTAAGCCAAATTAACGAAGTGAAAAATGTCAGCGACGGCGGCCAAGCCGTACAATCACTCGTCGATGGCTACTCAACACTAATAAAAATGCAGCGTAAGGTGCTCAGTGATGCCGGCGATAACCAAGACGAAGGCACAGCCGCGTTAATGAGCGATTACATTAAAGAACAAGAGAAGCTTGTTTGGATGTTAAAAGCCTATTTGGATTAATCACAAAATCACTTGCATCTTCCCTCTCAACTGTAATGATAATTATTATCAATACAGCTGGAGGGATTTGCACCGTGCCACAGATTTCGCTTGAATTTCTTGGAGCTCAACTGCGCCGTCTATCGCGGTGTCAGCGAGGCCAAGCACCCAACTTAGTTGCACAGTTTATTGAAACGGGTTTGCATTGGGCTCGCTACTATGGAGCTCGACAGATGTATTTATTACAAGAGCTTTATTTACGTCGCACGTTTTACCAATTGGTTAATATCATCTGTGACCCTTTGTTGGAACAGCAAGTAAGAAAACAAAGCCTTTGTCAGCTGCACAAACCACAGCTTGCCCTTCAGCGTTTTTATCGCCAGCAACAGGGTATGCATAAGTACAGAGCACTCAGCCAAGAAGCTCGCGTTCTCTGTCATGAGTTCAACCCCTATTAAGGAGCACATTATGAGCACAGAGTACCGACATGAAAAGGACAGCATGGGTGAGCTACAGGTCCCAGCAGGTGCCTTATATCAAGCACAAACCCAACGCGCTGTGAACAACTTTCACATCAGTGCCATGCGTATGCCAGCACGCTTTATTCAGGCATTGGCACAGATAAAACGCGCAGCCGCCACCGTTAATACCGAGCTAGGGCATCTTGATGCCAATGTGGGTGGTGCAATAGACAACGCCTGTCGCGAAATTATTGCTGGTGAGCACCTTGAGCACTTCCCTGTGGATGTATTTCAAACCGGCTCAGGGACCAGTACCAATATGAACGCTAATGAGGTCATTGCTACGCGTGCAAGTCAGTTACTGGGTGATAATGTACACCCCAATGATCATGTAAATATGGGGCAAAGCTCCAATGATGTGATCCCAACAGCAATTCACGTAAGTAGTGCGCTGGCGATAGAGAAAGAGCTGATCCCAGCGCTAGATCACCTTATTAGTGTGATAGAAGCTAAGATTGAACAAGTGGGCAGCCATGTTAAAACCGGCCGCACACATCTAATGGATGCCATGCCTGTTACCTTCGCACAAAGCATGTCGGCTTGGCGCGAACAAGTCGTTAAGGCGAAGCAACAAATCAGCGCTAGCGCTGAGCACTTACATCAACTTGCCCAAGGCGGTACTGCTGTAGGCACAGGTATAAATGCTGATCCTGAATTTTCGGCGCGTTTCGCTAAACAGCTCGCTGCCCAAACCGATAGTCACTTCCAAGGGGCAGAAAACCTGTTCTACCACATCGCAACTCAAGATTCGGTGGTTGCGGTATCCGGGCAACTAAAGACTGCTGCGGTCGCGTTTATGAAAATCGCTAACGACCTACGTTGGATGAACTCTGGACCTTTAGGTGGGATTGGTGAAATAGAGCTCGAAGCACTGCAACCTGGTTCATCCATTATGCCTGGCAAAGTGAACCCGGTGATCCCTGAGGCCACAGCCATGGTTTCGGCGCAGGTCATAGGTAATGACAGTACTATTACCGTAGCGGGTCAGGCTGGTAACTTTGAACTAAATGTAATGTTGCCCGTTATCGCCTATAACGTATTGCAGAGTATCGAGTTACTGACCAATACCAGCTATGCTTTGGCCGATAAGGCAATTGCCAGCTTCGTCGTCAGAGAAGATAACTTACAGCGTTCTTTAGCAAAGAACCCCATTCTGGTAACGGCGCTTAACCCCATTATTGGATATGAGAAAGCGGCCGCTATTGCCAAGCAAGCTTACAAAGAGAATAAAGCTATTCTCGATGTAGCTGCAGCACAAACCGACATTCCTTATAAAGAGCTAGAGAAGTTACTCGATCCTAAAGGGCTTACCCTAGGAGGCATTCAAAAATAGATGGCCTGAGCTTAGTGACCATAACATTGGCATTTGCGCATTAGCGCAATGTTTGTATTATGGTCACTATACTCATCAACAATTATAAATATTATGCGCCACTTAATTATCCCCCTTGCACTGCTCTCCCTCACTGCATGTCAAAATAATGAGCCACAAAATACGACCGGTGAAGTAGAGACAGCCGTAGAGCGAGCTAGCTCTGAGTCAACAACAGATAACCTAGGAAAAGATAAGCGGATAGACGGCGAACAACTTAGCCAACCGATTAACGAAGAGCGCGCCATTAGTGCCACAGAGCAATCCATCAAAGCTGATTATCAACGTTTAGAAGCACTGACGCAGGACAAATCTTGTGACAGCGCCAGCCAATGTAAAGTGGTTGCAGTGGGTAGCCGTGCTTGCGGCGGCCCAAGCCAATATCTTGTATATTCAAGTAAATCAGCAGATCCGCAGCAAGTATCTGCGTTAGCAAACAGTTTGGCTGCTCAGGAAAGCCAACTAAATGCTGAAAAAGGCATGATGAGTATCTGTCAGCATCTCACGAGACCCGCAGCACAATGCAAATTAAAGCAGTGCGTCGCAGTACAGAGCAATGTCAATCAAGAAACGTATTAATAACCGAAGGCGCTCAACACCAGCGACAATACAGTAACGGCGGCAATACAAACCAAAGCCCGAATAATAAATTTGGGCTTTATCTCATTCTTATACCAATGAAAGTAAAGGAATTTGACGAAATACGTTGCAGCTACACCAAACAGCGCAAAGATCAATAAGTAAGCAAGTAACGGAAGGGTCAAAAGTCAGCCCTAATAAATTCAAAATCTGTTCTCTAGCCTAACAATTCCACTCGAAAAAGACCAAAAATATATAGCCATTTGGCACCCCCTAATCATGTTTTTAAAAGCCTAATATTGTAGGTCATGGGTTACCCAGCCTAGACTGCTGTGTTGTGGGTCGGGGTTTACCTTGACTGGGGTGGTGCAAGGCTAAAGCCTTGCCTACAGGTGTGTTTTTTTAGTTGTTTGGTTGTGTTGTAGGTCAGAATTTACCCTGACTAGGATGATGCAAGGCTGAAGCCTTATCTACAGATATAGATATGATGACGGGTGTGGGGTTTTTCTGTTGTTTAGTTCTGTTGTAGGTCAGGATTTACCCTGACTAGGATGATGCAAGGCTGAAGCCTTGCCTACAGATATAGATATGGTGACGGGTGTGGGGTTTTTCTGTTGTTTGGCTGTGTTGTGGGTCGGGGTTTACCCT
>NZ_JAKRFT010000009.1:0-61535 GCF_022347925.1 Pseudoalteromonas sp. CnMc7-15
CACCACCGTATACTTTTGCTAGTACGTTAGTGATCGCTGCAGTTAGAGTTGTTTTACCGTGGTCAACGTGGCCGATTGTACCTACGTTTACGTGCGGTTTCGAACGTTCAAACTTTTCTTTTGCCATTTTCAAAATTCCTATAAAGAAATTAAAGTCCGACCCGAAGATCGGACCGAACTCAAATTACTTAACAGCGCGAGCTGCAATAATTCCATCAGCTACATTTTTAGCCGCTTCTGCGTACTTGAGGAATTCCATCGAGTACGAGGCACGACCTTGTGTAGCTGATCGTAAGTCAGTTGCATAACCGAACATTTCTGAAAGTGGTACTTCGGCGTTCACTTGTTTTAAGCCGCCTGGTGCCTCTTCCATTCCTTCGATCATACCGCGACGACGGTTTAGGTCGCCTACAACATCACCCATATTTGCTTCAGGAGTGATCACTTCTACCTTCATGATAGGCTCTAACAACACGGGGTTCGCTTCAAGCGCGCCGTTACGCATTGCCATTGCACCTGCGATCTTAAAGGCCATTTCGTTGGAGTCGACATCGTGGAACGAACCATCGAATAACGTCGCTTTAACGCCCAGAAGCGGATAACCAGCAAGAACACCTTGCTCCATCTGCTCGTGGAGACCTTTTTCTACCGCTGGAATATATTCCTTCGGTACAGTACCACCAACGATTTCGTTAACGAACTCGAATGTTGGTGCTTCTTCATCGCTAATATCAAGCGGTTCAAGTTTGACCCAAACATGACCATATTGGCCACGACCACCCGATTGACGAACAAACTTACCCTCAACCTTAACGGCTGAACGAATCGCCTCACGGTAGGCAACCTGAGGTTTACCAACGTTACATTCAACTTTGAATTCACGCTTCATACGGTCGACGATAATATCGAGGTGTAATTCACCCATACCAGAGATAATAGTCTGGCCAGATTCTTCGTCTGTTTGTACGCGGAAAGAAGGATCTTCTGCCGCTAGTTTACCTAGCGCGATACCCATCTTTTCTTGGTCTGCCTTGGTTTTTGGCTCTACCGCAACAGAGATCACCGGCTCTGGGAATTCCATACGCTCTAGCGTAATGATTGCATTCCCGTCACACAGGGTATCACCTGTTGTTACGTCTTTGAGACCAATCGCAGCGGCGATATCGCCGGCACGAACTTCTTTGATCTCTTCACGTGAGTTTGAGTGCATCTGGACGATACGACCGAAGCGCTCACGCTTTGATTTAACTGGGTTATATACCGTGTCACCCTGGGCAACTGTGCCTGAGTACACACGGAAGAAGGTTAGCGTGCCTACAAACGGGTCGGTAGCAATTTTAAAGGCCAATGCTGAGAAAGGCGCTTTGTCATCTGCTGGACGCGTGTCTTCAGTCTCGCCATCATCAAGAACACCTTGAATCGGTTTAACTTCGGTAGGTGAAGGCATGTATTCAATCACGGCATCAAGCATCGCTTGCACGCCTTTGTTCTTGAACGCACTGCCGCAACTCATCAGCACAATTTCGTTGCTTAGAGTGCGAGCACGAAGGCCTTGCTTGATCTCAGCTTCGCTGAGCTCACCTTCTTCTAAATATTTGTCCATTAGCTCTTCATTGGCCTCAGCCGCCGCTTCCACAAGAAGTGAGCGGTATTCTTCGGCTTGGTCTTGAAGCTCTGCCGGGATCTCCTCAAATGTAAATGACATCCCCTGGTCCGCTTCGTTCCAGTTGATGGCTTTCATCTTGATAAGATCAATTACACCTTTAAAGTCTTCTTCAGCACCAATAGGCAGCTGAATCGGAACAGGAGTTGCACCCAGACGGGTTTTCACCTGATCTACAACCGACAAAAAGTCGGCGCCAATACGGTCCATTTTATTTACGAAGATCATACGTGGAACTTCGTATTTATTGGCCTGCCGCCAGACTGTTTCTGTCTGTGGCTGTACACCTGATGAAGCACAAAGCACGACAACAGCACCATCAAGTACACGCAGTGAACGCTCAACTTCAATGGTGAAGTCTACGTGCCCTGGGGTATCGATGATATTGATGCGATGGTCGTCAAATTGCGCGTCCATCCCTTTCCAGAAACAAGTGGTCGCAGCAGACGTGATGGTAATACCACGCTCCTGCTCTTGCTCCATCCAGTCCATAGTTGCAGCACCATCGTGTACCTCACCAATTTTGTGAGATAGGCCCGTGTAAAAAAGTACACGTTCCGTCGTGGTGGTTTTACCTGCATCTACGTGAGCACAAATACCGATATTGCGGTAGCGCTCAATTGGAGTTGTACGTGCCATATAATCCTCTTAAAGGTTAAGGACAGATTACCAACGGTAATGAGCGAATGCTTTGTTCGCTTCAGCCATACGGTGAACGTCTTCACGTTTCTTAACCGCAGTGCCTTTGTTATCAGCTGCGTCGATCATCTCTTGAGCCAGACGAAGGCCCATAGATTTTTCACCACGCTTACGTGCAGCTTCAACCAACCAACGCATACCTAGTGCGTTGCGGCGAACTGGACGAACTTCAACTGGTACTTGGTACGTTGAACCACCTACACGGCGAGATTTAACCTCTACCTGTGGGCGAACGTTTTCAAGTGCAGACTCAAAGATTTCTAGGTGCGGTTTGCCTGATTTCTCAGCAGCCACGTCTAGCGCACCATAA
The DNA here is from genome assembly GCF_022347925.1 of Pseudoalteromonas sp. CnMc7-15. Lineage (NCBI taxonomy): Bacteria > Pseudomonadati > Pseudomonadota > Gammaproteobacteria > Alteromonadales > Pseudoalteromonadaceae > Pseudoalteromonas > Pseudoalteromonas sp. CnMc7-15. The sequence continues at coordinate 2,673 of NZ_JAKRFT010000009.1, forward strand.
ACGATGTTTTCAGCAGTAGACTTTTTGCCGTCAAGCATTACTACGTTGACGAACTTTGCAAGTAATTCTGATCCGAACTTAGGATCTGGAAGAATTTTACGTTGACCTATTACGCGTCTTCTAGGCATTTTATCTCTCCGATTTCTTCAGGTCTGTTTTTTGAACAGATTCCCAAAACTAATATTTAATTAAAACTTAAGTGCTTGGCCTTACTAACGGAGAACCATTAGCCCTTAGGACGTTTTGCACCGTACTTAGAACGACCTTGTTTACGGTCATTTACGCCGGCACAGTCAAGTGCACCGCGAACAGTGTGGAAACGTACACCAGGTAAGTCTTTAACACGACCACCACGGATAAGGATTACACTGTGCTCTTGAAGGTTGTGGCCTTCACCACCGATGTAAGATGTTACTTCGAAACCGTTTGTTAAACGTACACGGGCTACTTTACGTAGAGCCGAGTTTGGTTTCTTAGGAGTAGTGGTATATACACGAGTACATACACCACGCTTTTGTGGACATGCCTTAAGCGCGGCTGAGTTACTAGTTGTAACCTTGCTGCGACGTGGCTTGCGCACTAGCTGGTTAATAGTTGCCATCAAATAGCTCCTGATGAAAAATTAAAGTTACTACTGAAATTAAAAATTCCGCCCAATTTACACACTGCGATAACACCAGCGAGTAAAAGGGTGGCGGAATTTTAATGAGCAAAGTTTAGCCTGTCAACCAAAACAACGCCGAGAGCGGTATTATACCGCCCTCAGCGTGACTTAATTATGAAATTAAGCGGTTATTCTTGGTCGCCAGACAAATCTGCATTAAGTGCATCAGTCAGTGCTTGGGTTGCTTCCTCGGCACTTACTGTTGGCTCAAGCAGTTCCTCTGCATTCTGTTTACGACGATTTTGGCGGTCTTGGTGATACGCAAAGCCGGTACCGGCTGGGATCAAGCGACCCACGATTACGTTTTCTTTCAGACCGCGAAGTTCATCGCTCTTACCATTTACAGCGGCTTCAGTTAGGACACGTGTCGTCTCCTGGAACGAGGCTGCTGAAATGAATGATTCGGTTGCCAATGATGCTTTGGTAATACCCATTAGCTGAATTTCATACTTCGCTGGGATCTTACCTTCGGCCTCAAGTTCACGGTTTGCGATGCTTACGCGTGCAACTTCAACCTGTTCACCGGCTAGGAATTCAGTGTCGCCACCGTCAAGGATGATACATTTACGTAGCATCTGACGAATAACAGTTTCGATGTGCTTATCGTTAATCTTTACACCCTGCAGACGGTAAACGTCTTGCACTTCATTAACGATGTAGTTAGCAACATCGGTCACACCACGTAGACGAAGGATATCATGTGGAGACTCTGGACCATCGGCGATTACTTCACCTTTGCTCACTGTCTCACCTTCGAACACGTTAAGCTGACGCCACTTTGGAATCATCTCTTCGTATGCATCACCTTCCGCTGGGGTGATTACAAGACGCTTCTTACCTTTGGTTTCTTTACCAAAGCTTACCGTACCTGAGATCTCCGCTAGGATGGCTGGATCTTTCGGCTTACGCGCTTCGAATAGGTCAGCAACACGTGGTAGACCACCGGTAATATCACGAGTTTTCGAACCTTCTTGCGGGATACGTGCAAGCACATCACCTGGGTTCACCGTGGCGCCATCGCTCACCTCAATGGTGGTGAATGACGGTAGGCGAATCTCTTGCAGGCCGCGCTCTTCATTCTCAATGATAAGCTTAGGCTCTTTCGCATTCACCTTGGCTAGGTCTTTAACAACCACACGCGTTAGACCAGTCAACTCGTCGGTCTGAGCTTCGGTGTTAGAGTCATCGATATCGCTGAACGATACTTTTGACTCGTGTTCGATGATGATTGGGTGACTGTGCGGGTCCCACATCGCTACGATGTCGTTGCCTTTCACTTCGGCACCATCTTGTACCGTTAACACTGCACCGTAAGGTACTTTATAACGCTCTTTCTCACGACCATGCTCATCAATGATGGTGATCTCGGTAGAACGTGAAGTGATAACGATCTTGCCTTCTGAATTCAACACATATTTCGCATTGTGAAGTTTCAGACGACCGTTGTTTTTAACTTGTACGCTGTTCTCTGCAGATGCCCGCGATGCCGCACCACCGATGTGGAAGGTACGCATGGTAAGCTGTGTACCTGGCTCACCGATTGACTGTGCTGCAATAACACCGACCGCTTCACCTGGGTTGATGATATGGCCACGAGCCAAGTCACGACCGTAACATTTAGCACATACACCAAAGTCATTGTCACAGGTGATAACAGAACGAACACGTACTTCATCCACTGAGTGCTCTTCAAGTAGGTCACACAGCTTTTCATCAAGCATGATGTTACGCTCAACCAACACTTCCTCAGTGCCTGGCTTAAGTACGTCTTCAGCAACTACACGGCCTAGTACACGCTCGCGTAGCGGCTCTACCACGTCACCACCTTCAATGAGTGGCTTCATAGTTAGACCATCTTCCGTGCCACAGTCGCTCTCATTGATTACCAAGTCTTGCGCTACGTCTACGAGACGACGCGTTAGGTAACCCGAGTTCGCTGTCTTCAATGCGGTATCGGCAAGACCTTTACGCGCACCGTGCGTTGAGATGAAGTACTGAAGTACGTTTAGACCTTCACGGAAGTTCGCGGTAATTGGCGTTTCGATGATTGAACCATCTGGACGAGCCATTAGACCACGCATACCCGCTAGCTGACGAATCTGAGCGGCACTACCCCGTGCGCCCGAGTCGGCCATCATAAACACTGAGTTGAATGAGTCTTGCTCTTCTTCGTTACCCTCAGCATTGATAACAGTGTCTTTCGATAAGTTCGCCATCATTTCGCGTGATAAGTTTTCGTTCACACGTGACCAAATATCGATAACTTTGTTGTACTTCTCACCCGCTGTTACAAGACCAGACTGGAACTGTTGGTTGATTTCGGCAACCTCAGCTTCCGCTGCATCGATGATCTCGGTTTTAACCGGCGGGATTTCCATGTCGTTGATGCCGATTGATACACCCGATTTCATCGCATAGTGGAAACCGGTGTACATCACTTGGTCAGCAAACACTACGGTGTCTTTCAAGCCTAGACGACGGTAACACTCATTAAGCATACCTGAGATTTGCTTCTTACCTAACGCACGGTTAACCAGTGAGAAAGGTAAGCCTTTAGGCATGATCAACGAGAAAATAGCACGACCAACAGTGGTATCGATAACGCCGGTCACTTCTTCAGTGCTGCCGTCTTCTTCGATTACCGTTTCTGTCATCCGTACTTTTACTCGAGCATGTAGCTCGGCAGTACCAGTACGATAGGCTTTTTCAGCTTCTTTCGCGTCTTTAAATACCAGGCCTTCACCTTTGGCATTAATGCGATCACGGGTCATGTAGTAAAGACCCAAAACAACGTCCTGTGAAGGTACGATGATTGGCTCACCGTTCGCAGGCGAAAGAATGTTGTTGGTTGACATCATCAACGCGCGTGCTTCGAGCTGCGCTTCTAGCGTTAATGGTACGTGAACCGCCATTTGGTCACCGTCGAAGTCAGCGTTATACGCCGCACACACCAATGGGTGCAGGTGAATCGCTTTACCTTCGATAAGTACCGGCTCAAACGCCTGAATACCCAAACGGTGAAGGGTTGGTGCACGGTTAAGTAGCACTGGGTGTTCACGAATAACTTCGTCTAGTACGTCCCAAACCTCTGGTACTTCGCGCTCAACCATCTTCTTCGCAGCTTTGATGGTTGTCGCCATACCACGGCGCTCAAGTTTGCCGTAGATGAAAGGCTTGAATAGTTCAAGAGCCATTTTCTTAGGCAGACCACACTGGTGTAGTTTCAGTGTAGGACCTACGGTAATTACAGAACGGCCTGAGTAGTCAACACGCTTACCAAGAAGGTTTTGACGGAAACGACCTTGCTTACCTTTGATCATGTCTGCAAGCGACTTAAGTGGACGCTTGTTGGAACCGGTAATAGCACGACCACGACGACCGTTATCAAGGAGCGCATCGACCGCTTCTTGCAACATACGCTTTTCGTTGCGTACGATGATGTCTGGCGCGGCTAAATCGAGAAGACGCTTCAAACGGTTGTTACGGTTGATCACACGACGATAAAGGTCGTTTAGATCTGACGTCGCAAAACGACCGCCGTCTAGTGGTACAAGTGGACGTAGATCAGGCGGTAGCACTGGAAGAACGCTCATTACCATCCACTCAGGATTGTTACCTGATTGGTGGAATGATTCCATCAACTTCAAACGCTTGGTAATTTTCTTACGCTTGGTTTCAGAGTTGATAGTTGGTAGCTCTTCGCGCATTTCTGCAATCAGCTGACCTAGGTCGAGTTCTTTAAGAAGATCAAGTACAGCTTCTGCACCCATCTTCGCTTCAAATTCATCACCGTGCTCTTCAAGAGCATCAAGGTACTCTTCTTCACCTAAAAGCTGACCACGCTCAAGCGTCGTCATACCAGGTTCGGTTACCACGAATGATTCGAAGTACAGCACACGCTCGATGTCACGAAGCGTCATATCAAGCATTAGGCCGATACGCGATGGCAGTGATTTTAGGAACCAAATGTGTGCCACTGGGCTTGCCAGCTCAATGTGACCCATACGGTCACGACGCACTTTGGTTAGCGTTACTTCAACGCCACACTTTTCACAAATAACACCACGGTGCTTCAAGCGCTTGTATTTACCACACAAACACTCGTAATCTTTCACTGGGCCGAAAATACGGGCACAGAATAAGCCGTCACGCTCAGGCTTGAAAGTACGGTAGTTAATGGTCTCAGGTTTCTTTACTTCACCATATGACCATGAACGCACCATGTCCGGCGAAGCAAGACCAATGCGAATTGCATCGAATTCTTCGGTCTTATTTTGTTGCTTCAGAAACTTAAGTAAGTCTTTCACCTTAGCTCTCCTGTCGGAGGTTAATCTCGAGGGCGGCAAGCCGCCCATTTATTTGTTCGCAGGTTTGGGCGCCTTGCGCCCGACCGGCTTATTCTTCTTCCAGCTCGATGTTGATACCGAGTGAACGGATTTCTTTCAACAATACGTTGAATGATTCTGGCATACCCGGTTCCATCTTGTGGTTACCGTCAACGATGTTCTTATACATCTTAGTACGACCATTCACGTCATCCGACTTCACAGTCAACATCTCTTGCAGGGTATAAGCCGCGCCGTACGCTTCTAGTGCCCAGACTTCCATCTCACCGAAGCGCTGACCACCGAACTGTGCTTTACCACCTAGCGGCTGCTGCGTTACTAGGCTGTATGAGCCAGTAGAACGCGCGTGCATCTTGTCATCAACAAGGTGGTTCAGTTTCAGCATGTACATGTAACCAACCGTTACTTGACGCTCAAACTGATCGCCAGTACGACCATCATACAGCGTTACCTGACCGCTTGATGGGTAACCACCGAGCTCCAACATTTCCTTGATTTCGCTTTCGCGAGCACCGTCAAATGCAGGAGTAGCAATCGGTAGACCGCCTTTTAGATTCTCTGCTAGGCGACGAACTTCGTCATCAGAGAAGCTAGCGATGTCTACTTGCTGGCGACATTCACCCAGTTCGTAAGCTTTCTTGATGAATTCACGCAGTTCGTGAAGCTCACGCTGCTCTTTCATCATTTCTTCAATACGCTCACCGATACCGCGTGCCGCAAGACCCATGTGAGTCTCTAGGATCTGACCGATGTTCATACGCGATGGTACGCCCAGCGGGTTCAATACGATATCAACGGTACGGCCTTTCTCATCGTAAGGCATGTCTTCTACAGGTACGATAGTCGAGATAACACCTTTGTTACCGTGACGACCCGCCATCTTATCACCTGGCTGGATGCGACGTTTAACCGCTAGGTAAACCTTCACAATCTTCAACACGCCTGGCGCTAAGTCATCACCTTGAGTGATCTTGCGACGTTTCGTTTCAAACTTCTTATCGTACTCAGCTTTAAGCTCATCGTACTGCGCTGCTAGTTGCTCAAGTTCTGCTTGCTTGCCTTCATCAGCTAGGCTTTGTGTTAATAGCTTATCAGCAGCGAGACCTTCTAGGCTGGCTGCATCCATGCCTGCGCCGGTCAATAGACCACGAGCACGGCTTAACACACCTTCTTCAAGAATCTTGAACTCTTCGTTGAAGTCTTTCTTCGCTTCACGAAGCTGCATTTCTTCGATTTCAAGCGCACGTTTGTCTTTTTCTACACCGTCACGGGTGAAGACTTGTACGTCGATTACGGTACCTGATACTGAGTTTGGTACACGTAGCGAGCTGTCTTTAACGTCAGACGCTTTCTCACCAAAGATGGCACGCAGTAGCTTCTCTTCAGGCGTAAGCTGAGTTTCACCTTTAGGTGTTACTTTACCTACTAGAATGTCGCCGCCTTTCACTTCTGCACCGATGTAAACAACGCCAGACTCATCTAGCTTGCCCAGTGCAGACTCACCCACGTTCGGGATGTCAGCAGTGATTTCTTCCGGCCCAAGCTTAGTATCGCGAGCAATACACTGAAGCTCTTGGATATGGATAGTCGTTAGACGATCTTCTTTTACAACATTCTCTGAAAGAAGGATTGAATCCTCGAAGTTGTAACCATTCCAAGGCATGAATGCCACGCGTAAGTTTTGACCTAACGCCAAGTCGCCAAGGTCTGTTGACGGACCATCAGCAAGTACGTCACCACGTACAATTGGCTCACCAACCATACAAGTTGGCTTTTGGTTAATACAGGTGTTCTGGTTAGAACGGGTGTACTTAGTTAGGTTGTAGATGTCGATACCCGCTTCGCCAGGTACACGCTCATCTTCATTTACGTTGATAACGATACGGCTCGCATCAGCGTAATCAACCACACCACCACGCTTAGCAACGATAGTTACACCCGAGTCTTTCGCAAGTGTAAGCTCGATACCTGTACCTACTAGTGGTTTATCAGCACGTAGTGTCGGTACAGCCTGACGTTGCATGTTCGATCCCATCAATGCACGGTTCGCATCATCGTGCTCTAGGAATGGGATAAGCGCAGCAGCGACTGAAATAACCTGTTGTGGCGAAACGTCCATATACTGGATATCATCGCGCGGCATCAAGGTTGACTCGCCTTTGTGACGGCAAGTAATCAGCTCTTCTACAAATCCGTTGTCATCGTTTAAGTCAGCATTTGCCTGAGCAATAACGAACTGACCTTCTTCGATAGCAGAAAGGTAATCAACCTCGTCGGTAACCGCACCATCAACCACTTTACGGTAAGGTGTTTCTAGGAAACCAAAGTCATTGGTACGTGCATACGTAGACAATGAGTTAATTAGACCGATGTTTGGACCTTCAGGCGTTTCGATTGGACATACGCGACCGTAGTGCGTTACGTGTACGTCACGTACTTCGAAGCCTGCACGCTCACGCGTAAGACCACCCGGACCTAATGCAGAAATACGACGCTTGTGCGTAACTTCTGATAGCGGGTTGTTTTGGTCCATAAATTGAGAAAGCTGTGATGAACCGAAGAACTCTTTCACCGCTGCCGAAATTGGCTTGGCGTTGATAAGGTCTTGCGGCATGATGGCATCAAGGTCACCAAGGCTTAGACGCTCACGTACAGCACGCTCAACACGAACTAGACCGACACGGAACTGGTTTTCTGCCATTTCGCCTACAGAGCGGATACGACGGTTACCAAGGTGGTCGATGTCATCAACATCGCCTTTACCGTTACGGATATCGATAAGCACTTTCATCACGGCAACGATGTCTTCTTTAGACAAAGTACCTGGGCCTTCGTCGGTGTCATAACCAACGCGGCTGTTGAACTTCATACGACCTACGGTTGATAGGTCATAGCGCTCATCGGTAAAGAATAAGTTTTCAAATAGCGCTTCTGCAGCTTCTTTTGTCGGCGGCTCACCTGGGCGCATCATTCGGTAGATTTCTACCAAGGCCTCAAGGCGATTTGTAGTTGAGTCGATACGAACGGTATCTGACATGTAAGAGCCGCTGTCTACTTCATTGATATATAAAGTAGCAATTTCGGTGTGACCTGCTTTAACAAGCTCAGCCATTAGCTCAAGCGATAGTTCATCGTTAGCATTGGCGATTACTTCACCTGTTGACTCATCAACATAGTTTTTCGCTAATACTCGGCCAATGACGTACTCATGCGGTACTTCTAGCTGCTTGATGCCTTTTTTCTCGATGCTCTTGATGTGACGCGCAGTAATACGACGGCCTTGTTCTACCAAGACTTCGCCATCTTCGCCTTTAATGTCAAAGGCTGCGGTTTCACCACGTAGACGCGCAGGCACAAGCTCCATAAGAACTTTACCGTCACTCACCTCAAAGGTAGTGGTTTCAAAGAAGATATTAAGAATTTCTTCTGTTGAGTAATCAAGCGCGCGCAAAATGATCGACGACGGCAACTTACGGCGACGGTCGATACGTACGTAGAGATTATCTTTAGCGTCGAATTCAAAGTCGAGCCATGAACCACGGTAAGGAATAACGCGAGCGTTATAAAGCACCTTACCAGAGGAGTGCGTTTTACCGCGGTCGTTATCAAAGAATACACCAGGTGAACGGTGTAGCTGAGAAACGATAACACGCTCAGTACCATTGATAACAAAGGTACCTGTGTCAGTCATGAGCGGAATTTCGCCCATGTAAACTTCTTGCTCTTTGATGTCTTTAACTGTGCCGGGTGCTTCTTTGTCCATAAGCACAAGACGAAGTTTTACGCGAAGTGGAGCAGAATAAGTCACACCGCGGATTTGACATTCTTTAACATCGAACACTGGCTCACCAATACGATAACTTACGTATTGAAGCTCAGAGTTGCCCGAATAGCTTTTAATCGGGAAAACGGAGCGGAAGGCAGCTTCCAAACCGAAATCGCCGTCAGCGTCCGGAGTTAAGAATTTTTTAAACGATTCTAACTGCATTTGCAGTAAGAAAGGTACGTCCAAAACCTGTGGACGTTTACCAAAATCCTTACGGATACGTTTCTTTTCAGAATAAGAGTAAGCCATGGGGTTCCTCAGCTTGCTGATCTTTGACCCTACCTGTTCTTGTAAGAACAGACATAACTGGCATCTATGCCAATATTTACAACATTTAGAATTGTTGTTCCTAAATGTCACTGCTATTGCCAATGAAGTTGCGTAACCAATTGAAAATAAAAGTGAAATTTAGGTTTAGAGCACCCTGGAGCAAATTTTCGCTCTATAGCGCAAAAGGGCCGGTGATTAAATAATCACCAGCCCTTGCCTGATTACTCAGGCAGCGAACCTAGCATACGCTAGATTACTTGATCTCAACTTCAGCACCAGCTTCTTCAAGATCTTTCTTAAGTGCTTCAGCTTCTTCCTTAGAAACACCTTCTTTGATAGGTGCAGGAGCTGATTCAACAAGTGCTTTAGCTTCTTTAAGGCCAAGACCTGTTGCGCCACGTACCGCTTTGATAGCAGCAACTTTGTTACCGCCAGCGCCAGCTAGGATTACGTCGAACTCAGTCTTCTCTTCAGCAGCTTCAGCAGGACCAGCAGCAACAACAGCAGCAGCTGCAGTTACGCCGAATTTTTCTTCCATTGCTTCTACTAGTTCAACAACTTCCATTACTGACATTTCAGCAATAGCGTCAAGGATTTGGTCTTTAGTTACAGACATTATAAATTTCCTAATATTCTCGAACCCGAGGGTTCATTAAATTCATTACACCGATAAAGAACAATAGCTTATAAATAAAAATTAAGCAGCTTGTTCTTGTTTCTGGTCGCGAACTGCAGCAAGAGTTTTTGCCAACTTGCCTGCAGAAGCTTCTTTCATAGCGCTCATTAGACGTGCAACTGCTTCGTCGTATGTAGGTAGCTTAGCTAGCATATCTACATCTACGATTTCACCGTCAAATACAGCCGTTTTAAGCTCAAATGCTTCGTTACTCTTTGCGAAATCTGTGAAGATACGCGCTGCAGCACCTGGGTGCTCAGAAGAGAAAGCGATTAGGCTAGGGCCTACTAGTGAATCGTTAAGACACTCGTAATCAGTCCCTTCGATAGCGCGTTTAGCTAGAGTGTTACGAACGACTTTCATCCATACACCTGCTTCACGAGCTTCTTTACGAAGTGAAGTGATAGCGTCAACAGTTACACCACGAGAATCTGCAACTACTGCAGATAGAGCACCTTTGGCAGCTTCGTTGACTTCAGCAACAATTGCTTTTTTGTCTTGAAGATTTAAAGCCATGGGTGTTACTCCTGGTTCAGTGAGATACCGAAATACCTCAGTTTTACTCTACTCCATCATCATGACGGAGCTGCTTGTTACGGCGAGAGCCAGAAGATTAGGAAAAATCTAGCTGGGATTCACACCGTCTACGTAGGAAATTAAGCAATACGTGACTGCACCTACGGTCTTGGACGGAAGCCAACAACGTTGGCTTCAACCCGAATTCGTTGATTGTTGAGTTCAATACTCAACAAAATGGCGCGAAATTATAGTATAAAAATCGCGCCACGTAAACTCCTAAATTACGCTACTTGCGTGCTTAGTGAGTTTTGGTCAACAGCAACACCTGCGCCCATAGTAGTCGAGATGCTTACTTTCTTGATGTAAGTACCTTTTGCTTGTGAAGGCTTAGCCTTCTTAAGCGCTACGATAAGAGACTCAAGGTTTTGTTGTAGCTGTTCAGCAGTGAAGTCAACTTTACCAATGGTAGAGTGGACGATACCGTTCTTGTCGTTGCGGTAACGAACCTGACCCGCTTTCGCGTTTTTAACTGCTTCAGCAACATTAGGTGTTACAGTACCAGTTTTAGGGTTAGGCATAAGACCACGTGGACCTAGGATTTGACCTAGTTGACCAACAACGCGCATTGCATCTGGAGAAGCAACAACAACGTCAAAGTCCATCTCGCCAGCTTTTACTTTGTCAGCAAGATCTTCCATACCTACGATATCCGCGCCAGCTTCTTTAGCTGCGTCTGCATTAGCACCTGAAGTGAATACAGCAACGCGAACGTCACGACCAGTACCATTTGGAAGTACAGTCGCACCACGTACGTTTTGGTCAGATTTACGTGCATCGATACCAAGGTTAACAGCAACGTCAACACTTTCAACGAACTTAGCAGTTGCTAGCTCTTTTAGAAGTGCAACAGCTTCGTTGATTTCGTAATCTTTAGTGACATCCACTTTTTCGCGGATAGTACGCATACGTTTAGTTAATTTTGCCATTATCTTAGTCCTCTACGTTCAAGCCCATTGCACGCGCAGAACCTGCGATAGTGCGTACCGCAGCGTCCATATCAGCCGCTGTAAGGTCAGGTTTCTTCATCTCAACGATCTCTTCAAGTTGAGCACGAGTAACTGTACCCACTTTTTCAGTGTTAGGACGGCCTGAACCAGACTTAATGCCTGCAGCTTTCTTAAGTAGGTAAGCAGCAGGTGGCGTTTTCATGTCAAACGTGAAAGAACGGTCATTGTAAACAGAGATGATTACAGGAACCGGAGCGCCTTTCTCTAGAGACTCTGTACGAGCGTTGAACGCTTTACAGAATTCCATGATGTTTACACCGTGTTGACCTAGAGCAGGACCTACTGGTGGACTAGGGTTAGCCATACCAGCAGCAACTTGTAGCTTGATTAAAGCTTCAACTTTTTTAGCCATGATTATACCTCGTTAGGTGGGTCTTAGCCTCGTGCGCGCGAGGACGCGTACTCAAACGGCTTCCCAATTAATAAAAAACCTATTTTGCAGCCAGCATTTTCAGCTGCTACAAAAAGGCCGCTGATTATAAGTTAGTCAGCGGCCTTTTTCAACATTAGTTTGCGTGTTTTACGAGCAACTTACTTGTCTTGTTCAACCTGACCAAATTCAAGTTCAACAGGGGTAGAACGACCGAAGATAAGTACTGATACTTTCAAGCGGCTTTTCTCGTAATCCACTTCTTCAACCACACCGTTGAAATCAGCAAATGGGCCATCAATAACACGAACCACTTCACCTGCTTCAAACAAGGTGGCTGGCTTCGGCGCTTCAGCATTTTCTTCGAGACGATTAAGAATGCGGTCGGCTTCGCGCTTGCTGATTGGTGCTGGACGATCAGAAGTACCACCAATGAAACCCATCACGCGAGGGGTGCTGTTCACTAGGTGCCAGCTCTCATCATTCATGTCCATTTCTACCAGTACGTAACCTGGGAAAAATTTACGTTCTGATTTGCGCTTTTGACCGGCGCGCATTTCCACTACTTCTTCAGTTGGCACCAACACCTCTCCAAAGCTATCTTCAAGGCCTTGGATTTTGATGTGCTCTTTGATGGTTTGCGCAACACGCTTCTCAAAACCTGAGAAAGCCTGGATTACATACCAACGTAATTTCTTTTCTTTGTTCTCATCCGTCATGGGATTAGATCTCCAATCCAGTTAAAAAGCCCACTAGGCGGAATAAAATTCCGTCCAATCCCCACAAGATAAGCGCCATAATCACTGTTGCGATCATCACGATAAATGTTGTGTGTGTGGTTTCTTGGCGTGTTGGCCAAACAACTTTGCGTACTTCGATGCGAGCTTCTTTCGCAAACGAGATGAAGGAGCGACCTTTGCCTGTCGTTGCCGCAATACCCAGGGCAACGGCGATTGCAGCAACCACGCCAATAGCTCGAATTAACGCAGACTCTTCACCATACATGGTGTTGCCTACTACTGCTGCTGCCAGCAACGCAATGGCGATAAGCCATTTTACCAAGTCCATCGGGCTTGACGAGTTTTCTACATTTGCACTCATAATCCTAATACCTTAAATACAGACACAACAACCCCGTCACACGACAGGGTAAATCTATCCAAATCTAACCTTAAAAACATGCTTTAAAACAGATTTTTAGACTTAGACTTGTCTGTGAAAAGTGGCAGGGGCGGAGAGATTCGAACTCCCAACCGTCGGTTTTGGAGACCGCTGTTCTACCAATTGGAACTACGCCCCTGCAAAGTGGATGCCCATTATACTGACCAGTGACGCTAAAACAAGAGCAAAACAAAGGCCATCGAAAATTAATTTAGTGGTCGTGGCTGTGATTTATTTAGCGCTATAAAGCTGTAGTGGCTCATGCGTGCCTTGCCAGTCGGTTAATAGCCAAATTTGTTCGAATGGATGACCAAGGGCAAGGACCAACTGCGGCTTTACTTCAAGAAAGTCTTGATGATGCCAAAGCGTGCTAGCATTACGAATTAGCAGCCATACGCGCTTGCTGTCATAACGTTTGGCGGCCTTGGCACTGAGTAGTTTAGAGAGTGCATAGCGCAGCTGCTCTGTATCTGGGTTTAGTGCCAACTGCGCCAGTTGGCGTTGTATATCAAGGCTCAAAGGTCGACCAAGCACGGCCATCGCTTCATGCTCGTTGGCATACAAATGCGCAATCTCTATATCTAAGCGCTCACTTTCCATGTAGCAACTGACATCGGGCTTCGCTGGTTGATTGTGCCAAATATGGCGCATCGGAATATGATAATAGCGCTCATAGGCGCGCAGAAAGCGTCGCGCAGCATCATGCTCTAGCGCTATTTTTTCCGCTTCACTGTCACTCATAACACTTTGTACAACTCACCCAGTAATGATGATGCCCCGAAACGAAAGTTAAAAGGCGTCAACCATGCTCCACCCATAGTGTTTACCGCCATATCCAGATATAACTGCGCTTGGCTTAGGTTTTTTACGCCACCAGAGACTTTAACACCCACTGCTCGTTCACTGTGCGCAACTTCGTCAAAAATCACCGCGACGGCCTCTGGCGTCGCGTTGATCGCCACTTTCCCGGTGCTGGTTTTAATAAAGTCGGCGCCGCCGGCTATGGCAATGCGACTGGCAATACGTACTTGCGACAAGCTCAATTCGCCACTTTCAATAATCACCTTTAGCTTCGCTTTATTGGCACAGAGTTCACGGCTTTGACGTACATAATCCAAAGCTTTTTGCTCGTCGCCCTGCTGCAACGCTCGATAAGGTAGCACCAAGTCAATTTCATTGGTGCCTAATTGCAGCGCTTCGCGCGTCTGCGCCAAAACAGTGGTCAAATCCTCGTCACCAGTTGGAAAGTTGGTCACTGTGGCCAACGGAATTTGTTGTAAGTTGCGATTATCGAGCTCGCGACGGGTTAGCTGCAACCATTGTGGGTAGACGCACAGCGCTGCAGGCAGTGCATAAGCGGTATTAATTTGCGCCACGAATTGACACATTGCATCCTCACTGTCGTGCTCTTGCAATCGGGTGTAATCTAAACAAGCGAGCGCTAACTGCGCATCGTGAACGTCACTCATGGTCATCTCCTGGTCCTGCGCTTAGTGATTATATCGCCGTTATCGCTTTCAATTTTATCACTTTAATCTACTTAAAATAGCGCCTTAATATTGATTTTCATTGCCTTAAGCCATTTCACAAGTCGGCATATAACTTTTAGATATATAAGCTTGGAACAAATTATTTTTTAACCGTTAATGCTGCCTATATCCTTGCATTCTCCAAGCTCAATAAAACATTGTCGCTTTCGGTGTTAACAAATTAGGTGGTGTGCGGTGCAATATTTACCCATTTTTACAAAACTTGATGACAAGCCGGTACTCGTGATCGGCGGCGGCGAGGTCGCACTGCGTAAGTCACAAGCTTTCCTCAAAGCACGCGCTAAAGTTACGGTTATTGCACCTGAGTTTTGCGCTGAACTTGAAGCCCTTGCAAAGCAGCAAAAATTAACGTTGCAAAGAGCTTATTTTCAGCCAGAGCAAGTGCTTGGCTATATGTTGATTATTGCTGCTACTGATAACGATACCGTAAATACCCAAGTATTCGAAGCCGCTGAACAGCATAATATTTTCGTTAATGTTGTCGACGATCAACCTAAATGCCGGTTTATTTTTCCCTCTATCGTGGATAGAGATCCAATCACCATTGCCATTTCCAGTGCAGGAACTGCGCCGGTATTGGCTCGCCGACTACGGGAAAAGTTGGAAACGCTAATTCCTCAGCATATAGGCGCATTGGCCAAATTAGTAGGTAGTTTCCGAAAACAAGTAAAGCAACGTTTTACAAGCTTTGATGATCGCCGTCAATTTTGGGAACGGGTGTTTGATTCCAATGTCGTAAGCACCGTGCAAAAAGGCAATATCGAACAAGCCAGTGACGAGCTTACCACCATGCTTGATGACAACCTACCACCTCAAGGCGAAGTATTTGTAGTTGGCGCAGGCCCTGGCGATCCTGAGTTATTGACCCTCAAAGCCCTGCAATTGATGCAGCAAGCCGATGTGGTGGTATATGACTACTTGGTATCAGATGAAATTATGGAGCTTGTGCGGCGCGACGCTGAGCTCATATGCGTGGGCAAACGCGCTGGCGACCACAGTGTGCCACAAGAGCGCACTAATGAGCTGCTCGTTGAGTTGGCACAACAAGGTAAGAAGGTCTGCCGCATTAAGGGCGGTGACCCCTTTATTTATGGTCGTGGTGGTGAGGAAGTACAGGTGCTAGCCAGTCACGGTGTAAGCTACCAAATTGTACCTGGTATCACTGCAGCAGCAGGGTGCAGCGCCTATGCGGGCATCCCGCTGACACATCGCGACCATGCTCAGGCCATCCAATTTGTCACCGGACACTGCAAAAAAGATGGTCAAGAACTGGATTGGCCCTCTTTGGCTAAACCCAATCAAACTTTGGCTATCTATATGGGTGTGATTAAGTCACCGCATATTCAAAGCCAGCTGCTGGCTCATGGGCGCAGTGCTACTACTCCTGTGGCGATAGTAGAAAATGGCACGCGCAAAGAGCAGCGTGTAATCACCGGGCAGCTGGCGCAGCTCAGCGAACTGATTGAAACACATGCGATTCAATCCCCAGCGTTATTAATAATTGGCGAGGTCGCTTCGCTACATCAGCAACTTGCGTGGTTCGGTAAAACAACGCAAACTAGCAGTTTTGCTCAGCCTCTCACTGATGTGGCCTAACCCTTGGTATTAACAGGTTTATCTAGAAATTAGTAGGACGGAAGCTATGGCTTTAACCCATCTTCAGCAACTTGAGGCTGAAAGTATCAAAATCATCCGCGAGGTTGCGGCTGAGTTTGACAACCCGGTGATGCTTTACTCCATTGGTAAAGACTCATCGGTGTTACTCCATTTAGCACGTAAGGCGTTTTATCCAGCCAAGATCCCCTTCCCTTTGCTGCATGTAGACACCAACTGGAAGTTTCGGGAAATGATTGCCTTTCGCGATCGCATGGCCAAAGAATATGGCTTTGACTTGCTAGTGCATAAAAACCCTGAGGGCTTGGCGATGAATATCAGCCCCTTTGAGCACGGTTCGGCCAAGCACACTGACATAATGAAGACTCAAGGTTTGAAACAAGCCTTGAATCAATACGGGTTCGACGCCGCCTTCGGTGGCGCTCGCCGTGATGAAGAGAAATCGCGTGCCAAAGAGCGAGTTTATTCATTCCGCGACAAGCATCACAGATGGGACCCAAAAAACCAGCGTCCAGAACTATGGAGCACTTTCAATGGTGAAGTAAACCAAGGTGAAAGTATTCGTGTATTCCCACTTTCAAATTGGACCGAGCTGGATATTTGGCAATATATCTACCAAGAAAACATCGAGATTGTGCCGCTGTACCTAGCAAAAGAGCGTCCGGTGGTCGAACGTGACGGCACCCTAATCATGGTGGACGATGAACGTATGCCTCTTAATGAAGGTGAACAGCCACAAATGAAGTCGGTCCGTTTCCGTACCTTAGGCTGCTACCCTCTGACTGGAGCAGTCGAGTCGACGGCTGACTCACTAACGGGGATCATCGAGGAGATGCTGCTATCAACCTCATCAGAGCGTGAGGGTCGGGTCATTGACCATGATTCAGCAGGGTCTATGGAGAAGAAAAAGCGTGAGGGGTATTTCTAATGTCAGCAACTGCTAATGAAGTCAAAGAGCTAGGCATCGAAGCCTATCTAGCACGTCAACAAGACAAAAGTTTATTGCGTTTATTAACTTGTGGCAGTGTCGATGACGGTAAATCAACCTTAATTGGTCGTTTGCTACATGATAGTCACCAAATCTATGAAGATCAGTTAGCCGCACTGCATAAAGACAATGAGAAAGTTGGGAATGCGGGTGAAGAGCTTGATTTAGCGCTGTTAGTCGATGGCTTGCAAGCTGAGCGCGAGCAAGGTATTACCATTGACGTGGCCTATCGTTACTTCTCTACCGCCAAGCGTAAGTTCATCATTGCCGACACTCCAGGGCATGAACAGTACACCCGCAACATGGTAACGGGTGCATCAACCAGCGATCTTGCTGTCATTCTGGTTGATGCTCGCTATGGCGTGCAAGTGCAAACCAAACGCCACAGCTTTATCTGTGACTCACTAGGCATTGAACAGTTCGTAGTCGCGATTAACAAAATGGATATTGTCGACTTTGATGAAACTGTTTATGAAAAAATTAAGGCGGACTATTTAAAATTTGCTGAGCAACTTAATGTTAAAGACATTAAGTTCGTACCAATGTCGGCGCTTAAAGGCGATAACGTGGTTACCCGCTCAGAGCATACTCCTTACTACACCGACAAACCGCTACTAGAGCTGTTAGAAGACTCGCCTGCAGCAGCGACCGATAACGGCTTTGAGCCACGGTTACCGGTGCAATATGTAGTACGTCCGAACCTTGACTTTAGGGGCTTCCAAGGAACCATTACGTCAGGACAATTTAAAGTTGGTGATGCCGTAAAAGTGTTGCCTTCAGGTAAAATATCCAGCGTCAAGGAGCTGGTCACTTTCAATGGTCACCTTGATCATGCTGAGGCAGGTCAAGCTATCACTATGACTTTGAACGATGAAATTGACGTAAGCCGTGGGGATGTCATTGTGCCTGCGCACTCGAGTGCGCAAGCAACCAACCAACTGCAAGCAAAATTGGTATGGATGCACGAGCAACCCTTAGAGCTGGGTAAAACCTATAATTTCAAGCTAGGTACTAAAAAAACCGCAGCGGTGGTGTCACGCATTGACCACACCATTGACGTCAACACGCTAGAAAAGGGTCAAGCTGAGAGCTTACAGCTCAACGAAATTGCCATCGTCACGTTGGAGTTAACCGAGCCAATGATGGCCGATATTTATCGTGATAACCGCGAAACCGGCGCCTTTATTCTTATTGATCGTCTCAGTAACCTGACCGTGGGAGCGGGAATGGTCGAGCAAGTGCTAGCGGCTCAAACGTCTCAGCATAACGCTCAGTACAGCGATTTTGAAATCGAGTTCAATGCCTTAGTACGTAAGCACTTCCCGCATTGGCAAGCCATCGATATTAGCAAGTTGAAATAAACGATGGATGTGGTCTTTTATGCAGCAATTATAGTCGCGTTGTTTGCCGGGTTGGTACTGACTCATGTACGCCCAGCAACACTCTTTTTCGCTGCATTATTAGGCTGCTATGTGTTGGGGTATATTGATACCCCAACATTACTTGGCAACTTTACTAATACTGGTTTAGTCACTCTGGTGTTGTTGATGTTGGTGTCTATCGCCTTGGAACGCACGTCGCTGTTACAGCACGTTGCTAAAGGTATCGTCAGCCCATCATTGCGAGCCAGTATTGTTAAAGTAAGCACCGTGACCGCTGCCGCCTCGGCTTTTTTGAATAACACCGCCGTAGTCGCTTCATTGGTGGGGCCCCTTACTCGCAATAAGTATCACGCACCTTCTAAGCTACTTATCCCGCTATCCTATGCTGCCATTTTAGGAGGAACGACCACGCTTATTGGTACCTCAACAAACCTCATTGTGAATAGCTTTACGCAGCAGTATGACGGCTTCAACCTCGCCATGTTTAGCTTTTTACCCATAGGTATCGCAGTGACCTTAAGTGGAATAGCCGTGCTGATTTTGTGTCGGCGACTACTGCCAAACTACCCAAGGGTAGAAGGTGAGCACAAAGAGTATCTCCTTGAAGCAAAGGTCAATGCAGACTCACCACTCATTGGTAAAACCATAGAAAAAAATGGCTTGCGAGATCTTGATGGCCTGTTTCTGGTTGAGATTGTCCGCGAGCGACGGTTGATAAGCCCCGTACGGCCAGAGAATAAAGTGCGGGCTGGCGATAAGCTTATTTTTACCGGTCATGTGCACAGCGTCGCCGCCTTACAGCGCATCCCGGGCTTAACTTTATTTGCCGACAGCAATGGACTATTGAGCTCGAACCTACAAGAAGTGATTGTCACACACACCTCAACGCTTGTGGGACGAACCTTAAAAGCAACGGGCTTTCGTGCGAAGTTCGACGCCGCTGTCGTGGCTATTCACCGCAATGGTGAGCGCCTCTCCGGTAAGCTTGGCGAAGTGACAATCCGCCCGGGCGACCGCTTTATGCTCGCAGTCGGTCATGATTTTCATAATCGCTCCAACCTGGATAAAAACTTTTACTTCGTCAGTGAACATGAGGTTGATAAAACCTATGGCCGTAAAAGTGAAGCCACTTTATTGGCAGGGTTTGCCGCTGTTATCGCCCTGGCGGCGACGGGGACGATTGCCTTGGTGCAAGGGCTATTGCTGTTTATTGCCTTGCTTTTAGCCACTAAGGTGCTTGATGGTCAAGAGCTCAAAAGGCGCTTTCCTTTTGAGTTAGTCATTATTATTGCCTCAGCACTGGGCTTAGCTCACGCTTTCAGTGGCTCCGGAGCAGAGCAAGCCTTACAACAATGGTTGGCTGGCTACAGCGCACTCACACCGTTTGTCGCGCTTATAGTGGTGTATGTGATCACCGTGGTGATGACTGAGCTCATCACCAATAATGCCGCTGCGGCGCTGATGTTTCCATTGGCCTATGGCTTAGCCAGCTCCTTGGAGGTGAATTTGATGCCCTTTGCCATGGCTGTTGCTTATGGCGCTAGTGCCGCATTTATAAGCCCTTATAGTTATCAAACTAATATGATTGTAATGAATGCGGGGCAGTATCGCTTTGCCGATTTTGCCCGCATAGGCGTGATCATGTCTATCGCCTATGCGGTGGTAGTGCTCAGCCTCATTACTTATGTCTTTCCGTTTTAATATCGAGACCGAGAAATGGACGAAAACATTGTGTGGCACCACCATGGTGTCGATAAAGCCAAGCGCCAACAGCTTAACAAGCATAAAAGTTGCATTATTTGGTTTACTGGCTTTTCAGGCTCAGGAAAAAGCACCATCGCCGGAGCCTTAGAGTCAGCGCTTTATCATTTAGGTCATCATACTTACTTACTGGATGGTGATAATGTTCGCCATGGTTTGTGTGGTGATTTAGGATTTAGCGATGCTGATCGTAAGGAAAATATCCGCCGTGTCGGCGAAAGTGCCAAACTCATGGTAGATGCGGGTTTGTTGGTACTGACCGCCTTTATTTCTCCCTTTCAAGCTGAGCGTGATATGGTTCGTAACCTAGTGCAAGAGCATGAGTTTATTGAGGTATACCTTGATACGCCATTGGCAACCTGCGAACAGCGCGATCCAAAAGGCTTATATAAAAAGGCCCGTGCTGGAGAAATTGCCCACTTTACAGGCATTGACTCCGATTATGAAATTCCGCAGCATCCCGAGCTCACACTAAATACCGCTGAGTTGGATGTACAAGCATGTGTCGCCCAGCTCATTGCCCATTTACGTACCCGAAATATCATAGGCTAGAGTATGAACCCTCCAGAGTTGCTAGAAAATATCCTCGACCTTGCTCGTGACGCAGGCCAAGCTGCGATGACAATCTATAACAAAGATTTCGCCGTGGAGTATAAGGATGATAAAAGCCCGATCACTGATGCCGATTTAGCGGCTCACAAGGTGATCGTCGCAGGGCTTCAAGCACTGACTCCGGAGCTTCCCATTCTCAGTGAAGAAAACGCGGGTATTTCATGGCAGCAGCGCCAGCAGTGGCAACGTTACTGGCTCGTTGATCCTATCGACGGGACCAAAGAATTTATAAAGAAAAATGGTGAGTTTACAGTCAATATTGCGCTGATTGACAAGGGTGAGCCAGTACTGGGTGTCGTTGATGCACCCGCTCTGGGAGTCAGCTATCTTGCTGCAAAAGAGATTGGCGCCTTTAAACAACAAGGCGAAGAGCGCATTGAACTTAAAGTGACGGCAAAGCAAAACCAAGGGTTAATAAGAGTGGTCGGCAGTCGCTCGCACCCATCTGAGGAGTTAGCGCAATACCTTACTCAGTTCGATGAGGTGGATATGGTCGCTAAAGGCAGTTCGCTCAAGCTATGCCTAGTCGCCGAAGGAGAAGCTGATATATATCCACGTTTAGGGCCGACATCGGAGTGGGATACCGGCGCCGGGCACGCTGTTGCCGCAATTGCCGGAGCCCGGGTCACAACGATTGAAGGTGAGCCACTGCGCTACAACCAAAAAGACAGCTACCTTAATCCGTACTTCATCGTTAGCGCATTAAACGACTAATATCGTCTTTAATTCATATTAATAGCAACAAAGGTGCACTTGAATGCACCTTGTGTGCCTGGCAACGCTTTAAGTACATGCGCCGGGCGCTCACCCCGGTAGGTTACCCGCGTGGTACGCTCATAATGAAGGTGGGTATCAACGCCGCTATCGCTAGTTAACACCACACGGTCACCTTGGCGACGCCAAGTACCAGCGAGAGGTTTTGAGACAAAATCATCAAGCTGCCATCGACCCTCTGGCGTTAGCATTAACGTGCGATAAGGGGTGCAATCCTCGCTCTCCACATATAAAGGCAACCTTTGCTCTTTAGGTAACAATAAATAGACACCGATGTGCCCTTCATAATAAAACTGTTGCTGCTGAGCGAAACGCAGTTCGTCCACCTTGTAATAACCTGCGCTGCGCAGCGCATCCTTTACTAAGCCCAATAACTTGAAGTCAGCAAATGTTGGGCTCATGGTGATGCTTGCCTCATTGAACTCGCTCGGGGCAAGCACTCCTTGAGCAAAGTTAACCTTCAAGTTTTGATCAGCAAAATGCTGTGCTAGCTGCTGCTTTTGCTGCTTATCAAAACTCGGCGCGACTATATGAATGTGAGCACTTTGGCAGCCTGCCAAAACGAAAATACCGATAAATAGTAATAATTCCTTCATTACTCACCAATTGATTACACTTGTAATCAATTAATTTACAGCAATTAAAAAAGCAGCACAAGGTGCTGCTCGTATATAAACTCATTATTGTAGTGGCTAAAGGTTTACTGTGTTTACACCGTGATTCGCCAACCACTTATTGATGCTGTCTTTGTGATAAGTCACTTCTTTGAACAGCTTATGGTGGCAATAAGTAAGCTCAGCTTCGCCACTGTGCCCTTGGTACAGAATGCGGTTATGATTGTCATTAAAACGAGATAATAAAGTGAAGAGCAACTCACGTTGTGGCGAATTAGCCTTAATAGCACGTGTTAACGATGTACGGACTTGCTCTGCACTGCAATGGTCTGCAAATTTACTACTTAAAAGCTCTTCGAATACAGCTTGTCTTGCGCCCATTTTCTTAGCTCCATTTGTTAAAGTTGGTGGGCCATTACACCTACCTGAAATATTTGGCTGGCACTTACCAGCAAATACTGCGCCAAAATCTCAAAGCGCTATTTTAATAGGCCTCAATGGCACTTTCATGAAGGTCACAGCAGTTAGAGTGGTAAATTTTGCATGAGTTCAGTGCAAATTTTCTCATTGTGGTGCAGCCTATCGGGTATACTGTACGTAATAACGATTCGCTTTGGTTCAACTATGAATGACGACATGATTGAAGTGCAATTAGAGGAAGAGCCTATTGAGCTATGTAAGCTCTTAAAAGTGCTCGACTTAGCTGAAGGTGGTGGCCATGCTAAACTACTTATCGCCGACGGCTACGTAGGTGTTAACGGAGAGGTCTGCACACAAAAGCGCAAGAAAATGCGTGCAGGAGACACCTTATATTTCAATGGCGAGCTATTTGCGCTAAGCGCGGCAGAAAATATGGTGCAACGACAACCTAAGCCCCATCCAGAAGCTAAAACTCACACTCCTGCAAAAAAACAAAAAGCCAAAAAGCCACAACGGGATGAGCGCACCGGACGCAAGCCTATTTCTTTTGGATAACCCTAAGACCCCTTGAAAACATCCTTTTCTACCCCACTTCTAATTTATGACTAAAATTTAGTCATAACCAAGGGCATTATTCATGTTGGATCGCATCTTGCGTTACCCATGAAGGAATAATGGAAAAATAAAAGGGGTCACAATGAACAACAGCTTCAAAACGCTTGAACAGCTTACTGTTAATGCTGAGCAATATCATATCCACTCTCTTCGTCCGCTCGGTAATGCTGCGAAACGTTTACCATTTTCGTTGAAAATTTTACTCGAAAACCTCCTACGCCATGAAGATGGCGAAAACATTACCAAAGACGACATTCAAGCTCTGCTTGATTGGGACCCTAGTGCCAAGCCAAGTAAAGAAGTCGCGTTCACACCCGCTCGGGTAGTGATGCAAGACTTCACTGGTGTACCGGCTATCGTCGACTTAGCGGCCATGCGCGATGCCATGGAGCAATTAGGTGGCGACCCCAGCAAGATTAACCCGTTATCGCCGGCTGAGTTAGTCATTGATCACTCGGTCCAAGTTGATAGCTATGGTAAAGACGGTGCCTTTGATCTGAATGCCAAACTTGAATACGAGCGCAATAAAGAGCGCTATGAATTTTTACGTTGGGGACAAACTGCTTTTGATAACTTGAAAGTTGTGCCACCGGCAACCGGTATTGTTCACCAAGTTAACCTCGAATATTTAGCGCGCGTAGTGTTTACCAAAGAGGATAATGGCCAGCGCGTAGCGTACCCCGATAGCCTCGTGGGCACCGATTCACACACCACCATGATTAATGGCCTAGGTGTATTAGGTTGGGGTGTGGGCGGTATCGAAGCCGAAGCAGCGATGTTAGGCCAGCCAATAAGTCTCCTGATCCCACAAGTGATTGGCTTCAAACTCAAAGGCGCTCTACCCGAGGGCACCACTGCAACCGATTTAGTACTCACAGTGACACAGATGCTCAGAGAGAAAGGCGTCGTAGGTAAATTTGTGGAGTTCTACGGTGACGGCCTAGCAGATTTACCGCTCGCTGACCGCGCGACTATCGCTAATATGGCACCAGAGTATGGCGCCACCTGCGGTATCTTCCCGATTGACCAAGAAACACTAGAGTACCTTAAGCTCACAAATCGCAGCGATGAGCAAATCGAACTCATTGAGTCTTACGCCAAACATCAAGGCATGTGGCGAGAGCCAGGCGACGAACCCATGTACACCGACACCTTGGAGCTCGACTTAGGTGACGTTGTACCCAGCTTAGCAGGGCCAAAACGCCCACAAGACCGCATTCCGCTCAATGAGGCGGGTGACACCATCACCAAACACCTGCGCGGCTTTCAAGATGAACGCGCAGAGAAGAAAGCATTGGAAGTTGAAGACGAAGCTCGCATCGTTTCCGAAGGCGGCCAGCCGAAGCAGTCTAAAACTGAACCTGAGGTCACCGGTGTTGCCAAAGTAAACTACAAGGGTGAAGAATTCGAGTTAAACGATGGTGCCTGCGTCATCGCCGCGATCACTAGTTGTACTAATACCTCCAACCCCAGTGTCATTCTTGCTGCGGGCTTGGTAGCGAAAAAAGCCAAAGAGATGGGGCTAAACGTTAAGCCTTGGGTGAAGACGTCTTTAGCGCCAGGCTCTCAGGTGGTCACTGATTATCTGAAAAAGGCTGAATTAATGGACGACTTGGAAGCCCTTGGCTTTAACCTAGTAGGCTACGGGTGTACAACCTGCATCGGTAACTCTGGCCCGCTACCTGATGAAATTCAGGAAGCCGTTTCTCAGCACAAACTCGTGGTAAGCTCGATTCTTTCCGGTAACCGCAATTTCGAGGGTCGTATTCACCAAGATGTGAAGATGAACTTTTTGGCCTCGCCGCCCTTAGTCGTCGCTTATGCTATTGCCGGGCGCACCGATATAGATGTATACAACGAGCCACTGACGCAAGATAGCAATGGCGAAGATGTCTATCTAAAAGATATTTGGCCATCGGTTAGTGAGGTGGCGGAACTGGTGAAATCAACGGTTACCAAAGAAATGTTCGCGAAAAGCTATGCCGATGTCTACAAAGGCGACGAGCGCTGGCGAAATATCAAGGTACCCGAGGCCAAACGCTATGAGTGGAGTGACGACTCAACCTATATTCGTAAAGCGCCTTTCTTTGACAACATGAGTAAGGAAGCCCCAGGTATTCCAACCATTGAGGGTGCGCGCTGTCTAGCCAAGTTAGGCGATTCGGTGACCACCGACCATATCTCACCAGCAGGTGCCATCAAAGCCGATGCTCCCGCAGGTCAGTATTTACTTGAAAATGGCGTAGCTAAAGGCGACTTTAACTCCTACGGCTCACGTCGCGGTAACCACGAAGTAATGATGCGTGGCACCTTCGCTAATGTCCGTCTGCGCAATCAGCTTGCCCCCGGCACCGAGGGCGGAATTACTCGCACTCAACCCGAGGATGACATTGCCAGTATTTACGATGCCGCGATGCAGTACCAAGAGCAAGGCACGCCATTGGTCGTGCTTGCTGGCGCAGAGTACGGCACAGGCTCGTCGCGTGACTGGGCTGCAAAGGGCTCTTTATTGCTAGGCATAAAAGCCGTGATTGCAAAAAGCTACGAGCGTATACACCGTTCGAACCTAATCGGCATGGGCGTGCTACCCCTGCAATTTAAAGAAGGCGAAGGGCACGAAGAGCTGGGGCTTACCGGCAAAGAAACCTTCGATATTAATGGCCTATTCGATAAAGCCGATGAACTTGAGATTATAGCCACCGACGAGGATGGCAATAAAACCGAGTTTAAAGCCGATGTAAGAATAGACACGCCCAAAGAGTGGGATTACTACAAGCACGGTGGAATCTTGCAATACGTGCTGCGACAGATGGTTGCTTAAATGTATCAAGCCGCGCATTATGCGCGGCTTTTTATTGTCTCGACTTTATTCACAAAGCGCTGAAAAAGCAGCTGTGAATCTGCCAAGCCAATATTGACCTGCAGTTGATTGCTCAGCAAACAGTGCAAATGATCAACACTGCGTATAGCCTGCTGGTGTTGTTGCCATCGTCCTTGTTGTAGCTCAAAGTGAGTAAAGCTGTCATTGCGCAACAACCACCGTTGCTCAGCGGTAATACGAGACACCACCAGGTTATTGACGAACGCCGCCTTATCATGCCGGTGGCTATAAAAGTGAGCGACTTCACAATCCTGTTCGTAAAATCTCGCCAAAGAAACCTGATATAAGCACACTTGCTCGGGAGCAACCTGCCATACTAAATATTCACCATCTCGCGCCTCTACACGATACTGCCGCCCAAAGGCCGACTGTATAGCAGTGTTATCGAGCTCTATTGCTACAGCCGGCGTCAATACGCCAAAGCCGACATCAACTAGAAAGGTTTTTTGCTGCCACCGTAATACGGTTAAGCGATGGGAACGGGGGTTGTCATTGCGACCATTAACCATGACCCTTGCAATCACTGGACGAACGTCATAACCCAAGAGCTGTAGCAATGTGTACATCAGCTTATTGTGCTCGAAGCAGTAGCCTCCTTGGCGCTTGATAACCACTCTTTCGGTTAAATCATCAGGCGCTAAACTCAGCGTTCGACCGAGTAGCGAATTGATACTGCTAAAGGCAAATTGCTGCAAATGAGAGCGGATCAACTGGTTAACTTGCGCGAATGAATTCTCGTAGTTGCGAACACTTAGCGCCTGTAGATATTGGTTCATAGGGGTCATGCTTAAGTTCCTTTACTATCAGTGTGATAGCAAAACTGTAAAACCTGAACCTAGCTTAAGGTCAAGCGCTTAATACACTAATTCAGATAATTCTTGTGGCGTGAGCCAATATTTCGGATCCAGCGTGGGTGTACTATCGGGAAGGAGCGGATTATCCAAGCGAATAAACTCGCGATCAGAGAAGTTAAGCATACGCAACGCATTAATATGGTGTGGATTATTGAGAATCATAGCTTTTAGCTCGCCGCTTTGCAGCATGGCCACCAGACCATACTCTAAGCGCTGCGCTAATGAGGCATCTTCATGACGCACAAAAAAATAGCTTGCGGCGGGGTAATGAAGCACCCATTTGGAGTCTATAGTCAGCGCATAGGCCGCTAACCCTTCCCCCTCAGCGCCAATTTCAAGGACGCCCCGAGGAAAATAATCAAACTTATCTTCGGCCAGTAATTTATACATACTTTGATGCCAACTTACGCCACGCACTTTAAAACCATTACTACTCATAATTTCCGTATCCGGCCAATCATGGCCTTGCAACGCAAGTAGTTGCTGTAGTTGTGCTTTGCTAGTTAATGTGGCAAAGCGATGGCGATCTCGCTGCTTAATAACAAAGACGCGATAGCCAATGAGCCCCATAGTAAGTGGTACACGAATAGGTCGGGCTTCAAGCTCACGGGCACGGGACGTCATCGACCATAATACGTCAATATCGGCGCGCGCCAATGCGCGAAATTGCCTTCCTTGCAACATAGGTGTATCTATTGCTTGCGTAGAAATTGCACCAAACTTGGCCTCTGACAAACTCAGTGCACGTTTGAGAACTTGGATATGAAAACTGTTATCACTGGTCGCATCGCCAAAAAAGGGCTCGATATATCGCACCGCCTTGGCACTGGCGCTGCCACAGAGCAAAAATAGGATTAATAAAATAGGTACTGCACTTTTCATCTACACGACACAGCTGTGATTGATAAACTCAGTTTAGAAGTACCATGGCATAATGCCAAGTTAAGCGATATCTGAGGCTATGTCGTCTCGACGCTTTGTGTTCAGGTTAACCACTGTAACTTGCCAGTATCGACAAGTTTGGCAACATAACGCTGCTCTAAGTCCCAAGGGTGCCGCTTCCAACCCTGAAAACCAAACCCGGTGATAGTAACGCGGTGGCCTTGCTGTAAGAAGTGGTCAATCGCTAAGGTACCAGAGCTCGGACAAACTGGCTTATATTGCGGTTTACCATAAGTATGCAAACGCTTTAGTAACTGCTTGCGAGTCTCTTTACTAACACGCCAACCAGACTGGCTTGATGCAAATTTAGCCAGCAGTGCCGCACCATGATCATACTTTCCTTGACGACGGATCAGTCGAAATAGTGATTGCACAACAGGCTGTGCAGGCGGGTCAGTGATCACCACATTTTGTAATCGCTCAGGGTCTACAGCGATAGGCTGTTGCAACAGTTTTGCAGCCTGACGTCCGCGTCCAGTTAACCATAAGTCAGTGCACTTGCTACCCAAATTTACGGGCATTCCGGCACAAAAGTTAAAACGTACTACGCGCTCAAATGCATCGACCTGCGCAGCTAAATTGTCTTTGATTGGCGCATTGCCAAGGATTAATACGTCTTGTAGTGAGGTGCTCATTGAGGCCCCTTTTTCGAGCTGGGCTAGAGAAAGCTAGGTAAGTGAACCCATTATGACACCAAGGTTTAAGGTCGCCAACAACAAAAAGCCCCAGCATATGCCGGGGCTTTTCAGTCGTCTAATCAAACTTAATAAAATTAAGCTTTCTTAGGACGCTCAACAACGTCTACCAAAGTCCAAGACTTAGTCTTAGAGATAGGCGCACATTCACGAATAGTAACTGTATCGCCTGTTTGAGCAGTGTTGTTCTCGTCATGCACGTGCAACTTGGTTGTACGCTTCATGAATTTACCGTATACCGGGTGCTTCACGTAACGTGCCACAGCAACAGTGAAAGACTTGTCCATCTTGTCGCTAATTACACGGCCTTGTAGAGTACGGATCTTCTCGCTCATTATGCACCTGCCTTCTGGTTGATAACCGTTTTAACACGCGCGATATCGCGACGTACTTTACGTAGCATATGAGATTGAGCTAGCTGACCAGTGCTTGCTTGCATGCGCAGGTTGAACTGCTCACGAAGAAGCTCGATAAGTTCAGCGTTAAGCTCTTCTACGCTTTTGTCTTTAAGTTCGCTAGCTTTCATTACATCACCGTCCGAGTTACAAAAGTGGTTTTGAAAGGTAATTTACGAGCAGCTAGGTTAAATGCTTCGCGAGCAAGCTCTTCTGAAACACCTTCCATCTCGTAAAGTACTTTACCAGGCTGAATTTCAGCAACCCAGTATTCAACAGAACCTTTACCTTTACCCATACGAACTTCAAGCGGCTTTTCAGTGATTGGCTTGTCTGGGAATACACGGATCCAGATTTTACCTTGACGCTTGATGTGACGTGTCATAGCTCGACGAGCTGCTTCGATTTGACGTGCAGTCATACGACCACGGCCAGTGGCTTTAAGACCGAAAGTACCGAAGCTTACTTTGTTACCGTTTTGTGCAAGACCACGGTTGCGGCCTTTGTGCACCTTACGGAATTTTGTACGTTTTGGCTGTAACATTACTCGCTACTCCTACTTAGCACTTTTCTTGGCTTTCTTCGGTCCGCGTTTAGCAGGCTTCTCTTGCTCAGCGTTTAGTGGAAGACCACCAATTACTTCGCCTTTGAAGATCCATACTTTAACACCGATGATGCCGTAAGTGGTTGAAGCTTCAGAAGTTGCGTAATCGATATCAGCACGTAGAGTGTGTAGAGGTACACGACCTTCACGGTACCACTCAGCACGTGCGATTTCTGCGCCGCCTAGACGACCGCTTACTTCAACTTTGATACCTTTTGCACCTAAGCGCATTGCATTTTGTACCGAACGCTTCATTGCGCGACGGAACATAACACGACGCTCTAGCTGTGAGGCAATGCCGTCAGCAACTAGTTGTGCATCAAGTTCTGGTTTACGTACTTCCGCAATATTGATTTGCGCAGGTACACCAGCGATTTTAGTTACAGCTTGACGTAGCTTTTCAACGTCTTCGCCTTTTTTACCGATAACAACACCAGGACGAGCTGTGTGAATTGTTACACGGATTGATTTAGCTGGACGCTCGATAACGATTTTAGCCACAGAAGCGTTCTTAAGTTCCTTAGTAAGGAAAGAACGTACTTTGTGATCGCCAAAAAGCTGTTCAGAGAAATCTTTTGTATTCGCGTACCAGGTAGAAACCCAAGGTTTAGAGATACCTAGGCGAATACCAGTAGGATGAACTTTTTGTCCCATTACTTATATCTCCTAGCTATCCGAAACCACAACAGTGATGTGGCTTGTACGCTTAAGGATGCGGTCTGCACGTCCTTTAGCACGAGGCATAATGCGTTTCATTGTAGGACCTTCGTCTACAAATACTTTCGCTACTACAAGCTCATCAATGTCAGCACCTTCGTTGTGCTCCGCGTTCGCGATAGCAGACTCAAGTACTTTTTTAACTAACACAGCCGCTTTTTTAGGGCTGTACGCCAGGATTTCTAGCGCGCGATCGACCGGTAGTCCACGGATCTGATCAGCAACTAGACGTGCTTTTT
This sequence comes from Pseudoalteromonas sp. CnMc7-15, assembly GCF_022347925.1. NCBI lineage: Bacteria > Pseudomonadati > Pseudomonadota > Gammaproteobacteria > Alteromonadales > Pseudoalteromonadaceae > Pseudoalteromonas > Pseudoalteromonas sp. CnMc7-15. The sequence goes on from NZ_JAKRFT010000009.1 coordinate 33,229, forward strand.
GCGCCGAACCAGAGGCGAATTTGTGTTTAGCTAATGCTTCCATCTTCAACCCCTTAACGTTTCTTCGCTTTCTTATCAGCAGCATGGCCGCGATAAGTACGTGTAGGTGCAAACTCACCTAGTTTGTGACCGATCATTTCGTCTGTGACAAACACAGGAACGTGCTGACGACCATTATGGACAGCGATGGTCAATCCGATCATGTTAGGTATGATCATTGAACGACGGCTCCAAGTTTTAATTGGCTTCTTGTCACCGCTTTCCAACGCTTTCTCTACCTTCTTCAGCAAGTGCAGGTCAATAAAAGGACCTTTCTTGAGAGAACGTGGCATGGCTATTCCTCAACTATTATTTAGTACGACGACGTACGATGAACTTATCAGTACGCTTGTTCTTACGGGTCTTGTAACCTTTAGTAGGCGTGCCCCATGGAGATACAGGGTGACGACCACCAGAAGTACGACCTTCACCACCACCGTGTGGGTGATCTACCGGGTTCATGGCAACACCACGAACGGTCGGACGAACACCGCGCCAGCGGTTAGCACCAGCTTTACCTAGTGAACGTAGCATGTGCTCTGCATTACCTACTTCACCTAGTGTAGCGCGACAGTCTGACTCAACTTTACGAACTTCGCCTGAACGAAGACGTAGAGTCACGTATTGACCTTCACGTGCTAGGATTTGTACGTATGCACCTGCTGAACGTGCCATCTGGGCACCTTTACCAGGCTTAAGCTCTACGTTGTGTACAGTCGAACCAACCGGCATATTGCGCATAGGCAATGTATTACCAACCTTGATTGGTGCATCTACACCAGATTGGATTGAATCACCGGCCTTAAGACCTTTTGGAGCGATGATGTAACGACGCTCACCGTCTGCATAACAAACCAACGCGATGTTCGCGCTACGGTTTGGATCATACTCTAGACGCTCTACTTTAGCTGGGATGCCATCTTTAGTGCGTTTAAAGTCAATTACACGATAGTGATGCTTGTGACCACCACCGATATGACGAACCGTGATACGACCTTTGTTGTTACGACCACCAGATTTAGAGTTTTTCTCTAGAAGCGGAGCGTATGGCTTACCCTTATGTAGATCAGGGTTTACCACTTTAACGACGTGACGACGACCCGCAGAAGTTGGTTTACACTTTTGAAGTGCCATAATTCTAACTCCCCTTATTACTCGGCGCCGCCGACAAAGTCTAGCTCGCTACCTTCTTTAAGAGTAACGTAGGCTTTCTTCCAGTCGCTGCGGCGGCCGAAACGCATACCAGTACGCTTTGATTTACCCTTAACATTCAGTGTGCGAACACCAGTTACTTCTACTTCGAAAAGCTTCTCTACAGCTGCTTTAACTTCAGCTTTAGTTGCATCTTTTGCTACTTTGAAAACAATGGTGTTGTTTTCTTCAGCAGATACAGTGCTCTTCTCAGAGATGTGTGGAGCAAGGATTACTTTTAAAAGACGTTCTTCACGGATCATGCTAGCGCCTCCTCAAGTTGCTTAACAGCACCCTTAGTAATAAGAACCTTATCGAATGCGATTAGGCTTACAGGGTCAATGCCAGCTACATCACGGACGTCAACCTTATAAAGGTTACGTGCAGCAAGGAATAGATTTTCTTCTACTTCCTCAGTCACGATAAGCACGTCTTTAAGCTCAAGCTCTTTAAGCTTAGCTACAAGCTCTTTTGTCTTAGGAGCTTCAACAGCGAAGTTCTCAACGACAACTAAACGCTCTTGACGAACAAGCTCAGACAAGATGCTCTTAATCGCACCGCGATACATCTTACGGTTAACTTTTTGGCTGTGATCTTGCGGCTTAGCTGCAAAAGTCACACCACCGCTGCGCCAGATTGGGCTGCGGATTGTACCAGCACGAGCACGGCCAGTACCTTTTTGACGCCATGGCTTCTTACCGCCACCGCTTACTTCAGAACGTGTCTTCTGAGCTTTAGTACCTTGACGAGCACCTGCTGCATAAGCAACAACTACTTGGTGTACTAAGGCTTCGTTAAACTCACGTCCAAAAGTAGCTTCGGAAACTTCAAGAGCGCCTGACGCGTCTTTAATTGCTAATTCCATCACTAAATCTCCAGGACTTATGCTTTAACAGCAGGTTTAACGATAACGTCACCGCCGATAGCGCCAGGTACTGCACCTTTAACTAGAAGCAGATTACGCTCAGCGTCAACACGTACTAGCTCAAGGTTCTGAGTTGTGGATTGCACATTACCCATTTGACCAGCCATTTTCTTACCTTTAAACACCTTACCAGGTGATTGGTTTTGACCGATTGAACCAGGAGCACGGTGAGAAATTGAGTTACCGTGAGTCGCGTCTTGCATGGAGAAGTTCCAGCGCTTAACACCACCTTGGAAACCTTTACCTTTTGAAGTACCAGTAACGTCTACTTTTTTCACTTCGTTGAATACATCAACAGTGATTTCGCTACCTACTTCAAAGTCGCCTTCACCGCCATTAAGACGGAATTCCCACAGACCGCGACCCGCTTCAACACCAGCTTTAGCGAAGTGACCCGCTGCTGGTTTGTTTACACGGCTAGCTTTTTTCTCGCCTGCGGTTACTTGAAGCGCGTTATAACCGTCTGTTTCGTCAGATTTAATCTGCGTAACACGGTTAGGAGTCGCTTCGATAACTGTCACAGGGATAGATACGCCATCTTCAGTGAAGATGCGAGTCATACCCACTTTACGACCGACTAGACCTAATGCCATTTTCCTAAAACCTCTCTAATCTTCCGATTAACCCAGGCTGATTTGAACATCAACACCAGCAGCAAGGTCTAGGCGCATAAGTGCGTCTACAGTCTTGTCAGTTGGCTCTACGATGTCGATCAGACGTTTGTGGGTGCGGATCTCGTACTGATCACGCGCGTCTTTGTTAACGTGCGGAGAGATCAATACAGTGAAACGTTCTTTGCGTGTAGGAAGTGGGATTGGACCACGTACCTGAGCACCTGTGCGTTTCGCAGTTTCCACAATTTCCGCCGTTGATTGGTCAATCAAACGGTGGTCAAAAGCTTTTAGGCGAATGCGAATGCGTTGATTTGACATTCTAAAACCTCAATTAAAAGAGCATTTAAAAAGAGCATAAAAAAACCGCCGAAGCATCCCTAATATTTTAAGGAGTCGGTTGTTCTCTTATATCTACGTTGAGTTCCAAATCGGAACTCCTGTTTATTGCTTGAAATCCAAGCCTATATTTAACTTCCTTCTACCTAGGCGAGCCTATGGCAAAGAAAGTCTGCGTATTATAGAGAGATTGGCGATAAATGCAACAACTATTTGCATAATAAAAGAAGTACGTTAGACAAGAAGAAGTACGCCTACAGAGCAAGGGTGCTGCTGCTATGCAAACGCCCTCTTCATGTCCTTCGTAACGAGGTAATTAGTCCCAGGGATACGACTTATTACCTAGCCTGATGCTTGATGTAAGCGCCATTGTTCGTATTATCCGTTTTGGGAACTGACAACAAGCTTAAAGCCAGGTTATTTTATAATCAACGCATTAGTAACCCCTTATTAGAAAAGCTAACGTGAAGATTTCTAATATGAATAGCCTTCAGCTTCTTGCCCAAAAATGGTCAGTCCAGTGATAACTTGGTATCCTATCGCACTATTTTGTGTTTTCTTATCCATTGCCAATGGTGGCAAAGTGATAAAGTGCTTTAGTGAGTGACCCATTCCATGAAAGTGTTAAGCCGTGGTATAGATTTCTTAGCGCGCATCCTCAACGCCTTGAGCGTGAACTCTAAGGTGCTCCCCAAGGAGCCTGTGACAGAGTACGAGCTTGATGTGAACGTACCGACCTTTTATATTGGTCGACTCAATTCGCGCACCGATATCGCCGCCTTAGCCAAGGTATGTCGACGCCTAAACCTCCCAGATCCAACCAAAGAACAATTGTTGGCTTCAAAGTCGTTACCACGCTTTATTGGTATCCAAAACCCGCCGCCATTGTTCGGCTCAACGAGTAAACCCAGTGACGCCACCGAACAAGGCAAGCGTATTTTCGCTGCGTTAGAGCAAGCTCCGGAGCAGAAAATTCAAATAATACCGGTGACCATTTTATGGGGTCGTAATCCAGGAAAAGAAAAGCCTGGTTTAGGAACGTTAATTTCTCACTCGCTCACTCCGAGCTGGTTTCGCAAAATATTTGTGGTGCTTTTTTCCGGGCGCGACAACTTTATTCGCTTTAGCCAACCGCTGGATTTAACCCAACTAGTGCATGAAAAAGGGGATAAAGACGAGCTACCTCACAAACTTATTCGCGTGGCGCGGGTGCACTTTCGCCGTCAAAAGTTAGCCGCCACCGGGCCTAAACTCCCCTCGAGAGAACAGCTTTTTAACTCACTGTTGGCCTCACCGACGATCAAAAAGGCCATTGCTGATGAAGCCAAAGCGAAGGGCTTAAGTCATGAAGAAGCACGACAAAACGCCTTACGTTTACTCGATGAAGTCGCAGCCAATTATTCTGACGCCATGGTTCGTGTTGCCGATAGAATCTTAACTTGGCTTTGGAACAAGCTGTATAACGGTATTGATGTACGTTACGCCGAACAAGTGCGTGAGCTCACCGACAAAGGCCACGAAGTCATTTATGTCCCCTGTCATCGCAGCCATATGGATTATCTACTGCTCACGTATGTAATTTATCACCAAGGCTTAGTACCGCCGCATATTGCCGCCGGCATTAATCTGGATTTTTTCCCTGCAGGGCCGATATTCCGTCGCAGTGGTGCGTTCTTTATTCGTCGCTCGTTTAGCGGTAATAAACTCTACTCAGCGGTATTCAAAGAGTACCTCAGTCAACTCTTTATTAAAGGCTACTCGGTAAAGTTTTATACCGAGGGTGGACGCAGCCGTACTGGCCGTTTACTTCCCCCAAAAACCGGAATGCTGGCAATGACATTGCAAGCGATGCTAAGGGGGATTGACCGCCCAATTTCTATTGTACCGGTGTACATTGGTTACGAGCACGTCATGGAAATTAACACCTACCTAAAAGAATTGGCGGGTAATAATAAAAAGAACGAATCGGTCTTTGGGGTGTTTAAAGCCATCAAGAACCTGAAGAACTATGGCCGTGGTAATGTGAATTTTGGCGCCCCCATTAACGTTAATCAATTCCTTAATGAGCAACAGCCTGATTGGCGCGACGCCATTCACCCTACCGATGTACAAAAACCAGCATGGCTAGGCTCTCAGGTAAGCAAGCTAGCCGATGAAATTATGGTCAATATTAATAGTGCTGCCGCCATCAACTCGGTCAACCTATTAGCTACCATTTTACTGACTAACGACCAGTTTGCGCTCAGTAAAGTGCAGCTAATTGAGCAAATGAACTTTTATCTGCGCATGCTCAGCGATGCGCCATTAAGCGAACAAATAACCTTACCCGAACAAAACGCCGAGCAATTACTGGAACATGCACTGACACTCAACAAGTTTGATGTGCTTAAAGACCAATTCGGCGACATCATTGCCATAACCGAAAAAGAGCGCACCTTATTTAATTACTACCGTAACAATGTGCTGCACTTATTTGCTGTGCCTAGCGTTATTGCACAACAACTGTTTAACAACCATCGAATTACCCGCAGTGAATGCAAAGCCCAAGTTAAACGTCTATACCCGCTGTTTGCCAAAGAATGGTTCTTACTGGAGCTAAAAGATGAGTATATCGACAATATTCTTAGTAGCTTTGTTGACCAAGGGCTGATCCGCGAACAGGGCGACCAGCTTGAAGTACTTAAAGACGGAGACAACCCAGCAACGCTTGAAATGCTGGGTAAAGTGGTACACCACACCTTGATGCGCTACGCCTTAGTCATTGGCTTACTCAGTGAAGACAAAAGCTTAAGTCCAGCAGAACTGGAAAAAGAAAGCACCGCCGTGGCGCAACGTTTAGGCACTTTGCATGGCATTAAGAGCCCCGAGTTCTTTGACAAAAAAGTGCTTTCCAGCTTTATTGCCAACCTAAGCGAGCAACAATTAATCAGCAAACAAGATGACAATAAACTAATACACAGTGATGCCCTGCTTATTCTCAATGAGGATTTACATCAGCTGTTACCCGCACGGATTTGGCAATCGATTAGTGATACGGTGGCAGCAACACGCTAACGAAGAGTCAGGTGCAAGCCTGACTGACAGCCTCGCTTGAATTAATACTTGTAGGTCAGGCTGTGCCACCAAGAACGGCGTTACTAGGGTAAGGCAGGAGCAGTTACCTAGTAGCCTGCCCTGAGTTTGTTATCTGTGGGTCAGGTTTTAACCTGACAAATCAATCGATTTTATTTAGGTTTATCACATTAGCCAACCGTTGTAGGTCAGGCTTTAGCCTGACAACTCAGTGACACAGTTTAGATCTTGTCGGGCCGCCGACAACGGGTTAGAGGAAATGCGCGCCCATTCCCTCTAACAACTCCTAAGGCGCCCGTGATTCGCCAATGCTTACGAACTCAGGTTTTTGTTAAACGCTCCGCTTAGCTTTCAACATGGTTTAACTCGTCGTCCTAACTCGATAAACCTAACTTCGCATCCATGCTCAGTTGTTTTAAGCACACTGCACAACAAAAGCTGAAATCGAAAGCGCGAATCATAACGGGATTAGGTGATACCTTTAGTTCAGGCTTTGCCACCTAGGACGGCGTTACTAGGGTAACGCAGGAGCTATTACCTAGTAGCCTGCCCGTCATCTCTGAATTAGTTATCTGTGGGTCAGGTTTTAACCTGACAACTCAGTGAAATAGTTTAGATACTGTTGGCGACCTGACAATCTCGAGATTAACTTACACAGTTATCAGGCTAAAGCCTGACCTACAACTAATCACACCCTATGTGGACGTGCCCTGCCCTATAAAGAATAACTGCAATCATAGACATCGCAGTATCAAAAGGTGCCAGCGTAGTGCTACACCTACAATAATCTAAATCGCCACTTAGACAAATAACGCCCTAAAGCTGCTGATTGTACATATAGCACTTAATCCGCCGGGAAATAGCCCTGCTACCAACGCAACTAGATATAAAAGATAGCTCTAGGTTTAATATTTCTTAGGGTATAGTACTGACATACCCCCCTACTTATATATGAAAGGACTTCGCCACCTATGAAAAAGTTAGCATTTTTACTGTTATTTTTCCCATTGACATCTACCGCCAGTGACTATAGCTGTGAACAGGAATTTAATTGGCTAAAGAAAACTTTTGAGAACAACGATGCGGGCTTTCAGTATGCGCTATCTCAAAAAGGCGAAAGAAACTACCTCGAACATAATAAAGCATCTCTTAAGGCTATAAAAAATGCTGACGACATAAGTGACTGCCACCAAAAGCTTCAACAATGGTTGTTATTCTTCCGTGAAGGCCATATAGGGCTCAGCCTCAATGTAAAAAAAGAGAATAACGCTTCTGTGCATAACTTTAATAAAACAGAGTTCCAACAGCATTTAAATAATAAAAGTAAAGAGGGTATAGAGGGCATATGGCGCTTGCCGAGCTATACAGTTGGACTAAAAAAAGAAGGCAGTGATTATAATGGCTATGTGATTGAGTCGACAAATCCAAAGTGGCAACCAGGCCAACTGAAACTCATCCTCAATGAGGAGAATGATGGTACTTATAAAGCCACCTATTATATGGCTGACCATTCTATACGCCATGTAGATTCAGTAGACTTTATAGATCAAAACCATCTTAGCTTGGGAAATAATTGGCTGACCTTATCAAGACAGAACCCCAAAGAAGAGAGCAAAGCTGAAGTTCTTCAATATGTTCAACTTATGGAGTCTAAAACACCATTGGTTAAACAATTAAGTAAGGAAACAGCCTTACTTAGAATTCCATCATTTTCATATACCGATAAAAAACACATTGATACCGTCATTCGAGACAACCTAGAAACCATTCTAAGTACCGAAAATCTTATCATAGATATACGCGGCAACGGCGGTGGTAGTGATATCAGTTATGAAGAAATATTGCCTATCATCTACACCAACCCTATACGCAATGTAGGAGTTGAGTTCTTATCAACACCGCTGAATAATTCAAGAATGCTAAAGTTTATCGACGATGAGAATTTCAGTGACGACGATAAAAAATGGGCCAAAGAGGGTTACAAGACGCTGCAACAACGCTTAGGTCAATTTGTTAATTTGGATGCACAATCAGTTAGCGTAAAGAAATTAGAAAACGTTAATCCTTTACCAAAGAAGGTGGGTATTTTAATCGATGAGAGTAATGGCAGCACAGCAGAGCAGTTTTTACTTGCCGCAAAACAAAGCTATAAAGTGAAGCTATTAGGCGCTCCAACGCGTGGTGTTTTGGATATCTCTAATATGCACCAAGTCGATTCCCCAAGTAAGAATCTAACGCTGCACTACAGCCTTAGTAAAAGCCTGCGAATCCCAGAAATGACAATTGACGGTAAAGGCATTCAACCTGATTTCTATCTTGATTCAAGTATTCCCGCTTACCAATGGGTTTCTTACACGCGTGGTATGTTAGAAGAGATGTGATCTTTCGCGCTTTCGATCTCAGCTTTTGTATTGGAGTGTAAAGTTGATAACGAGGCAGAACGCCGAGCTAAATTGTCCAGTACATGGATGTGCGGTTAAATCGAATCAACGGCTAAACGGAGCGATTAACAAAAACCTGAATTTGCAAGAAAGAGTAAATGAGAAATCGGTGAACCCGAGGGGAAATCTATCATCCCCCCTTTTTGGTGCCGTTGTTGAAGCGGTCAGAAACTCCCTTTTAGTGAGTTAAATCAATAGCCTCTTTCAGGGTCAAACCCTTAGCTAGCCACTTTGACGTTTGCTCCGCACTAAACCCAGCTCGATGCCAACTAATAATAGTATCTGTCGAATTAATCCCTAATTGCACCCAATCTTTTACATCTAATGGTGTAAAACCGTTTCTTCTAAACTCCTTAGCTTCATATGCTTGAATACCGATACCTGACCAAGCATTTCTTTCCTGGCTGGGAATTCCACTCCAGGGAGAAGTACTTGCACAACCAGTAGCAAATAAAACTCCAGTTATAGTTGCAACTGCTGCTAGCTTTTTCATTTAAATTTTCCTTTTAAAACTATCTTATCAACCAATATAAAAATAATTTAATGTTCACCCTTGCCAAGGAAGTTATCCATAACCTCGACTTTCCCACTAAATTAATAACTCTTTATAAACAGCACTAAGTTATCAGGCATTTGAATTACAAGCAATTAAAGTGGAAATTAGACAAACAAGTCAACCACGTTGAAAGCTAAAAGGAACGATTAACAAAAACCTGAGTTCGCAAGCTTTTGCGAATTACGGGCGCCTAGGAGCTGTTAGAGGAAATGAGCGCGCATTTCCTCTAACCCGAGGTCGGCGGTCCGACAATAATTTACTTTGAAGACCTGAGTTAGACGAGTGCAAGCAATTCCTCCATGAAGCTGTGTTCCAGTCGACACCCATGCCTCCACCTCCTCGCGCTGCGAAGCGGTGCTTCGGTCACTCGTCGCCCACCGCGACAGGCTCTAACCATTATTACATGGTTTTCATGCTGCTAGGTAACTGCTCCTGCGTTACCCGAGTACCGCCGTCCTTGGCGCGAAGGCCGACCTATGGGTAACCTGTTCAAATAGATTGTCAGGCTAAAGCCTGACCTACAACGAGTGCCTCCGACAAGAGGCCATCAATGTCAGGTTGAAACCTGACCTACAGCCGCGCCGTGGGCTTTGAAGCGATTTTTAACGCTGTGCTGATGAGCGCAGCAGTTTGATGCCTAGCGCTCGCGCATCACCCCTTCTTGAATGGTCGAGGCTACGAGTTCGCCGGCACGGTTAAAGAACTGTCCACGCACAAGGCCGCGTCCGCCGCTGGCACTGGGGCTGTCGACGCTATACAGCATCCACTCATCCATACGGAATGGGCGGTGGAACCACATGGCGTGATCGATGGTCGCCACTTGCATGCTGGGGTGCATAAATGATTTACCGTGGGGCTGGAGCGCCGTAGGTAGAAACTCGAAGTCAGAAGCGTAGGCTAGCAGATAATTGTGAATACGCTGGTCATCTGGCATCTCGCCATTGGCTTTAAACCAAATGTGCTTCACTGGCTCAGAAACTTCTGGCTTAAAGGGGTTTTGGAAGTTCACCGGGCGCATTTCAATGGGCTTTTCACTGATAAATTTATTGCGGATTGGCTCAGGGATCTGATGAGCGTGCTCTTGATAAAATTCAAGTGCTGGGCGCAGCCCCTCAGGTGCTGGCACATCCGGCATAGCGCTTTGGTGTTCAAGGCCTTGAGATTCACCAGAAAATGACGCCGTCATGTAGAAAATGGGCTTACCATACTGAATAGCGCTGACGCGGCGCGTACTTAGACTTCGACCATCGCGAATATTTTCGACATCGTAAACAATGGGGCGAGAGGCATCGCCAGGGCGCAGGAAGTACGAGTGCAATGAGTGAACAACGCGCCCCTCTGGCAAAGTTTCCTTCGCAGCCGACAGCGCTTGGCCCATTACTTGGCCACCAAATACCGCTTTAAAGCCAAGGTCTTGGCTGGCACCACGATAAAGACCGAGTTCGATTTCTTCTAACTTGAGTAAGGAAAGTAATTTATCTAATGCTTGGCTCATTGCGTCCTCATTACCACATTGCAGCTAATACAATGATAATACTATACAATGAACCTGATTACCTAGTTCAGCACAGGATAGAGCATGGCTTACTGGTTATTAAAAACAGAGCCCGACGCGTTTTCGTTGGCAGACTTACAAGCCGCCGAAAACGGCACTACAGTATGGGATGGGGTACGCAATTACCAAGCCCGTAATTTTATCCGCGATGGCATGCAAGTGGGTGACAAGGTCTTTATCTATCACTCTAGTTGCAAGGTGCCCGCGATTGTCGGTATCGGTGAAGTGACACGAGGCCCCTATGCAGACCCCACGCAGTTCGATGCCAGTAGTGATTATTATGACCCTAAGGCCACACCAGAGTCACCACGCTGGTTTAGTGTCGATGTGCAATACCGGCAAAGCTTTCAGCAGCCGATAACCTTAAAAGCAATTAAGGCAGACCCCGCCATCGCAGAGCTGGCTTTAAAAAAGTCAGGGCGTTTATCGGTCATGCCGGTGAGCGAACAAGAATGGCAATACCTGTGCGGCATTGCCAAACCGTAATCCAGCTGAGCCCTTAGTCACCGTCAATAAGATCGCCAAGGCCACCTAAGATAGAGCCTTCACCTTGGCGCGAACCGCCCGCTCTCGGAGCATGCTCTAGCACGCGGTCGGCAAGTCGGGAGAATGGTAAGCTTTGCACCCACACCGTGCCATGGCCTCGCAACGTGGCTAAAAATAGCCCCTCGCCGCCGAAGAACATTGACCTAAGTCCTTTCACGCGCTCAATATCAAAGTCGATATCGCCGCTAAAGCCGACTACACAACCGGTGTCTAAGCGCAGGGTTTCGCCATTTAGACGCTTCTCAACTACCGTACCCCCGGCATGAGCAAAGGCCATACCATCACCTTTGAGGTGCTGTAAGATAAACCCTTCACCACCAAAAAAGCCTGCTCCTAGGCGGCGCTGAAAGGCGATATTCACCTCGGTGCCCATCGCCGCACACAGGAACGAATCCTTTTGCAAGTACACTTGCTCGCCTAATTCGGCCATATTTAAAGGGATGATGGAGCCAGGGAAAGGCGCCGCGAAAGCCACACGTTTTTTGCCCTCTCCTTGGTTGGTAAAATGAGTCATAAACAAGGACTCACCACTGATCATGCGCTTACCCGCACTGAACAGCTTACTCATAAAGCCCTGGTTTACCTGCGAGCCATCGCCCATTTTCGCCTCGTAGCTGATCCCTTCTTCGAGGTAGTTCATGGCGCCCGCTTCGGCGATAACTGTTTCACTGGGATCCAGTTCGACCTCCACCATTTGCATCGATTCGCCGATAATTTCGTAATCAATTTCATGACATTGCATTGCACTTTCTCCTTTGCATTAACCGCTTTAGCATGCCGCAAAATACCGCCTTATGCAGCCATGAAAATGTAAGTAAGTTTTACGCCAAGACCATCTCTGGCACTTCATCGGGACAGACTAACTGACCTTGAGTCTTGGCTTTGATTTCTTCCACGCTCACACCCGGTGCGCGCTCTAGCAGATGAAAGGCTCCATCTTTTATTTCTAGTAGCGCTAAATCGGTGATCACCTTGTTTATACAACCTACACCGGTCAGGGGAAGCGCGCATTGCTTTAGCAATTTCGAGTCACCATGCTTGCTGGCATGGGTCATAGTACAAATAATGTTTTTAGCACCGGCAACTAAGTCCATGGCACCCCCCATGCCCTTAACCAACTTCTTGGGGATCATCCAGCTAGCAATATTGCCATTTTGGTCCACTTCAAAGGCTCCGAGCACGGTTAAATCGACATGGCCACCTCGGATCATGGCAAAACTTTCAGCGGAATTAAAAATAGCCGCGCCGGTGCGCGCAGTCACCGTTTCTTTACCCGCGTTTATCATATCGGCATCGACCGTCTCTTCTGTTGGGTACTCACCCATTCCCAGTAAGCCATTTTCCGATTGCAGCATCACATCAATGCCTTGTGGCACATAGTTGGCAACCAAGGTAGGAATACCTATGCCTAAGTTTACATAGTAGCCATCGCGTAATTCCTGAGCCACACGCTGCGCCATTTGTTCTCGCGTTAATGCCATGCTGTTATCCTCTTACCGTGCGTTTTTCAATGCGCTTTTCAAATTGCCCTTTGATCACCCGCTGCACATAAATACCTGGAGTGTGAATCTCACTGGGCTGCAGCTCACCCGGCTCAACAATTTCTTCCGCTTCAACCACAGTGATTTTACCTGCCGTTGCCGCCATAGGGTTGAAGTTCATCGCCGTATGGCGGTACACACAATTGCCATAGCGGTCTGCCTTCCATGCTTTAACAATGGCAAAATCACCGACAATACTCGGTTCAAGCACATAGTCACGGCCGTTAAATTGCTTAATCTCTTTCCCTTCGGCCACTACAGTGCCCACCCCAGTAGCGGTGAAAAAGGCGGGAATGCCGGCGCCACCGGCGCGCATCTTCTCCGCTAGGGTGCCCTGCGGCGTTAATTCCACAGCCAGTTCACCGCTGAGCAATTGCTGCTCGAACAGTGCATTCTCACCCACATAGGAGGCCACCATTTTTTTAATTTGTCGGTCTTCCAGCAAAATACCCAAGCCAAAACCATCGATGCCACAGTTATTGGAAACCACAGTGAGTCCAGTTGTGCCTCTTTCTTTAATTGCTTTTATCAGACCCTCGGGAATTCCACATAAACCAAAACCACCGGCGATCACGGTCATGTCATTTTCTAACCCTGCCATTGCTTCTTGGTAGCTGCTTACAACTTTATTAAAACCTGCCATGTGCTCTCCTATTGCGCGGTCCAACCGCCATCAAGGGCGATGGCTTGAGCGGTGATATTGCGCGCCGCGTCAGCCATTAAAAAATCAACGGTATGGGCTATTTCATCTAAACCAATAAAGGCCTTTTTCGGCATCGGCGCGAGCATAATGGTATCGATCACTTGCTGCTCGGAAATACCATGTTGCTTAGCTTGGCTAGCAATCTGCGCCTCCACCAGCGGTGTTTTTACATAGGCGGGACAAATGGTGTTCACGGTAATATCCACATCTCCTGTTTCCAATGCCAGCACTTTGCCGAGGCCAATCAAACCATGCTTGGCAGCGACATACGCCGACTTATACTTGGACGCCACCTGAGCGTGAATAGAGCCAATATTAATGATGCGGCCAAAATTTTGTTCGCGCATTGCCGGCAACACCGCTTTGGTGAGCATCGCTGGGCCATTAAGCAACACATCTTGCAGGAGCTGCCATTTATCTAAAGGGTAATCCTCTAAGCGCTCCACATGCTGAATGCCCGCATTATTAATTAGCACATCAATTGTTGGCTGACTGGCGATAAAGTGCTCTAACGCTGGCAAGTCTGCAACATTCAAAGCAAGTCCTTGGGCTCGAATGCCCTGCTCTTTGAGTCGATTAGCCTCAGTCTTTGCGCGTTCACCGTCCAAGTCGGTAAGTAATATTTCATGCCCTTGGTTGCCGAGGTGTTCGGCCACGTAGCGACCAATGCCACTGGCCGCGCCGGTAATTAAAATTCGCTTATTCATGGTTACTCCGCTAAAAACTCGGCAATGACAGGCGCTTTTGTTTGAATCGAAAAAATACCATCAAGGTGCCCCCAAATACCGTCTATTTCTTCTATTTTTACGTTTTTCCCTTGTGCTTTTAGCAGCTGCGCAAACGCCCGTACTGGACCTGGGCGCAGCAGTAAGTCATTGCTCGCCGGCATCAATAAGATATCTGCTTTGATTTTCTGTGCAGCAGCGCTTAAGTCTTCTTGCATACCGGCACTGTAGAGCTGAGAAGCGCGAACTAAGTACAAAATATGGTTTGCATCTTGGGTCTGAGCGCGGGCAGCGGCACGTTGATGTAAGGTTTGGCTAATGGCCGGTAAAGTACGAATATCTTGCTTAGCACCTTCATCCTGCACTGTAAAATTAGGGAAGCTCGCTTGGTAAATTTTTGGATGCATGGCATCTTGGGTGATATTCAACATGGTGGCCGTCACCCCAGCCAGTGGGCGTTCTCCGTCGTAGTAATTGCCGTTGTTCCAATTAGCATCAAGGCGAATAGGCAATGCCCACTTCTCTAATGCAGGGACCGTCCAAGCGTCCATTTTTGCTGCGCCAATGACATGCACCAAACGCTCGACCATATCGGGGTAGCGCACCGACCACTCTAAGGCTTGAAATGAGCCCATTGATGCACCTATAACGGCGTGTAATTTGTCGATCCCCAAGCTATCCAGCAGACGCTTTTGTACTTCCACAAAATCGCCAATGGTTACCACCGGGAAGTCTAAACCATAGGGCTTTCCGGTTTTAGGGTTGATAGACGCCGGACCGGTGGTGATCACCTGTTCGTTATGCCAATTGGCGTTTACCAAGGTGTCAGAGCTAATCACATAATATTTGTTGGTATCAATGGCCTTCCCTGGGCCGATAATCGCATCCCAATACCCGGGCTGGGCATCATCAACACTGTATTTACCCGCAGCATGAGACGTCCCCGAGAAAAAGTGGGTGATCAGAATAACGTTGTCTTTGGCTTCGTTAAGGGTGCCGTAGCTTTCCCAGCCGACCTGCACCTCGGGCAGGGTCTCGCCCGATTCAGTGGTGTAGTTTGTAAAGGCAAAGCGCTGCTTTTCCACCAGCATAGGGTCGCTTTGCGCACTCGCCCAATGGCTCGCAATAATTAAAACAACGCCAATGACTTTTATCATGGACATGAGGTTCACTCCTTAAAATAAGATAAATAAGGCCAGCGCTAGCGCCACGCCAATTAATGGGATCACCGCTGTCAGTGCCGCCATTGACCAGTACGCGCGTTGATGGGTTTCTTTACAAATTGCGCGGATGGTGGTGACCACATAGCCATTATGCGGCAAGGTATCGAGCGCCCCTGAACTGATTGCCACCACCCGGTGTAATTGTTCAGGATTGACGCCAGCATCAAGGTAATGAGGCGCGACTAAAGGTAAGGCGATGGCCTGCCCACCGGAGGCTGAACCGGTCAGCCCAGCAATCACGCTTACTGCCACAGCTGCACCTAATAGCTCATTACCTGGCATATTAGTCATGACTTCGACCGCCAATTGGAAGGCCTCGGTGTTTTTCGCCACCGCACCAAAACCAACCACGGCACTGGTATTACCGATCGCCACCAGCGCGCCGGTCGTGCCTAAGTTGATAGCACCGCTGAGATTGTGAAAGTGTTTAAAGTTGATAATCAGCAGTGCGAGTACACCGCCGAGTAATGCCACTATCAAGGCACTTTGCTGTAGGACATCGTGCAAGCTAAAAGACAGCGCGAGCACCACTAGCAAGGGAATAACACCGGTAATGGGGTGCGGATAGTCTCGCTCTGGTATTTCCGGGTCATCATCACGACTTTCAAAGCGCTCGCCATTATTTACCGCTTTGGTGATCATCCGTTTCAGCCACCAGTAGCCAGTGATGGCCATAAACACGGCAATCACTAAACTGACTTCCCATGCGGCGTAGGGTGAGGTGCCGAGGTACTTAATGGGGATCCAGTTTTGGATCTCTGGTGAACCCGCCGAGGTCATGGTAAAGGTCACCGAGCCAAACGCGAGCGTAGCGGGAATAAAGCGTCGTGGTAAGTCGGCATCTTTAAACAAGCTAAGGGCCATTGGATAAACCGAAAAGGCGACGATAAATACACTGACGCCACCATAGGTTAACACCGCACAGGCTATAACCACGGCCAAGACCGCGTGCTTCATACCCAGTTTATTCACTATGGCACGGGCAACGCTGTCGGCGGCACCGCTGTCTTCCATAAACTTACCGAATAACGAGCCCAGTAAGAACATGAAAAACCAGGCGCTTAAAAACCCTGCGAAGCCACTCATGTAGGTGCTGACAAAATCCAGCTCAACATCACTGCTTGGAAACAACGCCATATTGCCACTTAGAGCAACAAGCAGCGCACACAAAGGCGCGGCGATAAACAAGTTCATGCCACGCAAAGTCAGAATTATAAGTAAAACTAAGCCACCGATTAGGCCAACCATACTGAGCATAAATGCGCTCCTTCGTTATTATTTTTCTATTAACTGCATCCAGCATAGCACCTAGATGTGTTAACAAAGCTAGTCCCAGTCTGGCTAGAGTGTGCCATAAAATACATAGTACTAAGGTTATAGAAAGACGCCAGGCCTTGAACTATAAGGCCTAGAAGCGCATTAGTACTAAGGTACTAACCCCAAGGAGATGTTTTTCCCCTACATTCACAGTTAATTGACATTTTGCCAACAACCCATAGGGTGAGCACAGCCACCCATAACGACAACAACAGGGGACACAGGATGAACACACTAACTTTAAGGCATTCAAGCATCGCCTTAGCCATTAGTACCGCACTCACAAGCACCGCAGCACTGGCTGGCGGTGGTGGCGAAAAAGCGGAGTTGGAACGCATTGAGGTGACTGCGCGTAAATCGGTGGAAAACTTACAAGAGGTGCCGGTGGCGGTTACCTCCATCGGTGAGACCGAGTTATTAGAAAACGGCATTTCGGTAATGACAGAAGTGCAACAATTCTCACCCAATACCACCTTACAAGCGAGTCGCGGCACTAACTCAACGATTACCGCATTTATTCGTGGCGTCGGCCAGCAAGACCCGCTATGGGGTTATGAGCCTGGGGTCGGTATTTACATTGATGATGTGTACGTGGCCCGCCCACAAGGCGCCGTTTTAGATCTCCTTGATGTACAACAAATTGAAGTGTTACGCGGCCCCCAAGGCACACTTTACGGTAAAAATACCATAGGCGGAGCGATAAAATACGTTACCAAAGAAATGACTGGCGATATGACCTTTGATGTTGAAGGTACGGTAGGCAGCTATAATCAGCGCGATTTGAAGATCACCGGGCAACTGCCTTTAGTGGATGACACGCTTTATCTAGGCTATGGCTTTGCCACCTTAAACCGCGATGGTTTCGGGGAGTTCTTAACCTCAGCGCAGCCCGACCAAGACCGTGAGAACTACAATAAAGACCTAACCGCAGCTCGGGTGACCTTAGAGTATCGCCCTAGCGACGATTTGTTCTTCCGCCTCGCTTGGGATAAAACCGACGATGAGTCGAACTCCAAAGGGGGCTACCGCTTACTGCCAAGCCTGCTCACCGATGCTCCCGTGCCAGATAGCGTTTATGATTCTTACACCAGCTTACCAACATGGAATAAGGTTGAGTTAGAAGGTTACAGCCTTACCGCGCGCTGGTATCTCAATAACAACACTTCATTAAAGTATATTGGCGCGCAGCGCGATAGCTACTCGCCGACCAATATCGACTTTGATAATACCTCAGTGCGCATTTTTGACGTGCCGGCCATCTATGATGACGAGCAAACTACCCACGAATTGCAGCTCAATCACGAGGGCGACAATTACAAGCTTGTTTCCGGTCTCTATTACTTCGATGGTGAGTCTTGCGGTCAGTTCCAGGCCATTTTGGAAGTACTCGGACAAAGCTTAGGAGCACCGGGGCTCACTCGTGAGGTGAGTGGTTGCAACAACTCCACCAGCAAAGCAGCTTATATTCAAGGCAGTGTGGATTTAAGTGAACAGTGGTCAATGACGCTCGGAGCGCGCTACACCCGCGACAGTAAAGAAGCCATTGTTAACAACGGCCTGGTGTTCGACACTGTGTACCCTGAGTCTGGCTGGATCCCCGGTTATGTACGCCCAGAAGGTCAACTGGTGCCGACAGTGCTCGATGATGACAAAGATTGGTCACGGTTTACTCCACGGGTAGGCGTAGAGTATCAATACAATAACGATATTATGTTCTTTGCCAGCTATGCGCAGGGCTTTAAATCGGGCACCTTTAACCCGCGTGCCAGCACCGCCGAGCCAGCCGCCAACCCGGAGATTGTTGACTCCTTTGAGCTCGGTATGAAAAGCGAATGGAACAATAACCTGCGTGCCAATGTCACCTTATTCACCTTAGATCATGAAGATCGCCAATACATTTCGGTACTCCCAGGAGACACCTCTGCCGATTTAAATCAGCGCTTAGGAAATATTGGTAAATCGTCTGCAAACGGTGTGGAGCTCGAGCTTAACTATGTAGCCACCGATGCACTGAGTTTTGATGCCTCACTGGGCTATATTGATGCTGACTTTGAAGAAGTACTCGACACGAATCCAGAGACCGGTGAAGTGTTTGATAAGTCAGACCGCTTTAGTATTTCTAACACCCCAGACTTAACCTTTAACTTGGGCGCGACTTATCGCCTTTACAGCGAACATGGCGACTGGGTCATTAACGGTAACTACTACCATCGTGGTGATTACGTGCTATTCGAAGAAGACAGTCTGCTAAGCCAAGACAGCTATGGCTTGCTCAACCTAAGCGTTAATTGGTATAGCCCAGACGGCCAGTGGCGAGTGGGTCTGCATGCTAAGAACTTAACTGACGAAGAGTACATGATTGGCGGCTATCAGTTTGTTACGCCTGATCCCACTGACCCCAGTGATGTGAGCAAATACACGCCAGGCTTAGGCGGTGATAATACATTGATCGGTTACTATGGTGACCCTCGCACTGTATCGTTAACCGTTGGCTATCGCTTCTAATGTTCAGCTAGTATAGGTGGCCGGCCTTCCCCCGGTCATATGGCCACCTTTTTATTCTTAGTCACTCACCGTATGCTCTTGCTGCGGAAGGAAAAATCCCCTATAACGAGGAACACGGAGTTTATATAGGATGTCCAGTGTGCAAGCAATTATTGCCGATGACCACCCGTTATTTCGCAGCGCCTTAAAGCAAGCCGCAGCGCAAGCCATGGCTGATGAGCCCATTTTAGAGGCCAGCGACCTTGATGCACTGTTTCGCGCTTTAGCAGAGCACCCAGAAATAGAATTGGTGTTTCTGGATTTAACGATTCCCGGTGCCCAGGGGCTGGAGGGTCTTGCCCGGCTGCGTAATCAATACCCAGATATTTTGGTGATTATGGTTTCTGCCAACGAGCAAGCACAGATTATTGAACAAGCCATGGCAATTGGTGCCAGTGCTTATATTCCCAAGTCGTCGTCTTTGGATGTCATCAGTGAAGCTATTGCCCAAGTAATTGAGGGGGAAAACTGGCTGCCACCACAAGCCGACATTTGCACCGACAGTAATACCGAACAAGCCCAGTTTGCTCGTAACTTAGAGAAGCTAACCCCGCAACAATATCGAGTATTGAGTATGATTGCCGATGGCATGCTGAATAAACAAATCGCCTATGCGATGTCGATTCAAGAAACCACCATCAAGCAACATGTCTCAGCAATCCTAAAAAAACTTAATGTATACAACCGCACTCAAGCGGGTATCTTATTTAAGCAAATGGCCACTGTGGCAGATAATATGGAGAACTAATCATAGTGTAATCGTCAGCTTCCATACTCTTTAAGCTGACGCACAGTTTCTTTAGTCATAATCTAAATGCGAGCTAATAAAGCGTAAAAAAATGACGCGAAATTATCCTCTATAGCCATATCAAAACCCATTAGACCCTCTTTTCCAATACAACCTTAACTCCCTTTGAAGGTACGTTATTGTTCAAGCAGAGCTATTTCGGCTTTAAGCGTTTCAGCATCCGTTTAAGCGCGGGCGTTTTCAGTGGTTTGTAAAGCAGTGGATAACCGCAGTCGCTCACTTGCTCACGAATATTCTCATCGTGATTAGCGGTGTTAATCACAATAGCCATAGTCGTTAAATTCAGCGCACTGATCACCTCTAAGCCGGTGACACCATCGTCAAGTTGATAGTCAGCAATTAAAATATCGGCTTCGCTATGAGCTTGCACATCACGCAGCTGCGCTTGATTACGCGCCACTTGTACTTTGCAGCCCCAGTTCTCTAGCACTTGCGAGAGCGCACTGAGTACATTGTCATCATTATCTAATAGCCAAATACGCAGCCCTTCAAGCTGGTTATCGACATGCCGCGTCTCCACCGGGGAGGAGGTCTCTAAGCCAGTCAGCTCAAAACAAGGTAAGGTAAGAGTAAATTGCGTGCCCTTACCAAGTTGCGAGCCGAGTGTGAGGTTAATGGCTAATACCGAGCAAATGCGCTTACTAATAGCAAGGCCCAAGCCTAACCCCTGCGCCTGCTCTTTGCCTTGCAGTTGTTTAAATTCCTCAAAAATAAGTTCTTGATCTTGCTGAGCAATACCGGAGCCAGTATCTTCCACCATAATCGACAGCTGGCCTTGATGACTTTCGCACAGTAACCGTATTTCACCCTGCTCAGTGTAACGAATGGCATTGCTAAGCAAATTACCCAATACCCGTTTAAGCAAGGCTTTATCAGTCTTGAGCATTACTTCAGCGCCTTGCACTTGAAAGGCGAGCCCTTTGTCTCGGGCTAGAGCACCGTATTCATTGGCCAAAGGTTGCAGCAAGCTCGAAAGAGAGAAATCACTACTATTAACCTTAAAAGAGCCGGACTCTAGCTTGGTTAGCTGCAATATGCTTGATAACAGGTCTTCCGCACTTGCCAATGAGCTGCGTATATTATTGGCTAGCTCGCTCAGCTCTGTATTGCTGGCTTTTTCACTCATCAACGAGCAGAACAAACTTGCGGCATTGAACGGTTGCAGCAAGTCATGGCTGGCGGCAGCAAAGAAACGCGTTTTGCTCTCGGTGGCTTGCTCGGCCTCGCGTTTTGCCTCTGCTAGGGCATGATTAGTCGCCACCAGTTGCTGGGTGCGCGCTGCAATTTTTTCTTCTAGATTTAAGTTGGCTTGCTCAAGCTCACGCTGCTGGTTTATAAAATCGGTAATATCGGTGTACGTGGTCACAAAGCCGCCACCGGGTAATGGATTACCCTGCATTTCAAATACCCGTCCATCATTGTGCTGACGTCGATACTTGTAGGCGCTGCCGCGACGCAAGTGGGCTATGCGCTTCTCAACCTCAGTATCAATATCTTGATAGGCGAATAGTCCACGCTCGGCATTAAAACGGATCAACTCGGCAACCGGGCGACCAACGACCAGTGAGTCGTCAGGATACGAAAACATACTTTGATAACCTTGGTTCCATGCAACCAACTTGAGGTCACTATCAACCACACTGATCCCCTGCTCGATGTTTTCGATAGTCGCTTGCAGTAAATCACGGTTAAATCGCAGTACTTGGGAGGCTTCGTCAACGAAATCGGCGACTTGCTCAAAAGGCTGACGTTTCTCATCCTTGGCCACATCGAGTATAAGCCGTGCTGATGCGCCTCCAACTAACGCCGACATTTCGCGTTCAACTCGTTGCTCAATATGTTCTGGGGCTTGTTCTTTCCAGCGACTGGAGCTTGCAGGAAAATAATGACTCACCAGTGCTTTAGCTCGTTCTGGCTCACTAAAGCGCTGCAACAGCAGCGCCAAGTCTTGATAACTTAGGGCAATATGCCCGCTACGCTGTGGGCTTGCTGTGATGATAAATTTATTACTTTGTAAGCGCTCGGCAAGCTGCGCTGAACTCAGTAAAGGCACACTAATGTATACCAGCGTATTCACCCCTAGAGATAACAATACCGCCTGGCTAAGCTCATCGAGCCCCAATGCAAATAAATCTCGCGGCGCCAACCACTCTATGCCCCAGGGCCCAGTTGATAGCCACAATGCCTCGCCAAACAATGCGGCGTACAAATTGGGTAACAGCAAGGTGTAAAACCAAATTGCAAAACCCGCGATAATCCCCCACTGCGCTCCACGACATGACGCTTTAGACCACCACAAGCCGATAATCATCGCTGGCGCAAACTGCGCAACGAGCGTGAATGACATCAGGCCCATATTGGCTAGAGTATTGCCCTCCGCCAATACTCGGTGACTGGCGTAGCTTAGTAACAACACCGCGACAATCACGGCCCGCCGTGCTTGCAGTAGCTTAAACTTCGAGAGACCGCGATGAGATGAACTTAGTTGTGAGCGCCGTAATAAGAATTGGTTGATGAAGTCGTTGGTGATCATAATCGACAAAACAATGGTAGAGACAATCACCATACTGGTCGCAGCAGAAAACCCACCTAGAAAGGCCAGCAATGAGAAACTTGGCGACTGCGCTGCAATAGGCAATGCTAATACAAAGGTGTCATAGCCCACACTCTGGTCTTGAAAATAAACTAAGCCAGCGTAGGCAATGGGCAGAATAAACAGATTAATCAACAGTAAATAAATCGGAAATAACCAGCGAGCGGTAACGAGTTGATGTTCATTGTCGTGCTCAATAAAGGCGGTATGAAACTGACGAGGTAAGCACAGGGTTGCTAAAAAACCCAGGCCTACATGTACCCAATACACGTAGGTAGGGCTTGCTGTCGCCGCAACCTGGGCTGAAATGTCTTGCTGCTGAGCGGCCGAGTACAGGGCGTGTGGAGAATCGAAAATCTCAAAACAAATAAACAGCCCCACTCCTAAAAAAGCCAACAGTTTAACCACCGACTCAAAAGCAATAGAAGCCATCAACCCGGGGTTATGCTCACTGGGACGTACCCGGCGAGCACCGAATAAGATGGCAAAAAGCGCCAACAAGGCGGTAATAAAGAAGGTGCTATCTTGCCAAAAATAACCGCCTTGTATCGGCCTATCGGTGAGCATAGCGATACTGGCACTGGTTGCGTTAAGTTGCAGAGCAATATAAGGCACGATGGCTATTACCGAGATCAATGACACTAACCCGGAGAGCTGCGACGACTGACCATAACGGGTGGCAAGAAAATCGGCCAAGGAAGTCAGCTGTTGCTGCCGACAAACATGAGCAATACGGCGGTAGATGGCCCAACCAAAGGTGAACAACAAAATGGTGCCGGCGTAGGTCGGTGCTAACCACCAACCATTGTTAGCGGCCTGAGCAGTGGTGCCATAAAAAGCCCAAGAGGTACAATACACCCCCAACGAAAGGCCATAAATCCAACCACTCGAGTGATTTTTTGTGTGCTTATCGGCATACCAAGCAACGGCAAAGAGCACGCCTAGGTACGCCAAAGCAATCAGGCTAATAACACCAATCGAAAACATCAGAGATCATTTTTTATTATTTTCTGATAGCATAACGATATCTGCTTATAAAAACATCACTGACTTTAGTGCTACCCCCTGCAGGCTACCCACCTAGCATCATGGATGTATGCAACTGAGAAATTATAATGATAAGAATACTGCTTTTATGCTGGCTATTAGCCTGCACCCTTACCCCTAATACGGCCTTAGCCAACTATCAGATAACGCCTGCAGCTGATTGGGTTGCCCCAGCTAAACTGCCCCCTTTGGTTGCAGAAACAATTCCCACAGAGCAACTCTCTGATGGTACTTACTATCGCCTGTTGGAAGATCAGATTCAGGTCCCAGGCGATAACCCCAATGCCATCAGCCACTACATCCGCTATGTTATGCACGCCACCAACCAAAGCGGTGTCGAGAACATCTCTCAGCTGAACTTGGATTATGATCCCAGCTACCAGCGCATTGAGCTTAATCACCTCCGAGTGATACGCGATGGGCAAGTAATAGATAAAATCCCTACAGCTCAATTAAAAGTGTTGCAGCGAGAAACTGAAGCGGAGCAACTAATTTATGATGGTACGCAAACACTGAATATTATTGTTGATGATGTGCGTCCAGGTGACTCTTTGGATTATGCTTTCACGCGCATTGGTCGTAATCCTATCTACCAAGGCCGCTTTAGCTATTCAGCGCAATTAGACTGGAGTGTGCCGGTCGCCGAGCAATATATCCGTATCGATTGGCAAAAACCACAACCATTACATATTCAACAAAACAATGGCGATGCCCAGATAAACGTAACAGATACGGCGAACGGCAAAGAGTATAGTCTGTATATCACTTCCCCAGACATGCAGCGCTATGACTCGCAAACACCGTTATGGCACGACCCTTATCATATGGTATTTTTTAGCGAGTTTAATCGTTGGCAAGAGGTCGTAGACTGGGCGTTGCCAATGTATCAGCAGGCGCTCTCCACAGGCGATGATACCACTGCCATTGCTGAACAAATACGCCAACAGCACCCTACTTTGCCAGCGCAGATTGGTGCAGCATTAAAGTATACACAAGATGAAATTCGCTATTTAGGCTTGGAAATGGGCAGCAACTCTCACCTGCCAACTCCTGCCCAAGAAACTCTGCAAAACCGCTATGGCGATTGCAAAGACAAAACCGTACTATTAATAAGTATACTGCGCGCACTGGGAGTGGAAGCTCACCCTGCGCTTGTAAACACACAATTAGATAAAGGCTTAGCCGAGACATCCCCCTCATCGGCACGCTTCAACCACGTTTTGGTTACGCTGGAGCACGATGACGAGCGCTACTGGCTTGACCCGACCACTAGTTATCAAACTGGTCCACTGCTAGCATTGAGTGAGCCCGACTTTGGTTATGCGTTAATCGTCAAACCCTCGCAAAATACTCTCACCAGCATGCACAAACCGGTAGAGCGTATTCACCGTGACATCACCGAGCGCTACGAGCTTCCTAATGCCAACGAACCATTGGCACTATTCAGTGTACAAAGCATATTCAGCGACGCCGATGCCATCAGTAAACGCCAAGAGCTGGCAACTACGGCATTGCAAACACTCCAAGAAAACTATACCAATTACTACCAAGACTACTTTGCTGGCACCCAGCACACCCGGCTACCGCAAGTCCGCGAGCACCCGCAAAAGGGCGCAATAGAAGTCACTGAATTTTATCAAATTGACGACTTTTGGAGTGATGAGGAGAATGGCCAGACAGCTTACTTTTACGCTGATGATATTCAAAATGCAATCTATCAACCCGATACTAAAACCCGTATCAGCCCGCTCTATCTGCAGCACCCTTATAACGTTAATTACACCATAGAGGTAAAGTTAAATGAGCGTGACTGGTACTTTAATAATAGTAAGAGCTCTATTGATAACCCTTATTTTTCATTGGCATCGCAAGTGCGCTTTAGCTCAAATACACTGACTCTTACATATCAGTTCCGCAGCAAAACAGACCATGTGCCAGTTGCAGAAATGCCGGCCTACCTTGACGCACGAGAGCAACTTCTCGATGCCACCCAATATGGTATCCGCCAAGCTTACAGCCATGTAAATGAAGCCGAGCAGGATAATTTCCTATTACTCGGCTACGCCGTTATAGGCTATTGCATTCTTGCTTTAGTTGTTATCACCGCCTTTGTTACTCTGTGGCGCGTTGAAGCAGGCAAGCGACCGACATTCTCCGAACAACGTTACTACCCTGTTTCGACTGTGAAGTTTTGCCTTTACTCGCTGCTCACTTTTAATATTTTCCCTTTTTACTGGTGTTACAAAAACTGGCAATACATTAAGCAGCAGCATAATGAAGCGATGATGCCAATAGCCCGAGGGTTCTTCGCTTGGCTTTGGTACTACCCTCTGTATTTACGTTTTTATCAAGAGGGTAAAGAGCTGGGGACGCAGCAATATCTCCCACCAAAGTGGCTGGCGGCACTCTTTGCGATATTAGTGGTGGTACTGCATATCGCGACATCGTTAGATTTTTACGGCACAGTGTTCTATTTAGTGTGGCCGCTGCTGTGGTTACCCTTGGTAAATTACACGGCGCACATAAATCAGCGTAACGATTCATTGCCTTACTATAGTCGCTGGCGAGTGCGACAAGTTTTACTTGCTGTGGTACTGCTGCCCATACTCACCTTAGGTCTGGCCCAAGATATTGGTCTCACCGCCAATGTGGCGGTGGTTTCAGGTGATAAAGTGTGGCAGCACGATAAGCGCTTTATGCTTCGTCATGGAGTTCTCAATCAAAATGAGCAACTGCTTTATTTTTACTCAGATGCCGCTTGGAATATCCGTGATGATGGTAATGGCATTACCGAGCAAGGCGTATTCAGTTATTACCGTGATCAAGGGCAGCTGCAAGTAGAACGTGCGGACTTTGGTGATATTGTTAATGTGCATACCGAGTTTGCTAACCAAGATGACGGCTACACCACTATTGATATAGAGCGCGCTGATGGCAGTAGCTTTCGGTTAATACTCTCTAGCGAAGAAAAAGGAGACAATAAGTTTGTTCAAGCGCTACAAACCCGTTGGCGACAACCTTTAGCTCAATAACGCGTCTTTCTGACTGCACCAGACACTTGTTGCGGGTACTTGCCCATAGCCGTTGAAAACTGCTGCTGTACTTGCACAAGTGTTTGTTCAATATCATCACTCACATAGATAGCCGGCATTATAACAAACTGCTTCTTGCTGTAGTCCAAAGCCATTGGCACCACAGGGACTTGCGCAGCATTGGCTATATGAATAAAACCGGTTTTCCAATTCGGCATGTGCTTACGTGTGCCCTCAGGAGCGAGTCCTAAAATCAATGCATCGGTCTCATCAAACAACGCCTTCACTTGCCCCACAACACCATTAGCTGCTCGCCTATCCACCGCTATCCCACCCCACTTACGTAGCAGTATGCTCAGCGGCCAAATAAAGATGCTGTGCTTACCCAAAAAGCGAATACGCACTTGCAAGTGCATTTTCACTGCAATCGCTATAATAAAATCCCAATTCGATGTGTGCGGTGCAACCGCCGCCACAAACTTACTGTGCTCTGGAAACGCTCCAACAACCTGCCAACCAAACCAATTCAACACCTTGGAGCCAAGCCATTGACCAAAGCGACTGTGGGTACGAGGAATGCATACGGGGATATTTATTTCATTCATAGCAAGGAATAACAGCCTAGTTATAATCTTAGACTGATGCTCAACGACTGTTTAGTCAACTTTTCTGTTAATGCTCCCTTGTAGGTTAGGCTTTAGCCTAACCACATATGAAAAACATATAACGAACACGGTTGTGCACTTGGCACAGGCCCCTGTAGGTTGGGCTTCAGCCTAACCATGTATGAGAAATGGTTAAGCAGCACGGTTGTCTGCTAAACCCCGGCCTCTCGGATGTGACCGCCTTTGGCGGTTGCAAGGCTAAAGCCTTGCCTACATCATCACCCTGTGGATTAGGCTTTAACCTGGCCACATAGACTCCTGTAGGTTGGGCTTTAGCCTAACCATATGTGAAAAACATATAAGAACACGGTTGTGATTAGGCATTGGTCTCTGCTATGTGACCGCCTTTGGCGGTTGCAAGGCTAAAGCCTTGCCTACATCACCTATTTCAGTGGATTGAGTTTTGGCCTACCACATCAGTCCCTGTAGGTTGGGCTTTAGCCTAATCATGTATGAGAAATAGTTAAGCAGCACGGTTGTCTGCTAAACCCCGGTCTCTGAGATGTAACCGCCTTTGCCGGTTGCAAGGCTAAAGCCTTGCCTACATCATCTGTTTCAGTGGATTGGGTTTTGGCCTACAACATCAGGACCTGTAGGTTGGGCTTTAGCCTAGCCTACAACAACACCCAAATTTCAGGCATAAAAAAAGGTCGCCTAAGCGACCTCTTTTTTAGCGTTTTAGCTATATCATTGATTACTCAACGATTGAAGCTACAACACCAGCACCAACTGTACGGCCACCTTCACGGATTGCGAAGCGTAGACCTTCATCCATCGCGATTGGGCAGATTAGCTCTACTACCATCTTGATGTTGTCACCTGGCATTACCATTT